>JABMDK010000001.1 GCA_015903995.1 Nitrospira sp.
GGCCCGATAGAGCGTTTCCGCCACCGTGCTCCGCGCCACGCCACAACTGGCCGCGACTTGTCGATTGCTGAGCCCGCAGCCCCATTTGAGTCGAAGGATGTCTTTGATCTTCCGCATGGTCACTCGCTCCGCTGGCATCGGCACCTCCCAGATAAAATGGAAGGCCCACGATACCCAAGGTTGAGGAGGACCTGCGTCGCGAAGGGCTCCGGAACGATCGGACGGCGACTCGCCGCCCGTTATTCCGAGGGATGTCGGCCACCGATTCCGAGAGGACTCGGAAAAGTGGCCGGATTCCCCTCGGAATCAGTGGCCGCGTTCCGTCGGAACGGGTGGCCGACTTGCGTCGGAATCAGTGGCCGGCTTGGGTCGGAATACGCACAGCCTGCTAGGTCCGATTTGCCGTGCTGCCGGAGTAGCGCCCCACGTTCCTTCAGCGGCTGCGCACCTGTTCACGGTTTGCCGATTGCGGCGCAATTGGATTGGGATCTCACCGAGATCGACGACGCCCGCCGGATGCCTCATGGACAGGCAGACACGATCGTGCCGACCATCCGACCCTTGCTCCATGCTGCTGGCTTCCCTCCTATTGTCCGCTCTACTGCGGAATCTTGAATTATAAAATTCTAATTTCAATATTCTCCAATAGCCATGAGCCTTTTCAATGTTGTAGAATTAAAAATTTCGTTCACTGGCGGAGCTATTTTCTTAAACAAATACAGCTTCATGGCCCCTCCAAAGGAGGGTTGTGCTTTTCCGGAATTATGGGAAAGTAGGACTCTGAGGCGGGCATATTTGTTAGCCGAAGAGGAGATCTGTGAATGAAAGAATTTTTGCCTTTTCATAGGTCTGATGTTGGCGAAGAAGAGGTATCAGAAGTGGTGGAGGTACTTCGCTCCGGTTGGTTGACAACGGGTCCCAAGGTGCGGGAATTTGAGCGGGAATTTGCCGCAATGGTTGGCGCCGAGCACGCCGTGGCGGTTAATTCCTGTACCGCCGCCCTCCATCTTGCCCTTGAAGCAGCTGGTGTGAGCGAGGGAGATGAAGTACTGGTCCCGACAATGACCTTTGCCGCAACGGCTGAGGTGGTGACCTACTTCAAAGCGCGACCAGTTCTGATCGATTGCATGCCAGACACGCTGAATCTAAACACAGATTGTATCCAACAGGCCATCACAGATAAAACGAAAGCGATCATCCCCGTCCATTTTGCCGGGCATCCGTGCGATCTGAGGTCTATTCACACGATTGCACAGAATCATAATTTACACGTAATCGAAGATGCAGCCCATGCGTTGCCGGCACGATATCATGGCAAAATGATCGGCGGGATCTCTGATGCCACGTGTTTTTCATTCTATGCGACGAAGAATATCACTACCGGCGAAGGCGGAATGGTTACCACGAATAACGCCGAGTGGGCTGCTCGTATGAGGATGATGAGTTTGCACGGTCTTAGTCGAGATGCGTGGAATCGCTACTCTGCGCAAGGTTCGTGGTATTACGAAATACTCTCGCCTGGTTTTAAGTACAATCTGACTGATATTGCTGCAGCGCTTGGTTTGGCCCAACTGAAGAAGTGTGAACGATTTTGGAAAGGGCGTGAACATTATGCCACTTTGTATCAGGAAGGCTTTCAAGATCTCCCTGAGATCATGTGTCCTCCAACTGAGTCTCATGTTCAGCACGCATGGCATCTGTATGTCATTCAATTGAATGTGGATCGTTTGCTGATCGGTCGCGATGAATTCATCCGTCAACTGCAGCAAGCCGGTGTCGGCTGCAGCGTGCACTTTATTCCCCTCCATTTGCATCCCTATCATCGGGAGAGGGGAGGCTACCGACCTGAAGATTTTCCCGTTGCTAGCAGGGCATTCGAACGGATCGTTTCATTGCCGTTGTACTCGAAGATGACGGAGGACGAGGTCAATCGTGTGATTGAGACCGTTCGTGATCTTGTCAAGAGGAACCGACGGTGATGAAACGTACATTTGATGTTTGCATGGCCGCGGTAGGGCTGCTTATCACGGCGCCGCTTCTGGCAGTCATTTCCGTATTGATCAAGCTGGACTCTCAGGGCCCGGTGATCTTTCGTCAGGTTCGAGTGGGACAGGGGTTTCGTCCCTTCGCCATACAGAAATTCAGAACCATGGCTGTGGATGCTCCTGGTACCGGCTTGCCTCTTACAGTTGGACAAGATTCTCGCATAACGAGAATCGGTCGAATTCTACGGAAATGCAAGCTCGATGAACTGCCCCAGCTATGGAATGTGTTAGTCGGTGATATGAGCTTTGTCGGTCCAAGGCCGGAAGTCCCACGGTATGTTGAACGTCTACGTGCTGAGTTTTCCGAGGTACTCACGGTTCGTCCAGGGATTACAGACTTGGCCTCGTTGAGATACATCGATGAGGCGTCGATCCTAGCGTATTCCTCAAATCCCGAAGAAGAATATCAGCTCAAAGTTCTTCCGGAAAAGCTCCGGTTGGCAAAATTCTATATCCGGCATATGTCTTTACGGCTCGATCTCGCCATTATCATACAAACATTGCTGCATATTGCTAGGATTCCGGCAGTGGTTTTCACACATCCTGAACTCAAAGCTGCTGTCGATCCTCCCTTGGCCTCTCCTTGGACGAGCCTGTCGTCTTTTATTATGAGGTGGCGGAAGCCAATTATCGTCGTTCTTGATGTGAGCTTAATAATTCTGGCAAACTACTCTGCATTCGCCCTGAGATATGATGGTAGTATTCCCGAGGGGGAGCTCCATACCTTCGAGCAAACAGTACTCGCATTGGTTGCCATTAGAGGAGTGGCGTTTGCCTTATTTGGCCTGAACGAAGGTTTGTGGAGGTATACAAGTATTTGGGATCTTCAAAATATTGTGGGGGGGGTCTTAACTAGTACGGTCGTATTTTATGGTTGGGTTCATTGGGTGATGGGGATCTCTGGTTACCCGCGTTCCATATTCGCCATAGATGCTATCCTGCTCATCGGGCTTCTTGCCGGGGTGAGATTGCCCTTTAGGGTCCTTCGTGATAAGCCGATTTTTCAGAAAAAACGGAAGGTTCTGGTCGTCGGTGCCGGAGACTCAGGAGAACGAGTCGTTCGGGAGATGAAAACTCGAGCGGAATTTAACTGTCAGCCGATCGGATTCGTCGACGATAATATCGGGCTTCTTAATCAACGCATCCATGGAGTCAGAGTGTTGGGTACAGTGCAGGACCTTTCGAAAATTGTCGAAAGACTCAAGCCTGAAGTAGTTGTGGTTGCAGAGCCGAATGCGGCTCCTGAGTTCCTTCGAGACCTCGTTATCAAATTGGAGCCGTATAATTACTTCTCCGCCACCTCCCGCATGCTCAGCCCCTGGTCCGTATCCGCCACCACGCGGCGGCGCAACTCTTCAGAGTACGCTCTCGGCAGGGTCCACCTCTATGCCGATTCTCGCTTCTTCCTGGCCAGTTGGGAATCCCTGAAGATTCCAACTCAACGCGAACTGCTCTAGCTACCTCTGGCTCAAATAAATGTCGATAGACATCCAGACTTTAGCCGAAATCGAGAAAATATTGTATTTAGTGAAAAGTGGGTTGTCCTTCTGCTTGACAACCAAGCGCATCTTTACAGCCGCCAATATCTTATCGACGCAGGAATATGACCTGGGTCAAGAATGCTCTTGACATCGATCACGACGCCTTGATTTTGTTTGCGAAGAGGCTTGAGGAGATCTCCAATACTCATATCTGAAAACCTCTTGTGCGCAACCGCAACGACTAGCCCATCAAGCTCTTTCATCTTTTCCCATTCGACGAGGTCAATGCCGTATTCTGCCACGGCTTCCTCACTCTCAGCAATTGGGTCATGCACCAGTACCTCAATGCCATATTCACGAAGTTCCGAGATGATGTCGGGCACTTTGCTGTTACGGAGATCCGGCACGTTTTCCTTAAACGTCAAGCCGAGCACTCCTACCCTGAGTTCTTTAACAGGGCGCGACATATGGCTGAGTAGCTTCATGGTATGTTCTGCCACAAACTTGCCCATGCCGTTGTTGATACGACGGCCGGAAAGAATCACTTGTGGATGATAGCCCACTGATTCTGCCTTTGAAGTCAAATAATAAGGATCCACTCCGATGCAATGACCACCGACAAGACCAGGAGAGAACTTGAGGAAGTTCCACTTCGTCCCTGCCGCTTCGAGAACAGATCGAGTATCTATTCCCAGCCGATGGAAAATCAAAGCGAGCTCATTCATCAATGCGATATTTAGGTCTCGTTGAGTATTTTCGATAACCTTAGCTGCCTCCGCTACCTTAATGCTTGATGCTCGATGAATACCTGCTTTCACAACTAACGCATATGTGTTCGCCACGATGTCCAGAGATTCAGCGTCCTGTGCTGATACGACCTTGATGATTTTATCGAACGTATGCTCCTTGTCTCCGGGATTTATTCGCTCCGGCGAGTAGCCTAATTTGAAATCTACACCCGCCTTCATTCCAGAGGTTCTTTCCAAGATCGGGAGACAAACCTCCTCGGTCGCACCCGGATAAACCGTCGACTCATAGACCACAATGGCACCCGAAGACAGGTTCTGACCGATCAGCTCTGAGGATTTTTGTAAGGCGGTAAGATCCGGCTGCAATGCTTCATTGATAGGAGTTGGAACGGCAACAATAATGAACGTGGCTGTTTTGAGGTCCGATGGCTCCGAGGTATATCTTAGTTGAGTAGAAGCCAGATCTTGCTGTGATACCTCTCCTGTCCGATCGATTCCCTTTCGTAATTCTTCAATTTTCTTTTTATTAATGTCAAACCCAATCACAGGAGCAATTTTCCCAAAGGCCACGGCGATCGGAAGACCTACGTAGCCCAATCCCACAACAGCAATTGATCGCGATTCTGGCTTATTCATACCGCCCCCTGGTGAGTAACGAATGATACAAAATGACACTAACAATGGCAGAAGACGCCTTGATCGTCAAGGAAAGGTCTATGCTTTGCCAGACCTGGTCTGTTTACAGGCACTACGTGAAGTGACCTTCCCCCAATTCCGTGGACACCTGGTTACGCGACGGCCACCTGCGCTTCGTACTCAGCCGGGGAGTGATAGCCGAACGTCGAATGTCGTCGTTGCCGATTACAGATGTCAAGACCGAAGTTGGTTGTTGTCAACCCAATTTAGAAATGTCCTCTTTCTCCCAAAGTAGAAATGTCCGGTTTAGGTTCAGGTCGCCACCGTCGGTGCGCCTCGTTCTGGCCGCCAT
>JABMDK010000010.1:0-7877 GCA_015903995.1 Nitrospira sp.
CTCTGTTGTGAAAGCTGTAGCATCTTGCGCCAGTGGGCGAGGAGACCCAGGGGTATTTGTCACCAGTTCGGCTCTCTATTCCCAGAACTATCCCAAGAAAATCATCTAACTATATGATAAATAATTATAAAGCTATCAAGATCTGTTGAGCGATAATGGCACGTTGATCGCAAGGTTGGACTCTTGAAGGGAGCACACATGCAGATCATTAGACGAGAGGTGGTGTTGTGCGCAGTGTTAGCCGGTATATCGGGGTTGGGGTTTAGCAATCTTGGGGTGAAAGAGCTTGCTGGCACGGCAAAAATCGGTGATCCGGTCAGCGGACGTGAAATCTACGTGAATACGTGTATCCGTTGCCATGGAATCGATGGGAAGGGTGCGTTTGGAATCAAGCTGGTTCCACCTCCTGCGGACCTTACTTCGCTCGCTGTTCAAAGTCGGCTCGACGGGACTTTGTTTCGACGAATTCATGAAGGCAAACCGAATACGGCGATGGGTGCATGGAAACACTCCCTTTCTGATGAAGAAATTTGGGATGTTCTGGCCTATGTGCGCACATACGGGGTCGAGTCCGGTGGGCGACCATAAAAGGTGAATCCAATGGGTGGGAGTTGTCTCATACGAGTGTGTCAGGGAAATACGATCAACTCCATTTCTTTGATGAGGAGGTAATGCCATGATGTGTAATGTTGGAGGGATTGAGAGGCCTATCCGAATCGGAGTAGGGCTATTGGCCATCATGATCGGCCTCTTTGCTGGGTTTTCGGCTGCCATAACGGGAACGGCACTTGCGGTGGGTGCCATCCTGCTGCTCACTGGAGCCGTGGGGTATTGCCCGTTGTTCACGCTATTCGGGATCAGCACCTGCACTCCGGCGTCCGGTATGAAGAAATGAGGTCCGATCTATGAGCCGACCGGTCATTGCAGGCATCGTATTGGTGAGTGCCCTGGCGACGGCGATCGGTTGTATGCCACCTCCACGGGTGACGGAGAGTGAGGGGGCGGCTGTTCATCAGAGCACGGGGTCGCCAGTCGATGCGTTGTTTCTCCCGCCGTCGCCCGAAACAATTCCAGGTGATCTGAGAGGCGAACAGATTCGCCTGGGCTACAAGATGATCGTCGACACGCAGGAGTACGGGAAACGGTACGTCGGCAACGCGCTCACCTGCACCAATTGTCATTTAGATGCGGGGCTCAACCCGAATTCCGCGTCCTTCGTCGGGATCGCGACTCTCTACCCACAGTATCGTGAACGAGCCGGTCGGCAGATGACGCTGGCCGATCGAATCAATGAGTGTTTCGAACGCAGCATGAACGGGAAACCGCTTCCGCCCGACAGCGTCAAGCTCACGGCTATTGTCGCGTACATCACATGGCTATCGCAGAACATGCCGCCCGGCGTTGCGGTTCCATGGCGAGGAATCCCACGCCTCATCTCGACCCATCAGCCTGACCCTCTCAACGGCAAAAAGGTCTATGAGAAAAAGTGTGTCTTCTGCCACGGATCCGACGGGCAAGGCACCATGGCGGCACCGCCTGTGTGGGGGCCTCGTTCGTACAACATCGGTGCAGGCATGGCGCGGGTGAGCGTGGCCGCCTCATTTATCAAGGCCAACATGCCGCGAGGCTGGGGTTGGACGGTGACGGATGACGAAGCCATGGATGCTGCGGCCTATATCAATATGCAGCCTCGACCGGACTTTCCCGACAAGGTTCACGATTGGCCGAAGGGAGGAAAACCCGCAGATGCACCGTATTAAGGCACCAATCGGCATTGGATATCCGTCAACCGTGGAAGAGCGGAGGCTAGGACTGTTGCACGTGTGGGCAGCGGCGAAACTTCCGGGACCAGGAGCGGCATGAAACTCACGGCGACCTTTCACGGCGGGACACGGTACGACATTGTGAGCGGTCAGCATCGAGTCATCACCGACCAGCCGGTGGAGGACGGAGGGCAGGATGCCGGAATGGGTTCGGTTGAACTGTTCGTCGGATCGGTGGCGAGCTGCGTGGCTTACTTTGTGGGCCAGTTTTGCGCGAGACACCACATTGCGCGTGAGGGGCTGAGCGTCGATGCGGATTGGGCGATGGCGGAACAGCCCCACCGTGTCGGCCGGATCGACATCGCCATTCATTTACCTCATCGCATTCCGGCGGAGTTGAAGGAACGGCTGCTGAAAGTGGCGCATGGCTGCACGGTCCATCAGTCCATTGCGAACGCACTGACCGTGTCCATTCGCTTGAACCCTCATGCGCCGCCGGGACCCCATTCATCCCGGATTCCGCAGTAGGCGATACACATTCAAAGCCCATGTTAAAAAACACCTTGATGATCAATGTCTTAACTTGTCACGCTTGAACTGCGCCGCAGTTGAACACAGTGAAAGTCGTCTTCGTGGTGGTATAGAAATTCCTTTGAATTGACCATAACTTGTGAACGCACCGTGGATTTCAACTGCGGAATCCGGGTTCATAGAAGCGCAGGCAGGTGTGAGGGAGAGGCATGCCGGAAGACAAGGAGTCATGAGATGAAGCGCAGGCAGTTGGTTATGGTCGGAGCGGCGGTCATCGCGCTGGCGGGACTCATGGCGTTTCCCCGCCCGTCCTTTGCGAGCGACCACTCTCGCGCAAAGGAGCTGATTCAACGGTCCTGTGTCCACTGCCATCGGTTGGCCGGGACGGCGGAATCACGGTTCAAGCTTCACGCTCCTGACCTGATTTGGGCGGGGAGCAAGTACCAACGGTCGTGGCTCATTCGCTGGCTGACCGGTCAGGAGGCTCCGCTCTATGCGAAGGGATATATGTGGGACCTGACCAACGTTCCGTCCAAGCATCCGATGGTCACGGAGTCGGAGGCGAATGCCCTCGCGGATTACTTTGCCGAACACAACAAAGATCCGCGTGTCACCATCGGCGCGTTCGATGTCTCGAAAGTCACCAAATTCGATGTGAAGTTTGGTGCGGCGGCTTATAAAGCCCATGCCTGCCTTGGCTGCCACACGATCGAGGAAAACGGTCGACTGATCGGGGGGCCACAGAGCGCGGCTTTGCAGAATGCCGGCCAACGATACAACATGGACTGGCTGTATCGTTTCGGGCAGAACCCGCAGGACTTCATTATTCATAGCGGGGAATTTTTGGCTGACGCGACCGACCCGCAATTACGGGCGGTGATTGGATTCCTTGCCGTGCAAGGTGTCAAAGATTTCACATACTATGAGCCCTGGACAAGTCCAGAATTCGCCAACGCGAGTGTTGATCGAGGAAAGACGCTGTACAAGGAATATTGTGCCCAGTGCCACGGCTTCACCGGCAAGGGGGATGGCCCTGCCGCGTCAGGATTGGAACCCAAGCCAGCCATTCATGCCAATATCCCGTTCGAAAAACTTCCGATGGAATATCTCTATAACGTGATCAACCATGGTGGGCCGGCTGTCGGAAAATCTCCGAACATGCCGTATTGGGGGCTGACCATCGGGCAGCAGGGTGTGGCGGACGTGATCGCCTATTTGAAGGTGACGTTCAAGGGAGTTCCGGATATTGCCGCTGCATCCGGCGGTAGTCAGGGTGGTACGTGCGTGCAGCCGCGCAAGACGGCCAAGGCACCGGAAGATTTCCTCACTAAGACAAATCCGCTTTCGTCCTCTGTAAGCTCCATCCAAGCGGGCAAGGAGCTGTTTCTGAAAACGGCGCAGCCTGTGGCCTGCGTGATGTGTCATGGTGAGCAGGGCGACGGCAAAGGGTTGATGGGTGCGGCTTTAGTACCGTCGCCGCGGAATTTTACCTGTGGGGCGATGATGAAAGACATTCCAGATGGGCAACTTTTCTGGATCATCAAGAATGGCTCGCCGGGGACCGGCATGATGTCGTTTGCCGGATTACCGGACGAGCAGGTCTGGCAGCTCATCCACTACATCAGAAGTTTGGCGAAGTGATAGTAAGGAGGATGTAATGGTTACATGTCAAAGAGGAGGCACACTATGAGGAGAGTCAGTCATTACGGAGCGGCAGTATCAGCCGTTCCTTTTGCTGTGGCTGCGTGGGCGGTATTGGCCGGGGGCCAGGATCTCGTCTACGCACAGGCCGCGGGGATGGGAGCGCCGCCCTCCAAGGTGGAAATCACCATCAAGGACCGTCAGCACGGCTACGAAACGGTCGGGATCACGATGCCGTCTCAGGACACGATCATCGTCGTCCGAAACCAGGATTCCGTTACGCATGGGTTAGCGTCAACATTGTTCAAGAATATTTCAGTGAAGGTGGAGGGTGGGACAGAGCTGCGAGGAAAACACTTTAAGTCGTTCCATGTCGATGCGGGGAAGACGATGACGCTCCGCTTCGCCACGGCGCCCTCGAATTTCGATCCGGCCACCGGGGGGGCCGAAAGTGTGCGGCATGCTCTCTGGTGCGACATCCACCCTGAGGTGAAAGGAGAGCTGTTCATCATTGAAACCCGAGGCGATATCGGGGGGGGATGAACGACTGCTCGGGAAGTGAAGGAAACCCTCTATGAAGGGGTTGTGGGGATATCCCGTCTGTGCGGTAGGGGTATGGCTTGGGTTAGTGACGAGTGGTGGAATGCTTGCCATACCGCCTGCCGGATGGACGAAGGAGATTGTGTTTGTTGCTCGTGAGGTCGAAGACCAACAAGCGGTGTGGCTTCCCAGTGAAATCATCATTCACCGCAGCACTGATTTGAGGGAGCCGTTGATTTTTCGGTTTGAGAATCCAACCGAACGGACCCATGTGTTTGAATCCCCGGGGTTGTTTGAGTCTGTCGAGGAGAGCGGCGTGCGGATCACCAGGCCGGTTCGGATTACCATTCCACCAGAGGGAATCGAGCAGACGGTAATCGACAGGGAGCGGATGGCGAGCGATGCGACCACTGCCGATGGAGAGACGGCGACCTATCGCTTCTACTGCCCCCTTCATCGGGCTGACGCAGAGATGGGTGGCAGAATAGTCGTGGGTCAATAACCAGCGGCTTAAGGAGAAAAACGTATCTTGCGTAGAACCTCTCCTAAACTCCATTCGATGGGGTTCGGCTTGCTCGGAAGAACACGGGTGTGCTCTTGAGCTTCTCGCCGTTGGCTCGCTCCGGAAAGCCGATTTGCAGTTTTTGAGCGAGGTTCTGAACCAGCAGTCGTTGATCAGCGAGAGCGGACAGCTGTCAGCTCGATAAGGAGTGACTCATGGCATCGTTTATTATCTCAGGCAGTCGAGGAACCGATGATCCCACGATGGCGACATTGCCGTTCATGGCGGCGAAGACGGCGAAGGAACAAGGACACGACGTGGTGTTGTGGCTATGGAACGAAGCCGTAACCTTGGGGCGGAAAGGTGTCGCCGATCATGTGACGGGTGTCAACTTGACGCCGCTGAAAGAACTGCTCGCCGCCGTACAGGCGGCTGGTGTGCCGATCTGGGTCTGTGGGGCCTGTGCAGTGGCCAGGCAGATTGGTGCTGCAGATCTTGTGGCTGGCGCCACCATAAAAGGTATGCCGGATTACATCAAATCTGTGGCCGAGCGTGATCGAACCGTGGCATTCTGATTTCAGACTCAGATGAAGGAGGTCACTCATGGCTGCAGATGGCGAATCGGTTGGAAAGTCGAAAAGTCGTAAAGATCGGGATGTGTCGGATAGCGACGAACTGACGAAGCGGGCTGATGGTGCAGATGTGAACGACTTGGAGACGATTCCGACAAAGGTGCCGCATCAGGGGGACGGGTACCAGGTCCCACACAGCGGTATGATCGCTCAAGGGCTCGGACGTATCGGCGAGCCGGGCTACGCGCTCACCTCGGATGATCTCCGAAGGGTCAACACCAGGAAAGGGTTTCTGAAGCTCCTCGCAAACAAAGCCGTCGATAAAACAAAGCCGTCGATATCGAGGAGGTGCGCAAGACCCTGCTGTACGAGCAGGAATTGCGACAGTTACAGGTCGAATTGGTCAGGCTGCAACGGTGGGTACAGAATGAGGGGAAGCGTATCGCCATTTTGGTCGAAGGACGGGATGCGGCCGGAAAGGGCGGGACGATCCGTCGGTTCACCGAGCATCTGAATCCTCGCGCGATGCGCGTCGTGGCTCTGCCGAAGCCGACCGACGCAGAACGGGGCCAATGGTATTTCCAGCGCTATATTCACCAACTCCCCAACAGGGGTGAAATCGTCTTCTTCGACCGGAGTTGGTACAACCGTGCCGTCGTCGAACCGGTGATGGGATTCTGTACAAAAAAGGAACACCAGCGATTTCTCCAGCAGGTTCCCGAATTCGAACACATGCTCTATGAAGACGGTGTGACCATCATCAAGTTCTGGTTCTCCATCGAAACGCGCTCACTGCGCGTGTGGAAGCGGGCATCTCCCCTGTGAGAGGGCAACAGCTCCAGTCCTGGCCGGCGAAGATCTGCCGAAGTGAGCCAGGACGGGCGGAGCTGTTTTTGTGATAGGTAACGCTGGGGTAAGCGGCTGTGCCGGTCCTGCAGTGGATGAAGGAGACCCCCACATGAACTGGGTCAGGAGACGCTCAGCTCATCTCGCGGTCATATATCTTGGACTGGCGGTCAGTACAGGTTCGCTTGTCATGCCGCTCACCGGATGGGCGAAGGAGATTGCCTTCGTGGCACGTGATGTCGAAAATCAGCAAGCGGTGTGGCTGCCCGGTGAAATCATCATGCACCGAAGCACGGATTTTACAGAACCGCTGATTTTTCGGTTTGACAATCCAACCGAACGGACCCATGTGTTCGAAGCCCCGGGGTTGTTTGAGTCTGTAGAGGAGAGCGGTGTTCGGATCACCAGGCCGGTTCGGATTACCATTGCGCCAGAGGGGGCCGAGCAGACCCTGATCGACAGGGATCGGATGGCGAGCGATGCGCTCGCGGCCGAAGGAGAGACGGTGACCTATCGATTCTACTGCCCCCTCCATCGGGCAGATGCAGATCTGGGTGGCAGAATCGTTGTGGGGCAATAACCAAAGAGCAGCACGGCTTGTTGAGAAAGGCTTCTGTTGCGGAGAACCAATCCCGACCTCGGTTCTGATGGGAGTCTGTCTCTGCATCGACAGACGGCGATGAATGCATCGCCCCATTGCTCGGAAAACACGGGTGCGCCCTTGCGCTTCGTGCCGTTGGCTCGCTTCGGATGCCGATTTCAGTTTTGAGAGAGGGTTTCACAGGCAGTCCGCGGTCAGCTAAAACTGAGAGCTGACAGCTATCAGCTATTCAAGGAGTCACTCATGGCCACGTTCATTATTTCAGGCAGTCGAGGAACTGACGATCCCACAATGGCGACGTTGCCGTTCATGGCGGCGAAGACGGCGAAGGAGCAGGGGCATGATGTTGTGCTCTGGCTGTGGAATGAAGCCGTCACCTTGGGGCGGAAAGGTGTCGCTGATCATATCACCGGTGTAAACCTGACTCCGTTGAAAGAACTGCTCGCCATTGTCCAAGCGGCCGGTGTGCCGATATGGGTCTGTGGGGCCTGTGCCGTTGCCCGACAGGTTAGTGGGACCGATCTCGTGACCGGCGCCTCAATCAAAGGGATGCCCGATTACATCAAGGCTGTGGCCGAGCGCGATCGAAACGTGATGTTCTGATCGAAGACGAAATGAAGGAGGTCTCGAATGGCAGCTGATGGCGAATCGGCCGGGAAGTCTAAAGAACGGAAAGAGCGGCGAGATCTGGCAAACATCGACGATGTAGAGAAGCAGGTCGACGGAGATATCAATGGGCTGGAGACGATTCCCACGAAGGTGCCCCGGGAGGGGGACGGGTACCAGGTCCCGCGCAGCACCTTGATCGCCCAGGGGCTCGGACGTATCGGCGAGCCGGGCCACAGCTTGACCGCGGATGATCTCCGAAGGGTCAACACAAG
>JABMDK010000010.1:7977-10933 GCA_015903995.1 Nitrospira sp.
GGGGCTACTATTACTCACAGTCCTGAGCTTCTTTGTCGCACGGGCGCAAGCGATTGCTCCCTGGAAGGTGATCGGTGAACATCTCCTCATCGCCCTGTGCGTAGTGGCGATGACGCATGTGGTCGGCGATTGGGTGAAAGGCTTCATGGACGCGGAATGAAAGGACGTCCCCGTTGGGTTCCGGCAGGTGGCGAATTGGTAACGATGGAACGAGAATCCGCGCTTAATGAGACCTATGATCATCTCATCACGCTCTGGACGTCCGGAGTTCGGGACTACCACACGATGCTCTCCGACTATCTCACGGCCAACTCCATTTTCGTCGCGGTCATCGGTCTGCTCATCTCTCGGGAGTCGTTAGCACTCCCATTTACGGCGCTGATCATATTACTCTGTGTCTTTGGGCTTCTTCTCTGTTTCCAGATGGCGATCGTCCTTGGCCGGTTCTCAGGACAGAATGCGCTGTGGGAGTGGCAGCTGAGGGGGATCGAGCAAAGTCCGGAGTGGAACAAGGACAAACTCCTCACGGGCCTCTACCGGCTTCATGAAACGCAGCAACCGATCGAGAATCAGCAAAACGAGCCGACGGTGTTTACGCCGAACTGGGCGTTTCGCCAACACCGTCAATGGTGGGCCCATCGAGCCATCAGCTTCCCGTGGTTTTTTGGGTTTGTGTATGGACTATATTTCCTCTGGGCTGTGACGCAACTGGTCCGATAATAAGCAAGCGCCTTGGAGGAACTTAAGAAGAAAGACACATTCATGTGGAACCCTGTCGCATTGGCGTCCGTGCTTCTCGCAGCGTTGATGCTTCATCAATCGGCTTGGGGAGCTGGCCCTGCTGTGGAAGGTGGAGTGAATCAGCCGCATCGTATTGTCATGCACCTCAACTCTGGCGACGAAAAGGTCCAGCGCGGCACCCTCAACAACATCAAACATCTCTATCAGGAACTCGGGCCGCAGAACCTCACGGTTGAACTAGTGGTGCATGGGGCAGGCCTCCCGCTTCTGACGAAGAAAGGCACAGCATTTGCTGCCGAGTTGGCTGATTTGAAGAAGACGTACGGCATCAACTACACGGCCTGTTCCAACACCATGAAGGCTATGCAGGTGACGAGGGAGGATTTGATCGGCGAAGTGGGCGATACCGTGCCGGCGATGGTCCGGCTCATGGAGCGACAGGAACAAGGGTGGGTGTACATAAAGCCGTAACCGATGGTCATTGACTCATAACAAGAGCTTTGGAGGAGGAATGGAACAAAAGAGCAAAGTGTATCTGTATCAGACCGCAGTGAAGTGGACGGAACAGCGCAAGGGCGTGATCGCTTGTGCGGGAAAGCCCGATGTGCAGGTGGCGACTCCTCCGGAGTTCAAGGGCCACGAGGGAATTTGGTCCCCAGAGGATCTCTTTGTGGCCTCCGCCAATGTCTGTTTGATGACGACGTTTCTCGCTGTGGCGGAACGAGCCGGACTCGCCTTCTCTGCCTATGAGAGCACGGCGGAAGGTCGGTTGGAGTTGGTGGAGGGAAAATTTCAATTCACCACCATTACGATCAGGCCTTCCATCACTTTGAAGTCTGGGGAGGATGCGGGCAAAGCCAAGGAGCTGATTGAAAAAGCCGAGGGGAATTGTCTAATTTCCAACTCGATGAAAGCCACGGTCACCTTGGAGCCGGTCATTCACTAACACAGGAAAATAACTTCTCGACGAGGCTTTTGTTTGTGGGTATGAGTGTTGAGTCGTGAGGTCTCAGGCAACAGAGAGAGGTTACTACTGCTCGAGATCGAACTGTTTAACCGAGTCTAACCTCTGGGCAGCCACCGCTGCTTCCCATCCCGTTTCACAAGGGAGTAGGCGAACCCGCAACGTATCCGTAAACTGCGCACCCAATCGGGTCCGAACTTCTGTGTCGACTCCGTCCATCTCAAGGAAGATCTCGCAGTCGGACAGTCCCCGGAGACCGATACCTTGTGCCTTGAGCAGTGCCTCTTTCGCAACCCAGTAGCGGAAGAATCTCGTGGTGCGTTGCTCCTCAGTAGCCTGCATGATCGCCATATGTTCAGCGCGAGTAAAATAACGCTCGGATAGCTTCGCAACCTCGACTTCCGAACGGACGCATTCAAGATCGACTCCGATCTCCTGTGCTTGTGAGACCGCAATGAGCGCCCGGCCATGGGCATGGGACAAATTGAACGTGATCGCCGACCGATCTTGTAGTTCCCTCGTCAGGAAGGGCTTGCCTGTTCCACTGCGATCCAAGGAGACCACATCTGGGGTGACTCCAAGGTACCTGCTCAGCACTGCTCTCAGGCCTCCGTGAGCCAGCACATAACGCTGCCGGGTATCCTCCCGAACAAGGCGCGCCGCTCGGTGTCGTTCGACTTCATCCAACCAACCCGTGCATTGCTCCAGACAGTGTGCCGACCCGTCGAGCTCGATCCCCCAGAGATGAACGGCATTCAGTTCAAGACCGATGTGATCCTGCCGTAGTGCACAGGTTACACGCTCAATTGATTGGAATGAGATCGGAACCTTGCTGTCCCGAAGACACACATCCGACATCATATCGTCATCCTTGGGATCGCAGCCTGTCTCCTCCGGCCTTCACATGCTCCACAACCTTACCGTCATCCAATTTAATGACCTGGTTGCCGAGGTGGAAATATCGATCATCGTGAGTAATCACAATAACCGTTTTCCCTCGCGCACGTAGATCCGGAAGCAATGTCTTGTAAAACACTTCTTTGTACTGCGGATCTTGATCCGCCGCCCACTCATCAAACACGTAGATCGCGCGATCCTCAAGGTAGGCTGTCACAAGCGCCAACCGCTTGCGTTGCCCCTGTGAGAGGTCAAGGGTTGAGAAGGTGCGATCGCGTACAGTGACCTTGTGATCCAAATGCAGCAATTGCAAGTATTGTGGCGCGAGCCTGTGGACTTGAGAATCCGATTGAC
>JABMDK010000100.1 GCA_015903995.1 Nitrospira sp.
GTGACTGTTGTTGGACAGTGAGATGCTACTATCGACTCCCACCAGCGGTACAGGACGGCCGAACCATCCTTGGGGATCGGGGCCAGGGTCGATGACGCCCGGCACGATATTGACCTCGATCCCGTCGCGAAGCTGGCCCGTGAAATGACAATCATCCAAAACTACGCTGGCTCTCTTGCGGATTTCCAGGCCGCTCTCCTGGCAGCCTGAAATGGTCGAATGGCGAATGGTGAGCCGTGATTCGCCATCGACTTGAAGGCCATCGCGGGTAAAGTTGTGGATCTGGCAGCTATCAAGCGTAAGACTTCCATCCTTGATCAATAATCCTTCATTCCCAGCGCTAAACGTGCAGTTTTGTACCATCCCGTCGTACGAGCTTTGCCACACCAAAAAACGATTTGGCGTACCTTGAAACGCAAAGCCATCAATCGTGACGTAGTTGCTGTTGAAGACTTTCCATTCGGCTCCTTGCCAATCGACGCCGATTGCGAATTCATGACAACAAGTACCGTTCCGATGGCACCGCCGACTGCCAGGATGCTGAACGCCAGGAAGATCAAGACGAATTGAGCGGCGAAGTCAATCTTCCCCCAAAGGATGGTCCCTTGCTTAATGGCACGATTGTACAAGACAAAATTGACGATTGTCACAAACACTAGCGTCAAGATGGCCGAGAGCTTCGCCGGCATCGACGACAAATAGTCCCATCCTTCCGGCAGCTTCAATTCATCAGGCATATCCGTACCCGTCGCGACAAATCCGGCAGGTGTGAGCCAGACGGCATCACTGATGAGCATGATGATAAAACCTATCTTAATAACGGTTCGCGCGGAGACCGTCACAGGAACAAACCGACCCAGGAGGAAGGGAGAAAGTGTCAGCGGGAGGAGAATCGCCAATGACATGGGATCAGGAATCCACCAGCTGTTCATGACCCACATGGTCACCGGGAGCAAGACGATCAGCACAATGGGAGCCAGGATGCTCATCCGAACATTGTCGGCACCTTCAATACGCTTAACACTCAGCCAGCTGTAATAGTTGATGCCCAGAAAGAGCAGCCCGATCATGATGCCTTGCATTTCAAAAAACATCGAAAGTTGGTCGGCCATCATGTAGGGGCAGAACGAGAAATCGTAGTCGCACATCTCATAGGCCAGCAACAGCCCCGTGAATGGCTGCAAGAGCGATCCGCCGACCGCGATCCAAATCGCGACGAATCCCATCCAATCGTAATAGGCCCGTTCTTTCTTTGTCTTGGCCGCCATATACATATAGGCAGCAATCATACCGGCAATGAAACCACCAAATGCCACATTCCCGTCGATTCGATGGAGACTGAGCGGAAACCAACTTTGATTGGCGATTTTATCCCACAAGGTCGCCGCAGCGATGAAGTCTTGCGGTGACACGCCCTCGGCCTTCGGCGGCGTGTTCATGAACGACGTAGGTCCGTTGATCACAAACAGAATCAGCAGGCACACCAGGTTCAGGAGAACACCCAGCGCGATATGACGCCCCTTCTTCTCACCTTTCCAAATATCCCATGTATAGAGATAGGCATACATGAGGATCGTCTCGGTGATAAACAACGCCGGATACAAAATCGCAAAGACAACAT
>JABMDK010000101.1 GCA_015903995.1 Nitrospira sp.
CCAAGAGGAATAGTCTATGCGGTTGATATTAATAAGGCGGCGCTGGACATGATCTTTAAAGAAATGGTCGCGCGAGGGACGCCGAATGTGCGACCCGTCCGAGCCCAGCCGAATGATCCGCAACTTCCGGAGCCGGTCGACCTCGTGTTCAGCTGTAACACCTACCATCAGATGATCGATCGAGAAACCTATTTTCGCTCCCTCGCGTCATCCTTGAGACCAGGCGGGCGTGTCGCGATCCTCGATTTCAAGCCGCGCGGATTCTTCTCCGGCATGTTCGGGAATCGAATCGCCAAAGACCAAGACCGTCTCGAAATGGAAGCCGCCGGCTATCGGCTGATGAACGACTATGAGCTTATCGACCAGCAGCACTTCCAAATCTTTGAGATGGCTGAACGTTAACACCTCGACTGCTTTCCCGGCCCAGTGTTGGTACATCAGTGGCACCTTGCCATTCGGCGCCAGTCCTTTATGCCCAGGGGAAGACAACAAGCGACTCACGAGCTCAGATTAAGGTAGGATGTGAACGATTCATCTACTGAGGCCCATGCATGAACGACACCGATCCGCAGGAGACACGGGAATGGTTGGACTCCCTCGAGTACGTGCTTGAGCACCACGGCGTCGAGCGAGCGACGTATCTGTTCGAACGGCTTCGGGATCGATTGGGCGAACGTGGCGGCCAGGTTTCCCAATCGGTCAACAGTCCGTACGTCAACACGATTCCTGCCTCACAACAAGCGCCCTACCCTGGCAACCTCGAGTTAGAACGCCGAATTCGCAGCCTAGTCCGCTGGAACGCCATGGCGATGGTCGTGAAAGCCAATCAACAGCGACCCGGTATCGGCGGACATATATCAACCTTCGCGTCGGCGGCCACGCTCTACGAAGTGGCTCTACATCATTTCCTACGCGGCAAAGACGGACCCCAGGGCGGCGACCATGTCTACTTTCAAGGTCACGCCGCACCGGGAATCTATGCGCGCGGTTTTGTCGAAGGACGCTTTTCGGAGGAAACACTCCACCGGTTCCGTGCAGAGCTGGGTTCCGACGGACGCGGTTTGTCCTCATATCCGCACCCCTGGCTGCTCCCCGACTATTGGGAATTCCCCACGGTCTCGATGGGCCTGGGACCAATCCTGTCGATTTACCAGGCGCGCTTCAATCGTTACTTACAGGATCGCAGTCTCAAGGACACGAGCCAACAACGCGTATGGGCGTTCGTCGGCGACGGCGAAACCGATGAACCGGAAAGCCTCGGCGCGCTCTCGCTCGCCTCTCGCGAACGGCTCGACAATCTCATCTGGGTCGTCAATTGTAATCTTCAACGTCTCGACGGTCCTGTACGCGGTAACGGCAAGATCATCCAGGAGTTGGAAGCGGTCTTCCTCGGCGCCGGCTGGCACGTCATCAAGGTGATCTGGGGCACCGACTGGGATCCGCTGTTGTCGAAAGACAACGAAGGGTTGCTGGTCAAGCGCATGGGCGAAGTGGTGGACGGCTGGTATCAAAAGTATGTAGTGGAAGGCGGCGCCTTCGCGCGGGAGCATTTCTTCGGAGACGATCCGCGACTGCTCAAGCTAGTGGAGAGCTATTCCGACGAGCAGAT
>JABMDK010000102.1 GCA_015903995.1 Nitrospira sp.
GGGTATACTCTCCGCGGCCTGGCTCCGAGAACAACGTTCGATTTTGACCTTGCTCGCGCTGAATCTGCTTGCCATTCTGATCTTAGGGTTAATGCCAGGCGCCGTGCTTCATGATGGCGTGCGACAGCTGCTTTCGGCATTACCGTTTATTGCAGCGCTGGCCGGCGTCGGATTCTTCGTGTTGGCGAGTTGGCTCGTCGATGTTGCGCGACGATCGGAAAAGCTTCAGCGCATTACCAATCTCAAAGCTAAAGTCACCGCCGCACTCTTCGTGCTCCTCTGTGTCAATCCGATCATCGACCTTTATCTTACACATCCGTTCCAGCTCAGCTTCTACAATCGCCTTGTCGGCGGCATTCGCGGCGCCTACGAACGCGGTCTGGAAACCACCTATTTCATGGAGGCGATCACTCCCGCTTTCCTCCAGACGCTCAATGAGAGGCTGCCTAAAAACGCTGCGGTCAATGCTTCTTTCGCCAACTTCATGTTTGAATTTTATCAAAAGGAAGGACTGCTGCGCCGCGATCTTCGTTTCGGCGGTAGCGGACCGTTCGATTTCCAGCTAGTGCTCAACCGACGCAGCGCGCTTTCACCGCAGGATCGCCAGCTGATGCGCAGCGCAATGCATCCCGCCGAATCTGTCGGCATCGGCGGTGTCCCGCTGGTTGTATTGTTCGATATCGGGAAACCTCACTGAAGGTTTGCCAATCGTCGTGCGCCGTGGCGCCTGATTACGTGCAGCAAGCCCGATTTCCTATTCAGCGACCAGAGTTACCGGCCGTTCGGAAATATTCTTCGGGACATCTGCAACACGGGCGCGCCGGCGAAACCAGCCGATCAACGCTACAGTCACCAGGAGTCCGGCGGTGCCGAGGGAGATCATTAAACCGACCTTGAACGACGCAGGGTCGTAAATGAATTCAACCTTGTGATTCCCGGCCGGTAGCGCGACAGCGCGGAAAAGATAGTTAGCGCGCAGAATCTTCTGTTCCTCGCCGTCTACCCGAACTTTCCATCCCGGATAGAATGCGTCCGTTAGAACGAGGATGCCCGGTTCGCTCATTGCCGCACACAACCACGAGCCCCTCTCGCCCTGAAGGTTCGCTACACTACTCCAGAGGGAAAGCAATTCGATAGCCTGACGGGAGGAATCGGGGGGGGAGGGTTCTTTATTGAGAGCGGTGCGCCGTTAAGCCCTGGTACCGAACTCACGGTTGAGTTTGCACTTCCAGATCGACCAATGGAGAAAATTAAAGCCAAGGCGAAGGTTGCCTGGGCTCGCCACAAGCCGGAACGATACCTCCTCTTTCCCGGCATGGGCATTCAGTTTATGGATTTGGAGGAGAAGATACAGGAAGCTCTCGTCAATCTTGTTGAGGCATTGAATCGAAGTCGAACACCATCCTAAAATATTCCTGACTTTTATCGATCTCAGGCGGCTTCAGATTCGTCCCATCTCTCCAATCGGTTTCTCACAGTTCTAGAGGTGAATTTGAGAACTGGCGAGTCCTGGTGCCTGCTTACTATACCAAGAAGAGGAGCTTGAGAATAAGCGAGCAGTACGCGATGAGCCTCAGCTTGATTTTGGGGATCCGTCTTGTTCCGACGGCAGCTCTTTCGCTGCTTCGATGGATTGCTGAAGCTCCTTTTGGGCGGCGTCTACCTCGGCTTGGATCGTGCGCATTTCGGGGTCGACGTTGCTTCGGATGTCGGTTACGGCCTGCCTGAATGTTCGTACAACCTCGCCCAGGCCCTCACCAAGACTTTGTAGATCATGGGGCGATACACCCACGGTTGA
Source organism: Nitrospira sp. (assembly GCA_015903995.1). Lineage (GTDB taxonomy): Bacteria > Nitrospirota > Nitrospiria > Nitrospirales > Nitrospiraceae > Nitrospira_D. The sequence goes on from JABMDK010000102.1 coordinate 1,799, forward strand.
GGGCGAAGCCTTCGTCTTGAGGGCAGCTTGTTGCGCTTGCACCCGGGCAACTGCCTCCTGATTGACAATAGCCGAAGGACGTTTCGTCGCTGATTTTGTCTGAGCTCCTGCGGGCAGAGGTGGGTACGTTGCTTGAGCTATTGGAACAGGATTCGCTGCCCGCTCTTCCATCGAAACGACCTGATTGGGCTGTGACGATCTGGGTAGCTGTGAAGGAGCCACTGACGTAGGAGGGGCTTGAGAACTTGCATTGTATAGAAACGAGGCTGTGGTTCCGGGGGTCAGTTCTGGGCCTGGAATATAGGGCGTATTTGCTTTGGTTGGCGTCGGCGAAGTCACTGTCGGTGTAGCGAGTGGAACTGTAGAACCAGCGGGGGAAATCTGAGCTGGTTGCTGGGGTGGTGCTCCCTGAGCAGCC
>JABMDK010000103.1 GCA_015903995.1 Nitrospira sp.
AGGGGGGAAACATGAAGACCTACACGGTTCGCAAGACGTTACGGACTTCCGCTCGGTGCCAGCTCTGCTACTTTTGTGATGGTTCTCTCACGACCGGGATCGTGTGGGATCTGTCGGAAGTAGGTTGGCGCGCGGCTGGAGAACGTGCGGTTCACCCTGGGACTGAATCGACCGTCTATATGACCATTCTTGAGGGAGACCAACCGCACAACATATTGATTGATGCCGCCGTTGTCCGCTGGGCTGATGGTCAAATTGCGGGTTGGGAAATCCTCCGGATGGATGAAGCAAACCGAACCCGGTTGTCCCAGTTCGTTGAAAAGCTCAGATCGGCCACCCCAGCAGAGACTATGCTAACAGGCTCACGCGCATGACTCAGCCCCTCCGATTAGGACTGAGTCGCCCTATCGGGTGTTGCGCGAGGGAACCAAGGGAAAAAGGCATTGGTCGTCGCCTGATAGGCCTTATACTCTTCTCCACGAGTGGAGAGGGCTTCCCGTTCCGCTCGTGGAATCCCGGTGACTCTGAACAATAACCACCCCATACCGATGGGGCCCACCCAGGTAAACAACCAGCCAGGAGCCCCCAAAGTCATCACCACATACGAACACCAGTGCAGCCAGTCAAAGAAGTAATTTGGATGCCGTGAATAACGCCAGAGTCCCTCCCGCAAGACACGCCCCTGGTTCCTCGGATCGGCCCGGAAGTAGGCAAGCTGCCGATCAGCCTTTGCTTCCCAAGACACAGCGAGCCCCCAGATCAGCAGTCCGAGCATTTCCACGACCGATGACGGAACCCGTGGGTTCCAAAGCACCACGAGAAATGGAAAGGAAAACACCGCCACGGACACGGCTTTCCATTGGAAATAGACGAACATGTTGACCGACTCGGAATCACCCCATTCCTTCCGCAAACGCCGATAGCGATTATCCTCCGGTTGCCCGTCCAAGCGTTGTGAATAAATGTGGTACCCCAGCCGACCGGCATACATCAGCACGAGCATCGCCGTCAGCATGATCCGCTCAATTCCAGCGGGGGCTTGCGTGATATACAGGAACACCGAGGCAATCAGCCCCACACACCACCCGACATCCCCAATGGCAGCATTTTTTGTCTTCCGTTGCACCAGCCAGAAGATCACCATCAGGATCGCCACTGTGATATAAGCGATCACGACCAGCGACAGCGGATCCGCTTCATCCATCCCATCTTGCATTCCCATTGTTCCTACCCTTTATGCCAATGTTGATTCATAATCCCACAGGTCGCCCTCTTGTTGCATCCGGTCCCGTAACCACTCACGGAATCCTGGAATGGGAAACGACAAGAGCGCCTGGAGCTTGTCACAATTCAAGGAAAGATCTCGCGGTCGCGGGGCCCCTGTATGACTAGTGGAGGACCCTTCAAAGAGATGTCCCTGCAGCTCTGGATAGCAGGCCAATAGTGCCTGACCAATCTCCCACCGAGAGAGTCGATCCCGACCGCCCAAGTGATAGAGACCCGTGGCCTCTCGATTCACGAGTTCCCAGACCGCCCTTGGAATGACGCCAGCTGGTAAAGGGCATCGAAATTCGTCGCCATAGAGCGTCATGGCTCTGCCGCTTGTGGCCGCCTGACGCATATCTTCGACAAAACTCCGGTCGCCGTTCAACGAGATGCCCGCGGTCAGAACAATGCGCACCACCGTATGCCTGGGATTCTGCAACACTCGATGTTCAGCTTCAAGCTTGGTTTGGCCATACACATTGATCGGGTTGGCGTGATCCGTCTCTCGATACCACCCGACCTGCCCATCAAAGACTTCACCGCTCGACAGGAAGACAAAGGGGATCTCCTTGGAGCAGCCGGCCAGATAGGCCGTGGCTTCGACATTGATACGTCGAGCCTGCTGCGGGTCTCGCTCGCAATCCTTCGTTCGGCTCAAAGCCGCACAATGGATGACTGCGTTGGGTTGGAGACGCTCCCACATTCGCTCGACTGAGCTGAAATCCGTGAGATCGAGATCAGCGCGGGTGAGCCCATGAACCTCCCAGCCTGACGCCCATCGAGCAGCAGTCTTCACGAAGTACTGCCCTATCAGTCCTGCCGTCCCCGTGACGATGACACGTGGCTTCATAGTGCGTCAATGGGGAAAGCGCGTGTAGCAACCGCATCTGACAAGCTATCCAGCACGCTCACCGCTGTGTATGCT
>JABMDK010000104.1 GCA_015903995.1 Nitrospira sp.
CTTGTGAACCTGATGGGAGGGCGCCTTGAGGTAGCCAGCACATTGGGAGTCGGCACCACCTTTTCCTTTACCATCACCTTGCCTGAAGCCCCCCTCATGGTGACCAGCCAAACGGGACGGTACCTGAATCTGCATACGATGCGCCTGCTCATCGTGGACGATAACGAGACCAATGTGATGATCATCCGGGAACACCTCTCGCGAAGCGGAGCCCAACTCGTGGAAGCGACCAGTGGCGCACAGGCCTTGACGATCTTGGACGACGCGCATCGGCGGAGCGAGCCGATCACCCTCGCCATTTTGGACTATCACATGCCGGGCATGAATGGGTTGGACCTGGCCCAGGCCATCCGCGACCGACCGGAATGGGCGACGCTGCCCCTGATCATGCATGTCTCAGACCTTCAAGGGGAAGATACTCGTCGCGCTCGATCATTGGGAATCACCAGCTACCTCTATAAGCCGCTCAACCGACAGCGCTTAATGGACTCACTGGCCGTTGCGCTGAATCTGGAACCCGTCGGACCGGCTCAACAGGAAGAGACAGAGTTATTAGAACAGACCACGCCGGCCTCCTGTCGCATTCTGTTGGTGGAAGACTTGGAGGATAATCGCGACGTGGTCGCGCTCTTTCTCAAAGACACCCCGTATCAGATAGACATGGCCGAAAATGGGGCCGTCGCCCTGCAGAAATTCCAGACTGGTCGCTATGATTTGGTGCTCATGGATATGCAAATGCCGGTGATGGACGGTCTCACGGCCACGGCAGCCATTCGCGAATGGGAACGAGCGCAGCAGCGCAGGCCCACGCCGATCGTGGCGCTGACGGCCAATGCCTTCAAAGAAGAAGCAGACAAATGCTTGGCTGTGGGCTGTACAGCCCATCTGACGAAACCGATCAAGAAAAAGACCCTGCTGACTGCCATCGCCCAATGCGCCGATCCTCCGAGAGACCAAGCGGCCTAAGAAAGGAGCACATTAGTGAACAACTCGTCTTCTAGGCATGACCCACTCCTCTTACTCGTCGAGGACGAACAAGATACGGCGGATCTCGTGGCGTTGATCATGAAGGAAAGGGGCTATCAGGTCTTACACGCGGCAGACGGCTCTGTGGCACTAGAAAAGGTCGCGCTGATGCCACCCCCTTCACTCGTCATGTTGGATATTCAGCTCCCCCATATCGACGGAATCACGATCCTAGAGACGATCCGCGCCACGCCAGACTGGGAGAATGTGCCGGTGATTACGCTGACGGCGGTCGCCGATCAGGACAAGGTCAGCAAGGTGCGTGCTCTTGCCGTGCAAGACTATGTGCTGAAGCCGTTCAGACGCGAAACCTTGCTCCGATCTGTTGGCCAATTCCGTAGGACGCCGGCTCCACCGCAATAATCCCTATTTTCTCAATGGATTAGTCGGGCTAGCTCTCGAGTGGTACAGGCCTTAATTCTTCAGTGAATATTCGATTTCGGCCCAGGGCTCGATGTGAAGCCCATCCTGATGAGCTCTATCAAGAATCAAGACAAAACGACCGATACCAAACTGACCGGAGAAAAGCCAATGGGACACGCGCAGTCCAAAGAGGTAGGTGCTGAACGCGAAGAACTCGTGCACATCGATCCCTCCTTCGAACCGCTCATACCGAAATTCCTCACCAACCGCAAGAAGGAAGTCATGACGATGCAGGCAGCCCTGGCCGCCCAGGACCTTGAAATGGTGCGCACCGCAGCACATGGGATGAAAGGCGCCGGGGGAAGCTACGGCTTCGACCGGATCAGTGCCATGGCCGCCGTGATTGAACAAGCGGCCAAAGCCGGGGATGCGGCGACCATTACGCGCGGGCGATGAGCAGCCCGGCG
>JABMDK010000105.1 GCA_015903995.1 Nitrospira sp.
GATTGTCCAAGGCCGGCGTACCGTCTTCTTGATCCGCTCCGCCAGCGCCGCCGCCACCGCGCGATCGCGAAATTCATCCACGTACTTCATGATCGTGATTCCTCGCAACTCCGTTGCATGGCATCATTCCCGCGACAAGCTGATGGTCATTGTGGGTCTTTGGGGATAGGGACCTCCCAAGATGTGGCAAGCCATCGTCCTCTTTGTGAATCCTGCGTCGACTCTACCGACGCGGTTGTTGACTTTACCGTCAATGAAATTGTTCTCTAACCCAAATTTCCTGACCCCATTATCGGGACTGTCTACTGGGGGCCGCAGAATATTGCTCATACCCCCCGCCTTCACAGACGGAACCTCCTATTGGATCAGAAATCTGCCTTGCGGCAGCCCGGTTCAAAGTGTGGTTAGGCGCCATGGCGCGTCATCTACCTTAACTCTCAACGGCATGTGATCGCTGTATTTGAGCCAGTGCGTGGAATCTCCAATTTCGACTGTGCACGACTCCAACCAGGCGGCAGGCATGAAGGCATAGTCGATGTGATATGGCTTCTTGATATCGCGCTGCAAGAAGAATGTAGGGTCCGGTTCTTTTCCCTGTGGAACGGAGCGTACTCTGTGATATGCACTCTCAAGGCCAATGTTGGCCAGCTCACGCACGACGTCGGAATGTTTTGCAATGGAGTGACGCCGATCCCAGATGACATTGCTGTTCAGATCTCCCATGACTAAGGACGTATTGGCTTCAAGTGCGGCCTTGTGTAACTGAAGATACTTCCATAGCTGGCCAATAAATCGATAGTCGTGGGATTCTGTTCGTCTCGTCCATACACCGACTAGCAAAATTGACTGTTGAATTTTGCACGGAAGAAAAGTCTGGAGACCGTCGGCCTGAAGCTCGGCTGGCTCAATGCTTATGTGTGGTTTAGCAAACACGCCAAGACCGCGATTCTTATTGTCACCAACCCATAGGTGATTACTTGCCCATCTCCTATATTCGTCACTAGTACTGCGAGATGGGTCTTCGCATTCCTGAATAATGGCGATGTCCGGGAGCAGATCCTGAAGGGCGGAGAATTTGTTCCGAAACGCCCCGCCGCAGTTCCACGAAACAATATGCATGACGCTTAACAATGTTTAGGCCGGTCTGCGTAAGAGTCGAATCTGCCGATTTCTGCCAGCACAACACACCATCGACGGCTCCGAGAATAACGCCATAATCGTTGGCGTTTCAATGAGTGACGACTGTGGGGCTATATATTGCGGGTTCTTATACGGAGCGATTTCTCAGGCAGCGTCGGTTTCGATCTTGCCGGGAAGCTTGCTGAGGATCAGTTTTTGTAGTTCGACCTTGTTGGCGGCATTGTCGATATCAATACCCACCAACCGTCCATTCGAATCGTAATCGAGCACGACGCCCTCGGAAACCTCGCGACTTTCTACGCTCGGTCTTTCAGAAAGATCTGATATACAGCGAATCAGTATCAGGATGATGGTTGAGCTTCATAAATCCCAATTGAGGTCAGAGTGCTATTTCAGATGGGCGATCAGCCCGTTTGGGCCGTTGGGCCGCCCCCGCGTTTCCCCTATCAATCGCCTTCCGACTTGGGTGCCAATCTCTTCTAGCCCGCTGTGAGCCGGATCTTCACGGCCTTGCCGAGCTTCACATGCTGCTTGGGTGCCAGAGATCGTGATTGTATTGTATGGCCAGCCAACTCTCCGGAGAACGGCCAAGCGCCTTGGAAAGGCGTAGCGCCATTTCAGAGCTGATACGGCTCGTACCCGTCAGAATGCGATTC
>JABMDK010000106.1 GCA_015903995.1 Nitrospira sp.
ATTCGACTGTACTTACGAACCTATTTAGACGAACTCCACGCACGAATACTCGATCTGCAGCGGGCGCTGGTTGCAAAGGCTGCTGAGAACCGTACGGTGGTAATACCCGGGTATACCCATCTCCAACGGGCGCAACCGGTCTTGTTCGCCCATCACCTGCTAGCCTATGTTGAGATGCTCGAACGGGACAAGGCTCGCTTGCGTGACGCGAAAGGCCGAGTCAACGTCATGCCGCTTGGATCGGGGGCGCTGGCCGGCACGAATTATCCGGTCAATCGTCGATATACGGCAGAGTTGTTGGATTTTCCTGCCGTTACCGCCAACAGCATGGACGCGGTGTCTGATCGCGATTTCATGATCGAAGTGGCCTCGGCCCTTTCCATCGTGATGATGCACTTGTCACGGCTCAGTGAAGAGTTGATCCTGTGGGCCACGCAGGAGTTCCAATTCGTCGACTTGCCCGATGCCTTCTGTACGGGAAGCAGTATGATGCCGCAGAAAAAGAACCCGGATATCCCCGAGTTGGTTCGGGGAAAAACAGGTCGCGTATATGGGCACCTATTCAACCTGCTGGCGCTGCTAAAAGCTCTGCCCCTCACTTATAATCGCGATTTGCAGGAAGACAAACCGGCACTCTTTGACGCGCTGGATACCGTGGACTCCTCGCTTGAGGTGATGACCGAACTGATGCGCCACGTGCAAGTCAACCGAGAAAGACTCACGAGCGCATTGCAAGGGGGTGGACTGCTGGCCACCGAGCTGGCCGACTACTTGGTTATGAAGGGTGTGCCGTTTCGTGAGGCGCACGGTATTACGGGACGGATCGTTCGAGCAGCCCTTGATCGTGGCTGTGAGGTGACCGATCTTTCGCTCGAAGAGTTACGCGGGTTTTCTGAGCGGATTACACAGGACGTGCTCACACGATTGACTACCGTGGCTGCCATCGATCACAAAGGACAAGTTGGTGGTACTGCTCGGACTCGGGTGGACCAGCGAATCAAAGAGCTGGAGAAGTACCTCTCATGAGGACACTGGTGGTTCTGATTTCAACAGGGTTGTTGATCGCCTGTGGAGTCGTGGGCTCTCCTGTTCCTCCTGAGTATGTGGGCGTCGCCCCTACCGTTGAGAAACAAAAGAAACAGCATGCACTCCAGACAGAGCGTAAGGCCGTAGACCCAGGAGGAGCTCCTGACCTGCCTCTGGACGGGCACGATATAGGTCTCCCACCTTCACAGCCGGTGGGAACTCGATGACGCTCAACGGATGAACCTACTTTTGATTAAGGATTGAGACGATGCATAGCTTTGAATACCAACAGGGCGAATTATACTGCGAGCAAGTACCCGTCAGCCGGATCGCGAAAGAACTAGGCACTCCTTGTTATATCTACAGCCACGAGACTCTCATTCGTCACTTCCATGCCTATGACAACGCGTTCAAGGATATCCCGCATGTCATAGCCTTCGCGATGAAGGCCAACTCCAATCTCGCCATTCTGCGGCTGATGGCACGAGAAGGGAGCGGAGTGGATATTGTATCCGGTGGTGAACTGTTTAGGGCCATGAAGGCCGGCGTACCTGCATCAAAAATCGTCTTTGCCGGTGTCGGCAAGTCACCGGGCGAGATTCGTGACGCGCTCAAGGCG
>JABMDK010000107.1 GCA_015903995.1 Nitrospira sp.
ATTACCCGGCGGCACAAACCCAAGCCAAGGCGATCCATGATATGAGCCAGGGAGTTCAAACCGAAATACAAAACGCCCTGGCCAAGGTGGGAAGAGGCAAGCCGTCTCTTTCAAGGAGACAATAGGGCTTCTCCTATGCGCTTAGGTCGGGTAAATCGAACACTGACATCGGCCCTTTGCGTCGTCTGCTTCAGCGGGTGTGTGCAGGCCGTTCCCCCTGACCTCCTTGCGGCGCTTGAATCCATCGATCAGGACATGATTGCGTTGCGCGCTCCGGAAACAGCGCCTGAAGAGTACGGTGCGTTCGTACGACAGTGGATTGCGCTGAAGTCACGAGTGGAGTTGGATGACGATGTGATCCGATGGCCGTGGGAGACGAGCGAACTGGAGAACGAACTACGAGGTCTCTATCTCAGGGGAGAGCGTACTGTCTCACAGCTTCATGATCGTCAAGCCAATTGGCAACGTACAGCACAGTCGAAAGTGGAGAGCATCGAGGATCGGTTTCACCTCATGCGGTCTCATATTGGGTCAATTGACGGACGGATTGTCCTCGGAGAGCGAGTCGTCCAAACAGATCTCCTTGTGAAACAAGCCAGGACCTTCTTTGAGCAGAAAGACTACCGGCGGGCCATCCAGCTGGCTGAAGAAGCCAATCAAGCACTCGTGCATCAGGCAGCATTACTGACTCAGGAACTGGGGCGATACGCCGATGAGAAACGGATTGCGTCGTGGCAGGCCATGGCGCAACAGACGATGGACTGGTCGCGAACGCACCAATCACCGGCCATTGTCGTAAGCAAAGCCGAGCGGGAACTGATCCTCTACAAAAATGGACGGAAGGTACTCTCATATCCCGTCCGATTGGGGTTCAACGGCATTCGAGAAAAGCAGTTTCAAGGGGACGGCGCCACACCCGAAGGCCGATATCGCGTGATCGATAAGCGCGGGCCAGGACAAACACAGTTCTATCGAGCCCTCGTGCTCGACTATCCCAATGCCGAGGACCGCCGTCGGTTCGACCTGGCGAAAAAGACGGGTCACATCGCCCTGGGAAAGGGGATCGGTGGGCTGATCGAAATCCACGGGGTCGAGAATGAATACGCGCAGCAGACGCTTGGGTGTGTCATGCTGGATAATCCCAGCATGGCGGCGCTCTTCGAAAGCGTCCCCGTCGGAACTCCGATCACCATCGTCGGCGCTTTAACGGGACAGAATACCGTGGCCCTTGCCCTGTCCGAGCTGGCGCATCATAATAGACAGGAAATCTGAGAGAGGACCACATGGGCCGAGTCCTTCTTGCCTGTGCAGCAGTCACGTTTCTTATCGTATTGATCGCGACGGCGCCAGATACCAGGCCCGTAGCCTCCCCATTGTCCCAGGTGGTTCATCGGCCTGTTGTCCAGGACGGGCCTGGCCTACGTGCGTTGCAAGCCAAATACAAAACCCTCTCGAAACAACTCTCCCAATTGAAGCCGAGCCAACCGTATATCTTGGTCGACACGGCAAGGAACAGACTCTACGTCAAGCACCAAGGAGAAGTGGTCCTGGATGCCATCGCGTCGACCGGCAGTGGGACGATTCTCGACAAA
>JABMDK010000108.1 GCA_015903995.1 Nitrospira sp.
AACGCAATCCGCAACGCCATCATCAAGTTCGAGCAGGAGTTTCTGGGACGAGGCCCTGATGAAGTCCGTGCGTTCGTGGTGCGTGATCTGGTGGTCGTCAGGCTGAAAGGCGTCCTCACACCGGCGGAACGTCAGCTCGCCAAAACCGTAGAAGGCGTCGAAATGGTAAAACGGCTCCGGCAGAATTTGATCGCGCAGGGCCGCGACAAACTCTGCGAGCAAGTCAGAGAGATCACCGGAGCCAAAATTCTCGGTCTCTTTACCGATATCGATGTGCAGCTCGGAGAGCGGGTGTTTGTCTTTACGATGGCTGCAGAACGGCACTCGATAGCGGCATCTGGCTCAGCCAGCGGGACTTCACGTTGATCCTCCAACTTTCCGGTACTACACTTCCGCTCAAACATGGTTTCGCCGCTGGTCAGATTCGGTACCTCGACCTGGACCTATGAGGGATGGAAAGGGCAGGTCTATCTCAAGAACTACCCCAAGGGCACCTTTACCAAACACTGCTTGGCTGAGTACTGGCAGTTCCTCTACAACGGCTCACCGCTCTTCCGTACTGTCGGCAATGACTCTACCTTCTACCGGCCACCGACGACCCGTCAGCTTCTGGCCTACCGCGACCAGATGCCCCAAGACTGCACGATGTGTTTCAAGGTCTGGGAAGATCTCACCGTGCCGGTCTTTGCCCAGCATCCCCGCTATGGTCTGAAGGCCGGCAAGCCGAATCCTCGTTTCCTCGATGCGCAGCTCTTCAAAGACCTGGTGTTGGCTCCATATAGAGACGCCCAGTTCCAGGACGGCACCGGCCCCTTTCTATTTGAGTTTCAACGTCACGATTTATCTGTGGGAGAGTTTACATCTCGACTCGACACTTTCTTAAGCCAGCTTCCGACCGAGTTCAAATACGCGGTCGAAATCCGTAACGCCGGCCTTCTTGGACCTGAGTATCGGAAGGTGCTGGAAGCGCACGGCGTGGCGCACGTGTACAACCATTGGTCCTACATGCCTCCCTTGGTGGATCAGCACAAGCGGATGCAGGGGACCTTCACGGCTCCTTTCACCGTGTTTCGCCTCCTGACGCCGTTAAAAATGAGTTATGCAGATGCCAAGAAACGGGCCGCGCCCTATACCAAGATTGTCGCAGAACTCCCGGAGATGCGCAGAGACACCGTGGCGCTCATTCAGCAATCGATCGTGCAAGCCAAACCGACCTATGTGTTGGTGAATAATCGAAGTGAAGGGAATGCACCGAAAACGATTCAAGGGCTGGTGGAGATGCTGGGAATCACTGGGCCAGCCGTAGGGTAGGTGACAATGGTTCAAGTAGGCGTTGTAGGGGACCCTCCGATGGCATTGCATCCACCGTGCAAAGAGTGGAGAGGGCGGAGAGCGACGCAATAGCGTGGCGGTCAGTCGCTACGTTCCAGGCTGTGAAAATCCTGGAGATAAGATAGACACCGTGGCACTCATTCATCAATCGATTGTGTAAGCCAAACTAGCCTATGTTCTGCTGAACGATCGACGTGAGGCGAATGTGCGAAAGACGATTCACGTGTTTGATGAAGGGGGCGAGAGGAACCATCCATCTTACGGTAGTTCGTCCCGCCCACCTCGCTCTGTGTCCACACCCTCGGTCAACTCCCAAATTTCGCCGGAAACTGTTTCGCAATGGCATTCGTCAGTGTATCGGCAATGACGTAGACGTGATGCTCCATCGCCGGCCAGATCTCTTCCTCGCCGGCGTAGTCCTTGTCTTGAAACTTCTTGATCTGCGCCACATGGTGATCGACGTGATCAGCAAAGAGCGTACGAACAGCTTCCTTAGAGAGGTGTGGATTGACCCCGCTCAAGAATGAGGCAATCTCGTCGACATTTGCGGTCAATTGCACTTTTGCCGAATCTTGCTGTCGCGGATTCCCGGTCACGGTGCCCAGGGAATAGGTTTTTACGGCGTCATAGTGCTTGGTGAGCAAGGTATGGAACCGATCAGAAGCCGCTTCTCCGTAGAATGGCTTAAACGTCCGCGCGAGATCTCTTGCATTGGTGGCCACCGCCTTCTCCGCAAAATCCCGAGACCGCAGATCGTTCTTTGCATTGTCCAACACGACATTGCGAATCCAAAATAGATGCCGAGACCACTCATCACGTAGTACCGCCTGCAGGTCGGCCACGGTGACCGGATGTGGGTCAGATAGGGAACTTCCTTCATGTGCGCAACCTCCTAGGCCGATGATGGTGAAGACCAGCAGTGCGACGGAGCGATGCAGTGTATTCATGGCAACCCCTTCCTTATCGTAAGGTTAGATGGACGTCGTGTTTATCCTGCAGCAGAGGTAGCGGTTCTAGGCTCTCGGCCAATGCAGGTGATCAATGTGATCTATACCGCGTTCACATGTCGAACGTGTAAACGTCATGTAAACAACAGGTAAACAATCGCAGCAGCCCAAGGAGTGTGACAGCCCCTACAGAAACAAGTACAGTGCAGCCACAACACCAAAGAATTCTGAGGTGTTCTTCCCCCTGAGACTGAACCATGGACCGGCAATCAGCCCGATCTGTTGCGTGAAGTGGTATTCCACGGCTGGCGCGATGGAAAGAAGATTGCTGTATCCCTTCCCCACGATTGCTGGCTCACCCTGTACACCGACTCCCGCTGTTCCAGAAAAGTGCGTTGCATTGATCGTCTGGAATCCGATATCGAGCGCGAGTACCACACGCCGTGTGAGTGCATATTCTCCTGCGACGGTGAAGGTGGTCACGGATCCAGGCTCAACCCGACCAATGGTGTCGAAGCCTCCACCGTAGGCATTGAATCCGCGCACCCTGACGGGCGAGTAGGAGCCGTACGACGCATTCAGGCGATACCGCAACACGTGATCCCCTCCCAGCTGTAATACTTTCTGGACTGCAACGCCTAAGGTCGTGCCAAATGAGCCACCTCCAATCCCGCCCAGATCCACTGTGGATGGCCCGAGATCGCTATAGCGACCAGTCGGAAAGACCTCTTGAACCCAGAATAGTACATGTGGGAGCCATGAATCAGAATCGCTTCTAATTACTTGGAAGCCCAGCTGAAGCGGTAAGTCGCCGAACCCGGAGATGGAATCGTGTGATGAGGAATTCTCAAGCCACTGCGGCGCGATCCCGATATCTATCCGGCTTGTTAAGCCGTAGATGAAGAATGTTTGCTGAATCATCGTACGCGACACGGTGGCTGAATGGAGGCGCCAATTATCGTTATACAATCCGCCATAACGCGTATAAAAGAAGTAAGGCTGAATGACTAGATGCCCCGGATCGAGTGTGCGGCCGCGCGTCGACAGTAGTGTGCCGGCGAACCAGGGATCGGAAGATGGGTGTGGGTCGGTCTCAGAATTTCCACCCCATCCCAATTCTGACAAACAGATGCATGAGATGAGCATGCTCAGGACAAACTTGGATAGCGTCCTTACAGAAAGAGTGCGTCCATGGGTACTCGGGCTAGTCACGGCATATGGTCAAATATGAACTCAGGGGCCTCTGCCCAGACAAACTGACATGGGTCATGGAGGTCAGCACAGTCCGCCCTTCATGATACGCTTTGGTGACACCATCCCCCTGGACATAGAGGGAGGCTAAAACGAAATAGAAAGGGCTGGGAAAAATGCCGGTGCCGTCTGTGACCCCTCGTTAATGGGGCAGGACCGTTGAGAAGTAGTCTGTTGCACGGTCAAATACCGAGTTTTGATCAACCCAGACGGCAGCGGCTCTGATATGACGGTTCAGTGTGTTGTGGATTGGACGAGCGGCTCACGCAATTTGATAATGAGCGTACTGCGTCCAACTTCAGGGTCCAGGTCCGTGACAATGTTTTCAATTTTCACACCAATGGCATGCTCAATCCGTTCCCGGAGTGTGTTCTGACATGAGTCAAACAGGGCTCGGTGAAATCGACGAAGCAGCTCGTGACCTTCAGCTGACCTGGCCAGTTCCTTCTCCGCCGGAATGGATATGCTTCGGGCTGATGTGACGTAGATCAGCTCGTCATACACACGAGCCTGCACGTGCGAATAGCTGGACTTCATGAACTCGGTCTGAAAATCTAGGACCGCGAGCATGACCGCATATTCGAGCTCAGCTTTGTTGGCGACAACTCCAGCCATCATCTATTCCCCATCTGCGTGCCAGGAGCGAATCCAACGTCCAGTTTCGGGGTCTTCGAGTTTCGTGCTGAAGCGATCACGAAGAAAGGTTTCCTGCTGCTCTGTCAGTATCGAGGAGTCTGTGTGAGGGCTAAGAGATAATGGTTCCGACTTGAACAGAGGAACATCTACGCCTTCCCCCGTGGCAATACCAAGTTCTTCGACCGTCAAGACTTTCATGCTTCACCTCCGGTGAGATGCGTGCCAATCCATGGCTGAGGCGATGGACGCTCAGATGAGCGCCATCGCCTCGGTGCGTGCCTCAGTAGGCTTTGCTGAATCCGGCTTCACCGTCGTAGTTCCACAGCTTTTGCGCTGCAGACCACCACCACCCTTTCTTGGTCAGGGCCTCCAGGAACGAATTGATGTCCGCGTCCTGCACATCCTTGGTGGCCATGAACCGGCATCGGTACCAGTTGACCTGCAGTAAATCGGGACTGACGAAGCCAGGCCAGACCTTCGTCCCTCGGTTCGAAATGAATTCACACTTGAATGGTCCGATGTCGTCGAATTTCGGGATGCCCTTCTCCGTGATGATGTACATATCGACACCGACGAGCTTGATCTCTTTCTTCTTCTTGGTTGCCTTGGCGGTTTCGGTAAATGTTGGCATGGGATATCTCCTTGTTCAGTCTGTGCGCGGAGGCTCAGGCCTTCGCGTGCATCTTGTCCACAATCGCTTGTGCATACTCGTCCGTTTTGGCTGTTCCGCCGACGTCGTACGTCACATGTTTCCGCTCGTCGAGCACGGCGAACATGGCTTTCTCGATCCGAGCTGCGGCTGCTTCTTCGCCGAGCCAACGGAGCATCATGATGCCGGAGACCAGCACGGCCGAAGGGTTGACCTTCTTCATACCGGCATACTTCGGCGCAGAACCATGGACCGCTTCGAAGATCGCGCATCCGTCGCCGACATTGGCGCCAGGCGCAAATCCCAAGCCTCCTACCAGTCCAGCGCAGAGATCGGTCAAGATATCGCCGTAGAGATTGGGGAGCACCAAGCAATCGAACTGAGCGGGATTTCTCACCAGCTGCATGCAGCAGTTATCCACGATAATGTCACCGGACTCGATGTCTGGATACTTTTTAGCGACCTCCCGGAAGGCGTCGAGAAAGAGGCCGTCGGTCATCTTCATGATATTGGCTTTGTGAACACACCAGACTTTCTTCCGCCCATTGTCTTTGGCCCACTTAAACGCAAAGTCTGCGATGCGATAGGAACCAGGCCAGGTAATGACTTTCAGACATTGTGCGACTTCATCCGACACCATATGCTCGATGGCGGCATACGAGTCTTCCGTATTCTCACGGAAATTGATGATGTCGATCTTGTCCCAGGGTCGCTTGAGCACGGGGATGAGCTTTGCCGGGCGGACATTCGCATAGAGATCAAAGACCTTACGGAGGGTCACATTGGCGCTCTTGTGGCCGGTCCCGATTGGCGTCGTCGTCGGACCTTTGAGCGCCACTTTGTTCTTCGCGATATTTTGAATGGTCTTATCGGGAAGTAGGGTGCCGTACTTCTCGAGACAGTCGAGTCCAATATCCTCATATTCCCACTTAATGTTGACCCCGCTCGCATCGATGACGAGGCGCACCGCCTCGCAAATTTCCGGGCCGGTGCCTTCTCCCGGTAACATCGTGACGACATGCTGTTTCCCCATTGCAAAACCTCCCTTAAGCAGCAAGGGTAATCGGACCATCCGTTCCCTTTAATTGCTGGTAAATGCAAGTTGGAGTCCAGACTGTTTTAAGCCCGTGCGACAAGGATGCAGCTCAAAACGTTCATTAAATACTGGAAAAGCACGACTCGCCGATTCATAGAATGGAGTAGGGGTCTCGAGGAGGCGCATGGCTCGTGCATCGATGCACGACTTGCACGGTGACCTGTGCATCGATGCTCAGCGGAGGAGCACGCAACTAGAGAGATGGCCGGAAGAGCGATGTCGAACTCTGAAGTGGAGGAGGCCTGGATGGGTGACTGTCTACTGTGAACGAACCACGAGCACAGAGGCATCAATCTTGGAGAGCAATTGCTCCGCGACTGAACCGATGACCCACCGTTCCAGCGCGTGGCGATGTGAGCTTCCCAACACCACAAGATCAGCCCCCCATTCTCGTGCCCCGTTGGCGAGGGCGTCGACGATTCCAGTCACGCCGTACATGGCCTCGGTGTATAAGACACGGGTCTCCAGGGTCACTCCGTCGCCAATGGTGGACTTGGCCTGTGTTAACAACTTGAGACTGGCTTTTGGGTCGGTCTCCTCGGTGGCAACATAGACAATGCGGAGCGTCCCATGGTTGGAGATAGCTATGTGCTTCGCTTCCATCAAGGCTTTCATGGAAGTATCCTTGCCGTCTATCGCTGCAAGAATTTTAATGAACATCGAGACGCGTCCTCTCTAGTCTCTGGTAATGGAGCGAAGGATAGGGAAGTTCAATTCACCGACTCACGCGATCAAATAGGTCATGAGAGCATGGGGTTATTAGCTGACGTCAGCGCCATTCTTCTTGAGATCATCGATGTATCGTTTAACAATGACACTTCCGGGCATTTTTTCTATGTTGACATAGACCATGTAGTGTACGATCCCGTGCACGGCCATCGCAATCAATAATCCTTCAAAAATACCCACCTTAAAGACCAAGACGCCGCATAAAATGGCAAGGATCATGGCGTAGGGACCATGGTGGGTCACATGCACGAGTCCCTCGATCATTTTCCAACCAGAGAAGATCATGATGACCGCCAAGGCAAACTTCGGGAGATATTCCAGCGCATGGGTATTGAAAGTAAAGAAGGTCACGACACACCCGATGATGAGGACCGAAAATTTCGTATAGGCACCAGCCAATCGATTAGTGGTGCTCTTGGCCAACCCGTCCAGATTGGTCATGCCACCAAAGAAGCTCGATCCCATGTTGGCGATCCAGATCGCGAGCAGGCTGTTGTTGCTGTTGCATTTCCGTTTGAGTGGGTCAATTTTCTCAATCGCCGCATTGCTCATCACCTGTTCAATGACGTCAATCATGGCCAGCATCACCGCGAATCCGAACATATAGAGAATGGTCAGGAGGCTATCAAAGTGCGGGATCGGCAGGGCGAGCTTGAGTTCCGTATCTTCCATGGACAACATGGGGACCGAGACAAACTGGGCCAGGATGGTTCCCGCTGCGATGATGACAAAATACGGAACAGCAGGCTGCGTATTCTTGAACTTCAAAAAGAGATAGACAAAGAGGCCATATCCCACCATGGAAATGAAGATCATCTGAATGCGCGCGAAATTCAAAAACGAGTCGGCGGCTTCCATCCCCGGAGGAAGTTCATAGGTGAAGGCCAAGAACTTGAGCGCGATCTTCAATCCGACGCCTGCCAAGAGCCCTTCCACCAAATACACCGGCACCGCCACCAGAATATAGCGCTGCCAGTTGAATCGCCAGATGATGGCTTGAAACGTCGCCGTCAGGAAAATGGCGAAGGCCATATTCTCCAGACCGAATGTGGCCACTCCGACGGCTAACACCGGTGCCAGGCCTGCTGCGATTCCCGGGCAGCCGATGTAGTTGCCTGGTTTGAACCAGGCATTGATCCAGCCGACCAAACAGGCAAATGCGACGGTGGCCAGTCCTACCTTAATGGGATACTCGGACATCATGGCGATGCCGACCGTCAATGGGATCGCCATCGACCCCGCGATCAGTCCGGCGGCCATATCACGCCCAGCATATTGCGCCTGGAACGCGGCTGATCCAGTTACAGTAACCGGTTCCGAGACGATAGCTTGATCACTACCGGTCTCACGAAGTTCATGTTCGGGTGACTCTAGGTTTCGTTCTGCTTCGTACGTTGTCATGGGTAGTCTCTCAAATTTGCCCGAGAGTGTGTCGTTGTGATGGCATTGATTCTGCCCTCACCTCTATACCTCGTACGCGACCAACTCATCTCGCCCCTGCACAGAGCAAGAAGGGGACCGCGCTCTTGCTCATGACTCGGTCAGTCAAAGCGCCATGTTAAAGGAGAAATGGCGAGAGGCTCAAGGGCGATGCACGAGCCGAGGAGCAGTCTTGCAATAGACCGTGTGCGGGCGCACGCATCTGTGCACCTGCGCACAAATTGAGAAAGTTGCAATGCAGGTGGGGATTCTCGCGATACGCAAAAACCACCAATTCGTTGGTACTATCGCTTTAACAGCTAGCTTACATATGGCCAAGCTTGCGTAGGGTTTCCATGCCGCGGCCTTCGTCCTGCGCTCGGCCGCTCCGTTCTGCGATCGTCGTCACACGGAGTTCGGAAATAATTTGAGGAATGGTTGAGGCACGGGATGAAACGGTACCGGTGCAAGGCACACATCCCAGACTTCGATACCGCATACCTTTGCCTTGATCGAAGTAGAGTGTGGGAAGGGGAACCTGTTCGAGTTCGAGATACTCCCAGATATTCAACTCAAGCCAGCCGGGAACGTCGTGTTGAACTGGTCCCAGAGCTCTGGCGGCTGATCTCGAAAATCCCACTCGCCATGTTTATCACGCAGTGAAAAGTATCGTTCTTTGGCACGGGTGCCGGCGCGAATCCCAAGAATGATGGCGGTCCATTTGTGTTTCGCGATGGTTTGTTTCAAGGCATCGATTTTCATCGCCGTACAGCAGGTGACACGTCCCTGCTGAGGACCCATGCCGGCTGCCAGCGCCTCCGTGTTCTGTCCCACGACCAGGTCGAGGCGCCATTCTCGGCACAGCCGATCCCGATAAGCGATGAGCTCTGGCATTTCATATCCCGTATCGATATGCACCAATGGAAACGGCACATGGCCGAAGAAGG
>JABMDK010000109.1 GCA_015903995.1 Nitrospira sp.
AATTGTCTGTATAACCTTCGAAAGGGAACGCTATCGGCGGCACGTCAAGAGGAATATTGGGCCTCGATGGAGTCCGGCGTCCGGCGTGTTCAAAAGATCGTTCGGCAGCTGCTCGATTTTTCACAGCAGCACGAACCGGAATTCAGCTCGGCCGATATCAATCGCATCATTGAGCAGGTCCTCGTGCTGACGACCCATCTGTTTGCTCCCAATAACATCCGCTTGGACATTATCCCAGGTCATGACTTGCCGAGTGTCACGGTCGATCGGCACATGATTGAACAGGTGCTGATGAATCTCATCTTGAACGCCGTGCAGGCTATGAAAAAAGGTGGAACCTTGACCATCCGAACATCCGTGGAAGAGGGAGTCTGCCGCGTGGATGTCACCGACACCGGATCAGGCATTCCTGCCTCAGTGCTCCCCCGCGTCTTCGATCCATTTTTCACCACCAAAGGTGAGGGCGAAGGTACGGGACTAGGCCTCTCAGTCAATCTTGGTATCATGGAGCGTCATGGAGGACGAATCTTGGTGGAGAGTGAGGTCGGAAAAGGCACGACGTTTACCCTCTGCTTGCCGGTGTCGCGAGTGCGCTCCCTCGCGGAGAAGGAAATATGAAGGGATTGAACCTCTTGCTGGTCGACGATGAGCCTTTGATGCGTCTATCCATGGTGGATGCGTTGGAGGCCGTCGGTTGTCATGTCCATGCGGCATCGACAGGGACGGAAGGGATTGACGCGCTTCACGCAAAATCCTTTGATGTGGTGATTACCGATCTCCGGTTGCCGGGTGCAGATGGGTTAATGGTATTGAAGGCGGCCAAAGAAAAGGATCCGCTGACAGAAGTGCTCGTCATTACCGCCCATGGATCTGTGGAAACGGCTGTGGGCGCCATGAAGCTGGGGGCTTTCGATTATGTCACGAAACCCTTTCAGATGGACGAATTGCTGTTGATCGTCGAGCGGGTCGGCGCGGTGATTGCCTTACGCCGAGAGAATCAGGATCTCAAGCACCAACTCGAAGATAAGTTTTGTTTTCACGGCATCTTAGGGGCAAACAGTCACATGCGCGCCGTCCTCGATAAGATCAAGTTGGTGGCTGAGACCGACTCGACTGTGCTGATCGTCGGTGAGAGCGGAACCGGCAAGGAATTGGTCGCGAATGCGTTGCATCAGAACAGTTCCCGGCGAGGATATCCATTGATTAAGGTGAGCTGCGCAGCCTTGCCGGAAACACTCCTCGAGGCCGAGCTTTTTGGCCATGAGAAAGGCGCGTTCACCGGTGCATTGCGCCAACGGAGGGGCCGGTTCGAAATGGCCAACCGGGGGACCTTATTCCTTGACGAAATCGGCGAGATTTCGCCTGTCGTGCAGGTGAAACTCTTGCGTGTCCTGCAGGAACGGACTTTTGAACGGGTTGGAAGCAATGAGACGATCGAAACAGATGTCCGACTTGTGTGTGCCACTCAAAAGGATTTGCGCAAAGAAGTGTCGCAGGGCCGGTTTCGTGAAGACCTCTTTTATCGACTCAACGTGGTGCCGATCGTCGTGCCGCCGCTTCGGCAACGGCAAGAAGACATTCTGGTGATCGCCGAGCATGTTTTGGAAAGTTGTTCGCAGAAGCTGAACAAGCAGTTGCGCGGGTTTTCTCAGCCGGCTCGCGAGTTGTTGCTTCGCTATTCGTATCCAGGAAACGTCCGAGAGTTGCAGAATCTTGTTGAACGGTCTGTGGCATTGGGGCGAGACCGGGCGATGGTGCAGCCGATGGACCTCTGTTGATTCCAATCCTGCCCCTATCAGGGAGGAGCTCCGCAAGAGGCCTGCG
>JABMDK010000011.1:0-19309 GCA_015903995.1 Nitrospira sp.
GAACAAAGCCGCAATATCCTCCTCGGTGGCCGCCACACACACTTCGGAATGTTTCGGGACCACGTGGTTAAATTTATGAAGTGAATCGGCTTTCGCCGTTTCAACTGGTTTTCCCGCACAGCCCACTACGGTCACAGCAACAGCCGTCAGCAATAAAACAAATGCCCTCATGACCTCTCCTCCCGCGTGTGGATTGATCACCCCTGGCACGTTATGGATATGTAAAAACAGGTTGCTACTTGAAACAGAGCTCAAACTGATGAGCACAGTATAGTTTCGAGGAAGCCCAATTCACAACTAGCAGTTAATGGGATGAGAGAATGCTCAGTGTAATATGTACGTGTTCCTAAGTGTATAGGTAGAAATCCATCAGGCAGGGTGGCGTCTGGCGCTGTGAACACGACTCTGGCATTCGCTAAAGTTATTGAGGGTAGATCGACGAGTGGTCACTGGTGATCAACCACTGCAGGCCATCCCATTTATAGACGATGTTGTATCGGGCGTTGACGATGTCGCCTGTCTTCTGAAAGGTAAACGTGTAGAGGCCTTCGTCGATCGCCGTGTTGCAGTCGAGTTCAATCGTGCGGGAACACGTGGACTAACGGACGGTCTTTGAGAAAATGGCGAAAATAGTCTTCTTTATCATCGAGCGTTAATCGAGGTTTGGTCGAGGAGAGGGGAAGCAAGACAGACCTGGCTGCGTAATGAGTCATGACCTTGTGGGCGTTGCCGCTTTGGAGCGATTCCTTCCATCGGTCCAGCAAGGCTTCGATTTCTTTTTCACTAGCCGCCACACAGACTTCTGAATGGCGCGCCACGGAGTGGGGCGGCTCTTCAAGGGGCGCTTCTTCAGTCGGGACTCTGGATGAATGGTGACTCGTGATTAACCACTGCTTGCCATCCCACTTGTAGGTGAAGCTGTACCGGGCCTTCACAGTGACCCCAGTCTTCTTGAAGGTAAAGGAGTACAGGCCTTCGTCGATTGCCAGGTTGCAATCGAGCTCAATCGTACGAGAATCAATACGACCCACGGGCTGGTTCTCGAGAAAGTGATGAAAATAGTCTGCCTTCTCCTCGACGGTAAACCGAGGTTTGCTCGACACTGTGGCAAGCAAGACGGACTTCGGTGCGTAGTTGGCGACAACTTTGTAGGGGTCGCCCGTCTTCAGCGACTCATTCCAGCGGTCGAATAAGGCGGCAATGTCTTTATCCGTAGCCGCCACACAGACCTCGGTATGTTGTGACATCTCGGCGAGGCTCACAGTGGGAAGAGCGATAAGTATGGACCATAGGGCGAGGGTTTTCATGATGGAGCCTTTCACATATAAGAATCGTCCCCCCACGGGCATTAGATACCTTGTGTACATTATATACTCAATTCACTACTACCCAAAATGGTAAGGTCCTTGTCCTGCCAGCGTCCAACCTTCCGTTACGGATTGGCACCCTTCTTCTTCCCGAAGTATTCCTGTCGACCGACGGCGACATCGGCGACATACATGAAACCGGAATGCCGTTCGAAGAGGGGGCGAAGGCCGGCAAGAATGGGCTCAACTTTTTCTTCCGGCACGACCGTCAGGATCATCTCGAGACTTTCTTGCTCGCTGAACATGAAGTGTGCCTCCCGCACTCCATGGTGTCCTTTGCCTGAAATATTTCCGATAATTGTGTAGCCGGAGGCCTGGACTCGGTCCAACAGCTCGGTCACGAATGCGCGATGCTCACCCGCGACGATCACACGAACTTCTTTCATTGGATGCAAACTCGCCTTGCCCATCAAGAATCTCCTTTTCGGCCCCCGGTTCTTCTGATCACGAAATCAGCGATGTCACTTGTGATACGTCTTGTATGATGCGGGTCCATGCTCCATTGGGTCGATATCGATACCAGGTCCTGTCCTCTGGGTCGAGCACGACGAGATGGACCCACTCGTTGTGATAATAGTGCTGAAGCACTTCGTGTCGGGCAATCAATTTCTCGATTCCCTTCCGTGGGGCTTCAACCATCGTCAATAAACGCATCGGTTCGTGGTACGGCATCTCGCCGTTCATGACGGTCTGTCTGGCTAATCCAAGCCGGAGGTCGCTCCAAGGGCCGGACATGATGCCGAACCGTCCCACCACGTTGTGGTAGATTTTGCTGGCGCTCCCATAGACTTCGTTGTCGACGGTGGAGAAATAATGCTCCATGTTGATCCATTGCGCCACGACCTGGGGAGCGGTAAGCAGCACCTCCAGGAAGCGATGGCTGGGATCTTCTCGATAGTCATACGAATGCATGAACACACGTCCCTTGAGGTCCAAGCCTTTTGTCAAATCACGTCGGGCGATCAGGAAGGTGGTGTTGCTCGAGAGCCCCCACTCAGGACGGACCTGACTCCAGTCGACACTCCGCTGGCGTACGTGGGCCGAAGCCTGCGAGTCGGTGAGGCCCTGCAGGAGTTCAGGGAGTCGGCTGCACCGCTCTTGGCTGGCTAGTTCTGCGGCTTCTTTCAAATCTTCCTGTAGTCTCGCCAAGTCAGCACGATGGGTGGGCGGGACGTCTTCCAGGTCGAACAGCTGAACGGCATCGGTGGTCGTATCCATCTGTCCAGCGAGGAAATGCGTGTCGGATGGAATCTCAATGCCAGTCTTCCTCAAGCGATCCCTTACGAGATGACTGTTTGCCATCATGGCCAGCACACGCGCATTGGGTTTGCCTTCATTGCCTCCACAGGCTCCGCAATCGAGGGCCGACTCATAGGGATTATTCTCCGACGTGCTACCGTGGGCACAGAACAGCACGAGGCGGGCAAAGTTCTTGGTCAGCCCCATCATCCGCAGCGCAGTGTCGACGGTCAGCGTCTGCTCCTCCAGCGTAAACCCGGTTCTCGTCAGCCGTTCCTTGTATCGCGACGAAGCCCGGGGATTCAGATCGTACTCTCGCTGGAGGGCCGTGACGAACGCGTCGAGTGCCTCTGCCTTCAAGCCTACACTCTCGGCCTCCTTGAGGAACAGCGCTTCCTGTGGATTGGTTTCTTGAAGGACACGCTGTCGGAGCCCTTCAATGAGTGAGGGCGTCATCCTGGCACTGCGCAATCCGAGTCGTTCCAGGAGTGCCCTCCGAATGAGCTCTTGTTGTTCGACTTTGAGCATCTCTCCAGTCTCGCTGGGTGACAGTTTGTCGACGGTGAGCGTCGTCGGGAGTGATGGCACGAACTGTTGCCGAAGCCAATTCGCAATCCGCCGGTAGAGAGACGGAAGGAGCGTCTTTCCAAAGATCGGAAGGCTGTAAAACCAGCCGATCGATTCAACCATCACGTACGGGGTGATGACGTTTTCTTTCAGGTCATGCAGCAGGGTGTGCCCGGCATGGACCCACTTGGCCCAGGCCTGGTGCTTTGAAACCTGGTGATCGAGGTAGCTGCGAGGTATTTCACGGACTTCATTCTTTGCGCGCATGATGACCGGGAACTGTTCGGTGTCATGTTCCGTTCCCCACGCGGTAGCGGATGAAGGCGGCGAAGAAACCGGCAAAGCCGAACGTCTCATGTGGTCCGACTGCTTCGAAATGACGACGAAACGGCTCCGATCGCACATCAATGCAGTAGACCGACTGAGAGTAGGGGCGAATCGGAGAGCCTGCCTCGATATTTCCTGTCGGACGTCGGGAAGCCTCGATGAGTTGTCCAATCAGAGGCTCGTGATAGCCAGCCTCAAAGGCCTTCAGCCATATCGGTCCATGGTTCGATTCCGGGAAGGCTTCTATCCATTCAATGGCTTGTTTGAGATCATGGGCCTGGCTCTCGGCCAACTGCACGCCCTCGATACCCAGCGATCTCCCCAGCGTGAGGAGTCGGCGCGCGGCACCACGCCGACTCGCAGCCTGCTGCCTGGGAACGACGTCGGTACGGTAGCGAGTGAGCACCGTGCTCCACCCTTGGCCTTTCCGATGGGCCAACCGATCAACTTCTTCGGCATACAGTGCAGGCAAGTGGCCGGCGATCCGCTGTCGCCGCAGATAGTATTCTTCCGAATAGTCTTGCATGTACGCGGTGATGTCCTCGAATCGTCCCGGAATGTCCAGATAGTCCCGACAGGCTGCCTGCACAAGCTCTCGCGCATACCACAAACGGATGGCCAGAAATTTCACAAGACCGACCGGGTGGGCTTGCTGCCACGGGTAGTCTCGTTCTTCACCGCGCCACTTAATAAAGCCGGCCCAGCCAGGCAACGCGGTCAACTGCAGCGATAAGTAATCTTGCCGTAGTTCCACCGGAATGCCCAACAGTTCGAGGCTCTCCAGCAGCACGTCTTCCGGATAATCGGGCAGTGCGGCGATCTTGCGCCGGCTGTCGGCAATACCGAGGAGCGACCATTCTTGACTCGCCAGGCGTTTCCAGGCCTGGTAGAGCCCCCCATCACGATCCGGCATGGCCCAGGCAGCATGTCCCTCATCGAGAAAGGCTGAACACCACTTGATCATTTGGTCATTGATGCTCTGTACGATCGTGGTGCCGAGCGTATCGTCACACCAGTGGGACAACGTCAGCGACCGGCAGAGCGAGGAGCGGCTGTCCTCCACGACCGTTCGGATGCGATCGTCCAGAGACGGCGTCTCAAGAACACGTTCCAATTGGCGCGCAATACGCTCAATCAGATCCCTGTCGGGATCTTCCAGCTGATCATCGAGCGGCTCGCGCGCCGGCGAACAGAGCCCTTCCGTCAGACAGGCCTGCAACACCTCGCTATGCGAAACCGTTCGCGAGCCGAGTGTGATCTGCTGATCCCGTGTCAACGACTGCAGGGCGATCTCCAGATGCCTCAGGCGGATTCGACCGGAGTTGACGTAGTCCCGATACACGTCGCTCGGGAGATAGCCGTCGCCGTTCAGGAACTGCTTGCCGCGTCGGACGGTCTCCTCAAAGGGGAGGTATTCCAGGCTGTGGAGTGGATTGTGGTGAACAAAGGTCCGCATCGGCCAATACTGTGCGATCACTTCGCCGGCAAGCCGAACCACGCCGCGCAATTCCATCCGTCTCGATTCAGGGTCCAGGACGTCGTTCATCGTTGCCATATGATGCCTCGAGAGGACGTGTCGATCGATGGTGTGGCCATGGTGGACGCAAACCAGTCGTTGGGGGCCAGTCCGAGCAGAGCCAATACCAAAATTGTGGCGACGAGCGCCCCCCATTCACCGGGTACGACGTCGTGATGCCGTATATCACTCCGTCTCACGCCGAATAACAGCCGTTGGACGGCGCTCATGATGTACCAGGAGGCGGCCAGCCAGGCCGAAAGAATGATAAGGAGACCGAGCAGCGAAGGGATCGGCGAATGGAGCAACAACCCCATCAAGCCTGCGAACACTCCGAAGGGTGGAAGGCCCATGGCCGCCAGCGCGAGCAGCGAAAGCAGGACTCCATAGCTCGGCATGGACGATGCCAACCCGCTGATCGACAACGGATCCACGTCATCCCCGTATCGTGTCCGGATGACCTGCCAGGCGATGAGCAATCCGCACGTGGCGAGGCTGATCGCTGCGACGAGTACGGCCGCACGAGAGCTTGCCATGTGCGACATGGCGGCAAACCACCAGAGCACCGAGAAGAAGGAGAGACTGCCGTAGGATACCATCAGGCGAACGCGTGTCTGCGCCAGCGCCTTGACGGCCCCATAGAGGGCGCCGGCTAAGGCAAAGAGGCTGACGAGACCGGTGATGGTAACGGGGATGGTCGGAAGCATCGCGACCATGAAATGCAAGCCGACTCCAGGAAGGAGGACCGCGGCGAAGGACGGGAGGTTGCCCGGCAGGCGCGTGAGCGCCGTCAGATACCCGGTATGGAACGGCAGGAGTGGAATAAGGACCACACAGGTCAGGAACGCGGCTGAGAATGACATCGGAGGATCGGTCAACGCGGCGATGATCACGCCCACGCCGTCGAGACCGAAGAGACCGATTCCCCACCAGGAAATCGGCCACAGCGTCGTGTGATGGCGGACGAGCAAGCTGATCGTGGTCGCCAAGAGTGCCAGCAAGAAGAGATGACTGAACATGCCATGATGGATGATGGCACCGATTCCAAGTCCGAGGCAGACCATGGTCATCAGCCAGGAAAGACGGTGGTCCCGATGAACCGGTTGCCCCAGCAGTGAGATGGCGGCGGCTATCGGGAGGAGATACAGCAGCAGGGGACCTTCCGGCACAGCCACACCCGACGCCGCAATCGGCGCCAAGCTGAGGACGGACCAGAGCAGGCAGGATGTCTTGAGTTGGTGGAGGTCCCGACAGAATATCCGACCGGCCAGCGCGCCGACCAGCGGCAGGGCAGTCGAGAGCCAGGGGAAAATGGCTTGGCCCGTCATCGCGACCACCCCTGTTCCTGCTTATCGATCCGATGGACCACTCGCATGATGGCGCGTCCGGCCCGAGCGTACAAGTCGTCGGCATAGAGCCTGTTCATGAGGGCCACGTAGAGTCGATTGCGGACACCATCGATCCAGGCCGGCATCCACACCCGCCGCCCATGGGCTTTCAGATAGAGATAACACCAGCCGAGCACCGTCAGTCCGGTGGATCCGACGATGATGAGATCGAACAGCCAGTCGGGAAGGTCCGCCGCTTTAAAGTAGGACGCGACTTCTTCCGGGTTCGGGTAGAGGAATGCCGTGAACGACTCGACGGCGAACAAATAGATGAAGATGACAAACAGCAAGGTCAACAACATGGTCGACGAGACTTTCCAGGATGCGACCGCGCGCAGTCGTGTCAACGTCAAAATCGCTTGCGAAGAGGTGATCCAGATGAAGAAGAGGATAATGACGGTGCCCTGTGATGCCAAGAGCGGAATATGTAGGATGCCGTGCGTCACCAATAAGATAAGCAGTGGGATCACCAGCGTCGTTGCAAATCCGGTCGACCACGTCAGCCTGGAGAGCTGTCCCTCCTCGTGATGCGTATGGTCGTGATGCGTGTGGGGAAAGTGCGGTTCCAGACGGGCTTTCTGAATGACGTTGCCGCAATTGAGGAACACGGTGGCTTTGAAAAGCCCATGCGCGATAAGGTGGAACACCGCGAGCGAGAAGGCGCCCAAGCCGCACTCCATGATCATGTACCCCATCTGGCCGATCGTTGAAAGACCGAGCGTCTTTTTGATGTCGCTCTGGACCAGCATCATGGAGGCGCCGATGACCGCCGTTGCGGTGCCGATCACAAAGGCCACATGCAGGGTGGTGGAGCTCATGCCGAACAGCGGGGCCAACCGATTGATCAAGAACCCGCCGGCATTGATGATGCCGGCATGCAGGAGGCCGTGCACGGGCGTCGGGGCAAACAGCGAACTCGGTAACCACAAGTGGAGCGGGAACTGGGCCGACTTGCCTATCGCTCCGATAAACATGAGTAAGGTGATGGCGGTGGTGGCATCGATGTCCATGCCGGGCCAGAGTGCAACCGTCGTGCGCGCGGCGGTGGCTCGTGCGAACAGGTCCGGCAGTTCGAGTGTGCCGTACACTTGGTAGGCGAGGATGATCCCCATCAGCAAGGCCATGTCGGCAAGGCGCAGGATGGTGAACGTCTTATAGGCGCCTTCGAGAGTCGGGGCGTGGCTATGATTGTGCGCCAGAAGGTAGAGCAGATAGCTCAGCAGCTGCCAGAACAGAAAGAGCATCATGAGGTTGGAACTTGACACCATGCAGATCAACACGAAGCCCGTCAGGCAAATCAGCGCCAGATACCGGCGGTAATGGCGGTCCTGGTACATGTAGTTGATGGAATAGGAATAGATGATCAGGCTGACCGCTGCAATCAGCGTCATCATGACTCCGCTGAGCCGGTCGATATAAAAGCCGATCGGGATGGTCAATGCAGCGGCCGTAGCCGGGTTATAGAATCGGATACCCATTGGCCCCGAGGTTGTGACGATATAGAGGGTTACTGCGGCCCCGATGAACGCCGCTCCCATTGGAATTGCAGCAATCTTGGAGTGGGCATAGCGGGTTTCATCATCGGCGCAGACTACGATGAGAGCGGCCAGGAGCGGAAGAAACGGGACAAGCAGGAAGACCCAAGTGAACACGCGAGTGCCTCGTAAAAAAAGAAAAGCCAACCGCAATGGGACGACGATACATCGCCCCAGACAGTTGGCTTGTACTGCGACCGGCCTCTCCTGCGAACTGCTGGTCGCCCTACGGCCCGATGACGGAAGAACAAGGCATCCTGCCTATCCACAAGAAATCATGAGAACAGACAGCAGTGCCCTCTAGCGAATACGGCTCCATGAATAATATGGTGCAGAGCACAGCGTCAAGCTCGAAATAGTGAAGAGGGCTTTCTATCCGTCAATGCTCCGGGAGTTAAACTCTTAGTATGGCACTTGTTGGCCTCCTCACGCGACCCTATAATCGGTTGGGAGGAATCCATGGAAAACGCAATCCGCAACGCCATCATCAAGTTCGAGCAGGAGTTTCTGGGACGAGGCCCTGATGAAGTCCGTGCGTTCGTGGTGCGTGATCTGGTGGTCGTCATTCGGCATCACAAGGTCCAACACCAGAATATCCGGTTCAAATGACTTCAGAAGGGTCAAACATTCTTCTCCGGACCCGGCCGTCTGCACGGCATACCCTTGATCGGCGAGGCGCAGGGCGAAGGCTTCACGGACAGAGGCTTCGTCTTCTACCAGTAGGAGTTGCCACGTCATGCTACGTATCTCGTTTCAGGGGCAGCCACACCTCGACCATCGCTCCGCTTCCTGGAGGACTGCTGATCGACAATTGTCCGCCGTGCCGCTCGACGATGTCATGGGTGATCGTCAAGCCGAGGCCGACTCCCTTGGCCTTCCCATTCGTAAAAAACGGTTCGAAGATTCGCTGCAGGTCTTCGGGCTCGATGCCTTTACCCGTATCGGAAAACATCACCGAGATGCCCGGACCTTGTTTTGCCACAAGTGCCACCTTGATCGTCAACTCTCCTCCCGTCGGCATGGCATCGATCGCATTCATGGAAATGTTGAGGAACGCTTGTTGTAAGTGGGCACGGGAGGCTTCCACCGAAGGAACAGCCGGAATAATCTTCCTCACGACAATCCGCTGTTTGCTCAGATTTGGCCTCAGCAGCGTCAACATGTCGTCGATGAGGGATGGGAGGTCGCAGGGCTGGAGATCGAAGGGGCGAGGACGGAGCTGGCCCAAGTGTGACTCCAGCAATTCGTCGATACGGGCTGCTTCGCGTGCAATCAGCGCGCAACGGTCTCTGGCGGTACGGGGCAGTTGTTCTTGTTCCGCGAGATGCGTCGCCAGACTTCCCAGCCCGATCAACGGATTGCGGACTTCGTGCAGAATCCCGCCAGCCAGTTGTCCGACCAATTTCACTTGTTCGGCGTGGCGTAGGGCTTCCAGCATCTGTTCCCGCTCGCTGAGATCCGTCAAAATCGCCAAATAGAATTGCGTGGTTCCGTCACGATCCTTAACGGGGCTGACACTTTCCCAGACCAGGAATTCCGACCCGTCCTTTCGGCGATTGACGAAACGATCCACAAACGCCAGTCCGGAACGGATGGCTTGCCAGAGCCGTTCATAGAATTCCGGGGGATGTTTGCCGGACTTCAAGATCGCCGGTCGCTGGCCGAGTGCCTCGTCACGTGTCCACCCTGTCATGCGCTCCAATGCCGGGTTCCATTCCAGAATGCTGCCCTCGGTGTCGGTCAGCATGATGCCGTCTTGCGCGGACATAAATAGTCGATGGTAGAGATCTCGCTGAGTGTCGGCGCGACGTCGTCGTTCCAGCACCGTCGCCACGCTATTGGCGACTGTACAGAGAAACTCGAGTTCCTTGACCGTGAAATCACGCACCGATTTGGAATGGGCCGTCATGGCTCCGTAGACCCGGTCTTCCACCAGCATCGGCACGCACATGCCCGCAATGCCGCCATGCTCGGTCAACAACTTGGACGGCGTAAACCGCGTTTCCTTGCGCAGGTCGCGCACCACGACCGGCAACCGCTCGCGGATGGCATAGCCCGCCTGCGAGTGAGTGCCGCCCTCGATCGTCAGTCTGCCGATGAGTTCCGGTTCAAGGCCGATGCCGGCGACCACGGCGAGATGATCGTCTGATTCCCGTTGAACGAGAATCTTGCAGAGCTCGACGTCAAGCGCCTCAGCAGTATGTTTGACGGCTTCGCTCATCAACTCTTGTGCCGGTGCATCGCTGACGGCGAGCGTGCCGATACGGGCCAGCACTGATTGAAATCGAGCGATCTGTGAGGCTTCGTGTGCCAGCTCGGTGTGCTCAGTGACGTCTCGGAGGATCAACAGCACGCCGGTCTCACCATGGTAGGGGACAACATTATACCGGCATTCATAAATAAGGGGTTGGTTCTGACGATCTGCAAGCTGATAGATTTTACGACCTCTGGATCCCAAGGTTTCCTTGTTCCAGGTCATCGCATCGGTAAACAAGAGCGTGCGTAAACTCGTCTCATTCTGGCCGGATTGGACAAGCGGCTCGGCCGATGCTTCGACCAGTTCGCCGAACTGCGCATTTTCAAAAACCAGAATGCCTTTGGCGATGAAACAGAGTCCACCTTCCAGACAGTCGCTGACCCAGGCCAGCACCTCAGCGGCCGCCACGATGGGCTTGGTGTGAGACCGGGGCTTGGATTGAGGGGAGGGAGGAGAACCGCTTTTCATGTGTCGTTGTCTCTGCGCAAAGCTCGTGCCAGTGTGGCGTAGTATACCGAGCACGAAGTCAGGTCGTCGAGGGAGGCCTTCTGGACGTGGCGACAGGCTGGCATTCGTTGCGGGTCGTAAGTGGCAAAGGTCGAGACGGTCGTGTTACACAAGGTTATGGCCGGTCGCACTCTGGAAACGCTTTCCTTTGATAATACCTATGCCCGTCTTCCACAAGCCTTTTACGCGAGAGTGAATCCGACTCCGTTCAGCACCGTACCCTATCTGATTCATGCGAACCCGGTCGCAGCCGATCTGATAGATCTCGATCCGGAACAATTAACGCGGCCGGAGTTCGCCGCGCTCTTCGGCGGGAGCGCCTTGGCTCCCGGCATGGAGCCGCTCGCGATGCTGTATTCCGGCCATCAGTTCGGCGTCTATGTGCCGCAACTCGGCGACGGACGGGCAATCCTCCTCGGCGAAACGAAGAACGACCGAGGAGACCGATGGGATCTGCATCTCAAGGGTGCAGGCCTGACTCCGTTTTCACGGGACGGCGACGGGCGGGCGGTTCTCCGCTCAACGATCCGTGAGTACCTCTGCTGTGCTGCCATGCAGGGCCTCGGTATTCCGACCACGCAGGCGCTGTGCCTAGTGGGCAGCGACGACAAGGTCTATCGGGAACAGGTCGAAACCGGCGCGATGTTGGTCCGCATGGCGCCGTCGCATGTCCGCTTCGGCACGTTCGAAGTGTTCTACTACCGAAAGCAGCATGAACAGTTGAGGACATTGGCCGACTATGTGATCGACCAGCATTTTTCGCATCTGCGGGATGTCGCCGATAAATACGCGCGCTTCTTTGCCGACGTCGTTGAACGCACTGCGAAATTGATCGCTCAATGGCAGGCGATCGGTTGGGCGCACGGTGTCATGAACACCGACAATATGTCGATCTTGGGCCTGACGCTGGACTATGGTCCCTATGGCTTCATGGACGACTACGACGCCGGCTTCATCTGCAATCACTCGGACCACAACGGCCGCTATGCCTTCAACCAACAGCCCTACATCGGTCTCTGGAATCTGAGCTGCTTGGCTCAAGCCTTGTTGCCGTTGGCTGAAAAAGAGGCGCTGAAAGCGGGACTAGAAGCCTATCAACCGCTGTTTGATCAGGAGTATCAGAAGCGCATGCGGGCGAAGTTCGGATTGGTCGAAGCGCAGCCGGAAGACAACGAACTCATTCGCGACTTTATGGGCCTCCTTCAGGGCAGTCATGCCGACTATACGATCGTATTCCGGGAATTGGGCACGTTTTCGACGGAGGAGAATGCGACGAACGATACCATGCGTGAGCACTTTCTCAATCGAGAGCGCTTCGACGAATGGGCAGCGCGTTATCGAGATCGGCTGCGGAGTGAAGGCAGCCGTGACGACGAGCGGCGTGACCGGGTGGATCGTGTGAATCCCAAATACGTGCTGCGGAATTATCTTGCGCAGACCGCGATCGAGAAAGCCCAAACCAAGGATTTCTCAGAAATCGATCGACTCTTTACGTTGCTGCACGATCCCTTCAGCGACCAGCCGGGCATGGAGTCCTATGCCCTTCCTCCACCGAACTGGGGGAAGCATCTTGCTGTCAGCTGTTCCTCGTAAGCACGCCTTCTGCGCTCTCCTATCAGCACTGCATGGACCGGTCTCACCACTTCACAGGCTCAGGCGTCTGTTGTAGAGTGTCGTCTCTCCAAGCCAGATCAGAGTTCCCGTTCTTTCGCACGGTCGGATCACATGGCGAAAAAACAAAGCGATTCCAAAATTGCGATAGCCGGGGCGCTGACGCTTGTGCTGGCGCTCGCCGGCGTCCTCCTCGTGAAGGAACCGTTGCGGAGCTCGCGACCGGTCGGCACCGGACTGGATATGAGAGCAACCATCGAGGAGCAAACGGTGCGTGCCCGTTTGTGGGAAGATCCCGTGGCGGCGGTTCAGCGCGGCCTACGGGAAGCGAGGGGGAACCGCAAGGCCACCGACCCGTACCTACCGCTCACTCAACGAGTCAGAGCGCTTCGACAGGCTCTTGCAGAACGGGTCAAACAGGGACAGCATCCCACCGTTCTGTTGGTCACGACGAGCGGAGGGCCGTATGTCGAAAGCACGGAATCGCGTCTCCGCGACCGGTATGCCGTCGGAACGGGCCTTGGTGTGGCCTGCTATGTGCCGGAACAGGAAGGCCAACTGTCTTATATCGAATGGGACCCCCAGAGTCCGAGCCCGGCGCTGCCCTACGAGTGGTTTCGCCTGAGAAAAACCAAAGCGTGCGGGGAACAAGGTGCTCGTTCAGACAGTATTCTGGTGGTCTGGTTTCCGGACGAGGCGCTCAGCCGAGGATTTTTTGCAAGCCTCACGTCCTTCGCGCAGGCGCTGGTCTGTCAGGAATCGGACAAGAAGAGCGAATGTCTTCTGACGAATGATACACGAAAGCTGGTTCGGCTCAATCCCAGGCTTCAACAGGCCGTCACGTTCAAGATTCTTGGGCCTCGAGGTTCCTCCGCGTTTCGTGCCTTACTGACGGAAGCCGAGGCCTCGTATATGGAACCGCACGAGGGCGTCGGGATTTGGCCGAATGCCGACGGCTGGATCGATCTCTACTCGCCTTGGACCAGTGCCATGAAAGGACTGCTGGCGTACGGGTTACGAACGGATGCCGGCAAAGGCGCAGCGTGCGCGACGTACGATTCCTGCGAGCGGGAATTTTTCCGCCGGTTGGCGGATGCGAACATCAGGCTTGCGTACGATGTCGGGTCCGACGACCGATTGTTCGAATCATTGGTCGAAGAATTGGAGCGGCGTCAAGTGCGGTTGGGTTGGGATGCCGTGATCTTGATCGGCGAATGGGACTCGTTCTACGGACGAGCCTTACCGATCGAGTTTCGGGCCGCCGCGTGCAAGAAGATTGCGACGTTTTCCGAGACGGATCTCGCGCTCATTCAAGTCCCGGGAGCCGTCAAAAGTTGGTGTTCTACGATCACTCATGCCGTCGATCTGCAGATTCAACGGCCGGCCGACTATGAATCGCTGCTGCTCAATGTCTTTCGCTATAGCTATGAGAGCGGTCTTGACGGGGAGGTGCCGGGCGAAGACAAAAGTCGAGCGGTTCGAGCGGAGAAAGTTCCGGATGACCAGCGGGATCGTCCCGAAGGGACCAGTCAGGTCGATTATGTGCGGGCGCTGGTGAGTCGCATCCATGCGGAGGGAGAGGGGGCGCGCGCCATCGGGATTTTCGGGACGGACCCGTACGATTCGCTCCTCATCATCAAAGCGCTCCGTCCCGCATTCCCTCATGCCATTTTCTTTACGGTCGACCTCGATGCCCGGCATCTCCATCCCAGCGAGTATAAATGGACGCGCAATATGGTCATCGCCTCTCCATTCGGTCTGCAATTGGAGGGAGGTCTGCAGCGCGATGTGCCGCCTTTCCGTAGCAGCTATCAGACCTCGGCCTACTTTGCCACCTTGCAGGCTGTCGGGCATGTGGCCTGTCAGCGGGAGAATCAGTCTGAGAGGGCGAGCGGTCCTTGCACCGGCGCGTATCATGTTTCATTTACGCCGGAGAACCGGTTGTACGATGCCGGATCTCATACGCGATTATTCGAGGTAGGCCGAACTGGCGCAGTCGACTTGAGCGTGGTGGACAAGGATGGAGTGCGCACCGTCCATCCCTTGCGGTCGGATCTGGACTATACCGACGACTACGGCCAGCTGAAGCAAGGCACCGGGTTCGACAACACGGCTGTCGCCGCCGCGACGGTGGTGGGCTTCGCCCTTGTGGTCATCGTGGCCTGGAGTAATCAACGGCTATGGTCCGGCGTCGAGCGGTATCCACGTCTGCTGGGAACCGCAGCGCTTCTTCTCGTGGCCGCCTTCGTCGTCTTCGTACTCGCCGGTGGTGCCGACGCAGTTCTCGCCGGTCACGACGAAGGGGAGCCGTTCTCCTGGATCGCCGGCGTCAGCATCTGGCCGAGCGAGCTCCTGCGTGTGCTTGTCGTGGTCCTCTCACTGCTGCTGTTCGTGAAGGGTGCCCGCGATCTGACCAAAAACGGCGAGCATATCACCGAAGATTTTCAGTTTGCAGACGCCTCGGGGCGCCAACGATTCTCGCTCGGCACATTTTGGACCAACCTTCAGCGTGTCTATCATCCGAGTTTGACGAGGACTCCGCCGACCATTGATCGAGCTTGGGTCTGGTACCGCGAGGCGAGTCAGCTGAGTCAGGGGATGGCGCGGACGACGTTGTTGTTCGTCCTGTACCTGTCTGCGACGTGGGCCATCGGATATTTCGTGCTTCCTGATGAATATATCCACCCCTGTCGGGGAACGCTCAGTTGTCGCGTGGATTGGATCATGACGCTGGCCAGCGCCGGTATCGTGGTCCTGCTGAATCTGGCGGTGTTCGACGCCGTGATGTTGTGCCGCCGGTGGATCGGCTGGGTCACGGCTTCGACCGGAGGCTGGTCCGAGCAGGTGCAGGAGGAGTATCTGCGCGAATACGGGTTGGGCGCTGCCCAGAAGACCGAGTTTGAGAAATTGAAGTACCTGGCGGTGGTGGATCTGATCGCCCAGCGGACGGAAGTGGTCAATCGACTGATTCGGTATCCGTTCATCGCGCTCTTGATCATGATCGCCGCGCGCAATGAATATTTCGACATCTGGAACTATCCTCTCTTATTGCTACTGTCCTGGTCGGTCAATGTGCTCTTGGCGTTGATCGGCGCGTTGTTCCTGTATCAGGCTGCAAGCCGGGCCAAGGCCGCGATGTTGGCTGGACTGAGCCGGCAAATGGTGCAGACCTTGGGCATCGGGAAAGATCACGACGTGCGCGTGAAACAGATCCAGCACGTCATCAACGAAATCGAGAACAACGAGCAGGGCGCGTTTGTGCCGCTGTATCAGCAACCCGTCGTCGAATCCTCGATGTACGGCCTGGTGGCGCTGTTACAGTACCTGTATCTGGGGTAACGAGGTGGCATGCAAGTCATTCAACTCGGCGGATTGAAGGTCCGACTCACCGGTGGTTCAGACGGGCAGGGCGGCGGGGATGGTCCGGTGGTCATGCTTCTTCACGGCTTCGGTGCACCGGGGGATGATCTGGTGCCGTTGGCGGACGTGATCGGCGTGCCAGTCGGGACACGGTGGCTGTTCCCAGAAGCGCCACTCTCGCTCAACATGGGCTTCGGCGATTCACGCGCTTGGTGGATCATTGACTTCGCGCGTATTCAGGCCGATCGAGAAGCTGGTCGCGTTCGTGATTTGTCTGTGGAGATTCCGCAAGGCCTGGCACTCGCACGTGACCGCATGCTGACGTTTCTGAAAGAGCTCCCGCGGCAGCTCCCAGTTGACTACAAGAAGACCGTGATCGGCGGGTTTTCGCAGGGTGCGATGCTCACGTGCGATGCCGTCTTGCAGACCGACTATCCATTTGCTGGTGTGGTGCAGCTCTCTGGGAATCTGTTGGCTCAGGCGGTCTGGGGGCCACTCATGCTGAAGCGGAAAGGGCTGTCGGTCTTCCAGAGCCACGGTACACAGGACGACATTCTTCCCCATATCGGAGCCGAGCGCCTCCGTGACGCGCTGACCAAATCAGGGCTTGCTGTCGAGTGGCACAGCTTTCGAGGCGGACATGAGATTCCAGGGGCGGTGTTGCGGCGACTGGGGCCGTTTATTACAAAGAGGTTTGGAGCGTGAACACGCAGCCCTTCGAGCTCATCGCGGCGGACGGGAAACGGATCAAGGGCGATCGTGTCGATGGGGCAGCACGACAGATTCTCTTCATCACCGGTTTTCTCTCAAAGCGCTGGGGCAACAAGAGCAAGGCTTTGGCACAATGGTGTCAGGAGAAGGGGTGGGGGTTCTGCTGTTATGACGTGCGCGGGTTCGGCGATTCAGAAGGCCAGTTCACGGGCTACACCCTCTCGGATTGGATCGCCGATGCACGAACCGTCTTAGCGTCTATTGAGGCTGGGCCCCCCGTCGCGATCGTCGGTAATTCCCTCGGCAGCTGGATCGCTTGGCTGATTGCGCAGGAGTGTCCCATCGTCGAAGAACTCATCCTGATCGCGCCGGCATTCAACATGATGGGTGAGCGAGCGAAGACGATTTCCAAAGATCGGCTTCACGACTGGCATACCGCTGGCTGGATGCCGTGGGACGACGATCCAGCACATATAGATTGGCCGTTATCCTGGAAATGGGTCGAAGAAAGTGAACGGTACTGGGCCAAGACGTTTGACATTGTCCGGCACGTGAAGACGACCATTCTTCACGGTCAGGATGATATTGTCATTTCACCGGATGGTAGTAAGGGTTTTGCCGATGAACTGCGTCGTCGCGATCCGAGTTTTCCGCTTGATCTTCGACTGATTCCGGGTCAGTAGTCCTGAGCATCTTGAACTGTTTCATCGATTGGTCATGAGGGAGCTCTGATGCTGGTA
This sequence comes from Nitrospira sp., assembly GCA_015903995.1. Taxonomy (GTDB): domain Bacteria; phylum Nitrospirota; class Nitrospiria; order Nitrospirales; family Nitrospiraceae; genus Nitrospira_D. The sequence goes on from JABMDK010000011.1 coordinate 17,126, forward strand.
TTGATTCACAAGGAGTGCGGTGGTCCGGCGTTGGAAGAGTCGCCAGTGGGCGAAGTCTGCGCCATCCCCGTCGACCGGTTTCCGTTCCCCTGCTTTACCTGCCTGGAAGAGATCGTGGATGAATCCGAAGTGCGGCTGTCGGAAGAGCTGGGGATCTAAGCCACACCCCAGGTACGGCGTCATGCAGCCTGCAGTAAGAACTCAACTTTCACGGCCTGAAATGGGAACTCTATTCCGCCTCTTTGTGCACGGATGAGCAAGCCGGCCGAGAGGAGAGCCGTGGCGGTGCACTCGACGGGCTGCTTCACGAATCGACACCGGTCCGGCTCCACACAGCGCCTTGAGCAGTTCCCAGCGCTTGGCCGTGAGCACTTGCCATAGCAGTTCAGGAGTGGCGAAGCTGATCCGCGCTGATCGTTGAGCTTTCCGGTGCTTCCACGCCTGTGAAAAGTCGGCCATCGCATCTGACACGGAGCGAACATCAAGTATGACGGTTTTCATGGTTCCACCTCGCAATATTGGCCTGAAAGTCAGTAATCAGTGTATCCGGATCTGAAAACGCATAGGCGCGTTCCTTCCCAGCGTAGTGGCGATGATCGCCCTTGCCAGTCTCGTTATCGTACCGAAGTACACAGGTCTCACGCACGATGTAGGCGAGCCGGTATTTGAAGCGATGCGTGCATCCTGGTAACGGTTTGGGCAGTTGCCAGAGCACCAACTCCGCAAACGTCGTTGCGGAGTAGACGATTCGCATACGGAGAAGCGCAACGGCCTTCACGTTGGAGACGATACCAACGCCTCGGCACCGTTGTCTAACAACTCCAACGAGTGTCAAATGCAGAGGCAGAGGCAGAGCGAGAACCAAAAGGCATGCTCCGACATATCGGCCATTCATTCAGTAGACTGGCGTTTGCACATGTTCAGGACGGACACCAAGCCCGATCATTCTGGCGGGGATACGGCGAAGAACGGGGAATCGCGCAAGCAGCCGAAGGGCAGAGGGAGGCGTCAGCTGAACTGTGCTATCCAGCACGCGTTTGATCACATGGTTCTGGACCATGAGCTGGACTCGCTGCGTCATCTCGGTCGGCCAGGCCCGTCGCGTTTGCACCTTGGCCAAATCCGCTTCGGCTACTCTCCCGCCGCGCAACGGTTGCGCCAATAGATTGGCCGTGGCCACCGCGTCCTGAATCGCCAGATTAATCCCGACTCCCCCGACCGGCGACATGGCGTGAGCCGCGTCCCCGATACAGAGCAGGCCAGGCTTATACCACTGCCGCAACCGATCGACTTGAACGGTCAGCAGTTTGATCGGTTCCCAGTCTTGCAGCTGGTGGACGCGGTCTGCGGCAAACGGGGCCAGCTTCGCCACAGGCCCTGCGCTCGAACCTCGGCCAGTGATCCCTTGGCAATCACAAAGCCGCACTGCCAGTAGTCACCCCGGTTCAACATGATGAAAATTCGACCGGTATCGAATCGACCCATCGGATCGACTGGGTCGCTAGCCCTGCGTGACAATCGGAACCAGAGCACATCCATGGGGGCGCCAAATTCTTCTACCGAGAGTCCAGCTCTCTTGCGGACCACAGAGTGTCGGCCATCGGCCCCCACGACGAGTGCGGCGTGAACTTCCAGTGGTCCCGTCGGCGTTTCAGCGCGAAGCCCTATGACCGAGCCGTCACTTTCGATTAGGTCCGTCACCTCCGCACTCATGCGTACCTGGAAGGTGGGATACTGGCTTGCCACTTCCGCAAGAAAGTTGAGAAAGTCCCACTGCGGCATGAAGGCGACGTAGCGGCATTGGGTCGGCAAGTGAGAGAAATCCGCCACCGTGAACTCGAGGTCTCCGAACCGAGCGTTGATCCGGGATACTTTTTGGTGAGGCAATCGTAAGAATTGTTCGAGCAGTCCCAACTCGTGCATGATTTCCAGGGTCGAGGGGTGCAAGGTGTCACCACGAAAATCCCGCAGAAAGTCCGCATGCTTCTCAAGGACGAGCACCGGGACGCCGGCCCGGGCCAACAACAGGCCCAGCATCATGCCGGCTGGTCCGCCACCGGCAATGCAACACCGAACTGAAATGGTTTCCGGCATAACCTCTCCAACCAGGAGTGGAGAAAGCACGCAACGAAGGATTATAAGCGAAAGTTGAGGCATGGGTGACCTATGGATGGGGATCATCGG
>JABMDK010000011.1:19409-36695 GCA_015903995.1 Nitrospira sp.
TTCCGGCATAACCTCTCCAACCAGGAGTGGAGAAAGCACGCAACGAAGGATTATAAGCGAAAGTTGAGGCATGGGTGACCTATGGATGGGGATCATCGGAACCATGGCTGGAGGGGGACACTTTCAATCCTGAGCTCAATTAGGTCCAGAAGTGTGTCGCAGACGAAGGAGAGTCTTGCCCTCTCGGAGTCCTTCTTTCTGGTTCACGTATGCCTGCCTCTGACAGAATTCTCCGTGCTGACCGCCCTCTCAGTGGAAATGTCCGACGGATCCGGGTAATGTGTCAGTCCATTTATTTGATTGAGTGCTGGCTCAGGATTACTTCATGTCCTCATCACGACAACATAACAGCGGGCCGGATTCAGACGGTCCTGATGTTCCGGAACCATCCCATGCGGAGCGGGCCAAGACGCTGGTGTATTTGCAGCAGACAGGCAGCCTCTCGACCATCTCGCGCAAGCAGCCAGGCTGGCCCTTCGGGTCGGTGATGCCCTATGGGTTGGATGCTCAAGGGCAACCGGTCTTTCTGATCAGTACGATGGCGATGCATACACAAAACCTCCTGGGCGATCCACGTGCCAGCTTACTGGTGACTCCGCCTGAGAGCAGGGTCGATCCACTTGGGGCGGCCAGGGTGACGTTAATGGGCTCCGTAACCAAGGTGCCGAAAGAGGAGAACGCCGAGGTGCGTGCCTGTTACCTGGAGCGTCATGCCAACGCCTCCTACTGGGTGGACTACCAGGATTTCGGTTTCTTCCGCATGGGCATCACAGAGATTTACTTTGTCGGAGGGTTCGGGTCGATGGGCTGGGTGACACCGGCTGGCTATGTCGAGGCATCCGTGGACCCGCTGGCGGACGAAGCTTCGGACTTGATCCGCGAGCTCAACACCGAGCAAACAGAGACGTTGTTGCTCCTGGCCCGTGCGTTAGGCCATGGGGAGGCGCAGCAGGCCACGGTGACGGCACTGGATCGGTTCGGATTTCATCTTCGGTTTACCACTCCCGACCGGATGCAGGGCGGGCGCGTGGCCTTTCCCGGCCCAGTGCGTAACGAATCAGAAGTCAGAGCCGGCTTGGCCGGCCTGGTTGCTCAGGTGAACAACGGACTCCACGTTCTGCATTCACTGTAGGCGGCTCTTGTACTCATTGCTGAAGGAGAGCGTACCGTTCAGCGCAGTTGTCGATCACTAACTTGATAGGGGAACGAATGGCCACGAACGATAAGCAAGTTATTTTTTCACTCGTCAATGTCGGCAAGGTCTATCCGCCGAAGCGGCAGGTGCTGCGGGAGATCTACCTCGGTTTCTATTATGGCGCGAAGATCGGTGTGCTGGGCTTGAATGGCTCCGGCAAGAGCTCGTTGCTCAAGATCATTGCAGGCGTCGATCCCAATTACACGGGCGAGATCACGAGATCGAAGGGCTATAGCGTCGGCTTGCTGGAGCAGGAACCGCAGCTGGATCCGAACAAGACGGTCAAAGAAGTGGTCGAAGAGGGCAAGGCCGAACTGGTCGCGCTGATGCATGAATATGAAGCCGTCAGTAATAAGATCGGTGAAGTCGGTCCCGATGAGATGGAAAAGCTGATCGACAAGCAAGCGCAGTTGCAAGAGAAGATCGAAGCGGCCAATGGATGGGAACTGGAAAATCAACTCGACCTTGCCATGGACGCCTTGCGCTGTCCGCCGGCTGATCAAAAGGTCGGGACTTTGTCCGGCGGTGAAAAGCGTCGAGTGGCGCTCTGCCGCTTGATGATTCAAGAGCCGGATATCCTCTTGCTCGACGAGCCGACGAACCATTTGGATGCAGAATCCGTGCAGTGGCTTGAGCAGCATCTACAACAATACAAGGGGACGGTCATTGCCGTGACGCACGACCGGTACTTCCTGGACAATGTCGCCGGTTGGATCTTGGAGTTGGATCGCGGCCATGGGATTCCGTTCCAAGGGAATTACAGTTCCTGGTTGGAGCAGAAGAAGGACCGGCTGGAGAAAGAAGAAAAAGCCGAGTCGAAGCGGAAGAAGACGCTCGAACACGAGTTGGAATGGATCCGCATGTCGCCGAAGGCCCGGCAATCGAAGGGGAAGGCGCGGTTGAATCGCTACGAAGAACTCGTCAATCAGAAACAGGATCAGGTGGCGGATGATCTGGAGATCTATATTCCGCCGGTACCGCGGCTCGGCGATGTCGTCATCGAAGCCAACGGCATCAGCAAAGCCTTCGGCGACAACGTGCTCTATGAGAACGTAAATTTCAGCCTGCCGAAGGGGGGTATTGTCGGGGTGGTCGGACCGAACGGGGCCGGTAAAACGACGATGTTCAAGATGATCATCGGCAAGGAAAAGCCGGACGCCGGAACGATCAAGGTCGGCGAGACCGTGAAGCTTGGCTATGTCGACCAAGACCGTAGCCTCGACCCGACCAAGTCTGTGTACGACGTGATTTCAGACGGACAGGACACGATCAAGCTCGGGAAGGCGGAGGTCAACGCTCGCGGCTACTGCGCCCGTTTCAACTTCGCCGGGACGGATCAGCAGAAGAAGGTGAAGGACCTTTCAGGTGGAGAGCGCAATCGGGTCCATCTCGCGCGCATGTTGAAAGAGGGGGCGAATCTGATCATCCTCGACGAACCGACGAACGATCTGGACGTGAATACCTTGCGGGCGTTGGAAGAAGGGCTGGAGAATTTCGCCGGCTGTGCCGTGATCAGCAGCCACGACCGCTGGTTTCTCGACCGGCTCGCCACCCACATCCTCGCCTTTGAAGGCGACAGCAAGGTGGTCTGGTTCGAGGGGAATTACAGCGATTACGAAGCAGATCGCAAAAGGCGCTTAGGCAAAGACGCCGATCAGCCGCACCGAATTCGGTACCGCAAACTCACACGGTAGTCGCGTTTGCCTCGGTCCTCAGTGTGCGCGTCACAACCATGTTGCTGGGTTGATCGGGGGTGCCTGCACCAGTTGGTCCCATTCTCTCACCACATCTACGCCTGTCATCCATAGTCAACTTCAAACCTATCCACAGGCGTCCGGTATAGCCGTGATACATAAGGGGTTGGAGTATAAGGCGAAAGATAGCTAGGCCTGGTTCCAATCTTCAAGATCTTGAATAATCGTGCCGATATAAATGGTACGCAGAGAAGAGCGCCATCGAGTCAACTTTGACAGGCGATGGTATCGGGCATGTCCTATACCGCTCAGGTCTCTGTCGGTCGGTGTGAGCCGGAAAGGCTCAGCACCGTAAGGCAGGTGATCCGTGGAGCGACGTATGAACGCAGGCTCGTTCCGTCATCGATATCGTTCCCGTTTTTTTCACCCCTCCTGGGAAGAAGACAGAACCACTCAACGCTCGCCTTTACCACCGCCTGCGGTGCCCTCATGACCTATCGGGATACTGACGAATCGGCAATGCGCTCGCTACACATCAGCGACGAGCTTTGGGCCTTCGCCTTGGAAGGCAACAGTATCGGACTGTGGGATTGGAACGTCACGACGAACAGGGTTGTGTGCTCAGACGGGTGGAACGACTTGTTTGGGTATACACCGGGTGACGCTGGAGATCATTTTGACGAATGGTGTTCGCTAATTCATTCGGACGATTTGTCAAAGGCACAGGTTGCGATGCAGCGACTGGTTCAGGGCGAGAGCCCTATGTGCGCCACGGAGTATCGAATACGGTGCAAGGACGGAGCATACAAGTGGATTGTCGCACGAGGGAAGGTCTTTTCAAGGACTCCGGATGGCGCCCCTCTCCGTATCCTCGGTACCCATGCCGATATTACTGAGCAGAAGGAACTTAAACGGTGGCTGACCCTCCAGCATAAGGTGGTTGATGTATTGACCAGTGTGTCTGGATTGGATGCTGCGATCTCTGCGATCCTAAAGCCGGTCTGCGAGACCTTGGGGTGGGAGGAGGGCTTACTCTGGGTTGTTGACGAATCGACGCAACGGCTTCGTTGTCATTTAGTATGGACTGCACCTTGGGTGGTAAGGAACGAGTATGGCACTGCGAGTCGCGAGATGATGTTCCCCATGGGCATTGGGTTACCCGGTCGAGTCTGGGCGAGCGCGAAACCGGAATGGATTTCCGATGTGACCCGTGACCGGAATTTTCCACGAGCGGCATTAGCCGAACAAGCGGGGCTTCACACCGCCGCCGCGTTTCCCGTTAGAGCGGCCGATTGCGTCTATGCGGTCTGGAATTTTTCCATCACGCGATCCTGCCGGCAGATTCCTCGCTTCTGACCACCTTCCAAGCTGTGGCCGACCAGCTCAGTCAGTTCTGTGCGCGCGAACGGGCGGAGGAGCGGTTGCGTCAAACTCAGTTCGCCATGGAACAGGCGATGGACGCAATTTACTGGATCGACCCTGAAGCCAAGATCCTCTACGCGAATAAGGCTGCAACCCTCATGATGGGCTACTCAAGGGAAGAACTCCTCAGCATGACGGTCCATGACCTCAATCCGGACTTTCCTGTTTCCAAGTGGCCTGGATTCTGGGAGGAGATACGGCGAAATAAGACGATGTCGCTCGAAACCAACCATCGTGCCAAGGATGGGAGGCTTGTCCCGATCGACATTCGAGTCAGTTTCCTCGCCTATGAAGGACAGGAATTCCACTGTGCCTTCGTCCGTGACATCACCGAACGCAAGCGCACAGAGGAAAATCTCGAACAAATCATGCACCGATACAGAGACCTGATCGATTCGATCAACGGCATGGTGTGGGAAGCCGATGCCTCGACGACGCAGTTTACCTTCATGAGCCGGCAAGCCGAGGTTATCCTCGGCTATACAGTCGAACAATGGCTGTCCTCGCCGACCTTCTGGGTGGACCACATGCATCCTGAGGATCGGAACTGGGCGCCGCAGTATTGTTTTATGGAAGTTCGCAACCATCGTGCGCACACCTTCGAATACCGCATGCTGGCCGCCGACGGGCGTATTGTCTGGATTCGAGAGCTCGTCTCTGTGCTCGTTGAGAATGGGCAGGTTACCAAGCTGCGTGGCATCATGGAGGATGTCACCGACCGCAAGCTTTCAGAGGTCAAGCTGGCACAAGCCGCACGGGATTTGGAACAAAACAACAACGATCTTGCAGAGGCCCGGGATAAAGCGCTGGAAGCGGTGAAGATCACGAGTGAGTTTCTGGCAACGATGAGCCATGAGATTCGGACTCCAATGAACGGGGTCATCGGTATGGCCGGACTTCTGCTGGACACCCAGCTGACCACGGAGTAGCGTGAATATGCAGAGACCGTCCGGCTGTCCGGCGAACACCTCTTGGACATCATCAATGAAATCCTCGATTTCTCGAAAATCGAAGCCGGGAAGCTGGATCTGGAGCACCTCAATTTTGATCTTCACTCCATGGTGGAGGATGCACTCAGCCTCGTCGGCGCACAGGCGTATGCCAAAGGCCTGGAACTCACCTGTCTTGTGCAGGCAGGCGTGCCGACATGTCTGCGAGGCGATCCCGGTCGCCTCCGTCAGATTTTGGTGAATTTGATTAGTAATGCAATCAAGTTTACAGAGCAGGGCAAAATCGTCGTGACCGTCAGTACGTCGGATGCACATGAAGGAGTTGCACCGGCAGATCGGAATACCCCTTACCGATGGTTTCGGATCGATGTCTCAGATACCGGCATCGGCATTACGCCGGAACAACAGGCCAAACTCTTTCAATCCTTTACTCAAGCAGACGGGTCCACCACAAGGGAGTATGGAGGCACCGGTCTCGGCCTCGCCATCTGCAAAAAGCTCGTGGAACTGTTCGGAGGGCGTATCGGTGTGGACAGCACACCCGGCGTCGGCAGTGTCTTTTGGTTCACCGTGCCCTTTGAGCTTCAACCGGAGGGAGCCCAGCAAGCCGCATTGCCTCAGGTGATGCTCAAAGGCCGGAGGATTTTGATTGTCGACGATCATGCCACAAACCGGAGAGTGCTCGAACACTATCTCTCTGGAAGAGGGGTGATGTACGAAAGTGTTGAGAATGGCGTACAGGCGTTGCAGTGCCTTCGGAATGCCGCGGCGCGACAGACCCCATTCGACGTGGCTATTTTGGATATGCAAATGCCTGGGATGGACGGTCTGGAACTCACTCGGCGGATCAAGTCTGATCGCACGATCAGCGCCACGCGCTTGGTGTTGCTGACCTCGGTTGGACAGCGTGGAGACGCCAAAACGGCGCAGGAGGCCGGTCTCGATGCCTATCTGACGAAACCGATCCGCCAGTCGTTGGTGTTCGAGTGTCTCGGCCTCGTGTTGGCAACCATGCCGGGTCCCGTTGGTTCAGTCGAGCAGCCAGCGGTGCCAATCATTACGCAGCATACGGTGGCGGAAGTCATGATGCAGTCTCGACCACTTGTTCTGGTGGTGGATGACAACCCGGTGAATCAAAAGGTCGCGGCGAATATGGTTGAGAAACTCGGATATCGTGTGAACGTGGCGGCCAATGGGCGAGAAGCAGTCGAGTCGCTTGCACGGATTCCGTACGCTCTGGTGTTTATGGATTGTCAGATGCCGGAGATGGATGGCTTTGAAGCGACCAAGGTAATAAGGAATCAGGAGGCGAGTCTCCAGCAGGCCGGCGGCACGCCGCCACATCTGCCGATCATCGCGATGACGGCCAACGCCAGGAAGGAGGATCGTGATCGATGTTTTTCGGTCGGGATGGATGATTTCCTCAGCAAGCCGGTGACGAGCAAATCTCTTGCAGCGGTCCTAAACCACTGGCTGCCCTTTGAACAGGCCCCTACCAAGGCAGAAGCAAAAGCTACGTAATTACAAAGGGATTCCAGCGACTGCGTACCTCATCTCATTCTCGATCTACCTATCAGTCTCCATGCAAATTTACGACTGTAGGTCCTGGTGGATCCTACCTGACACAGGTGCTTCCTCGCGTATCACATCTTCCAAACTAACAGTCCGAAGCCGTACAATCTAAGGTCAACAATTTGAGTTGATGCGTATAGATGGCACATCATAATGGACATCATAAACAGCGGCCAGTATTCCCGATGGCTTGCCTGATGTCGTTGCTACGTGCGCGCTTCCCCCATTGACGCACGATGAAGCCACGTGTCATCGTCACCGGAACGGCAGGATTGATAGGGCAGTACTTCATGAAGTCCGCTGCTCGATGGGTGCCCGACTGGGAGGTTCGTGGCCTTAGCCGTTCTGACCTTGATCTCACAGATCACGCTGTCGTCGAACAGGTTTGGCAGCGCCTCAAGCCCAGCGCAGTCATCCACTGCGCGGCTGTGAGCCGGACGAAGGACTGCGAGCAAGATCCTCAGCGAGCCCGTCGCGTCAACGTAGAAGCCACGGCTCATTTGGCTCAACTCTCCACGGATATCCCATTTATCTTCGTATCAAGCGGTGAAGTGTTCGATGGGCGGGCTGGGTGGTACCGTGAGACAGATGAGCCTGTCCCGATTAATTTCTATGGGAAGACCAAGTGTGAAGCCGAGCAGCTGGTGCTGCAGAATCCTCGCCATACGGCGGTTCGGATCGTCCTGACGGCAGGGATATCGCAAGGCGGTGACCGAAGTTTTGTTGAAGACATGTGTCGCGCTGCCAAGAGCGGCAAACCCCTGACGCTTTATGCCGATGAGTATCGCTGCCCATTGCCGGCGGGAACCATTGCCCGTGCGATCTGGGAGCTAGTGGCCAAGAACGCGTCGGGCCTCTATCACTTGGGTGGCTCGGAACGATTATCGCGCTGGGAAATCGGCCAGGCGCTGTTGTCATGGTATCCGGAGCTGGAAGGGTGTCTTACGGAAGGGTCTGCTAGTTGTCATACCGGTGCGCCAAGGCCTGCAGATCTTTCACTGAACTGTGAGAAAATTCAGAGGCTTTTGTCTTTTCCCTTACCGGGATTTCGGAGTTGGTTAAAGAATCGGGTGCATCGAGGTGTCGATTTGTGGGACTATGAACCCAGTTTGTCGTAGAGGGAAGGCATAATGGAACCAGAAGACGGAGTGCTTGTATCGGATCCCTTACAGCTTGTCGTGATTACCTATGTCGTCATGGCAGTCGTCATGGGTTTGCTGTGGGCTGTGCAGCGGAAGACGAAAAATGCTGCGATCGCCGACGTCGGATGGTGTGCGGGGCTGATCGCTGCAGTGTTGTCGTATATGACTCAAGCTCCCGCCGGACTTGAGCGCATTCTGCTCACGGCCATGCTGGTTCTGCTCTATGCCGGTCGTCTGGGGCTCCACATTTATTCCCAACGAGTGGATGGGCAACCGGAGGACGCGCGCTATCGCCGCTTGCGGCAGAAATGGGGCGATGCAGAGTCGGTGAATATGTTTGTGTATTTTCAATGGAAAGCGCTGTCCGTGGCGGTGTTTTCCCTTCCGTTTCTGGTGGTGCTCTGGAATAGCCGGATTCCGTCTTCAGTGGTCGAGCTAGTCGGATTGATGATCTGGAGCGTGGCCGTGGCTGGTGAAGCAAAGGCAGACCGGCAGCTGGCTCATTTCCGTGCCGATCCGAAGAATGAGGGCCGGGTCTGCAGAGAGGGGCTCTGGCGCTACTCCCGCCACCCGAATTACTTTTTCGACTGGCTGCACTGGTGCTCTTACGTTGTGATGACGTTGGGCGCACCGGGCTGGGTGTTCACCTGGATTGGTCCGATTGGAATGGGCTGGTTGCTGTATAAGGTGACGGGTATTCCGCGGGCGGAAGAGCAGGCCCTTGTCAGCCGTGGAGAAGAGTACAAAGCCTATCAGGCGACGACCAATGCGTTTTTCCCATGGCATCCGAGGCAAAGGCCGGAGACATCCGTTCATTCCTAACACCGTCGAACCGGCCGCCGTCTAGTACCAATGTATTTCGTCAGTGGTGTCCTTGATCGGCGCAGTTGGCTCAAACTGATTGAAGAAATCCATCAGCCGTGCGCGGTTTTCTTCGTCCATTCGAGTGATTTCCCATCCCATATCGAGACCCCTGGACCAGCGAACGATTGCGCCATCGATAAGGATGTTGAGTGATGTTTTGCCGTCATGCAGGGTGATGGAGACGGTTGTTTCGGTTCCTGCCGGTAGCGGATATTCTCCGGTTGCGCGCCAACCTGTTTCAGATAGGTCCCAAATAGTGCCGTTGGTGAGCGTGCCGTTCCCAAAGTAACAAAACTGACTGTGAATGGAACTGCGTAATGCCTTGCGAACTGCGTATGTTTTCATGGCTCCTCCTGTGGATGATCGGCTCAGATTCACACCGTCGTTCTTTGTCAAAGATAGTGGAATTAGGCAGATCCGCCATGCACCGGAAGAGGGGTGGGAAAGAGGCAAAGGTAGGGCAAGGAGCTTATATAGCTATTAGTATCCCATCGCGAAGATAGTCGTACCGACTTGCTGGTAATGCAACAGTCTCTATTTCTTGTCGTCGAGATCGGTAAGCCGTGCACGAGCGATCTCAGCCACTTTGGTGGATGGGTAGAGGTTCACCAGTTCTTGGTAGAGTTGCTTGGCATGGGGAACATTCCCTTGGTTTTCTTCGAAGGCCGCCGTTTCAAACAGCTCGTTTGCTTTTTGATCGGAGCAGCCGAGCAGCATCAAGCAGAGGGCACAGAGCACAAGTCGTGGGGATATCATGGTCGTCCTTTCCAGGCGTCTCTCCGCCGTGACACCTTCGTGTTCGCGTGGGTCGATCCTGATCCGAGAAAATCGATTCCGTAGCGTGGGGCGGAGATCCCTTCGCTTCGGCATTGTGGACAGCGGCTTGGTCGTGTCAATCTGATGCGGTCACGGAACATAAATCTACAATCCAAACAGATCGACGGTTCAAGGACAAACCGTCGTGAACGGTCACGCGACACCGTTTTTACCACATGAGCCAAGTGCTCCTCTACCTGCCGTTCCGGAATCCCGAGCATGCGAGCCAGTTGATCGGTGGCCATTCGAGTATCGGTCAGGAGATCGATAATGCGCTGACGCAAGGTCCGTTCGAGCGGCAACATGTTCGTATGGTAAGGACTGGGGGTACGGAAAATCCAGACGGTCGAGGCGGATCTTCCATGAATCGTCTTAAGTCTTGCGTACTTAACGGTTGCACCGACGCCTCCATTCTGTCAAAATGCATCCCCGCGTCCGTTACCACATCACGATCAATTCACTGGCCGGGCCTCTCGATTGTTTTCGGACAATTGGCATCCGGCAGGGTGTTATAGACCAGGAGGTTTGGGCTCATGAAGTTCCTCGCAGTTCATCCCGGTCCGCTCATGTATACCAAGATCTATCTGCGTCTGGAGCCGCTCGGTCTGGAGATGGTGGCCCAAGCTGTCCGCCAAGCCGGGCATGAGGTTCGGCTGATCGACCTGCAGGCTGACACGTGGAAAGATTATCTTGCGCTCATTACCACCTGGAAGCCCGATGCGGTGGCATTCGGTTGCAACTATCTGGCGAATGTGCCGGAGATCGTGGATCTGGCAAAGTTGACGAAAAAAGAGTTGCCGAACTGCTTTGTGTTCGTCGGCGGGCATAGCGCGTCGTTCGTGGCCAAGGACTTTTTGGAACATGGCAACGGCGCCATCGATTGTGTGCTGAAGGGTGAAGGGGAGGTTTCAGCCCCCAAACTGCTGATGGCGGTCGAACAGGATCGTAAGGCGATCACGAAAGTTCCTGGGGTGGTCACACTTGATGGCGAAGGCCCTCCGCCCCAGTTCATCGAAAACCTGGATGATGTGCGTCCTGCGCGCGATTTGCTGCGAAACCGACACAAATATTTCATCGGTGTGCTGGATCCCTGCGCCTCGGTCGAATTTGCGCGAGGCTGTCCCTGGGACTGTTCCTTCTGCAGTGCCTGGACCTTTTATGGGCGAAGCTATCGCATGGTCAGTCCGGAAAAAGCCGTTGAGGAGCTGGAGCAGGTGCAAGAGCCGGGTATTTTCCTGGTCGACGATGTTGCCTTCATCCAAGGCAAACAGGGCATGGAGATCGGCGAGGCGGTGGCGCGACGCGGGATCAAGAAACAGTATTACATGGAGACACGCGGTGATGTACTCCTGCGCAACAAGGAAGTCTTCCAATTCTGGAAGACGCTCGGGCTCCAGTACATGTTCCTGGGTGTCGAGGCCATCGATGCGGAAGGCCTCAAGATGCACCGCAAACGCATCTCGTTGGGCAAAAACTTCGAGGCGCTCGAATTCGCCCGCTCACTCGGGATTACTGTGGCCATCAATCTCATTGCCGATCCGGACTGGGACCGGCAACGGTTTGAGGTCATCCGGCAGTGGTGTCTGGAAATCCCGGAGATCGTCAATATCAGCGTCAATACGCCGTACCCGGGGACCGAGAGCTGGCTCACGGAATCGCGCAAGCTCCACACCAGAGATTACCGCCTCTTTGACATTCAGCATGCCGTGATGCCGACCAAGATGCCGCTGCCGGAGTTTTATGCGGAACTGGTCAAGACGCAGCAGGTCTTGAACAAGAAGCATCTGGGCTGGGCTGCGCTCAAGGGCACGGCCAAGATCGCGGCTGGGCACTTGATGAAGGGGCAAACCAACTTCATTAAGATGCTTTGGAAGTTCAACAGTGTTTATAATCCCGAGCTGCAAATGGCGGATCACCGTCGTCCGGTGACGTATGAGATGACGATGCCGCCGGAGAAGAAGGACAAGATCGACCCGAAGCAGTTATTTATCTTGCCTCCGAAAGGCCGCCACAGTCGGGCCATCGACGATGCAACCGAGACCTTTGTCGATGAGACTCGCATGGGCACCGTGGTCTGAGCGCTGCTGGAGGTGGGTGACAGGGGCCGAGGGCAAGGGATCGGACGCGGTTCCCGTTCTAAGCAGGTCTTAATCAACGATGCTTCGTTGTATCGAGGTCTGCCCAACCTCCAGAAAGTGTTCTCACAACTCTGGATGTGATCTATCTTGGCGGAGGCGCTGCTGCGCCCGGCTCATCCGCCAGTCGCAAGGTCAACGTCGTCTCTTCCCGGCAGGTGCTCAGTCCTATGCTGCAGTTGACGGTGATGGTTTTTTTAGCAATCACATCAGAGTCGCGTACCGGCGTCCAGCCTCCGATTTCATAGCCTCTCTTACTCAGATTGAATGTTCTGAAGCGAGTGAGGTTGAAGGCCGAACTCCATCCACCGCCTTCTGTTACGCCGTGTGCCTCGCCGCCTTGGACACCTTGTGAGGCAAACAACTCCTTCAATTTTTCGGGGGTGTTGCCGCTTGGACAGTGAGTCTCCGCCACTTCGCCTGATCGTCCGGGGAGAATAATAAGGTTCACGGCAAAAGGCTCAGGGGCCAGTTTGATTGAGCCTCCATTCACATGAAAGGTGGTCGTGCCGGTGCCCTGAATGCGGATTTCGAACTGAGCGGGCTGAGTTGTTGTGCGAGTCGCGTACTGCATCACGCCTTCCCCAACCCATCCACGATCCTCCGTGTGCTGGAGTGGAACCGTCGCCTCGACATGGGCATCGAACCCATTCGAACTCAACTGCATGCCAAATTGGGGATTCACAAAATTCAACGGGCTTTGAACGATGTGGGACTTGAATTCAAGGACATAAGCAGCGGGGGCCAACTCCCATTCACCGTCCTTCACTTGAGCGACTCCCGCGCGGGAGACCGCACTCATCCGGAATCCACTGTGCTGAACCTTGGCCGCCGGCGCCTGGTAGGTGAACGTCGCAGGCCTATTGAGTTCCGACTTGTCCTCCCTCGGCGACACACGACCATTACCCTCCCTCGGTCGCTCCTTCGCCTCTTTAAATTTCGCCGGAACGACTTTCGATCCTTCCTTGGTGCGCAATTCCGTCTTCACCGGAGTCGATTCGCCGGGAACAAACTTTTTGGTCTTCGTTGCCGGCGTGTAGGTGATCTCCACGCAGGTGTTGGGCTTGAGCATACTCTGGACCCGAAAACCATGCTGCGATAAGAGCGATGCTCGCGATAAGGCTTGCATCTTTCGCGGTCGCCTCTCCTCCCGAAAAATCAGATACCTCGATGATTTTGAACTCGTCAGGGATTCCCTGCTGATCGATCATGAATTCACCTTGGATTCTGACTGAGTTTGAATAATACGGAAGTTCCGTACCGATATGCTGAATCGTGATGGTGGCGTCATATTTCACAACCCTGTTGATCAACTGGGCATCATCGCTGACCTCCCCCTTGAGCGTAGCCTGGATTTTTCGACGATAGAGCACCGACTGTGGTCCCGGTGTCGCCCGAAACATCATGAGGGACCACGCAAATGTACCGTCGACCATCCCCTTCAGTTCAGGCCCCTCCAGATGAGGGCACTGCTTCACCTTGGGGGCAATGACCATTTCATAGTCTTCGCGAATGCCCTTCGTTGGCCGGTCCTCTCTGCCGATTAGCGTCATAGTGTCCGTTTTTGTATAGCCCACCCATCCGGCAGGAGCATCTTGGATACGCATCGGACGAGGATCGACCACTTCATAGTCATCCCGCGAGGTATCAGGAATCGTTGCTTATGCAATGAGGAATGGTTCGGTGGGGGTCGTGTGAGTGAGCACGACACGTGGCGACGGAGAGTGATCGATGAAGCTGCTCTTGCGTGGCCGTACCGAGATCGGACAATCCGCTGCGCCGGGGCCGAGCGAATGTTTCAATCCCTCAACCAGCTGCTCGTCCATCCTACGCGCGAAGCCATCGGCATCCGGACCTAAGGCCTTCTTCAGCACCGCTCCCTCATTCCCAGCGAACAGTTGGGTACTGCCTAATCCAGGCGCGAGACGTGCGAGAGCCTCGCAGGGGTTGGTGACTCCCTTGAAGTGTGGGAGTGAGTTCGGCTCGAACAGGACCTTTTTCCCATCGCCATTTGATTTCTGCCCCGCTTCGAGCGATTCAAGTTGGGCCTTGAGCCGTTCGAATTCGGTCGGTGTAGCCAAAGTGGCTGGCGCCCTCAGTGGTGCAGCCGGTGTCGTATAGACTTTTTTCGGGTCGTACTCAGGCGGGTTCGACGACGGCAGGTGTTTGTCTCCGCCGCAACCAGTTAGAAGGATCGTTACAAGGAGTATCAGAAGGGGGTTGGCTGGCATTCTCGGTCTCCCTATGAGGGACCAATGACTGGAATGGCCCCCATGCTAGCCCATAAGGAACGGATCTTCAAGGCGATCCGCAGTAAATCCTACTACTTTCAAGGCTGCCTGGCCGTTGCTATTCCAGCGGACTCTTGCGTACAATCCGGGCGGTTTTATCGTGAGGTGTCGATGCGATACCTGGCGCTTCCCTTTCTTCTCCTACTTCCGCTCACTGCCTACGCCGGCAATATCAAAGATACGGATCTCATCTCCAGTAACAACTTCTTTCTCCCGCCCAGCACGCAGAAAACCGTCTTCATCCAGGCCCGGAACTCCTCCGATAACCAAGAGGTCTCGCTTCACGATTTGGGTGCCAGGCTGAGCGCCAAGGGCTATCAGGTGGTGAACGATCCGGACAGTGCGCACTACGTTCTGCTGGCGAACATCGTCTACTGCAATATCACGAAGCCGGAGATGCCGGTCGAGGCGATGGTGGCAAGCGGGTACGGCTCTGCGCTCAGCACGACGTTGGGTGCCATGCAAGGCCTCACAAGTATGGCGAGCATGGCGGGACCGTACGGCGTGATGGGCGGCGCGGCGGCATCGATGGGGTTGAGCGCGATTCAAGGCATCAGCGATCTGTTCAGTTCTTCGAACTCAGCTCCCAAAATGCCGGACGACGTGAACTATGCCTGCGTGGCAGACGTGCAGATCACTGAACAGAAGACCGTCCAACTTCCCAATGGGATGAAGACGGGCTCGGGGCAGGAGGCTGGCGTCTACCAGACCAGACTGGCCGCCGATGTGCATCAAAAGAAATTGGATGAGGCTGAAGCGACGCCGCTGTTGCAACAAAAACTGAGCGCAGCCGTCGCAGGAAACTTTTAGTCATGGCTTCGCATCATCGCCTCACCCCTTACCCCTCGCCATTCACGATCTTGCTCTTGCTCGCACTGACGACCGGCTGCTCCAACGTCATTCGATCCGGCCTGATGAACAGCAATACGATCTTCTTGGATCCGAACACCAATCGCACCGTGTATACCCAACTCAGGAACGCGTCCGAAAATCAACAAGTGATGCTGAACGATGTGAATACGAAGCTGGGCACAAAGGGATATCAACTGGTCAATGATTCGGAGCAGGCCAACTATTGGATACAGGCCAAGGTGATCTATTGCCACAAAGCAGCCGATGGGGTGACGCCGGAAGCCGTGGCCAAGGCGGGTCCCGGCGGGCATCAGTAGTGGCGGGACTGTGATGGTTTCGGCTGGTTCCGGGGGTGACGGGGGGATGGCCGGTATGCCGGACATGAGCGCCATCATGAGGCAGGCCATGGCCATGAGCGGCGGGCGAGGGGGATTCGGCGGCATGTCCGGTTTCCCCGGTATGCAGCCGCCGCCCAAGGAAGATGGCGTGACCTACCTGTGCGTGGCCGATGTTCAAATTACCGACCCAAAGATCGGCAAATCAATCGATCGGCCGGTTGGAGGTCAGTCATCAAGTGGTGAAAAAGTGCAACTGATGCGAATGGACGGCCACGTGCGGCAAAAAAGTTTAGACATTCCCGAAGCCACGCCGATTGTTCAAGAGAAGATCGCCACCGGGATTGCAGGACTGTTCTAGAGCATTTCGCGTTTAGTTGGAATCTTCAGGGATTCCCAACTGGCCAGGAATGAGCGAGAATCGGCATGGAGGGGGACCATGCCGAGAGCGTACTATGGCTTACGCGATGGGAAAGGCGCTGGTTCGTTAGCGGCTCAAATGTTCACGGACATCGACAGGGAGATTCCCCCAGGACCACCGGATGTTCCCAAGCTGCTGAATGTGCTCAAGCGCAATGGAGTCACCATTGCCATGTGACCTTGGGAGCACAGTGTGGCTCACTGACTGATCGGGGTCACTTCTTGACCTTGCACTTTCTCTGGCCAAGCGAGCGGAAGAGTGTGTGCAAATTTAAGAACTGCCCCACGAGTTTCCCTTCTCCGCGGACTGGTCGACGCAGTCGCCGGCCTTTCCGTCTCGCATCAGTCGGATATTTCGTATATATTCTCCGTATGAGCACAAGTTCTCTCACCCGTGACGAAGCGATCCGACGACTTCACGCCGTTGAGTCAAAGATTCGGGGCCTCGGTGTTCGTCGGCTGGCACTCTTCGGGTCTGTGCTTCGTAACGAGGCTCGCCCCGACAGTGATGTGGATGTGCTTGTCGAGTTCACTCCGAACGAGAAGACATTCGATCGCTTCATGGCGCTGGCGGATCTGCTCGAAGACACGTTGCAGCACCGGGTGGAAGTGATCACCACGGAGTCACTCTCACCGTTTATCGGGCCGCACATCTTGGCCGAGGCAACGGATGTCCTTCGAGCCGCATGACTATCTGCGGCATATTCTCGCGGAAGTCGAGTACCTCCTCGATAAGAGTCGGACGCTCACCTATGAGCGATTTGTAGCCGATCAAACGCTACGGCGTGCGTTCGTGCGCAGCTTGGAGATTATCGGCGAAGCAGTGAAGAACTTGCCCGCTGAGTTCCGGGCGTCGCATCCCGAGGTTGCGTGGCGTCCGATGGCTCATATGCGCGACCGCCTGATCCACAGTTACTTCGGAGTGGATTATCAACTGGTATGGGATGTGGTGTTCGAGAAACTTCCGGAACTGAAGCGTAGCGTCCAGCGGATTATTGACTCACAACAAGCATAGCCATCAAGGTCGGGAGAGACATGGAATGACGAGCCTCTCACTCGAATCGTTCGGTGGCGCAGCTCATAGTCGCCAGCTTTCGTAGGAGGCTGCAAGGTCAGGCGCTGGTATTTCTTATCTTGAGACCGGATCTGAAAAATTGGCAATAAGCCAACTCGTGCATCCGACTTTGAACCCCTCACCGTTTTATTCGCCACCTGTTATACTGACCCATCTCTTCCTTCACTCTGAGGACCAGCCTCATGAGCTCACCGACGTGGGATGAATTCGCCGAGCTTGCACTGAAACGGATTACGGCCTCGGGTGCCGAGTACGGCGATATCCGCATTCAAGACAGCCAAACAGAACAGATCGAAGGCGAAGATCGTCGAATCGCGTCGATTCGAGATACCCAGGACATCGGCTTCGGGATCCGCGTGCTCTATCACGGAGCCTGGGGGTTCGCGGCCAGTTCAATCTTGTCGCTGGAAGAAGTCCCGCGGGTGGCGGATCTGGCCGTGGAGATCGCCAAGGGGTCTGCCTCCGTGGCGCTTGAAAAGGTCCGATTAGCTCCTGAACCGGTCCACCGGGATCGTGTTGTCAC
>JABMDK010000011.1:36795-92704 GCA_015903995.1 Nitrospira sp.
CTCCTCACCTGTTATACTGACCCATCCCTTCTTTCAATTCGAGAGTCATCGCCATGAGCTCTCCGACCTGGGACGAATTCGCCGAGCTTGCCCTGAAACGCGTTGCGGCATCGGGCGCGGAGTACGGTGACATCCGCATTCAGGACAGCAGTACGGAGCACATCGAAGGCGAAGATCGTCGGATCTCCTCGATTCGAGATGCCAAGGACATCGGCTTCGGCGTGCGGGTGCTCTATCACGGAGCCTGGGGCTTTGCCGCGAGCTCGGTCCTATCTCTCGAAGAAGTCCCGCGGGTGGCTGACCTAGCCATTGAAATCGCGAAAGGGTCTGCGTCGGTGGCCCTCGAAAAAGTGCGATTGGTACCGGAACCAGTCCATCGTGACCGCGTCGTCACGCCCTATCGTATCGATCCCTTCACCATCCCGCTTGAGAAGAAAACCGACTTACTCCTGAATACGATGGAAACGCTCCATCGACAATCCGGCATCGCACGAAGTAGCGCAAGTCTCTGGGCGCGGCGAGACAAGAAGCTTTTCGTATCGACGGAAGGGTCGTATCTGGAGTTTGATCTTCTCGCTGGACAAGGTGAATGTACTGCGACCGCGCTCTATGAAGGTCAATTTGCTTCGCGCAGCTTCAATACTGCTCATCTCCGGAAGGGCTATGAAGTGATCGAGGAAGCCGATCTCCTGCGAGAGGCTTCGCGCGTTGCCTCTCAGGCGATCGAAAAGGTGAAGGCTCCGGTGGTTGATGCAGGCCAGTACGATCTGGTGCTCGATCCGGAGCATCTGTCCTTGACCATCCATGAATCCTGCGGCCATCCAAGCGAACTGGACCGTGCGCTCGGGTACGAAGCCAATTATGCGGGGACCAGCTTTCTGACGGCAGAGAAGCTCGGCACATTTCGTTATGCCTCTCCGCACGTGAGTTTGGTGGCCGATAACACCGAACCGGAAACCCTAGCCTCGACCGGTTACGATGATGACGGGGTTCAGTGTCAACAATGGGACATCATCCGGAACGGGGTGTTCCTCGGGTATTGTACGAACCGTGAAGTCGCGTCAAAGATCGGCGAATCTCGATCGCGTGGCTCCAATCGGGCTGATGGGTGGAGCCACGTCCCGATGGTGCGTATCGCGAATATCGGACTTGAGCCGGGCCCAGCGACCGTGGATCAACTGATCGCCGACGTGGAACATGGCATCTACATCGAAGGTCATGGGTCGTATAGCATTGATCAGCGCCGCTATAATTTTCAGTTCGGCGGCGATGCGTTCTGGCTGATTCAAAACGGTAGACGGACCCATATGGTACGGGACGTGATCTACCATGGGATCACGCCTGAATTTTGGAATAGGTGCGACGGAGTGGCTGACCGAACTGCTCGCCGTCGGTACGGGTTCATTACCTGTGGAAAAGGGCAGCCGGGCCAGTCCGGTTGGATGACTCATGCTGCCTCGCCGGCGAGGTTTCGCCGGATCCATGTGATCCGGGGAGAAGGAATGTCATGACGGTGCCGGGCGGCACCTGGCCGAAGATAACCAGTCGTGACGAGTTTCGTTTTCTGAGCGATCTGGTTCTGACTTGTTCGTCTGCTGATCATACGATCATCAGACTTCGCGATCACCATGCCGGCACGACGAGGTTTGCCAATAATCAAGTCATTCAAAATGTCGATGCGAGGCGCGGCTCACTGGCCGTGACGGTCGCCTTCGGAGGTCGGCAGGGAACTGCGAGTACGACGGATTTTACCGCCGGTGCAATTCAGGATGCGTTGGCGCGTGCCGAGCGGATCGCACGGATCTCACCGGTTGATCCCGAATATCTTCCGCCTCCTGATCCGTGCCTGTTTCCTGTTCCAGCGACGGCGAAACCGGAAACGCTGGCGGCAGGACCGGTCAAACGTCTGGAGTATGCGAATGAAGCGATCGGACACTGCCGGATGGAGAACCTCATGGCGGCTGGCGTTGTCGCCTCATCGAGGACGGCGGTCGGAATTGCCGCGAGCACTGGGTTATTCGGCTATGAAGTACGAGGAGACGCGAGGTTCAGTCTCACGGTCCAAGCCGGCGATGCGACAGGCTGGAGTGCGGCGGCACATCGGTCGATCGATCATTTGAAAATTCAAGAGCGGACCTTGGCGGCTATTGCCAAAGCCAAGCGAGGTCGGGATGTGTGCGAGCTTCCGGCAGGGCCATATCCCGTGATTCTTGAGCCGGCTGCCGTGGCCGGACTTTTGGCGTGGATGATCTGGTCTTTGGATGCCAAGTCTTACGAAAAGGGAACGAGCCCGTTCACCGGTAACCTGGGACGCGCCATCGTGGACGAACGACTGACGCTCCGGAATCATCCCGATCATGCCGACCTGCTCGGCGAGGGGTTTAGCCATGAGGGTTTGCCCAGTACGCCTTCAGTGTGGATCGACCACGGAATCCTCACACAACTGGTGTACGACCGATTTACCGCAAAGGCCAATAGAGTCGACTCTATTCCGACGCTGGACGCTCCCGTCTTGTCGAGTGACGGTCTTCCGGCACAGTCGATTCAGGAGCTCATCAAGAACACGGAACGCGCGATTCTGGTGACAAACTTTTGGTATATCCGTCCGGTGAATCCTCGTGATCTCATGTTGACCGGGATGACACGAGATGGAACGTTTCTGGTCGAGAAGGGGGAGATTGTCTCAGCGGTCAGAAATTTCAGGTTTCATGACAGCCCGCTCCAGGCACTTCAACACATCACGGCAGGCACCATACCGATGGAGGCGGTGAACTCAGAAACCGGGAAGATGCTGGTTCCGGCCTTGGCCCTCCCGCATTTTCATTTCTCAAGCGTGACACGGTTCTAGCTTTCTGGTAATGAATCCGAACATTTTTCTGCGTCCGCAGAATAAAAGGGTTGACTCTTCCCTGCGCGAGGAGTAGGTACATCAAAGGTATCCCGATAGGTCCGAATGAAGGGGGGATCTGCCAGATGGCCCCGCGATTCAACAAAGAACCCATTAACCTTATTCATCGCATTCCGTCTCAGAAGCAGATCGATGAAGCTCGTCCGGTAGCCAGGCCATACGGTCAGATCCTACTCAATGCCGGAGCCCTGTGCTGGCGCAAGGTCGTTGATCTCGTTGCCTACGTGACGCGCTATGAGGATGAGGCCCATCCACGCTTTCGTAAGCCGCTGGCGCTCCCCGACCGAACGATGGAGCGCACCATGATCCAAGACGGTCCCGTCCGGTCAAATGGAGCGGGGGCGGGGGAGCCGATTCAGGAAGCAGAGACCCCGGTGGCCGCGAAGGTCACGATCCTGCCACACCCGTCTCAGTCACCGTCTCTTGTTCAGTCGGAAGAAGTTACCGAACTCCGGGCCTGTATGATCAGGCAGCAGGATGAGATGGCCCGGCTGACGTCACACATTCAAGAGCTCACCTCCTTGGTCACCTCTCAGCAGCAGGTTCTTGTTCATCTTGGAAAAGAGCTCGAAGTCGGGACTTTTTCACCAGTGTCCACCGGCACGGCAGCCTCTTCTCTCAAGCGAAGCCGTATCGTGCGAAAGAAACCGGCGGTCAGCGAGACGATCAGTTCCTCTCAGGAGCATAAACACCCGTTTTCTCCTCAGGAAAGTGAAGGGCAGTCGCTCCACTTGTAAGCTCGGCATGGTTGGCCGTTGACACCGCATACGTCTCGATCTCTTCGCGGCTAACAAAGGGCAAATCCTCCTGATCCAGGCAACGATCCCGTCTACACTCACACCTGCTCCTCTAGCCAGGTGCTGGTCACGTCTGCTAAAAAGCCGGTCATGAGTATCCTTCGTGTCCTCTTGTGGACTGTGCTGTGGCTTGGCTTGCTGACGATTGATCTGAGTGCGGCCCCTGAACGTCCTACCGCTCGGGTGCCCCTCTTTGGGAATCTCGGCTCCCTCCATCACCCCATCACCACGAGTTCACGAGAGGCGCAACAGTATTTTGATCAAGGGTTGCGGTTCGTATACGCCTTCAACCATGAAGAGGCAATCCTGGCCTTCGAAGAAGCCGCGCGGCTCGACCCCTCTGCCGCCATGGCCTATTGGGGTGTGGCGCTCGCATCGGGTCCGAACATCAACGAGGCCATGGATAAGGCAGCTGAACGACGGGCGTGGGATGCCGTACAAAAGGCTCGCGCGCATCGTACCCGTGCGAGCGCAGCGGAACAGGCCTATATTGACGCGATCGGCAAGCGATACGATCTCAACGCCCATGCACGGCCGGCTCTGGATAAAGCCTATGCGGATGCGATGCGCTCAGTCTGGAGGCAGTTTCCGAACGATCCGGATGCCGGCGTGTTGTTCGCCGAAGCCTTGATGGACCTGCGGCCGTGGGATTTATGGAAGGCGGACGGGCGGCCTCAACCAGGCACCCAAGAAATTGTGTCGACGCTGGAATCAATTCTGGCACGGTTCCCGGATCATCCAGGAGCGTGCCACTACTACATCCACACGGTCGAAGCCTCTCCGAACCAGGACCGAGCCGTGGCCTGTGCGGAGCGATTGCCCGCGCTGATGCCGGGTGCCGGGCACCTGGTCCATATGCCGGCCCACATCTATATGCGACTCGGTCGCTACCACGAGGCGGCTGAACGGAATGCACATGCGGCGGAGGTTGATCGCCTGTATCTGGCCGGGCGAAAGTTAAACGGCGATTATGCAGACGGCTACTACACACACAATCTGCATTTTCTCTGGGCTTCCTTGGTGATGGAGGGACGAAGAATTGAGGCGTTGAAGGTGGCCCGCCAGTTGACGGGGACGATCACCCAAGAGGAAGCACGGAAGGATGTCTGGAAGGAATTGTATCTTCCGGCTCCCGTGTGGTCGATGATCAGGTTTGGACTATGGGACGACCTGCTGCGCGAACCGCCTCCTCCCAAGCCGCTGCGCCTGCAACAAGGGATGTGGCGACTGGGAAGGGGGATGGCGCTCGTAGCATCCGGTCGGGTGCCGGGGGCTGAGGGCGAGCACGTCGTGCTGGCCGGTCTGGCCAAACGCCTTGGGCGTGATCGGACGAAGGAAGAGAAAATAGAACGGACTCTCCTTAAGATCGCAGAGCGGCTGCTGGCCGGTGAACTCGCGATGCACCGCCGTCAATACGAGGAGGCCATCAAATCCCTCACAGATGCCGTCAAGCTGGAGGAGGAGCTGCCCTACACTGAGCCGCCGTTCTGGCCGATTCCCGTTCGCCACTATCTCGGCGCAGTCTTGTTGAAGGCCGGTCAGCCGGAGAAGGCGGAAGCCGTCTACCGGGCGGATTTGGCCAAGAATCCACGGAACGGCTGGGCCCAATTTGGACTCATGCAGAGCCTTCGTGCACAGCGGAAAGGCCGCGAAGCGGACGCCGCAGAAGAGCAATGGAAACAGGCCTGGGAGCATGCGGATGTGACCCTCACGGCGTCTCGGTTTTGAGGGAGAGGAAACGGACCAGAGGAGGATTGATGCGATTTGTGGTGGGAGTGATGGGGCCGGCCAAAGCGACGAAGAAGGACCTCGACAATGCCCGGGTTCTTGGAGAATTTATTGCCCGGCGTGGGTGGGTCGTGTTGACCGGGGGGCGCAACGTGGGCGTCATGGACGCGGCGTGCGAAGGGGCGAAGCGGGTGGGCGGAAGTTTGACCATCGGGGTCTTGCCGACGGCCAAGGACAAGGTCTCTCGCCATGTGGATGTGCCGATCATCACGGAAATGGGCAGTGGACGGAACAACATCAATGTCCTGACCAGCCATGTCGTGGTGGCCTGCGGATTGAGCGGCTCCGGCACCGTGTCGGAAGTGGCGTTGGCCGTGAAGGCGGGGAAGCCGGTCATTCTCGTTGAAGCCTCCCCTGCCGATGTGACGTTCTTCCGAAAACTCGACAAACAATTGGTCCAAGCCGCTGCCTCCCCGGAGGAGGCCATCGAGCTGATTATGAGGCTCATGGACAAGCGCCAACGGCGAGTGCGCCGCACAGAGCAAGATGTAGATAGGTACATGCCAGTCTGAAGAGCAAAGGACTCACATAACTGCTCTGCCTGCCCTCCCCCACGAGTTTTACCCACGTCCACGTCTCTGCACGCGTCGTAGTAAGATGTAAGAATCGGGTCACCGCGACGACCATGGAGAAGGAGGAGACGATCATGACAATCCTGCGGCGTCTGACATCTATCGCCATTAGTCTCGTGATCTGTGCGACCCTCACAGGCTGGCCCTCACACGGAGACCGCCAAGGCGTATTTTGCCGGCGGCTGTTTCTGGTGCATGGAAGAGGCCTTCGAAAAGGTGGACGGCGTCCTCGCCGCGGTCTCGGGCTACATGGGTGGCACTGTGGCCAACCCCACCTACGAAGAGGTCTCGGCGGGGCGCACAGGTCACGCAGAATCAGTTGAAGTCACCTATGATCCCACGAAGGTCACGTACCAGAAATTATTGGAAGCCTTTTGGCGCAACGTCGATCCCGTCACGCCCAACGCGCAATTCTGTGACCATGGGACTCAGTACCGTGCGGCGATCTTCTATTCAACAGATGAAGAAAAACGGCTCGCGGAAGACTCAAAACGCGCGATCGAGGAGGCAAAGCGTTTCCCCAAGCCCATCGTGACCCAGCTGGTTCAGGCCTCAATCTTCTACCAGGCGGAAGAGTACCATCAGGATTACTACAAGAAAAACCCGCTCCGGTATAAATATTACAAGTACGGCTGCGGCCGAGCCCAGCGGTTGGAAGCCTTGTGGGGGAAGTTGTAGAAACAAGATGCGTGTATGCTGAGTATCTGCTGTTACAGCCTGGTTTTCATAATTAGGTTGCGCAACCGTTCTCGCTGGGCCAGGCGAATGCTGGTGAACTCCAAGCCAAACTGCTGGCCGTCGATCCACCGGACGATCGCCTGATCGATCCGCAGGGGCCATTTAAAGTCAGACAAGAATACCGACAGCTTTAAGACCATCCCGATCTTCAGCTCAATCGATGTCTCGGCTCGACAGCCGTTCGTCGACACATCCAGCACAGTCGCCTCCCCTTCGAAATCCTCATCGCCAAAGAAGAACATCCGACAGCCAAGCGCGAGCCTCCGGCCGCGTCGATCCAGCAGCTGTGCGTCGTTGTGCGGATCGGGAGTGTCTGCATTCCACGACGGTGATGCCATCACATGTGTCCTTCCAGAGCAGGGCCCCCATGGTCCATGGGCCACAAGACACCAGGTAGGGTTTCCGGGAGCTCGTCCGTAGTGTATGCCATCGAATAATTCCGGCAAGTAGAAAGTCTATTTGTGATCTGAGCCGGTCGTAGACCGAGTTGCGCGGTGAACCCATCTTGACGCTGAGCCGGTCCTCTGCGACAAAGAAGCCTGGCGAAGGAGGGACGCAGCGTGAGACGAACCATCAGTCGACGGATGACCGCACTGGCTCAGTCAGAAATCAGGGCCATGACCCAGGCTTGTATCAGCATGAAGGGCCTCAATATGGCGCAGGGGGTCTGTGATACGCCCGTTCCGCCCGTCGTGCTGGAAGGAGCCGAGAAGGCGATCAGAGAAGGGTACAACGTCTACACCCGTTTCGATGGGTTACCAGAGTTACGGCAAGCTATTGCTAATAAGCTCGCGCATTTCACGCCGACCCTGAAACGGAAGTGACGGTCAGTGCTGGAGCGACGGGTGCCTTTCACTGTGCCTGTGCCGCATTATTCAATCCGGGCGATGAAGTCATGCTGTTTGAGCCTTATTATCAATACCATATCAGCGCGCTCGCCGCTGTTGAGGCGATTCCGGTGGTTGTTCATATGCAGCCCCCGTCCTGGACCTATTCTCTGGCTGAGCTTGAACAAGTCGTGACCAAGAAGACCAAGGCGATCATCGTCAATTCGCCGGGTAATCCCACCGGTAAGGTATTTAGCCGACTAGAGTTAGAGACGCTCGCCGAATTCGCGTGCCGGCATGATCTGTTCGTTTTTACGGATGAGATTTACGAATACTTTC
Organism: Nitrospira sp.; assembly: GCA_015903995.1. Taxonomy (GTDB): domain Bacteria; phylum Nitrospirota; class Nitrospiria; order Nitrospirales; family Nitrospiraceae; genus Nitrospira_D. Next base: position 44,765 of record JABMDK010000011.1, read on the forward strand.
TCTATGACGGACGAACCCATGTGAGCATGGCGACGTTGCCGGACATGGCTGAGCGCACGATCACCATCGGTGGCTATTCCAAGACGTTTAGTGTGACGGGCTGGCGGATCGGGTACAGTGTGGCAGCCAAGCCCTGGGCAAGCGCCATTGGCGCGATGAACGATCTCCTCTATGTTTGTGCTCCGGCGCCGCTTCAAATAGGGGTGGCTCGTGGCATTCGAAACTTGCCGGACGATTTCTATCGGAGCCTGGCTCGAGACTACCAGCACAAGCGCGACAGATTTTGCAGCGCTCTGGCGAAGGCGGGACTCACTCCCTCGATCCCAGAGGGGGCCTATTACGTGTTGGCGGATGTGTCCCGGCTTCCAGGTGACAGCGGAAAAGCTCGTGCCATGTATCTGTTAAAAACAACCGGTGTGGCTGGTGTACCGGGAGAGGCCTTTATCCCTGGTGTGGCAGGAGCCAACTTCTCTGGAGCTCGATGAAGCCTGTCGGCGGCTGACCCAAGCCGGTTTGTAGGGGCTCACGCAAGTAAACGGCAGTTTCTTGCCTGACGCGCAAGCCCGTGCTATGAACTCGACCATGAGTCTTCGCCTTGCTTCTGTGGTCGCCACGGTTGGCGCGCTGCTGTTGACGGGATGCGGTTCTCGGGCGACGGGGCCTTCCGCTATCTCTGCCGACTATTCGGCTGGTGATCGTTCTATCTTGGCAGGGGAGTGGGTCTACGAAGACGGCGGAGCGGTCGTCCTTCGGCTTGATGATCAGGGCAACGGTACCTACACATTTAAGGATGGGCGATTCGAAACGATGCAGCTCAACGGCCGCACGTGGATCGGCAAGTGGTCCCAAAAGGAAAACGATCGGGAAGGCGGATTCCGTGTGACCCTCTCGGCGGACTCTGTAGAAGGCGAGGGGACCTGGTGGTATGAGCGAATCGGTGCCGATAGATCACCCTCGGAGAAAGGCGGCACGTTCCACCTAACCAGGAAAACCTCCGTGACACGTCTCGGCGACACTCCTCCTGCACCCTGATCCCCATGCTCCAGCCGTTAGGCAAGACCGTTGTCTGCTCCATAAGTCAGGAGCCTGAGCTGTTGCGCGAGCGACTCGGGACAGCGCGGGCCAGTGGCGATGATGCCACGATAGCGAGGCTCGCGTCGGTTAAAGGTCAGCTCCCGTCCGTAACCATCGGAGATGGTTCCTCCTGCTTCCGCGATGAGGAGCGTTCCCGCGGCAACATCCCATTCATTTTCAGGTTCCCACGTCACGACTCCCTCGATGCGACCGGTTGCGGCGAGTGTGAGTACCCATGCGATTGAACGGATAGGTCGCGTCGCGATCGACGGCTCCAGGGCCGAGAAGCGGCCGATCCGTTGCTCCCCTGGATTCAGGGCGATGACCGGAGCTCGACCGCTCCCTGGCACTGGTGGGGTCACCAGTTCGTTGTTAAGCCGCAGCCCTCCGCCCCGAGTTGCAGTGAATAATTCGTCCGTGGAAGGGTTAAAGATGCCTGCCACGATCGGTCGGCCCTGTTCGATGAGGCCGACGGAAATGCAATACTCCGGTTCACCACTGATGAACGCCTTCGTCCCGTCTATCGGAGGCACGTTCCACCTGACCAGGAAAACCTCCATGACACGCCTTGGCGACACTCCTCCTGCACCCTGATCCTCCATCACTCGCCATTACGCAATGCCGCTGTCGGTCCCACAAGTCAGGCGTCTGAGCTGTTGCGCGAGCGCCTCAGGACAGTGTGGGCCAGTGGCGATGATGCCGCGATAGCGAGGTTCGCGTCGGTTAAAGAGTAGTTCCTGTCCGAGGCCATCGGAGATGGTTCCCCCTGCCTCCGTGATGAGGAGCGTCCCCGCAGCCACATCCCATTCATTTTCTGGTTCCCACGTGAATACTCCCTCGATACGGCCAGTTGCGGCGAGTGCGAGTACCCAAGCGATTGAGCGGATCGGCCGCTTATTGATCATCGATGGCTCCAGGGAGGTGAAGCGGCCGATCTGTTGTTCCCATTGATTCTGGGCGATCACTAGATGTCGACCGCTCCACGAAGCTGGTGGAGCAACCGGTTTATTATTGAGGCGCAGACCTCCACCTCGAGTTGCGGTAAATAATTCGTCCGTGGAAGGGTTGAAGATGCCTGCCACGATCGGTCGGCCCTGTTCGATGAGGCCGACGGAAATGCAATACTCCGGTTCACCACTGATGAACGCCTTCGTCCCGTCTATCGGACGTCGTTTCTGAAGTCGGTCTAGACGATCAGGCGATTCTTCAGAGAGCCATCCATCCTCAGGAAACGCCGATGTCAGGTGGGAGAGAAGGACCTCATTCACGGCCAGGTCTGCTGAGGTCACTGGGGATTGGTCGGGCTTCTGAATTGTGTCAAAGCCATCGACGGCAAACCGTAAGGCTTCTGCTCCAGCCTTCCGAATCGCCATGCTGAGAAAATCCAGTTCATCGTCCCATGTCATGACAGGAGAGTAGCAGGCCTGGCGACAGATGAAAAGAAACGAATGTGTACCAGCTTGACCTGGTCCCTAAATCTGCGTACAAGCAGGCTGCGATGAAACTGCTCCAGAAACGGTCGAAGAAGACGGGGCTCTCACCAGGGACGCTTGTTCATATCGGCGAACAGCGGGCCGAGGCCGTGAGCCTGACCCTGTTCAATTATGCCGGTGCGCGGTGCGAGGAGCAGGTGGTCACAGATCTGAATGCGCTTCGACTGCCTGCCGACGAAAGCGTCACATGGGTGAATGTTGGCGGGGTCCATAAGATCGACATTCTCGAAGCCTTCGGGAAGTATTTCACCCTTCATCCGCTTCTGCTGGAAGACATTGCCAATACCGATCAGCGCCCAAAGCTCGATGACTATGAGACCTATTTCTTCCTGGTCATGAAGATGTTGACGACCTCCGACCAGGGGAGCATCGTGGTCGAACAGGTGAGTTTCGTCCTTGGACGAAATTACGTTCTCTCATTCCAAGAAAACGGGACCGATGTCTTTCACACGGTGCGGGACCGCCTGAGAGGCGGAAAAGGGCGGCTTCGGCAGAACGGTGCAGACTATCTGCTCTATGCGCTGATCGATGCTATCGTGGATCAGTACTTTGAGGTGCTGGAAATGCTCGGCGAGCGGATCGAGTCGCTGCAGGAACGGGTGATGGCCGACCCCAAGCCGGATATCCTCAAAGACATTCATGCTCTGAAACAACAGTTGCTGTTCGTGCGCCGTGCGGTCTGGCCGCTTCGGGAAGCGATCAACGGTCTGTCGCGTTCGGACTGTCCGTTTCTGCATGAGTCCACGAAGGTCTTTATCCGTGATGTCTATGACCATGTGGTCCAGATTGTCGACACGATCGAAACCTTGCGGGAAATGGTCTCGGCGAGTCTCGATATCTATCTGTCCAGCGTCAGTTATCGCCTCAATGCCGTGATGCGAGTACTGACGGTGATCACGACAATTTTCATGCCGCTCACTTTTATCGCAGGCATCTATGGTATGAATTTCGAGTATATGCCGGAGCTGAAATGGCCCTGGGGCTATCCCATGGCGCTAGGTATCATGGGAATCGTGGCGGCTGTGATGCTGATCGGGTTCCGTCGAAAGAAATGGTTGTAGCCGGGTGTCTGGCTATTCTTGGACTTCCACCTTGTCCACGAAGTAGGTGGTTTCTCCGAAACAGGTGGTGGGGATATGGCGATACTCCTTGTAATGCAGGATCACGCGTTTCCCCATGACCTCTGTTAATTGGGAGGCGACTTTATCGTCCGAAATCGTAAACTGCCACACAACCGGCGCAGTGCCCGGCACCGTCGTCATGGCCAGTTCGCCTTCGTGTGTCTTACATAACCAACCCTTCGCTGAAAACTTTTGAATGTATCCGGCTCGGTTCCCATCGGAATAGGCCCAATTGAACACGACGGTGAGATAAGCCCCGCCGAGAAAGACAAGGATCGTCAGCAACACCTTGACCGCTTTCACCATGCATCTCCTCAGTTAGGCGTGAATGTCCCCGAATAGCCACGGGGCCTCAACCTTTCGACGCGCTTCGTAGGCTGAAATGGCCTTCTCGTGTTCGAGTGTGAGGCCGATCGAATCCAGCCCGCGGTACAGACAGTCTTTCCGAAAGGGGTCGATGTCGAACCGGTAGGTTGTCGATTCGGGTGTGGTGACGGTTTGGCTCCCCAGGTCGACGGTGAGGCGGTATCCCTCGGTACCGACAGCCTGTTTGATCAGATCCAGCACTTCGTCGGCCTTCAGCACAACGGGGAGAATGCCGTTTTGAAAACAGTTGTTATAAAAAATGTCCGCATAGCTCGGGGCAATGATGCAGCGGAACCCTTGATCCAACAGAGCCCAGGGCGCATGTTCGCGAGAGGACCCGCAACCAAAATTATCTCGAGTCAATAAGATCGAGGCCGACTGGTAGCGAGGCTGATTCAAGAAAAAGTCGGGATCAGGCGAGCCATCCTTTTTCTTTCTCCAGTCAAAAAAGAGCCCTTCGCGGAGCCCCGTCCGTTTGATCGTCTTTAAAAACTGCTTCGGAATGATCTGGTCCGTGTCGACATTGATTTGATCCAACGGGGCAACGAGACCGGTGAGAGTGGTAAACGGTTCCATGGTGTCATCAGCTCCAATGTCGAATATCGACGAAGTGACCTTCGATGGCCGCGGCGACCGCCATAGCAGGCGATACCAGATGGGTGCGACCTCCGGCTCCCTGGCGCCCCTCAAAATTCCGATTACTCGTCGAGGCACAGCGCTCACCGGGCTTCAGCACATCGGCATTCATCGCGAGACACATGCTGCAGCCGGCTTCTCGCCACTCGAATCCCGCCTCGCGGAAGACATGGAGTCCCGATCCTGGGACCACCATCGCGTGGACGGTCTTGGCGACTTTTTTGCCCTTGGCGAAACTGGCTGCGAGGCGAAGATCTTCGATCCGTGAGTTCGTACAGGAGCCGATGAAAACTTTATCGATTGTGATAGCGGTGATCGGTGTATTGGGGAACAGGCCCATGTAGTCCAATGCACGTTCGGTTGCGCTCTTGGTTTTTGCATCGGTCATCGTTCGAGGGTCCGGGATCTTTTGATCAACACCCAGCACCATGCCCGGACTTGTGCCCCAACTGACCTGAGGGGCGATGTCTTCCGCCCGCAGGACCACGACTGCATCGTATGCGGCATCGGGATCGGTCTTGAGGGATTGCCATGCCCGCACGGCTTGCGTGAACAACTCTCCTTTCGGAGTCAGCGGGCGTCCCTTCACGTAGGCGATCGTCTTTTCGTCGGGAGCCACCAACCCAGCGCGGGCTCCTCCCTCGATCGACATATTGCACAGAGTCATGCGCCCTTCCATGCTCAGCGCGCGAATCGCCGATCCCGTATACTCAATCACGTACCCGGTTCCACCGGCCGTGCCGATTTTCCCGATAATCGCAAGAATAATATCCTTGGCCGAACACCGCTCCGAGAGCACCCCGTCCACGCGAACTTCCATCGTCTTCGGTCGTTTTTGGACAAGGCATTGGGTGGCCAACACGTGCTCGACTTCACTGGTGCCGATACCGAATGCGAGCGCTCCGAAGGCTCCATGGGTCGATGTATGAGAATCTCCGCACACGATCGTCGTTCCAGGAAGCGTGAATCCTTGCTCGGGGCCGATGACGTGCACCACGCCTTGTCGGATGTCATTCATGCCGAAGAAGGTAATGCCGAAGTGGCGACAGTTTTCCTCAAGGGTTTGAATCTGCTTGGCGCTGATCTGATCGGCGATCGGCAGTGCTCGGTCGGTCGTCGGGACATTGTGATCCGGTACGGCCAGGGTGACTGCGGGGCGTCGGGGACGGCGTCCTGCCAGCGTCAATCCTTCAAAGGCCTGAGGCGACGTCACTTCATGCACCAACTGTCGATCGATGTACAGCAAGGTCGTGCCGTCCGGTTCTGATCGGACGACATGCGCATCCCAAATCTTATCGAATAATGTTTTGCCTGCCATGGCTACTCCCGTCTTCTTGAATTCAAGTCGCCATTATACAGAGAAGTCCTATGGTTCTGACAAGGTGTCTGTGACGCTTGCCCCACCCGGCAAGACATGGTACCACCTCGTGTGTGAACACTGCTCCGTGGAACGAACCGCGCATTGTGGAGTGGAGTCAACGGTTGCTGGACAGCTATCGTCATTGGATCGGAACCGATCTGATCGGACGGGCACCCAACTCGATACAGCAAGCACGCATATTGTTCGAAGCACCTGCTGTCGTCGTGTCGCACGGTGTGGAGCCGGACCCGATCCTAAACTATGGCAATCAAACCGCCTTGGATCTGTGGGAGCTGTCCTGGGAGCAATTCATCCAGACGCCGTCGCGACTCACGGCCGAGGCGGATGACCGTCTTGAGCGTGAAAGAATGTTGGCACGAGCAAAGCTCAACGGCTACTTCGGCGGATATCGGGGGGTGCGCATCTCTTCAACGGGGAGGCGATTTCTTGTCGAGCATGCTGTGATCTGGAACGTGATTGATCTTGCGGGGCACCGCATCGGTCAAGCGGCGACGTTCTCTCAATGGTCAGCCTTGGGATGACCAAGGGGAGATCAGGTCCAGAGTTCAAGGGGACCGTGGTTCGCGATACCCCTCAATAGATCTTGGGCAGCAAGAATGCCGACCAGACGGCGATCGTGATCCACAATCGGAACCGCATGAATCCGCCCATCCAACATGACGCGGGCAATTTCCCGGATGTCTGTCACGGGAGTTGCCGAAATCACTCGGGACGTCATGATTTCAGCCAGCCGTCGCCGGGAAGCCTGTCGCGTGTCGGCTGCCGTGATCAGTTCGGGAGCATGGTGGAGTAGGTCACGATACGACACCATCCCGACGAGGGTGTCGTGCATCGAGGTAATAGGGATGTGGTGGAATCCTTTGTTCGACATACTCGTCCAGGCGTTAAGCACAGTACTGTCGGATGGAAGAGAGAGAACCGGGGCACTCATCAGGTCACGCGCGAGGATCGCCGGTTTGGGGTGTGATGGTTCGCTGCTGTGCTGTTGATAGGCCGTTTGTGCAGCCAGGGCTGAATGGTCCGGAGAGGATGCATGTTGGCCATGATGCTCCCGCTCCCTTGGGTAGTCAGGCCGGGCATTCCGTGGACCAACCGGGTTGATCGGATATGTCTCCACGATTCCGTTGACCGCCAGAATGATGGGCATGCCGAAGCTCCTCAACTGCCCTATCGGAGTTTTCTGGAAATCCTTGAGCGAGGCTGTGGCTATGCGAATATTCAACGAGGGTACGGGGTGTTCCGCCACAGTTGGCGTCAATTGTCCGAGACTGAGAGGGCTCACACAGGGGGCGATGACCACAGCCGCTTCCAGGCAGTCGCGGCAGTTGCCTTTGAAATGTAGCTTTTCTTGCGTACCATATTCTGCTCTACAACCGCGGCAAGTCCAGATGGATTGCTTCCGTTTTGACCCGTATGTTATAAAAATGACCTTGTGATGTCGTGAATGTCGGCACGTAGCGCAGATAACGAGTGCGTGGTATCACAAACGGTGGCGTCCTCTGTACATTTGGCGGCTGCAGATTCACAAGCCTCTATTTGTTTCTTCTTAATATTTGCAAGGGGGTAGTCATGGGCAAGACGATGTTGGCAGTCTTCTTTAGCCTTGGGATGGTATTGGCCGGGGCTTTGAGTTCGTATGCGCTTCAAGCTGGGGGGGTAGAGACCGGCGATCTGGAAACGGGTTCTGTCGTCGGCCAGCCGTTTAAGGAACTGAGCGTGGATGCTTCGTTCTTTGCTGTGGAAATTGGAAATATGAAAACCTGGTATCCACCGATGACCGTGATTGATTTTAAGTCGCGTCCCGGTTCTCCAGTGCTGTTAAAAGTGACGAATAATGCCGCTGCCGAACATGGCTTCCATCTCAGCGCCGTTGTGAATCAATCAGCGCCAACGACTCTGGATAACAAGCTGGTGCTTAAGCCAGGGGAAACGAAGTACATCGGTGTTCCGACGAGCGATTTGTTTTATTCTTCGGGGAGTGTCCTGGAATATCGCTGCCACTTGCATCCAGGCCATGTGGGCGGCAAGTTACTTATTCTAAAGTAGTCTTACTTCTGGTTTGAACAAGGAAGAGGCCTCGGTGTAGCCCACCGAGGCCTCTTCTATTATTCGCTCACAACGGTCCAAAACAAAGGGCCCTGGTTCAGACTGAACCAGGGCCCTTCAAATGCGTCACGTAAAGATCGTTAGTTCCTAACCCCGCTCCATACTTTGGCAGGATCAATTGCTTTATCAGGATTCAAGGCCTTTGCTCTGTCCAGAAGCACATCCGTCGTTTCAGGATAGAGGGGGTCTGAAATGCAACAATTATCGACCGGACAAACTGCAGCACATTGGGGTTCATCGAAGTGACCAACGCACTCGGTGCAGCGGTCATGCGCAATGACGTAAATATTGTCGCCGACTCCCTGCCCATCGCCAACGTGATGGCCTTTACCTTCAGCATCGCTTCTGGTTTCAAAGATCGCTTCATTAGGACATTCCGGCAGACATGCGCCACAAGAGATGCATTCGTCCGTAATCAGTAATGCCATGAGCCAAGCCTCCTTCTCACTCCAAAAGACCGACTATATAGAACATTGACAAGTTCACGCGGCCCACACCATAGTGCTTCTATTCACGCGTGGTGAGCAGATGCGCGCGGAGAAACATTTTATTCCGCGATTCTTTTCTAAGTCAACTGAACGGAATCCGGTCAGAAGACCTAGGGTGGGATTCTGCATGAGGCATTGGGCCCAGCAGCGCAAGAGACCGTCGACCATCATCCATGGCATCTGATCAGGACCAAGCCAGCAGTCGAGAGCAGCGAAAGAAGCGGAACATCATGCTGGTTCTGCTCGCTCTTCTCCTGATGAGTGCGTCGGTGTTCCTCGTGGAGCGCAAGGAATCGAGCATCATCGTCGTCACGTTCCCGAGCGGTGTTGAGCTTGAAGCTGAAGTGGCGGACACGCCGGAAAAATTGCTCTTTGGGCTTGCCTTTCGCGAGGCCTTGCCCCCAGGCGGAGGTATGCTTTATATCTTTGAGCAAAACGGGATGCATCGCGTGACAACCAGAGAATATCGATTCCCCATCGATATTCTCTGGGTGGATGAGGGGCATCATGTGGTGCATATGCTGGAACATGCAGAACCGTGCGCGAAAGATCCGTGCCCATTTTTCGGGCCACCGCCGGAAGAGGCTCGGTATGTGATACAGGCGGAATCAGGGTTCATTAAGACAACAGGAGTTGCCAAAGGCGACGAGCTCAAGTATGCCCTTCGGATGTAAAGGTTGAGGAGACGGCAAGAGGAACTACGCACAATGGATGGGTTTCAAAAGGTTGCACAGATCGACGAGTTGCCTCCGGGAAAATCGAAGATTGTCACGGTCAATGACCGGCCGATCGCATTGTTCAACGTCGAGGGGAAATTGTATGCCATCCATAATAGCTGTCCTCACGAGGGGGGGCCGCTTATTGAGGGAAGGCTCAAAGGGTATGTCATTGCCTGCCCCTGGCATGATCTGGCGTTCGATATCAGAAATGGGCAAGGCACCGACGGTGGCGGGTATTGTGTAGGGAGCTACGAAGTCCGGGTGGACGGGAATAATGTTCTGATTGGCCCTCGGCGGAAAATGTAACAAAGGAAGTCAGGCGGAATGGGGGTCTTCGCAACAGGGAACAGGGCAGCAGCGTGAGTATGTCCGGTACTGATCATAGCCCCGCGTTGGACGGCAGTGATTGCCGTGTGGTCACAGTTGACCAGATATTCATTATTCACTTATGGGAGGATCGCACCAGAGGCGAGCAGTGGGTGCCATCGTATGATGCTAAAGGGCTTGCTCTTCTGAGTGATGAGTTCCTTCGTGTCGCAAGCAATAATGCGGTGGAAAATGGGCAGCGTATCTTCGAGTTTAAAGCTGTACAGTCAGGGGCCCATCAGCTGATCTTCGAAAAACGCATGGGGTGGAAATTTACAGCAGAAGATCGTCGCGTATTCAAAATCGAAGCAGGACCAGCATCCCGGAATTGAACCAATGCCCGACATCGCATTCATCAACGGTCGCTTTTTGCCTTGGGAGGAGGCGACCGTTTCCATCGATGATCGGGGTTTCCAATTCGGAGATGCCGTCTACGAAGTTATTCGCACCTATCGAGGAGTGCCGTTCGAACTGGCCGCGCATCTTGCCAGGCTGAATCGGAGCGCCAAAGAGCTCTCGCTTCGCCAGCCATATGGGAGAGATCAATGGACCAGGTGGATTCAGCAAGGACTTAGTCTGGCCGGATACCAAGATGCCAAGATCTACATCCAGATTACCAGGGGAGCGGCCCCCCGTGAGCATAGTTTCCCCTCCAATATTCTCCCAACGGTCGTCATGACCATCCGGGAGTTTCACCCTCTGGCACCGGATGTCCGCCGCGCCGGCGTCAGTGCATGCACGTGGCAGGACCTTCGATGGGGACGCTGTGATATCAAAAGCGTCAATCTTCTGGCCAACGTCCTTGCCCGTGAAGAAGCGAAGAAGGCCGGCGTCTTCGAAACGATTTTGGTCAGAGATGGCTTCGTCATGGAAGGTGCGCTATCAAATGTCATGGCGATTCAGGCGGGGGTGGTCATGACGGCTCCAGAAGGTCCACGAATTCTATCCGGCGTCACACGAACCGTGGTCTTAGAGCTGGCGAAAAAGGACGATATTGTAGTCGAAGAACGATTTATACCGCTCGACGTCCTGTATCGTGCCGATGAAGTCTTTCTGACGGGAACCACGCTTGAAGTACTTGGTGTGGTCCAGATCGATGGAAAAACCATTGGCTCCGGCCAACCTGGCCCCATCACGAAAACCCTGGCTGCTCGCTGGGCCTTGTTGACAGGTTAGTGCCCTTGCTTTGCATCGGGGTGCATGGTATGGTGCTGCCTCTGTAAGTGGGCTTATGCCCACTTTTTTGTTTGGATACATGTCAAAGGGAAATGGGCTGAGTATACCGGGCCGTAGTCCGCAGCCGGTTGCCGACCGGTTGCACGAAATCATTTCGCCGATTCTATGGACGCTCGGGCTTGAGTTGGTAGATGTGGTGTGTGTGGGGAAAGGGCCTCGCTCGGTCGTTCGCGTTCTGATCTATAAATCGGATGGAGTCAGCATCACAGACTGTGAACAGGCACATAAGGCTCTAGGACCGGCGCTTGACGTGGCCGATCCATTTCCCCATGTCTATACCCTTGAAGTCTCTTCTCCGGGTCTTGATCGACCCTTCAAGAGATCCCAGGATTATCAGCGGGCGATTGGAAAAGAAGTGAGTCTCAAGCTTCGACAGCCTCTCGAAGGCCAGTGGAAGATCGCTGGTCAACTCATGCAGGTAGATGAAGAGGCGGTCGTGTTGACCGTGGGTGCTATGCGGACACCGCAGACGGTGAAGCTGAGTCGAGACATGATTGCTGAAGCAAAGTTGGTTGTGAAGATCTAGAGGGGCGGAACGTCGGAGATTGTGTTAGAGGTGACCGGATGCAGGAGCGTGACGTATGAACCGTGAACTGATTTCCGTGATCGACGAAATCGGGCGTCAGAAAGGGATCGACAAGGCCCGAGTCATTGGGGCCATCGAGTCCGCCCTGCAGACCGCCGCGAAGAAACGCTTTGGTCAGGCAGAAAATATTCAAGTGGAGATCGACTCAAAAACCGGTGAAATTTCCGTCGTCTCCAAGAAGATCATTGTGGAGACTGTCAGTAACCCCAAGGCTGAGATCTCGCTTCAAGAAGCTCGCCAATACGATAGTGAGGCGGAGGTCGGTGACGAGATTGGATCGCTGATCGAAATGAACGAATTGGGGAGGATCGCGGCGCAAACGGCGAAGCAAGTGATCTTCCAGAAGGTGCGCGAAGCGGAATGGGAAGCGGTTCAAAAGGAATATTCAACGCGTCAGGGCGATCTCGTTACGGGAATTATTCTGGGTATGGAGCGTCGGAATTATCTGGTGGATCTGGGAAAGACGGAGGCCATCCTGCCGATCCAAGAGCAGATTCCACGTGAAACCTATCGTCGCGGCGATCGTGTCAAGGCGATGTTGTTGGAGGTGCGTCGAACGCCGAAGGATGTTCAAGTTATTCTATCCCGGAGTCACCCGCAGTTCGTGGCGAAGCTCTTCGAGCTCGAAGTGCCGGAAGTCATGGAGAAGATCATTGAAATCAGATCGGTCGTTCGAGAGCCGGGGGACCGAACGAAGATTGCGGTCACCTCACGCGAGAAGGCTGTGGATCCGGTCGGAGCCTGCGTCGGTATCAAAGGCTCCCGTGTCCAGGCGGTCGTTCGGGAGCTACGGGGCGAGAAGATCGATATCATTACCTGGACTCAGGATCCACGAGTCTTTATTGCCGAAGCCTTAAACCCTGCAACCATCGAAAAGGTCGGGATCGACGAAGAAAAGAAGTCGGCGCTCGTGGTCGCAGCCGACTCGCAATTGTCCTTGGCGATCGGCAAAAATGGTCAGAATGTCCGGCTTGCAGCACGTTTGACGGGGTGGAAGATTGACATCATCAGCGCAACCGAATACGAAAAGGAAAAAGTAGAACGCGATAAGGAAATTAAGGCTGCGCTCGCAGAGGAAACTGAAGCACAGCGATTGCAAGAAGAAGCTCGGCAGGCTGCCAGAGCTGAGGAAGCAACCAGCGGATAGAATACGGAACCGTCCTAATGGCTATGCGTGTATACGAACTTGCGAAGAAGTTAGGCATGGAAAATCGGGTGCTCATCCCTGAGCTCAAGAAGATAGGTGTGTCGGTTTCATCTCACAGCAGTACACTCGAGGAGGAGATCGTTCAGAAGGTGTTGGATAAGTTTGCCGCAAAATCAAAGAGCCACGGGACAGGAATCGAGGGAGAGGCCGGTGTAAAGTTAGCGGAGCCTGCGAGTCAGGGTAAAGCTGTGGCGGCAAGAAGCCATGTCGTCGAGGAGACGCTCAAACCTGACAAGCGCCGCATTCTCATCAAGCGGAAGAGGGAAGAGGAGCCGATTGAGGTCATTACTTCAGTCTCCTCGATCGCTGAGACTGAGCGTTCGCCGCAACCCGCGTCCTCAAGTGTCGTGCCGACACCGACTCCATCGGTTGACCACCCTGTTAGCGATGCCCCAGTCGACCACAGTCTTCCAGTGGAAGAAGGTCCGGGCGAGGTTGTTCCACCCGCACCGATGCCGCTTGTTGCGAAACAACAGGACGTGCCGCCGGCCAAGCCGACCATCGCTCCGGCAACGCCCGTGGCGGCGACTCTGGAGTCTGTGGCGGGCAAAAAGAAAAGCATGGCATTCGAGGCCATCGAAGCAGAGGCTCTCAAGGAAAAGCTCAAGAAAGCGAAAAAAACAGGCCGTCCGAAGGACGAGCAGCAAGATGTCAAATTACGGGAGGACGCCGCCCGCTGGCAAGACCTCCGCGCAATTCCGGTGCAGCGCCGCGATGACCGATCCAAGCATGTCCACCATAGCACCCCGGCAGAAATCACGAAGCCACGTCGCAAGAGCGTGAAGGTGACTCCTCGGACAACGGTAAAAGAATTCGCTGAGTTGATCGGCCAACGGCCGGCGGACATCGTTCGGAAGCTGATGGATATGGGGCAAATGCTGACATTTCACCAACCTATGAGTCTAGATGCTGCATCGATTTTCGCCGAGGAAAGCGGGGTTAAGGTTGAAATCTCGGTCGAGAAAATTGGGGACGAGTTACTGCAAGATATCGTTGAGACGGGCAATGACGAACGGCCGGAACCTCGACCACCGGTGGTGACCATTATGGGGCACGTCGATCACGGGAAGACGTCGCTCCTCGATGCGATTCGCCAAACGAAAGTGGCGGAAGGGGAAGCCGGGGGTATTACGCAGCATATCGGCGCGTATACCGTCTCCGTGCGCGGCAAGCAGGTGACGTTTCTGGACACTCCCGGCCACGAGGCTTTTACGGCTATGCGATCTCGTGGTGCGAAGGTTACGGATATCGTCATTTTGGTTGTTGCGGCAGACGACGGCGTGATGCCTCAAACGATTGAAGCGATCAACCATGCCAAGGCAGCCGGCGTGCCGCTGATCGTAGCGATGAATAAGATCGACAAGCCGACCGCCAATCCTGATCGGGTAAAAAACGCGCTCTCAGAACATGGGCTGATCTCCGAAGCGTGGGGTGGCGATACCATTATGGTCGAGGTTTCCGCCAAGGAGAAAACGGGCCTTGATACCCTTCTTGAGATGATTTTACTTCAGGCGGAAGTTCTTGAACTCAAGGCGGATCCGCACAGACAGGCCAAAGGCACCGTGATCGAAGCCAAGATTGAACGCGGGAGGGGTCCGGTTGCAACGGTATTGGTCCAGAGCGGGACCCTGCGGGTGGGGGACGCCTATGTCGTAGGAACATACAGCGGGCGTGTTCGAGCTCTCATTAGTGACCGCGGTGAAAAAACACAGCAGGCAGGGCCGTCCATTCCGGTGGAAGTCATCGGGTTGCCTGGCGTTCCATCCGCGGGCGATGTCTTTCATGTCGTCTCTAATGAGCGAGTCGCCCGAGAGATCGCAGAGGAGCGAGCGCAAAAGCGCCGGGCGGTAGAACTAGGCGGCCCCGCGAAAGTTACCTTGGATGATCTCTTTGCGAAGATTCAAGAAGGATCCGTAAAGGAGTTGGCCATTGTCATCAAGGCCGACGTGCAAGGCTCGTCTGAGGCCTTGGCCGGCGCCGTCGAGAAGCTATCGACGGATGCCGTCAAGCTACGTGTGATTCATAACGGAGTCGGCGGGGTCATGGAGTCCGATGTCCTGCTTGCCTCCGCGTCACGAGCCATTATCATCGGTTTCAATATCAGGCCGGAGCCAAAGGCGACCGCATTGGCCGAACAGCAAGGTGTCGACATCAGGCTCTACACGATCATTTATGACGCGATTGCCGACATCAAGGCTGCCATGGAAGGCTTGCTTGAGCCGACTCTGAAAGAGCGTGTGTTGGGGCGAGCGGAAGTACGGCAGGTCTTTACCATTCCGAAGATCGGAGCCGTCGCAGGAGCGTATGTGATTGACGGAACGATCTCTCGGGCAAGCGTCGGAGTCCGAGTGATTCGTGACAATGTGGTGGTCTATCAGGGAAAACTTGGTTCGTTGCGACGTTTCAAGGATGACGTGCGGGAAGTGCAGCAGGGATATGAATGCGGATTGAGCGTCGAAAACTTCAACGATGTCAAATCCGGTGATATCATCGAAGCCTATGCAGTCGACAAGATCGCGGCAAAGCTCTAGTGGAAGGCGAAGAATTTCTATTGCAGCTCCTTACCTAACGATCTGACGGGCTCATGGAAATGAATCACGGTGCCTCCATTGTGAGCCGACGCTAATCGAACCCTGGCCATGGTTGTGGGAATATGCACCGTCGAATTGTTCATCTCAGGGAGCCAATCGCTTAAAGACAAGCGGCAGGTCATTCATGGGATCAAGGACAGGCTTCGGGGCAAGTTTAACCTCTCAGTCGCCGAAGTGGACGGGCAGGACCTCTGGCAGAAGGCTATCCTTGGAATGGCTTGCGTCTCGAATGAGCGTAGCCACGTGAACCAGGTGCTTGAGCAAGCGATGAATCTGATTAAGAGCATGCCGGTCGTCGAAGTGGTACGGGCTCAGTTGGAATTGCTCTAAACTCCCTGCCATGCGTGCGGTTGAGAATGTCTGGATCTCAAGATGTCGAAGACGACCTATAAAAGGGCAGACCGAGTGGCTGACCAGATTCGCATGGAAGTGGCGGACATTCTCATGCGAAAGATCAAGGATCCTCGGGTCCATGACGTTACAGTTACCGATGTCGACTTGACAGGGGATTTGCGCATCGCCCGTATTTTTGTCACAACTATGGAAACAGGGGATGCCGAGCGCGATATCTTTGCAGGCCTCTCGAAGGCCAGTGGATTTGTACGGTCGGAATTAGGACGGCGGCTCTCGCTCCGCTACCTGCCTGATGTGATTTTTAAGAAGGATGTCAGTGGGCCTCGCGGCGACCGTATCATGCGGCTCTTGGAAGAACTGCATGGGGAGTCTCCGCAGCATGAAACCCAGGAGTCTCCGAGCAGTGATCAGAAGATCACAGCTTCTTAAAGGATATGGGCGGAACAGCTATCACAACAGATCTGTGCAATGCCCTGGAGGGAGTCCTCATTGTCCGCAAGGAAGCCGGCTGGACGTCGCACGATGTCGTCGCCAAGGTCCGGGGGCTATTGGGGGGAAGTAAAGTCGGTCATGCCGGCACGCTGGATCCTAGCGCCACGGGCGTTTTGCCGATCCTTGTGGGGCGGGCTACGAGAGTGGCAGAGTACCTGATTGATTGGGACAAGGAATACCATGCCGTCTTGCGCTTGGGAGAAACGACAGATACTCAAGATGCAACTGGGCAGGTTTTGAGCAGAGTCGATCCCTGTCAGGTGACAGAGGACATGCTTCAGGCGGTGATTACTCGATTTGAAGGCGTGCAACGGCAATTGCCACCGATGTATTCAGCCGTGAAAATCGGCGGACAGCCGCTTTACAAAGCGGCCAGAGCCGGCAGAACGGTTGATCGGGCAGAGCGGTCGATCGTGATTCATCAGCTGGAGATCGTGGCCTGTCATGGTCGTGATGTGTCTCTGCGCGTCGTGTGCTCAAAAGGTACGTATATTCGCACGTTGTGTGCCGACATTGGACAGGCGCTAGGAGTAGGAGGGCATCTCTATGCGCTCGAACGGCGACGTGTCGGTCCACTGACGATCGAACAGGCCGTGACGATCGATCAAGTTGCCAGCCATCTCACGATGGGCACTCTCGCTCGACAGTTCATTTCGATGGATCAACTCCTCGTCCAATTCCCGGCAGTAGTTGTGAACGCAGAGCAGGCGCAACGTGTCTTGAATGGCTCGCCAATTTTTCCAGTGGGAGTCGGGCAACTCCCGTCTGTCCCCTCCACGGTTTCGGTACGCCTCAAGGATGAAGCCGGTCATTTGTTGGCCATTGGAACTCACGATACCGGCCGCATGGGGTCGATCAAAATTTGCAAGGTCCTGAGTAGCTTAAGTCATTAATACGGAAGGAGTAAGTATGGCATTGTTGAAAGAAGCAAAGAGTGAACTCATTAAGCAATATCAACAGCATGACAAGGATTCCGGATCGCCGGAAGTTCAGATTGCTGTATTGACCAATCGGATCACCTATCTCACCGAACATTTTAAGACCCATAAAAAAGATCACCACTCGCGGCGTGGATTGTTGCAGCTGGTCGGACGCCGGCGTCGCCTCCTGGACTATCTCCGCGGTGTCGAGGAAGCGCGTTACAAAGCCGTGATCGACCGACTTAATATTCGCAAGTAACCGGTCGTGCGAATGGCGGCGTTGACCGGCGCCATGGCATCGTTCGAATGTCCCACAGATGAACACCGACATGCGCTCACACCAAGTGTGCGGTGTAAGGGTGAAAAGCTGTAAAGCTGGCGAGCAGTTCGCCGATTTCGGCTTTTCAACTACTCACTTGTCGTTGAGCGTATCTCAGTGGGCATCTGTGGATCTAACCAGAGGAGACCATAGATGATACACGTCGTAGAAATCGACATTGCAGGTCGAACACTTCGTCTTGAAACCGGCCGTATTGCAAAGCAAGCTGATGGATCCATATGGGCCTCGTATGGCGACACAGTCGTCCTTGCGACGGCTGTGGCTGCTCAAACGGCCAAACCTGGGATCGATTTCCTTCCCTTGACCGTCGACTATCAGGAAAAGGCCTACGCGGCCGGGAAAATTCCTGGAGGTTACTTCAAGCGAGAAGGTCGACCGGCTGAAAAGGAAGTTCTGACCAGCCGATTGATTGATCGGCCGCTCCGTCCGTTATTTCCCGAAGGCTACTATTTCGAGACGCAAGTCATTGCCTCGGTTCTATCGGCAGATAAGACCGGTTCCTCCGACGTTATTGGAATCACTGCGGCATCAGCCGCACTCGCGGTTTCAAATATCCCATTCAACGGCCCAGTGGCGGGTGTAAGGATCGGTCGGGTCAACGGCCAGCTCGTCGTCAATCCGGACCTGGAAACGATGGAGCAGAGCGAGCTGCACCTGGTGGTGGCGGGCACAGCGGACGCGGTGATGATGGTGGAGGCAGGCGCCAATGAATTATCCGAGCAGACGATGCTCGAGGCATTGGAATTGGCTCACTCCGAAATTAAAAAAATCGTCAGGAAGATCGCTGAATTGGCTCAGAAAGTTGGGAAGGTAAAGCGGGTGGTGATTGAAGAGTCAATCGATTCAGCGTTGCAGGCCGAGATCAAGGCGATGGTTGCGCAACCCATCCGTGATGCCATCATGATTGCCAACAAGACGGCCCGACAGGAACGATTGGACCAAGTCCTGGCCGACACCATTGCCAAGCTGAAGAAACCAGATGATCCCTCGAGCGAACGGCATATCAAGGTTGTGTTCCATCAATTGGAATACACGGAAGTCCGGAAGATGATTTTAGAGAAACGGTCTCGCGCTGACGGACGCGGTCCTGCCGATATTCGTCCGATTACTTGTGAAGTCGGTGCCTTACCTCGAGCCCATGGTTCTGCGATCTTTACCCGAGGGGAAACGCAGAGCTTGGCGGTGGTGACGTTAGGGACGACCGACGATGAACAGCGCATCGATGCGTTGGAAGGTGAATACACGCGGACGTTTATGTTGCATTACAACTTCCCGCCCTTCAGCGTCGGTGAGGCGAGGCCGCTTCGCTCGCCGGGAAGGCGTGAAGTCGGGCACGGAGCTTTGGCGGAACGGGCGTTGAAGCCTGTCATCCCGGGCAAGGACGTCTTCCCCTACACTTTACGGATTGTGTCTGAGATCCTGGAATCCAATGGGTCTTCCTCAATGGCAACCGTGTGCGGTGGAACGCTGGCCATGATGGATGCAGGTGTTCCGATCAAGGAGCCGGTCGCCGGCATCGCCATGGGATTGATCAAAGAAGGGGACGACGTCATTATCTTGTCGGATATTCTTGGCCTTGAAGATCATCTGGGCGATATGGACTTCAAAGTGTGTGGGACCAAGAACGGTGTAACGGCACTGCAGATGGACATTAAGATTGGCGGCATTACTACAGCATTGATGCAGCAGGCCTTGGAGCAGGCCCGATTGGGACGCCTCCACATTCTCGGCCATATGGCGAAGGCCCTCACCAGTCCCCGCACCGACTTATCGACGTTTGCCCCTCGCATCTACACGATGAAGGTCAAGCAAGATAAGATTCGAGACATTATCGGACAGGGCGGCAAAACCATCCGCGGCATTCAGTCCGACTGCGGCGTCAAGATCAGCGTGGAAGATACCGGGGTCGTGACCATCGCTTCGGCAGACGGTACGTCCTTACAAAAAGCCAAAGAGATCATCAACCGCCTCACCGAGGAAGTCGAAGTCGGGAAAATCTATACGGGAACGGTGAGAAAGATTATGGACTTTGGTGCCTTTGTGGAGGTGCTGCCGGGCACCGATGGGTTGGTCCATATCTCACAATTGGCGCATCACCGTGTGAAAGCCGTGTCTGATGAGGTGGCCGAAGGCGATCAAATCCTTGTGAAAGTGCTGGAGATCGACAAGCAAGGCAAGATTCGGCTCAGCCGGAAAGAAACCCTCCCTGCGCCGACGGGTGGTGGCGCAAACGAGTCAGCGGGCGGGTAACACTTGTATCGTAAGCTCATCCTCGAGAATGGGATTCGCTTGGTTTCCGAGCGAATCCCGACTCTCAAATCCGTCACCATAGGCATCTGGGTCAATACGGGCTCTCGTGACGAAAGTCCCGCACAGGCCGGGTACGCCCATTTCATCGAACATATGTTCTTCAAGGGAACGACCTCTCGATCGGCCACGGAAATCTCTCGTGAAATCGATGCGCTGGGAGGCGAGATGAACGCCTTCACCACGCGCGAAACCACCACGTACTACGTCAAGGTATTGGATCAACATCTTCCGAAGGCCCTCGACCTTTTGGCGGATCTGTTCCTCCGCTCTCGACTCGGGACAAAAGAAATTGAAAAAGAAAAACAGGTCGTTCTTGAAGAAATCCGAATGGTTCAAGACGATCCCGAGGATCTTGTTCAAGAGCTGCATACCAAGTTAGCCATGGGCCGACATCCTTTGAGTCGACCGATTCTTGGCCGCGAATCAACAATAGCTAGGACCCGCCGACAAGATCTCCTTGAGTACATTGATACGCACTATCGTCCCGAAGAGATCGTGCTCGCCGTAGCAGGAAATTTCAATCAACAGCAGCTCGAAAAGACAATAGCGCGCATATTCGGGAACTATCGCTCTTCGTCAGGCGTCCTTCCTCGAAAACGTTGGCCTCCGGAGCTCTGTGGCGGCGCCATCGTGAAACAAAAATCGTTAGAGCAAGTGCACCTCTGTCTGGGACTCAAGGGCGTTGCAGCCGGTCATAAGGACCGATATGCGGTCTATGCTTTGAACAGTGTCCTCGGTGGTGGTGTCAGTTCAAGGTTATTCCAGGAAATCCGTGAAAAAAGAGGGTTATCCTATTCGATCTACTCATTTTTGTCCGGTTATTCCGATGGTGGTACGATCACCGTCTATGCCGGCACTCAAGCTCGGGAGGTCGAGCGGGTTCTGGAACTCGTCAGCCGGGAGATTCGGCGTTTGAGCAGAGAGGGAATTGATCGGCAGGAGCTAAAACGGACAAAAGAACAGATGAAAGGCGGCCTCATGCTCAGCTTGGAAAGTTCGCATAGCCGGATGAACAAGCTTGCAAAAGATGAATTGATCTCCCGTGCCCACACGACCCTGGAAGATATGATTTTTGAAATAGATGCGATTACGCCACAACAAATACATCAAGTTGCGGAGGATCTCTTCATGTCTGAAAAAATGGCTCTAACAGCATTGGGGCCACTTTCTTCACGTCAAGTGAAGACGTTAAGCGGCCAGTTCCCCAAATTCCTAGCCTGACGGTCGCATACTTTCAAGTCAGAGAAGAATTATAACTCATTGTTTTTTATATGCTGTAAGAGTTGTATGTCCTCCTATGACAAGTCTGGTAAACATTTCCTTGACAGGGCCTTGCAGTTTCAGTACCGTTCCGGTACCGACCGGACGCATTTCCGTTGGTTTATATGGCAAGGGCTATTGAAGAACGCTAAATTTTCAAGAGGATTTGCGAACTGTATCAAGGTCACGTATTAGGAAGAACTAACGGCTCATTGGAATATCTGGCTTAAATTGACGAAGGAGGGATTAGGTATGAAAAAGGCTGTCATTCTAGCTGCCGTCGCGGTTGTCTGGGGTTTCGGCTTGCTGGCGGCCGAGGTTTCCCTAGCTGACGGTGGAATAGACAAGCTAGGCATCGCCGATGCGGTCGTTGGAGGGAAACCCCTAAAGGCTGCTGAGGCAGCCAAGAAGCTGCAAGGCCGTGTCTGGTCTCAGTGGGCGGACAACCCGGATGGAGAACTCTTGTTCGGTATTCAATATTGGAATACGGGAGAACCAGGATCCGGTGACAGTGGAGGCCGATCATCAACGATGCTTGATGTGAAGCCGCCTGATCCATTGTTCAGTTGTTGTGCCTGGGGATTCTCCGGCGGCAGTGACAAAAATTCAACCTATTCCGGCTGGTACCATGCAGCCACCACGGTACGTCTCGCGGTCAAAGATAAAGCCCTGATGGACCAAATTATCAAGGCCTCTCAAGAATTGGTCGCCATGGAAGTCACGCTGGACGGCAGAACCATCACCGGATTCAAAGTCATCAAGGACTAGCCACGTTCAAAGCGTACAGATGTTGTTGAAGGAGGACGCGATTATGATGTTGCAGAAGCAAGGTGCCGCTGTTTTGGCAGCCGTTGCACTGATAGCCGGTCTGGCTTCAACCGCCTCGGCTATTGAGTCATTTCAAGAACGATTCGAATGGGGGGACATGAGCAAGCCGACCACCATTCAGGGGCGGGTGATCATCCTTGATCCCTATGATGAAGCTGTGTGGATCAACACGGCCGTTTTCGGTGGGAACGCTGAGAGCGGGTTGTACTGGCAAAAGGTTCACCCGGGTAAAACCCTAAAGTTCTATGCAGATAAGTCGGCTTGGCAAGAGCTGAAGAAGATGGGCCGCCCTCATGCCGGACCCACAGCAGCGAAAGAAGTTCCACCCGGCAGCACAACGGATTTGATCGAATTCGTCGCCACGGAAACTGAACAGAACCATCGGGTGATTTCATCGGTGAAGAAGATTCCAGAGGTATCGGGTTCGGTGGGGAAGCCTCTAAGTATTTCCGCGCTGCGCCTTAAGGAATGCGCTGGAAAGAACGAATTCGAAGCAGGTTGCGCAAAAGGGATGGCAAGCCTTAACAGCTCGCCAGTGACGCCTGATGGAAGCAATGTGGGCATGCAGTATGATGTCATGCTCCCAGGCGGGAAAACCGTTGGCGGCTTAATTCATTCGACCGCACAATATAATCAAGCGCACTGAAGTCTCTTCCGAGATGCGAACGGGTGGCATTTCTTTCGGAAATGCCGCCCGTTTCATTTTCACCATCTGATTCATGTGAGTTATCGATCGGATGGATCGCTGCTCACCATACGCTGCAACTCGGCTAGGCGATTCAGTGCATCGAGCGGGGTCATCGAGAACAGGTCGATCTGCTTGACTTCTTCTATGATCGGATGGGGAAGAGGAAGGAGTTCCGATATCGACGAACGTTCTTCCTGCATCAACCCGGAACTGACAGACTCCGGTTGTTCCAGCTGTGACAACACCGTTTGTGCACGGCTAATGACGTCCGGAGGAAGCCCCGCCAGTTTGGCCACGTAAATGCCGTAACTTCTGTCGGCTTTCCCCGCCACGATTTTTCTAAGAAACACCACATCGCCATCGCATTCCTGAACAGCGACACGATAGTTCTTGATTCCGATCCGTTGTTGCTCCAGCTGCGTCATCTCATGATAGTGAGTTGCGAATAATGTACGGGCACCCAACTTGGTACAGTCATGAATGTATTCCGCGATGGCCCACGCGATACTCAGGCCATCGTAGGTGCTTGTGCCGCGCCCGATTTCATCCAACAGAATGAGGCTGCGTGATGTCGCGTTTTGGAGAATGTTCGCTGTCTCCACCATTTCAACCATGAAGGTGCTCTGGCCACCGGCCAGATTGTCCGAGGCCCCCACCCGTGTGAAGATGCGATCAGTTAATCCAATCGTCGCCTCTGCGGCCGGTACGAAGCTGCCGATCTGAGCCATCAATATAATCAGTGCGACCTGACGGAGATAGGTGCTCTTTCCGGCCATGTTAGGTCCTGTAATAATCAGGAGCCGGTTCTGTTCGAGGTCTAACATGGTATCATTCGGTACAAATACAGAGTCAGTACAGAGCCGGTCGACCACCGGGTGACGACCTTCCCGGATGAGAATAGCGCCCCCTTCAGTCACCGTCGGTTTGGTATAGCGGTACAGAGCCGCCACCTCGGCCAATCCGGCCATGACATCAAGCTGTGCAAGAGTGGTGGCCATGGCGTCCAATCGATGGGCTTCTTGAGCCAACCGTGAGCGAAGTTGGATAAAAACCTCCTGCTCCCGAGCCAAGAGCTTGGCCTCGGCTCCGGTGACACGTTCTTCCAGTTCTTTTAATTCGGCGGTCATAAATCGTTCAGCATTAACCAGCGTTTGCTTGCGGATGTAATCAGCGGGGACGCGGGCAAGATTGGATTTCGTGATTTCAATGTAATAGCCGAACACCTGATTATAGCGGACCTTCAATGACTCTATGCCTGTTCGATCACGCTCTTGCGTTTCGATTGCCGCGATCCAATGTTTCCCCTCCTTGCTGCTTTTGCGCAATTCGTCGATGACGGGGTCATAGCCGTCAGTGAAGATGTTCCCGTCTCGAATGGAAAGCGGAGCATCCGGTCTGATTGCGCGCTCAATCACATCGTAGAGATCCTGGCCGTTATCCCATGATGTGCGTGCCTGACTCAGCAGCTGACTTTGGAGCGCTGTCAACTGGACAAAAATTTCAGGCAAAGCCGAGAGAGATTGTTTGAGGGCCAGAAGTTCTCGCGGGCCGGCCAAACCGAGTACGATGCGACTGCCAAGTCGTGCGATATCCTGGACTTCTCGCAAGGCAGTCCGCAATGCAGTTCTGACCTGCATATGGTCCTTCAGTTCTTCGACTGCATCAAGCCGCTGACCTATCTGGTCGTTATGGAGTAACGGCCGTACCAGCCACTGACGAAGGAGTCGACTTCCCATGGCCGTGGAGGTCCGATCCAGCACACTCAGGAGCGTGGTAGGCTTCGAACCCGACGCATATTCGTTCGGCAGCAATGGTTTGAGAAGTTCCAGGTTACGGATGGTGGTGCCATCCAAGCGCATGTACTCATCATTGAGCCGGATCGTGAATCGGCGAATATGATCGAGAGCAACCGTCGGCTGAGTTTCCCTCAAGTACGATAGAACTGCGCCTGCTGCGCTGCTGGCTGCGGGGCTGTCGGCACAGCCTAAGGCATCAAGGCTCTGTATATGGAAATGCTCCATTAAGGTATGAGCAGCGGCTTGTTGGCTGAACGATATCGGAGGTCGTTCACACAGGCGTGTTCCACCGATTTGCTTGATCCAGGCAGCGCATTGAGGGGCAAGGTCTTTAGAGAAAAGCACTTCTCGGGGGTCCAGTCGAGCCACTTCATTCAATAGTTGCGTATCTGCGTAGGGACCGTAAAACTCCATCCCCCAAAACTCACCAGTTGAAACCTCAAGGACGGATAAGCCTATTGATCTTCCATGAATCGTGTCCGATCGAACCGCGAGGGCGGTGAGATAATTAAGTTCGCACGGGGCGAGAAATTCCGTGTCGACGAGTGTGCCGGGAGTATAGAGCCTGACGACTTCACGACGCACCAGACCTTTGGCAACCTTGGGATCCTCAACTTGCTCGCACAACGCAACAATACGGCCTGCCTTCAATAACTTTGCGATATAACCGGTTGCAGCATGAAAGGGGACACCGCAGAGTGGAACCGGGTGAGCGCTGTTCTTGTCGCGAGACGTGAGGGCGATTGATAAGAGTCGGGAGGCTTCCCGCGCGTCCTCGTAGAACATCTCATAAAAATCTCCCACCCGAAAAAACAATATGGCATCCGGGTAGCCCTGTTTCATGTCCCGATACTGCCGCATGAGCGGGCTCAGAGTTGCGTCACTCATCAGCGAGTTCTCTCGAATATTCCATCGGTGCGGGAGCGTGGGTGCGTCCGGACAGTTTCTCGAGAGATTGCCGAAGCTGCTCCAAGTTCGCTTCGGCGTCCTGTAAGGCCTTTGTCTTCCGTCGGAGATCGATGCGCGCACGGACCCAAGGGGGGAACAACAAGATGGCTGCAACCAAAAGGCCGACGAGAAATCCAGCCATAATGGGTTTGTAAATGGGAGTCGAGGCTTCAAGTAATCCAAAGAAATAGCGGAGGGTGACTTCTTGCTCCTGGTTTTGAAGAATGAAGGCCAACGAGAGGAGCAAAAGAATACCGATCAAAATCAGTCGCGTCATCGTGGAGAAATCTTTCTGCCAGTTTCGACCTGTGGCTTGAATGATCGAGGGGGGTTGCGCCAGACCTTCTTAATGCGAGCCAGAAGTGAGCGAGAGCGCAAACCTCGTGCTTCCAACAGCGCGTTTCTAGTCGTCCTGGTCCGATGGGCGAGTCTTACTTCAAGTCGGTCTTCCGGAAGCAGTTGGGGAAACCGATCTGCCCACTCGATAGCGACGACCACGTCCTCCGCAAGGTAATCCGATAGGCCAAGTGACTCGGTTTCTTCAAATTTCTTCAACCGGTACCAGTCCATATGAATAACCGGAAGCTTCCCTTGGTAGGAATGAACAAGTAGAAACGTCGGACTCGTGACGGAAGCGGCTGGGACTCCGAGGCCAGCCACGATCCCCCGGACCAGTGCCGTCTTGCCGACTCCCAATTCACCGATCAAAGCAAGCACCTCACCCCCACGTAGCAACCGGCCGATGGCATATCCGAACGATTCTGTCTTGCCAGGAGATGAGAGAAGTAGATCCAGAGAACTAATAGCTGCAGCCATGGGACGTCCTCACATGGGGTCGTTCCATATTTTCTCATCGGTTTCGCTTGATGGAGCCTGATGCATGAGTTTAAGGGCATAAGGAATCTCTTCGATCAGGTCTCTTGAGATCACCCCGGCTTGCCCTCGCCTCGCTGCAGCCAAATCACCGGCGACTCCATGCAGATAGGTGGCGGCACAGGCTGCTTCCCAGGAGGGGACGCCTTGGGCTAAGAGTCCGACGATCATGCCGGTCAATACATCGCCTGTACCGGCAGTTGCCATGCCGGGATTACCGGTAGAGCAGATCGCGACGGCTCCATCCGGTCGAGCGACGACGGTACGAGCTCCTTTTAGAACAACGAACAGCCCCCGTTCCCGCGCGAAGCGGGTGGCAGTACCCATTCGATCGCTGTTGACGGTCTGAGGTGTTGCGTCGGCTTCCAGTCGTGCCATTTCTCCGGGGTGGGGCGTGATGATCGGCGGTGTCTTGCAAGCCGCCAGCAGGGCAGTCCTCCCGGTCAACGCATTCAGGGCGTCTGCATCCAAAACAGCCGGACGATCCAGTTGTTTCGTCAAGGCTCGGACCAGTTCTACCGTTTCGGGATGTGTTGATAGGCCTGGACCGATGGCAACAGCCGTTCTCGCTTCCATGAAGGCGATGAGCCGATCCAATGCGGTTCGCGCCAAGGTGCGGGCTTTGGTTTCAGGCATTGGCACCGTCATCGCTTCCAATAGCTTTGCTTCCAATACATCGTTCACACTTGTCGGGATTGCGACAGTGACGAGACCTATGCCCGTACGCAGAGCCGCCTGAGCGGCCATGGCGGCTGCACCGGTTTTGCCTACGGAGCCTGCGATAATACCGGCATGGCCGAAAGTGCCTTTATGACTCGATGGCTGCCGTTTCGGCAGATATGTGCGCACCATGTGCGGTGTAATCAAGGTCGTTCGGCTCTGGATCGAGTCAATGTAGGCCGGCGGAATTCCGATATCGACGAGTGCCACTTCTCCAGCCAGGTCGATCCCATCATTCTGATAGAGGCCTAACTTTGGTAGTCCAAAGGTCACTGTAAGGGAGGCACGAATGGCTCGGCCAAGGATCGTGCCAGTATCTGCATGGAGGCCCGATGGAAGATCAACGGCTACCACGGGACAACCGGTTTCATTGATGCTGTCAATGGCCTCGGCATAGCGCCCGGCTACAGGAGCAGAGAGTCCTGTTCCCAGGAGAGCATCGATGAGGATGTCGCTGTCCTGCAAGAGCGCCTGTGCCTGGGCCTTGGATCCATAGGGATAGACGGAGGACTTTCCTGCGCCACGCACGAATTGCTTATACATTGTGGCAGCATCACGGCTCAGTTCGGACGTGGGTGTCATGGTGAGAACGCGCACGTCCGCATGGCGTCGACGGAGGAGCCGAGCAGCGACGAATCCATCCCCGCCATTGTTGCCTTTGCCGCATACTACGGTGATCGTCTTACCCCTCACGGGTCCCCACCGCTGCTCAAGGCAAGAGACGACGCCCGCCCCGGCTCGTTCCATCAGCGTGGTTGCAGGGATATGAGCCTCTGAGATCGTTCGCAGGTCGAGTGCCTGCATCTGTGCAGCGGTGATGATCTTGGTCATGGTGAACCGAATGTAGTACGCGGGCGGACCCAGCGAGCCGACGACCTCAGGTCAAGCGAGCAAGGCTTTCATTTCTTTCACGGCTTGGACGAGACCGACAAGAACCGCCCGTGCGATGATACTATGCCCGATGTTGTACTCGACAATTTCGGGAATATGCGTCAGGCGCTTGATGTTGCGGTAATTCAGCCCATGTCCGGCATTGACGCCGATCCCAAGCTTGTAGGCCAGCTTGGCGGCGTGGGTAATGGCCTCGAATTCCGCGTCGGCTTCTTTGGAACGCGTCGCATTTGCATAGCGACCGGTATGCAACTCCACAAAGTCAGCCGCAATCTTGTGCGCAGCCCTGATCTGATTCAAATCAGGCTCAACAAAGACGCTGACAGGAATCCCACCGTTATGTAACAGATTGACAATGCTCTGAATTCGCTCACGATGCCCGGCGATATCCAGGCCCCCTTCAGTGGTGAGTTCTTGTCGCTTTTCGGGTACCAAGGTGACAAGGTCAGGCTTGATGTTCAGGGCGATCTTCGCAATTTCTTCGTCGGCGGCCATTTCAAGGTCGAGTTTTGTGCGGGTTATTTCGCGAAGAAATTGAAGGTCTCGATCTTGGATATGGCGCCGGTCTTCCCGTAGGTGAACGACCAGGCCGTCCGCTCCTGCCAACTCGACAAGCACCGCAGCCGCCAATGGATCTGGATCGGTTCCTCCACGTGCCTGCCGCAACGTCGCCACATGGTCGATGTTCACACCAAGCCGCGCCATTCCCCCTCCTTACATCCAGTCAACGTGAGAACAAGTGTGTGAGACAGGTATAAGCGTCAATCCACCGATAGTAGTAGCAGAAAGGAGCGAGAGGGGGCAAGAACGGGTTCGCAGATCGGCGAAGAACCGAATGAGCTGCGGGCGCACCTGACAACTTCAGAACCCCATAAGAAAATGAGCTAAATTGACTCGACCAAAGCCCTCCATTAGAATAGAGCCCCTCTGGATCCCTTCACTCGTTTTGTCGGGATGAGTTAGTGTTGAGGAGTGTCTAACAACAGTCAAAGGAAGTTCATGGGGTTGGGTGAAGGTTTCTATCGACTCAAGCGACTCCCGCCGTACGTGTTTGCGCAAGTTCAATCGCTCAAGCTTGAGGCTCGCCAACGTGGGGAAGACATTATTGATTTCGGGATGGGAAATCCCGATCAACCGACCCCGCCGCATATCGTCGAGAAGATGATCGAGGCCGCCCGCAAGGGAAAGAATCATCGGTACTCAGCCTCGCGCGGCATCACCAAACTACGGCATGCGATTTGTGGGTGGTACAAGCGGAACTACGAAGTTGACCTGGATCCGGAGACGGAAGCGATTGTCACGATCGGATCAAAAGAAGGTCTCGCGCACTTGGCTTTGGCCTTGATCGGTCCCGGCGATGTGGTCCTGACCCCGACGCCGACCTATCCCATCCACATGTACAGCTTCATCATTGCCGGTGGTGAGGTCCGCGGTATCGAGCTCCGCCAGGATAGCGATTTTTTCGAAGATCTGACGCGGGGCTATCGGCAGACATTTCCAAGGCCGAAGATTCTCGTGATTAATTTCCCCCATAATCCCACGACGGCCGTCGTGGATTTGGAATTTTTCAAGAAGATCGTAGCGTTTGCCAAGGAGCACAACGTCATCGTCATTCATGACCTCGCCTACGCCGACCTGGTGTTCGACGGGTATAAGGCACCAAGCTTTCTTCAGGTCCCGGGCGCCAAAGACTGCGGGGTAGAGTTCTATACCTTGTCTAAAGCCTACAACATGCCGGGTTGGCGGGTGGGTTTTTGTGTGGGTAATCGAGAGGTCGTCGGAGCGTTGGCAAAGATTAAGAGCTATCTCGACTATGGTATTTTTCAACCAATTCAGATCGCCAGCGTGATTGCCTTGAATGGCCCTCAGGACTGCGTCAAAGAGACGGTGTTGCGGTACCAAAAACGCAGGGATGTGCTCGTGGGTGGGCTGAATCGGATCGGCTGGCAAGTCGCAAAGCCCCTCGCAACCATGTTTGTGTGGGCCCGTATCCCCGTACCCTATCGCCACATGGGATCTTTGGAGTTTTCCAAGCTCTTACTCAAAGAGGCAGAGGTGGCCGTTTCGCCGGGGATCGGATTCGGTGAAGGCGGTGATGAATACGTGCGCTTCGGGCTGGTGGAAAACGAACATCGTACCAGACAAGCCGTCCGGGGAATTCGCAAAGCGCTCAAGCTGGATGGGGACGAAGAATGAGATCGCGCATCGGAGTCGGGATCGTCGGGTTCGGTACCGTCGGCACCGGAGTCGCCAAAATTCTTCTCGCTAACGCAGCTCTTATTACACGTCGTGTCGGTGTGCCGGTCGAACTTGTTCGTGTGGCAGATCTGGATATTGCCAGAGAGCGTGGCGTCGCCTTACCCTCCGGAGTGTTGACCACCGACAGTCGACAGGTTCTGGCTGCTCCGGACATCGATATCGTCGTTGAACTCATCGGCGGATATGATACGGCGAAGCGAGTCATCCTGGATGCGATCGCGGCCGGGAAGCATGTAGTCACCGCCAACAAGGCGCTTCTAGCGCTTCATGGAGAAGAAATCTTCGACGCGGCTGTGCGCAAGGGAGTGGATGTCGGATTTGAAGCCAGCGTCGGCGGCGGGATTCCTGTTATTCGTGCGTTGACGGAGGGGTTAGCCGGCAATACGATCGAATCCATCTACGGCATCATCAACGGGACGTCCAACTATATTTTATCGAGAATGACCCGCGAGGGGCACAGTTTCGAGGACGTGCTTGCCGATGCACAACGAGCCGGATATGCCGAAGCTGATCCGACGTTTGATGTAGCCGGGATCGATTCGGCGCACAAGCTGGCCATCCTCGTCAACCTTGCGTATGGAACACCGGTCAACTTCAAAGACATCTATACGGAAGGGATCACCAACATCACGCCGGTCGATATCGCCTACGCGAAGCAGTTTGGTTTCACGATTAAGTTGCTCGGGATCGCGAAGCTCGTGGACGGAGAGATTGAGGCGCGGGTGCATCCTACGATGCTCCCCTCGGTGTCCCCGATTGCCCAGGTTGAGGATGTGTATAATGCCATCCAGCTCGTCGGTGATGCGGTCGGTGACGTCGTTCTCTATGGGCGAGGGGCCGGATCCATGCCGACAGGGAGTGCTGTGGTCAGCGACGTGATTGCGATCGGACGGAATCTTTTGCGAAACAGCACCGGTCGCGTCCCCGTGGCGTCGTTCCAGCAGGATCAGCGACGGCCGATTCGGCTGAGATCGATGGAGGAGATCAGCTCTCTCTATTACCTCCGGTTTACCGTCGTAGATCGACCTGGGGTGCTGGCGCAGATCGCCGGTGAGTTGGGACGCTGTGGAATCAGCATCTCCTCGATGGTGCAACAGGGGCGCCGTGAGGGACAGACTGTGCCGATTGTCATCAAGACACATGTGGCGAAGGAGCGGGATGTCCAAACCGCGTTGCGGGAAATCAATCGGAAGGCGTTCGTCTCCGAGCCGCCGACGCTGATTCGTATCGAAGGCAAGGATGAGTGATCGATGAACCCTTGGCGTGGAGTGATTGAGGAATACCGTAAATTCCTCCCCGTGACGGAGAAGACTCCTGTGATCAGCCTGGGAGAGGGCAACACCCCTCTGATTCGGGCCGCGAGATTGGCTCAGGCCATCGCACCAGGAGTTGAACTCTATCTGAAGTTCGAGGGGGCCAATCCAACCGGTTCCTTCAAGGACCGCGGCATGACATTGGCCATCTCGAAGGCCGTGGAAAGCGGCGCGCGGGCCGTGATGTGCGCGTCGACCGGCAACACCTCCGCCTCGGCCGCCGCCTACGGTGCGCGTGCCGGGTTGTCTGTTTTCGTGTTGATTCCAGCCGGCAAGATCGCAATGGGCAAGCTGTCTCAGGCGATGATGCATCAGGCCACGGTGATTCAGATCGAAGGCAACTTTGATCAAGCCCTAGCGCTCGTCAAGGAGTTTTCGGCGACACTGCCCATCGAATTGGTGAACTCGGTGAATCCCTTCCGGATTGACGGGCAGAAGACCGGGGCCTTTGAGGTGTGCGATCAACTTGGCGAGGCTCCGGCTCTTCATGTGTTGCCGGTCGGGAACGCAGGAAATATCACGGCCTATTGGAAAGGGTACCAAGAATATCGTGCGGCCAATAAGATTACGAGGGTACCTCGCATGATGGGATTTCAAGCCGCCGGTGCTGCTCCGATCGTGTTAGGGCGAGTCGTCGATCAGCCACAGACCATTGCCACGGCCATTCGGATCGGTAATCCTGCCAGCTGGTCTTCCGCGTTGAAAGCGGTCGAAGAATCCGCGGGGGCGATCGATCTGGTGACAGATGAGGAAATTCTCCAAGCCTATACCACGGTGGCAGCAACCGAAGGGGTCTTTTGTGAACCGGCTTCTGCTGCGTCCGTCGCCGGCGTCGCCAAATTGCATCGAACCAGGGGTTTGCGAGAAGGAGAGACAGTCGTATGTACATTGACAGGACATGGCTTGAAAGATGCCGATACGGCAATCGGTGTGTCGAAACAACCGCAGACGGTCAAGGCGACGCGCGAGGACGTTGCCCGTCTGTTGAAAGTCTGAGCGACGTGTGGATCTTATGAAATATGTGATTGTGCATGCCGGTGGAATGGCTCATCACCCACAAGAGGAACTGGGCGGTCGGACGCCGCTCCAAGTGGCTGCGACTCCTCATCTCGATCATCTGGCACAGAGCGGAGAGATGGGTCGGTTGATGATTCCCGCCGACGGAGTGCCCCATGGAGGTGGATTGGTCGGCACTGCGATCCTCGGGTACGATCCCAAGAAGTTTTATCCGGGTCCTGGACCGCTTGAAGCGGCAAGTTTAGGTGTGTCCGGGACGGAGCAGGACGTCGTGTATCGCTGCACGATGGTCACCGTGGTGCCGGAGAGCGGGAAGGGCGGTGAAATCAAAAAATTAGGTCCGCACGTCATCATGGATGACGGAACGGCCGGGCTGATCGAAACCGAAGAAGCCCGCGAATTGATCGAGGCGATCAATGAGCAGCTCGGTTCCGAGACGATCCAATTCTATCCCGGCGTGGGTCATCGGCATCTCATGGTATGGGTGAAGGGGAAGCCGCGAGCGATCTGCACCGATCCGCAGACGATACTTGGTCAATCCATCGCGGATGCCTTACCCAAAGGCGATGGAGCCGATATTCTACGCAAGTTGATGGATGCGGCCTATTTCATCTTGCGCGATCATCCGCTTAACGAGGAACGGATAGCCGCGGGGAAGAAACCGGCGAATTGTATCTGGCTCTGGGGCGAAGGGCGAGCGGTCATGTGGCCGAGTTTGGTTGAGAAATACCAGGTCACGGGGGCGGTCGTGGCGACCAACGACGTTCATCGCGGTGTTGGAATTTGTGCAGGTCTGGATGCTGTGGACCCCGATCGGCTGGCCGGTGGTGCTCTCCATGCGAAGGCGACCGTGGCGTTGGCGGAACTTGCCAAGAGAGATTTTGTGTATGTCCATGCCAAGTTGGCGGATGAGGTGATCCACGGCACTGATATCAAAGCCAAAGTGCAGGGGATCGAAGAGTTCGATCGTCATCTCGTCGGTCCGTTATTCGATGGCTTGTCCAAACAAGGTCCCTATCGTTTCCTTGTGGTCTGCGATCATACCGCAGGAATCGAGGGGCCGGCGTTCTATGCGTTTGGTGAAGGAGGCGGAAAGGGATCCGAGACCGTCGGCCGCCGATTCACTGAGGCGGATGCTCTCGCAGCGAACATGCCTACCCGTGATGCCACGAAGTTTGTCATGAAGTTCTTCTCAAAGAGCTGACCGCTGTGGCACTGATCGTCCAAAAGTACGGTGGAACGTCTGTCGGAACGATCGAACGAATACACCGTGTCGCCGACCGGGTGGCTCACACTCAGGGAGAAGGGAATCAGGTCGTCGTCGTCCTCTCGGCGATGAGCGGGGAAACGGATCGACTGCTCAAGCTCGCCCATGAAGTCACCGCTGTTCCAGATGACCGCGAATTGGACATGCTGCTCTCCACAGGCGAGCGGGTGACCATTGCGCTTCTGTCGATGGAGTTACGGGGGCGCGGACTCAATGCCCGGTCCTTTACGGGACGTCAGGTCGGCATCATTACGGATAGTGCCCATACGAAAGCGCGGATTGCACGAGTCACAGCGGATCGTATTAAGGAGGCCTTGAAGCAGGGCGTCATCCCGGTCGTGGCCGGATTCCAAGGGATCAATGAGCAATCCGATGTGACCACGCTCGGTCGCGGAGGGTCCGATCTCTCCGCTGTGGCGCTGGCGGCAGCCTTAAAGGCGGATCGCTGCGTCATCTTCACCGACGTCGATGGGGTGTATACGGCAGATCCCAACATTGTGCCGGCGGCGAGGCGGATCGACAAGATTTCGTATGAAGAAATGCTGGAGATGGCCAGTCTTGGCGCAAAAGTGCTCCAGACCAGATCGGTTGAATTTGCGGCCAAATTCAATGTGCCGGTTGAAGTGAATTCCAGCTTCAAGGAAGGAAAGGGAACGCTCGTGACGAAGGAAGATACGGACATGGAGGCAGCGGCGGTCTCCGGCGTGACCGGCGACCGGAATCAGGCGAAGATCACGATTGTCGGCGTACCCGACAAGCCAGGCATCGCCGCCAGGATTTTCGGCCCCGTCGCGGAGGCCCATATCAATGTCGACATGATCATCCAGAACATCAGTCAGGCGGCCCTGACAGACCTCTCCTTTACCGTGCCTCGCGCCGATCTCAAGAAGGCCGTGCCGCTCATTCAAACCGTCGCCAAGGATATCGAGGCTAAGTCTGTCTCAGTGACTGAAGCCATCGCCAAGGTGTCGTTGATCGGAGTCGGGATGCGGTCGCATTCCGGCGTGGCGGCAAAAATGTTCGAGGTGCTGTCCCGAGAAGGCGTCAATATCATGATGATCAGCACATCCGAGATAAAAATCTCCTGCGTCATCGAGGAGAAATATCTCGAACTGGCCATGCGATCGCTCCATTCGGCATTCGATCTGGATCAGACTTCCTGAGGAAACCGTTCGGTAAAGGCTTGCGCCTCGATCAACTCATCAATTCAATTTTCTGGACATCCTACTATTCAGTCGGATTCTCGAGATATCTGAGTACGGGCAATTGGGTCTAGTTGCCCACAATTCTGCCATTCCGGCCCTTGTCCCGCCTTCCCAAAGCCGGTATTCTTGCGCGCCCAATTAAGACCGGGTTTTAAAGTGCCAGCAATGTTTTGACCCTCAGCTTTCTGGCTGATAGGACACCATGGCCAAGATAGAAGATTTGATAGCTCAAATCCCGGATGAACGTCTGCGCAAAGGCATTGCCGCCGAAGTGAAGGCGTTGAAGAAGTCGAAGAAGTTCGGGTTGGTATTTGAAGAGCACTTGCCAGAGACGGTGCGTCTGCCTCGATTGCCGGTGAAGCCCGGCGATCTTGTAGCGTTAAAGTGGGAGTCTGGGAATCAGCTGTGGCGCGTCAAAAGTATCAAGAAAGGGATTGCCACATGCGATCGTGCAGTCGAAGGCTATTCTGAGGCTAAGGATGCGAATCGAGAGTTCGCTGTTTCCGACCTCGTCGTCGTTCTGAATTTTGGCGATCCCATCTATCCAGCTCTTGTGCCGGTGGATCGTGTCGAACGAGGCGGGTCTGACAAACCGTGGCACGTGCTGATCAACGCCGACAACTTTCACGCCCTCCAACTCCTTCTCTATTGCTACGAGGGCAAGGTGGACGTGATCTATATTGACCCGCCTTACAACTCAGGCGCGCGCGACTGGAAATACAACAACGATTACGTCGATAAGACCGATTCGTTCCGGCACTCGAAATGGCTTTCGATGATGAAGAAGCGGCTGCTGCTTGCGAAACGACTTTTGTCTAAGGACGGCGTCTTGGTAATCACAATCGACGAAAACGAAGTCCACCACTTATGTTGCTTGCTGGAAGGAATTTTCTCAGGGGAGGTTCTTCAACAAGCAACTATTGTCATCAATCCGAAAGGAGTAACGCAGGGCAGATTTTCACGCGTTGAGGAATTCGCGGTTTATCTTTTCCGGCCTGGCGCAATGCCTGCGGGCAAAGCGGACGACTTACTGACCCCAGAGCCAGATGAGGGCTTTGAAGCAGTCGGGGGCCGTGAGCCACGATGGAAGGGCCTTCTCCGTTCTGGAACAAATGCGCGCCGCGAAGACCGAGAGAATATGTTTTTCCCGATCCTGATTGATGAAGCAAAGAAAAAGATTGTGGGTGTTGGGGAGCCGCTGCTTGAAGGCGAGCCCGTCTTAGGCAAGAAGGTGAAGGGCTTTGCGGCTGCGTGGCCAGTCAGGACAAATGGGCAATGGGGGAATTGGGGTGTTGGCCACATCACCCTCAGAACACTTATTGACCAAGGATACGTGTCTCTCGGTGAGTTTGACGACGAGCGGAAGACATGGGCAATTTCATACCTGAGCCAACAACTCCGTGAGCAAATTGAAGGTGGGATTCTTGAAATAATTGGGCGTGATCCTGTTACCAACGTCGTCAAGGTGCGGTATGCCGAGGTAGCGGATCGCCGAATAAAAACCGTTTGGAAACGTTCGAGACACGATGCCGGAGCCTATGGCTCGGCAATGCTCAAGGATCTTCTCGAAAGAACAGAAGCGTTCTCATTCCCAAAGTCCCTGTATGCAGTGGAGGATGCAATATTGCCTCTCGTTAGGACTAAGAAGCGTGCAGTGATTCTCGATTTCTTCGCTGGTTCAGGTACCACTTGTCATGCAACATGTCTGATGAATTGGCGTGATGGTGGAAGCCGCATTTCAATCTCGGTTACGAACAACGAAGTCAGTGCTGAACAGGCGGCCAAGCTTGCCGCGTCAGGGCATTTTCCAGGAGACGAGCCGTATGAGTCTGCGGGCGTTGCGAACGCTGTGGCTTGGCCGCGAATCAAGGCTGCCATTACGGGCGTTGCGGGATCAGGTAAATCGCTTGGTGGCTCCTACCTTGGGTGTGATGAAAATGGAGTCGGCAGAGACTTTGCCATGGGATTTGCCGAAAACATTGAACACTTCCGGCTAGATTTTCTCGACCCTGACGAAGTTGCGCGCGGCAATGCCTTCCAAGCAATTCTGCCGATCTTATGGATGATGGCAGGATGCCAAGGGCCGCGAGAGGATTTCAAAGGTTCGCAGCCGTGGTTTATCCCCAAGCACTCGCCGTTTGCTGTGCTGATCAAAGAAAGAGAGTTTCGTGCGTTCCGGGTGAGGCTCTCAGATCGCAAGGACATTGGGTGGGTATTCTTGGTCACGGACTCGGAAGAGAACTTTTCCCTCATGCGGCGTACTCTGGGTAGCAAGGTGGAATGTGTCCAGCTCTATAAGAGCTATCTCGAAAACTTTCGGCTCAATACACCTGAAGCGCTTGGCCAGGTTGAGGCGTCATGAAGCTGGAACTGAAACCATTTCAAGAGAATGCCGCGCGGGAAATCATCTGTGAGCTTGATGAGGCGCGGGCTTCGGTCGCCAAAGGAAAACTCCAGGCCGTTATTTTGAGCGCGCCCACTGGCTCAGGAAAGACGATTACGCTGGCGCAGGTGATCGACCTCACGTTTGGTGGAGGCGACGGCATTCCATCCAGGCCCCAGACGACATTTCTGTGGCTCTCCGATTCTCCAGAGCTCAACGTGCAAAGCGGGAACAAGCTTCTTGGCGCATGCGATTTTTTGCCCTATTACAAGATGGTCCGAATCGAAAGCGATGTGTTCGATGATGACTACTTACAGCCGGGGTATCTGTATTTCATCAACACGCAACTGCTCGGAAAAGACAAGATTCTTACGAAAGAGCCTGGGGATCGACGAAAGTTTACGTTTTGGCAAACCGTCACCAATACCATATCTCGCGCCCCCCAAGATTTCATTCTAGTTATTGACGAGGCACACCGAGGCGCGACTGCTAACGATAGAAATCGGACCACGACCATGCAAAAGTTCATCGTGGGTTCCGAATCGGACGGGTTGCCGCCTGTTCCGCTCGTGCTTGGCATGAGTGCCACGCCGCAACGATTTACCACGCTGTTGGGCAATACCAACCGCACGCAACGACCAATCAATATCTCTCCCGAAGACGTACGGTCGAGCGGCTTGCTCAAGGACTGGATCGTTGTTCGCCACCCAAAAACTGCTGTTGCCGGAGATCTCACCCTTCTTGAAAGCGCTACGAGGAGTTGGAAGCATTTCACGAAGCTCTGGGAAGACTATTGTACTCAGGAAAAAGAGAAGAACATCGTCCGCCCGATTCTCGTTGTACAGATTGAGGATGGAAGCGGGAATTCCCTGACGCGTACACCCCTTGATGATGTGGTACGTGTGATAGAACGTCACAGTGGACCACTGGGCATCAATGAGATTGTTCATTGCCTACACGATCAGACCGATCTTGAAGCGGGTGGGAGAATCATTCGAAAACTAGACGCTTCACGAATTCAAGAAAGTCAGGATGTCAAAGTCGTTCTCTTCAAAACGGCCTTGTCTACAGGCTGGGACTGCCCGCGCGCAGAAGTCATGATGAGTTTCCGCCGTGCACAAGACCAAACCAGCATCGCACAACTGGTGGGCCGGATGATCCGAACTCCGTTAGCAAGACGGATTGGCATGAACGAAGCTCTCGACACAGTCGAACTCTACTTGCCGCATTATGATGCGGACGCCTTGGAAGCTGTGTTGGAGAGATTACGAAACCCTGATGCGCAGGAGAACGAAGCTCTCGACACAGTCGAACTCTACTTGCCGCATTATGATGCGGACGCCTTGGAAGCTGTGTTGGAGAGATTACGAAACCCTGATGCGCAGGATGGTGTGCCCACGCGCGTCGAGACATCTATCGAAACGTATAGCCGAAACCCCGCAATGGAGAAGGTCTTTGCCCTTCTAGGAAAGTTGCCGACCTATTCCGTGGATCGTGTCCCACGGATGAGCGATGTGAAGCGCGCTTTGCGTCTGGCTGGGCTGCTGGTCCACGAGGGGGTCGATCTTGACGCCGATGAACAGGTTCGTGATGAGTTGGTCAAGAAGCTCAAGGGATTGCGCGACAAGTATGCTGCCGAGCGGACGGATTGGGATACTCTTATTAGCGAGGGGGGAGAGATCGAAGTGGATGTCTCCAGAATTGCAACTGGGGGGATGCAGGTTGAAGGTAAGACATCAAGCCGGGTGTTGTTAGTCGAAGAGAATATTGACCAGTTGTTTGACGAAGCGGGCCGCATGCTGGCATCGGGAGAAGGTCTACATCGAACCTATTGGAAGCGTTATCACGATCGAGGCTATCCGAACCATGTGAAGCTGGAGTTGTTTGCTGTGCTTGGTCAACCTGAAACGCTCACTGTTATGGAGCGTCTCAGTAAACAATTGTTCAATGAGATGTGGAAGAAGCACAAAGCTGCCATTCAGCCACTGCCTGCGTCAGTCAGGGGGCGATTTCAATCACTCATACAAGCGGCTGGCGAAGCTGCACAGCAAGTGTGGGAATTGCCCACACAGATTGTTGAAAAAAAGGAAGGAGATGTCTGGGAGAAACATCTCTACTGCACGGCAAGTGGCGGGTTTAGCGCGAAGCTGAACGGATGGGAAAAGGAATTACTGGAACAGGAAATAAAAAAAGAGGGCTTTGTCGCTTGGCTGCGGAATCTGCCGCGGCGTGAGTGGGCGCTTTGCATTCCGTATGAGCTGGCAGGTAAAAAGCCATTCTACCCAGATTTCATTATTGTTCGAAAGAGTGGAAGAGGGTTGGTTGCTGATGTGCTAGAACCGCACGATGATAGCCGGACCGATACATGGGCCAAAGCCAAAGGGCTCGCTGAATTTGCCGATAAACATGGGATCGATTTCGGGCGACTTATTATTGCTAGGAGAAAAGATAAGACTTGGCACATGGCAGACGTAAATGACATGAAAACTCGGGCCAAAGCTCGGAAAATGCAGTCAGCCAGCGATCTGGAAAGTTTGTTTGGGATGTAAGGCAAGACCAGAAGTTGGGGTATTTCAGCTTCTTTCATGCGGAGATAATAGTTTACTTCAATTTAAAGTCATCAAACCACTACAGCGACGAAGTCCTCAAGGTATTTGAAGTGTAAGTGAAATGGTGGTAGGCAGCAATATGTCCCATTTCGTTGTTTCTGTACGGAACTATTTCGATCTATGAGTGTCATGCAGTCTCCGCCATCATCCGATCCTCCTTTTGACGATGAACTGGTTGGCCAGCTCCTTTCGTATACGGAGAGCCAGATTTACGAAACCAAGCGGGTGGGTGATTACCGAAGGAAGATCGAGACCATTGTAGCTTTCAGCAATACGGAGGGTGGGCATCTGATCTTGGGTATTGAGGATAGTGAAAAGGTAAGTGGCCGAGATCGTGTCTATGG
This sequence comes from Nitrospira sp., assembly GCA_015903995.1. Lineage (GTDB taxonomy): Bacteria > Nitrospirota > Nitrospiria > Nitrospirales > Nitrospiraceae > Nitrospira_D. The sequence goes on from JABMDK010000011.1 coordinate 84,952, forward strand.
CATCCAGGAGAATCCCGAATCAGTTGATGAGCTGCGCCGATTACTCATTCATCGGGTCACTCCGGCTCTCGTAGAGCCCGATCTCACTCCGCCGAGGTTTATTGAGATCGGCTGCACGCTTCGCACGGGCGAACGCGGCTCTATTGTGATTGTTCGGGTCGAGAAAAGCGTGACGGTGCATTCCGTGGTGGACGGTGGGACGTACGTCAGATTGCAGAAGAGTAACCGCCAGATTTCTGCTGCAGAAATTACGGATTTGTCCATGCAACGTGGAGCGACCAGTTTCGTGAACGGACTGGTGCCGGTTCCATTCGATCTTTTAGAAACATCCTACTGGCGAGATTATTCGAGCCAGCGCCGGTTGACGCGGCCGATTGCCGAAGCTCTGCGCCATCTTGGGTTGGCGCGTGAGAATCCCGAAGGGATGTTGTGTCCGACTCGATCTGCCGTCTTCCTGTTCGCAGAAGAGCCATCTGGCCTTTTGGATTCTAAGTGCTCCATTCGAATTTTTCACTACCGTGGTGAATCCGTTGAGCATCGTACCGATACCAACCTGGTCCGGCCTCCAAAAACCATTACTGGTCCGCTTATTCGTCAGATCAGTTCCGCGATCCAGGCTGTGCTCGATGATCTGGCTACCGGAGTTCAAATGGGACCGCTGGGCTTTGAGATTGCTCAGCGCTATCCGGTTCGGGTGATCCGAGAGGCTATTACGAATGCAGTGATTCATCGAGACTATCGAGTGCCGAATGATATCCATGTTCGGATTTTTTCAAATCGCATCGAAATTGAAAGCCCAGGAGGGCTTCCCGGTGGCGTAACAATTGCCAATCTGGGAATCGTCGGGTCCAAGCCTCGCAACCGACCGTTGGTAGACCATCTCCGTGAGTTTCCCGCTCCGCCTAACCTCGATGCTGGGGAGGGGGTTCGGATGATGCACGAAACGATGGCTCGGGCCGATCTCTATCCCCCGATCTTTTTGACGGCTCCCGATCTGCCACGTGAAGCCGTGATAGTGTTTCTCTTCAATGAGTCACGTCCATCGGTATGGACCCAAGTCGAAGCGTATTTGGAAAAGCATGGTGAGATTGGAAACGCGGAGGTACGGATGCTCTTAAGAACCGATGACCCTGTTAGGGCGTCGAAGCTTCTTAAGTCGTGGGTCGATCTTGGGCTGTTAATAGTCTCGCATCCGGAAGCGGCAAAGAAGGACCGTCGGTATCGCAGGCCAAGTAGGCCTGTCGAGGCGTTGTTATTTTCCACTGACGCAGGAAAATAGCTTTGGTGCTAATTAGAGATTCAATGAAATCAATTGGATACGCACACCTTCATTTTCCTACCCGCTGGAAAAGAGGCTTGACGCTATAGTTTCTTCTTCTCCTTCACCTTTCTAAAGGCATACGATTTTTATCGTCCCGCCTGGTGAGCCAGTCCTCATCCTGGCATCGAGAGAACGTGGTAGTCGTGGGTTGAAGAAGAGGGGAGGACAGATTAACCAGCAAGGCAAAATCCATCGACACTATCGATTCCGCCTCGAAGAATCCTGGCTGATCGATAGTGACCAGGGCTGCCAAAAATCGGTTGCCCCTTGACGTCTCGACAGCGGAGCCTCGCTCCTGGTACCCTCTCTCCCCATGGCTCGAAAAACCACACAGCCTCGCTCTCCCCGCGTCGCTCGTGAGCAGCACCCATTCCCTGTCGTGAAGCCCTCTACCGATAGGGCTGCCGCGTTGGAAATCTATGACACCACCTTGCGCGACGGCGCACAGGCTGAGGACGTCAGTTTCTCCGCCGAAGACAAAGTGCGGATCGCGCAAAAGTTGGATGAGCTGGGGGTTCATTTTATCGAAGGCGGTTGGCCCGGAGCGAATCCGAAAGACATCGAATTCTTCCGCATGATCAAGACGATTCCGCTGAAGCATGCCGATGTCATTGCGTTCGGTTCAACTAGAAAAGCCAGTCATACTGTTCGCAAAGATCCTAATCTTCAGGCCTTGCTCGCGGCGGAGACGAAGATCATCACCCTCTTTGGGAAAACCTGGTCGCTGCACGTCACTGATGCCCTCGGGATCTCGCTGACGAAGAACGTAGAGTTGATCGCCGATTCCATCGCATATCTCCGTGGAAAAGGCCGCCGGGTCTTCTACGATGCGGAGCATTTCTTCGACGGATACAAGACCAATCCCGAGTATGCACTGACCACCATCAGAAAGGCAGTAGAAGCCGGAGCTGAACGGGTCATTCTCTGCGATACCAATGGGGGAACCATGCCGTGGGAGATCCGCGAGATCTGCGGCGTGGTGCAACGCGAGTGTCAGGTGCCGCTTGGCATTCATGCGCATAACGACTGTGACATGGCTGTGGCAAACTCCCTGGTCGCGATCGAATTGGGCATCCGGCAGGTCCAGGGGACGATCAATGGAATCGGAGAGCGGTGTGGCAATGCCAATCTCTGTTCGATCATCCCGAATTTAGAACTGAAGATGAAGCGTTCAGCCTTGACCGATCGATTGAGCCATCTCAAGGATGTGTCGGGGTTTGTTACCGAGATCGCGAATCTGATGCCGAATAAGCATCAACCCTATGTCGGCGATTCCGCGTTTGCGCACAAAGGGGGCGTGCATATTCATGCCGTGCTGAAGAATCCGGCGACCTACGAACATGTCGATCCCGCCCGAGTCGGGAATCGGCAACGAATGCTGATTTCCGACTACGGAGGGCGGAGCGGGCTTCTCGATAAGATTGAAGCGTACGGGATCAAGCTGGCAAAGAACCACGCCAAGGTCGACGAGCTGATCCATACACTGAAGGACCGAGAGAGTCAGGGCTATCAATTCGAAGGCGCCGAAGGATCGTTCGAACTGCTGATGCGAAAGGCCATGGGGAGCCATCGACCCTCGTTCCAATTACTCGGATTTCGTGTGATTGTTGAAAAGAAGCAAGAGGACGGAACGACTCTTTCCGAAGCCACGGTGATGGTCAAAGTCGGCGATGTGGTCGAACATACGGCGGCGGTCGGGGCCGGACCGGTCAATGCGCTCGACCATGCGTTGCGAAAGGCCTTGGAGAAATTCTATCCTCAGCTTCAAGAAGTGAAGCTTCTTGACTATAAGGTGCGCGTCTTGGCGGCGAATCGAGGGACCGAGTCAAAGGTGCGTGTCTTGATCGAATCGGGAGACCATAAGGATAAGTGGGGGACAGTCGGGGTCTCGGAAAACATCATCGAGGCGACGTGGCAGGCTCTCGTTGATAGCATCGAATACAAACTTCTAGCCAAAAACTAGATAGTTTTCGTAAGTATGAGCCAAATTTATTCTTGACAGCTTTCATAACCTCACGTAACTTAAGCAGAACTCGTCGTGCTGACGAGGGAATCCGGTCGGGTTGAGCGCGATCGGAGTTGCAGTGGTCACGTAGGGGGGGGGCATGAGGAAGGCGGATATCGCTGACGAAATTTTCAAGCAAGTCGGCATTTCAAAAAATGAAGCCGCTGATATCGTTGAGTTTGTCTTGAATATGTTGAAGTCTGTCTTGCAGAAGGGAGAATCGGTCAAAATCGCGGGGTTTGGAAATTTTGTTGTCCGCAGCAAGGGAGCTCGGAAAGGACGAAATCCTCGAACCGGAGAAGAAATTGGGATTACCCCCCGTCGAGTCGTGACGTTTCGACCAAGCCAGGTATTCAAGAAGTACGTCAATTCATAGCAGGATGCTGAACACAACCACCCGCGTCGTTCTCGCATCGCGTAAAGCCTCACCGTACGACGCATTGTACGACTCGGCTTCTCGCTCGCTGCGGCCTTGCGGGCGGTATTTTTGATCATCCGGCGTAGACACAACAAACAGGGCAACACAACAACCAGCTCGGCTCCGTCAATATATTACAAGGCGTACGGTGAGGCCGGTCATGGGAATTGAACCCAGGCTGGGGAGCAAGGTTTTCTATAAAATCGGAGAAGTGAGCCAGCTGACGAAACTTCCCGCGTATGTGCTCCGTTTCTGGGAATCTCAATTTACGTTTCTGAAACCGAAGAAGAGTCGAGGGAATCAACGGCTGTATGTTCAACGGGATGTCGAAACCGTGTTGGAAATCAAGCGGATGCTCTATGAAGAGGGCCATACCCTCGATGGTGTCAAACGATACTGGGTACGTCGTGGCCGCGCCGCGTCACGTAGGTTGCGTCCACGAGAGGTTGCGAAAAAGTTGAGGGGGGACCTCCAAGTCATTCTCAAGATTATCGACTCGCATTCATCATGAGAAAAGGGTAGGTTCACTGAAGCCCATCTTCCTGATCATCGGTCAAGAGAGGGACGTGAGAAGTTATGAACGTGTCGGGGCGTAGCGCAGCCCGGTAGCGCACTCGCTTGGGGTGCGAGTGGTCGTGGGTTCAAATCCCGCCGCCCCGACCAGTTTCCCTCGTGCAGTAGGATAAGCATTTGGAGCTGGGGAGTATAGCCAGATGCTCGATTCGGACCTCGGAGCTGCCTCGGGCAGCTCTTTTTGTTGACAGTCGACTATGCGCATCCTCGTCACCAATGATGATGGTATTCAGTCGCCGGGGATTACAGCCTTGGCGAAGGCGCTTGCTGCGATCGGTGAGGTCTGGATTGTTGCGCCGGATCGGGAGCGCACGGCAGTCGCCCACGCCGTGACCTTGCATAAGCCATTGCGTCTCCACCAACTGAGTCCACGCACGTATGCTGTGAATGGAACCCCGGTGGATTGTGTGAATCTTGCACTGCTGAAAGTCATGCCGAAACCGCCCGCCATTGTCGTCTCCGGTATTAATAAAGGGGTGAACCTCGGCGATGATGTGATGTACTCAGGCACCGTGTCGGCGGCCATGGAAGGGACCATTCTTGGCATACCATCCGTGGCCGTGTCTCAAGAAGGGCAGGAGACATTTCGATTTGAAATCGGTGCGATCTATGCCGCACGTATCACGCGACTCGTGCTTGCTCATGGCCTGCCCGAGGAGACGCTCTTGAACGTGAATATCCCAAATCGCCCGCGACGAGGCATGAAAGGCGTACGGGTCACCTGTCTGAGCCGAAGGCGGTTTGATAATCCCATCATTGAAAAACTTGATCCGCACGGACGCAAATATTACTGGATTGCAGGGAAGCGGGTCTCGTGGAGCCGCAGTAAGGATGCTGATCACGAGGCGATTGAAGAAGGGTTTGTCTCCATCACGCCGATCCGCCTGGATAGTACGCACCATGGAGTCCTGGATCATTTCCGCGCATGGGAGCCGATCATGAACCGGGGGTTCAAGAAAACTCAGCCGCTCGGTCGCCGATCGAGCCGTACCGGGCAATTAGAGGTGTGATGGGAGGGTTGATCGAAGCCATCATCGGTGAGTTGAGCCGGTTTGTCATTGCGTGCATCTCACGATTTGGCTACGGCGGGATCCTCTTCACGATGGCCGTCGAAAGTGCCTGCATTCCGCTGCCGAGCGAAATCATCATGCCGTTTTCAGGCTACCTGGTCACGACCGGGCAGTTTACGATGATTGGGGTCACGTTGGCCGGTGCAGTCGGCAATGTCCTCGGTTCGATCGTGGCGTATTATGCGGGAGTTTGGGGCGGACGACCCTTTGCCGAGCGCTATGGGCCGTATTTCCTGGTCTCGCATCACGATCTGGATGTCGCTGATCGCTGGTTTGCCAAATATGGAGAGGCGGCTGTCTTTTTCGGCAGAATGCTTCCGGTCGTCCGGACGTTCATTTCGCTTCCGGCCGGCATTGCGAAGATGAATTTCCCGCGATTCGTCGTTTTCACCTTTGTCGGAGCTTTACCCTGGTGCTATCTCCTTGCCTATATCGGTGTGAAAATGGGTGAACAGTGGGAACATCTGCGAGATTACTTTCATCAATTTGATATCGTCATCGGGATTGTTCTGGCGATTGCCATCGGCTATTTTCTCTGGTCCCATTGGCCGAAGCGGAGCCCCACGACTCCATAGCGGACCCTCACATGCTCAAGATCTATAATACGCTGACCGGAAAGAAGGAACCGTTCGAGCCAATCGCACCGAAGACGGTGAGGATGTACGTATGCGGCGTGACGGTCTACGACTATTGCCATATCGGCCATGCGCGGAGTGCGCTGGTGTTCGACGTGCTCCGGCGTTACTTGGAATACAGTGGCTATGTTGTAACGTTCGTGAAGAACTTCACCGACGTTGATGACAAGATCATTAAGCGGGCAAACGAACAGGGTGTTTCTTGTGACGCGGTGACGGCCAAGTACATTCAGGCCTACCATGAAGATATGGGCCGGCTGGGTATTCGAGCTGCGACGGAAGAGCCGAAGGCCACGGAGCATATCGCCGACATTGTTCAGCTCACGGAACGATTGGTCCAAAAAGGGTTGGCCTACGTCGTGGATGGGGATGTGTATTTTGAAGTCTCGAAATATCCGGAATACGGACGGTTGTCAAAACGACGACTCGAGGACTTGCAAGCCGGTGCGCGTGTGGATGTGGATGAACGAAAGCGCCATGCAATGGACTTTGCCCTGTGGAAGAGCAGTAAGCCGGGTGAACCGACATGGGAAAGCCCATGGGGACCAGGGCGACCAGGCTGGCATATCGAATGTTCCGCCATGTCGATCCGCCACCTCGGTGAGACCTTCGATATCCATGGCGGAGGGATGGATCTCATTTTTCCGCACCATGAGAACGAAATTGCGCAGTCCTGTGGCGCAACCGGCAAAGAATTCGCTCGCTATTGGGTCCACAACGGCTTTGTCCAAATCAATAAAGAGAAAATGTCCAAGTCGCTCGGAAACTTCTTCACCATCCGTGAGATCTTCGAGAAGTCAAAGTGGTCGGCAGAGGTCACGGGCGAAACCCTCCGCTACTTTCTTCTTTCAACCCATTACCACGGGCCGCTCGATTTCTCAGATCAAGCCTTGAACGATGCGAAGAACGCTTTAACTGCTTTTTATGACCTTTTCAAGCGTTTGGACGAACATGGCGTGAATGGGCAAATGGACAAGGGGCTCAATGAGGCCGTGGGTCGTTGCCGAACCACGTTCAAATCCGCAATGGATGATGACTTCAATACACCGATGGCGCTAGCTTCCTTGCAAGCGTTGCGAAGTGATGTGAATAAGCTACTGACAGTTGGGCTTACTACAGAAGGTAGACAAACCGCGCGGCAAGCGTTTCGTTCCTTCGGGGCCGTATTAGGATTGTTTCAGCTAACCCGGTGGGATTTCAATGTCCGCGTTGAGCCAAAACCTGCTCACCTTGCTCTTACAACCTTCGCTCCAACAGTCACTGTAGAGCCCGTGATGACAGATGTGCAGATAGAAACCAAACTGGCAGAGCGGATTGACGCCAAGAAGTGTAAAGACTTCAAGCGGGCCGATGTAATTAGGGAAGAACTCAAATCACTTGGAATTACGATCGAGGACAAGCCCGATGGGACCAGCCGGTGGAAGCGCTGAGGAGCAAGAAATTCTCTACGGCCTCCATGCCGTACGCGAAGCGCTGAAAGCCGGAAACAGGCCATTGCAACGCATGTTGGTTCTTCGGACCGACAAACAGTTCACTGATCTGGTGCAACTGGCTCGATCACGCCGCGTTCCGATTCATGTTCAGCCTCTGACCTCCTTTGACCGTCTGGTTCCCAACGGCAAGCACCAAGGCGTCGTGGCCTTTACCTCAGCAAAAGCCTATGAGACGGAGGAGTCGATCCTCGCTCGAGCAGTCGAACGGCATGAGGCGCCACTGTTGGTTATCTTGGAC
>JABMDK010000011.1:92804-126859 GCA_015903995.1 Nitrospira sp.
CTACGACCTTTTCAATCAGTTCAATGAGCCTGGCGGATGGGGTGGAGAAAATGATGGCTCACTCCAGACCGCCGTCGAGCGAGCCAAGGCATCATTTATCCAGGCGATGGATGACGACCTCAATACATCTGCAGCGATTGCGGCCTTGCAGGGCTTCCGGAGCGATATGATTAAGATAATCGACAATGGCCTTTCGGACCAAGACCGCAAGAATGCGAGCCGAGAATTTCGCGTGCTTGGCAATGTCTTGGGGCTGTTGCAGTTGGACACGTGGCAATTCAATCCTAGTGTTCCATTTGTCGGAGCGAACGTCGATTCCGGGATGCCGATTTCCTCACAGATGTCGGAGTCTGCACATGGCGGCCAATCTAATTCGATACCCACTTTGTCCGACAGTGAAGTTCAAGCAAGAATTGCCGAACGGAGTGAGGCCAAGAAGCGTAAAGACTTCAAGCGGGCTGATGCAATCAGGGAAGAGCTTAAATCACGGGGAATTACAATTGAGGACAAGCCTGATGGCACCACCCGGTGGAAGCGCTGAGGCGCCGGAAATTCTCTACGGCCTCCATGCCGTCCGCGAAGCGCTGAAAGCCGGAAACAGGCCGTTGCAACGGGTGTTGGTTCTTCGGACCGACAAGCAGTTCACTGATGTGGTCCAGCTGGCTCGATCTCAGCGTGTTCCCATTCATGTTCAACCCCTCGCGTCGTTCGATCGTCTTGTTCCTCACGGCAAGCACCAAGGCGTCGTGGCTTTTGCCGCAGCGAAAGCCTATCAAACTGAAGAATCGATTCTGGCCCGCGCCGCTCAACGGAACGAGCCGCCGCTCTTAGTCATCTTGGATGGAGTCGAAGATCCACACAACCTCGGCGCCGTGCTTCGGACGGCAGAGGGTGCTGGTGCTCACGGAGTGTTTATCCCCGAACGCCGCGCCGCCGGGCTGACCTCAGTGGTGGCCAAAGCGTCGGCCGGAGCAATCGATCATATTCCCGTTGCACGGGTGACAAATATAAGTCGATCGATTGAGTCGTTGAAAGCGGCAGGAGTGTGGATCTACGGAGTGACACCTTCGGCGAGCAAGATCTTTACGGATGTCGATCTGCGAGAGCCGGTTGGGCTTGTCCTGGGAGGAGAAGGAACGGGAATTCGACCTGGCGTCCTGCAACATTGCGATGAATGCGTCCGCATTCCTCTGAACGGCCAGGTCGAATCGTTGAATGTGTCCGCTGCGGCAGCCATCGTCCTCTTTGAGGCAGTTCGTCAACGCCGAACTCACCAGGGCCGGGCTGACTCTACCGGATCCTGAGCGCGCCGCTTTGGATGGCCGTCTTCAGCAGTTGAGCCGTATTCGACACGCGCATCTTCTTCATCATATTGGCACGATGGGCTTCAACCGTTTTGACGCTGATCTTCAGCCGTTGCCCGATTTCCTTGTTCTTAAATCCCGCCCAGATCAATTCCAAAATTTCCTGTTCTCGTGACGTGAGCGACTCAGGCCGCTTTGCGCGTGCAGGAGGTTCAAGATTGGCAAGAGATTTCCGAGGCCGCGGCTTTCCAGTGGTCTTGGCCATAATAGCTAGTTCTCCATGTTACGAAGGTCTGTGCTTCAGGTATACTCATATACGCAAAAGCGTAATGACGTCTAGTAGATCGCAGTTATTATGGAATGATCACTCCAAAATGTAAAGAAAGGCGTGTCGGCCATCGTAGGGTTACTGGGTAGGGAAAGCACTCTGGGCAATTATGCATGATGGATCCAACCTGTTCCCGCTCCTGGTTGCCGGACTGTTTGGTGCCCTCATCGGCAGTTTTCTCAACGTCTGTATCTATCGGTTGCCACGGCAGGAATCGATCGCGTGGCCCGGCTCTCATTGCCCTCAATGCTCTCATCCCATTGCCTGGTACGATAACATTCCCATCGCCAGTTACCTGGTATTGGCTGGACAGTGCAGGCATTGTGGCGTGCGCATTCCTTTCCGCTATCCTCTGGTCGAGATCCTGAATGCCTTAGGTTATGTCGGACTCTTTTGGTTCTTCGGCCCAGGATGGGTGGCAGCGGCGTACGGCTTGTTCTATTCCGCTCTCCTTGTGGTAGCCGGGACGGACCTTTCTCATAAGATTATCCCCAATGCCGTGACGTTTCCCGGGATTGTTGTGGGCCTCGTCTGTGCCGCCACCATCCTACCCCTCGGCTTCCTGGACAGCATGCTGGGACTATTAGTTGGTGGGGGCATCTTGTGGCTTTTGGCGTGGGCCAGTCCCTATCTCTTCGGGAAAGAGGGGATGGGGGGAGGGGACATCAAGCTCCTCGCAATGGTAGGGGCGTTTCTCGGATGGAAGTCTGCGCTGATGACGATCATGATAGGGTCCTTTCTAGGATCACTCGTGGGGGTTACCCTTATCGCTGCACAGCTGATCAAGCGCGAAGAGTACATTCCCTTCGGGCCGTTTTTAGTTTGCGGTGCATTGGTGGCCCTCTTTTTTGGCCAGTCTCTCCTTAATTGGTATCAAGGGTTCTTGGCCGTATAACGGCTCTCCTGGCCGATTCCCCCCATTTCGTACTGTATCTCTTCTATCAACAACTGTATCTCTTGAGGTACGGCTCCTCTCCACGGTCATCTCTTTCCATCGAGACGTGGTGTCTTTCCGGCTAGCCCAGACCTTGGTCATGCTGCTTCCATCGATTCAATAACTTATGGGTGTTCAACCAGCACTTACTTGATAAGGAGTCCATCCATGACGGCTTCAATTACAAGTGGCACGAGTCTTGACATAGCCTTGGACTAGCAAATCAGTCAGACACAGCGGGGAACGTATGAAGCAAGAAGGCAAGACATTGACGGAGCTTATGGTGGTTGTCGCGATCATAGGGGTAGTCGCCACAATGGCCCTCCCGAACTACTCGGTCCTCAACTCGCGCACCCAGGTTCGTTGTGCGACCGAGGAAATCGCCTCGGAACTGCGCTTTGCACGACAGCTTGCGATGACCTATCGGGATCGCGTTCGAATCATCATCGACCAGGAACAGCATGCCCTGACCACTCAGTTCGTCAACAGCGCGACCACGCATCACGCGTATCACTATGGAGAAAAGGGGATTGTGATCGAAGAGCCGAGCGCAGGGCCGGAGATCCTCTTCCATCCAAGCGGACGCTCGGCCAGTGCCACGACGATTCAATTGCACAATCTGGAAGGACAGACCCAGCAGCTCACCGTGAGCATCACGGGTCGGATATCACTCCTATGAGGCGAACAATGACGAATGATGGGTTCAGCCTGATCGAAGTCATGGTGGCGATGGTGATTGCGGGGGTTGCTCTGATGGGTACCCTCGGCGCAGTGGACATTTCGTCCAGGCACGTACAACAGGGTGGCTTGAAGGGTAAAGCGATGGAGTTGGCCCAGGCCAGATTGGAAGTGAAACGGTCCATTCGCTGGGAGGCTCTTCTGGAGGATGATCTCGACCGCGACGGTGCTCCGGAAACGTTCATGGCCGATGACGGCCAAGGCTTTGACATCACTGCGGGCGATGGGATCTATGCGGCCGGCTTCGAACGTGATGGGGTGACGGTCGTCTGGACGATTGAAGCCGAACGTCCAGGGACACTGCGCTCTGCCGCTCTGGTGAGGATTCGAGCGGGCGCGTCCTACTCCGGCCTTAACGGCAACAAGAGAGAAGTGCAGGTGGCAACCATTCGATCTAATCCCAACTTTGTGGGGCAACGATGAACCGAGGAGATGCCGCCGGATTGGCCAAGCGGCGCCAGCACTCCCTCGGCAGGGTACTCGACACGCGCGGTGTGTGCCTGACCGAATTGATGGTCAGCTTGACGGCCGGAGCAATCGTTTTAGCTGCAGCATTGAATGCCTTCACAGTCGCGCAAGTCCATGTGAGCAAACAGCAAACGGACCTGAGGCATCAGCAAGATCTCAGGCTGGGGTTGGAAGTATTCGAACAAGAAGTCCGGCTGGCGGGGACTGAGTCGATCGTCTCAGCGACTCCGGAGGAATTTCGTTTTCATGCCAATATCAGCGCCCATCGAACGATAACCACTGGCTCGGTTGTGCCGGGGCAATCAGTGATTGCAGTGCAGAACGGCAGTGGATGGAGTGAGGGGAAGACCGTCGTTATTTGTGGTCAGCTGGCCTGCGAAGCGCATCGACTGTCCCGTTCGGGCCAACGCTATCAGTTGACCTTGACTGAGCCGGTGGCCTCGTCTTTTCCCGCTGGGGCCTCTGTGGAAATGAACAATCGGGTGGCCTATTACACCAAGCGAGATGAAGACGGGACGGTGAAACTGATGCGAATGGTCGACGGAGGAGCGAATACGCTCATCGGAGACTTGGAAGATCTACATTTTTCGTATTGGGACGAGTATGGGCATGTCGTATGGCAGCCATCGCTCGTGAAGAGAGTCGTACTTGAAATCGAGTCGAATCGATCCCTGCATCGAATGATGCGGGAGGTGAGCCTTCGATCATAGGAGTGAAGACATGTTGTATTGCACTATCAAAGACAGTCAGCAGGGAATTGCACTTCTGGGAGCCATGATCGTTGCACTCATGCTCTCGCTGTTGGGCGTGACGTTGCTCAATCTTGCGGGACAAGAGGTTGTCAGTGCCGGATTAGCCACCCAGGTGTCGGTTGCCCAGCAGCTTGCCGATGGGGCCGGTGAGTTGGTGGTGGCCTGGTTTCACAGTCCCCAGACGACAGTGGACCTACCTCAGCTGTCGGCTCTTCGTGAAAAAAGAAACCGCGATAGAGAAGGAACGCCATCCTTCTTTGATGCGTCCGGTCGATCCCAATTCGCGGGCACGGCGGATCAACCCGATATACGGTTACAGGCGGGTAATCTCTTGGATAATCGGCTACTGAACGATCCTGAGACGGGGATGTTTCGTACCATGACCCATCTCGGACAGGTGGAAGAAGTCAAAGTCTACGCGCCGACCAAGCCGGGCCTCCTCTGCACAGTCGACACCACGGTTACAACGAATACCAATCCTCCGGTCAAGCAATCGATACTCATGCAGTTAGGCGCGCTGGACGTACCGCCGCTCACAGCCGCTGTGCAAGTGGGCCAGCAGCTCGGTCGGTTTCAGGCAGGATATGAATCCCCGGTCGCTGTGCATTGGGGTGAGTTAAAGGTAGGGGGTGATCTGATTCTCAGACAGGTTGACGAGATTCCACTGAAGAGTGCGCTTGCTCCAGTCACCGGACAGACCTATGACGAAATAACCCCACGAGAAGATCGATGGATGGACGCGTGGATAGGCGGGGCGGTGCAGGTGACACACGTATCATCCGAACAGACTCCGAGTTTCCCTCATAACCTTCACATCGGTCAGAATCCAGTCCCGGGAGTTCGCCTTGATCAGTGGACCTATGCACACCTCAAACAAGTGGCCAAACGATTCGGGCGTTACTTCGCCATTGATCGCGAAGGCCTTCTGTATCCGCAAGGGATCGTAGAGCCGGGGCGTGGTATTTCCCCAGACGAGGTATTTCGATCACAGGGAAACGGCGATCAGCAGGGTCTGATCTTCATTGACACGCTCGACCAGACGGCACCTCGCCTCGACAATCTCGGGGTGGTCAGATTACAGGCTCCGTACTTTGAGGGCATGGCGGTCGTACAAGGCCACATTGTGCTGGCTCCTAGTGGAGCGGGACAGTCCATCGGAGTCCTGAGCCCCCCACAATCAGATCAGGTTACGACGGTCGCTCGGACGCCCGTTCAACTCTCGGGCATACATGTCAACGGGGTGCTCCACGCAAGCGGGAATATTACGATAGCCGGAAGAGTCCGAGTGTACGGAGCCGTGGCGGCAGATGGGACCATTACCTCAGCTGGCTCAGGCAGTACATTGGAGGTGTGGTATGACCACGACCTCAGCCAAGGGTTCTATCGTGGATTGCCCGTAGTCTATCGTGCCCCCGGTACATGGATGACACGATATTGAGTTAAAGACGACGGTTAAACGATGTCCGTGCGAAAGAGGCGAGCCATAAAAGCAACTTCTTATTGTCGATGAGAAAGGATGAGATAGAATGATCACCCAAAGCGTTGAAACTGATCAGAAACGGCAGATCCTCTCGGCTGCCAGTCTGAAAAAGGCATTGATGGCCAAACAATCTCGCAAGATGACGATGGGGCGTAGTCTCTTGGACTGTATTGCCTATCGTGGCCTCATCAAGCAGGCGGACCTCGATACCGCCATAGAAGAATCTCTTTCACGGGAAATCGATTTGGAAACGCTCTTGCTCGATAAGTACCGCGTGCCGAAGTCCGCACTCGGGTCCGCGCTCAGCGAGTTTTACCAATGTCCCCATGTGTCCTATGATGAACGCACAATCATCGACCCGGAGCTCTTGAAAAACCTCAGTATCGATTATCTCAGAAAGAGTGCGTGGATTCCGTTGAAACGACAGGGGGCCGTCCTCGATATCGTCATCAATGATCCGCACGATCTGGAGAAAGGCCTCGATATACGGCGCGCATTCCCTGGTACGATGGTACGCTTCTCAGTGGGGCTTCGCCGAGATATCGAGCAATATCTCCTTGTGGCAACGGGGCAAGCCAACGGGGGATCGATCACCGAGATTCTCGGAGAACTTGTCGATGAAGCGGGTAGTGAGCGAAACCGCGAGCCTGAGTCCGGAGAAATTGATGAAAACGATTCAGCCATCGTGCGCCTCACGAACCAGGTGATTGCGGAGGCCTATCGCTTAGGGGCCTCTGATATCCATATTGAGCCCTATTCAGATCGCAAGGAGACGGCCGTGAGGTTCCGTGTCGACGGGACCTGCTTTACCTATATGCGTATTCCCGCGGTCTATCGGCGTGCCATTGTGTCGCGGTTGAAGATCATGGCCAACCTCGATATCGCCGAGCGACGGAAACCTCAGGATGGGAAAATCCGGTACAAATTGACGAAAGATCGTGAAATCGAATTGCGGGTCGCCACGTTGCCAACCGCAGGCAACAACGAAGATGTGGTGCTGCGTCTTCTCACGGCAAAGGACACCATGCCCCTAGAGGCCATGGATTTTTCACAAGACACTCTACAAATCGTCAAGGATTTGTCCGAGCGTCCACATGGAATGTTCCTGTGCGTGGGGCCGACTGGTTCCGGGAAGACCACCACGTTGCATGCCGTCATGAAGCATATCAACACCGATGAGAGAAAGATCTGGACGGCAGAGGATCCCATCGAAATTACGCAGGAAGGGTTACGGCAGGTTCAGGTGCATCCCAAAATCGGCTTTACCTTTGCTGCCGCGATGCGCGCATTCCTCCGGGCCGACCCAGACGTGATTATGATCGGGGAGATGCGCGACAAGGAAACGGCCGATATCGCCATCGAAGCATCGCTCACCGGTCATCTGGTGATGAGTACGCTCCATACCAACAGCGCAGTGGAATCGGTCACTCGACTGCTGGAGATGGGTTGCGACTCGTTCAACTTTGCCGACGCGATGTTGGGGGTATTGGCGATGCGGCTCTGCAAGCGCATTTGTCCTCACTGCAAAGAAACCTATCATCCGACTCAGCAGGAGTACGACGAACTTGTGCAAGGCTATGGAGTGCAGTACTGGGAGCAGCTCGGAGTGACCTACACGGAGGACTGGACCCTCTCTCGTGGGCGTGGTTGTGAGATGTGTAATCACCGCGGGTTTAAAGGGCGGGTGGCATTGCACGAACTCCTGGTTGGGTCTGAAGAAATCAAGAATCTGATCCAATCCAAAGCGAGGACAGCCGAAATTCTCAATATGGCAATGCGAGATGGAATGGTCACCTTGTTGCAGAATGGGATCCGTAAAGTACTGGAAGGTCTGACGACCTATCGGCAAGTCCGGGCCGTTGCGATAAAGTAGATGCGCGAGGAGAGACGCTACCGCTGAATCTGCTAGGGGGTTTGCTCCAACAAAAGGGCAAACGCTTTCAGTCTCATGAGCATATCAGCGTGAATGCGGATGTATTCCAGCCCGAATCGGTGCCCTGAAATCCAACGCACTCCAGCCAATTCGATCATCGCTGGTTCCTCGCCGTTTAAAAGGTCGATATCCAGCGAAACGTAGGTCGAGACGGACGGGGGGTGTTCCATCATGATGGCACACCCCTGCGCCGAGAGGTTTAAGACAGTTCCACTCAACCAGCTATCATTGCTCCACACTCTGCAGGGAAGCTGCACGGCAAACCGCTGGACCTTACGAAGCTCCCGGCTCATACGACGCCTTCTCCTCTGCAGATTGAATCCTACACGATCGTACACCTCTTGTCCTCACTCCTTGTCGTCTAGCAGGCTGCGGAAAAACTCATTGCGACTTCTGTAGCCGTCACAGACATCGAGGTTGAGGACGATGCTGAATAGGCCCGCAGGAGCCGCAGCGAGCGAAGAGGCGAATCGTACTCTGGGCCGTACGTTGAGCCTCTGAGTGAGGCGAGAACGCCGCTGGCGGACTTTTTCCGCATCCTGCTAGGAAAGTCATCACCTGTGATTCTCAATCAGAAGATAGCCACCCTGTTGTACGAAACAGTACGACGCCTCTGCCGAAAATTGTCGTGCAGGAGCGCGAAAAATGACCGCTCTTCACGAACTTCTCGCAGACGGCAATTCCATTAAATCAAGAGGTTACAGGGGGTGCAGCCTCTATTTTGAGCGGCATGCCCCTTGCTCGATCAGGGGGTGCCATGGTGCAACCCACGCTCGGATCAAATAGAGGACCATTGGGGCAGAGCGGATATACGCTCCTGGAATTGATGATCGTCGTCGCGATCATCGGGGTGATCGCAGGCATTGGAGGAGTCAATTTTGGGGTGTGGAAATCTCGCGCGGACTTGAAGGAAACGGTTCAACTTGTCAGGAACGAATTGGCTGTCGCACGCATGATGTCGATGAGCCGAAATGTGTCGGTGACCACGACGATCACGGTCGTGCCGACGTTGGTCACAGCAGTAACCACCAATACGAATACAGGGGCCCAGCTTTCTACCTTATCGAGCAAGATTACCCGTATAGATGGCATTACCAATCAAACTGGAGGTGGGCCTGGTCAGCCACCGGTCTTTACGGCAGGGCCGAGTGCTACTGTTCAATTCAACTCTATGGGGTATCGAGTCGGAGGAAACGTGCCGGGGTCACAGAATCAGGTCATTGGCCTTGTCAATGACCTGGGGAATACGTATGCCATTCGAATCAGTCCTCGTGGGGTGGTGGACTGGTGTCCGAGTCAATTCTGCATTGGGACTCGCTAGTAGGATGAAATGATGAAATTCGTACGAACAGAGTCAGGATTCACGCTGCTGGAAGGCATGATTGCCACCGTCATCTTGTCTGTCGGCGTGATTGCCATGACCGCGATGCAAGGGATTGCCATCACGCGCAACGTCGATTCGACGGAACTCACGGTCGCGACCAATCTGGCCTCGGAAATGCTGGAGCGGATCCAGTTCAATGCGATGCAAGGGATTGCCATCACGCGCAACGTCGATTCGACGGAACTCACGGTCGCGACCAATCTGGCCTCGGAAATGCTGGAGCGGATCCAGTTCAATCGTCGGAATGTCACGGTCTATAACGGCCTGGACATCAACACCGCCAATCCCCTTCCCAATCCGTGTGCCTTTCCTGTCACGCAAACCATGGCTCAGGGAGATTGTGTCCAATGGCAGGCGATGATGAGGAATCAAGGAGCCTCAGGGATCAGTCAGGCCTCGCAGTTGAATGGAGTGCGAGGGGTGGTGACGGTCACTCCAGTTGTGACTAATCCACCACTGTTCCAAAGCACGGTATCCGTTGTGGTCACGTGGACCGGACGATCAATGGGCACGACGGCAGCATCCCCACGAAGAGTAACATTGAATACAACGATTGCACCTGAATAAGGGGAACGTGGCAGGGAATGGAACAGCATAAGATCCAGATGAGCAATCAGGACGGGATGACGTTGGTCGAACTGATGTTTGCCGCCACCATTGCAGTGGGCATTGTCGCCGCCGGGCTGGCCGTGGTGACGTCGTTCGAACGGTCCAATGCCACCACAGGGCAAACGGGGGAAACGCAGCAGAACGTGCGGAACGCCATGGAAATGATTGCCCGAGATATCAGACAAGCAGGATTCGGAAAGATCGCAGCGGTCGGCAACTGTCCAACAGCGATTGTCCCTCAGGATAATGCCGCTGCCGGGCCGGACACGGGACCCGATCGTATCAGCCTCGTTGTGCCGATTGGAAACTCGGTAGGGACGGTGACCAGGCCGCCCTGGATACTACAAGGTCCAATTGGCCCAGGCTTCGTTACGCTGATACTTGCGTCTGCGCAGGCCGTGACGGATATGACGACTGAGTGGGGTGGCGGAACTTTAGTCGGAGCCACGGTGAGTATTGCAGGGAGTGCAACAGCTACGGTAACCGCGGCCGGTGGATCAACGATCACCATCACACCGATACCGGCTCCGGTGGCCTTTGGTGCCAATACACCGGTGTATTTGCTGCAGTGCATCACCTATCAAATTATTCCGCCGCCGGATGTGAATGGGCTCTGTGATGGTCGCTTCCCATGTCTGGTTCGCGGCGTGGGGACAGGGGGGCTGGATTGCAATACGCCCAATAGTCGGTGCCTCTCCATTGCCGACGAAATCGAAGATCTTCAATTTGCCTACGCCTGCGACGGGTGTAATTTGGGACTTAATGGCGGAGTTCCGGACAGCATCATTGACGATCAGGCCGGGAGTGGCCCTGGGTTCGATCAGCTGGATTTCGTCAGCAATAACAGTTGGAATCTTGGGCAGATGACGCCGGACAAAATCAGTTTAGTGCAAGTGAACATCGTCGGACGTGAACGTTCCGCAGATCAAGGAGTGGGGGAAGGAATCGCAGCCGGCCGAGTCGTGCAAGCGCAACCGTTACAAGTGTCCGATCACAACCATGGGGCCGGGCTCTTTGCGGCCGGTGATTTTGCCGGGCTCAATCCACCCTATACCTCGACCCGACGGCGCATGTTCACGCGAACGATAGAGGTGCGCAATCCAGGGCGTTAGTGATGCGAAGGAGAATTAGCGTGGTCACCATAGGCTCAAAAACAAGACGGCATGGATTTCTGGAGGATGAACGAGGATTTGCCCTCTTTGGTGTATTTCTGACCATCCTCATGATGACGGCACTTGGGATTGCCGCGATGACGATGACGGGGCTGGAGAATCGGATGGCTGGATTTGCCAACTCCACAGACGCCGCGGCCGCAGCCGCCGAGTCCTGCATAGGAACCGGCACCAACATTATTCTTCAAACCTTACAGGAACGACAAGTTCCTGCCATCTATGTCGGGGCCGCGGCCGTGATTCCATCCAATGCCGAAAACGCAGGCACGCCACCCACGCTCACGCAAGAGATTATGGGACAAAAGGACAATGACACAGACTCCCCCGGTCCTTCTCCGGATATTCAGATGACCGTCGGGCCCTTTAGGGTAGACGGCGATATCGATCGCCTATACATCAAGCAAAGATCAGGTGGATCATTGCAGTTCGCGGCTGGGTATGAGGGGGCCGCACAGGGAGCTGGCGGTGGTGGTGCCGAAGCCTATTATCAGATCGATTGTACGGCCACACTCACGGCGACCGGTGCGACGAGTCGGATACGGGCGGTTTATGCCTGTGTCAGTGCGGCTGGAGAAAGCTGTCAGCGGAAGATCTAGGTCTAAATGGAGGGTGCAATGCAGCACAACGAGAGACGCACATTCAGGGCGATCTCAAGGCTGGTGCTTCTGGCGTGCATGGTCGGGATATGTGGCATCACGGTTGAGATAGGCCTCTGTACCAGCTCAATAGCCGACGACACAAGTCCCTATGCGGGTATGAAAAAAGGGTCGATCAATGCAGTCATGGAACGCGCGATCCGTATCGATCGAACGGACTTCGAACTGGCCGCACAGGTAGAAATCACAGACCAGTATCGCCGGCCGGTTTTGTTAAAGGATCTCGAATCCGGTCACAATGTGTTCTTTCTGGTAGATCAGAAAAATAAGATTACAAAGGTCATCTTGTTAATCCCAAGCTAGGGCTGTATGGCTGGGAATGCCTCGTCTAGGTTGTGTAAGGAGGGTATCACCATGAATGGCTGTTCCATCGCCACTTCAATCCGGCTCACGCTTGGACTGACAGTCGTCTTAGGAGTCAGTTTCGCCCATGCAGCGGCGCCGCCTGCGCCGACGATGGCTCAGTACACTGCCGAGCCTCCCTTCCTGACCGAAGCAGTCGCCCCCAATATTCTCCTGCTCATGGATATCTCCGGGAGCATGAGAGAGTCGGCTTACCATAATGCAGCTGAGGTGTACGATGCCAACAAGCCATACTATGGGTATTTTGATCGGGAGCGATGCTATAGTTATAGCTCAAATACGTTCACAGCAGGCGTTGCAAGAGCATCTACACCGAGTACCTGTACTACTGGATCGGACAAATGGGATGGGAACTTTCTCAATTACATCACGCAGACCAGGTTTGAGATCACGAAATGGGTCATGATGGGAGGGAAGTGTGCACCCCGATCCATCAATGGGACCTGTTATCCCGGTGGGAAACTCCAATTAGAAACCGATGAGCTGGTCAATGCGGTCGACAATATCAATGGCACCGGGTTTACCCCGTTCAACACCACCAAATGTTACCTGAGGGATGGGAGTAATCTCAAAGTCTTGGATAGTGGGTGCGGCGGCTCGTCAAGCAGTTTTAGTCTCACAGCCGAAATTGCCTCGGAGCCTCAGGGCGTGTTCCAACAAATCGGGGACAAGGCTCGATTTGGGCTCATGGTCTTCAACAAGACATCAGGTGGAGGGGCGGCAGACGGGGGACACATCGTCTCGAACCTCGGCGATAACATGACCAGCATGGTAAATGCCATCGAGAATGCGAAGACAGGAGGATCGACTCCGCTATCTGAGTCCCTCTATGAGGCGACTCGGTACTTCGCTCAAATCAAGCCGGCCTATGCCAACTCCGACTACTCCTACGGTGTGAAGAACAAGGATCCCTATTACTACACCTCTCCTTGGGCGGATAACCCACAGTACGTCAAGTGTTGTAAGAGCTTCGTAATGATTTTCACGGATGGACAGCCCACGGAAGACTTGGCCATTCCGTCTGAACTGATGGACTATGCCCATACCAGCGGGATCCATGCACCGGTCGGGTTTGTCGGCACAGGTCATTGTGCCGGCAAGGAAGGTTGTACCGAGGATCATGGTTCTTCGCCTCACACTGGTCATGGTGGAGGCTTAACTAATCATATTACCCATGTCGACCATCATGATAATTGCTCGGCCTATTATGGAGGCGTCTCGACGGCCAACGACGTCTGTTGGGAGAAGGGGTCCCATTACCTCGACGATGTCGCCTACTTCGCCCATACGACAGACTTGCGTCAGGGGACCATCCCGGTTCTGAGCGAAGGCGGACAGGATCTTGATGGGTTCCAGAATTTAACCGTCTATACGTTTTTTGCGTTTGGAACGGGCTCGAATATTCTCAAGGATACGGCCAAGTTGGGCGCGTTTGAAGACCGGAATGGCAACAATAAATTCGATGCCGGCGACAGCTGGGATCAATACAACAACTATACAGGAGCAGCCGGAGCCGATGGACTGCCGGATGCCTATTTTGAATCCTCCAATGCGGAGGATATGCGCGATCGTTTTGTGGCGGCCATTAACAGTATTCTCCGTCGGAGCCAGTCCGGGACCTCCATTTCGGTGTTGGCTACCTCGGGGACGGGAGAAGGAGCGATGTATCAGTCGTTTTTCTACCCGAGTACGAATGAACCTGCCACCAACAAAGAGGTTCGATGGACAGGCTATACCCAAGGGTTGTGGGTCGATAAGTTCGGCAATATACGAGAAGACACCCATGCGGACCATCTACTGATTCTTAACGAAGATCATATCGTGAAGACGATCATCGATCCGACGACGGGCGATGTCGGTATTCAACGGTTCCTTGACAGCGATGCCGATGGGAAGGCCGACAACCCGTCAGCACCCTTGCCGACTATTCCCTTGAAAGAGGTGAAGGGGATCTGGGAGGCCGGGAAGCAACTGGCAAAGATGAGCCACACGAATCGCCGAATCTTGACATGGGTTGATGTGAACAATGATGGAGTGGTTGACTCGGGAAAAGATAAGCAAGGCCAAACGGAGGGCATTCATACTGCGGTGTCGGGAGAAGTGATCCCCTTCACGACGGCTAGCGCGGCCCTGCTGAAAGAGTATCTGAGGGCCGATGCTGATAGCCCGACAACTAATCCGTTCAAATCGGTGGATATCATTCAATTTATCCGTGGGTGCTACGATACAAGCCCCTCCGGACCCTGTCCCCAATCTGCTGTGTTACGTGATCGTCGTTTAGATGTGCCTGGATTGGGGCTAGCCGTATGGAAATTCGGCGACCCGGTTCATTCCACACCCACGATCGTATCGCAGCCACGGGAATCGTACGACTTTATCTACGGTGATCCAGGCTATTTAAACTTTTTCAAGCGATGGAAGAACCGCAGGCACGTTGCCTATGTGGGAGCGAATGATGGAATGCTCCATGCCTTCAACGGGGGCTTCTATAACCGAGGTGATGATACGACCACGCCGGAAGTGGAACATGGGTGGTTCTCCAATAAAGAGACGAGTGATGGGCGGGGGCAAGAGCTCGGCGATGAACTCTGGGGCTTTATTCCCTATGAACTCTTACCGCACCTTCGTTGGTTGGCGCAGGCCGACTATACCCACGTGTACTATGTGGATCTCAAGCCAAAGGTGACGGATGTGCGAATTTTTGATCCCGAACCTGCCTGTGCCTCAGATCCATTAGCGCCGACCTGTATTCACCCGAACGGATGGGGCACTATTCTTATCGGGGGATTCCGCATGGGCGGGAGTTGCGGTGCGTGCGGGGCAGGCGGCGCCCCAACCATGACAGCGAGTATCGGAGGAACCTACCGCAACTTCTACACGGCCTATTTTGCTCTCGATATTACGGATCCCGATGCGGAACCCAAGCTGCTCTGGTCGTTCAGCGACTCAGAGATGGGCTTATCGACCAGCTATCCTGCTGTGGTACGAATGAATCCGCCCGGTCAAAAAACCTGCCCATTGGTGGGAACCTGCGATGATGTATGGATTGCCGTGTTTGGATCAGGTGCGACGGGATATGATGGGCGAATCGGGCAGGTAGGGAAGTTCTACGCGGTCGATATTAAGATCGGTCCAAGGAAAGGTACGGGAGCCAGCGCATCCAAAGTTTACATGACGTTTCCGATTAAAGATGCATCAGGAGCCGACCTCGATACCTTTCTCGGCGATTTGGTCAGTATCGATCGCGACCTGGATTATCGTGCTGATGCCATCTTCGGCGGGTCAGTGATTAATGACGGCAGTCTACCCTGGAGAGGGCGGATGTACCGGCTGACGACCGGTGAATGTATTGCCGCCCCCTGTTCTGCTTCGAAGTGGGGATATGATTTGTCAGGAAGCCACGTGCCTACCGAGGTCTTGGATGACTTTTCTCCCTATCCGTCAGGGACCCCAATACAAGCCGGGCCGATGGTAGCCGCGCCGGGCCTTGCCGTCGACGATGGAAACAAGTTGTGGATCTTTTTCGGAACCGGGCGGTTCTTCGGCAATGTCGACAAGACCAATCCCGATCCACAGCGGTTGTACGGCGTGAAAGATTCT
Source organism: Nitrospira sp. (assembly GCA_015903995.1). Taxonomy (GTDB): domain Bacteria; phylum Nitrospirota; class Nitrospiria; order Nitrospirales; family Nitrospiraceae; genus Nitrospira_D. Next base: position 108,526 of record JABMDK010000011.1, read on the forward strand.
GTGCTGAGCGGGGATTGTACAGAAGCGAGTATAGATAAGTGTAAGGCGACTTCGCTCGTGAATGTTTCCGATGTCTCTGTGTGTGTCGTCTGTGCGACGGGAAAGAATCAAGTCACTTCAACGGCACTTGCAAGTGTCACGAAGATTCAAGGAACCGATCCGACCACGACCTTGCAAGGTCTAGTGCAAAGCAAGGACGGGTGGTTTGCCAATCTTACGACCACACGGGAGAGGTCGATTACGTCGCCGACCGTGCTCGGCGGGATCGTGTTCTACCCCACGTATGTCCCGCAGGACGATCTGTGTAAGTCGGCTGGTGACGGCTACCTCTACGGCCTGTTCTATCAAACCGGGAGTGCCATGAGCACGCCGGTTCTAGGGACCTACGCATCAGGGGGCAGCACGATGGCGAATACGAAGGTCGCCATTGGCGAAGGCACAGGACTGCTTTCGGTGATGGCCGTTCACATCGGCGCCCAAGGATCCGGGGCCGGTGGTGCTGGGGCTGCTGGCAGTGGGTGTCAGACAGGTATTACAGGAATCATGCAATCGAGCGCGGGATTGACCAACACGATTTGCACGAATCCTGGATCTGTGACAAGCAGGTATGTCGCATGGATCAATCTGCGCGAGTGAACGAGTGAGGGATAGAGGACCACTACCTTTCTGCGATCCGTACGGCCGGTCTTCTCAAGCATGCTTGGGAAGACCGACCGTACGGCCGCTTTCTTGGAAACGATCGCGGAGAAGGATAGGGGCCGTATGTGTTCTCTTAGCAATCACATCACTGCTCGCCCCCGGATGCACCTCGCGATCCAGCGAACCTCCAAAAGTTAATCAACCGCCTGTCATTCGCTCCATTGTCTTGGGGCCAGCTCCCTTCGATCGGCAAACAGATCTCATCGCGCAGGTCGATACTCATGACCCCGACAATGATCTCGTCCAAGTGCGGTATCACTGGTATCTGAACGGTCAGGTCGTCGATGGTGAAAAGAGCCCAACACTTTCCGCCTCTCTGCTCAAGCGAGGGGATCGAGTCCAGTTGGAAGCGATACCGTTTGATGGGAAAGTTACAGGGACCAGTCATCAATCAGCAACCATCACGGTGGGCAATGCTCCTCCGTCGATTGCTCAGATCGGTATTGGCTTGAAGTCTGACGAACGAGGAGATCGTCTTCAAGCACTGGTGGACGCCTCAGATCGAGATCAGGACATCCCGCAATTTCTGTATCGGTGGATCAAGAATGGACACGTCATTAAAGAGGGTGAAGACGATTTTCTCGAATTAACTGAGGTAAGACCGCACGATCTTGTTGTGGTTGAAGTCAGGCCGCGTGACCATCAAGCCGCCGGGAAGATGTCGCGCTCGGATCCCTACACCGTTGGGAACAGCGCACCCAAAATCGTCTCATCTCCGCCAATGACTATGGAGCGCAATCGATACGAATATGCGGTGAAAGTTGTCGATGCAGACTCCGATTCGGTGCATTTCCAGCTCGATGCGGCTCCGTCCGGTATGGCAATTGATGGAACGACAGGTCATATTGTGTGGGAGATCGGACATGCGAAGCCGGGAGTGCATCGAGTGAAGGTTGTCGCGACGGATGAACAGGGGGGATTTTCCTTCCAAGAATTCGAGCTGACGGTCGCAGCTGCTGAGTCGGCCAAGCCGGAATCGTAGCCTGCGATGTGCTTGGGCATTTCGTGCGCTTGTCTCGGCTTTTCTGAGTCTGTTACAATCCCTTCACGATGTAGGAGGGAGACCACCCCGGACTCGTGCGCAAACTCAAACTACGAGAAGGCACCAATACCGCCGTCCTGTTCGGTCATCATGACCGGCATCTCAAGTTGATCGAAGACGAATTGGGTGTTCGGCTCTCCGCCCGTGGTGAAGAACTCACGCTTGATGGCCTGCCCGAGGCGGTTCGTCAAGCAGAACGCATTCTCGTTGAACTTGCCTCTCTGACCAACCAGGGGATATCCCTCCAAGCCGAAGATGTGACTCATGCGCTGAGCGCATTGCGCCGAACCCCCGAGGCCTCGCTCAAAGACGTGCTTGGTGAGTCGGCCATGATCGTCACGAAAAAACGGTTCGTCGGTCCCAAGTCGCCTACGCAGAAGATCTATATCGAAGCGATCGAGCAGCACGATATTGTCATCGCCATCGGACCGGCTGGAACGGGAAAGACCTATCTCGCCATGGCCATGGCCGTCAGCGCGTTGATGAATAAAGAGGTGAGCCGGATTATTCTTGCGCGGCCGGCGGTGGAGGCAGGAGAGAAACTCGGATTCCTGCCCGGCGATATCTACGAGAAAGTGAATCCCTATCTGAGGCCGCTCTATGACGCGCTGTTCGACATGATGGATATGGAGCGAGCCAATCGCTTGATCGAGCGTGGAGATATTGAAATTGCGCCCCTGGCGTTCATGCGGGGGAGAACGCTCAACGATTCGTTTGTCATCTTGGATGAAGCGCAAAATGCCACAGCCGAGCAGATGAAGATGTTTCTCACTAGGCTGGGTTTCCATTCCAAAGTTGTCGTGACCGGCGACATCACGCAAGTCGATTTACCGAGTGATCGCGTGTCAGGCCTCATTCAGGTGAAGGACATTCTTCACGACATTGAAGGAATTAGGTTCGTGTATTTCGATGAAAAGGATGTGGTCCGACATCGACTGGTTCAAGAGATTATCAAGGCCTATGATCGGCACCAGCCGGTACATAGCGGTGATGTTCGGCATGCTCGAGGGCAGGTGTCGTCCCACCAGCGTCCATCGTCTAGTCCCGGCAAGTCGTCCGCGACCGGCTCGTCGCCGGGCGATCTCACCGGCAGTTCTCATTGATGGCGGTCTATCTTCGCGTACGTCTCAAGCGGTTTGCTGTCCGACAGACCACACTGGTTCAGTTCGCTGAACGCGTCTTATCGGCAGTTGGCGAATCTCGGTCCGAATTAAGCCTGGAATTGACCGGAGACGGGCGGATGCGACGCCTGAACCGTGAGTATCGCAAGAAGGATCGACCTACTGATGTCCTGGCTTTCCCCATCCGTGAGGCCGTGATGCCTGGAGGCGTATATCCTGTCACCCATATGCTTGGGGATGTCGTGATTTCATTACCGACTGCTGCTCGCCAAGCAAAGGAAGCCGGACGATCGATCGATGATGAGCTGGCGATGTTGTTGATTCATGGGGTGCTCCATCTCTGCGGGTACGACCATGAACGAAATCCACGGGAAGCGGTGCGAATGGCGCGTCGTGAACGAGCCGTGCTTCATCGGATGTCACCTGTGCCGCGCATGATCACGTTTCGTATTACACGGCAAACAAGGAGTCGTTGACGATGGGATGGTTTCAACGGCTGAGCGAAGGGCTTGGCAAAACACGCCATGTCGTGCAGCAGTCCCTGGATCGATTCCTTGGACGTGCGCCGGACGAAGAACTTCTTGAAGAGCTGGAGGCGGCGCTGCTCGCCGCCGACCTTGGCGCCAACGCTGTCGATCGGCTGATGCAGCGGGTCAGGGAAGAGACGCGCGGAGCGGACGCCAAAACTTCGGAAGGGCTTCAGAATGTCCTCAGTCGGTCGCTCTACGGCATTCTGAAAGCCGTATCGGGTCCTGCGATCGATCAACTGGTCACCGAAGGTCCTAAGCCGTTTGTCACGCTTGTCGTTGGAGTCAACGGCGTCGGAAAAACAACCACGATCGCCAAAATCGCACAGCGGATGACGCAAGATGGGCGGCGACTGCTCCTTGTCGCCGGAGATACCTTTCGTGCAGCCGCTATTGAGCAGCTTCAAGTATGGGGGGATCGGGTCGGGGTGGAAGTGATTCGCCAACGACACGGTGCCGATCCGGCTGCCGTGGCCTTCGACGGCATCGTGGCAGCCAAAGCCAGAATGGTGGATATGGTTCTCGTTGATACGGCCGGCCGCTTGCACACCAAGTCCAATCTGATGGACGAGCTACGGAAGGTCAAACGAGTAATCGCTCAGGAGTTACCCGGTGCACCACATGAAGTGTTGTTGGTCCTGGATGCTACGGTCGGACAGAACGCGCTGGCTCAGGCCCGTCAATTTCACGAGGCAGTTGGGGTTACAGGACTTGCTCTGACGAAGCTCGATGGGACCGCTCGAGGGGGGATTGTCGTAGCCATTGCCGAAGAACTGAAGCTCCCTCTGCGCCTCATCGGTGTGGGAGAAGGAGCTGATGATCTCCAGGATTTCAATGCCGAGGCGTTTGTCGCGGCTCTGTTCGGGCAGCCGACGTCCCGCTCATAAACCACGCATTTTCTTCTCATTGGTCACGGCCTCGTGCTATTCTTCTTGTGCAGGGTAGACCGTCTTAGGTTGTGGAGGGCCGGCGGCGATGGTCAAAGTCTTGATCGTAGACGACGATCAGATGAATTGCGATCTGTTGCAGAGTGTGCTCACTCGTCATGGGTGTCACGTCATCTCGACGACCAGTGGGCGGGAAGGTCTTGGTCTATTCCGTGCCCACAACCCGCGAGTTACCCTGCTGGACCTCCGTATGCCGGAGATGGACGGATTGACCGTCCTAAAGGAAATCCGAGCCCTCGACCCTCATGCGCCGGTGATTATCCTGGGTGGTGGAGCCACAGAAAGTCAGGAGAATCAAGCGCGAGCTCTACGAGCCACGGATTTTATCAGAAAAGGACTGTCGCTGGACGTCCTTGTCGAAGCCGTCACTCGACTCGTACAGTTACCTGTGCCGTCGACGATCACACAGACCCCACTTGGCAACGGGAATGCTGTCGAGCAGATTGATGAAACAGTCTTGGTGGTCGACGACGAACCTCTCCTAGGCGACCTCTTGGTCCGGTTTCTCACTCTGCGCGGGTATCGGGCGTTTGGCGTCAAAAATGGCGACGAGGCTCTGCGGATAGTCGAAGAGATGCCTCCCGATGCGATCGTGCTCGACCTGATCATGCCTGGAATGCCCGGGGTGGAAGTGCTTCGCACCCTGCGTGACAGGAACTATTCAGGTGGTGTCATCATCATGACAGGAAGTCACAATGAGGAGTTGCTTCAAGAAGCTTGGAGCCTGAGCCCTCAGGAGATCCTTATCAAACCCGTCGATCTTGAACGCCTCTTGACTGCGATCCAGCTTGTACTCGTCTGCCGCGAGTGCTAAAACGCTTCCTGATGTCCATCAGGAAGCGCATCCTTCGCTCTTGTCTCGTCGGTCTGCTGGCGACCTCCATCGTACACACATGGTGTGTTTCGGCTCTGCCTGCCCAGGAGACTGTCACCAACGTTCATCACACCCTCTCCGCCGAGTTGATTCCTGCCACACATGAGCTTGTGGCGAACGATCAGATCGAACTAGAAGTAAATTCACAGGCTACGTCGGTCACGTTTACGCTTGCCCATACGCTGCATGTCGAGTCCATCGCGATGCAAACACGCTCGGTTTCGGGCGGGCAGGGAGGCCGGGACGAAGTCGTTCCGTTCACGATAGTGCGTCCTCCTGAGACCACAGCCCAACGCATTGTCGTCTCGCTTCCCAAAGACCATGGCCGGAGAGTGACATTGGTACTGAGTTATCGGGGTCAGATCAATGACCCTCCCAGAGAGCCGCGCCACTTGAGATTCGTGACCCCCAGCGAGACAGCGGGACATGTCGGTTTGGAAGGTGTGTACTTGAGTAATGAAAGCCAGTGGTACCCCGAGGTCATCGGTTCCTTTAGTACCTATTGGGTGACGGCTCAGATTCCACAGGGCTGGACGGTGGTGGCATCCGGGCGTAAGGAAGGCGAAACGACGAACGCGGGCAAGACTTCCTCGACGTGGATCGTTCAGGACCAGTCTGAGGCGTTCACACTCGTTGCCAACAAGTTTGTGACGACATCGCGAGAATGGAAAAGTCCGACAGGACAGCGCGTCGAACTCCAGACGCATTTCTTGCACGACAATGCCGGCTTGGCGGATGAGTATCTCGATGCAACCGCACGGTATCTCGACGCGTATGTCAGAATCCTCGGAAATTATCCCTTCGAAAAATTTGCAGTGGTTGAAAACTTCTTTGCAAGCGGCCTTGGCCTACCGTCGTTTACCCTCCTCGGCAGCGGCAGCATCAAGCGGCGCTATATCCAACCCTATGCGTTGGGTCATGAGATTGTCCATTCATGGATCGGCAATTCGGTATTCAATCGCGACGGCCATGGCAACTGGGTCGAAGGCATGACGACCTACTTGGCAAATTACTACTGGCACGAGCTGGTGCAAGATAGTCCGCAAGCCGTCGAGCAAAGGCGAATGATGCTTGACGGGTACAATCTCTATGTGAGGTCTGACACCGACTATCCGGTGTCCCAGTTCCTGAGGAAGCATGATGAGAAAGATAATGCCATCGGCTATCAAAAATCGGCCTTTGTGTTTCATCTCCTTCGGCAAGCAATCGGAGACGAACCATTCTGGAGGAGCGTGAAGACCTTCGTCAGCAGCTATCGCGATCGTCCGGCGGACTGGAGCTCGATCGAGGAAGTCTTTTCTCAAGAAAGCGGCCAGGACTTGCGGTGGTTTTTCGAGCAATGGGTCGCACAGCCCGGTGCCCCACAGGTATCCTTGCGGGATGTCCACGCCCGTCGGGTGACGGGAGGGGGCGGCAGGGAAACGTGGCGGTTGACGGTTGAGATTGAGCAGGCCGAGAAGCCGTTTCGGATGACGATCCCTCTCCGCATCGTGATGACGACATCGACGGACATCAAGTCGATGTCGTTGAGCCGTTCGCAAATAAACGTTGCCGAATTCATCCTGCCCGAGCAGCCATTGCGGGTGGAGCTTGACCCACACTTCATGACCTTTCGACGGTTGACAAGGCAGCAGCTGCCGCCGATGCTGAACGGCTATGTGACGGATCCACATAAGACGGTCGTGCGGGCGTTTTCCGATCCTGCGTCGCCGCTGCAGCAGATTATGTCTCGCATCGCTGATCACGAACTCACGGGTTCGCTTCGAACGGCGGAGGTTTCGCTCAAAGAGAATGCCCTCCCCCGCGATGGGTCGATCCTGGTTCTGGCAGGAGCCGACCAGCGACAGGCGGTTCAATCCGTCGTACAGGAGTCTTGTGGCGATCGAATTACGCTTGGAGATCGGGGTTTCCAGCTCGATGGTCAGGCTTATGACGGGCCGACGATGGCAGTGCTGTTCTCCTGCCATCGCGCGAATGTGCCGGGCAGCGTCCTCACGGTGCTGTATGGCGTGACCTCAGATGCGGTCGAGAAACTGTCGCGATTCCTGTTTTATTATGGATGGCATAGTTACGTGATTTTTCAAGACGGAGCCGTGACGAAGCGCGAAGTGTGGCACGGTGTATCGGATGTGAAGGAGGTCAGGATTGATGCAACGCCGTAAAACCTGGGGAATTTGGCTATGGGGGGTCTGGGCATTGATGAGTATTCCCCCGTGTGCCCTGGCTGCTGATCAACATAAAGAGACTGTGACGCCGGCTCGTTCGACGGAACGCCATCTGGCCAATATCCGCCAACTGACCGTTGGTCGTCAGAACGCGGAGGCCTATTTTTCATTCAACGGGACCAAGCTGATTTTTCAATCGATGAACAATTGGATGCAGGAGGCGCCGGGCTCCCCACGAAAACCAGCCGAGTCGGGGCTGGGATGTTATCAAATGTATGTGATGGATGTAGAACGCGAAACCGTCCGCTTGGTGAGTACTGGGAGGGGAGCGACGACATGCGGCTACTTTTTCCCCGGTGACGACAGGGTGCTGTACTCATCCACGCATGCCGCCGGGCCTGATTGCCCGCCGAAGCCCAAACGGGACGGCGCCTATCGATGGGCACTCGACGATTACGACATCTACGCTGCAAATCTCGACGGACAGAATATACAGAGGATGACGGCGTCACCAGGCTATGACGCCGAGGCCACGATCTCACCGGACGGGAAGACCATTGTCTGGACATCGGTGAAGGATGGAGATCTTGACCTGTATACGATGAATCTGGACGGCTCGAACGTTCGTCGTCTGACGGACGATGTTGGCTATGACGGCGGCGCCTTCTTTTCACCGGACAGTAAGCGAATCGTCTATCGGGCGGCCCACCCAACCGATCCATCCGAAGTGGCAAAATACAAGGAGCTGTTGGCACAACGGCTGATTGAGCCTGGTCAGCTTGAAATTTTCGTCATGAATGCCGATGGGTCGGGGAAGAAACAGGTCACCACGACCGGTGCGTCGAATTTTTCTCCATACTTTCATCCTGACGGCAAACGCATCATCTTTTCCTCCAATATCGAAACGAAAGGGGAAGGGGGACGCCCCAGCTTCCATCTGTATTTGGTGGGTGACGACGGAACCGGATTGGAACGTCTGACCATGGAAGGACACTTTAATAGTTTCCCCATGTTTTCCCCTGACGGCAAGCGCCTTGTCTGGGTCTCGGATCGGAATGCCACTACGCCGGGTGAGTTCAACGTATTCCTGGCCGACTGGGTTCCGTAAGGCACGGTGATCGGTGATGAGCGATTGGTGAACAGGGCCGGACATCCAGGGCACCTCGTTACAGATTATGGCTTGATGAGAGCTTCGGCTCAGACATCTCGGAACACAATCTACTCGATCGCGGCAGTCGGTTGTTCCTGCGCCGCATTGGCCATCAGTTTTCTCGGCGTGGCCCAGTTTGATCTGCCGATCACCAAGTATGTGCGATCGGTCACGATTCATCTTCCCTGGGATCAACTCACTGTTCCGTGGATGGCGTTCACCAGCGATATGGGAGACTGGATCGGCCAAGGCTGGCGGTTGGCAGCCATAAGCCTTCTCCTGCTTGTCGGCGCATGGGCCTTTGAAAAGCCGACGGTCAAGATCGTTGCGGTTCAGTCGTTGATTGCTCACGGAATCGCCGCATTGCTGGCCAACGGGCTGAAACATCTCATCGGCAGGCCTCGACCAAAGTTTGTCCACTCGGGAGACTGGCAGATGACTCTTTCCTGGGCCTCGGGCCTGGACTCCTTTCCGTCGGGACATAGCACAGCGAGTTTCGCCGTCGCGACAGTATTGGCGAAACAGTTTCCTCTCTTCGGGCCGATCTGTATGGCAATCGCGCTGTTTGTCGCACTCAGCCGTGTTCTTCGAGGATCGCATTTCCCGACCGATGTCCTTGCAGGGGCGGTGATCGGCATCCTCAGCGGTTTCATCGCAATGGCCCCATTACGACAGTGGCGCACTTCACTACAGGATGGACTGCGCCATGCGGCGATGGGTACTTCAGCGGTATTTGCGTTGCTCTGGGTTCTCTCTCGGCGAATGGAGGATGGCGTAGTGAGCATCCTGTTTTTGGCGCTCGGGGCCGGCGCGATGGCGGTCGGCGTATGGATCAGGCGAACTCATTGGGCTGGCAGGGGAAGACAAGGAGGGAGCTGGCACTCGAAGACGTCAGTCCTGTTGATCCTGTACGGCTTGGCTGCCATGACAACCTCACCTCTTGTGCTCTCCTCGGTTGGATTCTCCTGCATGGCGTTGTGGCTCGACACGATAGGTCGGAATGACAACCATAGTGAGGAATCGGCTGGCTGGTCTATGATGCGGGAAAGTGCTTTGATCGGAGGTGTGGCCCTCGCCATTCTGATCCTTGTTGATGCGCGCGGGGTCCTGCCTTTCCCGTAGTCCTCATTGCGAGGCGATGTGTGACGGTTCCATTCGAGAGTCTCTCCGAGCGTTCTACCGATGGAACCGGTCTTCAGAAGAAGGTCTTCAAAGCAGAGTCGAGCGCAGGTTAGTGCTCAACCGTCTTGGGCGTTGGTGGGGTACCAGCATGGTCACCCTGAGGCAGGGTGATCATCGGTTGATTGCCTAACAAGACGTAGCCATACCGCTTAAGAATCGGCTGAAATCCAGCGGCTTCCTCCGGCAAGGCATCTTGAACGTATTCCGGGAGGAGGATCATCGTCCGGCCCTCTTTGCGCAGCGCCGTACGCAGCCGGTCGATTTCGTTGGCTGGGATAAAGGTCACGGTTCGCCTCGCGTAGAAGGCGATGGAGGGTCTGGTCGACCCGAATGCGATCAATTGGTCTGTCGGATTCAGGTTCAACCCGGCTGCGTAAGCCAATTCCTGCGGCGGGGCGATTGCGTAGCGGTTGAGTTCTGGAACGACCACCAGAATAGCGACCAGAAACACACTCGCCAGCGCGCCTCCGGCTACCCCAAAGGCGATACCGCGCTTGTTGTCGTTCAAGCCCAAATACCCGATCAGCCCCATCGCAACCACGATGATCGTTGCGCCGACGTAAGGCCCGATACCCAGGTCGAATTGAGCGGCGAGCGGGAACTCTTTGACCATCTTTCCTGAGAATTTGATGAATAGAGACGGCGCGCTCGCAAACCCGATCGCCAAGAGATAGCCAATCCCCATCATGAGATGGATCGACCCACGCAGCCCTCTCGTGAAAGGGTCCTTTAGACCTTGGGCCCAAAACAAGGCGGCTAGGAGGGCGCAAGCGGGAAACAGCGGGCCGATATAATGAGGCAGTCGGGTGGAGGACAGGCTAAAAAAGATGAACACTCCGACGATCCACAGACCTGCGAACCACTCCAACTCCTCACCGGACCCTAACAATGTTTCTGATTCGAGTGCGCAATTCCTCATCGGGCGCCATTCTCGCCAGCTCTGATAGGCTCGATAGAGCCCCGCCGGTAGGAGTGCGCTCCAGGGATAAAAGCCCAGCAGTAGGACCGGAACATAGAACCACCAGCCCACTCCGTGACCTTCCATGGGAGCGAGAAATCGTCCCACCGTGTGTACTTTCGCTTGAGAGGAGTAGGCATCTCCATGCAGGAGGAGCATGGCGGCATACCAGGGCCCAGCGAGGAGAAGGAACAGCAATGTGCCGGTGATCGGCGCGCCTCTCTGCCAAAACACCGGCCATTGCCTGGTGGCCGTGAGATACAAGAGGCCGGTAATCAGGGGCACGGCGAATCCAACCGGCCCTTTTGTTAAAGTCGCCATGGCCATACCGGCATAAAAGGCCCAGATCCAATGACGCCCTCGGCCCGGCTCGTGGAGGCCGAGCCAGAATCCGTAGAGCGACAAGGTCGTGGAGAAGATCAGGACGCTGTCGGTAATCGCCATGCGTCCGAGTGCCAGTATCTCGATGTTCAGCAACAACATCAGCGCGCCGTACAGACCGACGGTCGGGCCACGCAGCCGAGTGAGAAACAGATAGTGCATCACGATCAACCCAACTCCGAACAGGGCTGAGGGTGCCCGCGCTGCAAACTCGCTCACGCCGAAGACGTGATACGACATCGTCATCAGCCAATACACGAAGACCGGCTTGGCGACCCGCAGCTCCCCGTTGAAGGTCGGGGTCACCAAATCACCGGAGGCGAACATCTCTCGCCCGGCTTCGGCATTGCGGCCTTCGTCGCGATCCGTCAGGCCCATGCTGCCGAGGCCGGTGAAAAAGAGCAAACTAGAGAGGAGCAGCAGAAGAAGCAGTTGTATCGGTTGAGGAGACGTACGATCCATAGTCGGATGCAGCCGTTACCAGTGGGTAGTGAAAGGCGCCGAACGGCGGTGTGTGGTGCTGCTGCTCATGCCTGCGGCCGAGGCTCGCCCTTGGTTTGATCTGCGCGATGGATGAGGACCAGATTTCGCACATAGACGACCGCCCCGAGCGCTTGCCCTGAGATAAACACAGGATCCATTCGGTAGATCGCGTAGGTCAGTGTAATCAACCCTCCGATGAGACTCATATACCAAAAGGAAATGGGGACGCGACTTTCGGCAGTCCGCTCGGACGCGATCCATTGCACCAACCAACGGCCAAAAAACAGTCCTTGGCCGAGAAAGCCGATACCGAGCCAGATAGTTTCAGTAGTCATTCAGATAGTCGGACGGAGGCCATCATCAGCATGTCGGAATCATAGAGGTATCTGTCTCAAGGTTGGACATGGATGTCAGGTATCACGGAATTTGTAGCGTAACACACGATGCTGCATCCATCGAACCGCGATCAGATCATAGAGCGACTTGAACAGGCGGTTCCCCATCCCGTATTTGGATACGCCATGAATGCGGGGATAATGTCGGACCGGCACCTCGGTCACCGTGAACCCATGCATCAAGGCGAGCGCCGGAAAGAATCGGTGCATTCCCTCAAAGAGACGAATCCGCTCCAGCACCGGGCGTCGAAAGACTTTGAGCGGGCATCCCGTATCATGGACACCGTCATGAGTGAACAAGTTTCGCACAGGGTTCGCAATTCGGGAGGAGATCATCTTCACGAAGCCGTCTTGTCGTTGTTGCCTCCATCCGCAGACGACGTCGTGGGAGGCGGTATATGGAAGCAGCTTCAAGATATCTTCGCTGTCCTGCTGGAGATCGCCGTCGATCTGGATGATGATCTCGCCGGAAGATTGCCGAAAGCCCGCCTCAAGCGCGCAGGTCTTTCCGTAATTGCGGTCGAAGTGAAACACCCGCACTTGAGCATGTTCGCGAGCCAAACGATCCAGCTCGTCGCTGCTGCCGTCGCTGCTCCCATCATCGACGAAAAGAATTTCGTACGGGCGAGTGCGTGATCGTTCGTGCGAATCCATAACTTTAAGGAGGCTCGAAATCAGTGGAGACAGGTTCTCTCGTTCATCCTTGATGGGGACGATGACAGAGGCCCAAGGATTGGAATTGGATAGCGGCGTCATGATACGAAAAAACTCAAGCTGCGGCCAGAGGTTAGGTTACGAACTGGCGCATTCTAACGGATGGCGGAGAGAGGGTCAAACGTGCGACGGGAATAGTCCTGATCTTTGGGCGAGGAGGAGTTATTGACCTGCACCCACGATGGTAAAACGCATCGTGCCCATGAGCGTCATCTCGTTGACTTGTTCCCCGGTATGAATCTCGACTTTGTAGCGACCAGGCTTCCAGCCATCCTGCGGGGGTAACAACTTGAGATAGCCGCTTTCATCCTCCAAGGCAATGCGCATGGCGTCTTCGCTGATGACTGTCCCGGGTAGGGTACCGGCCAGCTGTTCTGGCATGCATCGGCCGAACACAGTGAAGGCCTGATAATGTTGATGCAGTGAGAAGATAATGAAAATGGCGGCCACATCCCCACGAAATCGTTCCGTGGGATTGATCGGCACGATTTCGTGGGTCCTGAGAAAACCCAGACGCTCTTCAAAGTCTTCCGCCAAAGCGATTGAGCGAAACATGCCCTTCGGGGGTGCGTCGAAATCGTAGGCGGTCACATCTTGCGCGCGGTTTTGAAACTCGGAGATCGGCACGTTTCCGGTGAGGGGGAGTTCTTCGCCGGGCGCTGCTGAGTACCACAGCAGCGCGGCCACCAGCACACCGCCGGCCAGGTGAAATCCTCCGGTCATCATGTCTGTCTGCTACACCTATGGAGGTGAGACTGTCAAGAAATCGGCGAGCAAGTGGCCCATTGCGGCATTTTCCAGCCTTCTGTTAGGATTTCGGCCACTGAACGGACAATTCGTCGAACATTCTCACTGGTGACCCAACGTTATGTTGCAAGACGCTGACGCTCTTCCCCAGCTCATCGGGGACTATAAGCCGCTCGATCAATGGCAGGTCCATCTCAACCAGCTCTTCTACGGACTGCGAGGGGATAAACTCCGATCGTACTACCAAACGTTCGCCTCGGCGGACTTCCGGCTCGCCCATGCGCTGGCGGCTGATTATTTCGAGCGCGTCACCAAACGCGATAAGGCAGCAGGCCGGAAATTTTCAGACCCCTTGCCCCTTACCTCTCATGCCTCACCTCGCATCGTTCTAGAGTTGGGACCGGGCAACGGTAACCTTGCGGCATGCTTCCTCACCCATCTCAAGGCGATAGACCAAGAAGGCAGGGTCTATCCGCGTGTGCGGTATGTCCTGGTCGATTGGGAAGAGTCGGTCTTGGCCGGAGCTCTGGCTCATCCGGACCTGGCAGTGCATCGGGATCGTGTGGAGACCCGTTGCGGATCGATTGAGCAGGTAGGGGGCATAGCCGATGGGACGGTCGACCGGATCATCTGCAACGAACTGTGGAACGATCTGCCGACGAAATTATTGGCGAGACATGGCGGTGAAGTGGAGGAAGAGTACCTCCGTCCCAATCTGAGTGAGTTGCTCCATGCCAAGATTCAAGATTGGTCGGCGTTCGTCCGGGCTTTTCAGGACAAAGATCTTGCAACGATCAAGACGTTCCCTCCCTTTCTCGATGAGCTGGTTTGGGAAAAAGAGTATCGCAAGATCGAATGGAAAGACCTGCCTTACCGGAAAACCATCGTCGAATTTCTCCAGTCCATCGACCAAGAGGTCTTGGTGCCGGTCAACGTTGGTGCCTACGAGACTCTGAAAGAAGCCAAGCGGCTCCTGGCTCCGGATGCGATCGGATTCAGCGCCTTCGATGCCGGGACCGCCGACATGACCGTCTTGAACGATCCCGAGAAGCCCTGCTATGGCCAGTTCGGTGGGCAATACAGCTTCATGATCAACTTCGCGTTGGTCGAGGCCGTGGCCAAACATCTTGGACTGAAACAGACGACCCTTGAGCCTCAGCGGGAATTCGTCGGGCGATCGTTGAATACGAACGTGATCACGCTTATGGATTTGCTGGCGACACATCCCTCCGCCGGGCCTACACTGCAAGCCTGGGAACAAGACAAACTTGTGCTGAGGACCATCAGGGCGTTGAACGAAACATTTGAGAGCCCCTATCGTCGCCGGCTTGAGTTTCCGCTTGGCACCAATGTGCCGCCGGAAGAGCGAGAGGCTTTGAGCGCGATCTTGCGGGCACTCAAAGGTGATGGCATTCCCGACACCGTGGCCTACGTGACCGAAGAGGAACTCACCCGCGCACAAAAAGATTTGGAAGAGATCGGCTACGAGAGTGAGGCTATCGGCATGGCTTTGAGTGCTCCACCCAGCCCGATCGAGTACTGTCACTTCACATGTCGGTGACGAGTAGGAGTGAGCGAAAAGTCGACAAGGGTGGTCCCAGCATCCGCTGCGTGATGCCATGGATTACCCCTTGAGTTCCAGAAATTCAGGCTTGCTCTATAAGAACAGCGCAAGGCCTTGGTCAACTGTGACCACGCTTTACCGGAGGGCCATTAATCGGATGTCCTGGTACTGTGCTGAACGACTCTGTGGATTGCCGCAGCAAGATGCGTAGAAGAGTCGGTGTTGCGCCTTCTGCTGCTACGAGTATGGTCTCAGAAGTTCCTGAATGACACGAGGAGAGGGCTATGAGTTCGTTTGGTACGAGTATTGCCGGGCTTGTGGGTGGAGTGGTGCTCCTGATGGGTTTGTTTGCATTGTTTCAAAGAGAGTGGAAGGCGGCCTTTGTGTGGTTTCTCTCTGGCCTGGGACTGATCGCCCTGTTGACCTTTCTCGACAAACCGGGCTCTCATCCATCAGAACCCCTTAAGACCCGCGAGACGCGTGAATAATCTCGACTGAGCTCCTGAAGTGGTTTCCTCTCAGCCGTGACTATTCCGAACGCCCCTTATTCATCAAGTGCCGCAAGAATAAATCCGGCTGACTTGTTCAGTATCCCCCTGACCAGTTGGAGTCAGCGGAGCAAGCAGCAGAAAGCTCAAGGGGTCGGTAAGCAGCGGGGCAAGTATGAGCCTGAACTGGGGGACTGGTTCTGCAACGACAGGAGGAAACCATGGTCCTTGAGCCGCCTCAAATCAACGCCTAAAACTCAGGATTGGGCCGATCCCTGTTGCCGGCAGTACGAGTGTGCGGCACGTTGCAAGCAGAGCCACCACCGGCACCACAAGAGCCTGCACGTTGACGATGGGCACAACCACCATCGTGTATTGTAGGAGATGTTCGCCGATTCGCTGAGGTCCGGCCTGGCATAGGTTGTCATAGCTGAAGCTGAACACGGCTCGGTAGAGCGCAGGGGTGTCATCCAGCGACCAGATAAAGTCCAGTCCGACCGATGCGAAGAAGATTTTTACGGCCGTGACAACCAGCAGCAACGGTCGCGGAAGCGATTGGTAAATGATGATCCCGCACACGATCAAGGCATAGAGCCAGGCCACAAGAGTCACCACTGTTGTCAGCCAGATATACCGGGGCTTGACCTCAACGAGAAAACGGGTGGGATCGAGGGATTCCTTCGATACTTCTGAAAAAAGGAACGTTCCCCCTCGAAATGATCAACCGGCTGCATCGCCCACCATACATCCCGCCGGAGGGTCTTATCGGCATGATGACGTGAAGTAGCTCTGGCCAAGACCTCCTTTGCTAGAGCATCGGAGTTCATGAGTCGGCATTGTGAACACAGTCATTCGGAACCTGCCGCTCCGGCTTCTGACCGAGAGGGTAGTGCCCACGGGAGCGAAATTGCTATTGTTAGGTATTCGGCGTGCCGTCCGATCACCTTGACTTTGGCATGGCGAATTCATACGATGCGCTCGGAATCGTTCCAAGAGGAAAACGAGGGTTCCGGCTTTCTTTCTTATTGGAAAAAGCGTCTGGTCCGAGAGTTTTCGGCCTCTCCCATAACGAGGCTCCACGGAGGGATAAAAACCCGGGAGATCATGTACTGAGGTACATGGCTTTTGGGGAATGTAACCTTCCAGCAGGAGGCTTCGTTATGCATATCCATCTCATAATTTTTTCCATACCGGATCAGCCAGACCTGCTGCTGAGTCAGAGAGGTCTGCCGTGGTAAGTCTGGAAAGTCCGGAGACGGTTTTCCCTACTCCCGCTACGAATCCTCCCAAGACACTCCA
This sequence comes from Nitrospira sp., assembly GCA_015903995.1. Classification (GTDB taxonomy): domain Bacteria; phylum Nitrospirota; class Nitrospiria; order Nitrospirales; family Nitrospiraceae; genus Nitrospira_D. Next base: position 125,262 of record JABMDK010000011.1, read on the forward strand.
CCGTAGCCTCAGTCTCTGGAACAGTTTGACCATTGGCTTCGCAACGGTCTCACCGGTGGCAGGGCTCTATGCCATTATTGGTGTGCAGACGGTTGTGACGGGCGGCGGTTGGTTTACGGCACTGGCGCTCTGTTTGGTGATGCAGTTGTTAGTCGCCACCGTGTACGCGGAGTTGTCCTCGCAGATTCCGATCGCGGGGGGCGCGTATAAATGGGCCAGGCAGCTCGGAGGTGCCACCACCGGCACGTACGCCGGGGCCATCTATGTCAGCTCCAACTTTGACGACGCTGTATGTCCTTGTTGGCAGGAACGAGCCATCAGTCCAGCCCGGAATGACCGAACCACGTTAAGAATTCACGTTAAGAATTACGGAAGGCAGTGCGCAAAAGTCTCGTGTCGCAAGTCGCGTTTCACCCACCTACGCAGGAAGCCACAGCTGTAACGCTGTGGAGGAATGCGCAGTGGGTGTCCTCCGAAGCCTTGGCCAAGGAAGACATGCTTCGGCGGGTTCCGCCGAAGACACAAAAGGGACCACGGCTGTCAAGCCGTGGGGCTCCACAGAGAGTCAGAATCCATTTATCCGGTAGAAAGGAGCACTCATGGCAAAGAAGAGAACATACCAAGGCAAGGTTCCCCTGCATGACAAATACGGGCCGGAGGCGAAGTTCGCCGTGGAAGCGGAGGCGCTGCTGCCGACCACGAAATATGAAGAAGAAGTGGCTCGAGGTCTTGAATTGGGCCTGCCTGGGGCGGATTCTATTAAAGATCGCCGCATTCCCACCTTTAGTCGCGGAGAGCTTCCGCACTTCGCAGGCATTAATACCTTCACCAAAGCGCCCTATGTCGAAGATGTCCGTAGGTGCGGGGAATACGATGTCGCCATTCTTGGGGCGCCGTTCGACGGGGGGACCACCTATCGGGCAGGAACTCGATTCGGTCCCCAAGGCATCCGCAAGATCTCCGCGTTGTACGGTACCTATAGCTTCGAACTCGGCGTTGATCTCAGAGAGTCGATCTCCATGTGCGATCTCGGTGACGTGTTCACCATCCCCGGCAACATCGAGAAGACCTTCGACCAGGTCAGCAAAGGAGTCGGCCATGTCTATGCGAGCGGGGCTTTCCCGGTGGTATTGGGTGGAGACCATTCTCTGGGATTTGCGACCGTGCGGGGTGTCGCTCAGAATATGAACGGCAAGAAGCTCGGCATCCTTCATTTCGACCGGCATGTCGACACGCAGGAGACCGATCTCGATGAACGCATGCATACCACGCCCTGGTTTCATGCGACGAACATTCCCAACGTGCCGGCCAAGAATTTGGTGCAGATCGGCATCGGCGGTTGGCAAGCGCCCAGACCCGGCGTGAAGTCCGGCCGTGAGCGTCAAACCACGATCATGACCGTGACCGATTGTGTGGAAATGGGCATCGAGAATGCGGCGAAGCAGGCGCTCGAAGTGGCGTTTGATGGGGTGGATGCGGTGTGGCTGAGCTTTGATGTCGATTGCTTGGATGCGGCCTTTGTGCCGGGCACCGGCTGGCCGGAGCCGGGTGGGTTCTTGCCGCGTGAAGTGCTCAAGTTCCTCCAGATTATCGCGGAC
>JABMDK010000011.1:126959-143591 GCA_015903995.1 Nitrospira sp.
GGGGTCACGAACGTGGAATTCTTGAAGGGCGACATCGAACACATTCCCTTGCCCGACAATTCCGTCGATCTCATCATTTCCAACTGTGTCATCAATCTGTCACCGGACAAAGATCTGGTGCTGGCGGACGCCTTCCGCGTGTTGAAGCCGGGAGGGCGCCTGGCGGTGTCGGACATCGTCGTCCGAGGGGAGATACCCCAAGAAGTCCAGCGCAGTATCGAACTGTGGGCTGGTTGCGTCGCAGGAGCGTTGGAGGAAAAGGAGTACATCGCAAAACTCGAGCGAGCCGGATTTGAACGAGTCTCGATCGAGCCGACCAGAGTCTATACCGCCGCCGATGCACGAGAGCTCTTTGAGGGCACAGACATTGACCTCGACGTCATTGCGCCGGTCGTCGACGGCAAGTTCATCAGCGGCTTCGTGCGGGCGGAGAAGCCGAAGGCAAGTCCGGCGGCCTGCTGCTCAGCCACCTGTTGTTCATGAAACGAAGTGAGTTGTTTCTCCATACAGGCAATTCAGCCCGCAGCCAGATGGCGGAGGGGCTGCTGCGCCATCTGGCTGGAGACTGATATGAAGTCTCTAGCGCCGGGACGTATCCCGTCCGGCTGAACCCCCGGGCTGTGGAGGTGATGCAGGAACTTCAGATCGACATTTCCGCGCAGCACTCCAAGAGTATGGACGAGTTTGCCGACCAGGCATTCGAGCATGTGCTTACCGCCTGCGACCGGGCGAAAGACTCTTGTCCACGTTGGCCTCACGCAGGGCGTCTAGTTCATTGGAGCTTCGAGGATCCAGCCGTCGCCCTGGGACCGGCTGAAGAGCAGCATCAGGCCTTTCGCGCGGTGCGGGATCAGATCAAGGCACGTATAGAAGCATTCCTCTCGACTGGATTGTAGTGGACAGAGGCCGCAGATCCTTCCATGCCACCCACGGAGGGTGAGGTCCTACCCGGGGCTCCTGCGATGTCGCTTGCGCCATAAAAGGAACTCCGCTATAGTCCCTCCCTCAAGGGAGGAATACTAACTATGAACAAGATGCCGGTTGTTCTCATTGGCGTTGCCTGCCTGTTGGGAGCTGGGTGCGCCTCGGAGCAGGCCGCGAAGCAGCCGACATCAGCAGGCCCATCCGTGTCGCCGGCCACGACCGAGGCAGCCTCCGTCGGGCCGTCGGATTCCCTGAAGGCGTGCCTCGCCAAGATCTCAAACGATTCCAGCGAGGGGGCGAGGATGGTCGCCGAACAAAGTTGTCAGGACAATGAGAAGCTTCACCAAGGGGTGATTGGGGCAGCCATCGCGAAAAGCGGCAATCGTGCTTCAGCCGGGACACAAGGTGATTCGCTGAAGGCCTGCATGGCGGGCATCCCCATGGACGCGACATCTGGTCAGCGGATGCTGGCGGAAGAAAGCTGTAAGCGTGATCAGTTGACGCATCACTGAGAAGTGAACCAAGGCGTCCAGGAGTCAAGCAGATCGAAGTGGTCCTCATGGTTCCGTGATGATATGCTTGCTCTGTTTCTCTTCCCCTTCGGTCCATTCCGACACAGCCTGCGCCATTTCTTCCAGACGCTGAGCGGCGCGGCCAAAGACACTGTCGGGTGGATAGGTCCCATCGAGCCCTTGTTCACCGGCTGCGATACCGGTCAGCAGTTCTAAGGCTTCATCGATTGTATTCACGGCATAGACCGAAAAGCGTCCTGATTCCACAGCCTCGACGATGTCGCGCCTGAGGGCTAAATGCTTGGTGTTGCGAGCAGGGACCATCACACCTTGTTTGCCGGTCAACCCCTTGCGGGAACAGGACTCAAAGAATCCCTCGATCTTTTCGTTCACGCCTCCGATCGGTTGGACCTCGCCCAACTGGTTGACAGAACCGGTCACGGCCAACCATTGATGGACCGGGAGATCGGCGAGGCTGGAAAGAACCGCGACGAGTTCGGCCACTGCGGCGCTGTCTCCTTCCACTTCCGAGTAAGTTTGCTCGAATGTCAATGAGGCGCTCATGGCGAAGGGGTGGGATCCGGCAAATTTCCCGGCCAGAAATCCAGCCAATGTCAGGACTCCTTTGCTATGGATCATGCCGGCAAGTTCCGCTTCGCGCTGAATGTCGATCACGCCCTTGGTCCCGACGTAGGTCCGAGCCGTGATACGCGTGGGGCGTCCGAAGGAATAGTCGCCGAGCTGATGGACTGAGAGGCCGTTGACTTGGCCCACGACGTCGCCGTCAAGGTCGATCATCAAGGTACCTTCTTTGATTTCATCCTGGATCCAGTGTTCCGCCAGATTCGAGCGATGGCGCTTGTGTGAGACGGCGGCATCGACGTCCGTCCGAGACACGAAGGAATGGCTTTCTTTTCTGGCCCAGTATCCGGCCTCGCGGATGAGGTCGCTCACCAGGCTGAACCGCAACGACAGTCGGTCGTGTCGATCGGCGAAGCGAAGTCCCTGCCGGATGATTTCAGCCACCGCATCGGCGCCGAAGTGCGGCAGCCCTTCTTCGCGGCAAAGTTTGGCGATGAACCGGGCATATTGGCGGTCCTGTCGGTCGCTTCTCTCCACCTCGGTGTCGAAATCCGCCTTCACCTTGAAGAGCTTTCCGAAGTCTTCTTCGTACGCTTGCAGGAGATGGTAGAGGATGGGTGGCCCGACCATGATGATCTTCACATTCACCGGGATCGGCTCCGGTCTCAGCCCAGCCGTGGAGAATCCATAGAACTCACCGGGATCTTCAATTTTCACCTCTCCCGTTTTGATCACGCGCTTTAATGCATCCCACGAAAATGGTTGGCGCAGCATGTCCAAGGCATTCACGATCAGGTACCCACCGTTGGCCAGCAACACGGCACCCGCATGGATCTCCGTGAAATCGGTGTACATCACCCCCATGTGGGCCCGCCGTTCGATCTTGCCGATGAGATTCGTATAGGTCGGGTGAGATTCGTCGACCACGGGGGCGCCTTCCGTCGGGTCGTGCTGTACGATGAGATTGACGAGAAAGCGCGACATGTCGGGACGCTTGAATTCCAAGCCTGGGATGGCGAGGGTGGGTCCCTCGCGCGGAAGAAAATCCTTGTAGTGGTGTATGATGTCGTTACGAACACGCTCTAAAAATGTCGAGATTGCCGGGATGTCCTGGTAGGCCCGCCGCAGGGTTTCGTAGCGGCCCTCCAAGACATTGGTGACCAGTTGCCGGTCGAGGTGGCGCTGCTGGTGTTCAGCTTCCTTCTCAAGGCCGTGGATGCGGACATGGAACTCGCGGATTTCTCCTTCAAGGGTCTTACGTCGTTCATTCAGATCCTGCTGCTCCTCCTCGGTCATTGCTTCAATGTCGGCCTCCGACATGGGCTTGCCGGCTGTGAGCGGCACAATCCCGAAACCCACTGAGGTTTCTTCAAAGCCGAATCCACGAGTCCGGCTGAATTCCGTCAATTCCTGGAAGAGTGATTTTTTCTTTGCATCGATGTCGTCGTGCAGTTTGGCCTTGGCATCGAGATATTTCTTACTCTCAAACGCCAAGGGAATATCGCGTCGCAATCCCTCAATGAATCCAGCCATTTCTCGTTTAAACGAGGCTCCCTGTCCCGCCGGTAGCGCGAGGCAAGTAGGCCGAGAAGGGTCCTGGAAGTTATTGACATAGCACCAGTCGGACGGGGCGAGTGCGGTCTGGGCCATGCGCTTGACCATCTGACGAACGAGCGTGCCCTTTCCCGTCCCGACGGGACCCGATACGTAGAGATTGAATCCGGGACTCTTCATGTGCAGCCCGAATTCCATGGCCTCGACAGCCCGTTCTTGCCCAATGATGTCAGTGAGGGGCTCCAGCTCGCCGGTATCCTCAAAGCCAAGCTGTCCTGGGTCGATCACAGGGGCGAGCATCGAGATGGGGACTTTGAATTTGTCCATCGTCATCTAGAGCACCTTCGCTATCGGCGGCGGGAGCGTGACGACTGTTGCCTGTGGCCCCTTGTCGCCTTGCTCGAAACCGAATACGACGTCGGTCCCATCCTCCAGTTGCTCAAAGGTGGGTCCCTGCAGCGCATTCGCATGGAAGTACACCTCGCCGCCCCCCTCCTTGAGGAGGAAACCGTAACGCTCATTCGGGAACAGCTTCGACACGACGCCGCGATGCGGTGGCATGGGCGGCAGGCGTATTTCGGTCTGGGCCCGTTTTTCTCGATACTTGCGGAGCTCGATGCTGAGTGCCTGAAACGCAGCCCGAATGGCCTCCTCAAACGTCTTATCTTCTTTTCTAGCCGTCAGCGTGTGGCGTCCCGGCAGAGTGACAACGACAAGCGCTTCTGCCACATTTGCGAGTTTCTTGTGGTGCCGATTCTTGGTTAACGTGACTCGGCCATGGATCAAATCCTCGTGCCCTTGCTGCAGATCATCCATCCGAGCTTCAATCTCTGTCTTCCAGCGGGGGGTCATGGCGACATTGCGGCTTTGAACTTCCAGTTCCATTGTGCCTCCACATCAGTAATGGTTCAGTCTCCCTCACCGGCTGGAGGTCGCAAACGATATGCCGAAGGGACAAGCGCAAAGGGGGATCGGTACATCAGTAACGGGTGGATGTTTCATGACTCCAGCCATTCCGGCCGATTCCAACATGGGGCATTTGTCCACAGTGCCACTCTGACCGGTGGAGCTCAATGCGACAGTTCTTGAATGGGTGAGGTGGTAAGGGGAGTGGCGTAAGGCGATAACGAAAGAGGTATCCATGGAACGCGACTTGCGAGAGGTTGGGGTATGCCCGCGTTGCACAAGCAAACCATGGAACGCTACCTACAGACCCGCTTTGGGCCGGAGACGCGACTCTTGTCCTATGGAATCATCGGCAAAGAGAGTTCCAAGGGAGAGCAGAAGCGGTATGGATACGGCACGCCGATCAAAGTGACCTTCCAAATCGGGCGGCGGATTCAGTCCGCAGTGCTCGAAACGATGAAGCCCGGCCCCTTCGGGCACGAACATATGGCTGATCGTGCCCAAGCGATGTTGTGGGACTATGATTCGTACGGGCGCCTTTCCCGCCATGTGAAGGCGCTCGATGTAGGCGCCTTTGATGCCAAGCAGACCCTCTTTTCCCTCGCCGAGGCCCGTGAATTCTTCGTGCTGAATGAATGGACGGATGGCGCGAGCTATCATGCAGATTTTGAGCGACTTGCGAAAGGCGGGAGCTTACGGAAGTTAGATCGGCAACGCACCGTCGCATTGGCTCGTTACCTGGCTCACATTCATGCCAAGAAACGACGAGACGCAGATCTTTACAAACGTCGGTTACGCGAATTGATCGGTCACGGCGAATGCATCATGGGATTGACCGACAGCTATCCCAAGCGCTGCGGCTTTATCACCAGCGATTTGTTGCGAACGGTGGAGGAAGCCTGCAACCGGTGGCGGTGGCGCCTTCATGACAAGGCTCATCGGCTGTGCCAGGTTCACGGGGATTTCCATCCCTATAATGTGCTGTTCCGTACCGGGACAGATTTTGCGGTGTTGGATCGGTCTCGAGGGGAGTGGGGCGAGCCGGCCGACGACATCACCGCGATGACGATCAATTATCTGCTGAGTTCCCTGATTCGATGGGGCAAGCTCCAGGGGCCGTTCGACATCTTGTTCCGATTGTTTTGGGACACCTATGTGGAGGTCAGCGGCGACAAGGAAGTGATGGAAACAGCGGCGCCCTTCTTTGCCTTTCGCGGCCTCGTCGTGGCGAGTCCGCTCTGGTATCCGAATCTGTCAATGGACACCCGGCGTAGTCTCTTTCGTTTCATTGAAAACGTGCTCGACGTGCCGCGATTTGAACCGGATCGAGTGAATGAGTACTGTGGACTCTAGCAGAATGCGGAAAAAGTCCGCCAGCGGCGTTCTCGCCTCGCTGAGAGGCTCAACGTACGGCCCAGGGTACGATTCGCCTCTTCGCTCGCTGCGGCCTTGCTGGACGGCCTTTTTGCGCATCCTGCGGGCCTATTCAGCATCGGCCTCAGCCTCGATGTCTGTGACGGTTACATGAGTCACAAAGAGTTTTTCCGCATCCTGCTAGAACCCATCACTCGTGAGTTGTCTGCTTTAGTCGAAAGAAGGGGCGTCTATGGACATTTTGCCGGATGACCCATGACGATTGACGCCACATCAAAATCAAAGGCTTTCGCTATTTGGCTCACAGGGTTGCCTGCGTCAGGAAAGAGCACGATTGCCGCTGCGCTGAAGCCACCACTGGAGGAAATCGGCCCTGTTGAGGTGCTCGAATCGGATGCGGTCCGCCGAATCTTGACACCCCATCCGACCTACAGTGATGCGGAACGGGACCTGTTTTATCGTGCCCTGGCCTTCATGGGGGCACGACTGGTCGCTTATGGTGTCATCGTCGTCTTCGATGCCACCAAGCGCGCCTACCGGGACTTCGCTCGTAGCCTCATTCCGACGTTCATCGAGGTGTGGGTGGAATGTCCATTGGAGCTGGCTATGCAGCGAGACTACAAGGGGACCTATCAGCGAGGCCAGCGCGGTGAATCGTCGACGGTTCCAGGATTACAAGATCCCTACGAAGCGCCCGTGAATCCGGAGGTGAGAATCGATACGACGCGGCTCTCCGCAAAAGACGCAGTAGGGAAGGTGCTGGAAGCTGTGGAGGAGAAACGTCACCCACAGTATTCATGAGTGCTGCTCCCGCAACCGCCCATATGCCGCTGCGTGAGCCATCATCCGACGCTGCTTGCTGAGGCTCTCTCCCGCTCGCTATAGTGTCGCACCATGCGGAAGAAGTCTACGGTCCCCGGCAGAAAGGGGGATGATTCCCTTTCTGAAGCGAACGCGAGTCCCCTCACCCCTGCCTCGGCAGCCCTGCTTGCCACGTTTCGCGCTTTTTCCGTCAATGACCTGTATACGATGGCCCCGAAAGCGTCGGTGATTAGGGGATACGACTATTACCGGCAGGAGCGACTTCAGCACTATGTCTGGGGCAAGACCGTCAATGACCTGTATACGATGGCCCCGAAAGCGTCGGTGATTAGGGGATACGACTATTACCGGCAGGAGCGACTTCAGCACTATGTCTGGGGCAAGAACGGCGCCACGCTGACGGCGCAGGTGCAGGGAACCAGCCTGTACGAGGTTGTCTTTTCTCTCGACGATGAGTTTCTCGTCGCGTTCTGCGACTGTCCGGCCTGGGATCCCGATGGGCTGTGCAAACATGTTCTGTGTGCCTGTTTCGCCGCCAAACATCTGCTGTCGCCCGAGACGTTCCCATTGTCCGATCGGCAACAAGCCCATCTCGCCGTGCTCCGAACCGAGTTGCTCGGTGACGTCGCTGGTTTGAGCAAGGGAACAGTTCCCTCGGGGAACGGGAACAGCCCCCTTGAGTCGGGCTATGAAATCGTGATCGACGCCGGCCAGCCGTATCCACGACTCGCGATCCATCGGAACGGTGTGCGGATTCCTGCAGGATGGACTCCTACGTTGCCGCCTGAGCTGCGTCCACTCCTGAATCCGTCCTGGTTTTCATCCGGGTATGGAGACGAACCCCTACTGCGATTGCTCCGCATTTCCAAGCGCCGATTCCCGATCGTACTGAAAACGGGCCTGGAATCTATTGTCCTGCAATGGGATCCGTCGGTCGAATGCCGGAGTAAGACGGAGATCGCACTTGCCGGTGACCGCGTGAGGATTCGCGCGGTCTGTATAGCCGACGGGACGGCGCTTGACCGGATCGTCCGCTTTCGCAGCTTCGTGGCTGACGTGAGCGGCCGCCGCTTGCTCTTGTTGGAGGACGAAAGCGGATGGGCTTCGTTTTACACGCTGCGCAACGGTTTCCAAGGTTTCAACGCGTCGGATTATGGCGGCCGTTCGGCCGGGGCGCCGTGCGCGGTGGTGCTGCCGGACGGTCAGAGGTATGGGCGATGGCAGGGGCTTCACCATGACGTGGAATTCACGGTTTCACGAGACGAATTCCAGTCCGCTCAAATTGATCTGATCCGCAAACAGACCGACAAGACGTTGCGCGACCTCCTGCTGTGCGTGGATGGGAAAGAGGTGTCGGTTCATTCTTCCGACCCTGTGCCGGTGGATGAGGAGGTGTCGTACGCATTGACTCTGGCGCCCTTTTACAACGAGGCCGGCGAGCCGACCGCCGTATGGATAGTGCAGGCGCAATGCCGACGTGGTGGTGCCCGGTTTGCTCCGAGTGCCTCGACCTTTTCCTTCATTCGGGCGTTGGAGCAGGGTCGCTCCGTGTCCGCTCCGTTGCGGGCACAGAAACGCAAGGCCCTGCTCTACGATCTGTTCTTCGCGTTGCTCACGGTCGGCGAGACTAAGGAACGAGACCGCCGTCTCAAGGCGGCGTTGGATCAGACCGATTGGGCGAGGAGTATCCGTCTTGAGGCCGCTCAATGGTTGAAGCAACATCTGTCGGTGTATGCCGGTCACGATGTGCGGCTGCAGCTCCAAGGAGAGCGGTGGACCTTGCAACCAATCGACAAACCTCGCGAAGTCTTGCTGTATCGGACTCCATTCGAGATCTTCGGCCCGGACGCATTTCGCAGCATGCCCTCGTATGATGCAATGAGGATCGACTCCCGTACGCTGTTCCAGCGGTTGCCGGAGCTTTTGGACAAGCTGACGGCGGCTGGGATTGCACTCCTGTATGAAGACACACCGCTCCGGCCCGTTCGGTGGGACTGTTCCGTCCAGGTGGAACGTCAGGACCGCGAGGGGACCGGGATCGATTGGTTCGAGATCCGGCCGGAGATTCGTTGCGACGGGGTGGTGATTGACGAGACGGAGTGGCGAGCGGCCATCCGGCAGGGCGGAATGATCGACACCGGGAGCGGTCTGCGGGTCTTGGATGGCCAGACTCTGGAGCGGCTGCGCGCGATCGTCGGCCTCACGGGAGATGCGCCTGAAGACCGGAAGCCGGCGCAGGTTGTGCGTGTGCCCCGGTTGCAGATTCTCGATTGGCTGGCGCTGCGCGAGCAGGGCATTCTCGTGTCGCTTCCGGCCGAGGACGAGGCGGTGCTGGCCCGCTTGCTGGGATTTGAGCGGATCGAAAAGCCTCCGTTACCAAAGGGCCTGCACGCGAAGGTGCGTCCCTACCAGCGGGAGGGTTACGCCTGGCTCGCGTTTCTCTACGAGCATCGATTCGGTGCCTGTTTGGCGGACGATATGGGATTAGGCAAGACGCTCCAAACAATTTGCCTGTTGGCCGCCATCAAAGAAGGATGTATCAAGACGGCTCGTGGGGTGAAGGGCCCTCATCTGGTCGTCCTGCCGACAAGTCTGCTCTTCAACTGGGAACAGGAACTGGCGCGCTTCGCGCCGGACTTGAAGGTCCATGTGTACAGCGGGAGCGAGCGGACATTCGACGCCAAGGACGGCGAGGTAGTGCTCACGACCTACGGGCTGGCCCGCCGGGACATCGGCACCTTGGAGCGGATGCCGTTCCACGTGATCGTATTCGACGAAGCGCAGGCGGTGAAGAATATTCAGGCGGACACGACAGGCGCGGTCCGCCGGCTCCAGGGTCGCTTCAAAATCGCGCTGACCGGTACGCCGCTTGAAAACCATCTGGGCGAGTATTTCTCGGTGATCGATCTGTGTGTGCCGGGACTCCTGGGTGAGTATGATCGGTTCAAGACCGACCTGAAACGTGTCGCGGGTCACGTGCTCGATCGGGTGTTGCGACGGACGCGGCCCTTTATCCTGCGTCGGACCAAGGCCGAGATCCTCCAGGATCTCCCGCCGAAAGTCGAACACGAGGTATTTCTTGAGTTGACCGATCGGCAAAAGGCGCTCTACCAGCAGACCGTCGACCAGGTTCGCTCAACGATCGACGACGCCTATCGCACCAAGACCTCCGGGCAGGCGCAGTTCATCGCGCTCACGGCCATCCTTAAACTGCGGCAGGTCTGTTTGTCACCCCGTCTCCTCACGAACCAAGCAGACGAGACCTCGCCCAAGCTCAGTTTCCTGATGGAGCGGCTGAGCGTCTTGCGCGACGAGGGGCACAGTGCCCTGGTATTTTCGCAGTTCACCAGCTTTCTGGACCTTGTGCAGGAAGCATGCAGTCGTCATGGACTGCCATACCAGCGGTTGGATGGGTCCACGGCACAGGCTGCGCGCAAGGCTCGCGTCATGGCGTTTCAGACCAGTGAACAGCCGAGTGTGTTCCTCTTGAGTCTCAAGGCGGGAGGGCAGGGGCTGAATCTCACCAAAGCGAGCTATGTCTTTCATCTGGACCCCTGGTGGAATCCGGCGGTCGAGCGCCAGGCGTCGGATCGTGCGCACCGTATCGGGCAACGGCAGACGGTCACGATCGAGCGAATTCTTATGCGCCACAGCATCGAGGAGAAGATGGTGGCGCTCAAACAGCGGAAGCTCGAATTGTACGACGCCGTCATGGCCGGCGTGGTGCGGGGTTCCGGGCAAGGCGTGCTGACGAAAGCCGATTTCGACTTCCTGCTCTCGCCGAGTGGGTGATCTCGGGGACTGTCGCCTTTCCGGCTCAGAGAGCTGGCGACTGTCTCTGTTTCAATCCGTAGAACAGTGGCTCGCGATTAAGGGGTTTGACGCCGGTTCAAGGGAAGAAAACAGCACTCATGATCCTGAAATTTGTCCAGTAACATCTGCTATAACGAAAATCATCCCTCTGTTCGCGATGTGGCACAGGATAGCTGGGGATCGAGGAGATGCCTTAATGCATCACCGTGGAGGTCAATTCTTGTATTCTTGGAAAAACATCTCATCAATGTCGTAGGATCGCTTCGGAACAAGCCCGAGTTCGTGCTGTTCGAACATTTCGACAAGAGTATCCCCATCGACAAGCTCAATCGGCGGAACCCCATCCCGTCTGGCTTCTTTTTTAGCGTCTAACGTAAATGTTCCCGTTGTAATAATGAGTCCTTTATCGGCGCGTCCCTGCATGGCACCGCGAAAGTCGCGGACTTGCGAGGGAGTCACTGCCCCTTGGTATCGCTTGCATTGAAAACTGACAAAAGGATTAACTTTCAAAGTCCCTATGCCGTCGATCCCTCCATCCCCACTCTTGCCGGTAACCGTGACTTGTTGGAAGCCTGATTCTCGAAGCAGTCGTTGAGTGAGTCGTTCGAATCCACTTGGAGGCAATGACTGGAGTACTTCAAGCAGCGCGGCCCTATGATCCTTGGGCTTCTCTTCATCTGGAACATCCTCATCACGCTGCTGCCCCTCTGATTCTTTCGCCTTCTTGGGACGATTAGCCTGAACGGACTTGAATATGTCGAGTGCATTGAGTGTTGAAAGATCCACGGACATCCCTTTATCTGTGAGATTCCAGACTCCCCACTTCGATGACCCAAGATACCCAGTCCACACGAGATACTGACGTGCCCAGTGAACCTGGTTCTTTACTCGGGAAAGTCCGTTCTTATTGACGGCTTGTTGCTCTGCTTCTGTGACCTGTGCCACTTCCAGAGACCGGTCGACTATCTCTGACGCTGTTCCAGACCCGCCGAGGGTTCTCATAACCTGAATGATCGGACGAAAAAACCGGATGAATTCTGAACCTTTGTTCTGCCTCATCTGGCCTCTCTCTGGTTAACTATCGCAAAAGCCTGCGGGGGGTGTCGCCTGTGTTCTAAGGGGAGGAAGTGTAAGAAGGGAATGGGCTTCTTATCAAGCAGCTCTCGTATCTGAAGAAGGTGGTGAGAATGTCGATCGTTTGAGTTCTCAGGAAGCAGTCTTTGTCCTGCAGTTCTTCAGCGTGGACGGAACTGAGTCATTATCTGAACAATCGCCTCACCTTCAGCAATGACCTTCAAACATAAGTCTAAGTCATCGCTTGTGTAAGGTTTTCCGTCTCCGTGCCGTGCGCGGGTACAATGATCTGTCAAATTGTGGAGCGCGACCGCCAGCGGGGGAGCGAGAACCATTGAGATCTTGAATCGTTCGGAAATAGATCGTACAAGAGCTTTGATCAGCGGGTTGGTACTACGAAGTAACCTGTTTGTTTGGTTGATCGTAAGTCTGTCGCGATTGAATTCCCTCGGTAGGGCCACACCGCTTTTGCGAACAGGCTCCCACACTCTCTCATTAAACTCATATTCAATAGCTTTCTGATAAAGGATGGAAGTCCAGCATGGATTTATGTTCCTGAAGGGTTTGGTGTTCCAGGAAGCTGCCTCAATAAGAAACTGTTATGTCGGCGGGCAGAATGTCGGAAATGATGCAGCATATCTCTCTCTTAGATCTTTCTCTGCTTTCGCGCACACATCTTTGAATCGAACTCCGGCATCGACTTCAGCCTTTAACGCTTCTTTTTCTCGACGCTCCGAATCGAGGCGTTCGAGCAGGTCGCATATGGTTCTCTTGGCGCTATGCAGCAGCGAATGCTCGGCCGTGCTTGAACCTTCCTCTACTGTTCCAATGGCCGCTAGTAATCCGTCGGAGTATTCAGAAAGGGCAAGGTGACCATCCTCATATAATTCCTCAAGCCGACCGAATAGTTGACTGACCCTCTCACGGTCGGACATTTCTGCGTAGAGCTTCAGCATTTCCGGAAAATAATCGGCCTGATAGCCGGCGACTTCCTCGGTCCGATCATATTCTCTTCTCACCTCACGATGGAGATGCTCAAAAACGGCCGCTGCGTGAAGAAGCATCTCGTGGTCCACGTACCAAAGTGCAATGCCGAAATGTACCGGCCACCCCAACGTATCGAGGCCAATTTCTACTAGGAAGGCAGTCCAAGCATCTCTAACAGGATGCGGAAAAAGTCCGCCAGCGGCGTTCTCGCCTCGCTCAGAGGCTCAACGTACGGCCCAGAGTACGATTCGCCTCTTCGCTCGCTGCGAGTCCGCCAGCGGCGTTCTCGCCTCGCTCAGAGGCTCAACGTACGGCCCAGAGTACGATTCGCCTCTTCGCTCGCTGCGGCCTTGCTGGACGGCCTTTTTGCGCATCCTGCGTGGCTGATCAGCGTTCTCCTAAACCTCGATTTCTATGACGGCTATAGAGGTCACAATGAGTTTTTCCGCAACCTGCTAAAAGTCTCTATTGTGAATGAACGTGCTGTGAAAGACAGCTTCGCTATGAGTGCGCCTTCTTCAAGGGAAAATGGTACGGCTCCGCTTTCCTCGAATTGGCGTTGCAGGTCTACAAGTAGTTCGACGTCAGTCATGTACGCCCCTCCGAGTGAAAGAGAAGCAGGTGGGCGCGTCAGAAGTTGACGGCGGGTACGTCTAACACTTGATCCGGCTGCTGGGCTCGTTCAAAGATGTTATGGAAGCTCTGATCCATGCGCCTGAGCACATCGGGGGTGAAATATTTCTCTCCGCACTGTTTGCAAACACCCGCTGGAACGTTTCGCAGGATGAGCAAGTGATCACGGCGACGATAGTCGTAGTTGATGTGTCGTTCTTCCACCTCGCCGCCGCAGAAGGTGCAATCCGCATAGGTGGTCATGGCTTTGTTCCTCTGGTGCGGAGATCTGTCCATTTTGGCGGCCTTGGGATATAGACGGTAATCACCCTCAGAGTTCTCTCAACCTGCTGTTTTCTAGTGGCCCATCCTATCACAACATGTATCCGTTTGGGTCCAGCCAGACCGCCAACGAGACAACTTGGGCCCCTCGGGTCTTTAGGATATTCTTCGATGAGTTCTCCTTGCAGCAAAGCGGTCTCAATCTCGTTGATATCCAAATCATCTTCCAGCCGTTCCTGTTGGGCATGAATACTGACCTCATAACGACCTGCTCGAACCAGCTCTCTGATTTCCTCGATGGTCATTCCTAAGCTCTTTAGGACTTGCTCCTATCTTCCGTGGAGCGCAAGATTAGTTGCCCAGGTTTTAAAAGGCAAGGGCGCATAAATAGTGATCAATGTTTAGGCTTCGCATCATACACCGCACTTTCATGTCTATTACCACGAGCATGTGGCGGTGTATGGGATTGAGCCGGTGGAAATGCTGGCCGGGGAGTTACCGAAACGTTAGCAGCGGCTAGTCGAAGCGTGGGCGGAACTGCATCAGCAGGAACTGATGGCCGATTGGGATCGACTGCAAAACGGTCACAAACCGGTGCCTATTGCCCCATTGACGCAGAACAGTCATGAATCATCCTATTTATCGAGTGCGGGCTGTCGAGATGGTCGAGCCGTATACGCTGCGAGTGCAGTTTACTGACGACACGGAGCAAATCGTTTATCTCAAACCTGTTCTTGCAGGCGAACTCTATGGTCCGCTGCTCGATCTCGAGTTGTTCAACCAAGTGGCCGTTGATCCGGAGGTCAAAACGCTGGTGTGGCCGAACGGCGCTGACTTTGATCCAGCGACGCTGCACGATTGGCCGAAGTACAAAGACGCCTTCGCTGCTCGGGCGAGAGAATGGGAACGAGTATCTGCCTAACGGATTGCCTCTTCCCTGTCCAGAAGCACTGTAGTCCCTCTCGGCGTCACCCGACTTACTGCAAATACCGCTGAAACCATCTTCCGGCGTGTTCTGCCACCTGTTCTAGTGTTCCAGGTTCCTCAAAGAGGTGCGTTGCGCCTGGGACGATGATCAACTTCTTTTCACAGGTCAGCAAATCGTAGGCTGCCTGGTTCATTTCGATAACCGGTTCATCGTGGCCTCCGACGATCAACAAGGTTGGAGCTGTGACCGAAGGCAGATAGGATTCGGCCAGGTCGGGTCGTCCTCCTCGTGACACGACGGCCTTAATGTTCGACGGCTCTCGTGCCACAGCTTGCAGGGCTGCTCCGGCGCCGGTGCTGGCGCCGAAATAGCCGATTCCCAGATTTTGTGTCCGCGGCTCTGCTTCCAGCCAGTCTTTCGCCAGCAACAGCCGATCCGCCAGTAGGTCGATATCAAACACCTTTCGCCGATCATCCGCTTCTTCTTCGGTCAATAAATCCAGAAGCAACGTAGCAAGTCCGTCTCGCTGTAAATGGCGGGCGACGAAATTATTGCGGGGGCTCAATCGCCCGCTGCCGCTTCCATGTGCAAATACAACCACGCCGTTCGGATCAGCCGGGAGTCTCAGGATACCTTCAAGTGTGATCCTCCCTTTTGTGATCCTTACGCTGTGCTCATGTTGTGATGTCATCGCACCTCTTTCTTGATGGAGCTGCAGGGAACCGGACGGCTGAGCCCAGGCGGCAATTTGGTCTTGTCGTCGACGCAGGCAACATTGAGTTGTGTCTGTGTGAGGCCGATGACCGACGAGAGGACGGCCCCCGTGAAGTTTGCGCCACGCAAGTCCGCTGAGTCCAGTCGAGCACCACTCAAATTAGCCGAAGCAAATGTGGCATCTTGTAGATTCGTGTCCTGAAGATTGGCTTGGGTCAAGTTGGCGTGACCGAAATTCGACTCGCGAAGATCTGCGCCGACGAGATTGGCGGATTCCAGATTGGCCCTATTGAATTGTGCCTGTCGGAGAGATGATTTTGGAGCGTAGATTTCGCTTAGATCAGCGTTCATGAAGTTGGTGTGCCATCCCTTGGCCCCGATGAGGACGGCGCGGTTGAGATTTGCGTCCAGGAAATTGGTTTCATCGAGCACGGCGTGATAGAGAATAGCCATTCGGAGCTTCGCCGAGTGTAAATCCGCCTTGACCAGAGCGGCCTGTTCTAGGTTGGCCCCTTCCAAATCGGCCTCCGATAGGATGGCCCCCTGTAGGCTTGTGTATCGTAAGTCCGTGCCGCGAAGGATTGCGGCTTTCAGATTTGCTCCGCGCAAATTCGCTTCGTCCAGATAGGCGCTTTCCAAGTCCGCTTCGACCATTTTGGCCTGTTCCAGCTGGGCCCGATCCAGCAGCGCACCCTGAAGGTTCGCACGATGGAGGTTTGCGTTGGATAGGATGGTGCGACGCAGGTCGGCGCCTGTCAGATCAGCATTCACCAGGACCGCGCCTATCAGTGTGGCTCCATAAAAATATGACTCAGTGAAGTTGCCGTCGGTCAAGTCGGCAGAGGTGAGATCGGCGCCCTCCAACTGCGCCCGCTCGAACGAGGCTTCGCGTAGTTTGGCGCCGATCAGGATGGCGTCAAAGAGTGCAGCTTCATCGCCGATGGCACGAGAGAGATTCGCGCCAGTGAGCCGGGCACGGCGCAGATCAGCTCCAGAGAGATTACTGTCTTCGAGGACGGCTTTGGTGAGGTCAGCCCCGGCAAGGCTGGCCTGAGCGAGGTTGGTCTTAGGCAGCTTCGCCTGACGCAGGACGGTACCTTCCAGATCGGCCCGTTCGAGATTCACTCCCGCGAGTGCTGCCCGGCTCAGATCCGCTTGGCAGAGCTCCATCCTTTTGGCATCAGGGTTGCCCCGATACTCCACCCACCGTTCGTGCGAACGCACGAGGGCTTCCAACGTCTTGGCAGAGACGGACTTCTGCTTGTAAGGGCTCTTGCAGAGAGGAACCGCGGGCGACGTCGTGGTGGACGCAGATGAGCCTGCCGCCTCGGCCCATGAGGCGGGGAGTCCGATGAGGATGATCATTCCCACAAAGACCGTCGGTATGGAGAAGCGCTTCATCTTGTGTCTCCTTCGGTGTTAGATCCTGCGGTCGACTGTCTGGGCTAGGCTTTGCAAGGCCGTGGAAATCCGAACGTCATAGGCCGGCACGGGCTCGAGAGACCGCAGCGATTCAGGAAGTTGTCCCAACTGCGCAGCCGCATGGCG
>JABMDK010000011.1:143691-147813 GCA_015903995.1 Nitrospira sp.
GTTGCGAAGTTGGAGAATCTGCTGATCCGTTGATCTCTTGATTTTCGGGCATGAATCAACAGGTCATCAGATCGTCAAATCATCAGGCCAGTCATCGTGTCCGTTGCGACAGAAGGCGAATGTACGAGACGGCGTCTTGCATTTCTCCGTCGGTGAGTTGGCCGCGCCAAGAATGCATCGGGCTGAAGACCATACCGTGCTCGATCGTTCGCAGTAACTCTTCATCGGATTTCAGGAACGACCGGAATCGCTGAAAATCAGCCGGTGGCACTTTCAAGGAAGCGGCACCAGGCCCATCTCCTCGACCGGTAAGACCGTGGCAGTCCTGACAGTGACGCTGATATACCGCTTTCCCGCGTGCGATGTCCGGCGGATAGTCCTGGGCGTATAAAGAGGATAGCACCAGGCCAATCAGAACGAGAAGGGTCCACAGTCCCACGATGAAGAATCGGTTCTCTGTGTATCGCGATTGCATGATCCACCTAATGCTGCAGCGCGTTCAAAAAGGCCGTCCAGCAAGGCCGCAGCGAGAGAGGGGCCCAGGCGTACCCTGTGGGGTACGTTGAGGGCCTGAACGATGCGAGAACGCCGTTGGCGGACTTTTTCAACACGCTGCTAACTCTTCTTCGTCGTGTGAGCGATAAACGGACTGAACAGTTGCTGCAGCTTCTTGCTTCCGCAGGCCGGGCATGTCACCTCGCCTCGCTCATGCTCCTTCAATGTCACCACGATCAACGATTCCTTCCCGCAATCGAGGCATTTATAGTCGTACATCGGCATGGTGCGCCCCTTTCGACAATCAGCCAAAAATCATGAGAGGATAAGTTCCCTGGTGCAACAGCGCGTGTGACACGCTGCCGAGCACCATGCGGGTGATGCCGCGGCGCCCCCGGGATCCCGCGAGAATAAGGTCTGGATTCAAGGCCTTGGCTTCCTGAAGAATTCCCTCGACCGGGGTACCTAACATAGTTGCCACGCGGGTTTGGTAGCCATATGACTTCAGCTTGGCGGCCATCTCGTCGAGGAAGTCCTTCGCTTTGCCGAGGGAATGGGTTTCCATATGCTCAGCCGAGACCGCATCCACCGGCCAGGGTGGCCTGGTATGGGGGAGAACGGTGAACAGGGTGATCGTAGGCGGTTCACGAAAGGGTTTCTGTTGAAGGAAGGAGAGTGCATGGTCTGCATCATAGCTCCCTTGCAAGGGAAGCAAGATATGATGAAGTGCTTTCAAGGGGCCGGGAAGAATCAGTTTCGCGCCAGGCCCGAATGTCAGCACTCGGTGGGAGACACTTCCAACGAGCCGTTCCCTGATTGGTCCAAGGCCTCGGGCACCCAAGAGAATGAGATTTATCTTTTGCTGTTCAGCCAGGGCCACGATCTGATCCACCGGAGATCCGACGACCAAATGCTTCGTGACCGGTCCGGCATCTAATGGCAGCAAGGCCGCGATGCGATCCAACAAACGAGTCCCGTCATCGCGCATGTTGCGCTCGACCGATTCGTACAGTTCTTGTGCCACTTCCGGCATCATCATGGGATAGGCTGGACTCGGGACATCGAGTACGTGCACGAGGTGCAGTGCCTCGGCACGAGCCAAGTATTTCAAGGCGCGCACGGCTTCATACGAGTCGTCGGAACCGTCGACTGCGAGCAAGAGTTTCATAGGCGTCACCTTTTAGGCTGTGGCCTTGCTGATCCGCTCCAACATGAATCACATGGGCAGTAAGGCCGTCGCGATCATCAGATAAATCCCTACACTCAAAATGTCTTGGACGACGGTCGCTACCGGTCCGCTGGCCAGAGCCGGATCTGCTCCGAGACGCGCCAGTCCCATCGGCAGGAGGCTGGCCATAATGGTGGCGACAACCGCAGTCACCCCCAGTGAGGCTCCTACAACCACTGCTAAGGCCGGATGTCCGTTCCAGAGCCACAATCCTGCACTTGCGACAACTGCGACGATCGCTCCGATGGATGCTCCGATCACCGATTCTCTCGCTAATTGCTCCCACAACGAGACTTCTCCATAGGCCAACCGGCGAACCAAGACGGTTTCAGTTTGGGTCCCGACGGCATCGGCCATATATACGACCAAGGGAAGAAAGAACGCGAGAGCCACCTCACGCCTCAGCGAGGCTTCGAACGCCGAGGCCACGCCACCGGCCAAGAATCCTCCGCCCAGGCCGACCATCAACCATGGCAGACGCGCACGCACAGCGGTGAGCGTCTGTTGCACGGTGAGTGACAGATGGAGATGATCCATTCGGCTCACACCGCCCATCCGCAAGAAGTTGTCCACATGTTCCTCATGCAGCAAGGCCAAGAGCCTTCCGATCGGAATGGCGCCTAACAGCCGGCGACGGCTGTCGATGACAGCCACATCCGCGTCATGACGTTCGACCGCGCGCAGCGCGACTGTCTCGGCCGCATCGCCAGGGAGGACTTCGATTGGAGGGGAGCCTTCGAGTTCAGCCAAGTAGGTCTGTTCCTTCGCCTGGAGCAGTCGCTCGATCGGAACCTGGCCGACCAGTGCAGCCTGATCATCAACAAGATAGATATGGCCCACCTCGTCCCATGTATGGTCTCGAAGCGCCGCGATCATCTCTCCAACTGTGCGGTGTCTGTCGCTCCGGGGAATGTCCAGAGTCATCAGGTCTGCCGCAGTCTCCATCCCGCTCCTTCTGGTCGATCTTTACTGACAATCTGTAGGGCAGAAGAAGACAAAATAGATCACGATTGCCAGGCCCAACCCCACTGCTCCGAGCAGGAGCCACTGTGCACGTGTCATTCTTCCCCCCCTCGTTACTGAAGATGGTCTTCAGCAAGTCCAATGCCGCCCAAGGAGAAGATCATCAGGGGTAAGGGGTGAGGCCTAAGGAGTGAAGAGGGAAAGACATATTGTTGCGAAATTCCCTTGCCCCTAACCGTTTATCCTTCACGTCTTCTGGCGCCTTCTGCCACAGCAGGCGAACGACCTCTGTGGCAGAGCGCCCCTTCTCTTGGAGACGGATTCAATGGCTGAGCGCCCATCGTGAAGGCAAAGAACTGCAAACCTGTGGTTTCCCCGAGCTCTCAACCATCGCTGGCCGTGCTTGGCGAATGGCACCGCGCTTGCTCAATTATCGGCTAGGAGGATCGTTCATGGGGAAGGACACAAATCTTTTCGAGACCATCTTGGTTCCGGTCGATTTTTCCCCCTGTTCCGACGAGGCATTCCGGGTTGCTTGTCAAATGGCACGGCTGTGTGGGGCGACGTTGCTCGTTCTGCACGTCATCGACACGAGCGCACTTGCCGCTTTCAATCGATTGGGTTTGCTGGCCGTTCCGTCCGATGCCGCGCCCCAGCGTCGCCGCTTACGCCATCATGCCCGTCTCAAAGTAAGGCAGTTGTTGGAGTCGAAAGTAGCCGAGGATGTAAGAATCACACGTCTGATCGTGGAAGGGGCGCCTTTCGTCGAGATCGCCAAAGTTGCGCGCACGGGGGATATCGATCTGGTCGTGATAGGGAGCTACGGCGGCCGGTCCGGCAGTGTGGACAAGATTTTCTTTGGCAGCACGGCGGAAAAGGTCGTTCGCACGGCCGGATGTCCTGTCTTGACCGTGCCGCTTGCCACATCCGCTACACAACAAAAAGCGACGCGCTGACGAACAGATGGAGGAGATCATGACCATGAGGGGAAATCAGGTGCGGTGGCGGAGCTTGGGAATGGTTCTATCCATGACGTGTCTGGCCTGGATCTATGGCGCAGTCCTTCTGGCGCAATCCGAACAAGTGGTGGACGTGACGATCAAGGATTTTCGTTTTGTGACGAAGCAGAGTCCGTTGCGCTTGGGGTTTCCCACCGTCATCAAGGTACGGAATGAAGACGCAGAGCGACACGATTTCAGCTCGACCATGTTTGAAGGGATTCCGACACAGATTGAAAAGGACGGCGTGATCGTGTATGGCCGCGGGGTGGGGGGAGTCTTTCTCGATCCGAAACAGGACGCCACGATTCGATTTGACATGACGCGACCAGGTCGGCATGTCTTTCGATGCTCGATTCACCCAACGATGAGCGGAGAGTTGCTCCTGTTGAGTGCGGAGGCGGTGTGAGTGTGCCGACAGGGAGATTGAGCATTCTC
>JABMDK010000011.1:147913-172784 GCA_015903995.1 Nitrospira sp.
TGTCTGTCGCTCCGGGGAATGTCCAGAGTCATCAGGTCTGCCGCAGTCGCCATCCCGCTCCTTCTGGTCGATCTTTACTGACAGTCTGCAGGGCAGAAGAAGACAAAATAGATTACGATTGCCAGACCCAACCCCACTGCTCCGAGCAGGAGCCACTGTGCACGTGTCATTCTTCCCCCCACTACTGAAGATGGTCTTCAGCAAGTCCAATGCCGTTCAAGGAGAAGATCGTCAGGGATAAGGGGTGAAGCGTAAGGAGTGAAGAGGGAAAGACATATTGTTGCGAAACTCCCTCGCCCCTAACCGTTTATCCTTCACGCCTTCTGGCGCCTTCTGCCACAGCAGGCGAACGACCTCTGTAGCAGAGCGCCCCTTCTCTTGGAGACGGAGTCAATGGCTGAGCGCCCATCGTGAAGGCAAAGAACTGCAAACCTGTGGTTTCCCCGAGCTCTCAACCATCGCTGGCCGTGCTTGCCGAATGGCACCGCGCTTGCTCAATTATCGGCCAGGAGGATCGTGCATGGGGAAGGAAACAAATCTCTTCGAGACCATACTGGTTCCGGTCGATTTTTCACCCTGTTCCGACGAGGCATTCCGGGTTGCTTGTCAAATGGCGCGGCTGTGTGGGGCGACGCTGCTCGTTCTGCACGTAATCGACACCAGCGCTCTTGCCGCTTTCAATCGATTGGGTTTGCTGGCCGTTCCGTCCGATGCCGCGCCACAGCGCCGCCGCTTACGCCATCATGCCCGTCTAAAAGTAAGGCAGTTGTTGGAGTCGAAAGTAGCCATGGATGTGAAGATCACACGTCTGATCGTGGAGGGGGCACCTTTCGTCGAGATCGCCAAAATTGCGCGCACGGGGGATATCGATCTGGTCGTGATAGGAAGCTACGGCGGCCGGTCCGGCAGTGTGGACAAGATCTTCTTTGGCAGCACAGCGGAAAAGGTCGTTCGCACGGCCGGATGTCCTGTCTTGACCGTGCCGCTTGCCACATCCGCTACACAACAAAAAGCGACGCGCTGACGAGCAGAGGGAGGAGATCATGACGATTGGGGCAAGTCTGGTACAGTGGCGCAGGTTGGGAATGGTTCTCTCTATAGTCTGCCTGGTCTGGATGTATGGGGCGGCTCTCCTGGCGCAATCCGAACAAGTGGTGGATGTGACGATCAAGGATTTTCGTTTTGTGACGAAGCAGAGTCCGTTGCGTCTCGGCTTTCCTACCGTGATCAAGGTACGGAATGAAGATGCGGAGCGACACGATTTCAGCTCGACCATGTTTGAAGGGATTCCGACACAGATTGAAAAGGACGGTGTAATCGTGTATGGCCGAGGGGTGGGGGGTGTCTTGCTCGATCCGAAACAGGACGCTACCATTCGATTTGACATGACGCGACCAGGTCGGCATGTTTTTCGATGTGCGATTCATCCGACGATGAGCGGAGAATTACTCCTGTTGAGTGCGGAGGCGGTGTGAGTGTGCCGACAGAGGGGTTGAGCATTCTCTTTGCCACTGACGGGTCGCAGGAGTCGGCGAGGGCGGAGGCCTATGCCTGTGTGCTTGCCCAATCGTGGGGGGCCTCGCTCACGGTGATGAGCGTTCTGGAGTTTCCTCCGGGGATGAAGCCGGACTATGCAGTGAATCGATTGTATCTGGATGATTTGATGCAGGAGGCCACGACCAGACTGGTGGACGTCACAACGCGGGCGGGCGGCCTCGGGCTCTCCGTCCAGTCGCGCATCGCAATCGGAATCCCGAGTGAAGAAGTGCTGGCCGTCGCACGGGCTGAAGACGCGGATCTGGTCGTGGTCGGAACGAGAGGAAAGACCGGTCTCGAGCATGTCTTGCTGGGAAGCACGGCTGAGCGGATCATTCGCATGGCCCCCTGTCCCGTCTTGACGGTTCCGGCGGCGAAACAGCACGCAGGGGAAAACAGGAAGGCTTCAGTTACGAACATGCTAGTGCCGGTCGACTTCTCGGATTGCTCACTTGACGCACTGGAGTACGGAGCACTGATCGCACAACGATCGAACGCCTCGGTGAAACTCTTTCATGTCCTAGAGCCGGTATCGTACGGGTTAGATTTTACGCTGCCCCATACGTCTCAGCGGGAATCGAGTAAGGCAGTCATCACGAAACGGTTATCGGATCTTGTCTCCATGCTCACCGCTCTTGGTCTGGCGTCCGACTTCCTGATGTCAGGTGGGCTGCCGGCCGATTCTATTCTTGATACGGCGCGAGCTCAATCGGTTGACGTCATTGTGATGGGGACGCATGGTCGACGAGGATTGTCTCATGCGTTGTTCGGCAGCGTCGCAGAGTCCGTCCTGCGGAGGTCCTCGTGCCCTGTTCTCACAGTACGGAGTCCGAAGTTACCGCCAGGCCATCGTCGGGTTTTCTCAGGACAATCAATGCCGACCCATATGTAACCCAGGAGTGAGTCATGCGAACGCGAAAAACAACAACCGGTAAAGCAAAAGGCCGAGTCGCCTCCAAGAGAGGCCGAACCGACAAGCCCATTGAATTGCCGGATGGCATGTGGGAACGGATCTCGCAGAAAGCGTACGAGCTCTGGGAACAGCGCGGCCGTCAAGAAGGGAGCGCGCTTCGAGACTGGCTTGATGCGGAGGACATCGTCATGGAAGAGATACATGAAGCGCGCGAGTGAACTAGCCACGGGATTTTGGACGCCTCGACCTGCGCCTCTTGACGCGCTCCTCGCACGCTTGGATCGCCTCTCTCTCAAACCTGAATTTCAACTGCAGCGCGAGGTGGCTTTTGCGCATGTGCTCAAGTCGTATGTGGAAGGCGGGGTAGGACGACTGGTCGTGCCGTTGAGGCAGGAGGTTGAACTCGCGAATCTGTACCTCTTCTGCGACTACTATCCGCAAGACGGGCAATTGACGCTGATCGAACAGTTGCGAGACGTCATCACCGAACATATTCCCGAAGAGGAGCGCCGGTGGCTCGATCCCTTGAAACATTCCTATCTGGATGTGCTGGAACTGACTGCTTCGCCGAAGCCCGGGGAACATCTCACCGTGCGGTCGCTCGGAGATCAAACCGTCTGTATCGTTCCCGGCCATGAATCCATCACCGATCTTGCGGCAGGCCAGGTGGTACTGACCCGCCTTGTGTGTACTCCGGACGACGGCGAATCAGGAAAAGCAGTATGGGCCGGCTGCGGAATCGTGTTGTCTCAGGTCGATGCCAACGCGCTGCTCGAGAGGACCGCGGAATGGCGGAGAGAGATGGAGATGGCTACGGGCTCCTTTGCGTTAGGTGAGTGGAGGGAGTTTACCAAGCGTTTCGGGTATATGCTCCTCTGGGCATTTGCGCAGCTCCGCATGGACGCGTTGATGGACGCAGTCGCCCATATTCGCTATCGCCGTCCCGATGGCCAGCCCTGTCTCTATGCGGTGGCCCTGTACGACCACCATGAGTATCGGTTCTTTGCCGAAGGGCTATCCGAAATGAGCGAGCTTGCACCGGAGCAGATGGTGTCACAGTCAGGGAGACAAGGCCAGACCGACGATGTTCCTCCGGCTCGCATATGGGTGCAGCGGGAGGGGAGCGGCGGGACCGACTCGATTGTCGCGAAGGTGACGCTGACGTCGTCCCAGCTCATCGTGGAATGCGACGGTCCGGCTCGACTTGACCGGATCAAGCATCGGCTCGCGGCCTCGTTGGGATTCTCACTGCATTTCCGCGGTGAGACGCTCGTGCCGCCCGTGCGGCCATTATCGGTAGCCGAACTGATGTCCGGTGAGCCGCCGCCGTTGGTCGTGACACCGGAAGAAGATCGTACGCTGCTCAACCAGTTTCTGGAAAAAGCCTACTTGGAGTGGTCGGATCAGCCTCACCTTATGCTCGGCGGGCAGACGCCGCGACATGCCGCCGCATCAGCCGCCATGCGCGGCAAGGTCGGTGCTTTAATCGATGAGATGGCCAAGTATGATCCGGGCCGTCGGCGATGCGGCCGCCCCGCGTTTGATTACAATCGTCTTCGCGCCCATGTGGGCGTGGAAGAACTGCCGGAGTGATTCAATCCGTACCGCTTGCCTCTTGATGAGATGGAGTATACAACCATCCCGAAGATAGTGGCCGATGGGAAATAGTCTAAGGAGAAGCAGATGACAGTAACGCGTCAGACGGTCGGCATTCTCGTTGGTGGAGGGCCTGCGCCAGGGATCAACAGTGTGATCAGTTCGGCGACGATCCGCAGTATCCTCGGAGGCTCGGATGTTCTCGGGTTGCTCGATGGGTTTAAATGGCTGATGGAGGGGAGCACGGGGCAAGCGCGACCGCTCTCGATCGAGGACGTCAGCCGAATCCATTTTCGGGGAGGATCGTATTTAGGCACCTCGCGCGCAAACCCGACGAAGAGCGCCGAGCATCTCGACAATGTCTTGTTCGGACTGTCGAGTCTCGGCATCACGCGGCTGGTGACGATCGGGGGTGACGACACCGCCTTTTCGGCCATGAAGCTGGAGGAACGAGCCGGTGGTCGTCTTCAGGTCGTTCATGTTCCGAAGACGATCGACAATGATCTGGATCTTCCCTATGGAATTCCGACGTTTGGATTCCAAACCGCTCGTCATGTCGGGGCGGAGATCGTGAAGAATCTCATGGTAGACGCTCGCACGACTACGCGTTGGTATTTGGTCGTGACCATGGGGCGCAAGGCCGGCCATCTCGCCTTGGGTATTGGAAAGGCCGCTGGTGCGACACTGACAATCATTCCTGAAGAGTTTCGCGAGAGGCCGGTCAAGTTGCAGCGGGTCGTCGATCTTCTCATCGGGGCCATGATCAAGCGCCTGGAACATGGTCGGGCCGACGGGGTTGCGATGTTGGCCGAAGGGCTGATCGAGATTCTTGATGCACGGGATCTTGGTGGGTTGGAGCATGTCGAGCGAGATGAGCACGGTCATTTGCGATTCAGTGAGGTGGACGTCGGCGACGTCTTGAGGCGTGAGGTGATGAAACAGCTCACGCCACTGGGGTTGTCGCTGACCATCGTGGCGAAGAATGTGGGATATGAGCTCCGGTGCGCTGATCCGATCCCTTACGATATTGAATACACACGCGATCTCGGCTATTGCGCGGCGCAGTACCTGCTCGACGGCGGGACATCCGCCATGATCTCGATTCAAAACGGACGGTTTACCCCGATTCCGTTTAAACAGATGGGGGATTCTTCTACCGGACGGACCAAGGTGAGGATGGTGGATATCGAATCCCAATCCTATCAGATCGCCCGGCAATACATGATTCGCCTCACGGAAGCCGATGTGAATAATCGGGACACGCTGGGCCGCTATGCCGCCTTAGCCGGCCTCTCTCCAGAGGCGTTTCGAGAACGGTTCAGTACAGCTCTGTGAACAACATGGAAGCATCTCGTCGAACAAAAGGATATCGGCATGAAAATTCTTGTGACAACTGATGGGTCGAAGCATGGCAAGTGGGCGATTGAATGGTTGGCGGAGATGCCCTTCGCGGTGCAGCCGGTCGTTCGTGTGCTGCACGTCATCGACGTGGCGAGCGTTCGGGCTCCCTTTATGATCCAACCGGCGATTGTCGGGACCGGACGGTATATTCAGTCCGAAGTGAAGCGCCTGGAAGCAGCGGCCAAATCCACGAAAAAAGAATCGGAGGGCTTGTTATCGACGCTCGGCTTGAGCGGAACCGTCACGACCGACCAGGGCGCGGTGGCACCCACGATCATGAAGCATGCGCAGCGTGGTGTCGGACTCCTGTCGATCGGGTCCCGAGGGTTGGATGCCTTGGATCGATTCATGTTGGGCAGCATCTCGAATCATGCCATCCACCATGCCCCTTGCTCGGTACTGGTGGTGAAAGAGCCCCCTCGACCCGTCCGGCATTTGATACTGGCCGTCGATGGGTCGGCTGCTTCGGATAAGGCGGTCAAGTTTCTTCTTCGTACGATCAATCCAATGCCTGATGGTCCGGATCACGAACCGGTCATGGTGACCGTGGTGCACGCGGTGCCCTATTTTAAGTATCCGGAAGTGAAAGAAACCGGGAAAGCGCTGGTGCAGCGCTATGGTGCTAAGCTCTCGAAATCAGGCTTCCAGGTACATGAAGTCTTGAGGTTGGGGAAGCCGGCTGACGAGATTCTGACAGCGGCCAAACAGGAGAAGGCGGACCTGATTGTGACCGGGGCAAAGGGATTGGGTGCGATCCGTCGTGTGCTGCTCGGCAGCGTCTCTACCCGTGTGGTGCAGCATGCCCACTGTGGAGTACTCGTGGTCCGCTGAACATCAAAAGTAGGGGGTAGCTCATAGCTGGCGGAACAGGCTTGACGGAAAGGAAGAAGGCGCAATAGACTGACACCCTCTCGGCTCAACAAGAGAGGGAAACAAATGACAGCATTAATAAAGATCGATCAAGAGTCGCTCCCTGATCGTTTGGTAACGGGGCTCTCTAAAATCGGGCTGGCGATGAAGAGCCGAACCTGGCGACGGAAGGGCCGGCAAGGCATCGGGCCGTTGCAAATCCAAGTGCTGACGTTTCTCCGGTCTCGGCCGAATCATTCCGCTACCGTTTCAACGATTGCCCGAGAACTTGCCGTGAAGCTGCCGACTGCTTCTGAAGTCATCCGAACGCTTGAGAGTAAGCGATTAGTCCGTCGGCGCCGTCGGGAAATCGACAACCGCGTCGTAACGGTTCATCTCACCTCCCTTGGAGCGAAAGCGGGCCATGTGGAAAACCGCTGGCCGGAGATTCTGGCGTCTGCGACCGAGAATTTGTCGATGCAAGAGCAAGTCGCTCTTCTTAGCTCGCTGGTGAAGCTGATTCGTGCGCTTCAATTGCAAGGAGAAATTCCTGTTGCGCGCATGTGCGTTTCCTGTGAGCACTTCCGTCCGCATGCCTATGCGGAATCAGACCAGCCTCATCACTGTGACTTCTACAATCTTGCGTTCGGAGATCGAGCCTTCCGCCTTGATTGTCCCGAGTACGTGGAAGCCCAGGCAGAAAATCCAAGCAAGAATGCCGATTCTCACAAAGCTGAAACCATAGCTCAAGGTCTAACCGCCGGTTGACGAGTTATCATGGGGCAGTTTCTGTAACGACTGCTCTGGTCGGCTGAGGTAGAGTGCTTCGTCCGCCTCGATCTGTTTCATTAAGTCTTCCAACGCTCCCTGTAACGCGATTTCGATAGGGGCACGATCCGACGCCGTGACCCACCGTACTGATGATCCCGGTACGGTGTGTTCGGCACGATAGGACTTAATAAGTCGGATTTCTTCGCTTATCTCTGCGTGTAACACGATTCGATAATGATAGAGGCCATTGCGAGATGTCAGCCTCAATTTCGTGGCCACGTGAAGCGTCAGGTCGGCCGAGTCAGGCGAAACTGAACGGAAGGTGCCTCGTTGTTGCAGGTACCGTAAGACTGCCTGCTTCAGGTCAAGAGGCGACCATTCCAGCAAGGCGATGCCTGGCCGATGATCTGGGCCTTCCATCGAAATCGGGCTGAAAACGGCCTGAAGGGTTCGAGGGATGGTGATGGGGGACACGCTGGTGGGGAGAGGTGTCACCTGAATCCGATGGACACATCCCGCCCCTGTGATACAGAGGGCCAGTAGGAGCATTGTGAATGGAGTCGAGCAAGTCATAGGCAATCAAAGAATTAAGTAGCTCGCACCCTCCCCCCAGCCTGTCGATCTGTGTGATCAGCGAGTGGAGCTGGAAGAGGGCTCTGCGAGGATCTCCAAGTCTTTCAACGCTCGAGCAGCCTGCTCTCGGTAGGTGCGTTCCGTCGTGTCCGTGTAGGTATCGACCACGCGTTGATAGGATGTACGGGCTCTCTCCGGCTGCTGTTTGATCGCGAAATATTGTCCTAACGCAATCCAGTTCTGAGCGGCCGTTCCTCGGGCCGTTTTCATCAGTGCGAACTCCCGCTCGACCTGTGACGTTCCTTGCAGTTGGCCCTGCTTCCTGACGGTGTCCGCCATCTGATCGGCCATGGCTTCGATCTGCTCATTTTCGTGAACTGCTGCGGCCACTCGATTGGCCTTGAGGTGCGTGTAAAAGTTCTCGACGTGGTCCTTCATGACATCCGCTCGCCGTTGATACGGGTCTGCCGCACAACCAGACAGAAGGAGGACCAACAATAAGATGGTACCTGTCGTTCGGAAGAAGAAACGGCGAGTGGAGATCTTCATATGGGCCTCATAGGCGAGAGTCTTTGTGCGTCTACACGGGGGAAGTCTACCATACAGTCAGCGGTGCAACCACCAGCTCGATCAGCGGTCGCAAAGCCCCTTGAACCTCTGACAATGGCTGCGCTATCTTAGTCTCCGGTTTTCCAGCAGCAAGAATCTTCGTGGGTGTAAGGGTGGGCCTTCGAATAATGAGGAGGATGATATGGGCAAGAGCTTAAAAGGGACCAAGAGTCACGATAATCTGAAACATGCGTTTGCGGGTGAGTCACAAGCCAATCGCCGGTATCTCTATTTTGCGCGGCGGGCAGATATTGAGGGTTATCCGGACGTCGGGGGGCTTTTTCGGGACACTTCGGAGGCTGAAACCGGCCATGCCTTTGGTCACCTGGACTTTTTGAAAGAGGTCGGAGATCCGGCGACGGGCGTGCCGATGGGCAACACGGACGCGAACCTCAAATCCGCCATCGAGGGCGAAACGTATGAATATACGCAGATGTATCCCGGGATGGCGAAGACCGCCCGCGACGAAGGATTCCCCGAGTTGGCAGAATGGTTTGAGACCTTGGCGAAAGCCGAACGGTCCCATGCCAATCGCTTTCAAAAGGGATTGGATACTCTGAAGAGCTAACGCGCACGTATCAGCTTCATGTTCAGCGGTCAGTTTTCGGCGACGTGGCGGGAGTCCGTCGGCGAAGGCTGGCCGCTGGTCGTTTTCGGAGAGATGAATGAAAGGTCTCAGTCTCCTTACCCCGATCGATCCTACGCAGTTGGAGAAGGAAACCCTGCGGATCTACGAGGTCTGTGACGGGTGCCGGCGCTGCTTCAATCTCTGTCCCTCGTTCAATACACTGTTAGATCGGATCGATGTGTACGAAGGGGACGTAACCAAGTTGACTCCGGCCGATCATCATCAAGTCGTCGATGAATGCTACTACTGCAAGCTCTGTTTCAACCATTGTCCCTATACTTCTCCGCATCACTATGAAATCGACTTCCCGCGCTTGATGATCGCCTGGAAAAAACACCTCGGTGCTGAGCGCGGTGTTCGGTGGCGAGATCGCCTATTGATCATGACAGATGCGATCGGAAGACTTGGCAGCGCTACCGCCTCGATCACGAACACCTTGTTGGAGAACCGGCTTGTGCGTCGCCTGCTGGAGCGAGTGTTGGGGATTCATCAGGACCGCCGGCTGTTGCACTTCTCTCGAGAGACATTTCTATGCTGGTTCGGCCGTCGAACGAAAACGGCCACAGCCGATCCACCCGTCCGCAAGGTCGCGCTCTTTGCCAGTTGCCTCGTGAACTTTCAGGCGACCGACGTCGGGAAAGCGACGGTGCAAGTGTTGGAGAAGAACGGGGTCCAGGTGGTCGTACCGGACCAACGTTGCTGCGGGATGCCCAGTTTCGATATCGGGGATACCCAGGCGATTCAACAGGCTGCTCGAAGCAACGTCGCGTCATTGTACCCGTTGGTCGCCGAAGGATATGATGTGGTGGTTCCAACCGCCAGTTGCAGCTTGATGTTGAAACGCGAATATCCGGAACTCTCTCGCGATGAGAAGACGAAACGGGTTGCCGAGCGGACCTTCGACATCTGTGAATATCTGATGGCCATGAAAAAAACAGGCCATCTGGCGACCGATTTCACGCAGAAGCCAGGGCGGGTCGCCTATCAGATTCCCTGCCACCTCAGGGATCAAAATATCGGGTTTAAATCCAGAGAGCTCATGGAGTGTACCGGCGCCCAAGTCGAGGTGATCGAACAGTGTTCGGGGCATGACGGCGCCTGGTCGGCCAAGGCGGAGTTTTTCCAGCTTTCAATGAAGATCGCCGGGAAAGCCGTGCGAGCGATCGAGCAGACACACACGGACCTCGTCGCGTCGGACTGCCCCCTGGCCGGATTGCAGCTGGATCAGGCCGGCGCTGCATCCCATTCAGATCGTCCGTGATGCCTATGGCTTGCCGCGACAGCCATGAAGCCGGAGTCAGCTTCGCGCTGGGCGAATTACGAGAGAGGGGACAATCGGTGAAAGTAATCGTTCCAGGAGATGTCATCCCGTATCAGGAGTATGAGCGGCAGCGTGAGGTCTTTCGAGCGAATATCATCACGCTGAAGCAGCGGCGGCGCATGGCAGTCGGCCCCTGCATTACGATGGTATTCGAGAATCGTGCAACGGTGCAGTTCCAAATTCAGGAAATGATCCGCGTCGAGCGGATTTTCGAACGCGCCAATGTCCGTGACACGTTTTATTCGGAGGTGCTGGATGTTATTGCATCGTACGAAGCTGGCTTTGCAGATGTGCTAGTTCAGAATTGCAAAACTAAAAGGCGCAAACTCACGTCCTGGGAAGTAGACGACTTATTTGTAACTTTTGAAAGACAAGCACACTGGAAACCATTGATTGAGAAGGTACGGAATAAAATGGCCAGCCGCGATCTGGCGTTCCGCGACGCTTTGCACCTTCAGCTTCAGGAATATGTCACCCCGCTCCAGCGTGATGAGTTCGAGCGGTTTCTCGGAGAGAAGAGCAAGGAATTGGCCGAGCGTCTGGAAGAGGCTAAGGACGTGATGAAGCGTCTTAAAGAACGAGAATAATGGCCTGGGTGTATGTGACTGTCGAGCAAGTGGTTGAGATTCACGGAAAAACCGTGGAAGTCAGCGGCGGCGGGTCGTTAGGCCAACTCGACATCGGCAAGCTGGATGCCGTGCTTCAGCACATCCAGAACGATGATTACTATCCGACGTTTGATGCCAAGCTCACGCATTTGTTTTTCTGTGCCTGCAAGTTCCATTGTTTTGAGGATGGCAACAAACGCATTGCCATTACCCTTTGCGCTCAGATGCTCCTCTTGAATGGGTATCTGCGCAGCATCAACTCCTTCATTCAGGAGTCCGAAAATATCAGCTACCATGTGGCTGCCGGCAACATCTCGAAGGAATTGCTTGGAGAATGGATGGATGCTGTACTCAGCGGCAATGAGGACAATGAAGCGTTGAAGTTGAAAATTGTCCATGCCATTAGCGGTGGGAACGACAGGCTATGAACGAGGCCGAAACCAGAGCCGAGCACATTGATCCTGCTCTCAAGGCGGCTGGATGGGGTGTGGTCGAGGGCAGCCGCATACTCCGCGAATATCCCATCACGCTAGGCCGTCTCGAAGGCCACGGACGCCGCAGCAAGCCCTTGATCGCCGACTATGTACTGGTCTATCGCAATCACAAACTGGCGGTGGTGGAGGCTAAGGCGTGGGATGAAGCACTGACCGAAGGCGTGGGGCAGGCCAAACACTACGCCGACAAGCTCGCCATCCGTTTTACCTATGCCACGAATGGCCAGGGTCTCTACGGCGTCGACATGGAGACGGGCACGGAAGGCGACGTGCCGCACTATCCCAGCCCAGACGAACTCTGGAACCGCACCTTCCCCAAACAGAACGCTTGGCACGACCGCTTCTCTGCCGTCCCATTTGAAGATAAGGGCGGATCGCACCCCAGCCGCTACTACCAGGACATTGCCGTCGAGCGCGTCATGGAGGCTATTGCGAAGAAGCAACCACGCATCCTCCTTACGCTCGCCACAGGCACGGGCAAGACCTTCATCGCCTTTCAAATCGCGTGGAAACTCTTTTACAGCCGTTGGAACCTGAGCCGCGAACCGTCACGTCGTCCACGCATCCTGTTCTTGGCCGACCGCAACATCCTCGCCAATCAGGCGTACAACGCCTTCTCCGCGTTCCCCGAAGACGCAATGGTACGGATTGCACCTGACGACATTCGCAAGAAGGGCAAGGTTCCGAAGAACGGTAGCTTGTTCTTCACCATCTTCCAAACCTTCATGGCTTCGGCAAGCTCAGCCACCGGGGCACAGACGGGATCAGCCACCGAGCTATCGGCAGATTCTGTCTCTGAGGCTCGGTCTAACATGAACCCTCGGTTTGATGAGATATCTGAGATCACGGATGCCTTTGGCTACATGTATATTCTCGAATGCTCAGATGGGAGCCTATACACCGGAAGCACGACCAACCTGCGAATACGCCTACAGCAGCACAAGAATCAAGAGGGCGCACGACATACTGCTGCACACGGGCCAGTCAAACTTGTCTATTACGAGACATTCGACCGCATTGATGAGGCATTTGCCCGTGAAAAACAGGTGCAACAGTGGAGCAGGGCAAAGAAGGTCGCGCTGATCAAAGGTAACATCGAGCTTCTCAAGCAACTGTCATGTGGTAAATCGGTCCCTGAATGTGTTCAAGCGGTGGTCCCCGAGCCTGTCGAGGGGTATTTCGGCGAGTATCCCCCAGACTTCTTCGACTTCATCGTCATCGACGAGTGCCATCGTGGCGGTGCGAACGACGAGAGCAACTGGCGCGGCATCCTTGAGTACTTCGCCCCCGCCGTCCAGCTCGGTCTGACCGCCACGCCCAAGCGCAAAGACAATGTGGACACCTACGCCTATTTCGGAGAGCCGGTCTATATCTATTCGCTCAAGGACGGCATCAACGACGGCTTCCTCACGCCGTTCAAAGTGAAACAGATCTCCACGACGCTTGATGAGTATGTCTATACACCCGACGACAAGGTGATCGAAGGCGAGATCGAAACCAAACGACTCTATACGGAATCTGACTTCAACAAGATCATCGAGATCAAAGAGCGGGAAAAGAAGCGTGTCGAGATCTTCATGGGCCAGATCAACCAGCAGGAGAAGACGCTGGTCTTCTGCGCCACGCAGGACCACGCGCTGGCCGTACGCGATCTCATCAATCAAATGAAGACAAGCGCAGACCCGAACTACTGCCAGCGTGTGACGGCCAACGACGGCGAACTCGGCGAGCAGCACCTCCGTGACTTCCAAGACAACGAGAAGACGATTCCGACAATTCTCACCACCTCACAAAAGCTTTCGACCGGGGTGGACGCACGGAACATCCGGAACATCGTCCTCATGCGGCCCATCAATTCGATGATCGAGTTCAAGCAGATCATCGGGCGTGGAACGCGGCTGTACGATGGGAAGGACTACTTTACGATCTATGATTTTGTGAAGGCACATCACCACTTCAGCGATCCTGAATGGGATGGCGAGCCGATTGAGCCAGAGCCGAAGGCGGAGGGCAAGGTTGCTCCTCCATCGACTCCACCAATCGATAGAGTGCGTGAAGAGCACGTCGAGTATGTGAAGAGAAAGCGCATCAAGGTGAAGCTGGCCGACGGGAAAGCCCGCACTATTCAACACATGATGGTGACGACCTTTTGGCATCCGGACGGGACGCCCATGTCGGCGCAGCAATTCCTGGAAGTGCTGTTTGGACAACTCCCAGAATTGTTCAAGAACGAGACCGAACTTCGCGCTCTCTGGAGCCTACCCGATACGCGAGCCAAACTATTGCAAGGCCTGGCTGAGAAAGGCTTTGGGCATGAACAGATGGTCGAAATGCAACGGATCATTGACGCCGAGCACAGCGACCTGTTCGACGTGCTGGCTCATGTGGCCTACGCGCTTGCCCCACTCACGCGCGAGGAGCGGGCGGCTAGAGCTAAACGAGAGATCAGTACTCACTTCAACCGCAAGCAGCAAGCCTTCCTGGACTTTGTACTCGCTCAATACGTGAAGGTGGGGGTGGAGGAACTCGCGCAAGAGAAACTCTCACCGTTGCTCAAGCTCAGGTACCATAACGCTATTGCTGATGCCGTGGCCGATCTCGGCCAACCTGAAGAGATCGGTAGGGTCTTTGCCGGGTTTCAGAAGTATTTGTATCAGCCGCAGATACAGAGAGGTTTGTAAACAGGTAACAACTACGTTCGACGCTTGATGCTCCCAATCACATCCTGTATCGTTCATCACCTGTGATGGAGGGTTCTCCCGATGAATGCCTGTGGTCGTATCTTCTTCCTTGTTCTTATTCTCACCAGCGCTGCCCTGTTTTCCACGCTCACGGCTGAAGCGCGAGATCTATCATCGCTCAAGGCCTGCGAGGTTGTGACGGGTAAAGATTGCCGGGATTGCCAAGGGGAAGCTTATGTCGCCGCCGCTGGGAGGGGCGCAAGCTTGCGCCTACCTTGTGGAGATGCCCGACGGCACGGTGGAGAGTTACCGTTTTTCGATTCAGGCTCCTGCCGGCATTGAGGCGATGTGGAGGAGCCAGACAGCGGCTGAGCGTGGCGAGGTGGTAGCCGGCTTATGGGATCAAGCCTATGTGGCCAAGCAGTTTATGGCCTCGGGGCTGAGTCTCGCGGCGGTCAAGCGGAATGATCTTGCCATCGAAGTGACCGGCGAACGGAAGGATGTGCTTCTCGCGATTGCCAAGTTGGCGATCTCCCGCCTGCGATGAGGGTTTGCCGAAGAAAGATATCCCACGGAGTCTTTTTAGTGACTCGAAAGAGCCGGTGAGGCTCAATCCTGCCTTTGTTTCAGCTGCCTGGGCCGGCTATCAGCCGATCTGTTGCTCAGATTTCTCAGTGCACCCAGCAGGTGTTGATCAATGTCTTGGCTTGTGGTGGTGCTCGTCTGTATGCGCACCCCCGCTTGTGGGTTTGGGTGGAGTAAAGCGGGCGGCGTAAGCCTCCTGTTCCGGCAACTTGAGAAAGACAATGATCCCGGTATCGGGGTGTATCGAGAACGATCCGGTCCCCTTCAGCTGGTTGTCGCCGGACGGTTCCAGTTCCACCTGAATGGTGGCTTTCTCAAAGCCGTGCTGGATAGTGGCCTTGGCCCTCGCTCCATCAGTGGGGATGGCCTTGTCGATCCGACACGTACAGCAGCAGCTCTCCGTCCTTGGCAACCAGCTCAAGATGATAAGGGCCTGCGGCAAGCGATTGCCCCCCGTGAAGGGCCTTCACGGGTTCTGAGTGTTTCGCTGAATGGGCTCCGGCCGGTACCGCTCCGAGCAGTATCGCGCAGAGAGTCACGTTCATCAGCAGATGTTTCATGATCGATACTCCCTAGAAAACCGGATCCATATCTCACTCGACCATCAGTGCTTCGGTGAGTGGTGATGGTGGTGAGGACCGGCATCATCCGCGTGAGATGGGGCTTTTTCTCTCTGGTCGCCCTTGGGTTTCAACGGCATGAAGCGGGCGGCATAGCCGTCTTGATTCGGCAGCTTCATGAAGACGACGACCACGGTATTGGGGGTCAACGAAAAGGTGCCGGAGCCCCTGAGCATATTGTTCCCCACCGGGTGCATGTTCACCTGTGTCCTCGTCGACCCATTCTCGATATTGGCTTTGGCTAAACCACCGTCGACACTGATGGGGTTGTCGGCGTGGTCGGTGACGTAGACCGTCAGGTCGCCATCTTTAGCCACCAGTTCCATATGAAATGGACCGGTCATGCGCAATTGTCCGCCATGAGGTGCCTCGACGGATTCAAAATATTCGTCGGTATGGGCACCGGCTGATAAAGGCAGGGTCAGGGTCATGCCAACTACCAAACCAGCAATCGTCTTGTTCATGCTCTCCTCGCCTCCTAACTCATCGACCGCTCGGTGCTGCCTGGCCAAGCGGTTATGGAAGAGTCTCCGGGTTCACTTACTGCACGATGCAGCAGCGGACCTACTTGAGTAAGTGGTCTGAAATGAGTGCGGCGAGTTCGGCCGGCTCGACGACTCCTTCGCGTGTCAGTAATAATTTACCATGCGCGAAGAAATGGGTGGTGGGGTATGTTTCAAAGGTGTGGGTCTTCTTGATCTCACGACAGCGGCCCGGCACATGCATCTTGGCCTTCCCGATTTTGACCTCGGGGAATTTCTCGGCGGTTGCTTCAAGAATAGGGTCGTAAGCCTTGCAGGGCTCGCAGGTAGCAAGGCCGTAGGCAACGACCGCACCGGCGCTCTCGGTGAATTCTTTGTAATTGGCGTCGCTGACGTCGAGAACTGTGCCAGTCATAAAGTAGCCAAAGTTGAAAGTCTGAAAGTCAGGAAGCCAAAACGTGACGACTTTCCAACTTTCAGACTTTCCGCCTGTAGAATTAGTTCAACTTCGACAGGGCATCGAGGATGTCCTTGTCCTCGCGTGCCGTCTTGATCTCCTGCACCTTTGCATAGGCGACCTTGCCGCTCTTATCGACGATCACCGTCGCGCGCTTCGAGCAGTTCAGCGGCTCGAAATACAGACCATACGACTTCGCGGTCGTCCGATGCACGTCGGACAAGAGGCGGTGCTTCAGGTCCAACGAATCCGCCCAGGCTTTGTGGGAAAAGAAGCTGTCGCAGCTGATGCCGAACAGCTCCGCATTGGCAGACTGGAATTTAGGGAAGTCGTCGGTCAGGCACTTGTTTTCACCCTGGCAGACAGGGCTCCAATCCAACGGATAGAAGCAGAGCACGACGTTCTTCTTGCCTTTGTAGTCGCTCAACTTCACGTCCTTTTGGTCCTGATCCTTCAGATTGAAGTCTGGTGCTGTATCGCCCACCTTAATTTCCGGTGCTACGTCGCTCATTGCAAACCTCCTTATTAGAACATCTCTATATGGGTGATGGCTGTACTGAGGTCTCGAATTGGCAGGACCCCACATGAACCATAAACTTTGTAACCTGTGCTTGAAAGGGATGTCAACGGCCCGATAGGCCTAGCCCTGGATGTGAATCAATAACTATGGTGAGTTATCGACGAACTTACGGGTGTTGAAGTTCTCGGAACCCCAGCATCCGCCCGGCCGGTGCCGCGGTCCGATAATTCTTGATGCGAATCGAGCGACCAAGCACTGGAAGGTCGAGCGCCGTTCCGACTTTTGGTGAATGGCCTACGCGCAGCAGTTCACCGGCCGACTCAGTCAACAGGTCCGTGGCCGTGCTGTCGGAGAGTCCTTTCGCTCTAAACACTTCAACTTCGTCCAAGCCAAACTTGCTGAGTCCGAGTGAGTAAGACCACACTCGGTCCGGGTGAGTGGTGTCGTCATGGACGATGGTCACATGGTCATCCAGAACAAAACTCCCGAGCGTGCGAGGCTGCCAGTCCGAGGGATTGACGTATGCTTGCCTGATGACGTCATAGGCCGTGCCTTGTGACAAGAGGGTCAGGCAACGGGCCAGGCGTGCGGCCAGCAGGACGGTATCAGGCATGTCGCGAGGGGAGGTGATGGACGGTGCAACGGCACCCATGAGGTCATGCTCCCAGGTGAGTTGCTTCATCACTTCGGCGACATGGCTCATGGGAAGCGGTATGACCACATGGGCAGACCAAGGGCCGTGGGTTGCCTGCCAGGACTCAGGCGAGCCGTCTTCATGGGTGATGACCAAGGGAACGCCATACTCCCGCTGATACAGTACCTTGACCTCGTCTGTGCCTGGGGCGGTGCCGCGATAGCCGATAAAATAGAGGGGAGGCCGCTTGGCGGATGGTTTTGGCGACTTTTTTCGAATCCTCATATGGGCACCTGTGACAATTACTTTCCGGATTTCTTCGCCTTGCGGCGGTCATCCGGGTTCAACAGTCGCTTACGTAGACGGAGGTTCTGCGGCGTCACCTCGACTAACTCATCGGACCCGATATACTCCAAGGCGAATTCCAGTGTTATTTCGCGCGGAGGGGTGAGCACCAAGGCTTCATCCGATCCGGACGCCCGCATGTTCGAGAGATGCTTTTCCTTGCACACGTTCACATCCAGGTCTTCGTCGCGACTGTTTTGGCCGACGACCATTCCCCGGTACACCTCGACTCCAGGACCGATGAACATAGCACCCCGTTCCTGCGTCATGAAGATGGCATAGCCGGTGCTTGATCCGTCTTCGTAGGCAACGAGCGAGCCATGAGGGGTCACGAGGAGGTCTCGTTCTTCCGCCGGTTCGTAGGCCGAAAAGACATGGTGCAGAATGACGGTTCCCCGAGTCTTTGCCAATAGGATATTTTTGAGCCCCATGATGCCGCGTGTCGGAATATGATATTCCAAGTGCATCTCACTCGTACCGGCATCAGAGTGAATCAGCCGCATGTGCCGCATTTCGCCCCGGCGTTTCCCGAGTTCTTCGATAACGGTTCCCTGATAAGTCTCCGGCACCTGAATGGTCAGCTCCTCGTACGGCTCCATGACTTTGTCGCCTTCACGATGGACAATGACCTCCGGTTGGGAGACTTGCAGTTCGTATCCTTCCCGGCGCATCTGTTCGATTAAGACGGAGAGGTGAAGTTCACCGCGTCCAGCCACGAGAAAGCGATCGGCGCTGTCCGTCTCATTGACGCGGAGCGACACGTTGGTCTCCAACTCCTTGAACAGACGCTCACGTAGATGGCGTGACGTGAGGAACTTGCCTTCACGTCCGGCGAATGGACTGTTGTTGACGGAGAAGGTCATTTGCACGGTCGGTTCATCGATCGAGACCCGCGGGAGGGCGACGGGACGATCGGCGTCGGCAATGGTATCCCCAATGCTTACGTCATCAAGCCCGGCGACCGCGACGATTTCTCCGGCGGCGGCCTGTTCCATGTCGGCTCGTTCCAGGCCCGAATAGACCGCGAGGTCGGACACTCGTCCGGGAATCTGTGCGCCGTTCTTACCGAGGACCATGACATTCTGCCGCCGGGCAATGGAACCGGACTGGATCTTGCCGATTCCCATCTTGCCTTTGTAGGGATCTTGCACCAGGGCCAGGACAAGAATTTGGAGAGGGGCATCGACGGTAATGGCCGGGGCAGGAATCTTCTCCAGCACGGTATCGAGCAATGGCGCGATATCGGTCCCTGGTTTGTTCACATCGAGGGTGGCGATGCCTTTAATAGCCGAGGTGTAGACGATCGGAAAATCGAGTTGTTCATCGGTGGCACCCAGGTGAACAAAGAGATCAAAAGTACGGTTGACGACATCGTCGATGACCGCATCCGGCCGGTCGATCTTGTTGATGACGACAATGGCTTTGTGTCCGAGCGCCAAGGCCTTCCGCAGCACGAAGGTCGTTTGCGGCATGGGCCCTTCCTTCGCATCGACCAAAATCAACACCCCGTCCACCATCCGGAGCGTGCGTTCCACTTCCCCGCCGAAATCGGCATGGCCCGGCGTATCGACGATGTTGATTTTTACCCCGTTATAGATGACGCTGGCGTTTTTGGCCCGGATGGTAATGCCACGCTCCCGTTCCTGGTCCATCGAATCCATGATGCGTTCGCCCATATCGTCGATTTTGCGATGGACGTGTGTTTGGCGGAGCACCGCATCGACCAAGGTCGTTTTGCCGTGGTCGACGTGGGCGATGATGGCGACATTGCGGATATCGCTTCGACGGTCATGAGGGGCACGTAGGGTGGACATGTATGATGAGACCTTCCAAATGACAAAAAAAAGACGCCCAAGCTCGAGGCGTCGATAGTGAGTATATCCGAATCGTCACATTATACACAATACACAAGCCAAGGCGAGGTAAACGGCTGGGTAGAGTTAGCGGGTTTGCCAGGCGCCTTTCCTGGCCATGGTGCCCCAGGCCCCCTTCTTGCCCCGTGCCATTGATAGAGGCCGACGAGCTTCCAGTAAGAATTCAACTGCCGATATCCGAAGTTTTCAAGAATGGCACAGAGAAACAACAGGAACATATGCTGGAGTCTGGGATAGACGTGAAAGGAAATCTCCTCCAGAAAGAACGCGCTCACGGATAGGAGGATGCCCAAGCTGATTGCGGCGAGCAGCAGGGTGAGCCATGTCTTGAACGACACGAACCCCACTAAGAAGCCGATAGACACGAAGACATAGCCGAAGACTTCGACCACGGGGCCGAGCCATTCGAAAATGGCCATGAACGGGAAAGCCATCCAGCCGATCGCCCCGCCCCTGGGGTGGCACATCAACACGAGGTGCTTCGTCAGGCTTTCACACAACCCGCGCTGCCAGCGGACGCGCTGATTCCTGAGGGTCTTGAGGTCTTCCGGCGCTTCGGTCCAACACACGGGATCGGGGGTAAAGGTGATGCGGTACGGCTTACCGCTGAACCTCAAGTGGCGATGGAGCCGCACGACGAGTTCCATGTCCTCGCCGATCGTGTCGTGCCGGTATCCTCCGACGCCGACGACGGTATCCTTGTGAAACAACCCAAAGGCGCCGGAGATGATGAGCATGGCATTGATCGGTGACCAGCCAAGCCGTCCAAAGAGGAAAGCGCGCAGGTATTCGACAATCTGAAAGAGGGCGAGGGGGTTCGTCGGCAGCCCCACTTTGGTCAGGAATCCATTGGTCACCTCGCAGCCGTTGGCCACCCGGACAGTGCCTCCGCAGGCCACCGTGTGGGGATTATCGAGGAACGGCTGGACGACGAGCCGCAAGCTGTCGCGCTGGAGGATCGAGTCGGCGTCGATGCCGCAAAACAGCGGGTAGCGGGAGAGATTGATGCCGGCGTTGAGGGCATCGGCTTTGCCGCCGTTCTCCTTATCGACCACGCGCAGATTCGGATGGCTGGTGGAGTGGTAGACCGTGCGAATCGGCTTTGTGGTCAGGC
Source organism: Nitrospira sp. (assembly GCA_015903995.1). Taxonomy (GTDB): domain Bacteria; phylum Nitrospirota; class Nitrospiria; order Nitrospirales; family Nitrospiraceae; genus Nitrospira_D. The sequence continues at coordinate 168,525 of JABMDK010000011.1, forward strand.
GTGTGTCGTAGGCTTCGGGAAATGGAATCAGATCGAATTCTGTGATCAACACATCCAACGTGCGATCCTTGCCGCCGTCGTTGATGACGATGATTTCAAACTCCGAATAACTGAGCTGGAGGAGGGACCGTACGGAGGCGGCGATGGTCGCCTCTTCGTTATAGGCGGGCACGAGCAAGCTGATTTGCGGCTCGAAGCCCGTGATGCCATAGGGGAGAGACGCGAGCGCACGCTCCTCCATATAGCTGCGGAGGTGGACTGCCGCGATGATGTCCAGCATTAAGTATCCTCCCGTCAGACCGAGAAGATACAGCAAGAACAGCCACTCACAGACTTGAATGATGGTGTCCATCCTCATGACGTGTATACGGCCTCATTTCCCTGGCCACTCATCCACTTGTATCCGTTAGGGTCAGGGTATCTTTCGGGATTGGCGCCCTCATCGTTCCTGGCCGTTGTCTGTCCTTCCGATGCCGTTGAAATTCCAGTGCCTGGGGCCATTCCAGCTTCGGTGTACGAGATCGAATTGTCCTATCTATCGGGGAGCAGACAATCCCCTCCGAGACTCTGAACGGGCCTCCAGATACGGCACCGTCTCTTCCTTATCGACCGTTTTTGTCCATTCTTGACTTCCTTCTAGGACTGGCTCCTGCCCAATCCTTCGGGTCCAGTCTGGGCGAGATGGCGAGAGTGGGTAAAGGAGGGGCGAATCCCTAAATGGGGTATGCATCACGGCGGCAGCCTGAACCTCATCTATCATTGGTAACGCTCTCGGGAATGGTTTTTCCGATCGTCATGCAGCGGTGGAGAGACCTGGTGTCTCTGGGGCAGCAGCGAGAGAGGCTTCGATGCGCTTGGCGACGAAGGGGGTGAGGATATGCCGTCCTTCGCCGGGCGGCAAGGTCTGCACGAGCAGCGTAAGTTTCTCATCCGTCATGGTCGGGAGTATCGACAAGGCTTCCGCCCCTCGATAGCGCACCCACCAGTGGGTATCCTCGAGCAACTTGATCAAGAGAGTTTCATCCTCCTCTACCCCCATCTTTCCTAGCGCTGTCGCAGCCTGCACACGAATAAACCAGGTCGGGTGAGTGAGGTGTCGGCGGACGACCGGGAGATCGTGTGGATCGCCACACTGTCCGAACATCGATAGGCAGCTTGCCAAAATGTCTTCATGTAGTGGTTGCCGATCGAGGAGCGGGCGGATGAACGGCAGCGCGCGGTAGTTGCGGATGAAGGCGAGAAAGCGGATCAGTCGGGCGGCAATCATCGGTGTTGCCTGCTGGGCTGCTTCTCCGAGTGCCTGGGCCACGAGATGCTCGCCGTACCCTTGGACGCTTTGCAGGATCGCCAAGACTTTGAGTAGTGACCAGTCGTCCCGCCGCGCGATCAAGGGTACCAGCACCGGGATTGCGCCTGGGGCGTCGATACGCATCAGGGCCCGTGCCGCTTCGATCGAGAGAAACGCATTATCTGCGTGGGCCAGGTCCACCAATCGCGGCCAGACCGTCGCCTCTTTCATGTGCCCCAGCGTCACGAGGGCCAGCAACTGCTGGCGCATCGTGCCCGTGGCGAGATACTGATGCACCACCGCGTCCATCTTGGTCCGGTAGATGATTTTGCAGAGTTCGTTGGACGGTTCCCCTTTGATGGATTCTTGCAGGTGATTCCAGAGATAGAGAAACAGGATGTGGTCGCGAGGGTGGATCGCCGGGAGTGAGGCTGGGGGTTCGATGAGGCTTTCCGACAGGATCGGCCGCCAGACAGTCGCCACAGCCTGGCGGCGCTGATCGGCGGAAAGGCGCATTCGGCGGATGATCAGGGTCCACGTAAGCAGAACGAGGATCAGAATGTGGATCACAACTATGGCCAGCCAGCCGAGATCATCGAGAACGGTAGATGGGAGAGGTGCTGACATGTGGGATCTTTCATCCGACCCGCCTACATTGCCTGCTTGAGGAAGCGACTGAGGCGTGCGGTCAGTTCCATGGGATTGAACGGTTTGACCATGTAGTCGCTAGCGCCCGAGCTCAACGCCTGTTGGATGTCATGCTCGCTGGAGTCGGCGGTGAGCATGATGATCGGGACTGGAATGGTCGTGTTTCGGCGGATCAAGCTGCTCATGACACCGCCCATCGTTTCGATGCCGAGCGACAGGGGAGTGACATCCAAGAGCAACATGTCGGTGGTGCCGCCGCTCAGGATATCGGCCTGGACGGCTGCGCCGAGGGCCACCACTTCGTCTGGATTCAGATGACAATGCGGAGTCTTCCCGAACAGCGCCTCGACGCGTTGCCGAACCAATGGCATACGGGTAGAGCCGCCCACCAAGACGACTTCGTCGATGTCTTTTGGCGCAAGCCCGGCATCTTTGAGCGCCATGCGGCAGGGAGCGAGGGTACGTTCGATGACGCCCGCCACGAGGGATTCGAGCTGATCGCGCGTCAGCTCTCTGGTGAAGCGTCCTCTGTCCTCTGGGAGCTCGATGGTGATTTCAGTCTTGAGATTATCAGAAAGGCGTATCTTGGCCCGTTCCGATTCCAACCGAACCGTCTGCATGTGATCGGGGTAACTGCCGATGTCGATCCCGGACTGGTCTCGGATTTCTGCAATTACGAGATCGACCAGCAAACGATCGAGATCGTCACCGCCCAGGTGAGTGTCGCCGTTGGTCGCCAGCACTTCAAAGATGCCGTTCTTGAGCTTCAAGATTGAAATGTCGAATGTGCCGCCTCCAAAGTCATAGACGGCGATCGTGCCTTGCGTTTTCTCCTGAAGTCCGTAGGCCAGCGAGGCGGCCGTCGGTTCGTTGATGATGCGCAAGACTTCCAACCCAGCAATGAGACCGGCATCTTTGGTCGCCTGCCGCTGGCTGTCGTTAAAATAGGCGGGAACCGTGATGACGGCCTTCGTGATGCTTTCGCCGAGGCAGGCCTCCGCCCGCAGCTTCAGTTCCTTGAGGATCATGGCGGAGATCTGTGGTGGTGAATAGCTCTTCTGGCCAAGCTGGATTCGGATCACCCCACCAGCCTCAGTGACATGATACGGGAAATAGGCCAGCTCGTTCTGGACGTCGGCTAGTCCCTTGCCCATGAATCGTTTCACGGAATAGACCGTGCGCTCGGGATTTCGCGTCAAGTGTTCTTTGGCTGAATCTCCGACAATCAATCCATTATCCGTCAAGGCGACGACCGAGGGCACCATCGTCCGACCGTTGCGGTCTGGGACGACGCAGGGCTGACCGTCTTTCATGTAGGCGACCAGCGAATTGGTTGTGCCGAGGTCGATGCCGACGATTCTTGTCATATTCTTCTAATGCTGGCCGGAATGTCTCAGGCAATCGTTGTCGCGAGGTCGTTGACGATACTGGTGATGTACGTTCGGTTGGAGAGGAGGTCACGTATCTGTTTCAGGAGCCGATCCCGTTCTACACGGGTCTGGCTTGTCGCTTCCCCATGGTCTTGTAACTGGTCCCATTCCGTAAACAGCTGCTGCAGTTGCGCTTCCATCTCCTGCTTGCGTTGTTCCAGTGCCCGTTGGTCGGCCTCAAGGGCAGCGCGAAGCTCACGACCTTCCTGCGAATCCCGTTCCGATGACCGGTATTCTTCGAGCGTATCTTGTAGCTCCAAGATCTCTTCAAACAGGTCGGCTGGAGGAGACGTACGAATATTTTTCACGGAGCCGGCTTCGAGGCCCAACAGATATTCCGCGCGTTGAATGGGGTCTCGGAGTGTACGATAGGCCGTGTTCAGGACAGCGGCATTGCCGAGGCTAATCGTTTGCTCCGCCGGACTTTTTGTCTGATAAAAATCAGGATGGAATGTCCGGCTCAACTCGTAGAACTTGGCCTCGAGTTGCTTCGGGTCCAGCGTGAGACGTCGAGGAAACCCAAGACAGGTGAAATAATCGGTGTCGTTTGATACCGGCTGAACCTTCACGCACCGTTCACAGAAGTATTCCCCCGTGACCGCAGACTGGCAGTGCCAGCACATGCTCCGGGCCATCTGCAGTCCGCGCGGTTGTGGGGACTCTGGTGTCTGTTGATCCATTGGGGAACCCGGCATGGTGCGCGCCGCACCCATCCGTTAAAAAACTCGTTGAGAGTCAGGCCGAGAACGATTCTCCGCAGCCACACGTTTTATTGGCATTGGGGTTGAGAAACTTGAAGTTTCCCCCCATGAGGTCTTTTTGGTAGTCCAGTTGGGTCCCCTGGAGATAGATGGCGCTCTTGGCATCGATGATCACTTTGACGCCGTCGATCTC
>JABMDK010000011.1:172884-194588 GCA_015903995.1 Nitrospira sp.
ATGATTGGCGAGATGGCCCGCGATACTCTCAGGAGTTCTATGGTATTCGTACTATGAGAACCGCAAGGGGGAAAGTAAAATGGGTTTTTGCTGATGCAGCGTGAGAACGGTTGCGGAGCGGATGGGAAAGGCTAAGTATCTGATCGGCATCTCGCTTGAGTTTTCAGAGGGCGCATTGTAAGGTTTTGCTAACCTCGGATTCACATCTACAAGGCTCCATCCACCATGCTGAACGATCGTCGCTTTATCGAAAAAGTAGAACAGCCACGCCGACGATGGCGTTGGTGGCAGCTTGCCTTGATCGGTCTGGTCGCCGTGAGTATCGTCGTCGCCACGACGGTTGCGGGAATCATCTGGCATTTTTACAAAGAGCTTCCCTCGCTCGACCTGCTCCAAAATTATCAACCGAGTTTGGTCACTACCGTCTATTCCGATGATCGCCAACCCATCGGCCAGTTCTATATCGAGCGCCGCATTTTGACGCCGCTTCCGGAAATTCCCAAAACGCTGACGCAGGCGGTCATTGCGACGGAAGACGCGCGATTTTTCGAGCATCCGGGCCTGGATTTTATCGGGATGTTGCGAGCGGCCTGGACGAACATTCGGCACGGAGGGAAGAAGGTCGAAGGGGCCAGCACCATTACACAACAACTGGCTCGCTCGCTCTTTCTGTCGTCCGAACGGTCCTATGAACGGAAAATTCGGGAACTCGTCTTGGCCTACAAGATGGAAGCGGTGTCCGGGAAAGAACAAATTCTTGAAACCTATCTGAATCAAATTTATTTCGGGCAAGGAGCCTATGGCGTCGGCTCGGCGGCGCAATCGTATTTCGGAAAAGATATCAGGGGCTTGACCCTTGCTGAATCCGCATTCTTGGCCGGTCTGCCGAAGTCGCCCAGCCGGTTCTCTCCGTTCAGCGCCTATGAATCGGCGAAGAAGCGCCAAGAGCACGTTCTGTCCAGGATGGAGGAGGTCGGGTTTATCACTGCGGTGGAACGGGAAGCGGCTGTGCGTGAAAAACTGAATTTCCATCGGCCTGGCAGCGAACATCTCGCCCCCTACTTCGTCGAATACGTCCGTCAGTTGCTCATGGCGAAGTACGGGGAGTCGATGGTGTACAAGGGTGGTCTCCAAATCTACACGACCTTGAACCTGGAGATGCAGCGAGCGGCGGAAGCCGCCTTCCTGGCCGGGGTTCGTGAGCTCGACAAACGGGAAGGGTGGCGGGGGCCTCGGCGAACCGTCGATGTGGCGACGTTCCGACCGTCGGAACTTGCCTCCGGGGAGCCTCTGCTCAAACCTGGGTATCTGGGGGAAGGAGTCGTCTTAAAGGTTGCGAAGGATCACTATCTCGTTCAGGTCGGGCCGTTCACCGCGAAGCTGGCGTTTGACGACATGGCCTGGGCCAAGCGGATGCTCAAGGGGCCGGATCCCACCGTGGATTTCGTGGTGAATCCGAATCTTAAGTCGCTTCTGAAACCAGGAGATGTCATCGAAATCGGCGTGAAACGGCTCACGAAAGACGGCGTGCAACTCACACTAGAGCAGACACCGGTCGTCGAGGGAGGCCTGATTGCGATCGATCCCAAAGGGGGGGCGATTCGTGCGATGGTGGGCGGGTATGATTTCTCTCGCAGTGAATACAACCGTGCGGTGCAGGCCCACCGGCAACCGGGGTCCGCGTTCAAACCGCTCATTTATGCGACGGCAATGAGTCAAGGGTTGAGCCCTGCCACACAGATCCTCGATGCTCCGGTCGTCTATGAGCAGGCAGAGGACGACAAGATTTGGAAGCCGGAGAACTACGGCCGGAAGTTTCACGGCATGGTGAGTCTTCGGGATGCGCTGGCTCAGTCCCACAATCTTGCCACGGTTCGGTTGTTGGATAAGGTCGGCGTGAAAAACGTGATCGAGTTCTCGCGCACGGTCGGGATCACGAGTCCGCTTCCTGCCGATCTCTCCTTGGGACTGGGCACATCGTCGGTCGGTTTGCTGGAGTTGACCTCAGTCTATGGAGTGTTCTTGAACCAGGGGAGTCGAGTGGAACCCTTTGCCGTCAAATCGGTCAAGGACAATACGGGGAAGGTCCTTGAAGTGACCGAGCCCGAACCCCATGAAGTCATCGCCAAAGAAGCCGCCTATTTGATTACCAACATGATGGAAGACGTCGTGCAGCGGGGAACCGGGCAGGCGGCGAAGGTACTGGGGCGTCCGATCGCCGGGAAAACCGGCACGACGAACGACTACATCAATGCCTGGTTTATCGGTGGAACCCCGAACTTGGTCACCGGCGTTTATGTCGGTTTTGACGACCGTCGCTCGCTCGGAGAGAGTGAAACGGGGGCTCGCTCAGCCTTGCCGATTTGGATCTCGTTCATGAAAGAGGCGCTCAAGCAGCTTCCGGTCGTGCCGTTCGAGATTCCAGACGGGGTGACGTTTGTGAAAGTTGATTCCTCGACAGGACTCCTGGAGTCGGAACAAGACGGAGAAGGGCAAAAGGGAACGGTTGAGCTCTTTACGAAGGGGAGTGAGCCGACTCAGGCGGTGCAGCGTCGACAAGATCCGACAGATTTTTATAAGTTGGACCAGATTCCCGAGGGATCACCGGCAGGAGACGGGAATTTGTAATTTTGGAGACTATGCCTTCGAGTCCTGATATTCCTCGTGCCACGCCATCTGAATCATTTCCAGGATTTTCTCATTCGATTTCTTCGGATCGTCCTTAAATTCCGGCAGGGCCACGATCCAGGTATGCATGTCGGTGAAGCGCACGGTGAGGGGATCTGTCTCTGGATGTGTTTCGACCAACCGGATGGCGATCTCTTCGGCGTCCTGCCATTTCAGATCCATCACGAGCTCCTTCGTATCTCGTTGTTCGTAAATCGTGAAGCGTCCGGGTTGTGTTGCGGAATGCGCTTCACGAGATACGTTTCACGTACGACGCTTCACGTTACTTCGGTAACTTTCTTCCCTTGCAGGCTTTTCTTGAGTGAATCGTCCAGCATCACGACATTCAAATTCTTTGCGGCCCGTTCAAGCTCCGCCATGTGCGCGCGGATGGCACGCGGATCTGTTCCGTTCTTTGTGGTGGACAGCAGAGATACTATTGCCCGAATGCGATCGGCTTCTTCCGGCGCAACGAGGTGTTCGGCTTCTATGAGGGACTTGTCGGTCGCTTTGATCAAGGCCTCGGCGTCCAGTCTGGCTTCGATCAACTTGCGGGCATTGACATCCTCCGCCGCAAATTTGAACGAGTCCTCGATCATCCGCTCCACCTCCGTGTCGGACAATCCATAAGAGGGTTTGACCTCGATTGACTGGCTCTGGCCCGTCCGCATGTCCGTTGCCGTCACATTCAAGATGCCATTGGCATCGATCAAAAAGGTCACCTCGATGCGCGGGACGCCGGCGGGGAGGGGCGGTACTTTCAGGCGGAATCGCGCCAAGCTCCGGTTGTCTTTGACGAGTTCGCGCTCGCCTTGCAGGATATGAATATCGACTCCGGTCTGCCCGTCGACATAGGTCGTGAACATTTCCTTGGCGCTCGCCGGGATGGTCGTGTTTCGGCGGATCAAGCTGCTCATGACCCCGCCCATCGTTTCAATGCCGAGAGACAAGGGCGTGACGTCCAACAGTAACATATCGGTCGTCCCGCCGCTGAGAATATCGGCTTGCACCGCCGCCCCTAGCGCCACAACTTCGTCCGGATTCAAGTGGCAATGGGGTTGCTTTCCGAACAGCGCTTCTACCCGCTGCCGGACCAACGGCATACGGGTGGAACCGCCCACCAACACGACTTCATCAATGTCTTTCGGAGTAAGCCCGGCGTCTTTTAGCGCGATCCGACAGGGCGCTAAGGTGCGTTCGATAATCCCTCCTACGAGAGATTCGAGCTGATCTCGTGTCAGCTCTCTGGTAAAGCGTCCCTTGTCCTCCGGGAGCTCGATGGTGATTTCGGCCTTACGATCATGAGAAAGGCGGATCTTGGCCCGTTCCGCTTCCAACCGGACGGCTTGCATGTGATCGGGGTAGCTGCCGATGTCGATCCCACACTGGTCTCGGATTTCTGCAATAAAACGATCAACCAGTACGCGATCGAGATCGTCTCCGCCAAGGTGGGTATCGCCGTTGGTCGCCAGTACTTCAAAGATGCCGTCTTTCAACTTCAGGATCGAGATATCGAATGTCCCGCCGCCGAAGTCATAGACGGCGATCGTCCCTTGTGTCTTTTCCTGAAGTCCGTAGGCCAGCGAGGCAGCGGTCGGTTCGTTGATGATGCGCAACACCTCCAAGCCGGCAATGAGGCCGGCATCCTTGGTGGCCTGTCGCTGGCTGTCGTTGAAGTAGGCCGGCACGGTAATGACGGCCTTGGTGATGCTTTCGCCGAGGGCGGCCTCCACGCGCAGCTTCAGTTCTTTGAGGATCATGGCGGAGATTTGTGGAGGGGAATAGCTCTTTGGGCCAAGCTTGATTCGGATCACACCACCGGTCTCAGTGACGTTATAGGGGAAATAGGCCAGCTCGTTCTGGACATCGGCCAGCCCTTTGCCCATGAATCGCTTCACGGAGTAGACTGTACGTTCTGGGTTACGCGTCAAATGCTCTTTCGCCGAATCTCCGACGATCAATCCATTATCCGTCAAGGCGACGACCGAAGGCACCATCGTCCGGCCGTTGCGGTCCGGGACGACGCAGGGCTGCCCGTCCTTCATATAGGCGACCAGTGAATTTGTTGTGCCGAGGTCGATGCCGACTATGCGTGCCATATCAAAGATGAAGATGTTGGAAAAGAGTTGCTCAGGCGATGGTTGCTGCCAGATCGTTGACGATATTGTTGACGTATGTACGATTGGAAAGGAGATTCCGCATCTGTTTCAGAATTCTGTCCCGTTCCACCCTCGCCAGGCTCGTGGCTTCTCCCGAGTCTTGTAGCTGATCCCAGTCGGCGAACAATTGCCGAAGGTGAGATTCCATCCCTTCCTTGCGTCGCTCCAAGGCCTCCTGCTCCGTCTGGAGAGTGGCACGGAGCCGGCGGCCCTGATCCGAATCAGGATCCGATGCCCGGTACTCCTCCAGGGTGTCTTGTAGTGCCAGGATTTCTTCAAAGAGATCGGCCGGCGGGGAGGTTCGAATATCTTTGACCGAGCCGGTTTCCAGGGCCAGAAGATACTCCGCTCGTTGAATGGGGTCACGAAGCGTCCGATAGGCCGTATTCAGGACGGCGGCATTGCTGAGGCTGATGGTTTGCTCGTCCGTACTTTTGGTCTGATAAAAATCAGGATGGAATGTCCGGCTCAGTTCGTAGAATTTGGCTTCCAGTTTCTTCGGATCGAGCGTCAGGCGCCGTGGAAACCCGAGGCAGGTGAAATAGTCGGTTTCTTTTGAAACCGGCTGGACTTTCACACACCGGTCACAAAAGTATTCTCCTGTCACTTCTGACTGACAGTGCCAGCACATGCTCCGGGCCATCTGCAGCTGGCGTCGAGCATCTGGATGAGGAGATGATTGATGGTTATCCATGAGCAAAAGCGGGCATGGCGCGCGCCATGCCCGGCGGTCTATTCAGTGGGTTGCGAATCAAGCCGAGAACGACTCTCCGCAGCCACACGTCTTGTTGGCGTTCGGGTTCAGAAACTTAAAGTTTCCGCCCATCATGTCTTTTTGATAATCCAATTGGGTGCCTTGGAGATAGATGGCGCTCTTCGCATCGATGATTACTTTGACGCCATCGATCTCATGGACTTGATCGTATTGTCCGATCTTGTCGTCGAAATTAATCGTGTAGCTGAGGCCCGAACAGCCGCCCCCTTTGACGCCGAGGCGAAGTCCGCCTTCCTCAATGCCTTGTACGTTGATCAGCCGTTTGACTTCTTTCAAGGCTGCATCCGTGAGCGAAATGATCGGAGTCTGAGTCTCGACATTCGTGGTGTCCATGTGGCGCTCCCTTCGTGGCTGTTACTTGGTGCCGGACGGCTGCCCGTCTGCCTTCTTTTGATAATCGGCCAATGCGGCCTTGATGGCATCTTCCGCGAGGACGGAACAGTGAATCTTGACCGGTGGAAGGTTGAGTTCCTGGACGATATCCGTATTCTTGATCTTCTGGGCTTCTTCCAAGGTCTTGCCCTTGAGCCATTCGGTAGCCAAACTGGAACTGGCGATCGCCGACCCGCACCCGAAAGTCTTGAACTTCGCGTCCACGATCGTGTCGTTCTGAACCTTGATTTGGAGTTTCATCACGTCGCCGCATTCCGGGGCGCCCACCATGCCGGTGCCCACGTCTGCATCGTCCTTCTTAAAGCTTCCCATGTTACGGGGATTGTTGAAGTGATCGACGACTTTATCGCTGTATGCCATAGAAACCTCCTTGGTATCTCGTCGTTCGTGAAGCGCCGTTCGTTGTCTATGCGATACGCGTCACGAGGTACGTTTCAGGTCCGGCGTGATTAATGCGCCGCCCACTGAACGGATTTCAGGTCCACGCCTTCTTTGGCCATCTCATAAAGCGGGGACATTTCCCGCAACTTGGTGACAATCTCAATAACCTTCTTGATCGTATAGTCAATCTCATCATCGGTGTTGAAACGGCCCAAGCCGAAGCGGATCGAGGAGTGAGCGAGTTCTGTCCCGACGCCGAGGGCGCGCAATACGTACGAGGGTTCCAGCGTGGCCGACGTGCAGGCCGAACCGGAGGAAAGGGCGATGTCCTTCATGCCCATGAGCAACGACTCCCCTTCGACGTAGGCGAAGGAAATATTGAGATTGCCCGGCAAACGGTTCGTGGGATGGCCGTTGAGATAGCTTTCTTCAAGCGCCGCCATGATCTCGGTTTGGAGGCGGTCGCGCATTTTGGTCAGCCGAGCCGTATCCGCCGCCATCTCCTGTTCGCAGAGTTCACAGGCTTTTCCAAATCCAACGATCAATGGGACCGGCAGGGTGCCGGACCGCATGCCTCGTTCATGGCCTCCTCCATCGATCTGAGGCGCAATCCGTACGCGAGGGTTCCTTTTTCTGACGTACAGCGCACCGACTCCCTTGGGCCCGTAGATCTTATGGGACGTGAATGACATGAGGTCGATGCCCATGGCCTGGACATCGACAGGAATTTTTCCGACGCCCTGGGTCGCATCGCAATGAAACAGAATACCCTTCGCTTTGGCGATCTTGCCGATCTCTTGGATCGGATTGATCGTGCCGATTTCGTTGTTGGCCAGCATGATCGAGATCAAGATCGTCTTGTCGGTGATGGCGTTCTGCACGTCTTGGGGGTTGACCATGCCGTATTTATCGACCGGCAAATAGGTCACGGTCGCCAGCCCTTTGGCTTCCAGAGACTTGGCCGTATCGAGTACGGCCCGATGTTCCGTGGATGACGTGATGATGTGGGTGCCTTTCTCCTTGTACATCTCCAAGACACCCTTCAGCGCCAGATTGTCCGATTCCGTGGCCCCGCTGGTGAAGACGATTTCTTTTGAGTCGGCCTTGATGAGCTTCGCAATCTGTTTTCTGGCCTGTTCCACGGCTTCTTCCGCGGCCCAGCCAAACGCATGGTTGCGACTGGCGGCGTTGCCGAACTTTTCCACGAAATAAGGCAGCATCGCTTCCAGAACTCGTGGATCCATGGGTGTGGTGGAATGATTATCGAGGAAAATAGGAAGCTTCATCGTTCGACTCCTTGTGCCGAGGGGGACTGAATCGTGATCAGCGGCGTGCCGCCCATCATGTCTCCCAGCGTCATGTTGTTCAGTAACTGGTAGATGCTGTCTTGGATTTTCAGGAGCGGCGTGCGGATGTTACAGTGTTCGCGTTGCATGCAGAAATCACCGTCTTTTTCGTGCGAGCAGTCGGTGATGGCAAGCGGGCCTTCGATGCTTTCGATGATTTGTGCGATCGTGATCTGTCTGGCGTTTCGTGCCAGGAGATACCCTCCCTTAGGACCATTGTGGCTTTCGATGAGGCCGTTCTTCGAAAGGACTTGAAGAACCTTCGCCAGCAATTCCAGGGGAATATTGTATTCCTCGGCAATCTCTTTTGTATTCACCACGCGGCCCGGAGTGATATCGCCGAATTGGACCGAAGCGATGTGTTGGAGCGCCATCAGCGCGTAATCAGCTTTTTTTGAAATCTTCAACATGCCTATTGCCGATCTGCAAGATCGGAGACTATAATGATCTCCGATCAATATGGTCGGACTAAGAGTAGCATGCGTGTTTCTTTGGTGTCAATACAGGGCCAGAGTTTAGCGCTGTCTCAGAAAGGAACGGCACATGGGTGGGACGAACCCGTATATTGAAAAGGCTGAGTACGAACTTCCCAAGGTTTCTTATGCCATCACATTTATCCAGCCTAATGGAAGCTCGACTAAGGTTACGGTCGATCCTGAAAAGATTCCGTATGGTCCAACCGGGATTCCTGGGAGCATTTTGGATATTGCCATGGGGCACGGAGTGGATTTGGAGCATGTCTGTGGCGGGGTCTGCGCCTGTTCGACCTGTCACGTGATCGTGAGGCAGGGATTGGACACCTGTAATGAAGGCACAGACGATGAGTACGATCAGTTAGATGAGGCGCCTATGACGACACTCCAATCTCGTCTGGGGTGCCAGTGTGTGCCGAACGGCACCAAGGATATCGTCGTCGAAATCCCAGCCGTGAATAAGAATCTCGTGCGGGAAGGGCACTGATCGGGGAGGGGTTTCTTATACGGGACTCGTCGATGACGTCGGCTTATTCTGAATGAGCCGTGCCGATCGATCAGTCTAATCGTACGTCTCTATCTTCACGTCCTTTCGGTCGTATCCTTCCTCCATGAAATAGGCACGCAGGGGGCGGGCGAACGCTTTGGTTCCACAAATCATGGGAACGACCTTGGGCTGTCCCTTCACCAGTGAGGTAAGCATGGACAAGGTTTTTCCCACAGCCTCCGGCTCCCCGTTCTGAGCGACCAGCGGCAGATAGCGGAATGAGGGATATTGCATGGCCATGGTGAGCCATTCTTGATGGAACAAAACCTCGTCTTCGTCGGGTGCCACGGCAATCAATAAGACAGGAGTTTGGATTTTTAAAGAAAACAGCTGTTTGAGCAGGCAGCGCACCGGAACAAGGCCCGTGTAGCGCGCAATCAGCAGTAGCTCTCGATCGAGTGGTAGAGGGAGGACGAAATTTCCATAGGGGCCCGACAAGGGCACCTCGTCCCCAGACCTCAACTCATAGAGATAATTGGAACCCAGCCCACCGGGGACGCGATCAAATACCAGCGTTAGCTCTCCGTACGGAGACGAAGGATCAGCCATGGAGTACGCTCGGTTGAGCGGTGGCTTAGGGCCTACCGGAAGTTTGAGGGAAACCCACTGCCCCGGTTGAAAGGAAATCTTGCTGGTTTTAGGTTTCACGACGAGTTGGCGGACGTGGGGCGTGAGATCGGTGACTGCAAGGACTGTGGCCGGTTGTGTGCGTTCCGCCATGATCGATTCGCGGCACCGTCATAGCAGAAGCCGTCAGGAGATGGAAGTGGCAAGGCGATGTACAAGGATTTTCACAGCATGGTATAGATCATCGGTCTGTGGTGTGTAGAAGAAGGGACGGCACGGTCATGAGTCAGGTTCGCGTCCGGTTTGCTCCGAGTCCGACAGGGTTTCTCCACATAGGAGGTGTGCGCACAGCTCTGTTTAATTGGCTCTTTGCACGCCAACAACAGGGTGTGTTTATCCTTCGCATTGAGGATACCGATCAAAGTCGCTCGACCGATGAATCGATTCAGGCCATCATCGAAGGCATGAAATGGGTCGGGCTCGATTGGGATGAAGGACCATTCCGCCAAACGGAACGGATGGATCTGTATCGCAGCCATGCCATGAAGTTGCTTGAGACCGGGCATGCCTACTGGTGTGTTTGTAAGGCGGACGAATTGGAGGCTCGGCGAAAAGAAGCGGAAGCCAAAGGACTCTCGCCTCGCTATGACGGTCGCTGTCGCAATATGAAGTTCGCTAGTCCGCCCGGCGATGCCGCGCTGCGATTCAAGGCCCCGCAAGAGGGCCAGACCGTGATCGAGGATCTTATCAAGGGGAAGGTCGTCTTTGACAATACCGTCGTGGACGATGTGATCATTCTCAGGTCCAACGGCTATCCGACCTACAATTTTTCAGTCGTGGTCGATGATGCCTTGATGGGTATTACACATGTGGTGCGGGGAGACGACCATCTGACGAACACGCCCCGGCAGATCCCTATTTTCGAGGCGCTAGGGTTTGCCGTGCCGCGGTTCGGACATCTGCCGATGATTTTAGGAGCCGATAAGACCCGGCTCTCGAAACGCCACGGTGCGACCTCGATCATGGCCTACAAAGACATGGGCTATCTCCCCGATGCCATGGTCAATTATCTGGTCCGTCGCACGGGGATCAAGAGCTTTTTACACGGCAGGAACTGATCGACAAGTTTTCGTGGGATCATGTGCAAACGTCGGCGGCTGTGTTCAATCCCGACAAGTTGCTATGGATAAACGCCGAATATATCAAGACGAGTCCACCGAGCGAGGTCGCACAAGCGCTTGTGCCGCATCTGGAACAGGCGGGCTTGAAAGACGAACTGCGCACGGTTTCAGACGAATGGCTCGCGCAATTGGTTGTGCTGGTCAAGGAACGGGCAAAGACCTTAGTCGACATGGTGGATTGGGTCAGGCCCTATTTCGGGCAGACGGTGACATTCAACGACGAAGCAGCCAAGAAGTTTCTCACGCCTACGACCGCACCGTTGCTTCAGAAGCTTTTGACCCGATTCGAGGCGTTTCCGAGTCTTTCCAAACCGGTGTGGGAAGAGAGCTTCAAGAAACTCGTCGAGGAAGAAGGCATTAAGATGGGCGTGTTAGCCCAGCCGGTTCGCGTGGCCTTGACCGGACGGACGGCAAGCCCGGGACTTTTTGAAGTGATGGAAGTGCTCGGGAGAGATCGCACGCTGCTTCGGCTGAGGCGAAGTATCGAGCGTGCATCGAGAGGATGAAGTACTCTTCTAGCAGGGTGTTGATGAGCACATTCACGATGCTGAAAACGCACGACCTTCAAGATCCCTAACGGAAGTAGAGTGACCTGCAGGCCGTCCAGAAAGGCCGTCCAGCAAGGCCGCAGCGAACGAAGGGGCGAATCGTACTCTGTGCCGTACGTTGAGCCTCTGAGTGATGCGAGAACGCCGCTGGCGGGATTTGTCAACAGCCTGCTAGCCAAACCCGCGTCGATCTTGACGAAATTGTGATCGATATATTACTGTGAAACCCGGTTGGGGGATCGTCTAGCGGTAGGACGTCAGTCTCTGGATCTGACTACCTAGGTTCGATTCCTAGTCCCCCAGCCAAAAATTTCCATCCTGTCTGTAGATCTACTATTTGCTTTCGTACCGCGCTGGGGGATCGTCTAGCGGTAGGACGCCGGCCTTTGGAGCCGGCTACCTAGGTTCGATTCCTAGTCCCCCAGCCATTTCCCTTGCGGCAGGTATACCCCTAACCGTTTCTCTTTGTTCAACACCGGCCCGATCGCAAGTAGCGCTTCACGTCTTACAACTCCATGACGGGTGATTTCCTATAGGGAAAGGGGTATTCTTCAGCCGTAGACGAAGAGATCAGAGCATTTCATCGCGTGGGGAATGACGCATTTCTGCGTTTCTTGGGCCGGACAATTGGTTTCCTTTGGTGTCCCCATTTTGGCTGGTCCAAAGGGTGTTTTAAATCAGCACAACTTCAAGGTCGAGCCGTTTGTCGAACGCGAACTTCATTTTTCACAGCACGAACTTGCTCATCTTGTAGAGCGGATAAAATTGCAGCTTCAGGGAGAGTTATGACAAGCGAGAAGAAGCCCACCGGATGGTCGGCCATTCGCCGGAGCTTGAGCGAGCAATCGAAGACGTCACTGCTGGCGCTGGTCAGCCGCAGCGAGCAAAGAGGCGAATCGTACTCTGG
This sequence comes from Nitrospira sp., assembly GCA_015903995.1. Taxonomy (GTDB): domain Bacteria; phylum Nitrospirota; class Nitrospiria; order Nitrospirales; family Nitrospiraceae; genus Nitrospira_D. The sequence goes on from JABMDK010000011.1 coordinate 184,829, forward strand.
GCCGTACGTTGAGCCTCTGAGCGAGGCGAGAACGCCGCTGGCGGACTTTTTCCGCATCCTGCTAAGAAGAGAGGCAACTCTTCCTGAGCGAAAGTGCTAGGTGGGAGAAAGGAACAAGGCGACCATGCCAGCCACCATCCTAATTATTGAAGATGACCGGGCCGTACGCACGTTACTGGCGCAGGTGCTGGTGGATGCCGGGTATCAGGTCTCCGAGGCCACCAATGGGCGCCAAGGACTCGACCAGTTCCGTGCCCATCAGGTGGATCTTGTGCTCACAGATCTTGATATGCCAGAGATGAACGGCTTGGAGGTCATCATGGAATTGACGCGAGCGTTTCTGAATGTGAAGGTCATTGCCATGAGCGGCCGCTCGGCAGAGGAGCTCCAGAAGGCAAAGCTTCTCGGTGCTCGGCATACGCTTCCTAAACCCCTGGACCTCCACGCCATGCTCCGAGCCATCCAGTACGAGCTCCAGCACTAGCGGAGTTGTTACAGCGCTTTCCTGCGCGAGCACCACTCTAACGGGAGTAGTCCTCTTCTCGGGGCTCCGCGTACTCGTCTCGCAACGCGACTCCGTGATTTCGCTACGAACCGTCATGAATAATGCGGGTTAGGACACGCTTGCTGTAATTCGTTGTAAAGCTGTGCTACTCATCAGACTGTTCCAAAGGATGATTCTGTTGAACTTCTTCAGTTTGGTCGGTCCTTTCAAGGCTTAAACACGGGTTCGAATCCCGTTGGGACCACCACACCGAGCTTGCTCGTGTCGGGTGTTTCATTTCTCATGGACATGCCTGAATAACTCTTCCAGGGTCTTTCCATCTCTCCCTCGTGTTTGTACGTTGACTGGTCACACCCATAAAGAGGGGCACCGAATCACCTCTTGCATGCTCGGGCTGGAGCCTCACGCAATCAGTGTTGTGTGAGTGGTTGAATCCCACTGCCGCCCCAGTCTTCTGGTTCCTCTTATCGAGTTGTTTTCTTACTGAGTCATGATGAGCCGCTTCCATTCAAACCTGCGCAACGCTCGACTGTTCAATGTGCGCACATGTAAATTCTCAGTGAACGAACGAACCGTTCATTGACGCCTCCATTCTGGGTTGTGTATAACCGAATGGCGATGGTTGAATTTTCCTGAGGTTGTATATGTACGCACGTGAATTTCATGACGGTGCAAAAGATGGATTAGAAGCGCTTGAGCCGCTGGATCCTGACAAGATCAGCTCGTTCAGCGAGTTGCTCGAAGCGATGGGTAAGACGGCATTCGGGGGGCGGCATCTCGGCCATGCGTTCGATGTTCTGTGGGCCATGATCGAGGACCCTGACTGCCACGTTGTGATGACCTTGTCCGGTGCGATGACGATTGCCAAGATGGGGAAGATCATCACGAAGATGATCGATGAAGGGATGGTGCAGTGCATCATTTCGACCGGGGCGTTGATGGCGCATGGCCTCAGTGAGTCGGTCGGCAAGACGCACTACCGCCACGACCCTTCTATGAGCGACGAAGAGCTCTTTCGAAAAGGATACAATCGCGTCTACGACACACTGGAGATGGAATCGAATTTGAATTATGTCGAGCATGTCGTCGCGCAAACCTTGAAGCGTCTCGATCAGGATCAGCCGCTTTCGTCGGCAGTCCTCACGAGGGAAATTGGGAAGACGCTGGCGGAGGAGTTAGACGGCGACGGAATCCTGAAAAGCGCCTACGTGAAGAACGTGCCGGTCTATATCCCAGCGTTCACTGATTCGGAGGTGGGGCTGGACATGGGAACCTGGGCGATGGCGCGGGAGATCGATCGCGCTCGATCTCAGGTCGGGCCCGGGAGAGATCTGGACATTTTACGAGCGATCCACCAATCGTGCCCCTCATTCAATCCGTACCTCGATCTCAACAGCTATGCCGACCATGTCCTTTCCGCGAAACGACTTGGAATTTTCACGATCGGCGGTGGGGTTCCTCGGAACTGGGCGCAACAGGTCGGTCCATATATTGAAATCGGCAATCTCCGGTTGGGTTTGAACGTGAAGCCGCCCCGATTTCATTATGGAGTGCGAATTTGTCCTGAACCGGATTACTGGGGAGGGCTCAGCGGCTGTACGTATCAAGAAGGGCTGTCCTGGGGAAAGTTTGTGACCCCGAAGGACGGTGGGCGATTCGCCGAAGTCTTAAGCGATGCCACGGTCGTCTGGCCTTTGCTGATGATGGGGATTCTGGAGCGAAAGAAGGCCGGCGCGGTGCGCCGCTCATGAATCGAATGGTAGGACGATGGTCGGCTCAGTTGTTCGTATGCGGTGCCCTTCTGTGGTCTTCCTCCGTCCTTGCCGGGCCTTCATCTGAAACCGACGTGCGGATCAGGGGGCAAGCCAACGCACCCGTGACCTTGATCGAATATTCCGATTTCACGTGCGGGTATTGTGTAAAGTTTTTCAAACGGACGTGGCCACGGATTCAGGCTCGTTACGTCGACACGGGGAAAGTTCGATTCATCTACCGCGATTTTCCACGCGGAGATCAAGGCTCCGGGGTAGATGCGGCGATGGCCGCCCGATGTGCCGGCGCGCAAGGGCAGTATTGGGCGATGCATGATCGATTGTTTGCCGAAGGGGGCCAATTGGACAAACACGTCTATCTCCGTCATGCTGCGGAACTGAGTTTGGATCGGCCGGCGTTTGAACGGTGTGTGAACGAGGGGCGGTATACAAAGGCGATTTTTGAGGATCGCCAGGAAGCCAACCAATGGGGGTTTCACGGAACTCCCGGGTTCATTCTTGTGCGGACAGCCAGTGAGCCGACAGACAAAGAGCCGGCGGTGGCGATTCCAGGCGCCTTTCCATTCGAGATGTTCGCAGAGGAAATCGATCGGCTCCTGGCCGGCGATAAAAAATAGTTGAATTGCCGCCGAAGCGGGGAGTGAGCCTTTGCGCATGCTGTTGACATCGGTGTTCAGGTGCGATAGTCCTGTTCCTCAGAAAAGGTAAGGTGTTTCTATGGCTTCTATACAATCATTCTGGCCCGTCTCCCATCGCGATGATGATTTCTGGGTGTGCATGTCGTGCCTGACCGAAGTCTTCTACAGAAAAGTTCCGATGCCGGACTGTCCCTCGTGTCACGGGGTGTCGACCTACGAGGGCTTTACCATGGAGGCGATCCGCGATTGGGGCACGGATGAACTGATCGCCAAGGCCGTCGCCGCACAAGAAGCCTCCGCGATTGCGCAACCTGCCGCTGAAGCCGCTGCGTCGGTTGAAGCGGCGGACTAATACCAACCTCATCACAGACTCCAGTGAGTCTTCCAGTGCAGGAATCCCGTCCGTTCCTCGTGCATGGCCAATGGAAGTCGGGCGAGCGCTCGGCCCCTGTCGTTGATCCGTTCACCGGGAAACTCGTTGCCCAAGTCACCCAAGCGACTGAAGCTGAGGTCGATGAGGCCATCGCGTCCACGTACAGTGCGACTGCCACCATAGGGCAACTGCCAGGACATGCTCGATACAACATTCTCCAACAGGTCGCTGCCTTACTCTATCGACGACGAGATGAATGCGCCCAGACCATCACGGCGGAGGCCGGTAAGCCGATCACCGATGCGAAGCGGGAAGTCAGCCGAGCAATCCAAACCTTTACGGTCGCCGCCGAAGAGGCACGCCGGATTCCGGGCGAGGTGGTACCGCTCGATTGGACGCCCGGCTTCGATACGCACCTTGGCATGCTCCGCCGATTTCCGATCGGCCCGATTCTCGGCATTACCCCCTTCAACTTCCCGCTGAACCTCGTGGCGCACAAAGTGGCGCCGGCGCTGGCCGCAGGCAATCCGATTCTCATCAAACCGGCGCCTCAAACCCCGTTGACGGCCTTGCTTCTGGGAGAGATCGCGCTCGAAGCGGGGCTTCCCCCGGGCGGACTGAATGTGGTGCCCTGTGAGAATGCCCTGGCAGAACGGATGGTGGTCGATCCGCGGTTCAAGTTGCTGAGTTTCACCGGCAGTGCCTCGGTAGGATGGATGTTGAAGGCAAAGTGTGGAAAGAAAAAAGTCACGCTCGAACTCGGGGGCAACGCCGGTGTGGTCATTGAGCCGGATGCCGATCTTGAATTGGCGGCCCAGCGTTGCGCGGCGGGCGGATTCGGGTATGCCGGTCAGACCTGCATTTCGGTGCAGCGGGTCTTCGTGCACCATGCGATCGCCGATGTGTTTACGACCAAGTTGCTCATGCACGTCGCTCGATTGAAGATGGGAGATCCGGTCGAGGAGACGACGAGCATCGGCCCCCTCATCGATCTGGCAGCCGCTCAGCGCGTGGAGGGCTGGATTGCGGAAGCCGTTGCGGAGGGAGCGCGCGTACTGTTGGGTGGGAAGCGGAAGGGCTCGCTTGTTGAAGCGACGGTGTTATCGAACGTGAAGCCGGACATGAAAGTCTCCTGTAAAGAAGTGTTTGGACCGGTTGTGACTATTACGCCGTATCGTCAACTCAGCGAAGCCGTGGCGCTCCTCAATCAATCGGACTATGGACTGCAGGCCGGCCTGTTCACGCAGGACATCAACAAGATCTTTTACGCCTTTCGACATCTGGAAGTCGGTGCGGTCTTGGCCAATGAGATCCCCACGTTTCGTGCCGATCATATGCCATACGGTGGTGTGAAAGATTCCGGGCTGGGACGCGAAGGGGTTCGGGCCGCGATCGAAGATATGACCGAGCCGCGCATGCTCATCTTGAATTTAAAAGACCTCCCTAATTTACCCGAAAAAAGTGTCTAGAAGATATTGCGAAGCCAGTCCAATCTTGCTACAACAAGCGCCCGATACAGCACTTGATCTGGTGCGGTTTGTTTGTCTGGCTGGCCTCTTTTGAACACGTCACCAAACAACCTTCGAACGAACAACCAGAGAGGCCGATTGCCAGACGAACGAAAGGGGAAATGATGGTACCTACGCATATGTTTTTAACGAGAGGAGTGGGGGTCCACAAGGAAAAGCTGACCTCCTTCGAGGAAGCGTTGCGTAGTGCCGGTGTGGCCTACTGCAACCTCGTCAGTGTGTCGTCCATTCTCCCGCCCCATTGCAAGGTTGTTCCCAGAAAGCGTGGGGAGAAACTGTTGAAGCCCGGAGAGATTACGTTTTGTGTTATGGCCCGCTCCGAAACCAACGAACGAAATCAGTTGGTTTCAGCCTCCGTCGGTCTTGCGAAGCCCACCGACCTCGGCACGTATGGCTATCTGTCCGAGCACCATGCCCATGGTGAGACGGACGAGGAGACCGGAGAGTATACGGAAGATCTCGCGGCGCAGATGCTGGCGACGACCTTAGGCGTCGAGTTCGATCCGAATGTAGCCTGGAAAGAGCGTGAACAAGTGTTCAAGATGGGTGGAAAAATCGTAAAGACCCAGAATATCACCCAGTCGGCCGTCGGCAAGAAGGGGAAGTGGACGACGGTCATCGCGCTGGCGGTCTTCATCCCACCGGAAAATGTGCCCACCCGGTCACGCAAGTAAAGGCTTGTCGGTCTTGGCTGTATTCATACTGCTTCAGCCGTCGGTCTCATCAAGAGAAGCACGCCCATGACGCTTCCCGTCGGTTGGGAGGGGCCCGACCACAACTTCCTGGGGATGGACGAACCGTGGTGCCATCCGGGCCAAGCGGGTGTCTACGTCTTGCCGGCGCCCTACGAACATACCTCCAGTTATATCCGTGGATCGGACCACGGCCCGTCCGCCATTCTGGAAGCCTCCGGCCAGGTCGAATTCTACGACGAACAGCTCGGGCATGAACCGTTTCGAGAATGGGGCGGGATTGCGACCGCGTCGCCCTTGGATCTCAAAGGAGCCGTCGACCGTGCGGCAGTCGACGCCATCGAAGCGTTTGTCGCCCCGCACGTTGGGACCGGACGGTTTCTTGTCACATTGACGGGTGAACATACCGGCGCATTGGGGGCAATTCGGGCCCATGCGAAACGATACCCCCAGATGACGGTCGTGCAGATCGATGCTCATGGGGATCTCAGGGATGCCTATCAAGGTAATCCGTTCAGCCATGCCAGCGTCATGGCCCGGGTGGCGGACGATGGATTACCATTGGTGCAGGTCGGCATCCGATCGATCAGCCGGGAAGAGGTCGCTCGTCTCGATAGCACGGATCGGATCAAGACGTTTTATGCGGCGACGATCCTGGATCCATCCGGCCCGTACGAAGGCAAAGCCTCGAACTGGATACCTGACGTGGTTGCGGCCTGCCGGACGCCTGTGTACCTGACGTTCGACTGCGATGGGCTGGATGCCTCCATCGTGCCGGCCTTGGGCACGCCTGAGCCGGGCGGGCTTGGGTGGTACGACACGCTCAATCTCATCACCGCGTTGGCCAACGGGCCCGGCATCGTCGGGATGGATGTCAGCGAGATCGCCCCCATTGAAGGATTCGTGGCGCCGCAATTTTCCATCGCACGGCTGATCTATCGCATACTCGGTCGCATCAGAGCCGGCCGTCGTGTACATTAACGGTCGGCATCACAGGTTATTCGCCCCATCGTCGCGTGGCTGGAACTATCCGCATCAATAAGTTCTTCACGGAACATGGCATCTGTTCCCGACGCGAAGCGGACCGCTTGATCGAGTCCGGCGTCATCACGATCAACGGCCGGGTGGCCAAACTCGGCGACCAGGTCATATCAACGGACGTGATTGCCCGTGAGGGCCAGGTCATTCCCTGGGGCAAACCGACTCTCTATATCAAGTACCATAAGCCGATCGGTGTGACGACCACGAGCGAGTCGCATGTCGCGCGCAACATCATTGCGGAGATCGGGCACCCGGAACGGATTTTTCCGATCGGACGGCTCGACAAGGACTCGTCCGGTCTCATCTTGCTGACGAACGATGGGAACATCGTAAACGAGATTCTTCGTGCCGAATTCGGACATGAACGAGAGTACCTCGTGCGGGTCGATCGTCCGTTCGACCACTCATTCCTGGACCGCATGGCCCGTGGAGTCGTCATTCTCGGAAGCGTCACAAGGCCCTGTCGGATGACGCGTGTCGGGCATGATCAGTTTCGCATTATTCTGACCGAAGGACGGAACAGGCAAATCAGGCGGATGTGTCAGGCGTTGGGCTATCGGGTGATCGAGCTGCACCGGACGAGGATTATGCACATTACTGTCAACGGGTTGCGCAGTGGAGAGTGGAAAGCGCTCACCGCTCAGGAGCGAGAACAACTCATGCAAGCCGTGGGGCGGTCTTGTGTATGATGGAGTTCATCTTGAAGGCGAGAACGGCTGGGAGTAGGAGGGAGAGCCCACAGCCTGCTCAAAAGGTCGTCCAACAGGCTGCAACAAGCGAAGGGTACGGTGGGCCGTACGCGGAGTCTCTAAGCGCCGCGAGCGAGCTTTCAGTAGCCTGTTTCTAACCGAGCAGTTCCTGTCGGGCGGTCCGAACGAGAGCAAGGACGGCCGGGTGCTTCAGCCGTCGCTCGACCGTGATGGCGTAGAAATGCTGCTTGAGGTTATCCAATTGCCCGACCACTTCCACCCGATATTGGCGGCAGATCTCCTTCTCGATCACCGATACTCCGGGGAAGACCCCATATCCGTCCTGGCCGAATGCCTTCAGGGTCGCACTGTCGTCGAATTCACCCACGATGTTCGGACGCAGCCCATGGTTGATCAGCCATTGGTCGACCAGTCGCCGAAGCACCGCATTGGATGTAGGGAGGAGCAGCGGGGCGCCGTTCAGCGATTGCGGAAACCCCTGGCGATACAGTTTGGCCAATTTCGCGGTGGCAAACAGCGTCACGCCCGATTCGCCCAAGGGATGACTGTAGGTGTGTTCCTTGATGCTTGATGGGGTCGGTGTATCAGCGATCACCAGGTCGGATCGATGGGCCATCAGATCCGTCAAGAGTTGGCGTAGTTTGTCTTCTTGGCAGATCAAACGAGTCGGTCGATACAGTTTGAGCGCCGACTTGAGGAGTTGAGTCGCCAGCGGCTTCGGAACGGCGTCTGCAATGCCCACGACCAGTCGGGCAGGATGTCCCGTCGCTTGCCCTTTGACGGTGTTCATGAGCTCTTGCCCGGTCGAAAAGATGTCCTCGGCGTACTTGAACACCAGATGTCCCATCTCCGTCAACGCGAGCCGTCGTCCTGTGCGGATGAACAACTTCTCGCCCAAGGTGTTTTCCAACTGACAGATCTGTCCGCTGATCGTGGGCTGGGCCAAGCGGAGTTCTTCGCACGCCTTCGTCATGGTGCCGTGCTTGGCGACGGACCAGAAATACAAGAGATGATGATAGTTCAACCAATCCATGCGGCCTCATCATGGGAAGTCGGAGGCCCTCACTATACATCGAAATTATCGATATCTCCAATCCGCTTTATCTATTTTTAAAAAAGAAGGGGAGGTTGCTAGTGTGTGCGCCGTCTGCCACCCATGTGAAAGGAGCATCCCCCTCATGATCGCTCTGGTCGTGGCCCTTGTGACTCTTTTGCCAATGATCGCATTGGCGGAGCCGATTCATGATTCCAACGCATTGAAAGCGCAGCCAGCCCGGACTGAGCCTCTGGGCATCAGCGAAGTGCTCGCCCGGATTGAGTTGACGCATCTCCCCTGCTTCAGGCGACCGGGGCCGAGCGAACGAAGGCCCGGGCGAAAATCCTAAAGGCGCTTGGGGCCTGGGAACCGCAGTTTAAAAACAATGTAGAGGCCCAACGGTATGACACGTGGAATCTCACCACGGCTCCCACCCCCGGCTTAGGCCTTTCCCCCTGTGTAGCAGGGGACACTCGCCCTTGCAACGGCATCCAGCCGCAGGTGCTGACGGGGGGCTATAACGACAGCAAACTCGATGTCGGGCATCCGTGGGGCTTCCGGGTCCAGGGCGGGATCCGAAGCGGATTCGGGGATCGCTACAACGATATGATTGCTGTTATCCCTGATATGCAGGCCTTCTATCGGCAGCAGCAATTCATCCTCAGTGGGTCGTTTCAGTTGCTGCGTGGCCTCATGATCAATGACGAGTACGCCGATTTTCAAAAGGCCGAACTTGCGGGGCCGCAGGCGGAGATCAAGGTGGCGCAGAAACGGCAGGATCTCTATCTCGCCGGGGCCGTCCAGTATTGGGATTGGCAGGTCGCCGTCAAACAGGCCGAGGTCGTGAAGCGCGCCTTGGCCGTGGCCGAAGAACGCTTGGTCCAGGTCGAAGGGCTCGCCAGGGGTGGAAAGGTTTCGCCGCTCGATGTTGTCGAGGTGAACCAAGAGGTGCAGAAGCGGCGAGCGGCAGCGATCGCCGCGCAACGGAAGGTGGAGTATGAGCAGTACAAACTGTCCCTCTTTCTCTGGGAGAAGAACGAGCCGGTGACCCCGCGGCCGGAATGGGCACCGGAGTTTCAGGGTGAGACGCCCTTGCCGACCGAACAGGAAATCGAAGCCTATAAAGCGGAGGCGAAAGAAGATCGACCGGAAGTGCGGGACCTCTACCTTGAAGCCAAGATGAACAATGTCGATCTCAAGCTGGCCAAGAACAAACTGCTCCCGAAGTTGACTCTGGAGGGGGGGCCAACCCCTGGTGCGGTGGACTGGATTGTGGGAATCGGCTATCGGACCGGGCTTCACTTCGAGATGCCGTTGTTCCAGCGGGAAGGGCGTGGGAAGGTTATGTCCGCGGAGGTGCTTCAACAGCAACTGGCGTTGAAGCAGCAATATACCGAGCAACAAGTCAGCCTCGATGTGGATAACTGGCTCTCGGCTCAAGTGCGGGCCAGGGACCGGGTGACG
>JABMDK010000011.1:194688-205930 GCA_015903995.1 Nitrospira sp.
TGGATAACTGGCTCTCGGCTCAAGTGCGGGCCAGGGACCGGGTGACGGCGGCGACGGAAGCCCTGCGGTTGGCCAAGACGTTGGAAGAAGGCGAACGGATCCGGTTCAACATGGGGGCGACCACCGTGCTGTTCGTCAACCTCCGGGAGCGCAACGTGGTGGAGTCAGCGTACCAGCTGTATCGGGCCCAAGCCGACTACGCGGTGGCGCGTGGAGGCATGCTGTGGGCTAAGGGCGCTTTGTCGAAACCCTGGCCGACGGAATCCGTGGCGAAGTATGGAGATTCGCTGACAGCGGCCGGTGCGTACGGAGTTCAAAGACCAGGCCGCGATTAATCCGGCACAAGGAGCATCCTTCGATGGCCGCTCTATTATTCGTAATTCTGCTCTTGCTTCCCGTGGCGACACTGGCGGAACCGGTGCATGATTCCAGCGCGTTGAAAGCGCAGTCCGCTCGCACCGAGCCCCTGACCATCAGTGAAGTGCTCGCCCGTATTGAGCTGACCCATCCCCTGCTCCGTGCTCAGGGTGTCGAACGGATGCAGGCCCGTGCGAAGATCTTGAAGGCGCTCGGGGCCTGGGAACCGACGTTCAAGAACATTACACAGGTCGCTCGTATTCAAATTTGGAATTTCCTGTATAACCCCGAGGTAGCGACGGGGGGATTCAACGACAGCAAGCTCGAGGTCGGGCATCCCTGGGGTTTCCGGGTCATGGGTGGGATCCGTAACGGCTTCGGAGATCCCCCCATCGTCGGGGTGCCTGGCATCAGTGGTCTGGCAGCAGGGACAGTGGCTATCATCCCTGATGCGCATCTCTTCTATAATCAGCAGCAAATGATCTTCGGCGGGTCGTTCCCTCTGTTGCGCGGCCTCATGGTCAACGACGAGTACGCCGATTTTCAAAAGGCCGAACTCGCGGGGCCGCAGGCGGAGATCGCGGTCGCGCAGAAACGGCAAGACCTCTATCTCGCCGGGGCCGTCCAGTACTGGGATTGGCAGGTCACCGTCAAACAGGCCGAGATGGTGAGGCGCGCCTTGACCGTTGCCGAAGAGCGGCTTGCACAGGTGCAAGGGCTCGCCAAGGGCGGGAAGGTCACGCCGCTCGATGTGATCGAGGTGAATCAAGAGGTTCAGGCCAGACGTGAGGCTGCGATCGCTGCACAACGGCAGGTGGAGTATGAGCAGTACAAACTGTCCCTCTTTCTTTGGGAGAACGGCGAGCCGGTGACTCCACGGCCTGAATGGGCACCGGAATTTCAGGGCGAAACGCCACTTCCGACTAAGGAGGAGGTCGCGTCCTATAAAGTGGAGGCGAAAGAAGATCGGCCGGAAGTGCGGGACCTCTACATCGAAGCCAAGATGAACAATATCGACATCAAGCTGGCCAAGAACAAACTGCTCCCGAAGTTGAATTTTGATGGGGGACGAACGGAGGCCCCTGCGGACTGGATTGTGGGTGCGGGGTATCGGTACGGAATGCAGTTTGAGATGTCGCTGTTCCAGCGGGAAGCGCGTGGGAAGGTTCTATACGCGGAAGCAGACCAGCAACAATTGGCATTCAAGCAGCTGTACGCCGAGCAACAGGTCAGCATCGATGTGGATAACTGGCTCTCCGCGATCGTGCGAGCCCGAGACCGGGTGAAGGCGGCGACGGAAGCGCTGCGGTTGGCCAAGACGTTGGAAGAAGGCGAACGGACCCGGTTCAATATGGGGGCGACCACCGTGCTGTTCGTCAACCTCCGGGAGCGCAACGTGGTGGAGTCAGCGTACCAGCTGTATCGGGCCCAAGCCGACTACGCGGTGGCACGTGGAGGCATGCTGTGGGCCAAGGGCGCCTTGTCGAAGCCGTGGCCCGATAGCGAGCTGGCCAAGTACGGGAACCCCCTGACTGCGGCTGGCACGAACGGCTCCACAAGGCAACCGGGACGCGATTAATTCAGCAACAAAGGAGCATCCTTCCTTGATTCTTCTATTGTTGTTCTCGTTGATGATGGTGTCGGCGACCGTCGTGGCAGAACCCCACGCTGCGGCTGGTTTGCCAAGCGCCGAATCGGTGCGCACCGCCCCCTTGACCATTGAAGAAGTGCTCGCCCGGATCGAACTGACCCATCCTCTGCTCAGAGCCACCGGACTTGAACGCTCGCAGGCTCGGGCGAAAATCCTGAAAGCGTTGGGTGCGTGGGAGCCGAAGTTTCGGAACGAGGTCGAGGTCGATCGGTTTCAAACATTTAATCTGACAAACGTCTCCGGCGTGCCGAATACCCTGACGGGTGGCTATAGCGATACCATGCTCAAGATCGGGCACCCCTATGGGCTCGAGGCGTTCACCGGTATCCGGAACGGTTTCGGGGATTGTAGCGCGATCAGTGGCGAAGGTCCTTCCTTCACTGGTTGCGCAGCCACTGGCCCGGTGGCGTTCCCGACGGACAACGAACTGTTTTATACGCAGCAAAATATCATCTTCGGCGGAGCGATGAATCTCCTGCGGGGATTCATGATCAACGACGAGTATGCGGCCTTGCAACAGGCGTGGATAACTGGCTCTCGGCTCAAGTGCGGGCCAGGGACCGGGTGACGGCGGCGACGGAAGCCCTGCGGTTGGCCAAGACGTTGGAAGAAGGCGAACGGACCCGGTTCAATATGGGGGTGACCAGTGTGCTGTTCGTCAATCTCCGCGAACGCAACGTGGTGGAGTCAGCTTACCAGCTGTATCGGGCGCAGGCCGACTACGCTGTGGCGCGTGGAGGGATGCTGTATGCCAGGGGGGCGTTGTCCAAGCCCTGGCCTGAAAGCGAGTTGAGCAAGTACGGGAACCCGCTGACGGCGGCTGGCTTGAACGGGTACAGACTACCGGGGCGCGATTAATCCGACACAAGGAGCATCCTGCGATGGCAGCTCTATTACTCCTCATTCTGCTCCTGCTTCCCGTGACGTCACTGGCAGAACCCGTGCATGATTCCAGTGCGTTGAAAGCACAGTCCGCTCGCACCGAGCCCCTCACCATCAGTGAAGTGCTCGCCCGTATTGAGCTGACCCATCCCCTGCTCCGGGCTCAGGGTGTCGAACGGATGCAGGCCCGGGCGAAGATCTTGAAGGCGCTCGGGGCCTGGGAACCGACGTTCAAGAACATTACACAGGCCGCTCGGATTCAAGTGTGGAATTTCCTCTATGCTCCCCATGTGGGGACGGGGGGCTATAACGACAGCAAGCTTGAAGTCGGGCATCCCTGGGGCTTCCGGGTCCTTGGCGGGATCCGCAACGGCTTCGGGGATCTCCCTCTTACCGGGGTCCCTCCTATCAACGGTCTGGCAGCAGGGACAGTGGCTATCATCCCTGATCTGCATCTCTTCTATCCTCAGCAGCAAATGATTTTCGGTGGATCGTTCCCTCTGCTGCGGGGCCTGATGGTCAACGACGAGTACGCCGATTTTCAAAAGGCCGAGCTCGCGGGGCCGCAGGCGGAGATCGCGGTCGCGCAAAAACGGCAGGATCTCTATCTCGCCGGGGCCGTCCAATATTGGGATTGGCAGGTGGCGGTGAAGCAGGCGCAAGTGCAGAAGCAGATACTGGCCGTGGCGGAAGAGCGGCTTGTACAGGTGCAAGGGCTCGCCAAGGGCGGGAAGGCGGCGCCGCTCGATGTGATCGAGGTGAATCAAGAGGTTCAGGCCAGACGTGAGGCGGCGATCGCCGCGCAGCGGCAGGTGGAGTATGAGCAATACAAACTGTCCCTCTTTCTCTGGGAGAACGGTGAGCCGGTGACGCCGCGGCCTGAATGGGCGCCGGAGTTCCAGGGCGAGACGCCCTTGCCGACCGCGCAGGAAATCGCGGCGAACAAAGTGGCGGCGAAAGAAGATCGGCCTGAAGTGCGGGACCTCTACATTGAAGCCAAGATGAACAATATCGACCTCAAGCTGGCCAAGAACTACCTGCTCCCGAAATTGACGTTTGATGGGGGACGCATGGATGCCCCCGCGGACTGGATCGTGGGCGTGGGCTATCGGTACGGAGCCAAGTTTGAGATGCCGCTGTTCCAGCGAGAGGCGCGTGGGAAGGTTCTATACGCGGAAGCAGACCAGCAACAATTGGCCTACAAACAGCTGTACACCGAACAACAAGTCAGCGTCGACGTGGATAACTGGCTCTCGGCTCAAGTGCGGGCTCGAGACCGGGTGAAGGCGGCGACGGAAGCGTTGCGGTTGGCCAAGACGTTGGAAGAAGGCGAACGGACCCGATTCAATATGGGAGCAACCACTGTCCTCTTTGTGAACCTTCGGGAACGCAACGTGGTGGACTCGGCTTACCAACTGTATCGGGCCCAAGCCGACTACGCGGTGGCGCGTGGAGGCATGCTGTGGGCGACGGGCGCCTTGTCGAAGCCGTGGCCCGAAAGCGAGTTGGCCAAGTACGGGAACCCCTTGACGGCGGCTGGCGCGAACGGCTCCACGAAGCAACTGGGACGCGATTAATTCAGGAACAAAGGAGCATCCTTCCTTGATCCTTCTATTGTTGTTCTCGTTGATGATGGTGCCGGCGACCGCAGTGGCGGAACCACGAGCCGCGGCTGGTTTGCCAAGCGCCGAATCGGTACGCACCGCCCCCTTGACCATTGAAGAAGTGCTCGCCCGGATCGAACTGACCCATCCGCTGCTCCGGGCCTCCGGATTGGAACGGGCGCAGGCTCGGGCGAAAATCCTGAAAGCGTTGGCTGCGTGGGAGCCGAAGTTGCGGAACGAGGTCGAGGTCGACCGGTTTCAAAACTTTAATCTGACGAACGTAAGCGGGATCAATACCTTGACGGGCGGCTATAGCGATACCATGCTCAAGATCGGGCACCCCTGGGGGTTCGAGGTGTTCGGCGGGATCCGTAATGGCTTTGGGGATCACGCGACAATCAGTGGTAGAGACGGCCCCCACCGTCATTCCGCAGACACCGGTCCGGTAGCCTTCCCTACCGACATGACACTGTTCTATACGCAGCAAATGGCCATCGTCGGCGGAGCGTTTAATCTCCTCAGGGGATTCATGGTCAACGAAGAGTTTGCCGAGTTTCAACAGGCGGAGCTCGCCGGGCCGCAAGCCGAGGTGAAGGTGGCCCAGAAACGGCAAGATCTTTATCTCGCCGGGGCCGTGCAATACTGGGACTGGCAGGTCGCCGTCAAACAGACCGATGTGGTGAAGCGTACGCTGGCCGTCGCGGAAGAGCGCTATCGCATGGTGGAGGGCAGGTCCAAAGCCGGCGCGATCGCTCCGATCGACGTGGTCGAAGCCCGAGAGGAAGTTCAGCGGCGTCGAGAGGCGGCCATTGCCGCGCAACGGCAGGTCGAATATGAGCAATATAAGCTGGCACTCTTTCTCTGGGAAAACGGTCAACCTGTGACGCCTCGCCCCGAGTGGGCCCCTGAATTTCAGGGGGAAACGTCGTTACCGACCGAAGAGGATGTGGCGGCCTTTAAAGTGGAAGCCACGGAGGATCGGCCGGAAGTGCGAGATCTCTATATTGACGCCAAATTGAACAATATCGAGCTGAAGCTGGCGAAGAATAATCTGCTACCGAAGCTGCAGGTTGAGGGAGGGCCGGCGGTAGGCGGGATCTATTGGATCGGAGGATTCGGGTACCGAGTGGGGACTCTCTTCAGTATGCCGTTGTTCAATCGGGCTGCCCGAGGGAAGGTCCTTCACGCAGAAGCACAGCAGCAACGATTGGCCTATAAGCAGGCCTACACCGAGCGGCAAGTTCAGCTCGACGTCGATAACTGGCTCTCGGCCCAAGTGCGGGCCAGAGACCGAGTGAAAGCCGCAACAGAGGCCCTGCGCTTAGCGAAGACGTTGGAAGAGGGAGAACGGGCTCGATTTAATATGGGCGCGACCAGCATTCTCTTTGTGAATATGCGTGAACGCAACGTGGTCGATGCGGCCTATGAGCTGTACCGGGCCCAGGCTGACTATGCGGTTTCTCGTGGAGGGATGCTGTGGGCGAGGGGGGCGCTTGCGAAGCCCGTGTCTGAACGCGTGTTAAGCAAGTATGGGGATCCGTTGCACGCAGCCGGCTCATCCGGTCATAAGTTGCCGGGGCGTGACTAGGTAACGGTAGGGTGGTGGAGAGGGTAGTTCATCTGGTGGGTTGGAAATACACTCTGGAACATGGTCTAGTTCGGCAGGGGGGCATAAGGGGTCGGGGGATTCACATTATGACTTATTACTGGGGGTGCTCATGAAAGAACCTCAGGGCGAAGGTTATCGGGGCCTGTACGAAGCGCTGATGAAGCAGTTGTCCGTGGCAATGCGGGCTGAGAAAAAAATCATGAGTTTGATTTTTTCTTACGCGCTAGCCGTCGGGTTCTTTTCTCTTATCATCCCGTTGACCGTGCAGGAATTGGTCAGCACCTTTTCCTATGCAGTTCAACCGGTGATGATTTGGACGTTGACCGGCATTATGCTGGCGGTTCTCTTGTTTGTCGGTTTGTTCAAGACCTTCCATTTCTACGCCGTGGATGTCGTGCAACGCCGGATTTTTGCAAGAGTCGCGGTGGCGATGGTGGAACAACTTCCTCGAAATCGATTCAAAGGGGTGAAGCCGGAAATTTCGAACTACTTCATCGAAACGGTTTTCATGCAGCGTGCTTTGTCTACGCTACTCATCGATCTCATAAATGTCCTCGTGGGTGGAACGGTTGGTATGATCATGCTGATGGTCTATCATCCTTATTTTATCATGTACAATCTTCTTCTCATGACGGGGTTTGGGATCACGTTTTTCGTGCTTTCTCGTGGGGCACTGAGGACGACTCTCGCCATGTCTCACGCGAAGTACGAC
Organism: Nitrospira sp.; assembly: GCA_015903995.1. Taxonomy (GTDB): domain Bacteria; phylum Nitrospirota; class Nitrospiria; order Nitrospirales; family Nitrospiraceae; genus Nitrospira_D. Next base: position 201,504 of record JABMDK010000011.1, read on the forward strand.
ATGTTCAATTTCATTCAAGAAGTTTCGCGGAATGCACTGCAGTTGAAGGCCACTGACAGCCGTCCGTTTCTCATTCAGAAGACGAACGATCTTGTCAATCGATATACTGAAACTCGGAAAGCGCGGTTTGCCGTTCTTGTGCGGCAGTATATTGGCTCCGTGGGTGGGCAAGCCATCGCACAAGCCGGAGCGCTTGGCATCGCAGCCTCGCTCATGTCATCAGGGCAGTTGACCCTCGGGCAGTTAGTCGCTGTTCAAGCGGTCGTAAGCGCACTCGTCATCAATTTTGACTCCCTGATTAAGAACATGGGGTATGTGTACTATTTCTTTACCTCCCTGACGCATCTTGATGAGGTCTTTAGCCAGGAGCAAGATCACATCACAACCGAATCAGCCGTGGCACTGCCCAAGCACTTGACTCAAGGAGTCCGGGTTACCTGCAAGGGTGTCAGTCTGATTCACAGTGGGGTATCCGTATTCGATAGTTTCAACCTGGACGTCGCACCGGGTGAAAAGCTCGGCATCTATGCTCGGACAACGGCTGCTAAAACTGCTCTGGCCAGAGTGTTGGGTGGCCTCGAAATGCCGACGAACGGTGTCGTGCAGTACAATGGGGTTGATCTTCGGTATATCGATCGCAATGCCATCAACCAATGCCGGAGCGTCATGATCGATTCGCAGCTGTCGTTGGTGAAGGGAACGATCGAAGAAAATATCGTCATGGGACGTTCCTATGTCACGTATGACGACCTCAACTGGGCGCTCCGTTTCACAGAACTTGAAGAAGATGTCGAAGGTTTGCCGCGCGGGGTCAAATCCGATGTCTCCGCGTTGGGGGAATCTCTTTCACCGACTCACATCGTGCAGATCCTCCTCGCACGCGCAATTCTTGGACGTCCTCAAGTCCTTGTGTTTGACGGTTTGATTCACTCGCTTGAGCCGTCATTGCGTGAACGTATCCTCCGTCGGCTGTGCTCGAAAGAGGAAGCATGGTCCGTGATCTTCGTGTCGACGGATCCCAATCTTACGGATCATGCCGATCGTCGCATCATGCTGCATCATGCTCATGTGTAAGCATTTGGAAAGGCAATTCAACACCGGTAAATTAATGGAGGCTCCATGGCTAGCCTAGGTCACGGTGGCGAAAACAGTGCGGAACGTGCGCTGGTCCAGCGAGGGGTCGGCTTGGAGGCGATCACCATCGAGCAGGGGCCGACGTTGGCAAAGTTACCATGCTGGGAGGCAGTACAGATTCCCGGCGCAATGTTCACGGCGTCTCGTGCGATTTTGACGATTCTGTTGCTCTTTTTGATCGTCCTCGAATTCGTACCCTGGACACAGACTATCCAAGCATCAGGGAAAGTGTCGGCCTACACGCCATATGATCGGCCGCAGCAGATTGAGTCCCGGATTACAGGTCGTGTCAAGGCTTGGCATATATATGAAGGGGTCAAAGTCAAAAAAGGCGAACTTGTCGGCGAGCTGGAGGATTACGACCCGACCTTTATGGCGCCTGAGATCCTCCCTCTCTTCGAACAGCGTAAGGTGGCCTTGGAACAAACACGCCAGGCGGCTTTGTCCAGGGCTGATCAGTTGACCAAAAGAATAGGGGAGATGAAAAAGCTGGTGCAGGCTGCCGTGCCCTCGGCGGAGGCCCGCGTGGTGGAGGCAGACAATAAAGTACGTGAGGCTCAACAGAAGGTTGAGCAGTACAAGATCGACGTGCATACGGCACAGCTCAATGTCGATCGACACCGACAACTTGTCCGGGACGGACTGGTTTCTCAGCGTGAACTTGAGCTCACCATTCAGACCGAGATCGGCACCAAGGCCGGTTTGCAGGCAGCACTGGCGAGTTTGTCGGCTGCCGAACAGGCTCGGTCGGCCTTAAGTTTCGGTCGTGATCAAATCACGGCGGATGTACAGCAACGGCTCATGGATGCAATTGCATCACGTGACTCTGCAGTGGCGGAAGCTGCCAAGGCCACGGAGCAGTTAGCGGATATCTCTTACCGGCAACAGGGGGTCCAGCAACGAATTGAGGCCGCAAAGCTTTTTGCACCGATGGATGGTACGGTCGTCAAGATGGCCAAAGTCGGTATCAATGAGACCGTCAAGCAGGGAGAGAACCTAGTTACTATTTCTCCATTGGCGTCGGATCCTGCCATTGAAATGAAGGCAGAAGGATTGGATTCTCCACTGTTAAAGCCTGGGCGGAAGGTTCGAATCCTCTTCTTCGGAGTCCCGGCCATCCCATTGCCGGCCTGGCCTGGGTTGATGGCAGGAACTCGTGGGGGTGTCATCAAGGTCGTTGACCAGATTGACGATGGAAAAGGGAATTACCGCTTCTGGGTTGTTCCTGACCCGGATGACCCTCACCCATGGCCTGACCAGGCTCAGGTAAGGCAGGGGACGAAGGTATTGGGTTGGGTGATTATGAATCGTGTCCCTCTTTGGTACGAACTGTGGCGCAGGTTTAACTTCTTCCCGCCCGACTACATAGAGCGGGATCCCAGCATATTTGAGATGTTTGCGCCCAAGGTGGCAGCCCCGGGCGGTAAATAGGCGATTGTGCCGCACCGATGGTGCGGCACATCAATTCTCCTCCTTGAAGATGGCCCAGGGAATCCCCTGGGCCATCTCTTTGCGATTAGCGATTCCAGCAAGCCTCATCCCTGTCAATTTTCTGGTGCCATTTCAGTCCTTCCTGATTCCTGATCCCTATGGCAGCCTCAGGGCCTCTATTGGTCTCCTTGTGGAAGCCGGTAAATCCTACTGGTTGCTTACCAGTTCAATGTGAAAGGCTGAGGGTAAGTAGATTATTGCAGGCACAATTGTTCCGACTCCAATCTCCTTGACCCCACCAAAAGGACTCGCTAAGGTGCCACTACTTTTCTCTGGTGAGGAAAGAGCTGGTGGAAGAAGAAGGAGAGGTAGACGATGGCCAGAATGCAGCGGGCAGCAAGCCGATCTCGGCAGCAGGTGAGCCGCGAAGTCAAGAACCGTAAGCCGCTTGTCGGGATCTTAGGAGGTAGCAAATCGGATTTTCCCGTTTTGGAAAAGTCCAGAGCCATTTTGGACGAACTCAATATTCCCAATGAACTCCTCGTTGTTTCTGCGCATCGAACGCCGGATCGTCTCTTCGAGTATGCCACCAGTGCTCCTGGCCGCGGGATCAAAGTCATCATTGCGGGGGCCGGAGGAGCCGCTCACCTGCCTGGTATGTTGGCGGCCAAGACTCACCTTCCTGTGATCGGAGTGCCGATTCCCACGGAAAACCTTCGTGGTCTGGATTCCCTATTGTCAATTGTCCAGATGCCCAAAGGTATTCCTGTCGCGACCGTGGCGATAGGAGGTGCCGAGAATGCAGGGCTTCTTGCGGGACAGATTCTGGCAGGAAGCCATCCTGAAATAGCTCACAGCATTAAACGCTATCGGGCGGCTCAAACGAAGAACGTGCTCAATTCTCCAGAAGCTAAAGGCACACACTTCGGCAACCTCAGAACAAACGGGGTGAGCCGGCGGCCGTGAACAAACGAGTCCTTGAGCCTGGCTCTATGCTGGGAGTATTGGGTGGAGGACAATTGGGGGCGATGTTCGCCACCGCTGCCCACCGTATGGGCTATCAGGTGGCAGTCTGGGATCCGGATGCTGATGCACCTGCCCATCGGCTTGCCACCCGCTCATTTGCGACTTCTTTCTCAGATCTTGGCATCCGCGACCAATTTGCTGGTATCGTCGATGCCGTTACTCTGGAATGGGAAAATGTGCCGGCGGAGCTTTGCGAATGGTTGGAAGGACGTTGTCCGATGCGACCTTCCGGAGCTGTGTTGCGGATCCTCCAGGACAGGATTGAACAGAAACAATACTTATCGTCCCGACACCTCTCTGTTCCTGCTTTCACTATTGTTGAATCGGCCTCTCAGCTGACCTCAGCCGTCAACCGTCTCGGTCTGCCCGCTGTCTGTAAGACCGCGAAGAGTGGGTACGACGGGAAAGGTCAGTGGCTACTCCGGGAATCTTCGGATCTCCGGGAGATTGAGAAAGTCTTGGAAACAGCCAAGTCCGGTCAACGATGGATTCTGGAGCAGTTTATCGACTATGTCCGAGAGCTCTCGGTTCTCGTCGTACGAAGCGAGTGTGGAGCGTCCTGTGTGTACCCGGTGGTGGAGAATCGGCATGAGCTGGGCATCTTACGGGACACCCGCGTACCTGCTGCTATTCCTCCTGACATCGCCGAGGAGGCAACGGCAATTTCACAACAAGCCGTTACGGCACTGGAGGGTGTCGGCGTGTTCTGTGTGGAACTCTTTCAGGCCGGCGATGGTTCCCTCCTTATTAACGAGATTGCGCCGCGCCCTCACAACTCAGGTCACTATACATTGGACGTCTGTACGGTATCCCAATTCGAGCAGCAGGTACGAGTG
>JABMDK010000011.1:206030-207986 GCA_015903995.1 Nitrospira sp.
AGATGTTGGATGCTGCGTGAGCAGTCTTGCGGGTTGAGGGAGGGACCCTCATTAAGACCACGTCGCCCGGCCTGGTGAAAAAAAACGCACATCCTTCCGTTTGAAGAGACCGATCAGTGCCATGCCTGCGATGAATCCACCGATATGAGCGAAAAAAGCGACGCCACCTCCAGTGGCTCCCACGCTCATGCCTCCGCTGATCAACTGAGTGATAAACCACATACCGAGGACGATGCCTGCTGCCACTCGGGTCATCCCGATCGCCGGCAGCAAAACCAGGACGTGAGCGCGTGGAAATAACAGGAGATAGGCACCGAGCACAGCCGAGATGGCCCCGCTGGCGCCCACCATGGGGATTTGGGAGGAAGGGTCGGTCAGGGCATGGCTCAGAGCGGCCACGATACCGGATAGGAGATAGAAGACGACGAACTTCGCGTGACCCATCGCATCTTCGATGTTATTGCCGAAAATCCAGAGGTAGAGCATGTTCCCGAGTAGATGCATCCAGCCTCCGTGAAGAAACATGCTGGTCACCAGGGTAAGGGATGCCGGAAAGGCAACGGCTTCCTCGGGAAGCGAAGCCTGGCCGAAGACAATGGCAGGGATGGCACCGTATTGAAATGCGAAGAGCTCGGCGGCCTCCTGAGGAAGATTCATTTGATAGAGAAACACCGCGACACAGATGCTGATGAAGATCATCGTGACGATGGGAATCCGTTGAGTGGGATTATCGTCGTGGAGAGGAATCATGATGGTCTGCGGTTATGGCGTTTGGCGATGATCTTGGATCACACGAGGCAATCTGGGATCAATCGGAGGAGTCCCATCCCTCTCCAACGGAACGGAAAAGCCGGCTGCATGCGTATGGCCTCCGCCACCAAACAAGGCGGCAATGGTCCCAACATCCGTCCCGCCGGCTCGGGACCGCATGCTGAAATAGCGACGACCATCGCGGTCATGCCAGATCAGGCAAAAAGGATGATGTGGCGAGAGCCGTTCGCCAATTTGGCTCGTCAGAATGGCGCTCTGCACGGAAGGCACAACCACACCCTGAAATTCAACCAGAACGGCTTGTGCCGCGAGTTTGCCGACCAGTTCCTGTTCATACCGCAAGATGGCTCGGCCTTCCTGCTCGAGCGTCGACTTGGTAAAGCGATCCCATACGTTGAAATCAAAGGGGTAGGAGGCCAACGCTGCATTGATTTCTCGGCTTCCCGGCAAGGCCCAGGTCCATAAATCCTTGTCCTGAATATACTGAAGTAGCCATGGAGCCACCGTGCCGTGAGCCCATTCCCAGCTCAGGACGGCACCGGACTTTGTTTGGTCAAAGTAGGCATTTGAAAAGCCGTCCAAGATCCGCTCGGCGGTGATATGGTGATCCAGAATAAGAAGTTCCTTAGTCTCGGAGGCCATGGCTTCCAGGATTGGTCGGGCGTAGCTGAAATCGACGATCACGACACGGCGATCCTTGAGATCGGGAGGGGGCGGGTGGCCGTGCTTGACTGGCAAAAAACTCGCACTCGGAAACTTTTTCCAGAGAGCCCAGGCCGCCCCGAACCCATCGGAACATTCGGCATGGTACAGGACAATGTCCGGGGAACCATGGAATGGAGGTGCAGAAGATACGTTACCCATAAGAGTTGGGAGAGAATAGCATGCTCAGGTCAGGACTAAAAGGCATCTGTCGCGTTCATGCCGACCTGTACAGCATGGCTCACAACTCGTTCAGGTGATTGATCAATTGGCGAAGTCGGCCGGCGCTGCGTCGGTTAAAAGTGAACACGAGTCGAGGGAGATCACGCAGGGCCGGCTCGTCTATTTCCTCCGCGAGTGGGCCGCGAAGTTCGAATGTGCCCTCCGATAGGAGATCGGCGAATCGGCCCCGGAGCTGTTCGAGTTGCTCAGGCGCAATGGTCTGCTTGAGTCGCATTGCGAGCTCTCGTCCCACAAAGCGCA
>JABMDK010000011.1:208086-230966 GCA_015903995.1 Nitrospira sp.
GCCTAAGTTCGTTCCAACCCTTCATGCCCATGCGGTGAAAAAGCTTCAGTCGGCCGACAGGCCATTGCCGTTCGATTTTGTCTATGCCTGGTCCGTAAAGGATCGAGAGGAAAACGGAAAGCCTCATAAATGACATGGTTGGCCGTGAATCCAAGGGTATGACATTTGCTGGTCCCCACGTCCTGTTGCAAGTGGGAGACAGAAAAAACATGGGACAAAATTTGGTCCAAACCGGTTCCAGTCAGGCGTCTGATAGGCTCTGTCGGTTGCTCTCGAATCCAAGCTCCCGGGTCCTCGTTCTCCAGGGGCTTGTCACTATTATCCTGTCGTATGAATTGCTCTTCGGTGCCGAGTCAGTCGTGAGCCGAGTAATAAGTAATGGCCTGGTGATGGGACTCTGGTGTGGCCTCCTCGGTATCGCAATGCTGCCTCAGGCCGTACTAGGAACGGTCTGGTTCAGTACCGGACTCGTTGCCGCAGATACGCTACTCGTGACAACGGTCATCTACCTTTCCGGAAATGCTCGATCAGATCTGTACATTGCCTATTTTGTTCTTATGTTGGTGGCGGCGTCTGTCCGGCGGCTGAGTCACCTGCTCGGTCTTTCCCTGCTCTTGAGCGCTGGGTATGCGATTGTGCTCTATGAGGGAGTTCTGCAAACCGGGATCATGGGCACCGGACAGTTGCTAGGCATCCCGGTTCTTCTCGTCATGGCGGTGTTCTATGGAGTTGCACTAGAAAGCACGACCGTTGCTCAGGAAGAAAAGGCCTCGCTATTGAAAGATGTAGAGGGGCTGAAGAAGACCGAAGAGGAATTGGAGACGGCTAAAACTCGACTTGAAGTTAGAATTAAGTCCTTGAAAGAGGATCTTGCCAGGGCGAATGCCGACCTCCGTGATGGGCACATTGTCAGGCAGGGACTTGAGCGACAACTGCACGAGGTACAGAAGATGGAAGCCGTCGGTCGAGTCGCGGCGAGAATTGCCGGTGAATTCGGAGCGTTGTTTGCCGTTATTGGAAAACAGACAGGTATCATGTTGTCGGGGTTGCAGCCGAATGATCCTCTCAGGTCTTCCGCCGATGAGCTCTTTAGAGTCGGAGAAAAGGCTGCCACGCTCACGGCTCAGCTGATTGCACTGGAGTATGAGAGCAGGCATGTCCGACGCATCGTGTCCGTTCAAGCGGTGTTCGCTGATCTGCACAGTACGATCACGAGTCTGTTGCCCGACCACATTGAACTGGTCGTTCAGTCAGACAAGCAGATGGCCTACGCCGAGGTGGATCGGGAAGGGCTGGAAACAATCCTTCTACAGTTGGTCGTCAATGCACGAGATGCAATGCCAAATGGAGGCCGACTGACAATCGAGGCCAAGACTATTGAGGATCTCTCACAATCGGCCCAACCGACATTGATCAATAGAGCAGGCTCCCAGATCCTCATTCAAATCCGCGATACAGGAACCGGCATGAGCTTGAATACCCAGGCCCATATGTTCGAACCGCTGTTTTCGACGAAAGAGACCAACATAGGCCTTGGTCTTACGGCGGTCTTTGGGATTGTCAAACAAAACGGCGGCCGCTTAGATATCGAAAGCCAACCAGGGCAAGGGACGGTCGTTCGGGTCCTTTTCCCTGCAGCTCCCGCGCAAGCTGTACGGGAGGAAATGACTCCAAAAGCCATGCTGGCCAAAGGAAATGAAACGATCCTGCTTGTGGAGGAAAACGAGATCGAACGGAAGCTGGCACGGTCTATCTTACAGCGCCATGGTTATCGAGTTTTGGAGGCGGCCTCGTCGATCGAGGCGCTTCTACTCACTCAGCAATATAAGGGCATCGTTCATCTCACCCTGAGTCCCTTGGTGATGCGAGAAATTGGAGGACGTGAACTCGCCCGCCGACTTCTGAGCCAGCATCCCACGATGAAGGCGCTGTTTGTCTCCGGCTACGATGATGAAACGATTCAGCACCATCGGATCAACCAGCGGTGTGTCCTGCAGCAGCCCTACCGCCGGTTCGGATTAGTCGAGAAGGTCAGAGAGCTATTGGATGCTGCGTGAAAGCTTTGCCGGCTCTAAGCGCGACGGATTTATTCAGACCAGGTCGACCGGCTCGGTGAAAAGAAACGTACATCTTTCCGTTTGAAGAGACCGATCAAGGCCATGCCCGCGATGAATCCTCCGATGTGAGCGAAAAAGGCGACACCGCCTCCGGTAGCTCCTGCGCTCATCCCTCCGCTGATCAGCTGCGTGATAAACCACATGCCGAGGACAATGCCCGCTGCCACCCGGGTCATTCCGATCGCCGGTAGGAAGACCAGCACGTGAGCGCGTGGAAATAATAGCAGATAGGCACCGAGCACAGCGGAGATGGCCCCGCTGGCCCCCACCATCGGGATCTGTGAGGAAGGATCGGTCAGGGCATGGCTCAGAGCGGCCAAGATGCCGGATAGGATGTAGAAAACGACGAATTTCGCATGGCCCATCGCATCTTCGATATTATTGCCGAAAATCCAGAGGTAGAGCATATTTCCAAGGAGATGCATCCAGCCTCCGTGAAGGAACATGCTGGTGATCAAGGTCAGTGTCGCCGGCAGCGCGACTACGGCTTCCTCAGGAAGTGAAGCCTGGCCGAAGACAATCGCAGGGACGGCACCGTATTGAAATGCGAAAAGCTCGGCGGTCTCTTGAGGAAGATTCCCTTGATAGAGAAATACCGAGACACAGATGCCGATGAGGACCATCGTGACGATGGGAGTCCGTTGAGTAGGATTATCGTCGTGGAGTGGAATCACGATGGTCTACCATTTATAGAGTTCGGCGGCGATCGGCCACCGCGCGAGGTAGGTTGGGGTCGGCTGGAGCTGTTCCATCGGTTCCGAGCAGAACGGAAAATCCAGCGGCATGAGTATGGCCTCCGCCTCCGAGGGAGGCGGCAATCGTACCGACATCCGTTCCGTCGGATCGGGAACGCATGCTGAAATAGCGACGGCCATCGCGGTCATGCCAGATCAGACAAAAGGGATGATGCGGCGACAAGCGTTCGCCGATTTGGCTGGTCAGGATAGCGCTCTGCACGGAGGGTACGACCATCCCTTGAAATTCAACCAGCACGGCGTGTGCCGCAAGTTTGCCGACCAGTTCCTGCTCATACCGCAAGATGGCTCGGCCTTCCTGTTCGAGGGTCGGCTGAGTAAAGAGATCCCATACGTTGAAATCAAAGGGGTAGGAGGCCAAGGCTGCGTTGATTTCTCGGCTTCCCGGCAAGGCCCAGGTCCAGAGATCCTTGTCCTGAATGTATTGCAGGAGCCATGGAGCAGCCGTGCCGTGAGCCCATTCCCAGCCTAGGACGGCACCGGACTTTGTTTGGTCGAAGTAGGCGTTTGCAAAGCCGTCCAAGGTCCGTTCGGCGGTGATATGGTGATCCAGAACCAGAAGTTCTTTGGTTTCGGAGGCCATGGCTTCCAGGATCGGCCGGGCGTAGCTGAAATCGACGATCACGACACGGCGATCCTTGAGATCGGAAGGGGGTGGGTGGCCGTGTTTGACCGGCACAAACCTCGCGCTCGGGAACTTTTTCCAGAGAGCCCAGGCCGCCCCGAACCCATCGGAACATTCGGCATGATACAGGACAATGTCCGGAGAACTATGGAATGGAGGTGCGGAAGATACGTGAGCCATAAGAGTTGGGAGAGGATAGCATGCCCTGATCAAGACTAAAAGGCGTCTGTTCCATTCATCTTGACCGATATAGCATGGCTCACAACTCGTTCAGGTGACTGATCAATTGGCGAAGTCGGCCGGCGCTGCGTCGGTTGAAATTGAACACGAGCCGAGGGAGATCACGTAGAGACGGTTCATCCAGTTCTTCCGCGAGTGGGCCGCGAAGTTCGAACGTGCCGTCCGATAGAAGATCGGCGAATCGGTTCCGGAGCTCTTCGAGTTGCTCAGGTGTAATGGTCTGCTTGAGTCGCATGGTGAGCTCTCGTCCTACAAAGCGGATGGAATGGTAGCGACGGTAGAATGTGAGGATCTGGCTCACTGCGGCGTCCGCGGAATTGACGATGGTGAAGAGACTCATGTCCTCTTCATTGATGAGTTTCCGCTTCAACAGTTGCTTCGTCACAAAGGCCGACCAGTCGTCCCAATAGTCGCAGCCTGGGGCCTGAAGGCAGATAATCGGTTGTGGATCACTCTTGCCGGTCTGGGCGAGCGTGAGGATTTCAAAACCCTCATCGTGTGTGCCGAACCCGCCGGGGAAGAGCGCGATGGCATTAGCTTCCTTTTGAAACATCAGCTTGCGGGTGAAAAAGTATTTGAAGGTAATGAGCTTTGGGTCATCGGCGATCGTGGAGTTCGGACCTTGTTCGAACGGCAGCATAATGTTGACGCCGAAGCTGTTTTCGCGTCCGGCACCTTCTTGAGCAGCACGCATGATACCGTCGGCGCCACCGGTGATGACCATGAATCCTTCCCGGACGATGGCTTGGGCAAACTGGTAGGCCAGTTGATAATTGGGATCGTCGGAGTGGGTTCGTGCCGAGCCGAAGATGCTGACTTTTTGACGATGGCGATACCCATGGAAAACGCTGAACGCATGGCGCAGCTCTTTCAGCGCACGATTGACGATTTTCACATCCAGGAGGTCCAAGTGCGCGTCGTGGAGTTTCAGCAACCCTGTCAGAAGTTCCGTCATGAGACCGGCCTGCAGGTCATCCTCGCGGCTGTCGAGAAGGGCGCTGATTTGCTGCAGGATCTCATCTCGTGACAGGGCGGGACGGGGGCGAATCTGCGGAGATCTACCGGTTGTATTCATGGGCGTCCTCGTAGGATATGTGAGACAAGGAATTGTATCAATGGATCGGAGGTTGGTCAAAGATTGACGGGATCTGGTGCGGACTAGGAGGGGTCGAACGATTTAGGGAGATTGGCCAGTACCCAGGCTTTGATTCTGGACTGATCAGCGGGAGAGAGATCGAGAAATTGTATCTCGACACCTCGATGTACGGCTACGAGAGAACCGGTGGCGCCGGACACCGATTCGACGCTCGTGTTATTCAAAATGCTCCCTCGGATAGTCAAGGGACTCATCACCTCAGAGAGACAAAAGCTCAAGAGGATCTTGGTCCCCGGCAGCAACAGCGCGGAAGATTCCACCAAGGCGCCGGCATGACTGAGCTGCGAAATGGCGACCTGATGCTCAGCTCCCGCGCCCTCTCCCTCCATGACGCTGATGGTGGCGGAGATGTTCGTCGCACATCGTTTTGGAGAAAGGATCAGGTCTTTCGCGGTGAGGACGCCGACCGGTTGATCTTGCTTCGTGACGATGAGGATCGGTGTCCCAGTGGACATCATGAGCGCCGACGCCTCGTCCATCGCGCGATCGTACTCGATGAATTGGACCGGTCGTGTCATGATGGTTCGGACCTCGATGTCATCCGGTTCGAGGCCTTGCGCGACGACCTTTTTGACGATGTCGGTCGGTGTCATGAGGCCGAAGCGAGATTCGGTATCCTTGACCAGGAGGCAGGGCATACGTTCGCGTTCCAACAGCGACGCAGCTTCAGTGACCGAGACGTCTCCCGGAATCTGGACTACGCCGGGTGTCATCATGTGTGCAACCAGTATGGTCTGGTGATCCGTGGCTTTCGGTGCCTGACCGTCCGTGTCTGCCATTCCTCAGCGAGGTCCTTTGTTCTCACGAATCTGCCCCCCTCCTGGCCGCAATGTATGGCAAGTATAGCAGACGGTCCATGGGGGCCATGAGAGGTTGAAAGCCTTGTCATTCAATGGTTTGACGGCATACACTAGGGACGATTTTTGACCGTCGGCAAGAGAGGAATGATGGCTTCGCGGGGATCTGATCATAGAGAATTCCTTCGTCGGCTCGGGACCATTCCGGTGCATGGATTGGGGCTGTCCGTCGATATTCATGCTCCGGACCTTGCTAGCTTGCGGCGAATTCTACAAGAACGTCAAGTGCCTCCTGCCTATCTTGAAGTGTTTCGTACGACATCGATGGCTTTGGCATCCGCCAGGAAAGAGGCCGGTGACGGCCTGCTGACCTATCATGGCGAAGGGTTGTGGGTCACGCAACCTGAGATGGCCGATTCGACGGCGTTTGGGCAGGAAATCTCCGAAGCGGCAGAACATCTCTTGCTCTTGCAAAGTGCCTGGCTGAATCATGAATGTGCGACGAAGTCTCTCGCCGGCTATTACTACGGGACGTACCTTCCGCCCCTCTACACGCCGTTGAGTGCGGATGTAGTGGCTGATAATACACGATTGATCCAAGGTCTGCTCGATGAACGGTGTCGTTTGGCCAATGGGAGTACGCCGCTGGTGTTGCTTGAAATGCCCCCGCTTACGTACTTTGTCGCAGGGACGATGTCCATCCCACGGTTTTTTCGGGTCGTCGGCGAACAGGCTCCCTGCGGGCTGGTCTTGGACGTGGGCCATCTCTGGACGGTGTATCGATATTCCGGCGCGCATCGAGCCATGTCGCTCACGCGATTTGTCGAGGTATTTCTCGATGAGTTTCCCATGGATCGTGTAGTGGAGATCCATGTGGCGGGTCTGGCCATTCATGAATCGCACCGCTTCCTCGCCACACGACTGGCGGGAGATAGACGCGATGACGCGCTTCCTGCCTGGGTCGATGCCCATGCCGCCCCCATTCCGACCGTCTTGTTCGAGATGCTCGATCAGATTCTCGGCCATCCACAGCTCACCAGCCTGAAAGGGCTTGCCCTGGAGGTAGATACAAAGCCGGTCGAGTTGATCGCGGAGGAATTCGCGGAGTTCTCCCGGCGCTATGGGGCACTGTTCCACCGGCTGAGCAACACCGCACAGGTCGTGCCGGATGACGAGGCAGACTCAGGGTCGGAAGGGCCGAGGTCGACAGCGGGCACGCAAGTTCTTCAAGAGGCCTATGATCGATATGCACGAGTTGCAGCGGGAACAACGGAGCCGGCGGGGGCAGAATGGAGCCAAAACACCGCCAACATCCAGGAGTTGGACCGCTATCGTTCCGTCTATCTCCCGTATGAGATTCTTCATTGGGGAGGAAAGGTGGAGGATATGTTTGTAGAATCCTGTCGTCGGCTCAGAGAGTGTGGCGTATCGCTCGATGAATTTGTGGCGTTCTGGTTCCGTGAGCCACGACCTCTCTCCGGCACCTACGATTTCTTCTTGCTGAAAGTCGACCGGTTCGTGGAGTTTGCCCGGGAGGTGGCGCCTGAGTGGTACGGCATTGCCCAACGAGAGGCTGAGGAGCTTCGGTGCGCCTACCGCTTTGCCAACAAACCCAGTATTCCTGTGCACGAGGGTTGATATGAACTTTTGGCTGACTCTCCCACGTCCGATCATTGGGTTGTCCCCAATGGATGGTGTCACCGATGCGTGCTTCCGATCCGTCATCGCCCAGCAGGGGAAGTCGGATGTCAGCTTTACGGAGTTTACGCATGTTCATGACATCTGTCACGGACCGGAGTTTCAATTGGAGACGCTCCTGTACAGCGAGAGGGAGCGTCCCATCGTGGCGCAGCTCTATGGGAAAGACCCGGCTCTCTTCTACGTGGCGGCTCATGTGGTGTGCGAGCTGGGCTTCGACGGGCTGGATATCAACATGGGGTGCCCGTCGAAGAGCGTGGCGTTGTCCGGATCGGGCGCCGGGTTGATCCGTACGCCGGAGCTGGCCCGCACGATCATGCAGGCAGCCAAACAGGGAATCGAGGATTGGGCCGGCGGACAGACCCTCGAACAGGCAGGCTTGAAGTCGGCGCGAGTCGCCATGTTTGAACGTCTGAATCAACGGCGTGGTAAAACAAGTCCGATCCCGCGCCGTCCCCTCCCCCTGTCCGTGAAGACCCGGATTGGGTATGACTCGGTGGCGGTTGAGGCATGGGTCGAGGAGCTGTTGAAGGAACAGCCGGCTGTGATCTCGCTCCATGGGCGAACGCTCCGGCAGATGTATCGAGGTACGGCGGATTGGTCGGCGATTGCTCGTGCTGTCGAGCTGGTGAAGGGAACCGGAACATTGTTATTGGGGAACGGGGACATTCAGAGCCTTGACGACATCGCGGGACGAGTTCGAGAAACCGGGGTCGATGGAGTGTTGGTCGGGCGGGGCGTGCTTGGCGCGCCGTGGTTCTTCCGCTCGAAGGAGCAGGCCCGCCTGCAAGCCCGGGGTATGCATGGTCCTGACGTCGGACGAGATCCCGGCGTGGTGTCGCTGAACGAACGGTTTGCTCTGTTGGTCGATCATGCGCAACAGTTCCAGGCCTTGGTCGGGGACAAGCAATTCTATCGGATGCGGAAACATCTCGGTTGGTATTGCAAAGGCTTTCCCCATGCCGCCTCGCTTCGCGCACAGATGGTGCGAGTCTCTTCCGTCGAAGAACTCCAGGCTCTCCTCGCAGAGTTTCACGATCGGTCGGAAGCCATCACAGACCTGCCTCGGACTGAATCAGCCGACGAGCCGAACATGCTGGTCTCCCGATGCAGCTAGTGCTGGCGTCGAGTTCGCCGCGCCGCCAGGAACTCCTGGCACTGTTAGGCCTGTCCTTCGCGGTGTGCCCGTCGGAGTTTCATGAGCATCCGACAGTCGGGTTGTCACCGATCGAGCAGGTCAGGCGCTTTGCCTGTGAAAAGGCGACATCCGTCGCACGTGCGAGGCCACAAGTCCTTGTGCTCGGCAGCGATACCGTGATCGATCTCGATGGCCAATTGCTCGGGAAGCCGGTCGATCTTGCAGATGCGCGCGCCATGTTGACACGTCTGGCCGGCCGGTCCCATCAGGTCCATACGGCCGTCGCCTTATGCGATCCAGCGCGGCAGATTGAATCAGTGGAAGTTGCCACGACGGAAGTCCGGATGAAGGTGGACTTCCAGCAAGTGTATGAGCGGTATCTTGCATCAGAGGAATCGCTGGACAAAGCGGGAGCCTATGCGATCCAAGGCCTCGGTGGAGATCTGGTGGAACGAATCACCGGAGACTATACGACCGTGGTGGGATTGCCGCTGAAGCTGGTGGCGCAGCTGCTTCAATCGGTCGGGTATCCCGTTCTCGTGGACGTCGAGGACCTGTATCGGCACAAGCCCTATGCGAACTGGAATCGGTTCGCCACCTAATTGCAAAGGTATGATGGTTCACCTACAATGTTCGCTATTCATCTGATTGTATGTGATCCGTGGGATCTCGCCATGTCGGCGCGATAAAGGGAATCATGACTATTCGCAAGCACAGTGCGGCGCTGTTGGGTCTGATCGGAATCCTTGCGGCGGGGAACAGTGGCGTGTGGGCGATCGATGTCGCGCTGTCGTCTGACGAGGCACACAAGGCGCTCGAGGTTGGGCGCATTCCGATGGAAAAGGCCAATTCGCCGGAAGACGTGAAGAAAGTTCTTCAGCAGGCATCCTTAGCGACTCGCGTGGGAGCCGACCCGGAGAAAGATCCCTGCGGCGCGAGTGCGGTTCTGCGCACCAAACGGTATCGCCTGGAAGCCTTTGGCCGTCAAGAGGCGGCAGAATCGAAGAAACGGAAAACGGACGTGCGCATGCCCGAGGAGTTCATTCAGAAAGTGATGGACATGCCCAACATGGAAATGGAAGTGCAGCTGTGCGGCGACGACGAGTATTTTGCCGAGGGCGCATTGATTGAATTGCAACAAGGATCGAAGCGGGTCAAGCCGATCGACATCGGCAAGGCCGAACGAGGGCGGAAGAACGACACGAACGGTCCAGCCTTCCGATCCCGGTTCACCGCGGTATTTGCGTATGAACAGTTTGACCCCAATGCATCGTCGGTGTTCGTCGTCAATCTGCAAGACGGCAAAGAGGTCAGAATCTCCGCCGACTTCTCCAAAGTGAAGTAGCCTCCGTTCATCCCCCCCCCCCAGCCATTCTTATGGGGAGGTCTCATAGCGAGCAGGCACGGGTGTGTGTCCCTTGCGGAGGCCCGGGAAGTGCTCTTCCTGGACATGCTGCCGAATCCGATTCCATTGGTTGTCGTACAGGCACAGCGTGCTGATACATCATATGGCTGTGCGTTATCAATACAGCTATTTTGAGATAGCAGGCGCTAGTTTCTGGGTAAGGCTCATCCGTAGGAGCTAACTTCCACAGTTTTGGTATAAACAAGGAGTTCGAAATGACTCCTACAATGGGGGGCTAAATGGACAAAGCTCTTTCATTTGAAAATGAATGCGCCGAACTAGCTATGCTGGAAACATTTGATCCTGCCGCATTTGTCGGAGATGAAAACGTCCCACAATCGTTATGCAATTTCGTGCTTACTTTAGCCCTTACCTTTAACGACCTGAGAGATCTCTATTATGCAAGCGTTCTTGTGGGGGAGTGTAAGCCGGAAGGTGCTGCTCAGAAAAATAGCCGTTGGGGCTACTATTTGGGTCTGAGATTGCATGTCACTCGTCTGATAATGAGCGTCGTTCATGAGTTGCTTAACCTAATCGAAAAGCAGCGCGACGATGTCAATCATGCTTTCATGCGTGATGTGGTGAGAATGTTGCCAACTGACCATCGTAGAAGTTGGAAGGAAATCGTAAGAACAGCTTTGGGGCAGTCCGCTACCGACGATCATAAGCTTGGTAAACTTCTCCTCAAAATACGGAATAATGTGTCGTTTCACTATGATTCAAAAGCTATCCATAAGGGTTTTAAGAACCATTTTCTGACTGAATGGATGTAAGATGTTACATCTCGCGTGGTGGTAGTATCCAAGAGTCTCGATTTTATTTTGCGGATGCTTGTGTTGATGGTCTATTAAGAGAGCTAGCTGGAGAGCATCCTGGCAATCTTGCACAAGCATTCCAGAAACTACTCGACACCGTCTGTGACCCTCTTATACTTATCGTCGGTGGGTTCATACAAAAACGAGGGTTTGCTTTTCGTTCAGAAAAATAGTTTGTGTCTCAAAACAGTTCTTGGCGTATCCAAGCATGAGGGAACCCCATAGTATCTATCCATGAAAGCTAGCAATAGGGTCGCGTCTTGTGTTGACATATCGAGCATTCCGCCTGTGGCCACATGTGCATCACTTTGGCCAGGGGCGCACCATTTTCAGTGGCCTCCCAGGCTGGGTTGCAGCCAAGCGTAGTCCTGAAGTGCTCACCGACAATTATGACATCACCTTGACGCTGTTCATCCCCAGGCCTTCTTCCCTCGTTTCAGCAACGTTTTGAACAGCGGTTTCATTTCCTGGCGCACAAGTTTGCGCCGTTGTTTTTGGCGTTCCACCATGCGTCCTGCGACGAAACCGGCACGGACGCTGGTCGAGTATTTGAGGAACAGTCGGACGTGATGCTCGGCTTGGATCGCGTCTTGATGCACGCCCAACGCATCCTGGACCGCACGCGCGGACGTGATAAACCGGCCGGCGGGTTTGCCCAGCGAGCTGCGAGCGAGTTCCGCCGCGTAACGGGCCCGTTTGGTCTTGATGCGGATTTTGTGCAGTGCGGCATCCGACGGTGAAGGGGCGAGCCGGCTGATCGCCTTGCGCAGTTTCTTGAAGGCTGGCGTGGCGAGCTCAGGGACAGTCAGGGGAGACTCCACGATCGGGGGGGTCTGCATCGCTTGTTGCAACCGCCGAAGGAGTTCGAAGTATCGAGCGCTCGTGAGCTCGCTGAGCACCATCTGCTGAACGGCCGCTCGTTGCGTGCGCAGATGGGCGATGAATTGAGCCAACAGCTTGCGATCTCGGGCATCCAATTCGGCAGATTCCTCCGTGAAATAGGCGATCTGGACGTCGAGATCGCGGGCCGGCCCCAGCAACTCGCTGAGCCAATCGAGCTCCTGCTGTAGCGATGTTGCCCACGCGGGAAGGAGAATCGGCTGTGTGGTTCGGAGCACTGCGCGCAGGCGTCTCGTTGCGACACGCATTTGATGCAGGCTCTCAGGCTCGGTGCCAAGCCTCGTGCCGGGATCGTGGGCCACGAGCCATCCAACGTGCTGCGCGAGCGCCCACTTTAGAGAGTCGACCACCGGCGCCTCCGCCTCAGGCTGCCTCGGTGGGGTAGGGGCTGGGAGCGAGAGGGCACGAAACAATTTGGGCCGTCCGTCGTGATCGGATGCGCCCAGTTCTCGCAACTGCTGTTCGAGGGAACGAAGAAATGCCTCGTCGCCCTGCCGTTGTTCGATTTCGAGTTCGCGAAAGCGTTGGATGATCCCGCCGTTCTTGTCGACTGACACCGTGTCGAGGGCGATCTCAGCGACGGGTATTCGGCCATGACGCACTAGGAAGCCCCTTCGCCAGACGCGTAGCGTCACGACCGGCACCAGTTTCCGATGTCCAAGGTGGAGAATCAGTAGGCCGCGTAACGAGGCCGGTGGATCGGCCTGGTTACCGGCTACTTCCACTTCCTGCCGATCATCGCCCAACGGAATTTTGAGCTGCCATACCCGTTTTCCCCGTTCGATCCGATGGCGAAGGGTAATCCTCGCATGGGCCAAGTCGTAAGCGGCGGTGTCGTAATAGGTGGAGATCAGTTGCCGCCGGGGGAGCGGTGTGCCGGGAAGCCGAGGCAGGTGGAAATTTGGAGCAACAGCTAGCTTCAGTTCGCGTTCGAATTGTGAAGAGATCGAGGAGGAGCGGCCACAACGTGCGAGATGTGTGTCTGGTTGAGTCATCGTGAAATCCTCCTGGCAGAGCCGGCGCCCTTAAGTGTCAACGCAGGAGAGAGGGAAATGCAACTCAGGGGGTGTCAGGGAATACCAGGAAAGGTCGCCCATCAGACTGGCGACATGGAAGCGAAGGGAGGGGCTGCCTCGCCAAGTAGGCAGCGGGCTCAAGAAAGGTAGGATCGTTAAAAGTCGTCGATGGAGACGGGTCGGAGAAAATCCCGAACCGACACCAGACCGATGAGCGCACCCCCTTTGGTGACGCCGAGGTGGAGCGTGCGATGTTTGTCCATGAGGTCGGCCGCCTCCGTCAACGGCCGCCGCTCTTCGATCCCCGGCACCGGGCTGCTCATGATGTCCTCCACCGCCACGAAGTAGGACACCTTTTCGGCTCCCACGAACTTCTTGACGACATCCGATTCCGTCAGAATGCCGATGATCTGCGCTTGGCGGGCCACGAGCACACTTTCGACGTTGCAGACCTTCATCAATTTCGCCGCCTCGACGACCGGCGTCCCCGCATCCACCGTCACCGGTTCTTTCTGCATTAAGTTACCTACTGTGACCATACTGACCCTCCTTGTTGCTGTTTGTAATTGTTGCCAAGCTTATCGCAGGCATATTGCGCCTGTGTTAGGAGGGCGTTACAAATCAGTACAATCTGAAGGGAGGAGGGGAGTATTTTGTGCAGGGTTTAAGCAGCCAACATCACTGCAGTTACTCGAATTCCTCCCATCCGCTCAAGCGACTGCCGAACACCAACGTTCGCTTCGTGGTGGAAACAAGAATGAGCCCGTTATCGTTCTCCACGCCCACGATGCGCTCATGCACGTCCAACAGCTTCGATGCGAAGCCACCGAGCAGTGGTGTGAATCCGACCAATCGCTCAGTGGTGATGAAGACCGCTCCATAGTCGTTGCTATGGAATCGAGTCACCTTTTCCCGCACGCCCAACGCGTCTTCGAGCCACAGACCGTTGACGCCGCGAAATCCGTACAGATGTCGATCCGTTCTGATGAGGCTGAAGGTTGGGAGGATCTTCCGCTCAAGGACTTTTTCGTTCACGTCCAGTTCTTTCTTGCTCCAGGTCAGAGCACGGCTTGAGAACCCTAAGAGCCGACGAGACGTCACCACGATGCCATTGATCCCATTCGTGCCGGAACTGATGACCACTTCCTGTGCACCCAAGGATATTTCCCGCCGGCCGCTCAGTTGGCTGGAGGCGACGGCCATGCCTGACTCCAGCCACAGCGTCACTTCGGTTCCCGTCTCCATAGCTGATGCGATGGCTCCGCAAGATGAACCATTCACAAGAAGCGATGTGCAAAGGAGCAAGCGTCGAGGAAACAAAGACATGGTACCGTGATTCTACTGTAACTGTGCGAACGATTGGGGTAGCGAAGCGAGTCAGAAGCGGTCTCAGTCGAGCGGCTGTGCAGCTATATCTGAGAGGGGTACTTGTAGCGCGGGAGCAATAGGGATTACGCGGTCGGTTCGTTCAGGCGGATGGTATAGAGGTAGTGGTACAGACCCTTACGCTCTAGAAGCTCTGCGTGAGTGCCTTCCTCGACCAATTTCCCCTTATCCAGGACCAGAATTCGGTCGGCACGCTGAATGGTCGACAGTCGGTGGGCGACGACGAAGGTCGTGCGACCTTCCATGAGGCGTTGAAGGGCTTCCTGAACCAGCCGTTCCGATTCGGTATCCAGCGATGAGGTCGCTTCGTCCAGTAATAAAATGCGAGGATTCTTCAAGATCGCCCGAGCAATCGCAATGCGTTGGCGTTGTCCGCCTGAGAGGTTGACCCCCTTCTCACCCACCAGGGTTTGATACCCGTCCGGCAAGCTCGTGATGAAGTCATGCGCATGCGCAGCTTTGCTCGCCTCCATGACTGCGGCTTCATTCGCTGCCATATTGCCGTAGCGAATATTGTCGAGGATGGTTCCTCCAAAAAGGATGGTTTCCTGTGGGACCAGCGCAATCTGTCGGTACCAACTTTCAAGGGTCACGTCACGCAGATCTTTGCCGTCGATGGTGAGGCGCCCTTCTATCGGATCGTAGAACCGGTGAAGCAGGTTAATCACCGTGGTTTTCCCGGCGCCGGTTGGGCCGACGAAGGCGACCAATTCGCCCGCCTTGGCTTCGAACGACAGGTCCAATAACACCAGGTGTTGAGGGTCGTAACCGAAGCTGACTCTCTCGACTCGGACGTGTCCTTCGATTGTGGAGAGACTCTGTGCTTGGGGTTGATCCGCAATTTCCGGTTGTGCATCCAGAATCTCAAAGACCCGTTGCATGGCTCCCTGCGCCTCTTTGAGCTGCGTAAAGATGCGGGCTCCTGAGCTAAATGGGCCGATGAGGATGCCAGCAAAGTCTTATACTTGTGCTTGCGCATCTTCTTTCGCCGTTTCTTCAGGACGCTTGACATGTTCTATATCTCCTAAGGAGGGCCGAGTCTAAAAGCTTTCCGCTCAAAATGCAAGGTCACGGTGCCTTTTCCTCTTTATGCTATACTGCCCCGCCATGTATCTCGGAAGGATCGGTTGTTCAAGGATTCCGGCCGTCGTGTGGCTGATCGTGCTTGCTGTGGCGGTTATTGGGTGTCCGTCGAAGACCATCCGATACCCGGCAGAGCATGAGCGACTCCTTCGTATCGATCAGGCGATGGAATCCTTGCGGAGTGCCTATCAGCAAAAGGATCGGTCCGGGTTCCAGGCCCTGCTGTTGCCGGTGGATCAGCTGGACGAACTGCGACGGCAGGCCGACATGGACTTTGCAGCCTTTTCCGCCATCGCCCTTGAGTTCAAGATCGAACGGGTCGTGATCGAAAAGGACGATATTAACGTCTTCATCAATTGGCAAGGGACGTGGAAAAGAGATGCCGCTGACATGGGAGTCCGGCAACGGGGATACGCGCGGTTGCAATGGGTTGGGACACACACGATTCTCTTGCGTGACGCGCAGGGAGATTTGCCTTTCGGAATGAAGACCAAACAATTATTGTCGGAACCTCCCTCATCGCAGACTCTCCCACGATAACAATGCCGCGGAGTGAGCTGGACACAGATTTTCTCGTCATCGGTAGCGGAGTCGCCGGGCTTCGCGCCGCGCTGGACCTGTGCCGAGTCGGACGGGTGATCGTCCTCACCAAGGGCCATCCCTTACAAAGCAATTCCATCTTTGCGCAAGGCGGTGTGGCCGTGGCCTTGAGCGAAGAGGATGATGTTGCCATTCATTTGACGGATACGGTGAAGGCCGGACACGGCCTGTGTCGTCGTGAAGCAGTGCGTGTATTGGTTGAGGAGGGGCCGGATCGGATTCAAGAGCTCATCCGCTGGGGGGCAAAATTCGACAAATCAGGCGGGAAGTTTGCTTTTGCTCGTGAAGCGGCTCACAGCCGCAGCCGGATCCTCCGTGCACGAGGCGATGCGACCGGAAACGAAATGGTGCGGGTGTTGATGGCGCAGGCCGCGCGGCACAAGCGGATCGTCCGGCTGGATTACCACTTCACGGTCGATCTTGTGGTTGAGGAAGGCCGATGTTGCGGAGCGGTGGTGCTGGATGAATATTCAGGGGAACAATTCATCATTCCCGCAAAAGCCGTCGTTCTATCGACCGGGGGGGCGGGACAGATTTTTGCTCGGACGACCAATCCACCTAATGCGACAGGCGACGGCATGGCCATGGCCTTTCGCGCAGGGGCGCAACTCCAGGATATGGAATTCGTCCAGTTTCACCCGACATCGCTGTATCTGCCGTCGAGCCCGCCTTTTTTGTTGTCGGAAGCCATGCGAGGTGAGGGCGGTCAGTTGCGCAACAACAAGGGAGAGGCCTTCATGTCACGGTATCACCCGCTCGGCGCCTTGGCTCCTCGGGATATCGTCGCGCGGGCGATTTGGGCGGAAATGGCGGCGACGCGTGCGCGGCATGTCTACCTTGATGTGACGCATTTGGGGGCGAGTTTTGTTAAACGGCGATTTCCGACGATCTATGCGACCTGTCTCCGTCATGATATCGATATCACCGAAGAATGGATCCCGGTCTCCCCAAGCGCCCATTACATGATGGGGGGGGTGGCGACCGATCTCAACGGAGCCACGACATTGCCGGGTCTGTTTGCGGCGGGCGAGGTTGCCTGTAGTGGTGTGCATGGCGCCAACAGGCTGGCCAGCAATTCATTACTTGAGGGATTGGTGTTTGGGATGCGGGCCGGCGTAGCCGCCGTCGCCTGGGCCTCACGCAGTTCGATGCCCGATTTGACGCACCATGTGGAGCGCCTGAGGAGCGGTCGGTTGGAACGATTGGAGGATGCCGAAAAAGTGCGCAGTTCGCTTCGCCGGATCATGTGGGGACAAGTAGGGCTTATCCGTTCACGGGAGTCGCTTGTGCGTGCCACGGCCCAGCTTGCGCGGTGGGAACAGATGGTGTCCCGATCCTTTGCGGGGAGGGCCGATCTGGAGGTCAAGAACATGGTGCAAGTGGCGCATTGCGTGGCAGAAGCTGCGCTCTGGAGAGAAAACAGCGTGGGCGCCCATTACCGATCTGATTTCCCAGGATCCAAACGACCGGGCTGGAAACAGCACAGTCAGTTGTGTTCGGGAAGCCGAACTACTGGCCGGGCAGGATCGAAGACACCGGGGCGAGTTGTGGCATTGCGTACTCCGAAGACGGGATGACGTGTCCGATCACGGCAAGGTCACGGGCGAGGAAGAGTCGATAATACCGCAAGACCTTGCGGACGTACTGGCGGGTTTCGTTGATCGGCGGAAGAGCTCGGTACCGATCGACGACATGCTCTCCGGCGTTATAGGCAGCGAGCGCCAGCGGAAGGTTGCCACGGAATCGATCGAGCAACTGGCGTAAGTACTTCGTGCCTCCTCCGATATTGTCCTCGGGGTCGTAGAGGTCCCGGACTTCCAATCTCACCGCCGTTTGCGGCATCAATTGCATCAATCCGATGGCTCCGGCTCGAGAGACCGCACGAGGGTCGAAATCCGATTCGGCCTTGATGATGGCGCGGATAAGCGCAGGGTGGAGTTGGTGCTGCTGCGAGAATCGACGGATCACCGGTTCCAGTTCTTCCGCTGAGAGAACGGGATGGAGCCGGTTCGGATGGAGGTCGATCCGGCGGTACCGAGTGTCGGAGGGAACATTGGTGAGCGAGATCGTTCCCTTGGCATCGACATATTGGTACATCTCAGCATGACTATCACTTGGAACAGCCAGCAGGACGCTGCCGCTCAATGCGACGAGGATCGTCATGACAGGCCGGTAGGTTGATGAGCGATGCAGTGTGTTTGGTGTTGGCATGGTCAAACGATAGCAGGCTGTCACTGCCTGTCAAGGAAATGCAGATCTTGTGCCTTAGGGAGCAGAAGAATGATGAGGGAAAACGGGACGATGAGGATGTATCGAGTATGAAGCCTGTTCCCCTATCGGCCTCGCATCGCTAGGAAGTGCTCTCTGAGCTTCAGCGTCAACGGACCCGGTTTTCCGTTGCCGACAGGCTTACGGTCGATGGAAGTCACCGGCATGATTTCCATGCTGGTGTTTGTGAGAAAGCATTCGTCGGCCCGATACAACTGGTCAACGGTATAGCGACCTTCTTCGACGCGGAGGCTGAGCTCCCTGGCCAACTGAATCACGGCCATTCTGGTGATGCCGTCGAGTAAGCCGCACTCCAGAGCCGGTGTGCGCAACGTACCGTCCAGGACAAAGAACACATTGCTGACGGTGCATTCGGTCAGATGCTGTTCCCAATTGAGTAGGAGACTGTCGAACGCGTCTGCTGCGATCGCTTCGCGTTTTGCCTGGATGTTGTTCAGGAAGTTTGTGGACTTGATCTGCGGCGATAAGGCGCTGGGCAAATTCCGTTTCGTGTATGCCACGATCACGCTGACGCCCGTGTCATAGAGATGGGATGCCGGCGGCACGAGCGGCTTGGCCATCACGACAACGGTCGGCGACGAACAGAGTGCCGGGTCCAGCCCGAGGTCTCCGGTTCCCCGGGAAACCGTGATCCTCAGGTAGGCGTCTCGTAGGTCAGTCCCAACCTCGTTGCGGATCAACGCTTCCTGCAGAATATCCCCCCAGCTCTTCATGGGAATCGGGATCGTCAGGCCTATTGCCGCCGCAGACCGGAACAGTCGTGCAAGATGTTCCTCGCGCATGAAGATATGGGGGCCGTATGAGCGCAGCGTTTCATACACTCCATCTCCATAGAGAAACCCATGGTCGAAGACGGAGATCATGGCGTCTTCGTCTTTCACGAACGTGCTATTCAAGTAAATCCACATGGGGCTATGCAAAGGCGCTGAAGAAAGCCTGGGCCTTATGGATCGTTTCTTCATATTCGCGTGTGGGGTCGGAATCAGCCACAATCCCTGCTCCGACCTGGAGATAGCCCTGGCCGTTCTTCATGACAAGCGTACGTATCAGGATATTGAAATCGAGGTCTCCGCTCCAGCTGAGGTATCCCATCGAACCGGTGTACGGGCCGCGGCGTACCGGCTCCAACTCCTCGATGATCTCCATGCAGCGGATCTTGGGCACGCCGGTAATCGTTCCACCCGGAAACATGGCTTTCAGCAGATCGAAGCCGGTCGCGCGATCCTTGAGGGTGCCGGCCACATGGGAGACCAAGTGGGTGACATGAGAATAGTGCTCCAAGGCCATCAATTCATCCACCTGGACGCTTCCAAAACGGCAGACTCGTCCCAGGTCATTCCGCTCAAGGTCGACCAGCATGACATGTTCCGCGCATTCCTTTTCATTGACCCGCAACTCCTGGATCAGGCGCTGATCGTCGACGGCATTTGTCCCGCGAGGCCTCGTCCCCGCGATCGGCCTCGTATCGGCTCGACGCCCTTCCAGCCGAACGAGCCGTTCGGGTGAAGAGCTGATCAGGCGAAGTGTGTCAAACCGGAGTATTCCTGAGAAGGGCGAAGGGTTCAACGCGCGCAAGCGGCGATATACAGACAGATCGGTCTGCAGGTCGCCTAGGGAGGAGAATACTGAGCTGGTCACGTTGAAACGGTGGGAGAGATTGGCTTGATAGATGTCACCGGTTGCGATGTATTCCTGGCACCGGCGCACGTTCCGACTATAGATCGCCTGTTCCTGCTCCGGGGTAAAGGTCAGGCGGCCGAGATGCCCCTCGCGCCTGTCCACCATGTCAGGCCTGGTCAATCGAGCTTCAAACTCGGCCAGTCGATCTCGCCCCTCGCGAAATAGTTTACCCCGAGGCTCGCCCAAAAATCGGTCGAGCGGCGGACAGAACATGAGCACCAGACGGTTCAGCGCATGATCGACCGCCCCGACCAGATCGAAACATGCGAACTCCAGCTCAGGACAGGCAAGATCATCCAGGGCCAGGGACGGCAACCTCTCGAACTGACGCACGAGATCATAGCTCAAATAGCCGACCGCACCGCCGAAAAATGGCGGAGCTTCGGGAGGACGAATGATCCGCTGTCGGTTGAGGAGATGAGTCACATATTGAAACGGAGACATGCCTGGATCCATGCGGCCTTGAATCGATCGGCACACCGACCGCTCTCCCTTCCCATACAGTGTTTGATAGGGATCAACGCCAAAGTATGAATACCGTCCCATGGTGCCGTCACCGTTCCCGCTCTCAAAGAGAAACGACGGGTGTTGAGCTGTGGCGATCTTTGCGTACAGCTCAAATGGGCTTACCGAGGGAGCGGGGCGTGTCAAGATGAGAGGTGAAGGAGCACTGTGCAAAAATGGGGTCGATGAGAGTAAGGCTTTGGGCATAGGCGACACATTTTCAATAGGAGCGAGAGATCACTATACCGCATATACCGCAGCGATTTCTGCGTGTGTGGGCCTCTAACCGCTTGACATTGCAAGCATGGTTTTGCTTAAATTGCGAACCCCATCACGGGTAGAGTTATGCTAACGTGCTCTAGCCTTCCGTGGGTTTTGGATGCCCCCTCCACAAGATCCATTATATGCGGGGCTTGGTCAGGCTGTTCGAATTGGAACGGAACTGCTGGCTGCGCTGATCGTCGGAGGTGGGCTCGGATGGGTGGTTGACACCTATCTGTTTCAGACAACGCCGTGGGGACTCGTCATCGGCTTGGTATTCGGTCTGGCGGCCGGAATGAGGAGCGCATATCGGTCTGCACAGCGGTGGCAACGTCCTCTGGATGGTTCGAACTAAGCAAGGATAGGCAAGAATAGTTATGGAAGAAAGTCCGCTGCATCAGTTTGAGCTTCAGAGCTGGATTCCCATCTCGATCGGGGGATTCGACATATCCATCAATAAGGCCGTGGTCTTTATGTGGGTTGTTATTGCCGTGGCTGCGGTACTCATGATCATGGCAGGATCGTCGCGCAAGCTTGTGCCCGGCAAACTGCAGAGCTTGGCGGAGATGATGGTGGATTTCATTCGCAACATGATTTTGGATACGATGGGGAAGGATGGTATGCGATTTTTCCCTCTTGTTGCGACGCTGTTCGTGTTTATCCTTTTCTCCAATTATATCGGGTTGATTCCCGGCACCTACACCGTGACGAGTCAGGTTATTGTGACGGCTGTCTTTTCCTTCTTAGTGTATGGGATTAGCTTAGTCATAGGATTCTGGTTACATGGGATTAAGTTTTTGGGCATTCTCATTCCACCGGGTACGCCAGGATGGCTGATCCCTCTTATGATCCCGATTGAGATCATCAGTCAGTTGGCACGACCCATTTCACTGGCTGTTCGACTCTTTGCAAATATGACGGCAGGTCACGTGATGCTTGCGGTGCTATTCGGTCTGACGATCAGCGGTGGATTGTTGATCGGGTGGTTGCCGTTCGTGTTTACGGTAGGGATCTATTTGTTGGAATTCGGTATCGCCTTCATTCAAGCGTATATCTTTACTATTTTGACCTGTGTCTACTTGGGAGACGCGTTTCATTTACATGGCCATGAAGAGCACGCGCATTAGCGCATGCGAGTTTAGACAAGGGAGGAGTACGTCATAATGGATTCAGCAGCAGCAGGGTTAATCGGTATGGGATGTGCCGCGGCAGGGTTTGCCGGGGCTGGTGTGGGAATCGGGTACATCTTCGGAAAGATGATTGAAGTGGTGGCACGTCAGCCTGAAGCAGAAGCTCGCGTCACAAAGTACATGTGGATCGGGTTTGCGTTGGTGGAAGCCATCGCGTTGTACGGGTTGGTTATCGCTTTCATCATCATGGGATTTCGCAAGGGCTAAGGGCTAAAGGGAACGAATAAGGGGGACAGGCGCTCCCCACATGTCCTTACCTT
Organism: Nitrospira sp.; assembly: GCA_015903995.1. Lineage (GTDB taxonomy): Bacteria > Nitrospirota > Nitrospiria > Nitrospirales > Nitrospiraceae > Nitrospira_D. The sequence goes on from JABMDK010000011.1 coordinate 230,002, forward strand.
TTTCCCGAGGAGTTGATATGCCGCAGTTTGAGTCACATTTTTTTTCGTCTTTGATCTTCTGGGAAGTCCTGTCGTTCGGCATTCTCTTGTTCATACTCTACAAATATGCGTTTCCCGGCATCTTAAGCGCCTTGGAAGAACGGGAAAAGAAAATTAAAGACAGCTTGGATCAGGCCGAGCAGCACAGAACTGAGGCCGAGCGACGACTCAAGGAATATGAAGCCAAGCTCAATGCGGCGGGGAAGGAAGCCGAGGCCATTCTCGCTACGGCAAAGGAGCGCGCTCAACGGTTGCTCGATGAAAACGAACAACGGTTGACCGCGGAAGCAGAGCGAATCAAAGGCGATGCGACGCGCCAGATCGATCAAGAGCGTCGAAAAGCCCTGCAAGATATCCGAACCCAGACGACGGAACTCGCTCTGATGGTGGCGGAAAAAGTGGTTCAGCGGAGTTTGACAGACGCTGATCAGAAAAAGTTTGCAGATGAGGCGCTTGACGCTCTTTCGAAATCACACTTACGGTAAAATGCCGCGATTTAGGGGTGGAGTCAGCTTAAGGTGACTCCACCCCGCCGATAGCCTTCCAGATCCACCGTCACGAATTGAAATCCCAGCGCTTTCAGCCTGGCACTGATTTTCACACAGCGATCTGATTCCATGAGCCTGGGGAGTTCGTCTTGTGCCAATTCAATCCGTGCGATTTCACCGTGACTTCGCACGCGAAAATGGCGAAATCCCTCACGGTGGAGCACGGCTTCAGCCTCTTCAACCCGACCTAGTTTTTCCAGCGTGATTGGAATTCCACGTGGGATTCTTGACGAAAGACAGGCCGCGGCCGGTTTGTCCCAATTCGAAATCCCTAGCTCTTTGGCCAGGATACGGATATCGGCTTTCGACAGTTCAGCCTCAACGAGAGGGCTGCGCACGCCCCATTCCCGAGCTGCTTTGATACCGGGGCGGTCATCA
>JABMDK010000011.1:231066-251817 GCA_015903995.1 Nitrospira sp.
TTGGCCAGGATACGGATATCGGCTTTCGACAGTTCAGCCTCAACGAGAGGGCTGCGCACGCCCCATTCCCGAGCTGCTTTGATACCGGGGCGGTCATCACCCAGATCGTCCAGGTTGGTCCCATCGACCACATACGCAGCTGCTCGTGACTGCCGCAGGCTCCCTAGAAGTTGATACAGGTCTGTCTTGCAGTGAAAGCACCGATTTGCATCATTCCTCACGAAGTCATCAATGGCCAGCTGATCCGTCTGCACGGCTTCATGGCGGGCGCCGATTTCCCGAGCGACTCGTTCGGCGGCTTCCCACTCGAACGATGGAAATGTCGGAGAGATGGCCGTGATGCCGACCGCCTTCTCATGGAGTTGGTCGTGCGCGACTTTCAGAACGAAGGTGCTGTCGATTCCACCGGAATAGGCCACCACGACCGAGCCCATCTCCGTCAGGATGGTTCGGAGTCGATGGAGCTTCTGGTGAGTCAGAGACGATTGCATAAGGTGTATGTTTCGCAAGCCTAGTGGCGAACTTTGGCTTTTGCGATATTGCCGACCACAACGAGTGCGTAGCGCTGAGGGTCCAAGTACTGTTTCGCCACACGCTGCACATCTTCTTTCGTTACGCGCTCAATCCATTTTTGATATTGACTGAAATAGTCGAACCCCAATCCGAAAAACTCAACTTGGGCCAAGACTTGCGCCAGTTTCGCCGTAGAGTCCAGCCGTAAGGGGAAGCTGCCCATTAAAAATGCCTTGGCATCGGTCAATTCCTGATCGCTGACCGGAGCTTCTCGAATCGTCTTCATTTCAGCCAAGACGCCGTTGATGGCTTGATTGGTGGTTTCGGTGCGAGTCTGGAGGTTGACCCAGAAGGAGCCTGGCATCAATCGGGCATCGTAATGACTGGTAATGCCATAGGCGAGCCCCTGCTTGTCTCGAATGGTATCCATGAGCCGTGATGAAAATCCACCGGCCCCTAACACATGATTCATGACGGTGACGGCGTAAAAATCCGGGTTGATCCGACTGATACCGGGGTGACCGATCACAATGGTCGATTGTGTGAGGTCCTTTTCGATGAACTGCACCACCTTCTTGTCGATGACAGTCGGCTTCTTGACCGTTCTGGGTTGCACCACCCCCTTCTTCCAGGATCCGAAATGTGTCTGGACGAGTGCCGTCGCTTGTTCCACCGTCACGTCACCGACGATGGTGAGGATGATTTGATTGGGAAGATACTCTTTGGCGTAGAAGTTTTGCACATCCGGCAAGGTAATCTTGCCCAATGTATCCTCCGTTCCGTTGACCGGCCACCGATAGGGATGCTGCTGAAAGACCAGTTGATTGAAGGCCTTCATGGCCACATGTCCAGGATCGTCATTATCGCTGGTGATTTCCCCGAGGATCTGCGATCGGACTCGTTCGAACTCGTGTTTGGGAAAAGCAGGGCGCTGAAGAATATCGGCAAGGAGCGTGAACCCGAGGTCGAGGTCTTTCTTTAGTATGCGCGCCGACGCAGTCGTGAAATCTTCGCCTGCCTGGGCGGCCAATGAACCCCCGACAAAGTCAATCTGTTCGGCCAGCTGCCTGGAGGATCTGGTGGTGGTCCCCTCATCCAGGAGGCTGGCGACCAAATTCGAAAGACCGGCCTTTTCCGGAGGGTCTTGCGCTGAGCCGGCTTTGATGAGGGCATGGATTTCAACGATGGGGAGGAAATGCTGTTCCAGGACGAGAACGGTCATCCCATTCGGGGTCATGAATCTCGTGGGCGCAATATCCGCGGTATGCCCAGGTCTTGCCGCGCACACCATGCACAGGACCGACACCACCATGCTTGCGGCGCTTGCAGCCACCCACCGTTGGGTGGATCGACCGGGAGGGGAATGGTGTCTCTGCTCGCCTGGCCCGGTTGCCATGGTCTTCTATGACCTCCCCTCATGGACGGCAGTGGGGGCTGGATCCTGGGGAGGAGGGGGCAAAGGAATGAGAATGCCGACGGTCCGATTGTCTTGGGTGAGATATTGCTTCGCCACTCGCTGGATGTCCTTCGCTGTCACCGCACGGATACGGTCCACGAATTGATCGACCCGCCGCCAGCCCGCGCCGACGGATTCGGCCTGCCCGATCAACATGGCATGGCGAAAATTCGAATCTTGTTCGAAGACGCGCGCCGCCTCAACCTGATTCTTGGCCCGCTGAAGCTCCTGCTCGGAGGGCGGCTCATTCTGGAGCCGCACGATCTCACGCTGGATGGCTTCTTCGACCCCTTCAACCTTTGAGCTGGGGTTCACTAATGAGTAGAAATAAAACAGGCCGGGATCCGTCTGCAGCACACTGTACTCGGCACCGACGGCCAACGAATTTTTCTGGTCGTAGACCAAGCTCTGGTAAAGGCGTGAGCTCTTTCCGTGAGACAGGATCGATTCGAGGATGTCGAGCGCATAGGAGTCCTCGCTCGAATAGTTGGGTACGCGAAACCCCATCATGACAAACGGTACTTGGGCTTCGCGCTTCAGGAGAAACCGGCGCTCGCCTCGCTGTTCCGGTTCAGGCGGCAAGGCTTGCCTCGGTGAGGGACCTCTGGGAATCGGTTCAAACAGGCGCTTGATCGTCGGAAGGAGAGAGTCGGCCTTGATATCCCCCACCACCACGAGGGTTGCATTGTTGGGAGAGTAAAAGGTGTCGTAATGGCGTTGCAAGTCTTCCAGCGACATGGCGTCGAGATCGGCAAACCAGCCGATGACGGGCCAATGGTAGGGATGGCTGAGAAAGGCATGGGCAAACAGCGCTTCAACCAGCGCACCCTGTGGATCATCCTCGGATCTGAGGCGGCGTTCTTCCTTTACGACGTCGCGCTCGGTCTGAAATTCGTTGTGATCGAGAAGGAGGCCCTGCATTCGATCAGCTTCCAGCTCGAGCGCCAGTCCGACTCGATCGGCTGCCACATTCTCAAAGTAGGCGGTAAAGTCTTGCCCGGTAAACGCGTTGTCGATGCCGCCGTTCTTTCTGACGATTCGTGAAAATGAGCCTTTCGGATACCGTGTCGTGCCCTTGAACATCATGTGTTCAAGCATGTGTGAGAGTCCGGCCCGTCCCATGACCTCGTTCCGGGAACCGACTTTGTACCACACCTGCACCGTCGCTACCGGAGCCTTGGGAACCTCGACCAGCAATACTTTCATGCCGTTTGAAAGGAGGTATTCACTCGGCTCTGCTCCGATCGAGATCGAGATGGAGCCGAAGACAAACAGTACCGTGATGAGGTGGATGCGCCAATAATACTGGATAGTCAGCTTGATCATGATGAAGGTAGAATTCTTCATGCTAACAACGAGTTTCAATAGGTGTCAAGGCAAGCGCGGAGCGGTCGGTGGGGAGCTCTCCAAGTTGCCCGCAGGCGCCGAGTACATCCCGTCCGCGGCTCTTTCGAACAAACGCATCGAGGCCGGCGTCGCGGAGGATGGATTGGAAACGAAGCACTGCCTGTTCGGACGGGCGATGAAAGGGGCTGCCGGGAAATTCATTGAACGGAATCAGGTTGACCTTGCATCGCATGGATCGCAGTAATTGTACCAGTCGGTTGGCATCAGCCTCATGATCGTTGACGCCGGAGAGCAGCACATACTCGAACGTCAGCCGTTGGCGAGGAGTGAGCGGATAGCGGCGACAGGCAGCCAGGAGCGATCTCAGCGAAGCGATCTCGCTGGCGGCAGGCATCAGCGCTCGTCGCTGTTCTTCAGTCGTGGCATTGAGCGAGACGGCAAGATTCACGCCGAGCGCCGCGACTTCCGGCAGGCGAGATGCCAGCCCCGCCGTCGAGACCGTTACGCGTCTACGCGACCAGCCAAGACCCCACGGTTTGTTGGTCAACGCCGTCACGGCAGCTTTGAGATTGTCCACATTGGCCAGTGGTTCTCCCATCCCCATGAACACAAGATTCGTCATGTGCTCACCGGAGCTCAGTAGGTCTTGCGCGGTCAAGATCTGATCGATGATTTCGTGCAGCTTGAGGTTGCGTTTCAGTCCCATTCTTCCGGTCAGGCAAAACCCACAATCCAACATACACCCGACCTGAGTCGACACGCAGAGCGTCAGCCGATCCTCATCCGGGATCAGGACCGCTTCGATCGTCAGGCCGTCCTCGAGCGTCAAAAGCAATTTCCGCGTTCCGTCCTGGGACGATAGGGTCGTGACATGTGCCGAGCGCCCGATCTTGATGGATTGTGAGAGTGCCTTGCGATCATGCAAAGGGAGATCCGTCATGTCGGTGAGCGCTCGTGCGCGTCGTTGATAGAGCCATCGCAAAAGTTGCTGTGCCCGATAATCCGGCCAGCGCTGCGCGCGGACAAACTTCACCATCTGGGGTTCGGTGAGACCCAAGAGCGTTGTCACGGTACCGTGAGAAACTATCGGCTCGTCAGTCATATCATCCTCAAGGTTAGGAGCCTACCACAGAGGAAGTCATACCGCATACGGCAAGGTCCGTCACCGGGTCCGGAAACTTCTTCCATTGCGGACGGCTCTGTATATAATGAATGCGAATGAGAATCGTCAGGTCATCATGAAAACCTCTCCCAAGCATCATGTGACCCGTGGCTGCGGCCCGGCGATCGCGTCAAGTCTGGCCTTCCTGATCGGAGGGGTTCTCTTGTGCAACGGGTATGCGGCTCAGGTTGAGTTCTCCGAACAATCGATCGCCACTGTCTGTACGACAGCGGAAGAATGCTTTGTGGCGGCGGCCTGGCCGAAGGAGCGACTGGGTCAGGCGTTGACGAAAGATCAAGTGCTGGCGCTCAAACTGGAACGTCTCCGAAAGGTAACCGAGGGATTTCCCGGTACACAGTGGGCCAAGCGTGCCGGGTTATTGTCCGGGGTACTATCGATCGATCGAAATCCCGCTGCCGCTCTGCCGTATCTTCGAGCAGCCCAACGGGACTTTCTCGTGCTCGACGACTATATCCGATTCTGGATCGGAGAGGCCTTGCTGCGCCTGGGGGAGGCCAAGGAGGCGGCCGGCATGTTTGAGAGCGTGCCGCAAGCGGTCCCCGATTCCAATCTTCTCAATCAGGTCGCGCTCCGTGCCGGGGAAGCGTGGTATCAAGCGTCCAGCTGTCCCGAGGCCATGTCTTGGTTTACCAAGGCCCTTACTGGCAATGACAAGGACCCGCAGATCCCTCAGGTCTGGTTGCGGTCGGCGTCGTGTGCGCTTCGAGAGAACAAATTGGCGGAAGGGCAAGAAACACTGAAGCAGCTGTGGACGAAGTTTCCGCAAACCAAAGAGGCCAAAGAAGCCGAGACCCTGCTTGGGAACAATAATGGGGGGGGGGCGTGGACGGCGGCGCCCGACTCATATTATGAGCGCGCTCAGGCGTTTCTAGGGCAGTCGCTCCACGCGGAAGCCATCGAGGAGTTGAAAAAATTCCTGGCGCGAGATCCGGCCTCTCCACTCCGTGGGGAGGCCAGGCTGAAATTGGGCATCGCCCAAGTTCGGTTGAAGCTCTACGACCAGGCACGCGACACATTTCATGCGCTGACGGCTGAGCAAGAGCCGCGTGCGGACGAAGCCACTGTCTGGCTGGCGAGGGTTTATCTCAGACAGGGACTCGGAGAGAAGCTCTTGGATCTTTGCCGGATGCTCCCGAAGCGAACGATGACTCCTGAACAGAAAGGGCAGATCAATCTCTTTGCCGGGATCTGGCTGGAAGATGAAGCACGGTTCGATGAGGCGATCGCGAGGTATCGGCAGGTGGCCAAGTCGGGTGAACCGGCTTCTCAACGAACTGAAGCGCAATGGCGGGAAGGGTGGGTGCTGTACCGAACGGCTCGCTATCAGGACGCGATCAGCGTGTGGCGGCAGATCGTCGATCAGAAGGACAGCGAGTTAGAGCCGCAAGCCATCTATTGGGTTGCCCGTTCCTACGGTCATGTGGAAAGCGCGAAGTCAAAAGAGATGTTTGCGCTGCTCTGTCAGAGGTTTCCGTACACCTATTACTGCCAGTTGGCGCACGAACACACTGGCATGTCGGTTTTCGGGCAGACGAAGCAGGAAGGTTCAGTCGTCGCGATCTCGTCCGCTCCGCCGGCCTCTGACGCCGCTCAGACGCCGGGTCAGGATATCCAGGCAAGCAGCCGGATGCAGATCGAGCTCCACCCGGCATACCGGCGGGCGGTGGAACTCAGAACGCTCGGTCTTGAGCAAGATGCCGCGCGCGAGCTCGGCGCGTTGACGGATCGATATAGTCGAGACCACGAGGTGTTGGCGGCCTTATCAATCATGTTAAACGAGGTCGGTGCCTATCACCATGCCTTGCGTCTGGTTCGGTCTCGCTTCCGTGAAAAGTTGGAACGAACCGGTGGAGCGGTCGCAGATGGACTGTGGAGCGTGGCCTATCCAACCGGATTGATCCCTACGATCAAAATGTCGGGTGCCAACGGGGTTGATCCGTTTCTCGTTGCGGCCATCATTCGGGAAGAGAGTCAATATGATCGGAGAGCCGTTTCCCGTGTCGGGGCGATCGGATTGATGCAGGTCATGCCCGCCACCGCCAATGCCGTGGCTCAACAGCACCGTCTTCCCAGCCTCTCCCGAGAAGATTTATTCGATCAAGAAACCAATATCCGGATCGGGGCTCGATATGTCGAGCAACTGTTTACACAGTTTTCCGGGAATATTGTACAGACGGTGGCTGCGTACAATGCCGGTCCGATCGTGGTGGGAACCTGGGCGGCGACCTATCGGGGGAGGAGCGAGGATGAGTTTGTCGAGTTGATCCATTATCAGGAGACCAGGCAATACGTCAAACGGGTCTTGCGTAGCTATAAAGAGTATCTGCGTCTGGCGGGAATTCAAAAAGCCGTTTCTTGACAAGATCTTGTGAAGTTTTTATAGTGCGCCACAATCCGTAGGGGCAATAACGAAGAGAGGCTGATTATGTCGTTGGATCGACTTGATGCATTGGAAACTCGAATTCGTGATCTGGTGAAGCTTGTCCAAGAGTTCAAACGAAAGAATGCGCTCCTGGAGGAAGAGCTGAAGTCGGCTCGTCAGCGGTTGGCTGTGCAGGATGATACGAATCGCCAATGGGAAAAGGAACGGATGGACATCAAGACACGGATCGAAAAAGTCATGAATGAGATGGAGTTGCTTGAAGGTGTCGAGGATCCTAAGGAGGTGGCCATTGACTAAGACCATTGATGTGGAAATTTATGGTCAACGGTACGCGATCACGGGAGGCGGCGATGATGCCTATGTCCGGCGGCTGGCCAATTTTGTCGACGATCATATGAAACATCTGGCGGAAGGAATGAAGACGACGACTCCATCGAAATTGGCGGTGCTGACGGCGATCAACCTTGCGCATCAGCTGTTTGAGTCCGAGAAAAAGCGAGTCCAAGGGGAAGCGGATGTCGAACGGCGGATGGTGACCTTGATGGAATCGATTGATGAGCAGATGCCGACCTCGCTCTTTCGATAGCAATGATTCGCCTTGCTTTCAAAGAGCCCCTTTGTTATCGTGTAGATAGGTGAGTGTGTCGATGAGTTAGAGAAGGGTCATATCGTCGATCGTTGATCTCTTGGAAACGAGTGCTGACAAAACCACAGAGAACGTGTACCTGATGGGATACGAAGAGTTGACTCGGTGGATGCTCATGGGGTGGGTCGTGCTTGGGCGATGGCTTCAGTCGGCCCTGCGGCGACCAGTTTCTGAAATTGAGTCGATCCGGCAGGTAGCTGTCGGACGGAGCGAGCATCTACCCTCCATACCTGTTTTGATTGCTGATCCTCTTCCGTGGCCGGTGTCTGGAAACCGACGGCTCAGGAAGGGCAGGCAGCGAAGCGTATCAAGTATGGTATCGTATCCTAACGATCTCTTGCGTTTCCAGGCGAGACGATTCGCCGTTTCCTAGACCCTTCCATCTCGTCACCTCACATCGTGATTCGCATTCATTCTGCTCGGTCTGTGGCGGGAGCTCCGCATCAGGTTGAGCCTATCGGGTCTGATTGTTTTCAAGAAGGGGGTGGCTCCCATTTCTACTGCAACTGTCGTGTACATGATCCTTTCGGTGATTTTCGGAGCCGTGGTTGGTGCGGGGGTATTCGATTTCCTGCGACGACGGATGACGGGTGCCAAACAGGCTGAGGCAGAAGACTTGGCTAAGCAGGTTGTGCAGAATGCGCAACGAGAGGCAGAGAATATTCTCAAAGAAGCCAGGTTTGAAGCCAAGGATCTGGTTTTCAAGGCAAAGTCAGAATTCGAGCAGGAGCAGAAGGCTAAACTTGGTGAACTCTCGGCGGTCGAGAAGCGTCTGATCCAGCGGGAGGGAGGGCTCGACGGAAAGCTCGCCGCCCTGGAAAAGAGAGAAAATGAGTCACGCAAGCGCGAGGCGGATTTCGCGAAACGAGAAGAGGGGCTGGCGGCCAAAGAGTCTGCCTGCGCCAAGGCCGAACGCGAACATCGCGACGCACTGGAGCGAGTGGCCGGGATGACGGCCGATGAAGCCAAGAAACAATTGATTCTCGAAATGGAATCGCAAGCGAGGCTCGATGCCGTCGGTCTTGCCAAGCGAACGATCGAAGAGGCTCGTGAAAACGCCGAACGTGAGGCGCGGGAAATCATCACCAGCTCGATTCAGCGTGTCGTGCGTGACTATGTTTCGGAATCCACGATCTCGGTGGTTCCCATTGCAAACGATGCTATGAAAGGTCGAATCATCGGTCGGGAAGGGCGCAATATCCGTGCGCTTGAAGCGGCGACCGGTATTGATCTGATCATCGATGAAACCCCTGAGGCCGTGATTATTTCGGGATTCGATCCGTTGCGGCGGGAGATTGCCAAAGTGTCGCTTGAGCGGCTGATGCACGATGGGCGTATCCATCCCACGCGCATCGAGGAGATCGTCGAAAAGGTCAAGGTCGACATCGACAAGCTGATGTATGAAGAAGCGGAGAAAATTATTTTCGAACTGGGGCTCTCGGATTTTCATCCGGAATTGATCAAAGTCTTGGGGCGTCTCAAGTATCGCACGAGCTACGGACAAAACAATCTCTACCATGCCCGAGAGGCTTCGTACATTTGCGGCATCATGGCGTCGGAATTGGGCCTTGATGTTCGACTGGCTCGCCGCGGTGCGCTGCTGCATGACATCGGCAAGGCGGTCAGCCATGAAGAAGAGGGGCCGCATGCCATGCTGGGGGCCGAGATTGCCAAGAAGTACGGCGAGTCTCCGAAGATCGTCAATGCGATTGCTGCGCATCACGAGCAGGTCGAGCCGATTTGTCCGGAGAGCGTGTTGGTTGCGGCGGCCGAGGCATTGTCGGCGGCGCGTCCTGGTGCGCGACGGGAAGCCCTGGAGTCCTACGTGAAGCGGCTGGAGAAGCTGGAGTCTCTGGCGACCGGGCATAAAGGCGTGCAGAAAGCGTACGCGATCCAAGCCGGGCGTGAAATTCGCGTCATCGTCAGGCAAGAGGACATCACGGATGCCGAGTCGTTTCAACTGTCTCGTGAATTGGCCAAGAAGATCGAGCAGGAGTTGACCTATCCGGGGCAGATCAAGGTCACCGTCATTCGAGAAAGCCGGTACGTGGAATACGCCAAATGAAGGTGCTCTGTATCGGCGATATCATGGGAGAGCCGGGACGACGGGCTGTTGCCCGTGCGGTGCCTCGGCTGATTGCCCAACGCCAAATCGATGCCGTCGTCGCCAACGGCGAGAATGTCGCGGGCGGTTTCGGTATCACTCCGGAACTGGCTGAGGAGCTCTTTGACATGAGCGTCTCGGTCATTACGACCGGAAACCATGCCTGGGATAAAAAGGAAGCGGTCGAGTACTTTTCTCGGGAGCCCCGCCTGCTGCGTCCGGCCAATTATCCGGCTGGTGTTCCTGGAAATGGGAGTGTGGTCATTGAAACAGCGGGCGGAGAGCGCTTAGCCGTCTTGCAACTTATGGGACGGGCGTATATGCCGACGATCGATTGCCCGTTTCAGGCGGCCAAACGCGAATTGTCCAGGCTGAAACGGGAGACCTCCGCGATCATCGTCGACATGCATGCGGAAGCCACGTCTGAAAAGATGGCCATGGGGCATTTCTTGGATGGGGAGGTGGTCGCTGTCGTCGGTACCCATACGCATGTGCAGACCGCCGACGAGCAAATCCTTCCGAAGGGCACGGCCTATATCACCGATATCGGCATGACGGGGCCGATCCATTCGGTGATCGGCGTCAAGAAAGAATTGGCGATCGAGAAGTTTTTGACCGGCATGCCGCGTCGGTTTGAAGTCGCATCAGGACCGTCAGTCTTTTGCGCGGTCCTGCTTGAGCTTGATCCCCGATTGGGCAAGGCGATCGCATTTGAACGAATTCGCCTCATCGATTAGCAGACTACTGAAAAAGTCCTCCGGCTTTGTTCTCGCATCGCCCAAGGCCTCAACGTACGGGAGGCGAAGGCAAGGTACCTATCCGCTCGCATGTGATCGAAGCGAGCGGTTCAAGCGAAGCTTGGTATGTACCTCCTCGGTCTTTCGCTCGCTGCGGCCTTGCTGGATGGTCTTTTTGAACCGCCTGCTAGCGAGCAAAAGGAGGAGACACCTACGTACTCTCGTCCACCCCTTTCTCTTCCCGAGTTGACCTCGAGACAAGTCCTCACCGTCTCGGAACTGACCGCCATGGTTCGGGCCTCTCTTGAAACTGACTTTGCCGAAGTGTGGCTTGAGGGGGAAATTTCGAACCTGCGCGCACCGGGGTCCGGACATCTCTACTGTACGCTCAAGGACCAGGCGAGTCAGATTCGGGCGGTGATCTTCCGTTCAGCGGCCGTTCGGTTGCGGTTTGGTCTGGAGGAGGGGCTGCAGGTCGTCGTGCGAGGGCGACTCTCCGTGTACGAGCCTCGCGGAGAGTATCAGGTCATACTCGATCATCTCGAACCTAAAGGGCGGGGTGCCCTCCAGTTGGCGTTTGAGCAGTTGAAGCGTCGCCTGGAGGCCGAAGGGCTGTTCGATAGGGAGGACAAACAATCGATCCCCGCGTTCCCTCGGACGGTCGGCATTGTAACCTCGCCGACCGGGGCGGCGGTTCAAGATCTGATCACAGTGTTGCACCGTCGTTGTCCCATCTTGAGTATCATCATCGCGCCGGTCCAGGTACAGGGGGTCGGATCGGCTGAGCAGATTGCAGATGCCATTGAGGCATTGAACCAGCTCGGAATGGTCGACGTCATCATCGTCGGGCGGGGCGGTGGGTCGTTGGAAGATCTGTGGAGCTTCAACGAGGAAACCGTCGTGCGAGCCATTGCCGCATCACGGGTCCCCATCGTATCGGCCATTGGGCATGAGACGGATGTCACCTTAGCCGACTTTGCGGCGGACGTACGGGCGGCGACCCCGTCCGCTGCCGCCGAACTCGTTGCCCCAGTGTTGATGGAGATCGTTGAACGGCTGAGGATGCTCACTACCCGCTCTCAGCAAGCCATGAGCTCGCGATGCTTGGAGCAACGTCAGCGCCTCGATCTTCTGCTTGCTCATATGGACAATATCCGATTCAGGGTTCTCAAAGAAACTCAGCGAGTGGATAGCGCCGTGGCAGGCATGCGAGACGCAGTCCGTATCAAGCTGAGGCAAGCGATGGTGGATGCGCAAGCATGGACGCAAGCCCTGCGATCGAAAAGTCCGGCGCTCCACGTGCGTCGGGATTTGGTGCTCGTTCCACAGTTGCGATCGCGGTTGATTGCGGCCGTGAACCATAGCCTCAAGCAGAAGGCCCAGCACATCCATGCCTATCTCAGCCGATTGAACGGGCTGAGCCCGCTTGCGATTCTGGACCGGGGATATGGGATCCTTGAGACGGTGCCTGGCCGCCAGATCGTCCGCGATGCCGGACAGGTTTCGGTCGGAGAGGAGATCCTGGCACGTCTTGCCAGAGGCCAGATTCGATGCACCGTGGATGAGATCAGGTTGGATCCGTCGGTTTCAAAGCCGGCGGAGACTTCGTTATAATGGGCGACGTGTCGATATGAAAGGAGATGGTTGTGGCAGGTGTGAAGTTCGAACAAGCGATGGCCAGACTGGAAGCCATTGTGGGTGAATTGGAGAACGGAGATCTGCCCCTGGATGAATCGTTGAAGATTTTCGAGGAGGGCATTCGGCTGTCGAAAAACTGTTTGAAAGTCTTGGAAGAGGCCGAACGGAAAGTCGAGGTGCTCGTTCAGGATAAGAATGGGAAAAAACAACTACGCGCTTTCACCTCCGATGACATTGATGTCCGGGGTTCCGCGGAAGACTCCTAGCAGGTTGCTCCTCTAAGTATCGTTCGGTTCTCATCTTTCTCCCGTTACGATTTCCACGAGTATGAACAAACGAGGCGATCGAGATCGTTGCGACCATGTGTTGACGGCTCAGGGATTGGTACCGAGCCGTGATGCCGCCGTTCGCATGATTCTCGCGGGAAAGGTCAGAAGCAATGGAGCGATCATCGACAAACCGTCCAGGGTGATTCCCGTCGATGCGGTCCTTGAGATTATCGGGGAGAGTCAGCCGTTCGTCAGTCGAGGGGGCGAAAAGTTGGTGGCAGCTCTGGACTCCGGCTCGATCGACCCTCACGGACTGATCTGTCTCGATGTCGGGTGCTCGACCGGGGGATTCACCGATTGCTTGCTGCAACGGGGGGCTGCGAGGGTCTACGCGGTTGATGTGGGCTACGGTCAATTCGATTGGCGGCTCCGACAAGACCCACGTGTCGTGTTGATTGAGCGGACGAACATTCGCCACATGCCTCCTTCTGCCGTCCCGGAGCCGGTTGATCTGGTCGTCATCGATGTGTCGTTTATTTCATTGACGAAGGTGCTGCCGCCCATCATGCCCTTTCTCCGTGCTCCGGCCCGTGTCATCGCCTTGATCAAGCCGCAGTTTGAAGTCGGCAAGGGCCAAGTAGGTCGGGGCGGCGTCGTGCGCGATGACGAACAGCGAGCGGAGGTTGTTCGGAGAGTCGTCCAATTCGCGGCGGACAAGGGGCTCAAAGCCATGAGCACCATAGATTCTCCGATCAAAGGGAAAAAGGGCAATCAGGAAATATTAGCAATCTTTGAGTACGACACCCCGTTTCATGGTATGTAAGGTCTGTCGTAACTGCTGAGCGTTCATTCAGGAGGGCCAATGAAAGTACTCGTCACGGGCGGCGCGGGCTTTATCGGGTCTCATGTGGTGGACCGACTCGTTGAAGAGGGGCTGGAGGCAGGTGTGGTTCGCTACCGAGGGTGGTATGTGTGTGATGGCGTTATTTCGCAAGCGGTATGGCTCGGGCCAGGATACAGAAGGAGTTGGAATGAGAAATTCAAAGAGATCAAGGCATCAGGCCAATTTCATGTGAAAGCCGATGCCTAGCCGGGCTGTTAACCGGACGTCCGCAAGACATGTTTGCAATACGTTTCGTCGGTGCGCTTCTACGGCCGCCGATTAGGCCAGCGTCAATGCAGCAGGGCTGAGGACGGTTTTATGGCGGGGCGATCTCGCCACCGAACTTCCGCACGTGGCCTGGGGTGGACCATAACGAGGCCTGAGTCCATTTGAATGGTCTGTCCGATGAGGTAGCGATAAATACAATAGACGCGACTACCCCGTGGGTTTCTCAGCCGCTGCCAGGATGGGCTGGAACATTGGGTCGGCGTCGAGTACGGCCTTCAGCAAATCGCTGTGGAGGAAATAGCGCCAGACCTCGTCGTCTTTGCCTGGTATCTCGTCGAACCAACGTTTGGCCTCGGTCAGATGGCGCAGCATCTGATTTTTGTCCCCGTAGCCCGGCATGAACAGCATGCTGTAGGCCATGGTGTATTCCGCGAGAAACTTGTCGAGCGGCAGCTCGGCGAGAGCCGATGAGGCCTGAGCATCCTCGTATGCTCGGACACTGTCGGGGTCGTGCAGAATCCGATTCCACGCCACCTTATTGATACGCGACCAGGCCAGTTGCACCAACGCCTCGGCTCTGGGCGTTCTTCGGTCAGTCGGAATGGCTTTCGCCAATGCTTCGAACGTCTCAATCATCGGAATCTGGTCGTTGTTCCAGCGATAGGCCATGCCGAGTCGGAAACGGGTATCCAACTGTTCAGGATGGGTCTTTGCGAGGGTTTCCAGTGCGGGCACGAGTCGGTAGAGGAAATCGGCCGGTGTCGGTTGTGCGAACCCACCCATCTCCATCGCGTTCGAAAGGTCGAGACGGCCGGCGGCTGCGTAGATGTTCCAATAGAACTCATTGACGGTCAGTGATAGCGCCGGATCCTTGACGGTCAGTTTGTGGCCCTGAGCGGCTTCCCGAAGCAAGACAGCGTGGAGCGTACTGGTCAGGATCGTGAGCGCCTCGACCTGATGCGGGTCGATGATCAAGATGCGATTGAGCAGGGCGACGCGATCGCGCAGCTCAGGAAATGTTGCCGCGCGAGCCGCTGCAGCGGTCAGTGTGCCGGGCTGATCATCGGGGCCCCACCAGACAATCGACTCGGGGAGGGCGCGGCTCGTGTCGGTCGTGAATGGTATCCGGTCGACGATCATACCGGGCGCCTCGGGTTTGGAGGCTACCGGGAGATGAAAGACCGCTGTGTCTTGTGGAAACCCATGTATTCGGAGTCCGGTGAAGACCACCCAGCGAGTGGTGATGGATTTTACGGCTCGACGTTCACGCGTGATCGTATTCGTCCAGTGGGCGGAGCCCGGTGCGAGCGTCACCGGCGACGTGAGGGGGTCGTGATAGTGGACGGTGAGGTCGACCAACGTGGTTGGAACACCAAGGACTTTCCCGTTCGGCTTCAGTCGGAAGGATCCGTTCGGGATCGGACGGCTGTCGGCCACCGTGAGATGAAGGCCGGTTCCAGGCGGCGAACCCCCAAGGACATCCATCACAAAGGCGGAGGCCTGAGTCCGGGAGAGCGCGTCTCCATAAAAAGCCAGGGAGCCTGTGCTGGGCCAGAGGATGTTCATCCCGATATCCGATCGCTTCAAGACCGGGGCATGGCCGGCCGTCAGGTCCTGCCAACAATCCTCGTAGGAGGCCTCAGTGGCCGGAGGATTCGAAGGGGTAGCCGACGGTACCGTCAGGAGCTTGTATTGGCACGCGAAGTCCAGCTGACCGGTCGTGATCTTGTCGCCTTTGGCGATGGCTTCGGCATATCGAAGGGCTGTGTCGACGGCGGCCTTCTGGGCGGTCTTGTTGTCCTTCGCCTTCTGAGGAGGTTTGGACGCCGCCGTCACAAGGTCCGGCACGGTCGTTTCAAACGCCGCAAGCAGCCCCGAGAGAACGAGAATTCCGAATAGTAGATTCTTATTCATGGTGAATAATGAGTTATGAGGTTGTGGGTTATCGAGATGAGGCGGTTCTCAGGATCTTCTTACGCATCGCCGCCCGGTCGGCTGTCGACAACGTCGGTGTCGGACTGTGGCGACAAAGTGACACGGTTTGGCGCAACGACGTCACGAAGGTTTCACAATTCGGACATGCGCCCAGATGTCGACGAATCTCTTCGCAAATATTCGCGGACAGTTCGTCGTCGAGATAGGCGGACAATTGACGAAGGATGCGCAGACAGCGGCTTTTCCCATGCGTGTGTTGCTGCTGAGTCGGTGACGCCTGCCGTTTTCGCTTGGACGCGCTGCGCTGTGCCATCTGGATCAGTTCCTCCGCTTCCCACGTGAGTCGTGGGCATGGTCAGTGAGCGGTTCACCGAGGCCTCGCGCACTGAGTTGCCGGCGCACAAACAGTCGGGCCCGGTGTAGGCGTGATTTCACCGCTCGTTCGTTCAAGCCCATGATGGAGCCGACCTCCTTGGCGCTGACCCCTTCCATGTCACGAAGCACCAAGACCATTTTATACTTCTTCGGCAATTGGTTGATCGCGGCATCGAGCGCGGCTCGTAATTGCTTATTATGGAGTGCGGCTTCAGGGCTGAGCCCATCAATCGGAATCTGCAAGCGAAATTCGCCGTCGGACGTGGGAATGAATTCCTCCAGGGATAACACTCGTTCCGGGGCGCCTTTCCGTCTGCGCCGCATGCGTAAGCACGCTCGCGAGGCGATGGTATAGAGCCACGTCGAAATCCGGGCGTCGCCACGAAACCGGTCGAAGCCTCGATAGGCATTCAAAAAGGTCTCCTGGACCAAATCCTTTGCCGTCTCCGGTTCGCCGCACAACCGATGGGCGAAACGATACATGAGGTCGACGTGATCCTTGTACAGCGTATCAAATTTTGTCGTGGATTGGGGATCCATCGGGGACGAAACCGTCGAGCGGAGAGTGGTGGGTGAAGCGCGCATACCCAGCGAGTCTACGGGGGGAGTGAAAAGAGAGTCAAGGCGAAGGCGGGATAGTCATCACTTCATCCGATGAAATTCAACGACGTTGCCCTGCCCGTCGAGTTCTGCCGTTACAGGGGTCCCTTCTCTTGTCCCGGTCAGTGAGGACTTGCCAAGATCGGCCGGATAGATCTGCTCGCCCTCCGGGGTCCAAAATCTGATCCCGGACCGATCCGGAGTAGCAAATTCCAACGGACCCGTGACGAAACGCCGGATCGGAGCAGAATCGATGGAAGCGGAGAGATCCGCCACGACATGATGGTCGTGCATCCGTAAGGTCAAGGTCTGTCCGACCTTGGCATTTTTGATCCCAATCTTGGCGTTGACGTTGACGATGCCGATGGGAGTCCTGAAGAAAATGAAATTCGACTTCAGTTTGGAGATTGTGCCGGTCAACAATACGTGGGCCTTGGCCCCAGCGTTAGCGGCCTGGCCGATTTGAAGGTCGAACTGGAGGTCGTGCACGCCGATGACGGTGTTCTTGCCGTCGACTTCCACCGTTACGGACTCGCCGTCTTTGCGGGACGCGAGTGCTCGCTCATGTGCGCCCATGTGGAATGCCTTTGCCCCTTCCGGTGTCCAGCGCACCAACTGCGTGCCGTCTGATTGGTCGCGTTTGAACGGTCCGGTCAAGTAGCGGTGGACGAGCGCTCCATCGGTTCGCCGTACGATATCCACGACGACATGGTCCTCGTGAATCATGAAGGACACTTCTTGCGAAGCGGGAAGCGCCTTGAGCGTGGTCTTGGAACTGAGCGACATGAGCCCGATCGGTGTCTTCAGGAAGACGATCCCTGGTTTGGCCCGCCAGACCCGGCCTGTCAGCATGATCGAGGGGTTCGCTTCTGTGAGAATAGGCGCTGGACGATCGGTGTCCGGCTGCGCAGCCGTCGGCTCATCCGTCTGTGGCTGAGCGGCTGGAGTACTGTCGGTAGATTGAGCCGGTGGAGTCTCGCTGTCCTGCGGCTGAACAACCGTAGGAAGGTCGTCTTGTGATTCAGTTGGGGCAACCTCGCCGGTCTCCGATGGCCTGGGTGTTACTTCATCGATCTGAGCCTGCGCCGTTGTAGCGGTATCGAGCTGAGACTCCAAGAGGATAGGGTCAGAGGGGGGCACTTGGGTCTTCTCTCCGTCTGGAGGGCTTGCTAAGGCGCATCCAGCATGGATCAGTCCGAGGAGAAAGACCGCGAGAAATAATTGCCGAGAGTGTGCCGATCGATCCATGGAGAAGGTATTTGGTATGGAGGTGGTGAATGTCTCGTTCTGTCTAAATGGAATCCCCACGAGCTTCGAGGCCATGGTGCCGCAATCAAGCCCAGTCCGTCAATCGTTATGCGAATAACATGAGCTCAGAATTGGAGTCAACCCGAAAGCAGAGGTGTCTGATAGAACTTCAAACTAGGCTTGTGGTTGTCTGTCCATATTCCCGATGACCTTATGTTCCATGACGAATATGTTAGGAACACGGTCGCATGAGCTAGACACCGTCTGGAGAGGGGGCCGGACTGAGAGAGACTTTTGAAGGAGAGCGTGCTTACTTCTTCCTGACCATGATTCGGAGGGGGGTGCCGGTGAATTGGTAGGTCTCGCGCAGTTGGTTCTCTAAATATTTCAGATATGCCGGGGTAATGTCCTCTGGGTGGCCGACGAACAGCGCGAAGACCGGCGGTTTGGTGGCGACCTGTGTGATAAACGCGGACTTCGTGCCGGCTGACGGCTTATGTTTGCGGGCAGGTAACGGATGGGTATCGAGAATTTTCTGCAGCCAGGTATTCAACATCCCGGTGGGGACGCGCTTGGTAAACATGGTGTGCACGTCTTTGAGGAGGGGGAACAGGCGGTGGACGGAGTCTGATTTGAGGGCAGAGCCATACAGAATCGGAGCCCAGGTCAGAAAGGGAAACCGCCGGTGGAGTTCGAGTTCATACGCTTGTCGCGCCTGAGCATCTCCGGCTCGCAAGTCCCACTTATTGATCAAGAGAATACAGCCACGCCCCTGCTTGAGAATGGCTCCGGCGATCTTGGTGTCTTGTTCCGTGACCCCTTCCACTCCATCCAGGAGAAGGACCCCGATGTCGGACCGACCGATGGCGCGGAGCGATCGCAATACGCTGTAACCTTCGATCCCCCGGTCGATCTTGCCGCGCCGTCTGATGCCCGCCGTGTCGGTGAAGATGTAGCGCTGATCGTGGTGCGTGACCAGCGAGTCGATCGGATCGCGTGTCGTGCCTGGAACGGCGCTGACGACGACGCGTTCCTCTCCCAGCAGGGCGTTCACGAGGGTGGATTTGCCGACGTTCGGACGTCCCACCACGGCCACGCGAGGCAGCTGTTGCAGCTCGGTGGTTTCGTCGGTCGACGGAAGAAGCGGGTAGATGGCGTCCAAGAGTTCAGCCACGCCGAGCCCATGTTCGGCGGAGATGGGATAGAGCTCGTCGGCACCCAATTTGTAGAAGTCGGCGAGGAGGGGCTCTGATTTCGGCGTGTCGATCTTGTTGATCGCATAGAACAGGGGTTTCGTCACTCCGCGCAGGAGCTTGACGACTTCATGATCCGGTGGGGTCAATCCTGATCGACCGTCCAGGAGCACGATGAGAATATCCGCTTCGGCAATCGCCAATTCCGACTGCCGTCGGATCAACGTCAGCATGCTGTCCGAAGAGGAGAGGTCCAACCCACCGGTGTCGACCAGGCGAAACTTGCGATTGCGGTACGAAGCGTCGGCATAGTTGCGGTCGCGGGTCACCCCGGGGACGTCGTCCACAATAGCGATCTTCACGCCGAGGATCTTGTTGAACAGCGTCGACTTGCCCACGTTCGGGCGGCCGATGATGGCCACCAGAGGCGGTGGTCCGCCTTCTGTCGGGAGCAACGGCAGCGTCGGTTCTTGTTTCGGAGCAGATTTCGTACGTGGCATAACCCATCGACCGTATCACAGGGTTTTTCTCAAAGACAACCTGCCTCGTCTTCTCTGCAGTGCTTCAGCTATACTTTCCCCATGCTTCAGTCCACAGTTCTCAATCCTCAGCACTTTCCCGACTGGTCCAACATTGACCATGTGCTCCTCGATATGGACGGCACGTTGCTCGACCGCCATTTCGATAACTTCTTTTTCGAGGAGGAGCTCCCCCGTCGATATGCCACACTCCAGGCCCTCCCGTTTGCGGAGGCTCGCGTTCGCCTGATGACGATGTATCGATCGGTCGAGGGCGAACTGGCGTGGACGGACCTGGAGTACTGGACGAAGCGGGTCGGTATCGATGTGGTGGCGATGCACAAGGAGCTGGATCACATGATCGGGTTTCTCCCCGGCGCTGAGGAGTTCTTGCGCCATCTCCGGCAGCTCGGGAAGCCTGTGACGATTGTGACGAACGCCCATTCTACGGGGATCTCGGTCAAAGTCGCCAAAACGGGGCTGGATCGGTACGTCGACCGGATTGTGGATGCCGGTGAGGTCGGCTATCTCAAGATGCGGCCGGAGTATTGGCCGAATTGTCAGCGTTTGTTGGGGTTTGATCCGGCCCGGTCGTTGTTTATGGATGACGATGAAGGCTGTCTGATGGCCGCGAAAGCCTTTGGGGTGGCCCATTTGGTGCACAGCGCCAAGTCGAGCTCGCAATTACCGCCGTCGCCGCTCTCCCAGTTTCTCTCCATCGCCGGATTTGCACCGTTGCTCAATGGCCGGCCACCAGCCTAACAGGCTGCAGAAAAACTCATTGCGACTTCTGTTGCCGTCACAGACATCGAGGTTGAGGATGATGCTGAATGGGCCCGCAGGATGCGCAAAACGGCCGTCCTGCAAGGCCGCAGCGAGCGAAGAGGCGAATCGTACTCTGGGCCGTACGTTGAGCCTCTGAGCGAGGCGAGAATGCCGCTGGCGGTCTTTTCCCGCATCCTGCTAACGGCGTCCGGTGGCCGTGCCTCGGTACATCTCGCCGGCCAATCTTGGCACACCCTGCATGCTGAATCGATCAAGGTGCGCGATGGTGAGGCCTGATTGGGTGATCAGCCGATCGATTTGCCGGTTCAGGTGACATCCGCACCCAATCACATTCTGAATCGGATTCAGCCGGCCCTGCCACGCGGCGATCGTTCGATCATTGCTCCGGCCATGTTCCAGGAAGAGAAACGTTCCTCCCGGCTTGAGGACACGCCCGACTTCGTGCAGCGCGAGCGCCGGGTCGGGAATCGTACAGAGCGTCCAGGTGCTGACGACACAATCGAAACACCTATCCGCATAGGGGAGAGCCTCGGCAGTGTGCCGTTCAAGGTGGACCGGGAAAGACACACGAGCGCTGCGTGCGGCCACTCTTTTCGGAAGCAGGTGAGCTGGGTCCACGGCATGCAGCGATGTCACGGTGGTGGGATAATGTGGCAGATTCAGTCCCGTCCCCATCCCGAGTTCCAGCACGTGGCCATGGGCTGATGCG
>JABMDK010000011.1:251917-256649 GCA_015903995.1 Nitrospira sp.
GGGTCCACGGCATGCAGCGATGTCACGGTGGTGGGATAATGTGGCAGATTCAGTCCCGTCCCCATCCCGAGTTCCAGCACGTGGCCATGGGCTGATGCGAGGACCTCTCCGCGCAAGCGACCAAACTCCTCTCCAGCCATCACCCACTCCATGAGGCGGGGAAAGATATGGTCGCAGTAGAATCCCATCGTGCGGGTAGTATAACAAAGGAGTTTGGCTGCGCGGGTTGAGAACTTGTGACCCTACGGGGGCTATGTTAGATTCCGTGGTCCCACGGCGGCAAGGATTCAACCATTCGTTCACACTTCTTCATTATGAGCAAAGGATACGATCACCACACGATTGAGGCGAAGTGGCAACAGTACTGGGATGAGCGCCGGACATTTCGTGTCACGGAAGACCCCGGCAAGCCGAAGTTCTATTGCCTCGATATGTTTCCCTACCCGTCGGGGTCGGGGCTCCACGTCGGCCATCTGGAAGGGTACACCGCCACCGACATCGTCTCTCGATATAAACGGATGAAGGGCTTCAACGTCCTGCATCCGATGGGCTGGGATGCATTCGGTCTGCCGGCGGAACAGTACGCGGTGAAGACCGGGATTCATCCTGCGATCACCACGGCCCAAAACATTGCCACGTTCAAACGCCAAATGAAGCGGGTCGGGCTCTCGTATGATTGGGAGCGAGAGGTCAGTACCACTGATCAGCAGTACTATCGCTGGACCCAATGGATTTTCCTGAAGCTCTTCGAACGAGGATTGGCCTATGTGGCGGAAGTTCCTGTGAACTGGTGTCCGGCGCTCGGCACGGTGCTGGCGAACGAAGAGATCGTCGACGGCAAGAGCGAAGTGGGTGGTTTCGACGTGATTCGCAAGCCGATGCGGCAATGGGTGCTCAAGATCACGGCCTACGCCGATCGATTGCTTGAGGATTTGAAACTCGTCGACTGGCCCCCCAGTACGCTGGAGATGCAGAAAAATTGGATCGGACGGTCGATCGGCGCGGAGGTCGATTTCGCTTTAGCGGACCGGACCGGCGTGATTCGCGTGTTCACCACCAGGCCGGATACGCTGTTCGGCGCGACCTATATGGTCCTGTCGCCTGAACATCCGTTGGTTGATGTGATCACGAGTTCGGACCAGAAATCAGCCGTCCAAGCCTACCGCGAGGCGGCGGCGAGGAAAAGCGATCTGCAACGGCAGGAGCTCGACAAGGAGAAAACCGGTGTCTTCACCGGCGGCTATGCGATCAATCCGGTGAACCAGGAGCGGTTGCCGATTTGGATCGCCGACTATGTACTGATGAGCTATGGAACCGGCGCCATTATGGCCGTGCCCGCGCATGACGAGCGAGACTGGGCATTCGCGCAGCAATATGCGTTGCCGATTCGCGAGGTCATTGCCGGGGGAAATGTCCAACAAGCCGCCTTCACCGACACGGATCGTGGGAAGGTTGTAAATTCAGCGATCGCTGATGGCAGCTTTTCGATCAACGGGCTCACACCTTCCGAGGCGATTCCGAAGGTCACTGATTGGTTGGCGAAGCAGGCGAAGGGCATGCGAGCGGTCAATTACAAACTCCGGGACTGGCTCTTTGCCCGCCAGCGCTATTGGGGAGAGCCGTTTCCAATTGTGTGGGTCGACGGAGAAGCACGCCCGATTCCGGAAGAGCAACTTCCCCTGGTGTTGCCGGAATCCAACAACTTTAAACCGTCAGGCACAGGAGAGAGTCCATTGGCGAACTTGGACCAATGGCTTATTACCACCGATCCCACTACCGGTAAGCCGGCTCGGCGCGAAACCAACACCATGCCGCAGTGGGCCGGGTCTTGCTGGTACTATCTGCGATTCATCGACCCCAAGAACGCAACACAACTCGTCGATCAGGCCAAAGAGCGCTATTGGATGCCGGTGGACCTGTACATCGGGGGTAGCGAGCATGCCGTGCTGCATCTCTTGTACTCACGCTTTTGGCATAAGGTCTTGTTCGATATCGGCGTGGCGAGCACTCCCGAGCCGTTTCTGAAGTTGGTACATCAGGGCATCGTCTTGGGAGAAGACAATCAGAAGATGTCGAAGTCGCGCGGCAACGTGGTCAATCCGGATGAGATGATCGATCAGTTCGGCGCCGATGCGGTACGGCTCTATGAAATGTTCATGGGGCCGCTTGAAGCGATGAAGCCCTGGAGCACCAGAGGTGTGGAAGGCGTGACTCGTTTCTTGGAACGGGTATGGCGGCTGATGGTGGATGAGCAAGGCCGGCTCTCAAGCGCCGTCGTTTCAATCGAACCGAGCCTCGATCACCAACGGTTGCTTCATCAAACCATCAAGAAGGTGACGGAGGATATCGAGGACCTCCGGTTCAATACGGCGATCTCGCAGATGATGATTTTCACGAACGAGATGACGAAGGTGTCGCAACGGTCTCGGTCGGTGATCGAGCCGTTTGTCTTACTGCTCTCGCCGTTCGCGCCGCATGTCGCCGAGGAACTCTGGGGCTTGCTGGGACATCAACCCAGCGTGTCGCAGCAACCTTGGCCGATTTTCGATCCTGCGATGACGGTGAGCGAGCGCATGACCATCCCCATTCAGGTCAACGGGAGGCTCAGGGCCAAGCTGGATGTCGCCGTTGACACGTCACGCGATGAGATCGAACGATTGGCTCGCGCAGAGGCGGCGGAATGGCTCCACGGTAAGGATGCAAAGAAGGTGATCTACGTCGACAAGAAGTTGCTCAACTTCGTTATCTAGGAGTGTCGAGTGTTGAGTGTTGAGTCCACGGCGAACGGGAATCAGGGGGAGAGGGGACCGTTCCTTTTTATTCTCAGTACGTTTGTCTCAGCACTCATCGCGTCGACGCTTGCTTCCTGTGGCTACCAGTTCCGCGTGGAGGGAGCTGGTCCGACCATCGGAGGAGCCTCTGTGACTGCCTCCCAAGAGACGCCGCCGCGCCTCGTTATCCGGACATTGCTCAATAACAGTTTTGAACCGAATGTGGAAATGCGATACACGAACTATCTCCGCGAAGAGTTTTCCGCCGGCAGCGGGGCACAGGTCGTGCCTGATTCTGAAGCGGCGGATCTTGTGCTGACCGGGCAAATCCTCTCGATGATTGTGCCGACGCTCAGTTTTTCGTCGACGGCCACGGTGGAGAGCAGAACCGAGGTGGTGGTCATGGCTCGGGTTGAAGACGTCCGGTCAAGAAAGGTGGTCTGGAGCCAAGTCGTCAAAGGGGCGTCGGAGTTTTTCGTGACACCGGATCTCCAGTTTAATCGCGCACTCCAGAATCGTGCGATTGAGCAGGCTGGGCGCTTCGTGGCGGCTGATCTGGCGTCTCGTTTTTTATTACAGCTGGAGACGGGGGCGTTCAAGAAATCTGCATCTGCGCCTGTCTCTGTGTCTCACTAGCATCGAAGGACTGAACCAATGGCATCTGCTATGAGCCCTGTGCAGCTGGAAGCGGCGCTGAAGCAGCAGGCGCCCGGGTCTCTGTACCTTATTGTGGGGGAGGAAGACCTTTTGCGGGATTCTGCGCTCGCTGCCATCAAGCATGCGGCCCTTGGCAGCGAAGGAGATGAACTCAATTACGAGCTGTTTTACGGGGATGACGCGAGCGGAATCGATGTTCGGAACAGTGTGGCGGCCGTACCGGTCTTCGCGGTACGTCGCGTTGTCGTGGTCAAGGCGGCGGAGAAACTGACTGCTCGAGAAAGCGAGCCGTTGCTCGACTGTGTGAACAATCCGGTGGATTCCACGACGCTGGTGTTCGTAAGCCCGAAGCTGGATGGCCGGTTGAAATTTTCACAAGCCCTGGTGCGCGCGGCGGTCATGGTCGATTGCGCACCTCTTCGCGAGGCACAGCTGCCTTCTTGGATCGCCCGCGAGGCGGAACAGGTCGGGCTTCGTTTAGAGGAAGCGGCGGCTTACGTGCTGCAGGAGGCCTGCGGTGCATCACTCTATGGCTTGCGGAGAGAACTGGAGAAGCTGGCTTCTTATGTCCCTGCCGATCGGGCGGTGACCGCCGCCGACGTGCAATTGTTGCGTGGGATGGAGCCGGGGGCCTCTGTGTTCGACTTGACGTTGGCCATCGCAGAGGGTCGGCGTGGACAGGCGCTTTCCATTGTGGCGCGGAATCTAGAAGCAGGAGAAGCTCCGCTGCGGATCCTTGGCTCGCTTGCGTGGCAGTATCGCCGTCTCTGGAAGCTCAAAGAGTCGCTGGCCAATGGCGGTCGTGAACATGAGGCGGCGAGAAACTTGCGCATGGATCCGTGGAAGGTCCGCTCCTTCCTCGATCGATTTTCCGAGCGACATCTTCAAACAGCGCTAGGCCTCTTTCTGGAGACCGATGGGAAACTGAAGGGGGGCAGCGGGAGTCGGCCACGAATGGTGCTGGAGCGACTGCTGTTGAGACTATGTGCGGATACCGCACATACACAGGGCGAACCGAGGAACAGTCCTCCAGCCTCACCGAAGCGGGTTCCTGGGCGTGTGCTATCGAACGTCCGGACGATTAAGAGCCGGACAGCCCGTTGACGTGCAGCGCCAGACGAGAAATTCGGCGGGATGCGGTATTGGGATGAAGTGCGCCTTTCGACACGGCTTTCCCGATCGCCGAAGTGGCTTCCAGCAAGGTGGTTTTGGCCTCGTCAGCCTTTTTCCCGGCTACGGCGGACTGAACCTTCTTGATGATCGTCTTCACCGCGTTCATCGTGGCCCGGTTCCGCTCATGCCGT
>JABMDK010000011.1:256749-270095 GCA_015903995.1 Nitrospira sp.
CCTGTGCATTTCCTCTCATGGTGGGTGTAGCTCAGTTGGTTAGAGCGCCGGATTGTGGATCCGGAGGTCGCGGGTTCGAAACCCGTCATCCACCCCATATCCCCTCGCCATGACTGCTTGTGGCATCAGCTGATCTGAAGAAATAGGCACAGTGAAAGTCGCCGCTGGTTGCGCCGAGGTTGCGGAATTGGGCAGTAACGCGAGCGTATCGAGTCGGTCAACGGATTGCTTGTTTCCACTGGGGAGTAGGTGGCAGTAGAGGTCCGCCGTGGCGTGGATGGAGTTGGGCCTATCTGATCCTTCATGAAGACCATGTTGTCATGTTGTTGAAGGACCAGTCGGTCAGGTTTCTGTTCGTGAAAGGCTAATTGTTCACGATCGGATCCCTGCCGGTTCGAACACGGTCAGTGTTGATAGCAATCATGCGTGCAAGGATGCGGTGTGCCTCACTCAAAATCTTCTCGGACTGGCGGTTGCAGAGGGTATGTGCCTCAGTTTCCTGAAAATCCGAGTCACCGTTTCTCCACGGTTCGCCAGGCATGTCAGCCGAACCGGCCTCAATCTCAAGAAAGCGATGCAGGACATCCTCCATGGCGGGAACGGAATGTTGCGGCAGGGGAATCTCACTATGAGGTGCCTTGTCTCCGCCTTGAAGCGAGGTCTCATGATCGGTGGTTCGTGATATCCACATGAGCCCGAGTTTTTGCCGGAGGAATTCGGTGACCCAGGCCTGGTCGTTCGGCGCCATCTCGTGGGCTTCAATTGCAAACTCATGATCGTGTACCCATAGTACGGTGGCCCGATGGACACACAGTGGTGCCGATCGTTCAGGGATGGACACTTGCAAGGTCAACTGCATGCCTGGTACCACCGGCATCGATCCTGCCACTCGCCAGCCTAGAGCAGTCAGATCCAAGACGGTCCCTTCTGCGAGACAGGCGTTATGTCCATACTGCACGGGCCAGCTGACTGGAAACCGACTATGGCGTCGCATGGGATTTGTTCTATTGGTCATGACTGCTCCTTCCGCTTATGTCCATCAGGCTCATAGATCAAGCGTAGCGGAGAGAGTAAGCGAGCGCATCCCTCGAAATATCTACCACGAAAGAGGGGACTCAATTCTGAGCACATAGCCCACGTTACCTACCCAGCGGGTACTGGGCTTCAAGTGACCCAGGAGGAATGGCGTGTCCTCAATCTGAGCTGAGCGATCAGTGAAAAGGCCAAGGTGGTGAATTTGTACGGAGTTTGTCACCCCTGACCGGCAGGGGGACAAGCGTGACCAAGAGTCTTTGGGAGAATCGCGTGCGAGCTGGAGTTACCTCAACGGTTAGGGGAGAGAATGATACCTGTTACAAGTCGACGTGCTTCTTGCTCAATCGATGCGTACCCTGGTGATAGGCATGTTGATAGAATGACAGAAGGCTGGTCAGGGCCGGGAATCCCTACCGGCAATCATGATGCGTCTGCGGAGCCAAACCGTCGCCGAATGAGGAAAGGAAATGCCGCCATGCGCCGTCTTATAACCAGCGCACTGACCAGTCTCCTGCTCATGGTCATTATGATAGTCAGCTTGCCCAATCCCGTCCATGCCCTTCCGCCGGTTCAAGGAGAAGTTATCTCCATGACGGTCGGTATTCCTGGAACAATGGTCATTCGAGACGAAAAAGGGCAGCTCCATATTCTGAACCTCACGCAACAGACCCAACTCGGTGGCCACTTTAAGGTGGGCGACAAGGTGCTGGCATTCTTCAGCCCGTATGGTGTGAGTGCAGTTCAGCCCCTGACAGGAAGCCGGTAGTCCCGTCCGATTCTCCCAATAGATCTGTAGGTGCAGGAGGTGTCTCTTCGCGTCTACTCACCTCGAAGTGCAGTCAGCAGTCCGACCGCACCGAGGAGCCCACCGATGATGATCAGAAACGATGACGTGTTCGGTATGCTGGCTTCCTGCGGAGGGGGCCAATCGACAAAGAGCCCCAGCGCAATGAAGACCGTGCTGAGCGCAAGCATCACTTTCCAGCGGATGGTGATCCGCCGATCTGTTTCGTGAGCTTCTTGAGACTGCTTCTCCGACATTGGTCCTCTTGCACGATTGAGGATCAGCATGGCGGCTTGGAATGACGACAGTCAAGGGAAAGTCTTGCTCTTGTCTGGAGTTCCTCCAAGGGCGTATGGTGAGCACATGCACGGTCGAGAATATCGGACAAGGTTCCTATGGCGTGGTTGACGAAGTGCTGGAACTGGTTTTGGCGACAAAGCCTCCTCAGTAAAGTTGCCATTCTTGGCCTGTTTGCCGCTTTTGTCCCCTTTGTCCTTCCGACGGTCGTGAACTGGTTCAGGCCGACGATGATTCATGTCGGCGTGTCGTTCTATGCGTATGAACGGGGCATTCAGCCACAGGGGATGAATACGCTCTATTTCTTTGAACGACGCAATCTGGTATCCGATTGCAGCATCCGCCGAGAGGAACAATCGGTGCCGAATGGTCGGGCCAAAGCTCCTGATTCGCACGCGTGGGTGCTCCTCAAACTGTTGCTCGAAAATGTGTCGGATCGCGATATCACGAATTTACAGGTCGGTGTTCGGTCTCCCGCCATCAATCAGTCGACCCAGCTCTTGACGGGTCAAAATCTTGTGGTCACTGGACAGAAAGAGGCGCCACCCAATGTGAAACCATTGTATGTTCTCTCGATTGCAACTCTTCCCAGGGAGAGCTCGGTAGTCGTCACCTTGAAGACGCCTATTGACGACAATTTGCGCGAATTCGTCTACGTCAAACGCCGTCCCGTGACCATCCAGGTTCCTTATGTTTCGGCGGATCAGTTCAGGCAGTACCCCCCGATCGTTTCGCGCACGAATGCGGTCAAGATGTTGAATCGTGAAGGCGTCTTGCGGACCAACGATGAAGCCTTTGCTGAAGAAAAGCTTCAAGTGACGATGGTGCCTCACGAGGAGTTGCCTATGAAGGAAGGAGCAGCTTCGTATCGGACCCTTCCTAGGGCCAAGGCTTGTTCGGAGGCAGAGGCAGGCGTGTGGTAATTGTGGACTTAGGACGGTTGTGTTGAAAGGAGGTTTGAGTCAACCCGTCGATCAGAGGCTCCGTGGTAGCGCGTCTTCCGCCAAAAGGCTCCTGGCCGCTGACCGTCCCGCCAGCCATCCCGTTGTCCAAGCCCATTGAAAATTGAACCCTCCGATCCGGCCGTCGCAATCCAACAGCTCACCGGCGAGATAGAGTCCAGAAGTCAGCTTTGATTCCATCGTGCGATAGTCGATCTCTTCTAAAGGTACGCCGCCGGCTGTGACTTCAGCGAAGTTCCAGCCTCGATGGCCCTCAACTGGAAAGCGGAACCGAGTCAGTGCGCTCAGCAACCGATTTCGATCGGTGCGCGAGACCTGAGCTAGTATTTTCAATGGGTCGCACGAACAAGAGCCGCACAGTGATTCGGCGAAGCGATCTGGGACCAGTAACGAGAGGGTTCGTACGAGCGAACGCTTCGGATGTTCAACGGTCTGCCTGACAAACCAATCCTTCAATTCGTCAGCTGATCGACCCGGCACGAAGTGGCCATAGAGATCCACACGCGTGCCGCGATTGGTTGCAAGGGTCCAGAAACGGCTGGCATCCATGACCACGGGGCCACTGATTCCAAAGTGAGTCCAGAGCAGGCTCCCTGTGCGCTGATCCACTTCTCGGCCATCCACCAGCGTGGTTAGTTCCACATCATGCGATAAGCCTGAAAGCGTTGCATGAAACATGGAGCGATCGAGCACCAACGGGACAAGGGCCGGTACCGTCGATGTCACGTGATGGCCGAAAGAGCGGGCCAGCCGATACCCGAATCCATCGCTACCTGTTTTCGGCAACGACCGACCACCGGTGGCGAGAATGAGTCGGGCGGCATGGAGCACACCAGAGTTATGCTGAATTTCAAAGCCGGATTCCGACCGAGTGATCTCGGTCACACGATGATCCGGACATAGGGTGACACCAGAATCACGGGCACGGGCAAGCAGTGCATTGAGAACGGTACGTGCCTTGTCGGTGGTCGGAAACATCTTGCCGGTCTCTTCACGTTTCAATTCGACACCGAACGATGTGAACCACGCGATGGTCTGTTCGACTGAAAAGGCTGCAAGTACATTGCGGACGATGTGCCGATTGCCAAAAAAATCCTTCGGTGTCACGACATCGTGCGTGACATTGCACCGTCCGCCGCCTGAGACCAGAATTTTGGCCCCTAGCGTCCTGGCCCCATCGAGTAGGCAAATCCTTACGGCTTGGTGAAGATCTACGATGTGGTCTCCGGCTGAGATGGCAGCGGCAAGGCCAGCCGCCCCTCCGCCAATAATGGCCACATCCACCATGGACGCGTTATGAGCGGGTGGTGTTGAATTCTTCATGGCGTGTTTCTACATCGCGTTCAGTTCGGGGTTTCGCAACCGAGTCTGTCATTGCTTCACGGAGGACTGAATGGTCACACCGGGAGACACGATGCCTCACGTGACATTAGAGACTTTTAACTGGCTGTTAACAAGAGATTAATCTTGTGATGCTATTAGATTGGCGTCATTCATATCAGCAGGAGGAACACATGACTTGTCTGAAATGCAAAGGCCTGATGATCCAAGAGCGTCAACCGGCGGTTTCGTCCAGTACCGTTATTCTGCGCTGCCTCAATTGCGGTCTGATCATTGATCCCTTGATCGAGCAGAATCGCAACAATCACATGCGCGCCAAGGCGGCCTAGGAGAGGAGTCCCGTTCCGGTCAGCCGCATGACTGCGGAATCAACCGGTTTGGTTGGAGTGGATGTCGCGCGCACGGTCAGATCGAAAACTCAGCCCACAAAAAGGTATGGTCTGAAGGATCCTTCGCTCGCCGCGGCTCGACGTCCACGTCCGCCTTCACGCATTTCTCCGCGAGTGGCGTCGTGGCCATCATGTGATCAATGCGCCATCCTTTGTTGGCCGCAAGTGAGCTCGGCGCACGGTAGTCCCAGAATGTATATTGTTGCCGTGTCGGGTAGAGTTTTACGAAGACATCCTGAAATCCCCAGGCAACCGTCTGTTCATACGCCTTACGCGCGGCCTCGTGGTAGCAAACATGGTTCAGATGTTTTTCCGGACCGTGGACGTCCATCGGGCGTGGGGCGACGTTCATATCTCCGCACCAGATCGCCGGAGCTTGCGGTGAAAGATGTGTGTTGAAATAGTTTCGTAGTCGTTCGTACCAGGCGAGCTTGTAGGCATACTTCGGTGAGTCGATTTCGAACCCCTGCGGCACGTAGGTATTGACGATAGGAATTCCATTGATGACCACTCTCAGCAATCGAGCATCCTCCGGGTCTCCTCCATCGTCGAATCCGTAGAATACGGCTTCCGGCTTCTTTCGGCTGAGGATAGCCACCCCGTTATAGGATTTCATTCCTCGAAAGGTTGTTTCGTACCCGCTGGGTGCCAGGGCGAGCAAGGGAAACTCGCTATCCTGCACTTTAGTTTCTTGGAGACACAAAACGTCCGGCTGATGCCGATCGAGCCACTCCAGCACGATTGGCAACCGTTTACGCAATGAATTGACGTTGAACGTGGCGATTTTCATCTCTGTGCGTTCCAATTGAATCGGCGCATCCTAACAAAAGCCGTTCTAGGCAACAAGCGGCTGGGATGTGTCGGGTCATGACTGTCACCCCATCGCCATCTTGAGACCCGGTACTTTCAGTGCATGGACGGCACCTCGGATCACATCGATCACTTGTGGCCGTGTGAACCCACGGCGCCATGCGAGTCCGATTCGACGACCAGGCACCGGATCTGCCAGCTTGATCGCGATTAGGCGCTTGTTTTGGTGTTTCGACGTGAGGGCGCTGCAGGGCATGACGGTGATGCCGAACCCCGAGACGACCATCTGTCGGATCGTTTCCAACGAGTTTCCCTGCCAGCCTTCCACATCCGAACGACTGAGCTCGGGACAGGCATCGAGGACTTGCTGGCGAAAGCAATGTCCCGCATGAGGCAGGAGGACTTTCTCGGTACCTAAGTGGCGGGAATCGAGCACTTTCTTTTTCTGCCAGGGGTGTCCAGTAGGAACGACGGCCTGAAAGGGTTCATCATACAAGGCAGTGGTGAGTATGCCCGCTTCCTCGAAGGGGAGAGCGATCATAATAACGTCGAGTTTTCCGCTCTTCAACATTCCGACCAAGTTCTGCGTGAGGTTTTCTTCCAGCTCCAGAGGCATTTGGGGTGCACGCGCGTTCAAGAGCGGGACCAAATCTGGAAGGATGTAGGGGCCCACGGTTGCGATGACGCCGAACCGCAGTCGCCCGTTGAGCTGATCTTTTCCTTGAGCCGCAAGGATCTTAATCTGCTCTGTCTCTTCCAATACGCGTTGTGCCTGATGGACGATCTGCTCGCCGAGCGAGGTCAGTTCAATCCGACTTCGTCGCCGTTCGAAAATCGTCGTGCCCAATTCATCTTCCAGCTTTTTGATCGCCAGGCTCAATGCCGGCTGAGTCACGAATGCCCGTTCCGCAGCGCGACCGAAGTGCCGCTCTTGTGCCACAGCCACGATGTACTGCAATTCCGTCAGTGTCATCTCCTGCTCCTTTCACGAATAAGAAATGCTAATGTATATAATATATATTAGCAATTAGACTTATTTTGAGAGGCCAGGTAGGTTATGCTTGTTCGGATGCCGGAAGAGTCTCGACAAGTGGAAGGTGGAGGCCATGAACATGGATGGCGTATCGATCGTCGGATGCATGGCTGTCTTGGGTGCGGTTGGCGTGCCTATCCGTTCCGTGAGACCGGCGATTGCCCACGGATTGAGTCGGTAGCACGAGTCGTGATATGACAGGCGCGCATCGGCACGACTACGGTGGTCGACGATATGATCCGCCAGTTGGTCGATGGGCAAGAAGCGTTGCTGCGAACATCCCGGAACGTCTTTCCAACGGCTGAGAAGGCCTTGGGTCAGCTGACGATCGATCTGCGGACCATGCGCATGCAGGTGTATGATAAAGACGACATGGATGATCCGAAGCCTGCCGGAGTAGGGGACATCTCACCCAGGACTTGAGCCGGCCGAATGCATGGGGGTGAGGCGACTCATGCAATGGGTGCCAATGTGGGCGAGGGGCTGCAAGCCACTCGAAGAGGAGCACATTTGGTTCACATGTATAACCAAAGCGCAATGACACTTCTGTCACTGCACGAAGGGAGGAGACGAAGATGAAAAGGCGGAAGCTGACTAATTCGATACCTGCGTGTGCGTTATTGATGTTGGGGTCGCTGTTGGGATTCTCGTTCGGCGACGCACAAGCAGAGGAGTACAAGCTCAAGATTCCGTTCGGTCTCGAGGAGACTTCTGTGGTCATTCCGGCCGACAACCCGTTGACGAAGGAGAAGGTCGAGTTAGGCCGGCTGCTGTTTTTTGACAAGCGGTTGTCGCAGGACAACACCATCGCCTGTGCGAATTGTCATATGGCGAAATTCGCGTTCACGGATGGCAAGCCGGTTTCTGCCGGCATCCGAGGCCAGAAGGGTGGCCGCAGTGCACCAGCGTCCTTCAACCGGGTGTTTAGCAGCACACAATTTTGGGACGGCCGGGCTCCGACATTGGAAGCTCAATCGGTCGGTCCGTTTACGAATCCGATCGAGCACGGCTTTGCCAACTACGATGTGATGAATGCGAAGATGATGAAAATCGCAGGCTACCGGAAACTATTCAAGCAAGTCTTCGGGGATGACACCATCACGACGGAAAGGGTCGGCATGGCCATCGCCAGCTTCCAGCGCACCGTTCTGTCCGGCAACAGCCCGGCGGACCGGTTCGATCAGGGAGGGGAAGCAGGGGCCATTCCAGAAGCCGCGCAGAAGGGCCTCATCCTGTTCAGAGATAAGGCACGTTGCACCAAGTGCCACTCCGGGTTCAATTTCACCGACGAGAAATTTCACAACCTCGGCATTGGCTGGGACGACAATAAAGTGGATCTTGGTCGATACATGGTGACGCAGAACGCTGAGGAACTCGGCGCATTTAAGACCCCGACCTTGCGGGAGATCGCGCGAAGCGCTCCGTACATGCACGACGGGCGTTTCAAGACTCTTGCAGAAGTCGTCGATTTCTACAACAAGGGTGGTGTCAAGAATCCACACCAAGACAATCTCGTTATCCCTCTTGAGCTGACGGATCAGGAAAAGCATGACCTGGTGGCGTTTCTTCGTACGCTCAACGGCGAAGGGTGGCAACATGTCACGGAGCCAAAGGCATTTCCGAAGTAAGACGGTCGTCTGAGCGCTCGAAGTCATGAGAGGGCTTCCTTCGGCGGCGAGGGAAGCCCTCTTCATGTGTTGGGGCAGAAACTCTATAAGTTGGTTAGTTGGCTGTGGCCGTTCCGATGAGATACCGACGCAGAATAGCCTGCTCGATGCGCGATCGTCCTCGATCGGGAGCTGGGAATCGGAGGATGAAATGAATCTTCCCAAATTCCGGTACTTGAATGGTGATACGGGGTTCCGGTGACGGTGCTTCCAACAGGTTGGCCTGTTCCAATAGCTTCATCTGCCGCGCCGCTTCATCCATGAACGGTGCACATTCTAGTTTTGCCGCCTCCAACAGGGTCTGTTCGGCTCGTTGCCAATCCTCGTCGTGTTTGACCGGCACGGTCAATGTATAGAGGCCGTAGTCCTGCTCAGGATTCTCTTTGACCAACGCGTTGGTAAACAACAGGCTGTTGGGGAAAAACGTCACACGACCGGTGTACAAGTGTGCGGATTGCCCAGGACCGATCTCCAATAATTTTGTCGCGAAGACATCATGGTCCAGCACCACTCCGCGGTGGCCGGCGATTTGAATCCGATCACCGACCGCATAAACCTTACTGCCCACTCGAAGCGCAGCGCCGCTCCAACAGAGGATCAGCTCTTTTGTCGCCAGAACCATTGCCGCTGCCAACGCGACGATCGACACCGCAAAGGCTTGGAGCTCGTGCGCCCAGATGATGACGAGACTGATGAGAAACGCCAAGACAACGGAGTTCCTCGTCGTGACCACCCAGCGGCGCTTCGATTCCATCGAGAGCGTCGGATTGTGGGCGATCCAACGGACGATCAGCGTCCTGATCATGATCAAGGTCAGCAGCAGGATCAGCGACTTGAGTCCGTCCAGTGCGACGGAGCTGTCGATGGAAAACCACTCGCTTGAGGGCACGATCGACCTCTACTTGGCGGTCAGTGTTTCGCGGGTACCTGGAACGCATTCCTCACGTTTCCAGCTCTTCAGGGTCTTGTCTTCTGAAAACGTCAACGTGTATCGATAGCAATACAACGTGGGTTTGGCGGCCTCTCCTCCCTTGCCCATCAAGCTGGTGACCGAGTGGGAAGCGTCGGCAACGAATGAGGAGTTCCAGGCGGTGAGGTCCTGCTCACTGAGAGCGAACCGATAGGTCCAGTGACTATCTCCACCGAGAGCGGGGGTCTTGGCCGTATGCGGGGGGCCTAGGCGCTCCCGAATCTCCTCTTGTGAGAGGCGACCGACCCCTTTCTTGAAATAGGTATCTCGCCAAGGGCCGCCACAGCCGGACAGGCTGATCAACAGCGCGACAAGCAGAGTACAAGTGACAAGAGGAAGGCACTTCTTGATGGCGAACGCAATCGAGACCGGCATACTGACGCCTACGCTACACTGGACGATCGGTAAGTGCAACTCTCGAACGCAATCATCGGCTATCATGTTCAACGGGCTGCCGCCGTCGGGTCGTAGAGCGCCGGGGTCGAGGTGGGCTGGATTTGGCCTTGCGTTTTCGGTACCTTAGTATCGGCCGAGGCCAACCTATGGATGTCCGACGAATTGTTACCATGAGTATTACGGGTGCCCTGACTCTTTTGCTAGAGGTAGGGCTGACTGCGGCGACTGATACCCGGACATCGAAGCCTGAGTCCGTCCCATCAATTTCCCTCAAGGCTGATTTTCCTGCCGTTCCAGCGAAACCATCTGGTGCCAACGGCGACCACAAAGTCGGAGAGAGGGGCAGGTTGCCGACCAACAGTGTTGTGACGCACCAGCTGGCTGTGCCGTCCGCGGTTGCTCCTGAACTGATTGGCAAAGATGGGGCACCGATGGTACTGGTTCAGGCCGGTGAGTTTGTGATGGGAAGCGACAAAGGTGATGAAGACGAAGCTCCTACGCACCGTGTCTATCTCAATGCCTTCTACATCGATAAATTTGAGGTAACGAACGGACGATTCGCCAGATATGTCGACGCCATTCAGAGCGAACCTCCATGGGGATTCACGGACAAGGAGACGCCTGTGATCCATGCCGAGCGTCCTGTCCGTTGGGTGAGCTGGATGGATGCGGTGGGTTATTGCCTCTGGCTGGGGAAACGGTTGCCCACGGAGGCCGAATGGGAAAAGGCGGCACGCGGGACCGATGAACGGACCTATCCGTGGGGAAACGACCCACCGACTTCAGTCCATGCGGTCTATGGGTTGAAGGAAGGCGGCGCGGAAACGGTGTCGGTCATCGGCAATCACCACATGGGGCAGAGCCCGTACGGTGTGCAGGATCTGGCCGGTAATCTCTACGAATGGGTGATGGACTGGTACGCCGAGGATTTTTATTCCAGCTTTATCAACAGCCCTGCGATCAATCCACATGGGCCCAGCGAAGGGACAGCCAAGGTCCAGCGTGGTGGATCCTACATGAATACGCCGTATCGGCTGCGGTCGTCGTTTCGTACGAAGGGTGATCCGACCGAGCAAGATCCGAATGTGGGCTTCCGTTGTGCCCAGGATGTCCAGAAACAGCCGTAGTCTCGTCCCGTTTCCTGTCTGATCGCCCACCAAGATCTGTGAATGCTTCGAGGGCTGTCTTGTGGCATGGGCGACGCATGTCTGTGGCACGGAGCCAGAGGAGGAGCCGGTGAAGCAATATTGCGTGAAGCCTGGCGGTAAACTGTCGCTCAAAGAGTTTGATCCTGACGACACGGGTGATTACAAGAAGAACGAACAAGGTAAAGCGAAGGCTAAAGCCGAAACGGCCAAGCTCATTGCCAGGCTCGATCGGCTCCAAGAGCGTTTGTATGCCGGCGCGACACGATCGCTCCTCATCGTGCTGCAGGGGATGGATACGAGCGGAAAAGACGGGACCATTAAGAACGTCATGTCCGGGGTAAACCCGCAAGGCTGCAAGGTGGCGTCCTTTAAGGCTCCGTCCAAGGATGAACTGGCCCACGACTTTCTGTGGCGTGTGCATCGCGAGGTGCCTCCCAAGGGCTACATCGGCATCTTCAACCGATCGCACTACGAGGATGTGCTGATTACGCGGGTCCATGGGTGGGTGTCCGACAAAGTCGTCAAGCGTCGCTTCGACCAAATCAAAGAATTTGAGGAACTGCTGACCGAAAGCGGGATCGTTGTGCTCAAGTTCTTCCTCCATATCTCAAAGGACGAACAGAAAGAGAGGCTGGAAGCCCGCATCGCGGATCCGGAAAAACGCTGGAAGTGGAATTCCGGCGATCTGGAGGAACGGAAGCTGTGGGGTGAGTATCTGAAGGCCTTCGAAGATGTCATCTCGGCGACCAGCACCGAGGAAGCACCCTGGTATATCGTGCCGGCGAATCGAAAGTGGTATCGCAACCTCGTCGTCGCGGACCGCGTTGTGAATGCATTGGAGAATATGAAACTCAAGACGCCTCCGGTGCCGGATGCTGTGGATTTCACCAAGCTCAAGATTGTGTAACGGGGTGTCAGGGCGGCGGTGACTAGTCGGTGTTGTGTTCATTACGCATTGGTGCTCAGAAGAGCGATGCGACTCTTGACAAGAATTTCTAATGGGCGTAGTGAGGAAACTGCGGCCCATCTATAAATCGAAGTTCGAGAGATCGGGTAGACCGCGCGGCTGCCATCCAGGTCTCTCGGTGACTTCATTGTGAGAGGAGGGTGGACATGGACGACACGGCGCCACCTGGCCCATCAGGCCCACCGATTCACGGGTGGGTTTCTCGTCGGTCTTGCTGACCGATTCTTCGCTGGCTGTGCCGGATCGGCACATGTGGTCCATTGCATGAGACCAGAGCTATAGAAGCGGAGAAGCCTTCGGAAGCAGGGGGAGCACAGATACCCGGAAGTGATGAGGTCTTCCCCGATGGGAAACCTTGAACGATTTGTATCGTGTGGGTCTTCTGGGCCGCAACAATTGAGATCGTTATAGACCGGCGTCCTAAGCGCCAAACACGGGCGACCTCCCACCGTAGTGCAAGGTCGCCCGTGCTATTCAGAGGATGTTGCAAGAGCCATCACATGAGCCTTCTTCAACGCCGATTGTTTCGTGGCCGATCAGATACGATCAGGAAAGTCGGAGATAATCCCATCCACACCAAGAACCTTCATGTGTTTGATCTCGGCAGGCTTGTTGGTGGTGTAGACGAACACAATCAGATGTTCGTGATGCAGCGCCGTTACGAGTGGTTTGGTTGTGGTATCGAGGCGCAGGCCAACGTGCGTGGTGTGAAGTCTGACGGCTGCGGTCCCTGGATTCGCAGGAAGCTGCGTAAAGAGGATCATGGTCTGCGCGTCCGGATTGGCCCGTCGGACATGCTGAAGCTCTTCCTGTAAGAACGAGGCATAGATCACAGGTTGATTGAAGCCGCTGGCACGGACAAGTGCGCAGACATCGTAGGCCAGTCCCCCGGTCTTCAGCTCCAGAATCAGGCCGATTCGCTCGCTCGCGGTGTTGAGCACTTCATCTAAGGTCGGAGGACTCTGGCCGCCACCGGCATCCAACATTCGAATATCTGAAAGCGTCAGGTCGGCCACACAGCCGCGACCGTTCGTGGTGCGGTCGACCCGTTTGTCATGCAGCAGGATCAGCTCATCGTCGGACGTTCGCTGAAGATCCACTTCCGTGAAGGCGCATCGGAGTGCGATCGCCCGCTCAATGGAGGCCAAGGTATTTTCCGGCGCGTGCCCGCAGGCGCCGCGATGGCCGATACGGAGGATTGCGCTCGTGGGGCTTTCTTTTGTCATGGCTCTGTCCTACGATATCACGATGGGTGAAAAGAAACCGAAACGAGCGCTGTTGGCCAAGCGCGCGCGGCGCCTACCATTCAGTATTGTATCGGGTGGAGGAATTTCTGAAGCAGCCGCTGCAGGCAGCTTTGGCTATTCGGAGGCATCGGGCAAACACCCTCTTGAAGTTAGCAGGCTGCGGAAAAACTCATTGCGACTTCTGTAGCCGTCACAGACATCGAGGTTGAGGGCGATGCTGAATAGGCCCGCAGGATGCGCAAAAAGGCCGTCCAGCAAGGCCGCAGCGAGCGAAGAGGCGAATCGTACTCTGGGCCGTAC
>JABMDK010000011.1:270195-286772 GCA_015903995.1 Nitrospira sp.
TCAAGAGCTCGTGACTGCAATCGAAGGCTGGCAGTGGATGCATAAGTCCGGAGACCGACCGTTTCTGTACTACTCGAAGGCTCCGAGCTATGTGACGGTATACGATGGCCGGAATCCGAAGGCCCCGACTCGTCGGCGGTATGAAGGCGTAGCCGCATTGGTGATTGAGATCTGCAATGAATCGGCGAAGAGTACAGAGCAGATTCGAATGGTGATGGCAGGTCGAATCGATTGCAGTGACGCAATCCTCCGGCCTATTCTCAATGATCTTACGGCCAACCACATCTTGTACGAAGAGCGCGGCAAGTACTTCTCGGTGGCGATTCCGGAGAATCCCTATCTCTGATTCCCTTACGCTGCTACATCGACAGCTTCTCCGCCACGTTGCGCATCTGTACGCCATGGACGAGCGACGCGCCACCCCGAATGGCGCAGGCGACGTGGACCGCTTCGGTCATCTCTTCAATGTTTGATCCTTTCTCCAGCGATGCTTGGGTGTAGGCGTCGATGCAGTAGGGACATTGCACCGTATGGGCAACGGCGAGGGCGATGAGGGCCTTCTCCCGCTCGGTCAACGCGCCTTCTGCAAACACCGCGTCGTAATAGCTCTTGAACTTCTCCCACAGGTTCTTATTGCCTTTCCC
Source organism: Nitrospira sp. (assembly GCA_015903995.1). Taxonomy (GTDB): domain Bacteria; phylum Nitrospirota; class Nitrospiria; order Nitrospirales; family Nitrospiraceae; genus Nitrospira_D. The sequence goes on from JABMDK010000011.1 coordinate 270,840, forward strand.
AATGTCTGAAAACTTGTCCAAATCATGCGAATGATAATATGAGTCCATAAGACCCTCCCATGGTGCGTTTCTCGATTTGTTGTGGGGAAAGACAAAATAAAGAGGGCGAGCGATCAGGCATTGCCGGGAGGCATCGGCTCGACGTTCGACAGGGCTTCAGAAAATCGGTTGCCGACGATGTCGGTCACTTTGGCCATGAGGTCTTTGACTTCTTGCCACTCATTAGGGAGCAAGTCTTGCTTGAGTTGGGGATGGATCGCCCATTGGGCCTCAACTTGAGTCCCGATTCGGCTGACTAGTACACGGAGCAATTCTACGTCCCATGCCGGATCGAGTACGTTGTCGCCGGAAGGGCTGTTGTTCGATTCTTCAGAAGGAGGCACAGCGCGTGCCATTGGAACACCTCAGCCAGAATGTGATTGACAGCATACCGTATTCAGACAGTGCTTGTATATTGTGGGATACCCGACTCTCAGACATCAATCAGTATTCAGGGTCCTGCTGATCGCGAGGTGTCTTGGGCCAGCACTTCGAGCATCGCCTCGTGGATTTGTCCATTGCTCGCGACAAGCGCTTGTCCGTAGATGGAGAGATCCTTTCCACTGAAATCGGTCAGCCGTCCTCCTGCTTCTTTCACAATGACTGATCCGGCCGCCATATCCCAGGGATTGAGCTGGACCTCCCAGAACCCGTCGAAGCGTCCCGCAGCCACATAGCAGAGATCCAGTGCCGCCGAGCCCGTTCGCCTCAGTCCCTGTGCTTTGAGTGCGAACTTGGAAAAATGATCCAGGTTGTTGCGCGGTGTGTCTCGGATGTCGTACGCGAAGCCTGTTACCAGCAGGCTTCGGTCGAGCGTCGCCGCGTTGGAGACGTGGATGGGATGACCGTTCAGCTGAGCGCCACGATGCTCAATGGCTGTGAAGAGTTCGTCCCGCGAGGGATCAACGATCACACCAAGAATACAGCGCCCCTCATACTCAAGGCCGATGGACACACAGTAGGTGGGGTAACCATGAGCGAAATTCGTCGTGCCGTCAAGTGGGTCGATGACCCAGAGATAGGGTGACGGCACCTCCTCAATGCGGCCACGTTCCTCAGCCAGGAATCGATGGGTAGGGAAGCGAGCCCGGATCCTGTCTATGACGCACTGTTCGGCGGCACGGTCCGCGTCAGTCACCAGATTGATCGGATTCTTATACTCGATGCGGAATCCTGAACTCGCATATTTCCGGAGGAGAGCGCCCGCTTCTTTGCCGGCGGCAATCGCCGTATCAAGCAAAATATCGTGGGACGGGTGGTCATGAAGAGTCGGCACGCCGGATTGTAGCATGCCTCGGTATAAATGTGAGTGGAGAAGAGCACTTCTCACACAAACAAGCCTTCTCTATCAGTCACTGACAAGTATTACATGTGTGCAAGAGTATGTTTATTGATGGAATGTATTATTTGAATCAAGAATCTTGACAGATATTAGAAGCAATGCTATAAAGCAAGCATGCTTTATGAGGGGTGTTTGTGGAGGAATTAAGAGATATTCTCGTTGGACTGGAGCAACGAATTAACGCCTATAAAAGTCGGTTCCAGGACCTGGAGAAGAAGCGTCGCCGTTTGGATGACGAAATTGCGACGATTAAGAAATATCTCGAACTTGCTGAAACTCTCTATCGCGTCGAGGCCGACAAGGCCAAGCTCGCCAGCCTCTCCAATCAGATCATTCCCGCAGATGACTCCAAGGGTATTCGGCCTTCACAGGTCATGGATGTGACCGATCAATCACGAGAAATTCTGCTTGGTAGAAGTAAGTATGTCGGGAAAAGTGTCCCGCAAGCAGCCTATGAGATCCTCCGTGAATCGAACCGTTCCATGCATGCAAAGGAGTTGGTGCAGCGGTTGATCGAAGGTGGGTTGCAGATCAAAGGGAAAACGCCGCTGACGTCCATCGCCACGTCGCTCAAACGTGACAAACGGTTTAGGAAAGTCGGTCCCAACACGTTCGAAGCGTTAGACGATATGTTGATTCAAGCCGTGTAACGATTAGCTAACGGGCTTAACGTGACAATGCGAAGGGGGGTGAGACTCTTGGCGACAAAGAAAGCAGCAAAGAAAAAGAAGAAGTAATCCCCGTTCTTTAATGTGATGCGCCGGGGGTAAGGCCACTTACCCCCGGCGTACCATATCGTCATGTGTTCGAAAGAAGTGCTGTCCTGCCGGATGATCGACAATCAATCAGACATTGATTCCGTAGACCACTAAGAAGCCTGAAGTGCGACGGCAGGCTCAAGGTGAAGCGCGTGTGCAGCCGATCGTTTCTCTTCTCTCGAGGGCTCCGCGTTGAGAAGTACCCACTTCTCTGGCTGCGTCAGGATCTGCTGAACCAACCGAGTATGAAGTGCATGCCCTGACCGGTCTGCGACAATGTGACCGATGAAGGGCATCCCAAGGAGCGAAAAGTCGCCGATCAGGTCAAGGATCTTATGGCGGACAAACTCATCGCCGAATCGAAGGCCTGATTCATTGACGACCCCGTCATCCGACAGCACAATGGTGTTATCCAAGGTCCCGCCCTTGCCGAGTCCGCGAGCCCACAATGCTTGGACTTCGTACAGAAACCCAAACGTTCTGGCCTCGGCAATTTCACTCTCAAATGCGCTGACAGAGCAATCATACGCATAGGTTTGTGTCTTGATCAGGGGATGCTCATAGTGAATGGAGTAGGTGATTCTTGGGGTGGAGGATGGCTCAATCCGAACACGTTTTGAGCCCTCGGACACTTCGATCGGCGCCATAATCTTAAGAAACGGCTGCTTCCGATTCTGAGAGACAATACCGACGGATTGAATCAGTCGGACAAAAGGGGCTGCACTTCCATCCATGACCGGAACTTCGCTTGCCGATACATCGATGAACACATTATCGATATGAAGGCCTGACAGCGCCGAGAGCAGATGTTCAATGGTTTGAACTTGGAATCCATTGCCGCTGATGGCCGTGCATAATTCTGTTGGGACCCGATGTTGAACAGAGGCGGAAAGATACGTATCAACGTCCGTTTTACGATTGACAAAAACCACGCCGGTGTCAGGAGGAGCGGGCCGCAGCGTAATCGACGCCGACTGGCCTGAGTGAAGCCCCACACCAGAACAGGTTACTGCCGATGCCAAAGTTTGTTGATTGCGCACAAGTCCTCCCTCATAGAGACAAATGCTTAAATGCAGCCTTCCAATTCATGGATAAGCAATTCATGTGCCTGCTTGGAATAGTCGTAAGATATTGTTATCACTATGCAATACACATGAATATCAGAAACCTAACTGTATCTAAAAAGGCACAACTGTGTTTTTCAAGGGAGGGGACGGAAGGAGAATGAAGATTCTGTAAGTTCAATTACGCAAGGAGTAAGAGATGTCGTATCGGGTAGTGCTGTGCGGGCGGTATCCCCATTATCGCATGGGTTGAAAGCGGTCGGCTTTATCCCATGACGTCACGGATGTCGTGATCATATGCGTAGTTGTACTGCAAGTGTAGGAGAGGTTGCTAAGTTGTGAGACGCCGTCTTGAGAAGGATTTCCAGGGCATAAGCCGGTTGATCTTTCTGGTGGTCTTGTCTAATCCGGCGAGGGTTCCGTGTCTGTGAAGACGGGGGTAAGCGCAACGTTCTGCAAAGCAGGACGTACCCCACTCGTCATCAATTGAGGGCCATGCCTATAAAGACGTGGGAAGCTATCTCCCTAGGTTTTCCTTCGATAACAAATAAACTGCTCATGGTCCGCATATAAGGGGGCCGCGGACGTAATCTTGAGAGTGCTGTTGTGTGAGTAGGCATGGATTAAATGTGGGAAAGTGGATATCGGAAAATTAAAAAAACTAGTGACAATCTGAGGTATGGGAGTACCCTCATAAAGAGATGGATACATACTGCCGTTGGTTGGTGTGCAGTCTGTATAGAGCTGTGTCTGAAACCGAGAGAAAAGTTCTGGTTTCAGGCAGGGAGTTTCTTTGTCGAGAGGTTCGGAGAAGGGTGAGTCTTGGCAACGAAACCGCTAGATGTGTTTGGTCGATTCCATCGAGCAGGTTGAGAGATAAGCGGTTCAAACAGAGAACCAAGCGTCCGGAGATGAATGTGAGGTGCGGAAGGACGTTATGCGAGTGACCCCCTTAGTCTGGATCAGCGTGGGCCTGGTCGGTGTGACGATCAGCGTGATGTTGGCCGGGGATTCCCTTGTCGATTTAGTGCCCAATCACGATCGTCAGATATTTGAGTATCGCAGCAGTTTGGCGGAGTCGCTGGCCATTCAATACTCGGCGTTGGTTGAACGGGGGCAGGTCGAAACCATAAAATTCGGGATGGAGACGCTCGCCAGCAGGAATCGCGATATTCTGTCGCTGGCTTTGCTGCAGAGGAGTGGTGAAGTTGTCGCCCAGGTGGGGAAGCATGAGCAGGTCTGGGTGCAGCCGCCAGGCGACGAATCGACGCTGCAGTTTCTCCAAGTCCCGATCTTCTCAGGAACCCAGCCCTGGGGTGTGCTTCAGATCGCATTTCGCCAAACAGGGGCGACAGGGCTTGACTGGTTTCTGACCGATCCCTGGGTGCGGTTCCTTGCCTTTGTCAGTGTGATGGGGTTCTTCGGCTATCTCTTTTTCATGAAGCGCACACTCCGTCAGCTTGATCCATCCGGCATTGTCCCCACACGTGTGAAAGCGGCGCTCGATGCCCTGTCGCAAGGCGTGGTGATGATTGACACACGAGATCTGATCGTCCTCACCAATGATTCATTCAGCCGCGCTGTCAATAAGCCAGTGCCATCGTTGATCGGCACCGATCTTGGGATGCTCGCCTGGAAGTCGGTGACTCCGGCGGATTCGCTCATGGTGCATCCGTGGACCAGGGCTATCATGGATCGGCAGCCCCTCGACCATATCCCCCTCCTATTGAATCTCCCCAACGGTGAGCTGCGAAAGTTCATCGTCAATACCGTTCCGATTATGGATGATGGGTCCACTGTCAGAGGGGCGCTCGTCTCGTTTCACGACGTGACCGAACTGGATCGAGCCAATGCTCAGCTCAAGGACGCAAACAGTGAGTTAGAAACGTCACGCGTCCAAATTCTCCAGAAGAACCAGGAGCTTGAGGTCACGAATATAAATTTACACGTCGAGATGGATCAACGGAAAAAAGCCGAGGCGGAAAAGGAAAAGCTGTATCAGCAGCTCATGAACGCCTCCCGCCAAGCCGGCATGGCGGATGTGGCCTCCAGTGTGCTGCATAACGTCGGCAATGTCCTCAATAGCATCAACGTGTCGACCGATACCGTATTGAAGACACTCAAGAAGCCGATGGTCGGGGATGTCTGTCGTATCGCGTCGCTCTTTCACGAACATCAGAACAACCTACAGGAGTTTTTGACGGTGGATCCGAAGGGGAAGCAGATTCCTTCGTATCTTGGGTTGGTGGCCGAGTCTCTGAGCGGGAGCCATCAGACGATCCAAGGTGAGCTCGATTTGCTTGTGAAGAAAATCGATCACATCAAGCAAGTGATTATGTCACAACAGGACATCGCCCGTGCAGGGAGTATCCGTGAGCCTGTGTCCGCCGAAGACTTGATGGAACAGGCGATCTTGATGGGGCTTCCCGATCCGGAGAAGTACGGCATCCAAATCGTACGGGAATACAGCCCCGTTCCTATAATGATGACGGACCGACACCAAGTGTTGCAGGTGTTGGTCAATCTGATTACCAACGCCAAGAACGCCATGGTGGAGCACTCCGGGGACACCCGACGTCTTACGCTGCGCATCGGAGTGCCTTCCGCCAAGGCCTTTGCGCGATTGGAAGTGATCGATACCGGCGGCGGGATTAAACCCGAACATCTTTCTCGACTATTTGCACAAGGCTTTACGACGAGGAAGGCTGGTCATGGACTTGGGCTCCATAGCGCATCCATCGTTGCCAAAACTCTTGGTGGAACGTTGCATGCGCAGAGTGAGGGCGAGGGATGTGGTGCCACGTTCACTCTGGAGCTCCCATTGGTCGTGATGGAAGCCGCAGCATGAACAGTAATCAGACGACCGACAATCGGCGCATTCTCATCATTGACGATAACGTCAATATCCATGAAGATTTCCGCAAGATCTTGGCGCTACCACAAGAGGCAGACTCACTCAGTCAAGCTCGGGCAGCCTTGTTCGGAGAGGCGCCTACCCTCCCGCCACAAGTCCAGTATGAGTTGGAGTTTGCGAGCCAGGGGCGTGAAGGCTTCGGTCTTGTTCAGACTGCTCATCAGAGAGGCAATCCTTATGCGGTGGCGTTTGTGGATATGCGGATGCCGCCGGGATGGGATGGGCTGGAGACCATCGAGCATATTTGGTACACCGAACCGGACATCCAAATCGTGATTTGCTCCGCGTATTCCGATCATCCATGGGACGATGTGAGTCGTCGGATCGGGAACACAGACAAGCTGCTCATCCTGATGAAACCGTTCAACAGCATCGAAGTGGTCCAACTGGCCAACTCACTGACGAAGAAATGGAACCTGGCACAATCTGTCAAAATGCAACTTGACAGTCTCGCGTTCAGCGTGAGCCAGCGGACAGCTGAGTTGCGAGAGGCGAATGCGCGCTTGCAAGCGAACATTGTCAGTCGGGCTGAGGATCTCGCATCAGCCCATTCTCAGAGCCAGAGGGAGGCAACCTTCCGCGAGAAAGAAGAATTCCTTGCAATTATGAGCCATGAAATTCTGACTCCGATGAATGAGCTGGTCAGGAAGGTGCATCTCTTGCTGGAGAGTCCTCTGAGTCCCGGTCAGCGCGAGCATGCGACGATACTTCAACGGTGTGCGGAGGATCTCCTGTCCCTCATCAATGATATGCATGCGTTCATGGCGGGTGGAAGGCAAGAAACTCGGACCTGAGCCGTGAGGGACTGATGTTCCCACTCTCGGCCGGCAGAAGGACCTAACGGATCATGGCCGCCAACAATACAAATCTCCGAATCCTGGTCGTCGATGACAATCGGGCTATCCACGAGGATTTTCGCAGAATTCTTGAAGCCCCAACCGAGGAAGAGACTCTCACTCGCGCACGGGGAATGTTGTTCGGCGAGACACCGCTCGTGGAAGCGCTGGATCGGTTCGAGTTGGATTACGCGGATCAAGGACAAGCAGCGTTGGCCCTGGTCCAGATGGCGCGCCGGGAAGGACGTCCATATGCGGTGGCGTTTATCGATATGCGGATGCCGCCGGGGTGGGACGGTTTGGAAACAATCGAACGGCTCTGGGAGGCGGACGGACGGCTTCAGGTGGTTATCTGCACGGCCTATTCAGACCATTCCTGGGCGGAGATTGCGGCACGGCTGGAAATAGGCGACCGGTTGCTTATTCTTCGGAAACCCTTCGACCCCATTGAGGTGCAACAGATTGCCGCGTCACTGACCAGAAAATGGGCGTTGGGGCGAGATGTTCGATCGCAGATCGAAGATCTCGTTGCACAGGTCAATGCCCGCAATCGAGAACTCCAGGCGACGAACCAGCATCTGGAACAACAAGTGGCGGCGCGGACGTCCGAGCTGCAACAGCGCCACGACGAATTACAGAAAATGGTCGAGGCCCTCAAAGAGGCGAAAGTCGCGGCGGACAAGGCCAATCAAGCCAAGTCACAGTTCTTAGCCCGTATGAGCCATGAAATACGGACGCCCATGAACGCGATGCTCGGCATGAATGAGCTGCTTCTCTCGACCTCGTTGAACGACCGGCAGCGGCACTTCGTCCAAACCATCCATACGAATGGCGAGCAGTTGTTGCAGATCATCAATGACATACTCGACCTGTCTAAGATCGAAGAGAATAAAATGGACCTCCATATTACGGAGTTTGACCTGGTTGCAGCCGTGCAGGATGTTGCCGGTCTGTTCCATGAACCCTCGCGACGAAAGGGACTCAGTTTAGAATGTCAGATCGACCCCGAGTTACCAGCAGTGTGGCGAGGGGACGGCGTGCGCCTTCGGCAGATCCTGATGAACCTCGTGTCCAATGCCATGAAGTTTACGGAACGAGGGGGTATCCTGATTCATGTTGAACGTCTTGAGGAGCGCGAGGAGAAGGCCTTATTCAAAATAACGGTGTGTGATACAGGAATCGGTGTCCCTCTGGCGGCGCAGCAGAAAATTTTTGATCCGTTCGCCCAGGCGGATGGATCGATGACGAGGCGATACGGAGGGACGGGTTTAGGGCTTGCGATTGTTCAACGACTTGTCTCCTTGATGGGGGGAGACGTCGGTCTCACCAGCATCCCAGGAAACGGGTCCACATTTTGGTTTACGGTCTGTCTTGAGAAGGTGAATGCGAGCGATAGAGCTGGCCTAGAGCGTAAGCAGGTGGATGACCACTCGAGGTTGGACGTATTGATCAATCGAAGCCACGACAGGAACCCCGGCGTTCGGTCCTCCAAGCCACGATCGCCTGCGCGTATTCTCGTAGCCGAAGATAATGTGACGAACCAAGAGGTCTTTCTCCGCATGCTGGAGCTCTGCGGGGAATCGGCCGATATGGTGGGGACGGGTCGAGAGGCGATCCAGGCGCTGGAACGGCGCCAATATGACCTGGTCCTGATGGACTGCGAAATGCCGGAGATGGATGGATTGACTGCAACTGCGGAAATTCGTCGACGAGGATTTACGAGAGGGGACGGTAGGCCTGGTTACGCAGTGAGCACTGTTGAAACTGCCTGCATTGCGGGCGGGATGGATGGTTTTCTGCCAAAGCCGGTGGGGCTCAAAGAGATACGGAAGGCGGTCCGCCAATGGCTGCCGGCCAGTGGTTCCCGCGCCGCCTAAGCGGCATGGCTGGTAGGGGGAGTGAAGGAGCTGTATGAATACGGATCATGGCAAGAGTAGTGGCAACCTTCGAGTCTTGGTCATTGATGACAATCGCTCGATCCACGAGGACTTTCGCAAAATTCTTCAACCGAGAACTGAGACACAGGGTCTGGATGAAGCACGCGCGTCATTATTCGGGGGCGAATGTTTTCAGAAGGCTCTTGTGCAGTTTGAACTGGATTATGCAGATCAGGGGCAAGCCGCGCTGGCCCTCGTGCAAATGGCGCGTCGGGAAGAGCGGCCGTATGCGGTGGCGTTTGTGGACATGCGGATGCCTCCGGGATGGGATGGGCTGGAGACCATCGAGCGTATGTGGGAGGTTGACCCCGAGATTCAGGGAGGAATTAAGAGATATTCTCGTTGGGCTGGAACAAAGAATTAACGCCTACAAAAGTCGGTTCCAGGACCTGGAGAAGAAGCGTCGTCGTTTGGATGACGAAATTGCGACGATTAAGAAATATCTCGAACTTGCTGAAACTCTCTATCGCGTCGAGGCCGACAAGGCCAAGCTCGCCAGTCTCTCCAATCAAATCATTCCTGCAGATGATTCCAAGGGCATTCGGCCTCCACAGGTCATGGACGTGACCGATCAATCGCGAGAAATTCTGCTTGGCAGAAGTAAGTACGTCGGGAAAAGCGTCCCGCAAGCGGCCTATGAGATCCTCCGTGAATCAAACCGCTCCATGCATGCGAAGGAGTTGGTGCAGCGCCTCATTGAAGGCGGTTTGCAGATCAAAGGGAAAACGCCGCTGACATCTATTGCCACGTCGCTCAAACGTGACAAACGATTTAGGAAAGTCGGTCCCAACACGTTTGAGGCGTTAGACGATATGTTGATTCAAGCCGTGTAGCGATCAGTTAACGGGCCTAACATGACACTGCGAAAGGGGGTGAGACTCTTGGCAACAAAGAAAGCAGCGAAGAAGAAAAAGAAGTAATCCCCGCTATGATGTGATGCGCCGGGGGTGAGGCCACTTACCCCCGGCGTACCATGCTGTGATGTGCTGGAATGAAGGGCGTGTCCTGCCTGAAGATCGGCAATCAGCCAGATAATAATCCCAGAAAATTAATAATCTCTGTAGATTACTAAGAAGCCTGAAGTGCGACAGCAGGCTGAAGGTGAAGCGCATGTGCGGTCGATCGCTTCCCTTCTCCTGAAGGCTCTGCGTTGAGAAGCACCCACTTTTCTGGATGAGTCAGGATCTGCTGAACCAACCGAGTGTGAAGTGCATGCCCTGACCGGTCTGCGACGATGTGACCGATAAAGGGCATCCCCAGGAGCGAAAAGTCGCCGATCAGATCGAGGATCTTATGGCGGACAAACTCATCGCCGAATCGGAGGCCGGATTCATTGATGACCCCGTCATCCGACAGCACAATGGTGTTGTCCAAGGTCCCGCCCTTGCCGAGCCCGCGAGCCCACAATGCTTGGACTTCATACAGAAACCCAAACGTCCTGGCCTCGGCAATTTCACTCTCAAATGTGCTGGCAGAGCAGTCATACGCATAGGTCTGTGTTTTGATCAGTGGATGCTCATAGTGAATGGAGTAGGTGATCCTTGGAGTGGAGGATGGCTCGATCCGAACACGCTTCGAACCCTCGGTCACTTCGATCGGCGTCATAATCTTAAGAAACGGCTGCTTCCGATTCTGAGGGACAATACCAACGGATTGAATCAGTCGGACAAAGGGGGCGGCGCTTCCATCCATGACCGGAACTTCGCTTGCTGATACATCGATGAACACATTATCGATATGAAGGCCGGACAGTGCCGAGAGCAGATGTTCAATGGTCTGAACTTGGAACCCATTGCCGCTGACGGCCGTGCACAATTCGGTTGGGACTCGATGTTGAATGGAGGCGGAAAGATACGTATCAACGTCCGTTTTGCGATTGACAAAAACCACGCCGGTGTCAGGGGGAGCGGGTCGCAGCGTAATCGACGCCGACTGGCCGGAGTGGAGTCCCACACCAGAACAGGTTACTGCCGATGCCAAAGTTTGTTGATTGCGCACAAGTCCTCCCTCATAGAGACAAATGCTTAAACACAGTCGTCCATTTTACGGTAAAGCAATTCATGTGCCTGCGCATATTAGTTTTAAGTTATTGTTATTACATTACAATATACGAGGCGTTCAGAAACATAACTGTATCCAAAAAGGCACAACTGTGTTTTTCCAGAAAGGGTCCATCAAGAATGTGAAGATTCGGTAAGTGCGATTACGCTAGATCAGAGAAGTCGCACCCGATACTGCGCAAACGGTATCCAGGTTACTCAAAATGGGCGAAAGCGGTCGGTTCTGTCCCATGATGTCACGGGTGTCGTGATTGCATGCGTAGTAACGCTGTAAGTAGAAGAGGCTGCTATTAGCTGGACGGCGTGATTCGGAGAACGGGCCGCCATCTTCAGAAGGAGTTCCCGGAGATAAACCGGTCGACTTTCCTGTTGGTCTCGTCTAGCCCCCCTCAGGCCTTCCTACGGTAACAGATAAACCCAGATTTTCCAATAGCCTTCGATTTCCAATGGAAGCCATTCGCGTAGGCTGTTGATTTAGATGATGTTTAGGGTATGGTTCGCTCAGGATTTGGCATCACGATTTTCGTGCGAGCAACTGGCCCACACCTGCGAGGTACATGATGGACTTTGACCTCCGGTTTACTGACAAAGAGATCACGGCTTGGGGTGGGATGGGGATCATGAAACGGATGCTAGACCACCTGGGGTTCGCGGCTGCCCTGACCAACGCCGGGCTGCCGCAACCCGGCAGCAACCGCGGCTATCGCCCTGAGCAACTCATCACCCAATTCATGCTGTCGGTTTGGTGTGGCGCCAATCGCTTCGAGCATGGCGAAGTCACCCGGTATGATCCGGTCTTGAAACGCGTGTTTGGCTTCACGCGCATGGCCAACTTCAAAGCGGTCATACGACTCTTCAGGCGCTTCACCCAACACACCAATGAGTCCGTGATGGACTCGCTGTACCAATGGATGTTCGGGCACCTCGCCATCACAGGCCTCACCCTCGATCTGGATTCCACCGTGATGACCCGCTATGGCGCACAAGATGGGGCGGCACGCGGCTATAACCCGGCCAAACGCGGGCGCGCCAGCCATCATCCGTTGATGGCCTTTGTTGCCGATACCCGCATGATCGCCAACTGTTGGCTGCGGCCTGGCAACAGCAGTGCGGCGAACAATGTGCAGGGATTCCTCGCCAATACCCTGCATCGTCTCGGGGGTAAGCCAGTGTGCTTGTTGCGCGCCGACAGCGGCTTCTCCGATAGCGCGTTTCTTGACCATCTCGACCAACACCCCCTGCATTACATCATCGCGCTGCGCCAGAACCAGCCCTTACAACGCGCCTTGGTGAATGCGACCGGCTGGTGGGAGCTGCACGAGGAGGACGGCACCCCTGTGGAGGGCATTGAACTGACTCGCTTCACGTATCAACCGGCGGCCTGGTCCAAACCGCGCTGGGTGGTTGGGATTCGGCAGCACATCACACAGCGTGCTGAGCCCAAAGGCAAGACGCTGAACCTGTTTGCGAATGATCCCGTGATGGGCCAGTGGCGATTTTCGGCCTTGACGACGGATGTAGATCTGCCTGCGGTTGCGGGGTGGCGGCTGTATCGGGGACGGGCCGATTGCGAGAACCGGCTCAAGGAGCTGAAGTACGATTTTGCTGCTGACCACTTCAACATGAAGGATTTCTGGGCAACCGAGGCGACGCTGAACACCGTGATGCTGGCCTATAACCTGATGAGCCTCCTGCGTCAGGTCTTACTCAAGGGGCGGGCCGCCACACACTCCTCCACGTCCGTGCAACACCGGTTGCAGACACTCCGCTACAAGCTGTTCGCCAAGGCCGCCTACATTACGACAGAGGGGCGAAAACCCATTCTGAATCTTGCCGTGGCCATGCAGCAACGCGCCTGGATGCAGGGGCTGTGGGATGCGGCCAAAGCTTTTGATCTGCCTGCGAGTTTTACGCCCCTGTATTCGCCGTGAACACACGCTAATGGAAAATCTCGGATAAACCGCTATCGGTCCATTGTGCAAGGCGGGTGGACAAAGTCTTGGGAGAGCTACATATGTGATCCACATTGGGTCCTCTGATGGAGAATTGCACGTCAGAAAAGTAAAAAAACTAGTGACAATCCAAGGCTTGGGAGTACCCTCACAAGAAGATGGGCGCACACCGCAGCTAGGTGATGTGCGGTCTGAGTAGAGCTGCGTCTGAAACCTGGAGGAGAGTCCTGGTCTCAAGCTGCGAGTTTCCTCGTCGAGAGGTTCGGATGAAAGTGAGCGCTGGCAACGAAATCGCTAGATGCGTCTGGCAGTTCCATTGAATGGGTTGGGTGATGAGCGGTTCGAACAGAGAACCAAGCGGGCAGAGATATATGTGAGGTGCGGAAGGAAGTTATGCGAGTGACCCCCTTAGTCTGGATCAGCGTGGGCCTGGTTGGTTTGACGATCAGCGTGATGTTGGCCGGGGATTCCCTTGTCGATTTAGTGCCCAATCACGATCGTCAGATTTTTGAGTATCGCCGTAGCTTGGCAGAGTCGCTAGCCATTCAATACTCGGCGTTGGCTGAACGGGGTCAGGTCGAAACCATAAAATTTGGGATGGAGACGCTCGCCAACAGGAATCACGATATTCTGTCGCTGGCGCTGCTGCAGAGGAGCGGTGAAGTTGTCGCCCAGGTTGGCGAGCATGCGCAGGCCTGGGTGCAGCCGCCAGGCGACGAATCGACGCTGCAGTTTCTCCAAGTTCCGATCTTCTCAGGAAACCAGCCATGGGGTGTGCTTCAGATCGCATTTCGCCAAACAGAGGAGACCGGTATAGACTGGTTTCTGACTGATCCCTGGGTGCGGTTCCTTGCGTTTGTCAGCGTGATGGGGTTCTTCGGCTACCTCTTTTTCATGAAGCGCACGCTCCGTCAGCTCGATCCCTCCGACATCGTTCCCACACGTGTGAAGGCGGCGCTCGATGCCCTGTCGCAGGGCGTGGTGATGATTGACGCACGAGACCTGATCGTCCTCACGAACGATTCATTTAGTCGAGCTGTCGATAAGCCTGTGACATCGTTGATCGGCACCGATCTCGGGACGCTTGGCTGGAAGTCGGTGACTCCAACGGATTCGCTCATGGTACATCCGTGGACCAGGGCGATTATGGACCGGCAGCCTCTCGATAATATTCCGCTCCTTATGAATCTTCCCAACGGTGAACTGCGAAAGTTCATCATCAATACGGTCCCGATTATGGACGATGGGTCTACGGTCAGAGGGGCGCTCGTCTCGTTTCACGATGTAACGGAACTTGATCGAGCCAATTCTCAACTCAAGGAAGCAAATAGTGAATTGGAAGCATCACGTGTCCAAATTTTACAGAAGAACCAGGAACTCGAGGCCACGAATACGAATTTGCACGTCGAGATGGATCAACGGAAAAAAGCTGAGGCGGAGAAGGAAGAGCTGTATCAGCAACTCATGAATGCCTCGCGCCAAGCCGGCATGGCGGATGTGGCGTCCAGTGTGCTGCATAATGTCGGGAACGTCCTTAACAGCATTAATGTATCGACCGATACATTGCTGAAGACGCTCAAAAAGCCGATGGTCGGGGATGTCTGTCGCATAGCATCGCTCTTTCACGAGCATCAGAACAACTTACAGGACTTTTTGACGGTAGATCCGAAGGGCAAGCAGATCCCGTCGTATCTTGGGTTGGTGGCCGAGTCTCTGAGTGGAAGCCATCAGACGATCCAAGGCGAACTCGACTCGCTTGTGAAGAAGGTCGATCACATCAAGCAAGTGATCATGTCACAACAGGATATCGCCCGTGCGGGGAATATCCGTGAGCCTGCGTCCACTGAAGACTTGATGGAACAGGCGGTCTTGATGGGACTTCCCGATCCGGAGAAGTACGGCATCCAAATCGTACGGGAATACAGCCCGACCCCTATAATTATGACGGACCGACACCAAGTTTTGCAGGTGTTGGTCAATCTGATCACCAACGCCAAGAACGCCATGGTGGAGCACTCCGGGGGCACCCGACGTCTCACGCTGCGCATTGGGGTGCCTTCCAGCAGTAAGACGGTCGCCCGATTTGAGGTGATCGATACCGGAGGCGGGATCAAACCAGACAATCTCACAAAATTGTTTGCACAAGGTTTTACGACGAGAAAGACCGGTCATGGGCTTGGGCTTCATAGCGCCGCCATTGTCGTGAAAAACCTTGGTGGAACGTTGCGCGCGCAGAGTGCGGGCGAGGGGTGTGGGGCCACGTTCACTCTGGAGCTCCCGTTGGCCATGGTGGAAGCCGCAGCATGAACAGAGATCAGGTGACCGACAATCGGCGCATTCTCGTCATCGACGATAACGTCAATATCCATGAGGACTTCCGTAAGATCTTGGCGCCGCCACAAGAGGCAGACTCACTCAGTCACGCTCGGGCAGCCTTGTTTGGAGAGGTTCCCACCCTTCCGTCACAGGTTCAGTATGAGTTGGAGTTTGCGAGCCAGGGGCGTGAGGGCTTTGGGCTTGTCCAGACCGCTCATCAGAGAGGGAATCCCTATGCGGTGGCGTTTGTGGATATGCGGATGCCGCCGGGATGGGATGGGCTCGAGACCATCGAACATCTTTGGTATGTCGATCCTGATATCCAAATCGTGATTTGTTCCGCGTATTCCGACCATCCATGGGAAGATGTGAGTCGTCGCATCGGAGACACGGACAAGCTGCTCATCCTGATGAAACCCTTCAACAGTATTGAGGTTGTTCAACTCGCTAACTCGCTGACGAAGAAATGGAATCTGGCACGCTCCGTCAAGCTGCAGATTGACAGTCTCGCGTTCAGCGTAAGCCAGCGAACAGCTGAGTTGCGGGAAGCGAATGAGCGTCTGCAAGTAAATATTGCCGGGAGAGCTGCGGAACTAACACCAGCCCAGTCCTCGAGCGATTTTGAGGAGGCGTTCCGTCAGAAAGAAGAATTCTTAGCGATTATGAGCCATGAAATTCTGACCCCAATGGATGAACTCGTCAGGAAAGTGCATCT
>JABMDK010000011.1:286872-304429 GCA_015903995.1 Nitrospira sp.
CGGCCGTATGCGGTGGCGTTTGTGGACATGCGGATGCCTCCGGGATGGGATGGGCTGGAGACCATCGAGCGTATGTGGGAGGTTGACCCCGAGATTCAGGCCGTAATCTGCACGGCCTACACCGACCATTCCTGGGACGACATCATTCGCCGACTGGGCTACGACGACCGTCTCCTGATCCTGCAAAAACCATTTTCCAGCGTGGAGGTTTCGCAATTGGCCGCCTCCCTAACCACCAAGTGGAATCTAGCGCGTCAGGCGCGCCAACGGTTAGAAGCTGCCGAGGCCGCTAACGTCGCAAAATCACAATTTCTGGCCAACGTCAGCCACGAAGTTCGCACACCTCTGAACGGTATTCTCGGGATGAGCGAGCTCGTCCTGCAGACGCCTCTGAACGACAAGCAACGCCGGTATATGGAGACGCTGCACAAATCCGGCAGGGCCCTCCTCCAAGTTATTAATGACATCCTGGACATCTCGAAGATTGAAGCCGGTAAGCTGACGCTCGAACATGTCGCGTTCGATCTGCGGCGGCTTCTGAAGGAAGTGCTGGACCTCTTTTCCGGTCAGGCGGAGAGCAAGGGGCTTAAGCTGACGGCCGTACTCGCTGACAATGTTCTCTCTGACTATGAAGGTGACCCGGTGCGTATTCGACAGATCTTGACCAACCTTCTTGGCAATGCCATCAAATTTACACCCCAGGGAGAAATCGCGCTTCACGTAGGAGTGGTTGAGGACACGGTCGGAACGACAACGCTTCGCGTCACAGTGCGGGATACAGGCATCGGTATCGAGCCGGCCGCCCAAGCCAAGCTCTTTACACCGTTCACACAGGCCGACGGCTCTACCACGCGGAAGTACGGCGGGACGGGACTCGGACTGGCCATTGTCAAGCAACTGGTGCACCTGATGGGGGGGGCAGTGGGTGTCGACAGTGTTTCTGGACAAGGATCAACGTTTTGGTGCACGGTTCAGCTCAAGAAAACATCGCCTCAGTCTGGTCGTGTCTTGGCGGCGTAGAGTCTGGTTTCGTTCAACAAAGAGGGAATGCGCATCAGTGCCGACCGATCTCCCTAACCGACGAGTTCTTATCGTCGACGATAACTTGTCGATTCATCACGACTTCAAAAAGATTCTTCAACATGATCTCAAGTCGGAGGCGTTGGCACAGGCGCGTTCGGCGCTGTTCGGCGATACCCGTTCCGTTCAGCCTCGTGAAACGTTCGATGTTGACTGTGTTGATCACGGACAGGTGGCATTGGACCGTGTGGTGGTGGCTTGCAAAGAACGTCGCCCGTATGCGGTGGCATTTGTGGATATGCGAATGCCCCCAGGCTGGGATGGGTTGGAAACCATCGAACATCTCTGGAAAGTCGATCCGGAGCTTCAGGTGGTCATTTGCACGGCCTATTCAGATCAGCCCTGGGACGAAATTCGGGAACGTGTCGGGAGGAACGACAAGCTGGTCATTCTTCAAAAACCGTTCAACAGCATCGAAGCCTTGCAGCTTGCCACGGCCCTGTGTTGGAAATGGGATCTGGCACGCCAGGTGGCCAGGCAATTGGATGTATTGAATCACCAGGTCGATGAACGCACCGTGGAGCTCCAACGTGCGAATCAGCAGCTCACGGAAATCAATGGGGCGCTGGTGCGAACCGTGGCGAACCTTGAGGCGGCACAGACGGAAATTTTACGGCAGAACAGCGAGTTGGAACGCCTGGCTTCGCGCGATCCGCTCACGGGATGTCTGAACCGCCGTGCGTTCTACGCACTGTTTGAGAAGGCATTCGCGGAGAGCCGTCAACATGGAACTGACCTCTGCTGTTTAATGGTCGACATCGATCATTTTAAGGGCGTGAATGACCAATTCGGGCATGCCGTTGGGGATCAAGCCATCCAAGCGGTGGCTAGTTGCTTGTCTGGAGGGTTGCGGTTGACGGATACGGTCGGGCGCTATGGAGGAGAAGAGTTCTGTTTGATGTTCCCGCGCACGACGTTGGCTGACGCAACGGATTTGGCGGAGCGTTTGCGGATTCGTGTCGGGGCAGAGGCAGGCAGCCGTATGCGAATGGCAGCCGGTTTGGCGCTGACGGTAAGTATCGGAGTGTCGACCATCAGGTTTGGAGCACGGACCCCGTTGGAACTCATCGATCAGGCAGACAAAGCGCTCTATGCCGCCAAGGAAGGCGGGCGGAATTGTGTCATGGTGCTCGACGTGCTGGTTCCAGGAATGAATCCTTCCGAACAATTGGAGCTCCAAGTTAAACGAGTAACGCCACGGGCTGGACGGCCGAAGGCTCGATAACATAGTTGGTACATCCGACAAATCAACGAGCATACACCGACACACGTCGCCGTGTCTTCGTGCAGTACGAGACGCCTCCAACAGCTCCGTGATTCTTCACGAATCCAAGCAGTGTATAATAATCCCGGATGGCACACCCGTCTCACCATATCCCGTCCTCCGTCGGCAGGAAAGTCGTCATGGCTCTGAGTGGGATGGGCCTCGTTCTCTACGTTGTGTTTCACATGCTGGGAAATCTTCAGCTGTTCGAAGGATCCCATGCGCTCAATGGCTATGCGGCGTCGCTCCGAGACATGCCGATCCTCCTCTGGACGGCTCGGATGGGGTTGTTGAGCCTTGCGGTTCTCCACATCGCATTGGCGATCCAATTGACCGTGCGCAATCGTCGGGCTCGCCCGGTCGCCTACGCGATCCGCCGGTATCGCCAAGCTTCTGTTGCGTCCCGTACCATGGCTGCCTCCGGCAGTGTGCTCATGCTGTTCATCATCTTCCACCTGTTGCATCTGACGGTCGGCGTCATCGATCCTTCTTCGGCAGACCGTCTCGACACAGAAGGACATCGGGATGTCTATGGGAAGATTGTCCATGCCTTTCAGAATCCGTTCATCGTAGCGTTTTACTTGGCAGGTCAGCTGGGGCTGGGCATGCATCTGAACCATGCCGTCACCAGTAGTTTACAGACCATGGGGCTTGAACGTGCCGCATTCAACCGACTTCTCAAGGCCGCTGGTCCCACAGTTGCGTTGTTGGTCGTGCTTGGAAATGTTGCCATCATCCTCGCCATTTTCTTGGGGATCGTACGCGGATGATGACACTTGACCCCAAAATTCCTCCCGGCCCACTCGAAACCAAGTGGGAACAGCGACGGTTCAGCGAAAAATTGGTGAGTCCGAATAACAAGCGAAAAGTCACGATCATCGTCGTCGGCACCGGCCTTGCGGGAGCCAGCGCGGCTTCGACGTTGGGGCAGCTCGGTTATCAGGTGGAGTGTTTTTGTTTTCAGGATAGCCCGCGCCGCGCCCACAGCATCGCAGCGCAGGGAGGAATCAATGCGGCCAAAAACTATCAGGATGACGGGGACAGCGTGGCCCGGCTGTTTTACGACACGATCAAGGGGGGAGATTTTCGTTCTCGGGAGGCGAACGTCTATCGGCTTGCCCAGGTCAGTGCACAAATTATTGATCAGTGTGTCGCGCTTGGTGTTCCGTTCGCCAGGGAATACGGCGGGCAGTTGGCGAACCGATCGTTCGGGGGCGTTCAAGTCTCGAGGACGTTCTATTGTCGAGGGCAGACGGGACAGCAGCTACTCTTAGGTGCCTATTCGGCGCTCTGTTGGCAGGTTGAGAGAGGACAGGTGACGATGCACCCGCGCACCGAGATGCTCGATCTGGTCATGGTCGACGGGCAGGCTCGTGGCATCGTGGTGCGCGATCTCGTTACGGGACGGGTGAGTATCCATACGGCCCATGCCGTGGTGTTGGCGACCGGCGGGTACAGCAATGTGTACTACCTGTCGACCAACGCGAGCGGCAGCAACGTGACGGCCACCTACCGTGCGTGGAAGCAGGGGGCCGCCTTCGCGAATCCGTGCTTTACGCAGATTCATCCCACAGCGATTCCACCGGGGGATGCACATCAGGCCAAGTTGACCCTGATGTCCGAATCGCTTCGCAATGATGGGCGGCTGTGGGTGCCGAACATGCTGGCGGATCATCGGTGTCCGGGCGACATTCCCACCGCGGAACGCGACTACTTTCTGGAACGCCGGTACCCACGATTCGGCAATCTTGCACCACGTGACATCGCGTCCCGCGCCGTGAAGGCCGTGTGCGACGAAGGCCGTGGCGTCGGCCCGGGCGGTCACGGCGTGTACCTGGATTTCGCCGACGTGATCGACCAGCAGGGACTTGATGTGGTCCGCGAGCGTTACGGTAACCTCTTCGACATGTATCAGCGGATTACAGGGGAAGATGCCTACCACGCACCCATGCGAATATATCCAGCGCCGCACTATACGATGGGCGGGCTTTGGGTGGATTACAATCTCATGAGCACCATCCCGGGGCTCTTCGTGATCGGCGAAGCGAACTTCGCGGATCATGGTGCCAATCGGCTTGGCGCCAGCTCCTTGATGCAGGGACTCGCCGATGGCTATTTTATCCTGCCCTATACGATCGGTCATTATTTAGCGACGGCGAAACTCACTCCGGTCAGTGAAGACCATCAGGAATCTCGTGCGGCGCTACAGCGCGTGACGGATAAGCTCGGCCGGCTTCTGAACGTCAAGGGACGTCGAACGGCGGCCTCATTTCATCGGGAAGTCGGTAGACTCTTATGGAATCATTGCGGCATGTCTCGCAATGAGGCAGGGCTCAAATCGGCACTGACATCGATCCCGGCACTACGGGAAGAATATTGGCGGGATGTGATGGTTCCGGGATCGGGAGAAGTCTTCAACCAAGAGTTGGAGTATGCGGGGCGAGTGGCGGATTATCTCGAATTCGCCGAACTGCTGTGTCACGATGCCTTGCATCGGGAAGAGTCATGCGGAGCGCACTTCCGAGAAGAGTATCAGACGGACGATGGCGAGCCGCGGCGTGACGATAGCCGCTTCGCGCATGTGGCGGCTTGGGAGTATCGAGAAGGCGCATTGCCCGTCCTTAACAAGGAGCCCCTTGTGTTTGAATTCGTACCGCCGACAACAAGAAGCTACCAATAACCGGTTCGCTGTGAGGGGCGAGAGATAAGGGAAAGCGGAGGAAAGTGTAAGAGAAAGCCTGGTAGTGGATTATGAAATTCACGTTGAACATTTGGCGGCAGGAGGGTCCGAGCGAGAAAGGCCGGTTTGTGACGTATGAGGCTCGAGATGTGAATGCCGGCATGTCGTTCTTGGAAATGCTCGACAGCGTGAATCAGGAATTGATCGCCGGCGGTGAGGAGCCGGTGGCATTCGAGCAAGATTGTCGTGAAGGCATCTGTGGCAGCTGTTCGCTGGTGATCAATGGAACTCCCCATGGCCCGGATCGTGGCATCACCACCTGTCAGTTGTACATGCGTCGGTTTTCTGATGGAGCCGTCATCACGATCGAGCCGTGGCGGGCGCGGGCCTTTCCCATCATCAAAGACCTGGTGGTGGATCGCCGTGCGCTGGATCGAGTCATGCAGGCAGGCGGCTATATCTCCGTCAATACCGGTGGAGCGGTGGACGGGAATGTCTTGTTAATCGGAAAAGATCAGGCAGAAACCGCGATGGATGCCGCGTCCTGTATCGGGTGCGGGGCCTGTGTGGCGGCCTGTAAGAATGCCTCGGCCACGCTGTTTGTGGCGGCCAAGGTGTCCCACTTGGCGCTCTTGCCGCAAGGGAAGCCCGAGCGCACGCGCCGGGTGAAGGCGATGTTGGACGCCATGGATCGAGAGGGATTCGGCTCGTGCGGCAATCAATATGAGTGCGAAGCCGTCTGTCCGAAAGGCATCAGCGTCCGTTTCATCGCTACGCTTAATCGCGAATATCTCCGGGCCGGCGTCGTCGAATCCGGCCTTCCCGCTGAGCCGGACTCTCCCCATGCAGAGTCCGCCTAGCAGGTATGCTGGCTGCAGGATCTCTCCTCGTGTCGATTCGTCACCGAGCGCGATGCAGAGCACCAGTCGCTATCCTCTCCATGGTGTAAATGGCTGATGGAGGCCGATTTGCGCCAGATAGCAATCAGCTTGACTGTGGGGGAAAGGCCTTTATAGTGCGGTCATAGGCTGGTTGTGGGGCTGGATATGTGAGAGAGGCACACCGAATGAGTCGCCAGGTGACCTGCCCACGGTGTCACAAGGAAGGTGTCGTGCGAGCACGACCGCAGACCCCGCGCGAACTCGTTGCGGCGCTCATTTGGATTGTTCCGTTCCAGTGCCAAGACTGTTGCCATCGTTTCCTCGCTCGTCGCGTGAGCACGGCGGGATCCTCTCACCCAATTGAGCGTCGGGAACACCTCCGCATCCCTGTTCGTCTGTGCTTGTCGTTTTCCGGGGGGAAGGTGAGGGGCGAGGGGACTGTGCTGGATCTCTCCGTGGGCGGTTGCATTATCAAGAGCGAGACCCATGTCAGGGTTGACGATATTTTCTACTTAGAGATCGCCCTCGCCGAGGATGAAGCTCCCGTCGAGGTCGCGGCCATGGTACGGTCAGTGAGTGCGCGCGGCATTGCCTTCAAGTTTCTCCGCAAGGCCCAAGAGAACAAACGCCTGCTCACCTTCATCCACGCACATTCGGGCGCCACCTCCAATGTCTTCTCCAAGGCCGTCGAGCCGATCGTGACCGGCTAGTCTCTCTCCCGCTCTACGTGGGTGTTTCCCAAGAAGACAGTAGCGGATAGTCCGTGATCAAGCGGTCATGCTCGGCAAGATCGTACGGCTCGATGGTCAGATCGTTTCGATCCATGGGTTCCGTGCAGGCTGAAGAGGAGAGTGCATCGATCAACGCTTGCGCCTTGTCTCGTGTCGAAAACCGACAAAGCCCCTGTTCGGGCATGCCTGAGGACGGGTGCCAAAAGGCCAGGTCGATCGCACGGCCTTGATAGATGCCGAGTGTGCGGTGTCGCACGTGAAACCCGCCAGGTTCATGCATCGATGGCTTCCGTGGCATTGGCCCTCTTGACCGCCATATCTTAATGATTATGCCCATGGTAGCATGATCGTGGGTCGGGGGACACGGTGTCCTGCTCTACTGCTGAAGGAGGGAACGATGGGGCCTACGTGGTGGAAAAAGACGGTGGTCGGCATCGCGATAATCAGTGCATGTTCTGTGTCCGGTTGTGGGTACAACGATCTCCAAGGCCTGGATGAAGATACGAAGGCGGCGTGGAGTGAAGTGATCAATCAATATCAGCGCCGCGCCGACCTCATTCCGAACCTTGTTGCGACGGTCAAAGGCTACGCGGCTCATGAAAAAGAAACCCTTGAGGGAGTCGTAAATGCCAGGGCCAAGGCGACCGGGATGCAAGTGACGCCCGAGGTGCTGAAGGACCCGGCCGCATTCGAGGCATTTCAAAAAGCCCAAGCCGGCCTGACATCGGCATTAGGCCGACTCATCGCGATCGCCGAGAACTATCCGAATCTCAAGGCCGATCAAAACTTCAGGGATTTGCAAAGTCAGCTGGAGGGAACTGAAAACCGGATCACTGTGGCGCGTAAGCGGTACATCGATCGAGTAGCGGACTACAACAAGATGGTCCGGTATTTCCCGACCAACCTCACGGCAAAATTTTTGCTCCATCTGGAGGAACGCCCCAACTTTACGGTCGCCGATGAAAACGCCGTGGCGAAGCCGCCGGAAGTGAAATTTTGAATCGACCGTGAGGCTAAGGGGGAAGTTGAGGCTATTCAGCATGAGCCGCCTGGTGTTCCTCTGCTTCCTGGCAGCTGCAATCTTCTCCCTGGTACCATCCGCCTCGGCCCTTGATGTTCCTCCATTGACGGGTCGAGTCGTGGATCTCGCCCATATCGTACCGAATTCCACAGTTGAGTCGTTGACGGCCCAGCTGGCGGCACATGAAACCAAATCAAGCAATCAAGTGGCTGTCCTCATCGTGCCTTCTCTCGAAGGGGACACGATCGAAGAATTCTCCCATCGCGTGGCGACGGCCTGGAAGCTCGGCCAAAAGGGCACCGACAACGGTGCCTTGCTGTTGATGGCGATCCGGGAACGCAAGGTTCGTATTGAGGTCGGGTATGGGCTGGAGGGTGTCCTAACGGACGCCCGGTCGGCACAGATCATCAGGAATGAAATCGTGCCTCGGTTTCGCGCCGGTGATATGCCGGGCGGAGTCACTGCAGGGATCACCGCCATTCTGAAAACTATCGAAGGAACGTATCAGGCTTCTGAACAGGCAGCCCCTCGGCCGGAGAGCGATGTCATCGGGCAGGTCGTGGTGGCGGTCGTGGTTGGATTGCTCGTCGGGCTTGTGTTCATGAACCTTCATCGATTCATCGGCCCGATTGCGGGTGCAGGGATCTCTACGCTCCTGGCGCCCTGGTTGCTCCCGGCACTCATGGCGAGCGGTATCACCTTGCTTCTTCTGCTGGCCATTGGTGCCTCCGGGACCGGGGGAAGGAGGAGGCGAGACAACGGTATCGATGATTGGGTTTGGTACAGCAGTCGAGGCGGTGGATGGGGTGGAGGCTCTCTTGGTGGCGGTGGAGGATTCGGTGGGGGCGGCTTTAGCGGAGGAGGCGGCAGTTTCGGGGGAGGGGGTGCCAGTGGAAACTGGTGAAAGGCTGCGACTGACGGCCGAAGAGCGTGAGCGGATCAGGCTCGCCGTGCATGCGGCGGAGCAGCATACGAATGCGGAGATCGTTCCGATGATCGTGAGCCGGTCCGGGCTCTATCGCGATGCGCAACATCGAGCCGGGCTGATTCTTGCGGTATTCGCCCTCACAGTTCTGTTGACCACTGAACTATTCTGGCTTCCGTGGGGGTGGCATGCTTCGAATGCAGCCTGGTTGGTCTTGGTGACCATTCTTGCCTATGGTGCAGGAGTAGGGCTCGGCACCCTTGTTCCTGTCATTCGCCTGTTCATATCGGTCGATCGGATGCACCAGAAAGTACGCCTGAGGGCTGAGCGGGCCTTCGCGCAACATGCTGTCTCTCAGACTCGCGAGCGAACCGGTGTGCTGATCATGGTGTCTCTCTTAGAACACCAGATCTACGTGTTGGCGGATCAACCCTTATTTCAACAAGTTCCAGTTGAGCGATGGTCGCAGGTGGTCGAGGCCGCTGTCGATCGATTGAAGACGGGAGATGTCGTCGGTGGGTTATGCCACAGTATCCGGACGTGCGGCGTTCTTCTCGCTGAGGTGTGCCCTGGACGTCCAGGAGACAATCCCAATGAATTATCGAATGAATTAGTTCAGGAGCCATAAGAATCCACTCCTCTCCAGTCGGTACTCAATAAAACGCCGCGGTCAACCGATAGATAAGGGACCAGGCGGAACCATTTGAGCGTGGCGGACTCATGCGGCCAAGGAGGAGGGCATAGTTATGTGGAAACCGGAGGAGGCGGGGGGAGGAGAAGCGTTGCCAGAACGGGAACGGTGGGTGGAGGACAAGCGTAGTCCACAAAAGGGCGGGCCGATACTTCCGGATGAGGTAGCCTTCGTCGGTAAAGATGTCGAGTTCAAGGGCGTCATTACCTATTCAGGCACGGTACGGATTGATGGATCCTTGGACGGAGAAATTCACACCGACGGCGGCTTGCTCGTCGGGCCTGAGGCCGTCCTCAAGGCCAAGGTTTCAGCCGGGACTGTGGTGTGCCAAGGAACCATCCACGGCGATATTCAGGCGAAGGACCAGATTGTGCTCCGTGCTCCGGCCGTGGTGGAAGGGAGTCTAATCACGCCGGTTCTTTCGATGGAAGAGGGTGTGGTGTTCAATGGGACGTTGGAGATGAAGCCTCAGGCCAAGGCGGAGATAACCAGGGACATGGGGTCCAACGTCGTCAATATCACGAGCCGGCCTCCCCTTCAACGACTCGCAGCGTGATGAGCTGCAGAGCCTCTGGCGCGAATCACTGACCAGCGCCAGAGGCTTGGCTCCGCAAGCAGCCAACCCGCGTTCGTTCCTTCGTCTTTTAAGCGGTCAATACGCCACATTGTGATGGCGCCTCGTCACACCACGGCCCCGGGCCTGTCTGCCCAACGATTCGCCGACGCTTCGATGATCCAATGGGACGGAACGTAACCAGAGTCGTTCCCTTCGATACGTAGAAAGGTGGGCCGAGCTTCCGACCGGGAGTGGCCATGAGGGCGTATTGAGACTCATCGTCGGTCTACGCTGGGGCCTCAAGTCGTGCTGGAAGAAAAGGGGACAGCAAAGACAGTTGCGGTCCCCTTTCTTTTCTAGCAGGTTGCGGAAAAACTCTCTGCGATCTCTGTAGCCGTGTGGAGGATCCCTTGGAGGCGGAGATGGTTTCGGCGGGGGCGGTTTTGGTGGAGGGGGCGGCGGTTTCGGAGGAGGGGGTGCCAGTGGAAACTGGTGAGGAGCTCAAACTCACAGCTGCAGAGCAGGAGCGAATCAGGCTGGCGGTACACGCGGCGGAACAGCACACGAATGCTGAGATCGTTCCGATGATCGTCAGCCGGTCCGGGCTCTACCGTGATGCGCAACATCGGGCCGGGCTGATCCTGGCGTTGTCTGTGCTGACCATCCTGCTGACCACTGAGATATTGTGGCTTCCCTGGGGCTGGCATGCCGCTAATGCGGCCTGGCTGGTCCTGGCTACAATCCTGGCCTATGGAGCAGGAGCCTGGCTCGGTACCCTGGTCCCAATCGTTCGCCTACTCACACCAACCGATCGGATGCATCAGAAAGTACGCTTGAGGGCCGGGCGTGCCTTCGCGCAACATGCCGTCTCTCAAACTCGTGAGCGCACCGGCGTGCTGATCATGGTGTCTCTCTTGGAACATCAGATCCACGTGCTTCCTGATCAACCCTTGTTTCAACGAGTTCCCACGGAACGGTGGTCGCAGATCGTCCATGCTGCGGTCGGGCGATTGAAAACGGGTGATATCGTCGGGGGGTTGTGCCAGAGCATCGAGACCTGTGGCGTGCTTCTCGCCGAGGTCTGCCCTGGTCGTGCAGGCGACAATCCCGATGAATTGTCTAATGAATTGGTCCAGGAGCCATAAGAAATCGCCTCCTCTATCTTGCGCGCTCAATAAAAAGCCTTGGTCAGCCGATAGATAAGAGACTTGGCGGGACCGTTCAGCTCAGCCGGACTATTCGGATAAGGAGGGAGCCCTATCATGTGGAAGCAGGAAGAGACAGCTGGGGGAGAGGGAGAGCAGGAACGGGAACGGGAACGGGAACAGTGAGTGGAGGCCAGGCGTAACCCATCAAAGAGCGGGCCGATACTTCCGGATGAGGTGGCGTTCGTCGGTAAAGATGTTGAGTTCAAGGGCGTGATCACCTATTCCGGTACGGTACGGATTGATGGGGCCTTGGACGGGGAAATTCACACCGACGGTGGTTTGCTCGTCGGGCCTGAAGCAGTACTCAAAGCCAAGGTCACAGCTGGGACGGTGGTGTGCCAAGGAACCATCCACGGTGATATTCAAGCGAAGGACCAGATCGTGCTCCGTGCTCCGGCTGTGGTGCAAGGGAGTCTGACCACTCCGGTCCTTTCGATGGAAGAGGGTGTGGTGTTCAATGGGACGTTGGAGATGAAGCCACCGGCCAAGGCTGAGGGATCAAGGGACCTAGGAGCAAACGTTGTAAGCATAGCTAGTCGGCCGCCTGTTCAACGACTCGCGGCGTGATGAACGTCCAGAGCCTCTGGCGCGAATCTCTGACCAGCGCCAGGGGCCTGGCTCCACAAGAAGTCCACGCGCGTTCTTTATTCCTTCTTTCACCTGTTCTGTAACTCATGGCGTAATTTATTGATAGCCATCCAGTATTTCTAGATGGCTTTTTCTCCATCGATAGACTGCTCACCACCGTTCCGCTAGAATCCGGTCCATGTCAGAGCCCACCGTCTCGACCGGCGCTCCCGCCAAACCTCAGGACGAGAATCAGTCGGTCGTCAAAGCGGCTGGGATGATTGGGGTCGCGACGTTCTCCAGTCGCGTCCTCGGTTTTGTCCGTGACATGGTTCTCGCCAAGCTCTTCGGCGCCACGCCGGCGGCCGATGCCTTCTTCGTTGCCTATCGTATCCCAAATCTGCTCCGTGAGCTCTTTGCCGAGGGGTCAATGTCGGCCGCGTTCATTCCCGTCTTCACCGAATACCACACGCTCAAATCCAAACAAGATGCGTGGGAGTTGGCAAGTGCGGCATTTACAACGCTGCTGACCATTGTGACGGGTATTACCATGCTCGGGATCTTGGGGGCGGCGGGTATTGTCTGGCTCTTGGCTCCGGGGTTCCATGACGATCCGGCCCGGCTTGAAATGACGACGTTGCTCACGCGCATGATGTTCCCCTATCTCATTTTTATCAGCCTCGCCGCGCTGGCCATGGGGATCCTCAATTCTCTGCGGGCCTTCGCGGCACCGGCGTTTTCTCCGGTCTTTTTCAATGAGCCTCTGAGGAGGCGAGAACGCCGCTGGCGGACTTTTTCCGTATCCTGCTAGATCTTGTTTTGTGCATCAAGGGGGTACCGAGCTGGTGGGCATGGCCAGTGTTCCGCTCCGGAGAGCCTTTCCCAATCAGATGACAGCGATCGCGCCTGATATCGAGTGGTGCTGATTGTCGCATGGCTTGTCGCATACTCGGGACCATGTTAATCTAGCTACTGTCTAGCCAGATTACATGGTGTCCGGATGTGGGAGGTATGTGGCCATGGCCGTTATCACAGTGGGACTTGCCGAAGCGAAGAACAAACTCTCTGAATTGATCGGCCGGGTCGCTCAGGGAGAAGAAATCACGATCACTCGTCATGATCAAGCCGTCGCCAAGCTGGTGCCCGCGAAACGAGCCAGTCGAGAAGAGGCCATACACGCGATCGAAGGGATTCGGGCATTGCGAGCCAAGCATCCTGTCAAATTGACCACGGAGGACATTCTCGGGTTAAGGAACATGGGGCGACGATGAACTTTGTGCTGGATTGTTCCGTCACGATGACGTGGCTATTTGAGCATGAAGCGACCAAGGACACCGATGCATTGCTTGGAAAGCTGTCTGGGCCTGAGAAAGCTATCGTGGCCCAACACTGGGTTCTTGAAGTCGGCAATGTGCTGCTCGGCGCAGAGCGTTCGAAGAAGAAGTCGCCGGCTGACACCACGCTGTTTCTTAATTTACTGAGCAAGCTGGCCATTGAATCAGATGTCCATACGGAACATCATGCCACAACGACCACTCTTGCGTTAGGGCGGAGGCATCAACTGAGCAGTTACGATGCAGCGTATCTCGAATTGGCCATGCGCCTTGGGCTTCCTTTGGCCTCGCTTGATAGAAACCTCCGCAAGGCGGCGCAAGCCGAAGGTATCGCTGTTCTTCCGGCCAAGATTTCCAGATAAGGATGTGCTGCTGAATAGTAGCGCGTTGCTCATATGACGGCACATGTCGGCCGTCGACTCGATGTTCGCAACCTTGTCGCCATCACGGACGATGCTGTGCCGCACGATGATTCCGACCAAGCGACCGAGCCAGCCGGAATAGGGAATCTCTACCTGACGGTGATGCCTTACGGACGAGTCCTCCAAAGTTCGTCATGCGTTGTCTTCATGCGTCGATAGACGGCCCGCGAGCATTCCGTTAGAATCCGGTCCATGTCAGAGCCCACCGTGTCGGCCGGCACGCCAGCCAAACCCCAGGAGGAGAATCAGTCAGTCGTCAAAGCGGCTGGCATGATCGGAGTCGCGACGTTCTCCAGTCGCGTGCTCGGGTTTGTCCGTGACATGGTTCTCGCCAAGCTCTTCGGGGCTACCCCGGCCGCCGATGCCTTCTTTGTGGCCTATCGTATCCCGAATCTGCTCCGTGAACTCTTCGCCGAGGGGTCGATGTCCGCCGCGTTCATTCCGGTCTTTACGGAATACCACACACTCAAATCCAAGCAAGATGCGTGGGAACTGGCCAGTGCGGTGTTCACGACCCTGCTGACTATTGTGACGGGCATTACCATTCTTGGGGTTCTGGGGGCATCGGGCATTGTCTGGATCTTGGCTCCGGGGTTCCATGACGATCCGGCCCGGCTTGCAATGACGACATTGCTCACGCGCATGATGTTCCCCTATCTCATTTTTATCAGTTTGGCTGCCCTGGCCATGGGGATTCTCAATTCCCTGCGGGCTTTTGCGGCCCCGGCGTTTTCTCCGGTCTTTTTCAACCTGTTCATCATCGGATGCTCGCTGTTTCTCGCGCCGACCATGCGGGAGCCCATCCTTGGTGTCGCTATCGGCGTCGTGGCCGGCGGGGCGGCCCAGTTTGCGATGCAGCTGCCGGGGCTCAAGCTGCGCGGCATGTTGTTCGGATTTATCTTCAATCCCGGCCATCCCGGTGTGCGGAAGATCGGTCGGCTGATGATTCCGTCGTTGCTCGGGTTGTCGGTGACTCAGATCAATATCACCGTGAGCACGATTCTGGGATCCTTCTTTGCCGGTGGCCCGACCTATCTGTTTTATGGCATGCGGTTGATTCAGTTTCCGCTCGGTATCTTCGGTGTTGCGTTGGCCACGGCCATTCTGCCCACCCTGTCGGCACAAGCGGCGCGAGGGGCCTTGGATGAACTACGCACGACGCTTGGGTTCGGTCTGCGGATGATTCTCTTCATCATTTTGCCGGCCATGGTGGGCTTGATTCTGTTGCGGACGCCGATCGTGCATCTCTTTTTTGAGCATGGGACGTTCACGGCACACGATACCGCTGAGACGGCCTTTGCGGTGCTGTGTTATTCCATGGGCTTGTGGGCCTTCGGCGGGGTGCGCATCATTGTTTCGGCGTTCTATTCGTTGAAAGACACCACCACGCCGGCTATTTCGGCGGCGATTGCGGTCGTCGCAAATATCCTGTTCTCGCTGGCACTGATGTCCTCCCTTGGGGCGGCGGGGTTGGCACTTGCGACCGCGCTGGCGGCGATGGTAAACGGCGGAATTCTCGTGGTGGTCTTGAACCGCAGACTGGGCGGCGTCGAGTGGAAAGCCATAATCCGTTCGGCCGGACGAGTGCTTGTGGCCTGTATGCCCATCGTGATGGCCTGTTGGTGGGTGGCTGGCGCGGAGATCTGGACTCAGCCGGCCGATTGGATGGCAAAAACAGGGCTGCTGTGTGTCGCCGTGGGATTAAGTGTCGGTGGATATCTGGGTGTCCATGCGCTGTTTCAGTCCGAGGAGCTTGCGGTGGTGTGGGGGATGGTGCGCAAAAAACTCGGTCGAGTGATGCGATGACAAGGAGCGGTCTATGAGACGAGCGATGTTGTTTCAGTCTCCCTGGGGCTGGATGGGAATCTCTGAATCCTTGAAAGGCATTGATGGGATCGCCTTGCCAAAGCGGTCGAAACAGGCCGTCCTGTCCGATCTTCAGGCACAGTCGAATGAACCGGTGGAACAGGGAGAGTCCGCCACGCTGCAGGCTGCCAGCCGTCAACTGCTCGACTATCTTGCCGGGAGACGAAACACGTTTGATGTGCCGCTTGATCTCTCACGGGGAACATCATTTCAGCGGCAGGTCTGGCGGACGTTGCAACGAGTTCCATACGGGAAGCTCCGTTCCTATCAATGGATTGCCCTGCGGGTGGGGGGACGGCAGTATGCCCGCGCCGTCGGCAATGCAGTCGGCGCCAATCCGTTGCCCATCGTGATTCCCTGCCATCGGATTGTCGCGCAGGATGCCTCGCTCGGTGGTTTCTCGGGCGGGCTGTCCATGAAACGCAAGTTGCTGTCGCTTGAAGGGACGCTCACTCAACTGCAGGGAGGATGACGTCAGCCGATGAGAGCCGTCCTTCAGCGAGTCACCAGCGCTTCGGTGGAAGTCGATGGGAAGATTGTGGGCCGGATTCAGCAGGGCATGATGGTGTTGTTGGGAGTTGCGAAAGGTGATGACGAGTCTGACACGCAGTATCTGGTCGACAAAATCAGGAACCTCCGTATCTTCGCCGATGACCAGGGAAAGATGAATCGATCGCTCACGGAGGTCGGTGGCGCTGTATTGCTTGTGTCCCAATTCACGCTGTTGGGTCGGACCACCAACGGACGCCGCCCCAGTTTTGACGGAGCTGCTCCTCCTGATCTGGCCAAGCGGCTGTATGAACAGGTCGCCTTCGATTTGCGAGCCGAGGGTACGTCGGTCGAAACCGGAGTCTTTGCCGCACATATGCAGGTGGCCTTGGTGAACGACGGGCCGGTGACGTTCATGGTAGACAGTAGGGAGGGACGCTAATCCAGGCTCAAGATCCGGTGGTGGAGTTCCGATAGAATCAATCAGAGTGGAAGCCGGCTCCCAGTCGGGATCTGGTATACTGGGGAAGAGCCTCATCGGACTTCGTAGGAGGTGGAGATGGGCACGCAAGTTCCGCCACGACATCCGCTCCGGCAACTCTTCGGCGCCTTGACCGAGAAGAGCTTTACGGAACATCTCGGCTGGCCCGACACCAAAGTCACGTCGTACGTCTCCGATCTGCTGGTCGACTTTACCTCTACGGATCAGCTTTATAAGATCAGAAATCGAGAGGATCAGCCGGTCGATTCGGTGGTGGACTTGCTCTTCGAATCCGAGGTCATGCTCGAAGCCCAATCGCTGGATCGTGAACGAGATGTCCATCGGCATATTGGTGATTTCACCCTGTTTATGGCGGGATTGTTTCCTGAGTACCTTCGCCGCCTCAAGTCGGTCGGGCGTATTTATCACAAGGACTTTCTCGTCGACTACGTGAAGACCGGTAAACGCTCGTACGGCATCGTCGCGCAGATCGGCCGCGATGATGCCGAAATCAGCTTGTCCTTGTTTCAAAAACTGTCCGAGAACTTTGAGCTCTGTGTCACAGGCCTGGGTTTTGTACGGTCCGATCTGGATCGCATGCAGAATCCGGCCTATCAGAAAGCTCGGGGTCTGCTCTTGAATTGAAGACTCTCCGTCCCATTATCCTCGCGCACGGGGGCGCCGGCTCCCGTGCCATGACCTCATCACAAGCCGCGTGCCTCCGTGCTGCCTTGCAAGTCGGTTATCACTTGTTGGATCGGGGCAGCTCCGCGCTCGTTGCCGTCGAGCAGACGATTCGCACGCTCGAGCGTAGTGGGCTCTTCAACGCCGGGAAGGGATCGCACCTCCAGTTAGACGGAGTGCGGCGGATGGATGCCTCCATCATGGAGGGACATGGCTTGCGGGCCGGCGCCGTGGCATCCATCGAGGGCATTGTTCATCCGATCACCGCCGCACGCCTTGTCATGGAAGAAACGGACCATGTTCTGTTAGTCGGGCCGTCGGCTGGACAATTTGCACGGCATTTCAAGCTCGAAGGACATCAGCGCTCAGGAAAGCCGTGTCGGTTTTTCTACGAAGTGGCGCTTAGGAAGATTAAAAGGAGTCAAGATCGGCACGGCACCGTCGGAGCCGTCGCCCTCGATCGAACCGGGACGGTCGCAGCTGGCGCGTCGACAGGAGGCATTGATCGGATGTTGCCCGGACGGGTCGGGGATACGCCGATCATCGGCTGCGGGGTGTATGCCGACAATGAGTCTGGCGCGGTGTCGATGACGGGATTGGGCGAAGGGATTATCCGGATTGCGGTGGCCAAAGAGATCTGCAATCTTTTAGATCAAGGGAAGACACCGACTGTCGCA
>JABMDK010000011.1:304529-322646 GCA_015903995.1 Nitrospira sp.
GCGGTGTCGATGACGGGATTGGGCGAAGGGATTATCCGGATTGCGGTGGCCAAAGAGATCTGCAATCTTTTAGATCAAGGGAAGACACCGACTGTCGCAGCACGATCCGTCCTTCAGAAGCTGGTGATAAGGCTGCAAGGAGCTGCGGGGACTCTGGTCTTGGCGCCCGATGGACGATTTGCCATCAGGCATGTGACGTCTCATATGGCGGCCGGATGGTGGGATGGCAAGGGAGAAATTGTGGTGAGAGACAGATTCCGATGAGCAACAGTGTGTTTCACCTTGCCTTTCCGATTCACGATATCGAGGCGACCATTCGGTTCTACGTCGATGGGCTTGGGTGTACCGTCGGACGGCGATCAAAACATGCGGTGACACTGGAGCTAGCCAGCCATCAGCTCGTCGCACATCTCGTGCCGGAGCAACCTCCTCAACAGAAAGGTATTTACCCGCGCCACTTTGGGCTGGTCTTTCTTTCACAGGAGGAGTGGCAGGCGCTGGCGGATCAGGCCAAGGTCAAGGGTTTGTCCTTCTACCAACTGCCACGAGTGCGATTTCCTGGGACGCGCATCGAGCACCGCACGTTCTTCCTTGAAGACCCATCCCACAACCTGCTCGAATTCAAGCACTACACCCATGAATCGGCGATCTTTGGAGAACAGGATGTGTGTGAAGTGGGTGATTCGTCTGAGTATTCAGCGTAACGACAGTTCAGCGGTTCTACTCGTCGATGATCGGCGCGGGAGTCGCGGGTTGCCGATCGATCCATTTCAGAATGCGTTCATGGCGTCTAGTCAGAAAGGTTGTTTTTCTCAGGGGATCGTATCGGCGCGGTGACGGCAAAATGGCCGCCAACCAGGCGGCTTCGTCGGCTGTGAGGTCAGATGAGGGTTTTCCGAAGTGATGACGGGCCGCAGCTTCAGCGCCATAGACACCGTGCCCCCACTCGGCGACGTTCAGGTACAGTTCAAGAATGCGTTTTTTCGTCAGATGCTGTTCGAGTGAGCGTGTAATCAGGGCTTCTCGTGCTTTTCGGAACAGGGACCGTTCGGATGACAGATAAAGGTTTTTGGCCAGCTGCTGCGTAATGGTGCTGCCCCCGCGCTTGAGTTCGCCTGCTTCGAGGTTGTATCTCGCGGCTTCTTTAATGCCTTCCCAGTCGAATCCTTCGTGAGTGAAAAACGACGCATCTTCAGCCGCCACGACCGCATGGCGAAGGTGAGGAGAGATGCGTGAGAGCGGTACCCACATCCACTGTCGTCCGACCGCGCGACTTTGTTTCTTCGCTTGAGCCTGTCGCGCGTCCATCAGCGCCGTCGAGGTTGGGTTGGTCCTTGCAAGGACATCGATGTCGGGAAGCCTGGTGAGCCAGATCACCGTGAGGATGCCCAACGGAAGTCCGATGAGCAGGGCGCTCCAGAGGAGAACGCGGGCTATCCGGCGACGGCTGGTTGACTTGGGAGGAGGAGGCTCGTATGTGTAGTGACGGAGAAAGGTCGGACTGTGATGTGCCATCTGTCTTGAATCCATTGGGCAGCCTAACGGAATGAAAATCTTCACCGCTGAGTTTATCAAAAGTTGTGTATCGCCAGAACAGTTTCCTTCCGGTAATGTCCGTGAGGTGGCCTTTGTGGGGCGCTCCAATGTGGGCAAATCGTCGTTGATCAATTCATTGCTCAATCGTCGGGATCTCGTAAAGGTCAGCCGAACGCCGGGCAAGACGAGAGCCGTGAACGTGTTTCTCGTCTCGACCTCCGACCCGGATCTTTCGCAATTCCATCTCGTGGATCTGCCCGGCTATGGATTCGCCAAAGTGTCGAAATCGGTCCGTACCCAGTGGGGGCCGTTGATGGAAGACTATCTCGTCGGTCGAGCCTCGTTGCTCGCGGTCGTGATGTTGGTGGACAGCCGGGTCGCGACCGACCAGGATCGTCAGACCCTTGCGTGGCTGCGGTCGATCCGCCTGAATCCCCTCGTCGTTGCGACCAAGGTCGACAAGTTGAAATCCAGTGAACGGGTTCGTACGCTCAGCCAGATCCACCGGGCCTTAGGACTTGTCGAGGGGGAGATCTTGATTCCGTATTCGTCGGTGACCGGGGATGGGCGGGATCGGGTGTGGAAAGCCATCCGCGACGCGGCCGGCAGCCTGCGCACGGACCGTGTGTGATCTCGGTTCAGCAGGATGCTGAAAAAGTCCGCCAGCGGCGTTCTCGCCTCGCTCAGAGGCTCAACGTAAAGAAGGCGATGGCACGGTGCATATCCACTCGCATGTGATCGAAGCGAGCGGTTCAAGCGAAGCTTGGTATGTACCTCCTCGCTTCCTCGCTCGCTGCGGCCTTGTTCGCGGAACGGCGCGTCTTGGCGCGCCGGGGCTGGGAGGGTGAGAAGTCTGGTCTTTTTGAGCATCCTCTCGCTGTCTGGGTATGCCTACTGAGTGGAGACTTCCGCTATCGCTGGGCTGTGCTCGTGTCGTGCTGGAACTTGATCTCGATGTAGGCTTTGCTCTTGAGATCAACCAGCCAAGACTGATACATGTCATCGCTCTTCTGTTGATAGACCAGCTCCTGAACTTCTCGCCGTACATCCTCGTATCGGCGAAACTGTTTCGGCTTTCTGTCATCCAGGCGGATGATCTGGATTCCCTCAGGACTCTCGATAATATCGGAGATCCCCCCAGGCACTAAGTGCGCGACGGCCTGTTCGATGGTCGGGAGGAGTTCCCCCTGTCGGACTAATCCGAGTCGTCCACCCTGCAAGGCGTTGGCGCCGTCGGAGTACCGCATGGCGACGTCTTCAAATTTGTCGCCTCGTTTCAAGTCGTCCATGGCTCGGCGGGCTTTGGTCAAGGCTTCGGCCAATCCATCGGAGGAGCGCGGGTGAATGAGGATCTGGCTCAGTTGGTACTCTTCAGGAAGGGCGAACCGGTCGCGATGCTCTTGATAGAACCGTTTGAGCTCTGAGTCGCCGACGGTTATGTTGCCGCGAATATGCTGGTCGATGACTCTCATGAGGAGAAGTTGCTCACGAACGGTCTGTACGTCATTCGGATTGGTGATGTTGAGGGGACTGCCTTGTCGCTTCATCTGCTCCAAAGCTTGCTTCACTTCCAGGTCTGAAACCTCAACCTTTTTGGCTTTGGCTTCCTGCAGTTGCAATCGTCGCTCGATGAGCTTCGTCAAGGCCATGTACTCCGCTGTTTGCAACCGTTGGGCAAGATCGCTTCCAGGGTATTCGCGGGAGAGCCGCTCGTGCTCCGTTTCAAATTCACGCTTCACGTCCGACCACATGATCAATTCGGAATTGACGATGGCGGCGATACGATCTTGCAGCCGGGCCTCGGAAACGGCCGGGGGCCATATCGCGATCATCAAGAGCGTGAGCGGCAACGCGAGGAACCCCGCCCAATGTGATCCGACCGATACCTGTCTCATGATGCATGTATCTCGGGGGAGAATGCTCTGATGCATGATTCTACACGAAGCGACGGGTTTGTGAATATCGAGTGGGAGTTAGCGCTTTCCGGTGTCCTCGGTGATATGGCGGGAGGCTTCGGCAAAGCGAACTGCGGCATTCGCTCGAATGTCGGCGATGATTTCTTCGAACCGTTTGCGGCGCTTATCGGACAGTAATTCTTGTCGGAGTCGTTCCTGCGTCGCCAAGTCTGTTTGGATGACGGCTTCGTCGAGCGGGGTCAGCATGACCAGGTAATAGCCGTGGCCGGTCTTAATCGGCGCACTGACGATCCCAAGTTTGAGAGTGTGAATGACGGCATCGACCTCGGGGAGGACCAGACCTTTCCGGTAGGGCCCGAGCTCGCCTCCCTTAGCTTTCGTCTTTTCGTCGAGCGAGTAGCGCTGTGCGAACTTGGCAAAATTGCCGCCTCGATGCACTTGCGCTTCAAGATCCTTGGCGGCATACACATTGGGGAGCAGCATCACCGAGACATTGGCCTTCAGGGGATCTAAGAGTTGGCTGGCGTGTTTTGCATAATAGGCGTCGAGTTCGGCTTGGGTGAGCTCGACTTTGGATTGGAGCTTGTCTTTCAAGAGCTCGTCGAGAATCAACTGTTCTTTATAGCGCTGGGTCTTGTCTCGAATCGTATCGTCCTGATCCAGACCCCGGCGACGGGCTTCCTGCATCAACAGCTCTCGGGTGATGAGCTCGTCCAGGAATCGTTGCTTCCCTCCCTCCTTCTCGTAGCGGGAGCGTGTGGCCTTGGAGAGCTCACCCCAGCGTAGATCGAATTCGGTTTGGGTAATGGCTCGCCCATTCACCAAGGCGACGACCGGTTCTTCCTGTCGCTCGGCGCATCCCGACATGACCGGCCCCAAACCGGCTAAGAGGCCGGCAAGCAGCCCGGGGAGGCAATATGTCCTGCTGACGAGTAGCAACCGGAAGGGCATCATAGGTTGTGACACATGTGGCGCGCAATTACGAGACAGTCGTATCCCTTTGGATCGTCTTGGTATCACAGAGATCGAGGCTTTGCAAGATTGCGTTGAGTTCCGAGAAAATCGAGGGCCAGTCGCTCTGACGCATCTGGATCTCGAATGCGACGGGGCTCAGGAACCGCAGCCGCTTTTTGAGCTGATCCATCAATCGGTGGACGGAGCGCTCAGGGATGACGGCCTTCTGGTGAAACACAACTTTGGCCGCCTGCTCGTGCACGTCGATCGAGGCCAGGCGAAGGCGTTTGGCGTGGGTCCGGAGCTGCATCACTTCAAGCAGTCGTTCGACCGGTTCCGGAGGAGGACCGTAACGGTCCTGAATCTCTCCGTGCAACAGGGCGAGCTCGCCGATTTGACCGCACGCCGTCAGCCGTTTATAGAGGGACAGACGGTGGTGCGGATCGGTCACATAGTGCTCGGGAATAAACGCTGAAACCGGGAATTGCAGCGTCGGGTCAGGGTCTTCCTCGATCACATGCCCCTTCAACCGTTGGACGGCCTGCTCCACCATTTGCATGTAGAGATCCAACCCGATCGCGGCGATATGGCCCGACTGCTGTTTGCCCAGAAGATTGCCGGCCCCTCGAATCTCAAGGTCCGCCGCCGCAATCCGAAACCCGGATCCGAGCTCCGTGAACTGTTGAATCGCGATCAACCGCTTCTGCGCATCGCCGGTCAATGTGCCTTCATCGGGGATGAGGAAATAGGCGTAAGCCTGTTCTCCACCCCGTCCGACTCGTCCGCGTAACTGGTACAACTGTGCGAGGCCGAACAGATCCGCCCGATTGACGATGATGGTGTTGGCATTGGGGACATCGAGTCCGGACTGGATGATGGCTGACGCGATCAAGACGTCGGCCTCGCGTTTCACGAATTTCAACATCACGGCTTCCAACGGCCTCGCATCCATCTGACCGTGCGCCATGACCATACGGGCTTCGGGAACCAACTGGTGCAGCCAAGCTCCGATCCGTTCCATGGTTTCGACCCGATTGTGGACGAAATAGATCTGTCCTCCGCGCCCGAGTTCCCGCAAAATAGCGTCTCGCACGGCCTTGTCGCTGAACCGGACCACCTCCGTCTTGATCGCCAATCGCCCGGCCGGCGGGGTATCGATGATCGAGAGATCCCGCACGCTCGACATGGCCATTTGGAGGGTGCGCGGAATAGGGGTGGCGGTCAACGTCAGCACGTCGACCTGAGTGCGAAGTTGCTTCAGCCGCTCCTTATGTTTGACGCCGAACCATTGCTCTTCGTCGATGATCACAAGGCCGAGTTGCCGGAAGGTGACGTCTTTCTGCAGCAGGCGGTGAGTGCCGATCACGATATCGACGGTTCCCGCGCCGACATCTTTCAGGATCGCTTTGGTCTCCGTGGGCGACTGAAATCGTGAGAGCAGCGCGACGCGCATCGGAAAGGGCGCGAATCGTTCGGCAAAGTTCTCATAGTGTTGATGGGCCAGGAGCGTGGTCGGGACCAGTACCGCCACTTGCCGGTCATGCTCCACGGCTTTGAAGGCCGCGCGCATGGCCACTTCGGTCTTTCCGTATCCGACGTCTCCGCAGACCAGCCGATCCATGGGCTTAGTCGATTCCATGTCGTGGCCGATGTCTCCGATGGCCCTGAGCTGATCCGCGGTCTCTTCATACTCAAAGGCGGCTTCGAATTCGTGGTACAGGGTCGTGGTCGTGCCGTAGGCATTCCGTTTCACCAGTTCGCGGTTGGCGTAGAGATCGATCAACTCTTGAGCCATCTCCTCTATGTTTTTCTTCACCCGCGCGGTGGTCTTGGCCCAACTGGTCCCACCCAGGCGATCCAATCGGGGGATATGGCCTTCGGCTCCGCCGTACCGTTGCACCTGGTTCAATCGGTCGAGCGGAACATAGAGGGTGTCTCCACCGGAGAACTCGAGAATCAGGAAGTCGCTCTCGAAATCTTGGACCGACAGGCGCTTGAGCCCTCGATATTTGGCGATGCCGTGCTGTACGTGCACGACGTAGTCGCCCACGTTCAGATCTTCCAACGAGGAGAGGAAGGTCGCGGTTCTGCTTTTCGGTTGTGGCTTGTGGCGGGCGCCCTTTGCGAAGAGCTCTTCTTCCGTCAGGAGCGCGAGCCGAAGGTCTCCTGAGAGAAACCCCGCCGACAGATCGCCGTGCAGGACATAAAACGGCAGCTTTCCGGTTCGATGGCCGGACCAGGCCGCCGGGTTCCACGGGTCGGCAGGCAAATCGTGCTCCCGGAGTAAGGCGAGCAAGCGGTCGACTTGTCCGCGGCTTCGCGCCACCAAGACGACCCGGTGTTCGTTCCGGAGTCCTTCTAACAGGCTGAGCGTCTGGCTGAAGGCGGTCCCCCTGATGCCGAGTCCAATGCTGCCTGGTGCTTGGGCAGAAAAGGAAAATGTCTGATCCCAGGTCGAGTCCGGCGCCGCCAGTGGCTCCAGGGCCACCATGGGCCAGGTCGTAATCTGCTGCTGGATGCCCTCCCAGGTAAGAAAGAGTCGTTCAGGCGAGGGATAGGGCTGTGAGGCATCCCGGTCGACATGGCGGAGATAGCCGTCGTCGATCTTCTCCCAGGCCGCCGCACAAGCTTTTTTCAGGGCATCCGGTTGATCGAGCGCGAGGAACGGAACGGCTGTGAGATAGTCGAACAATGTGTCCATGGAATCGTACAAATCAGGGCTTCGCCACTCGGCATCCGCTTGGATCGGGGCGATCGCATCCGATGCCTGTGGAGGCCGGATAAACTCCCGCGCGGGCAATACCCAGCCCTCGTTCAATTTCGTGATGGAGGTTTGGGTTGAGGGGTCGAACAGGCGAATGGATTCGACGTGGTCCCCGAGAAACTCCACACGGATCGGATTGGCATAGGCCGTCGAGAAGATATCAACGATACCGCCTCGGATACTGAATTCCCCTGGAATTTCCACGACGGATACGCGTCGATAGCCCAGGCGAAGGAGATTCGTGATCAACAATTCTCGTTCGAACGCGGCAGCCGCTTTGAAGTGAAAGACTGCCTGTTCGAATGTCGAGCGCGGAATGACACGGTGCATAGCCGCGGCGACAGAGGTGACAAGAATGGTGGGTGGGTTGATGAGCAGACGCTGAAGCGTCGTCATCCGGTGTGCAATCAATCCGACATGCGGCGCCGTCGCTTCGTAAGGGAGCGTTTCCCATTCCGGGAACCAGGCGAGGTCCTCGACCGGACGACCCATGAGTCCATGGAAGAAGCACAAGTCATTGAAGATTCGTTCGGCAGCGTCGTCGTTCGGAGTCACCACCACGCAGGGACCGGCTCGGTCT
Organism: Nitrospira sp.; assembly: GCA_015903995.1. Classification (GTDB taxonomy): domain Bacteria; phylum Nitrospirota; class Nitrospiria; order Nitrospirales; family Nitrospiraceae; genus Nitrospira_D. The sequence goes on from JABMDK010000011.1 coordinate 312,280, forward strand.
GGGGCCTGTGAGCGGGGGTCGTTCAGCAGGGTCAGGGCGCAAGCTGCGGTCGAGCCGTGCGCCCCAAGCAGACAGGCGCGAGCTGATTCGCGGCTCAGGGCCGCGCGAAGCGGGGCAAGCCAGGCTGTGGGTTGGACGTTGGCCTCAGACACGCATCACGTCGCAGTCGACCGGATACGTTGAAGGAGGCCGGTTGTGGAGAAGCCAGGAACCAGCGGGATCGTTTTCACCGTACCGCCACGAGCTTCGACCAGTTCGCGACCGATGATCCGGTCGATTGCCCAATCTCCGCCTTTGACCAGAACGTCCGGTTGGACGGCGGTGATGAGTTGGAGTGGGTCTGACTCGTCGAAGATGACCACATAATCCACACAGCCTAAGGCAGCCAGCACCTCAGCCCGTTGCGCCTCCGGCACGATCGGTCGGTCGGGCGCCTTGTCCAGTGTACGGACCGAGGCATCACTGTTGACCCCGACGATCAAGATATCGCCCAGCGCCTTGGCTGCTTGCAGATACCTGGTATGTCCGATATGCATCAAGTCAAAACAGCCGTTCGTGAATACGATCCGTTTCCCCTTCTCCCGTTCACCGGCAAGCACGGAGCGGAGGTGATCGTTTCGCAACACCTTTGTCGTCATGGTCCCATCATACCGTGCAGATCGTGCTGTCGGCTAGATGGAAAGAGGATCGGGCCAGCTGGCGTCTATCGTCTGGGTTCCGGGTGCTCTATCCGTGAAACGCACGGTGGTTCAGCAGGCTCCTGACATACCCCTCAAGTCCTCACGTAACGGACCGATACAGCACGTAACGGATTCAAAGGCCTGGCAAGGGACCTGGCCTGGGGCTAGGGGTGTGCCTGGAGCGCGGACGATGATGGTGGATGAGGTCAGTACGGTCTGGATTATCGCAGCGGCCAATGTGCTGCTGGTCGTACCCTTGATTGTTCTCCTCATACAGGCGTCCCGGCAAGCGCGGGCCGGTCGGGTCTGCGCGGAGGCCGAACGAATCCGATTCCAGGAAAATGAACAGCGGCTCCGGAGTATTTTGGATGCTGAGCCCCATGGGATACTGGTCATTGGGCTCGACTACCGTGTGCTCCAACTCAATCCTGCGGGCTGCCTGCTCTTCGAGGCGGGTTTTCCAGAAGAGATCGTGGGGACAGATATTCGACGGTATATCCAGACAAACGATTGTCTGCAGGTTGAAGAAATGCATCAGGCGGCTCAAGAAGGCCGGGAAACCTGTGGAAAATGGCGACTGGTCGGTCTATCGGGGCAGATCCGGTGGGTCGAAGTCACGTTCGTCCCGCTTCCAGCCAGTGACGGCACTGTACACGCGGTCCTCAGCGTCGTCCGGGATGTGACAGAGCAACGGAGCGCCGATCGTCGGCAAGCGCTCCAGCATGCGGTGGCCAAAGTGCTTGCCGGTGCTTCTACCGTCGAACAAGCGGTTCCCGACCTCCTCCAGGCTCTTGTCGTGAATCTCGATTGGCATGCCGGTCTGTTCTGGCGGGTGCAAGGTGACCGGCAAACCATTGCCTGTACGCAGGACTGGTCGGTTGATCCGACGGTGATGCAAGCGTTCATGCGAAGAAGTCGGCAGGCGGCCCACACGGCCGGGTCTGATTTGCCGGGACGCTGTTGGGCCCGCGGCGAGCCGCTGTGGGTAGAAGATATCGCAAAAGACCCTCTAGTTACGCGTATGGCTGTCGACGAGACGGGAATGCTGCACGCGGCCTGTGCGTTTCCGATCTGGCTGAGGGCCCACGTCTACGGCGTCATCGAGCTCTTCTCCAGCGAGTCTCAGGCCAAGGATTGGGATTTACTGAGAGCTTTGGGTACGGTCGGAAGACAGATCGGCCTGTTCGTCGAACGAACGGAAGTGGAAGCGGCGCTGCATCAGAACGAAGCCCGCACCAGTCTGATTATCGACACCGCGCTTGATGCCGTGATGACGATGGATCAGACAGGCCAGATTATCGAGTGGAATGCCCAGGCTGAACAGGTGTTTGGCTGGTCTGCGTATGAGGTGATCGGGCGTGATGTCGCCGACACGATTTTCCCGCCGTCCCAACGCCTCAGCTATCGCGAGTATGTTCAGCGGCTTCTTGAATCCAGGGACGCACCCCTCTCAGACAGACTGATCGAAATGATCGGTCTCAGGCGCGACGGCAGGGAATTTCCGGTGGAAATCGCCATGACGCCATTAGCCGTCGAGGGCTCCGTCATTTTCAGCGCATTTATCCGAGACATCACGAGCCGGAAAGAGTCGGAGCAAGCACAGAAGAATTATGCCCGACAGTTGGAGCATGTCAATCAGCAGCTGGATGCCGCGTTGAGAGAGGCCAAAGCCGCCACCGAGGCCAAGTCTTCGTTTCTGGCGACCATGAGTCACGAAATCAGGACACCGATGAACGGTGTGATCGGGATGACCGGTCTCTTGCTGGAGACGGCACTGACGGAGGAACAGCGTGAATATGCGAAAACCGTTCGGACCTGCGGCGATCATTTGCTGACGATCATCAACGATGTTCTCGATTTTTCCAAGATCGAAGCGGGAAAGCTGGATCTGGAAGTGATCGAGTTCGATCTTCGGCTCACCATCGACGAATCATTGGATCTCTTGGCGGAGCGCGCCTCGTCGAAAGGGCTCAATCTGGCCTGTCTCTTCCATGCCGATGTGCCGCGATATCTGCTCGGTGACCCGGGTCGCCTCCGGCAGATTGTCATGAACTTGACGGCGAACGCCATCAAGTTTACGGAAAACGGAGATGTAGTGGTGGAAGCGACGGTGGAGGCGCAATCGAATGAGGATGCGATGATTCGCATCGCGGTCACGGATACCGGAATCGGGATCTCCGAGCAAGCCCGCGCACGGCTGTTTCAATCGTTCAGCCAGGCCGATGGGTCCACGACGAGGAAATACGGTGGGACCGGCCTCGGTCTGGCGATTTGCAAACGTCTTGTCGAGATGATGGGCGGAACGATTGGGGTGATGAGCCGGGTTGGGGAGGGGAGCTGCTTCTGGTTTACGATGAATCTGCGCAAGCAGGCTGAGGGCTCCCACAGGGCCGATCCCTCTGCCGCCGTGTTGGCAGGTCTCCGCATCTTAATCGTGGATGAGAAGGCCATCAATCGAAGGATTTTGGAGCTGATGACGAAGAAATGGGGCATGCAGCCGACACTGATCGCAAACGGCTCCGAGGCCTTGGATGTCCTGAGTGGTCGGCATGGGCTACCGCGGTTCGATCTTGCGCTGTTGGATGTGGATATGAGTCCGACGGATGGGATCGAATTGGCACGCGCGATCAAGGCACGCGCTGAAGGCGGCGATCCCAAGCTCGTGCTGCTTACGTCGTTCGGTCGACGAGGAGATGCGAAGGCAGCCAAAGAAGCGGGATTGGCGGCCTACCTGGCCAAGCCGATTCGTGAGCGACAGTTGCAGGATTGTCTCGTCGCGGTCATCACGCAGCACCCTGTTGCGTCGGGTATGCCGGCCACGAGGGAGTCGCCACCGCTCATTACTCGACACACCCTTGCCGAAGCCAAGGCCAAGGTGGATCTACGCATTCTCCTGGCCGAGGATAACATCATTAATCAAAAAGTGGCCGTTCGTCTCTTCCAGCGGTTGGGGTATCGCATCGACGTCGTGGCCAACGGACGTGAGGCGGTCGAGGCGGTGTCTCGTAGCCGCTACGACGTGGTGTTCATGGATTGCCAGATGCCTGACCTGGATGGCTTCGAAGCGACAGGCCTCATTCGTGAACATGAGGCGGCGGGTACTGTTTCAAGTTGCAAGTTTCAGGTTTCGGGCCCAAGACCGGAACATTTCGAACTTCAACCAGAAACTCGAAACCAGCAACGTGAAACTCCTCGTCGTGTGCTCATCATTGCCTTGACGGCAAATGCCATGCAGGGCGACCGTGAACGGTGTCTGGCTGCGGGAATGGACGAGTATCTCTCGAAACCTATTTCGGTCGATGCGTTGGCCGGTGTCCTGAACCGAGTGAATCAGGAACTGGGACGTTCCAGACCCGACAACAGCCAAGAAGCCGCCTAGCCTGCATCTCCTCAATCAGAGGCCCTTTCGACATCACGTCAACTTAAGCGTCAATTGCTCTGGCGCTCTGTCGGGCCTGGTCGGTTCGGCGGACCGGGGTGATGAGTCCGAGGCGGGGGGCTGGTAGGGTTTGGAACGATCGTCCATCAATTGAGTCGGCGACACGAGTTCCCGGAGTGTGCCTCGGCAGGCCCCGCAGTGATGGCGCTTTGGCTGGATCGTTCTTCGGTGCCGTCGATAAAGTCGCCCGCAGTCTTGGCATCGCCAGGCGAATTTCGAAAGGGCCGTCACTTCCTTCTCCAGCGTATGGTACGTCGTCACGGCGACTTCCCCGGATCGATTCATCTGCGTCATTTTCCGCAAAAACTCCAGGCCATGATCAGGCCGACACTTCAATACATCGAATTGCCATTGATGGATCATTTCATGAGCCAAGGTGTTGAGCAGCTCCTGTTCCGCGTACTGGGTTCGTGCAGCGAGCTGTTCAAAGAGGGGGAGCGAAAGGCGGATTTCACGACGACGGTGAGTCATAGGGAGGGGGGAGAAGGTCTTCATCGGCCCTTCGCGACAGGCAAACATCCCGACTGAGGCGGTCAGGCGCTGACTCCAGACGATCTCGATCGGCTTGAGTGAACCGGCAAAGTATCGTGTGTTCAAGTGCTGCCAGCGAGCCTGGAGCCCTTCGGAAGAAAGAGGGATCCAAAGGCCAGGGGTTGGGCTCATCCCAATTCCTCCAGGATGGCCGCCGCGAGCAACGGCAGCATGATTTCGTGGTGACCGGTCAGGGAATAGCCCTGGCCGCCCTTCTGCGTGGGGCGCCGCACGACGTTGGTCTGCGGTCGGTAATGGGAGAGAAAGTCCATGTTCACGGTCGTAATGTTGGCGATCGGATGGCCGAGATTTCTCCCTAACGACAGGGTCTTTAAAAAGACCTCCGGCAGAATCACAGCCGAGCCGACGTTCAGATAGACGCCACCTTCCATCTTTGCGACGACAGCGGTCAGACGTCTGAAGTCGAGCAGCGAAGTGGCTCCGATGGCGGCACCGTCCGCCGAGGGGTGCATATGAATAATGTCGGTTCCGACTGCGACATGCACGGTCACCGGAATGCCGAGCTTCGATCCTGTGGCGACAATGCTGACGGCTCGATTCGGAAAGTAATCCGCTGCGCAATTCATGTAGCATCCGATGGCTTCGCCGAGTCCCTGACCGGCCTTCGCGCCACGCGTGATGGCTTCATTCAGTATCCGTCCCGTTTCTTCCGCCATGCCGAATCGACCATCGTCGATTTCGGCATCGACTTCTTCGGAGGTGTGTCCCATGAGAGCCAATTCGAAGTCGTGAATAATGCCTGCCCCGTTCATGGCAACTGCCGTGATGATGCCTCGCTCCATCAAGTCCGTGATGATCGGGGAAAGTCCTACCTTGATGACATGGGCGCCGATCCCGAGGATGACAGGGCGGCGCCTTCGATGCGCCTTCACGATGGCCTGGGTGACGGCCCGCAATGTTGTGACTGCAAGGATGTTCGGGAGGCGGGAAGAGAATGTGGAGAACGTTCCTCCGCGTTTCCACGGTACGGCCATATCCGAAAGCCGAACCTTGCTGTGTCGCTTTTTCAGCGGATAGGTCTTGAGGTCGGACGCATTGATCGGAGGGATCAAGGCGGGAGGCCGAGTCGAGGGAGTCCGATCAGGACGCTTTCCCAAGGAGATGATCCTCTACCAATTCGCACAAGACGTGGCCGAGCGTGATGTGACTTTCTTGAATCCGAGACGTAGCGGTCGACGGGACGATGAAGGGATAGTCGACCAACCCGGCCAGTTTTCCGCCGTTGGCGCCGGTCCAGGCAATCGTGGTCAAACCTCCGTCGCGGGCTGCCGCGACCCCTTTCAGCACGTTTGGAGAATTTCCGCTGGTACTGATGCCGATCGCGATGTCCCCTTTGCGACCATGCGCGCGTACCTGGCGGGCAAAGAGTTCTTCATACCCATAGTCATTCGCGATGCAGGTGATGGCGGCAATGTCCGTCGCCAGGGCAATCGCGGGCAACGGCATGCGGTCGGCCTTATACCGACCGACGAACTCCGCCGCAATATGGGCTGCATCGGTGGCGCTGCCGCCATTGCCGAACAGTAAGACTTTATACCCGTCGCGAAAGGCCGCTGCGATCAGTCGTGCTACGTGGACGATTCGATCGGCATGCTCACGCGCAAACTGCTGCTTCACGTTCGCGCTCTCGGCAAACGCCGTCAGGACGACATCCTTCATGGGCGCGATTCTAGGCGAGGTCATCGATCCTGTCAAACGGAACGAATGTGCCCGTTAAGATTTTGCGGGAGGTGAAATTCCTGGTTGTCGCATGGCATTCATCGCCAGCGCGATCATTGAGCCGACATCGGACACGCTCGCCGGCAGGATGAGGGTATTGGTTGTTTTCGCCAGCTCTCCGAACTTGGTGATGTACTGCTCTGCGACGCGGAGCTGAACGGCTTCTTGCCCTCCGGGAACCTGAATCGTTTCAGCGACTCTTCGGAGACCCTCTGCCGTGGCCTGGGCGATGGCAAGTATGGCGGCGGCGGCGCCCTCCGCTTCGTTGATCTGTTGCTGCTTCTTGGCTTCCGATGCCTTAATGACTTGTTGTTTTTCACCTTCCGCCTGGTTGATGGCGGCATCGCGTTCGCCTTCTGACGTCAAAATCAATGCGCGCTTCTCCCGCTCCGCACGCATCTGCTTTTCCATCGCGTTCAGCACGTCCTTCGGCGGGGTGATGTTTTTGATTTCGTAGCGGAGGACTTTGACGCCCCACGGCTCCGATGCCTTATCCAATTCGTTGACCACCTGAGCATTGATCGTGGTTCGGGCTTCAAACGTCTTATCGAGTTCGATTTTTCCGATCTCGCTCCTCAGCGCCGTCTGGGCCAATTGCGTGAGGGCGAACTGATAGTCGCTGATTCCGTAGGATGCGCGTTCCGGATTCAGGACCCGCATATACAGGATTCCATCGACATGCACCTGAACATTGTCGCGGGTGATGCAGACTTGCTCCGGAATATCGACGGCGCTTTCCTTCAGCACGTGCCTGTATCGGATCACGTCGATGAACGGCACTAAGATGTGGAATCCCGCATCCAGCGTCGACCCGTATTTCCCCAAGCGTTCCACGACATAGGCGCTTTGTTGAGGGACGACGACCGCCGTCTTTGCGATGACGACTAAGACGATCACCGCCAGAGCGATGACCACGAATGTTCCGCCTTCCATCTCTCCACCTCGTTCGATCGAGTTTGCTATTCCTGTCTCACCCAGAGCATCAGACCGTCCACCTTGATCACCGTCGCACGCTGTCCTGCAGAAAGAGACGTCGTTCCACCGTTCCGCGCACTCCACGTGGACCCGCGCAATTCAACTTTCCCCGTCTGTTCCGGCTGCAGGTCGTCGATCAGGATCGCCGTCTCTCCGATCATGGTGTCCATGGCCTGCGGGGGATGCCGTTGTGTCAGGCGAATCAATGGTCCGCGTAGCAGCAGCAACGATAGGATCGCCATGATAGAGAACAACAACCATTGGAGCCAGTCGGCTGTGATGACGGCCAGACCGGTCAGAGCCCCGACCATCACGGCGGCGATGCCGAAGAACAAGAGGTAAAATCCTCCGGGAGACAGCATCTCCGCGCCGACCAAGGCCAAGCCCAGAAACATCCAATACCACCAGATCATCGGAAAGACCTCGTTGTGTACGGTAAGGCAATGTGAGGAAATGGTGATGCGGGAAAAGTCTAAGCCCGATTCCTCGGTCCGTCAAGCGGAGCGCCGCGTGGAATCCGCGAATTGATCACGCATGCATGGCGATGATATAGTCCGCGCGCGATGGCACAAGACCAACCCATCAAGACGCTCGTGGTCGCATTGGTCGATGATGCGGCGGCGGCGGTCTATTCGATCAACAGGCTGAATCCGGAGGCCCTGTGTTTCGTGTTGCCTGAAGGCAGCAAGGCCTTGGTGGAGTCGGACGTACAGCCGAAGATCCAACAGATGCCGAGGCGGTGGGATTGGATCGTGCTGGCGGATGTGACGGAGTTCCCGTCTCTCTATCAAACCATGGCCCGGTCGTTGCCGGATCTCTTGCGGACCTGGGAAGTACAGCCGGGGGAGCTGGTCGTGGATCTGAGTGGAGCCACCCCGGCAATGGCGGGCGCGCTCACCGTCGTGGCGCTCCCATGGACTTCTCGGGTGGTCGAGCTGGTTCAGGCCCGTGAAGGGCAGGAGGGTGATCGAGTTGAGTTGGGCCCCAAGACACTCGTCTGGACCCAGAGTAATCCATGGGACGAACAAGCGGCCGTGTCACGTCGAGAAGGATGCGAGCTATTTAACCGGGGCCTCTTTCACGCAGCGGCCAAACTGTTCCATGGCGTAGAATTGCGAGTAAGCGGCGGGCAGAAGCCGCTCTATCGTGCCTTCACCGATTTGGCCGAGGGCTATGAGTTCTGGGAACGGTTTCAGTATCGTCAGGCCTGGGACAAATTGAAGACTGCGACGAAAGCTCTGGAGATGGCGTCGCTGTGGGGCGGACCGACCGGATTGAAAGCGATTCTGCCTTCTCTAAAGGCCAACGCGAGTTTTCTCGAGAAGCTCGTGCTGGACCCTGCGGAAGTCAAAGAATACCTCGCGCTGGATTTGTTGGCGCATGTGGGCCGGCATCTCCATGTCGGTCATGATCCCGAAGGGGCGATGACCGCGCTTGTTCGTGCGCTGGAGGCGTTCGCGCAAGTTCGGCTCTCTAAGGCGCATAAGATCAAAAGTTGGGATGTGTCGTTGGGACAGCTCCCGCAAGCGCTTCAAGAAACCTGCCGCACCTGCTATCTCGAAGACATCGACGGCAAATACAAGCTGCCGTTGCAGGCTCAGTTTCGTGTGTTGGCCGGATTGGGCGATCAACTGGGCCAAGCCTTTCTCAAGGAATGGCAAAGATGAAGCCGTTGCTGGACGCCGCGAACCATGCGGTGTTGGGACATGGCTTCGAGCCCATCAAAGCGGAGCGAGTGCAGCAGCTCTATGATGTCGTCATCCGACTCACCGGCGTCGCCGAGTCGTCGCTGCCGAAGTTTCCGGTGCTGAGTCTGTAATAGCCTAGATCAGTGCGTGAGTGTCTATTGAGATTCATGCCATAGGCGATCATCTCTTCTTATGACTGAATGAATCCAAGTCCTCCTCGACGTGGTGCGAATGGCGTCAGTAATTCCCTTCTTGCTGCTTCAGCTGTGCCCCATACGCTTTGAAAGCAAGGTTCAACTTTCCGACAAGTGCCTTGATCTCATCGTCGAGACTCATAATCTTGAAGCGTTCGGGAAAGATCAGTTGATAGACCTTGAGCATGCCAATCGCGACCTCAACGGTTGTTTTCAGTGCAAAGAGAACGGGGCTAACCTTTGGAGCAAGTAGCCCCACTTGATAGGTGGTTTCCTCCTCTGTCTCTGACAAGTTCATCGAGGTTAAGACACCCTGCTGATTCGGGTGTGCACCGAGATCGATCACCCTCTCATAGAGTTCGTGGAGTTGCTCCGCCGTGGTGGAGTCAAATGACTGGTGAGTAGAACGCACTTTCCGTATCTGAAATTCTTTCTTACATTTTGACCTCAAGGATTCGTCATCATTTCGTTGCACCCAAACCGTTACACGTTCAGGAGGATTCGGGTCTTTCGCAATGTGAAGCGCGTACCATGCCTGTTCAATCCCGGCTCGAAGTACTGGATAGGATTCGGCGACTTGCCCGCTCATGGAAAGCCGTATCGATGCAAAAAACGATGAGCGAGTTCGGGCGATCATCAAGCGAGGAATCAGGAGTTCCTGCCGTGAATCCTTTTCAACTGCTTCTCCGACATGTCTAAATGCGGCGTCGATCCGTTGCAAGAGGCTATAGACATTGGGGAACTTTAGTGAAGTGACACGATCATTGTACTCCGCAGTTTGGAAGAGCGTTGACAGGGCATCCTGACCCCATGGGGGAATCTGTTTCTCGGCGGTCATCGTCCTCACTCCCTTCATGAATGATGGAACTTTACATGACTATCAGACTAGGTTCTATCGGCTGCATGTAAAGAAGGTCTGTGGGTCTACGGCGAGTGTGGCGCAGGGATTATTAACAACAAGGAACCCTTCGTCGACGACTGTTACCTTCCCGAGGCGGTTGACCTGAGTGATCGGCTATACTGCCGCTGCCCGCAGGGATTTCTCCGTTCAGAGGAAACCGATGCCTGCCAAGCACATCAAGGCGCGATATTGGATTGCGGCGGGCATCTTTGACGCCCT
>JABMDK010000011.1:322746-328522 GCA_015903995.1 Nitrospira sp.
CAAATATTTTGAGCGGGCTCGGACCGAATATCTAGAGATGCGCGGATATTCGGTGGCTGGCTTGATGGAGCAGGGCGTTATCTTTGTTGTTGTGCGGGCTGAAGTGGACTATTGTTCACCGGGCCGGTATGGAGAAACACTGGTCATCGAAACGGCAGTCGGTGATGTGACTCGAGCGGCATTGACCTTTTCACATGTCATACGTGAAAAGGTGACGGGGCGTGTCGTGGTGAAAGGCTCCGCTCGGCTGGCGGCGACGGACCGGAACGGCAAAGTCACACGTCTGGGCAAAGGCCTGGTCGCCACGCTTCAGCCAGCGCCGCCTGCTCCTGAATCTCCCCCTTCGTCCTTCGTAAGCTTCGTTACTCCCTGCACGGTCGAGGCTGTTCTCATGTTGTTTCTATAGCTTCTCCGAAGCCCATAAGCGGTCATGAGATTCGTTGGCCCCAGCAGGCGTGGATCGGGGCTGTCATCACCCAACAAGATGGGTCGTTCAGTGGGGTGATAAGAGCGTTGTATTCTTTGGCTCGTTCTTCAGTGAGGCTTCCATCGGCCTGTTCAGAGGCACGAATTCCTTCCAGGCTTTGTCGCCACCACCGTCCCCATGGGCTGTCGCTCCGGACGACTGAGGCACTTGCCTTGTGGCGGAGATTGACCAAGCCACAGCGTTCAAACAGTACCGGAAGTTTCCGTCCAAATGCTGGGTCGTACCCACGCATCGTCCACCAGTCGCCGTTCTTCCAAGCACGATGATACAGCCCATAGTGAGGATGCGCAGGATCTACAGGGGTGACCATGCCCCAGTCTCCATCCTCATCAATCAACCATCCGCCCGGTTTCAGGCACTCCACCATGCGATTCAGAGCTTGTTCCTGTTTCCCTGCAAGCCAAAAGAGCAGCAGGCGAGCACAGACCAGGTCGAATGAGCCGGGACTCAGGTGGTCCAGCGAATCGCTCAGGATGTTGTGCCGGTGAACTTCAAGATTTGGGATGGTGAGCCGCTCAAGGTAGGTGGTATCCACATCCGTAGCGATAACCTGGCCTGTTGCGCCAACCTGCCGAGCCATCCAGACGGCCATCGATCCACGACCTGCACCCACTTCCAGGCAGCGCCAACCTGGTTGGATGATGGCCCGCTGCTGACGAGAGATTGGGTCGAAGATCTGTTCCAACAGGGTCAGTCGCTCATCTTCGGTCGCTTGACGTCCATGGGCGGCGAGGCGATAGCCGGGCTCACAGAAAAGAACTTGGTTGTCGTGCGGTATCTCTTGCTCCTGCGACATGGCAACAACCGTAATTCGTCCTCCATTGGCCTGTCAATCTTGTTGAGATGGTTTGATGGCCAGGACGCGGTGTCGAGTGTAACACCTGCGTGAATATCAAGCACCACCTGCACAACCAAGAGGGTGAGCAGAATCGGGGTTCAAGTCGGTGGCTATCGCGTGACCGATCAAGTCGATGATCCGCCGACAACGAGGCTATCCCTGGCTTAGTCGGTCAGGAATTGTGGCCCGCTGATGGCTCCTTATAGGAGATATGGGTGATTCGCTGCTTTGGCGGATGGAGCTCCTGAAGGCTCCTCTCGTCGTCGAGTAGGAGAAGACAAGATCAGTTTCATATTGTCATCGATGGGTCACCGTTTGCGTGGAGAACGCAGGGTGTTTCTTGCCGATGTAGGCTTTTGTATCACTTGAAACGCCACCCGATTCCGGCCACTGCGTGATCACAATTTCCACTCGTCGGGTTTTATTCCGGCCTTTTTCGGTGTCATTGGTTCCGGTCGATTTGGTATCCGTGTAGCCAACGGCCTTGACCCGGTCGGCCTCGAGCCCGCTGTTGATCAATGTCTGGCTTGCCCGTTCAGCTCGCGCCTGGGAAAGTTCGGTGTTGTCCCGAACACCTTTCCGAGGGTCGTTGCGAACCGGCGTGTTGTCGGTATTTCCAGCGACTTCTACGCTGTGATAACGGAACCCATGCAAGATGATTCCAATCCGCTCAAGTAGCGAAGCGCCTCCTAAGGTCATCGTGGCTTCACCGGGAATGAATAATTCACCGGGCATGAACGCGAGGGTCAATTTATTGCCTCGATGTCGCAAGGTCGCACTACCCTTCTTGAGTTCGGGCTGTAAGAGGCTTGCGAGGCTCTCATTCATCCTGCCGAGGTCACTACTTGATGGAGCTTCCGCATCATCGGAAATTGCGGGGGTAGATGGGAGCAGGTTCGTGACGGCTAGGTTCTGATCGGCCGGCTGGAGAGGAAGCGAGTTTTTATCGACAGCGCCGTCTTCTTGAACGAGAGCGGACTCGGTTTGCTTGGGTGAATTGCGCTCGATATCGGCCAGCAGTTGCTTTGTGCGTGCGAGTTCCACATCTCGAGCCGTGAGCTGGGAGCCGAGATCTGCAAACTTTTGCGTGGCTTGTTTGAGTTCGTCCTTGACTTGAGCCAGTTCTTTCTCTTTTCCCGCCGTGTGTTGCTCTAATTCGGCGACACGACGCCTCGTCTGGGCCAGTTCTTGGTCTTTCCCTGCCACCGCCGGTTGTTCCAACTCGGCTGGGCGACGCTTGGCCTGGGCCAGCTCCTGCTCTTTTCTGGCCGTCTGTTGTTCGGCTTCAGCGACACGGCGTTTTGCCTGGGCCAGCTCCTGCTCTTTTCCTGCCATCTGTTGTTCGGCTTCGGCGACGCGACGTTTGGCCTGCGCAAGGTCTTGCTCTTTTCCCGTCGTTTGTTGTTCGGCTTCAGCGATACGGCGTTTCGCCTGGGCGAGATCCTGCTCTTTTCCTGCCATCTGTTGTTCGACTTCGGTGATGCGACGCTTGGCTTGGGCCAGTTCCTGGTCTTTCTTCGCTGTCTGCTGTTCGGCTTCAGTTGCGCGACGTTTGGCCTGCGTCAAGTCTTGCCCTTTCCCCGTCGCCATCTGTTGTTCGACTTCGGCGACACGGCGTTTGGCCTGGTTGAGTTCTTCAGTTTGTGACGCAAGATCCTCTCGAAGCTTCTTGGAGTTCTCATAGGCGTTGGATCGCAAGGCGGCGATCTCATTCTCCTTGGCATGGAGCTGAATAACGAGCTCGCCGATCCGGCGTTTTGCATTCTCCAGATTGCCGCCGGCGAGTTGTCGCTCAAGTTCATCGATCTTTTGTTTGGCCTGCTGGAGTTGGTTTCTCGTCAGGCTCAATTCGTCGTGCGATGACTGGCCGTCTGAATCTCCGGCGGCCAGAGCAACCGGCAGGGTTCCGTAGAATATGGCGATGGTTACAAACATAACAGCGGAGAGCTTGATGATCATGTTTCACCCACAAGTCGATACGGTGTAGTGGCCACACATGAAGTCGCGCCACATCAACGGACCTCAACACACTCCTGTGTCCATGAAATCCGCTCGCGAGGCACAGGCGGAAACGCTGAGTTGAGCTTCAAACCCGATGGCGGCGCTGTCCCCTCTTCATGAATGGAAAAAGAAAGAGGGAAAAAGATCCTATCGCCTTCCGGATTCACTTTGCAATGGGGCCGTGCAGCTGTTTACTAGCGCAGTGGTAGCCGTCTTGAGTTTGCCGGAGGTTGCGAGGTTTGCAGGCGAGATCGGACCCAGGGGCGAACCGAATTAATCGATTGGGTAGAACGGATCTTTGCTCGAAGGCCGCTGCGCTCGTTCGATGAAACTTCCCGAGCACCGATAGCCTTCCTGATTCAAGAATGGGAAAACAAGCATGAGCCAATTCGCATCCACTTGTACGTCGTCGGGCACCACTCGTACGCTTCGCTCGCGCGCGGTCAGCTTTAGATTGAGCAGACAGCCTTCTTTCGTGTATCCGCTTGCGGTTATCCTTGCGGATCGATCCGACCCCCCTGCTGCCTTATCCGGGTGGGACGTGCACCCCGCTAAAAACATCGAAGCGACGACCACCAGCGTTGCGCAAAAGAGTTTCATTACCACCTCAAGAAATCTTTACATGCCGACCCGATTGGCATTCAACGGATCTCAGGAAACCAGGTGTCGGGTACTTACATCAGGGTAGATAGTCGCTGCCCCAAAAGTGTGCGTTCGAAGACGACAGTATTCTGTGGATTGTCGGAGAAATGCACGAAGTGTGTCAAGAAACAGGCGGAGAGGTCTGAATTTTAAGATGCCAAGAAACATTTGCGCCCGGATCAATTGAAGATCGTGGCCGTCGGGTCAGGGGAGGCGTTGCCGAAGGCCCTTGCGACGTTTGGAGACGTGAAAGAAATCACGCTCACTCCGGAAGGGTGATGGGACGCGCCATGATGAAGCGAGCTCGCTTCAACGACAATATTGCCCTATTCGTACCTTCCGCATTCCATTTTGGCTGTAAGCCGCCATGCCATTAGAAGACGAGTTTTCCGACATCCTGAAAAAAGCACGCATCGGACAAGGGTTGTCGGTCGGCGACGTGGCTCGGATGACAGGGTTGCCCGGCGGCGATATTACGGCGCTGGAACGTGGTGATCAGCCGCGAGACCGTGTGGAGGTGCGCGCACTGGCCAAGGCCTTGGGCTTGCGAGCTGAGCCGCTCGAGCAAATCGCCATCGATAAGTGGGAGCCGGTTGCCCAACGCATGCCACCCTGGGTGGACATGGTGCAGGGCTCCATCAACGGGTACGGCGTACAGGGATACGTTCTGCATGATGAGGGTGAAGCGCTGTTGGTTGATACTGCCTATAACGCCCCGGCGATGCTTGATCGACTTCGTCGACTGGGTTTGCGTCTCGTCGGCATTTGTCTCACGCATGGTCATGCGGACCATGCGGATGGGGTCGAGCAGATTCTAAGCCATCGCGAAGTCCCGGTGTACCTTGGACCAGAAGATGTGGAGCTGTTGAGTTGGCGGCCAAGGACGGATTTACTCGTTGCACCGATCAATGGATTGACGATCAGCGTCGGACGCCGTACGGTTCACTGTTTGACGACGCCGGGCCATACCGCGGGCGGCATCTGTTATCGGCTGGATGACGCACAACTCCCGGTCTGTTTCGTCGGTGATACGCTCTTCGCCGGATCGATCGGGCGATCCAATCCCAAGGAGTTATACCCAATTCATCTCAATTCGGTTCGCAACCGTCTGCTGACGCTCTCTCCTGACTATCGCCTCCTGCCCGGGCATGGACCTGCCACAACCGTTGAGGAAGAACTCGATCACAATCCGTTTGCGACGATTCAATAGACAGGGATGACATGGATGGATCGGGACGGCATGAACATCGAGATCTTGAGAACACGCCTGTTCTTGATACCAGGGAAGATCCGGCTCCAGAGATCATTGACGCGACGGAGACCGGTGATGATGTAGAGCCGTCGTTTTTTTCAAAGTGGACATTGCCGATCCTCCTCTTTCTCCTGACAGTCTTTACGACGCTGTGGGCTGGGGCCTACCAAGCCTACAACGGTCCGGTGCGTGGACCTCTCAATTTTCTCTTGAGTTCTCCTGAAACGCTCTGGCGGGGAATCCCGTTTGCAGGAGCTCTGCTCTTTATCCTCACGACGCACGAGTTGGGGCATTATCTGTTGTCGAAGATTCACCGGGTGCCTGCCTCCTTGCCATTATTCATTCCTGGGCCGCCTCATTTCATTGGGACGTTCGGCGCCATCATCCGCATGCGTGGTCCGATTCTGAGTCGTCGGGCGCTGTTCGACATCGGTGTCGCTGGTCCGCTGGCAGGATTCGTGGTCGCTGTCGTCGCGCTGATCGTCGGACTCAATCTCTCCACGGTGGTGGATCGAACGGCCACGTATGGATTGCAACTGGGCGAGCCCTTGCTGCT
>JABMDK010000011.1:328622-364447 GCA_015903995.1 Nitrospira sp.
AAAGCAGGCAGACTCGTCGGGGAAGACGATAGAGCCAAATGGTTGGAGGTAGTGTTATTTTTTCCGGTACACATTGAGCCCGATCTTCTCTTGCCGATTTGGAATGGTCACATTCCCTTCCGTCGAAGCAATGATGATGGTCTTGCCTGTTGAAGAGGGACCGAACTCCTTCGAGAGGTCCACTCTGATTGTCAGCATAGACCCTTCGACACTCATCTCAACGTTTTTCATGATCGTACCCTTTCAGTTACACAGTTGGTGGCTGGTTGGTTGCAGCGACGATTCTCCATGACCCTTTCTTCTGACTGCGCAAAGATCTAGCCTATTCAGCATCGTTCTCAATCTCAATGTCTGTGCTAGCTACAGGAGTCGCAATGAGTTTTTCCGCAGCCTGCTAGCGAGCGAAAGCTGTGCCGGCGAGTCGCTTGGCGATGTCAGGCAAATGGTGTTGGGCATCGGCACCTTGAAAACTGAACGTCAGCACAAAACCAGAACACTGGGTGTAGCCAGTGCCGCCGGGGCCTTTGCCGTTTCGAAAGTCACCGATGACCATGTCCCCTCCCGTACAAACCGGGAATGTCGTTCGCTTGAACGCCGGATTTTGCAAGGACAGATCGATGATCTGTTTGGCCTCCGTTGTTGTTTCGCTTTGTTGGTCGATGTGCACGTATACCGATAGCACCTGCCTGTTGGGCCATTGCCACGCACAACCCTCACCCGTGCCCTTCCTGGACTGGACGGCGGATAACGAGGGAGATGTCAGTAGGCTACAGACCTGAGCAGCCAAGGGGCTCTCTGCGAGGGTGGGCGATGCCCAGAGTACCCCAAAGACGGCGATGATGTGTTTCAGCTTCACGTTGTCTTTCCTTGGGCGAGCAACATCCGCGATAAAGGATGTGCCGTGTCTTCCCGTTGGTCGTTTGCATTGGTGCCGCGAGGCGAATCGGAGAATTGTAGCCCCGGCGCTTCGGCCGATTCAATGGTCTGTTCCAAGGCTCCTTTGGTTGATTCATGGAATCGAGGAGACTCAGAAACAGGATTCAAGGACGCACGAGTGTCGGGTCGTGTTGGATACTGAAAGAGGTTGCAACTGCAAACTCGTGTTTGTCGGCGATTAAGGGAGCGGATACCTGACTCAATGAGTCTTGGATTCCACGACGTAACCCCAATTCATTCCGACCTCTTTCCAATCCCGACGGGGTGAACTTCAGACAGACCTATTCGGGGACGCTCACGCCTGAGCCTCCCATTTCTTGTGGCAAGTCCTTCAGCTTCGGCAGTCCATCCTGTATGCGCAGCGTTGTCTCCTCATAGTTCACATGGATGCTGGCCTGGTAAGGAAAGTCAGGAATGACGGCCGCATACACGTCGGTGAGCCCCCACGTAGGATGTTCAGTAAAGATATGGCCTCCACAAGTCTTGCACCATTTGCGATAGCTCAGCGGCGTCTTGCTATACGTGCGGATGTTCTCGGCTCCCTGGGTGATCTGCACTGCGTCGGGTTTCCACAACGTGAAGGCGTTGACCGGCGAAGCAGACCAAGTTCGGCAGGACTCGCAATGGCAATAGCCCATGGCGGCCGGCTCGCCGCTGACCGTGAATCGAACCGCGCCACAAAAGCAGCTGCCTTGGTAAACCTTCCCGTTGCTCATGGTGGATCTCCTTGGTGGTGTACGGTGGTCTTAACATATTCTGACATGGTACGGGCAGAAGTCTTTGCTCAGACCGCAGGTGTCGCACTGCAACCTTGAATTCACACGTTGGGTGACGTTCTGACGGGAGCTGAAGGTATACCGCTTTTTGATTGCGTGAGAGGTTCTGGTTTCGCTTGTCGGCCAGAACGTGTAGTTGGGCGTGATGGTTTTGACAAGAGCGGAAAACATCTGACGGATTCGACGGCGAGATCAATATCGAGATCCGGCCAATGCAGGCGGGTGGGCGTGGGCTGCTCCACATGCATGAGCTTGAGCACGCTGGTGTTTTGAAACGAGGGGAATTCCTTGAAGGAAATAAAGAGCTCATGGTCTCTGGTGACCAACCAGATGCCGTGCTGGGAGATGTGGGTGACTTCAACTCCAGAACTGTTTTTGCCATGGGTGATGGATTTCATCTGAGTGCTCCACTGGAAGAGCGCGTGATTCTGCCGCGACTCAGGAGTGATGAATCGCGCTGATACCGGACTATCCTGCCTTTGAAAAACCTTCGTTCCGAAGAATCTCCGCTACGTTCTGTTCGTTCACAAACACGTCAGCCACAAGACGGTTGTAGATATCTCGGCCACAAGGCTCAATGCGGATCGAGCCACTTCGTAAGAGCTGTTCTAGCCGCTGTTTGGCGGGGGGGCCTTCGAGTTCATTCATTTCTGGTGTGTCGATGCCGCGCAGTCTGATCCGTTCACTTCCCACACGAATCGTATCGCCATCGACCGCGCGAACTTGTAACGTGCTCAGCAATCTCATCTCTTGCCTTGCCCTGACTCGAAGGGTGGAAAGCCGAGATTGCGTATGTGCGGACCCCAGTTTGTACCGTCCTTTGGGATAACGCTGTGGTCGGCTGTCCGGCGGACGCCGAGGCCGACGCTGCTTGTAGGTGGGGAGGCGATCTGAGTCTTGTTCCTGATTCGGTGACGGATACCAGCAGAGGTCGCAATGCGGTTGTAGAGTCGACCCAAGATCGGACTTCGATACACGATCAGCATGGGCATTGGGTTCGAAGGGCATGAGAACCCACCAGCCGATGAGCAACCAAGTCGCACTGGGTACATGCAGTTTCATAGAGTGTGTGCATATGCAGGTGTCGCGCCAGACTCTGATCGATTGACAACGTTCAAAACCGCATGCTGCAATACGCTCGTATCTCGTCGTTCGTAAAACGTATCTCGTTTGGACGTATGGGCATGCTTGCGAGATACGAACGACGCTTCACGATTCACGGAGGTTGAATGTCATGGATATGATGGGACGGGTGGGGCTGGTTGAAATTCCTATATTGATCGCCCCGGATCAAAAGGCTTGGATGGATCGCATGATTAAAGAAGGGAAAATCGCTATCCCGCCTGGCGGCACGTTGGAAAAAGGGTCCCTCTATTCAATGTTTATCCGCATGCTGCTCCATAACGCGATGGAGGAACAGAAGCGGCAGGAGGCATTAGAAGCGGATGATGAGGATGATGAATAGGGATGTGGCGCGTATCTCGTGAATGGCCAAGAAATTCCTAGGCCGGTACCGTATTCAAACAGATACAGTCCTGTATCTTGTAAGATACGAACGATGCTTCAGGGGTCGGCTCGATCAAAGTTTCTTGAAGGCGCTGTGTGCGGCGCGGATGGTCTTCTCGACGTCTTGCGTACTATGGGCAGTGGAGAGGAAAGCAGCCTCGAACTGAGAAGGCGCGAGATAGACGCCCTGCTCCAGCATGTGGTGAAAAAACTGGCCGTAGCGCTTCGTGTCTGACTGTTTTGCGGTATTCCAGTCTACAACAGGACCTGGGGTAAAGAAGGTCGTCAACATCGATCCAACTCGGGTTTGCGTCACGGGAATTCCGGCCTTTTTCGCCGCGTCGCCGATCCCCTTGGCGAGAGCTGCCGATCGCTCCTCGAGGGTCTTATAGATTCCCTTCACTCGCAACTGCTTGAGGGTGGCCAATCCGGCAGAGACGGCCAGCGGATTACCGGAAAGCGTCCCAGCTTGGTAGACCGGCCCGACAGGCGCAATGAGATCCATGATCTCTTTCCGTCCACCGTAGGCCCCGACCGGCAACCCACCACCGATAATCTTGCCCAGCACGGTCAGGTCAGGCTTGATGCCGTAGAGAGCCTGCGCGCCTCCGTATTTCACCCGGAACCCCGAGATGACTTCATCGAAAATCAGCAAGATGTTGTGGTCAGCGGTCAGTTGTCGAAGCGCCGCGAGGAAGTCCGGAGCAGGAGGAACGACCCCCATATTCCCTGCGATCGGCTCGACGATGATGCAGGCCAGCTGAGCCCGGTTGGCCTTGATTAGTTGCTGGACCGTACGAATATCATTATAGGGAGCGGTGAGCGTATGTTTGGCAAAGTCATCCGGTACACCCGGTGAATCCGGAATCCCTAAGGTGGCCAAGCCCGATCCGGCTTTTGCTAAGAGGTAATCGCTGTGTCCGTGATAGCACCCTTCGAATTTCATGATGCCGGTGCGTTTGGTGAACCCTCGGGCGACCCGGATTGCGCTCATGACCGCTTCTGTTCCGGAACTGACCAGCCTGAGCTTTTCCATTGATGGGAATGCGTTGCGAATCTCTCTGGCCAGTGAAACTTCCAATTCCGTGGGCGCCCCGTAACTCGTTCCTTGCCCCGCCGCCTTCTTGATCGATGCGATCACCGCCGAATGGGCGTGTCCCAGAATCATCGGTCCCCAGGACAGCACGTAATCGATATAGGTGTTCTTGTCCACATCGTAGAGGCGCGATCCCTTGGCGCGTGCGATGAAGCGTGGTTGCCCGCCGACCGAGCGGAATGCCCGAACGGGGCTGTTGACGCCACCAGGAATGAGTTGCTGGGCTTCGGTGAAGAGCTTGGCAGAGCGGGACGTTTTCATAGTGGCCGCGCACCCTATCATGCAGGACAAGAGCCGGTCAAGAAACTGATCCGGTTATTGTGCGATCTGTTCAGCAGAGCGTCGTTGGCGGTCAAAAAATATCATATCGCGATACTGTAGCTCTCGATGGAGATACGGAGACAGGTTCTGAGATTCAGCTGGAAGTCTGTATTCTCATTTGTTTTCGCTCTGGCCTCTGTTTTTCCATGACGGCGCGATTCTTGCTGTAATTTCGAGAATCGGAAGAGTGAGACGAATATGCAAGTCATCTGCTCATGGTGCCGTGGAGAAGGTCGGATGGGGCTCGTCGGCGAAAAGGCTCCCCTTGAAGACCGTCGAGAGACGCATACGATCTGCATCGAGCATGAGCAGGCGATACGTGCTCAATGGGCCACATGCCAACGGAGCATTGGTTTCTCCGGCGCATCCATCGGGATGGTCGAGGAACGCTCTTCTCATGTTCGCTGGGCAGTGCGATCGGTCGTGCGGTTATGTGTTAGTTTGCGAGGGTTGGCTCAAAAGCCTTGCGGGTAGCTTCTTCTCACCACTGTGGTCTGCTCCAGCTCGTCCTCGAAGGTATTATGGCGTAGATCGCTTGGACGCACGTTTGGGGCTGGGTTTTGTTTTGGGTCTTGCTGACTCGGCAGGGGAGAATTCTTTCAAGTGCCAGTGTGGCCGCTTCGATTTGTTCTGTTCCGTCACGACAAAACACACATGAAATGGAGCGCTCCGACCCTCGGCCGTTTGTCCCTTGCTCCAGGCCTCACCGGCGTCGCTGAAGATTTCCAGGAGTGTTTCGTACTCTTCTTCATCCTCGGGAAGCACAGCGTCGGCATCATGGATGAGCAAGATGTACCCTTTGGCGTGAAGCCATTCGAAATCAGCCAGACACTCTTCCAACGCGTCCCAGTTGTGTCCGAAGTAATCCGGAAAATCGAGCGCTCGTGCGAACTCAGTGAAGAGAGCCGACGGAGTTCGGCAATTCTTCCCCTGAATGATACGCACGGCAAACCCCGGAGGCGTTTTCACCGGGGCCGAGGATGAGGCCCCCCGAGGGACGACGAAAAGAGTCGACCAGGGAGGTGTGGTATTGCACAGGTGAGCTTGTAGGGTAGAGGTTCCCGCCATAGATCTATCCGTCGGTTTGGACGTTTGTCAGTTCAGAGGGATAAAGGTCCGGTAGTGATCTCCGGTGTAATAGGCTTTCCCGGTTCGTCGCTCGATGACGAGGCGCTCGGCATCGCGACCGCGACCTCGTATCTTAGGGTTCACATCATACTCCCGATAGGAGCCTCGTGGAAGACGTCGTTCTCGATTTTGGAAGTCGCGTCCTCCGACGTAGCCAGGCAGCGGTATTCCGCTTCGCTTCTTGAGTTGTTTGAGCAGGTCGTAGGCTTTCTGGGGAGGTGTTACGAGTGAGGATGGTTGCTCGATGTGATCGGGTACGTCGAGGATGGGGTTGGTATTCTGAAGTTCATCGCCAAGGTCGGCAGCAGCGAGTGAAACCGAGGAGACCAGGCTGCACATACACAGCAGGCTGATAAGAAGACCGATGAGCGGCATTCGTCTCCGTCGAAGGGTGAACACAGGCGCTTTCCCCTTTTGCCAGCTGTTAAACGGAAGGGCGACCGTAGCATTCTCTTTTTAGGAAGGTCAAATACTGCCGGAGCCGCCACCTCGTTACCTGGATGTCTCTCGTCCTGTTTGCTAGAATAAGGCAGCGGAAGCGTATATCTGAAGAGACGGGGAGGTGACGTATGTCCAGGGAGCGTCGGAGGGAGTTTCTGCGCAGTGTGTGAGATCCATCCGGTTAGACGCGCGTACGTGTTATCCTCACGCCTTATCCACTTCCTTGTCGCTCTGGCCGTCCTCATTCTAGCCGTCCCTTCGAACGCACAATTGAGTCCGAGCGGTTCGATGAGACGGTCTCCGGTGGAAGTCGTGAAGCGGTATGTGCTGTTGGACCAGAAGGGGGCTCGTTTAGACGCTCCGTCCTTCGATACTGTGATCCCCTACATTGATTGGAAAGAAGAGCCGGCATGGGGTCGTGTCGTCGTCGTCCAGGAAACAACCGTCCCAGAAGACTATCGGAAATGGGAGATTCTCAACAATCTGGAGGTGATCATTCCGGTCACGTTTCATGTGCGGGGGGCGGTCTATCTCGAAACTGCCGTCTTCGTTCCGGAGGATACGACGGAAGAGGTTCGTTTTCATGTGAAGGTCGTGGGAAACTACTGGCGGATCGTTTCGCCCGTCATTCCTCCCCATGTCGGGCTGAAGAGGATGGTGAGTTTCGCACGAGAGGCGGAATCCCATGAACAGGATGAAGCACAACGGGTCGTGCTCGCGGCCCTCATTGACTCCTTGCGAAAGGCGAAGTAATGGTTAAGACCCCTGTGGATTTGATGATTTTTGACTTGGATGGGACGCTGATCGAATCCAAGTGGGACATCGCGCAGTCCGTCAATCTCACACTGGTCGAGTTGGGATTGCCGGAGCGTTCCGTTGAGGAAATTTTTGGGTTTGTCGGCGATGGGGTGAAGCGGTTGCTGCGTCTTGCAGTCGGGGAGGGCAATCAGGCCAAGTTTGAAGAGGCGCTGAAAGTGTTTCGAGGCCATTATCTCGAACATTGTCTGGATCGGACGAGCTTCTATCCAGGTATTGAACCGATGCTGCAGCATTTTTCCCGCAAAGACAAAGTGATTGCGACCAACAAGTCGATCGAATACACCCGTGTGATCCTGAATGGGTTGGGCCCGCAGCATTTTCTGTACATGGTCGGCGGGGACAACGGGTTTGGGCTCAAACCGGAACCAGGGATGCTCTTGCACATCATGGAAAAAATCGGTGCGCCGAAAGAACGGACGGTCCTCGTCGGGGACAGCACGAATGATATCAACGGCGGACATAACGCCGGCATTCGTGTCTGTGCCGTCGGGTATGGCATGGGGAATCGCGCGAAGATGGAGGCGTGTCGGCCTGATTGGTTTATCGAGAAACCGGAACAACTCATGGAGATTTTCATATGACCACTCGACCGTGGCTCGTATCTCGTGACGCGTCGCTTGTAAAGCCGCTGAAACAAGGGAGGGTTGATGTGGGAAAAGTCGTCTCCTGCATCAGAAATCAATCCCATGTTCTTCCTGCGCTTCACGCTTCACGCTTCACAATCTCTTCTCTTGTCATGGCCCTCAGTCTCGTCTTGAACGTCAACGCGCTGTCGGCTGCGTCGCCGAGTCTTGCGGAACGGGTGATCGAGCATCGGCTGGCCAATGGGCTGACCGTGCTCATGGTCGAACGACATCAGACGCCTGTCGTCTCCATCAATATCACCTTTGCGGTGGGCGGGATCAATGAGCAGGTCGGCCAAACCGGTCTTGCGCATCTCTATGAGCATATGGCCTTTAAAGGCACACGCGTCGTCGGCACGACAAGCTACGAGAAAGAAAAACCGATTTTGGACGAACTTGCGCTGGTCGGGACCGAGCTCGATCAACGTCAGCGTGATCTAGCCATCAAGGGAGGGAGTGCGACGGCTGAAGAGCGGACCGCGATCGAGTCTCTTCAGAAGCGCCTTGTGGATCTACAGAGTCAGGCCGCTCGGTACGTGGTCGGGAATGAAATGGCGCTGTTGTACCAGCGGCACGGCGGCGTGGGACTCAACGCATCGACCGGCAAAGACGTGACACGGTACATGATCAGTCTGCCGTCCAATCGATTGCCCCTATGGGCGGCGATTGAATCGGATCGGATGGCCAATCCCGTCCTGCGAGAATTCTACAAGGAGCGCGGTGTCGTCATGGAAGAGCGGCGTCTGCGGAACGACGACAGCCCGAACGGACTCCTGTTTGAGACCTTCACGTCGGCCGCGTTTCGCGCGCATGGCTATGGGGTTCCAACCATCGGATGGGGATCGGATATCCTCTCGTTGACACCCGCTGACACGGAAGCCTTCTTCAAGACGCACTATGGTCCCAATCGGGCCACGATTGCGTTGGTCGGTGATATCAATCCGAAAGAAACGATTGCCTTGATCGAACAGACGTTCGGGAAGATCCCTGCCGCGCCGCCGGCACCGCCTTTGGTCACGGTCGAGCCGGAACAGCGCGGTGAACGGCGAGTGGAAGTGGAGTTTGATGCCGAGCCGGCGATCGTGATCGGATATCACAAGCCGACCTTGGGGGATCCGGATGACGATGTGTTCGACGTGATCGATGCGGTGCTGAGTGATGGATTGACGTCGCGCTTGCATCAAACACTGGTACGGGAGAAGCGACTGGCCGCCTCAGTGGGGTCGGATGCAAGCCATCCGGGAGTACGGGCGCCGAATCTCTTCGTCGTCACAGCGACTCCCTTAGCCCCTCATACGACAGCGGAAGTCGAAACCGCCATCTACGAGGAGTTGGATCGGTTGAAGCGGGAGCCGGTCTCCCCTCAGGAACTGGAGAAGGTGCTCAATAATCTGGATGCCGATTTGGTGCGAGGTCTACGGTCGAACAGCGGACTGGCTGCTCAACTGTCCTTATATCAAGCGGTGGCAGGCGATTGGCGCTACATTTTGACATCACGTGACAAGGTTGCCAAGGTCACGGCGGCTGATGTGCAGCGAGTGGCGACGCAGTATTTTACAAAATCGAACCGTACCGTGGCGGTTTTGGTGAAGAAACAGAACGTGAAGGCTGTTGCGGCAGTACCAGCCGGTGAGGTGAGACCATGAGAATGGTGAGGGGTAAGGGGTTAGGAGTGAAGGGAGGTGGAATGGCCGGCTTGGTCGGCATGGCCATGCTGCTGGCGTCAGTCACCACGGCATATGCGGGGGAACTATCACTCGGTGATCCCAGAACCATGACATTTAAACCGGTGGAATTCTCACCGCCGGAACCTGAGCGGGTCGTGCTGGATAACGGTATGGTTCTCTATCTGCTGGAGGACCATGAATTACCGTTGGTGTCGATCACGGCGACGATGCGAACAGGGAGTTGGCTTGATCCAACCGATAAGGTTGGACTAGCCGGCATGACCGGGGCGGTGATGCGGACCGGTGGCGGCGGCGATCTTTCCGCCGAGCAGGTTGATGCTGAATTGGAGCAATTCGCTGCTGATGTGAGTATCGGAATCGGGCGGCAATCAGGGTCGGCGTCTCTCGATGTCCTGAGCAAGGATGTGAATCGGGGGTTGGAGATCTTCGCCGGTCTCATTCGGACCCCGGCATTCGATCCTGCCCGTGTCGAATTGGCCAAGTTGCAGGCTATCGAGGGGATCCGCCGCCGTCAGGATAATCCCGGCTCCATCGTCGGTCGGGAATTTTTCAAGATGCTCTATGGGGCTGAGCATCCGAGCGCCCGAGAAAGCTCGCTGGATTCGGTCAATCGCATTACGAGGGATGATCTCGTTACCTTCCATCGTCACACGATTCATCCGAACGGGATGATCCTCGGTGTGACCGGTGATTTCAAGAGAGATGAGATGGTGGCCTCGCTGCGCAAGGTCTTCGGAGATTGGAAAACGGGAACGGTACCGGATCTGAGGATTGCCGATGTGCCGGAGGCGGAGCTGTCGAGACCGGTTGTCCGGTTCGTCGGCAAAGAGACCTCGCAGACTCATCTCCGTGTAGGACATCTCTCGATCAAGGAGAGTGATCCCGATTACGTCGCCTTGGCCATCGCGAACGATATTTTGGGCGGGAGTTCCTTTCGCAGCCGCCTGTTCAACGATGTGCGGACGAAACGGGGACTGGCCTATTCCGTCGGCAGCCGTCTCAATACGGGGATGCATGACCAAGGGGTCTGGCTGATGCGGGCGGAAACCAAGTTGACGTCCACGCAGGAAGTGATCGAACGGTTTGTGGCGAACATCGAACGCATGCGCACCGAGCCGGTGACCGACGCCGAACTGGCGGAGGCGAAGGAAGCCTACGTGAATTCGTTCGTGTTTTCTTTTTCCAGTCCGTCGGCAATCGTCAGCCGGTTGGTCGAGCTGGAGTACGATGGCTTGCCCAAGGACTTTTTGCAGCAGTTGCGGGCCAAGGTGGTGCGACTGACCAAGGAAGAGGTCTTGGCGGCGGCCAAGAAGCATTTGCACCCGGATCGATTGAAGATCGTGGCCGTCGGGTCAGGAGAAGCGTTGCCGAAGGCTCTTTCGACGTTTGGAGACGTGAAAGAAATCACGCTCAGTCCGGAAGGGTGAGGGGTGGCGCGGCGGCGAGGCCGAGCATTTTGGCGCATCGTCATGCGTCTATATAAGAATGGCTGTCGGTATCATTGTCGACAGGGCCGCACGCTCCTATAAGGCTGCGACCTTGGGTCGCAATGCCGTCGCGTGCTAGTTGTCTTGCCCATGAAGGTAGACTCGCGACGTCAGGCCACAACGCTCGGCCTCGCCGCCGGGCGTAATGTAAGGGGAAAGAACATACTGCTCAGAGTTGATTCATGCCGCTTGAAGACGACTTCTGTGACATTCTGAAAAAATCGCGGACCGGGCAAGGGTTGTCGGTCGGTGACGTGGCCCGAATGACGGGGCTGCCCGGCGGCGATATTACAGCGCTGGAACGTGGCGATCAGCCGCGAGACCGTGCGGAGGTGCGCGCACTGGCCAAGGTCTTGGGTCTGCGAGCCTGGCCGCTCGAGCAAATCGCCATCGACAAGTGGGAGCCGGTTGCCCAACGCATGCCACCCTGGGTGGACATGGTGCAGGGCTCCATCAACGGGTACCGTGTCCAGGGCTACGTTCTGCATGATGAGGGGGAAGCGCTGCTGATCGATACCGCCTACAACGCCCCGGCGATGCTCGATCGACTTCGTCGAGTGGGTCTGCGGCTGATCGGCATTTGTCTCACCCATGGCCATGCGGACCATGCGGATGGGATCGAACAGATTCTGAGCCATCATGAAGTTCCGGTGTACCTTGGATCAGAAGATGTGGAGCTATTGAGTTGGCGGCCACGGGCGGATCTGTTGGTTGCGCCGGCAGATGGATTGTCGATTACAGTCGGACGTCGTACTGTGCACTGTGTGACGACGCCTGGCCATACCCCGGGCGGCATCTGTTATCGGTTGGATGATGCGCAACTCCCGGTCTGCTTCGTCGGCGATACTCTCTTTGCCGGATCGATCGGTCGATCCAATCCCAAGGAGTTGTACGCGACACATCTCGCGTCGATTCGCACCCGTCTGATGACCCTCTCACCAGACTATCGGCTCTTGCCGGGACATGGCCCTGCCACCACCATTGAGGAAGAGCTCGATCACAATCCGTTTGCGACGATTCAATAAGCAGGGATGGCATGGATGGATTCGAGCGGAATGACCATCGAGATCTCGATCGTGGTCTCGTTGTTGAGACCAGAGAAGAGCCTGTTCCACCGCCCATGGACGAGACGGAGAGCGATGACGATGGAGAGCCGTCGTTTTTTTCGAAGTGGACCTTACCGACCGTCCTTTTTCTCCTGACGATCTTTACAACGCTGTGGGCGGGGGCCTACCAAGCCTACAATGGTCCGGCGCGTGGACCACTGGATTTTCTTCTGAGCGCTCCCGAGACACTCTGGCGGGGCATCCCGTTTGCCGGTGCGTTGCTGTTTATTCTCACGACTCACGAATTGGGGCATTATCTGTTATCCAAGATTCACCGTGTTCCCGCTTCCTTGCCGTTGTTCATTCCTGGGCCGCCGCATTTCATCGGGACGTTCGGGGCCATTATCCGCATGCGTGGTCCGATTCTGAGCCGTCGCGCCTTGTTCGACATCGGCGTGGCTGGACCCTTGGCAGGTTTTGTCGTGGCCCTCGTCGCGCTGATCGTCGGACTCAGTTTGTCCACGGTGGTGGATCGAGCGGGCACCCATGGGTTGCAGCTTGGCGAGCCGTTGCTGCTGCAGTTTATGTCGTGGGTGATCGTTGGGCCGCTCCCGCCTGAGGCTGACGTGGTGCTCCACCCGATCGGCTTTGCCGCCTGGTTCGGCCTCTTCGTCACCTCCCTCAATCTCCTTCCCATCGGTCAGCTTGACGGCGGCCATGTCGCCTATGCCCTCTGGGGTCGGCGTCAACGGACGATGGCGCTGGCCTTTCTCCCAGTCTTGCTGGCCCTGGGTTTCTACGGCTGGCCCGGTTGGTTTCTCTGGGCCTTCATGGCAGGGCTTTGGGGACTCGGTCATCCACCGGTCATGGATCCACATGTACCATTGGGTCGCAACCGGGTGATTGTTGGATGGATCGCCTTTGCCGTGTTTGTCGTCACCTTTGCGCCGGTGCCGTTCTCGTTCCAGTAAGGGCTTCGTTGTCTCTTCCTTCTCACCCGTACCGTTCTTCTGATTCTCTTGTCCGAATCCGGGGCCGGTCCTAAAGTGTGGAGATGCTGACGATCGATGGCTCCACGGCGCACTGTCCGAAGTGTCAGGCGTATCGGACTGATGATGCGGAAGAGTGTGTCCGATGCGGGATTATCTTTGCGAAATACAAACCTCTTACGGTAAAGGCTAGCCCTTCACCATCCCAACAAGCACTTACACAGTCTGAATGGTTTCTGACAGCCAGGCAGTGGCTGATTGAATCGGACACGACCACCGATTCGATGACGCTGTACGGTCGCGCCGCTCTATTGGTGGTCATGGTCTGGTGGGGGTGGAAGTTCATCACCACGCCGCTTGAGACAAATTACACCGGCGAGTCGTTTCTTCACCTGATCAATCTCCCCTTCCATGAAGCGGGACATGTGATCTTCAGGCCATTCGGTCGTTTCATGACAATTCTGGGGGGAACTCTCGGCCAGATTCTCATGCCGCTCATCTGTCTCGGCACCTTCCTACTGAAGACCCGTGATCCCTTCGGAGCTGCGGTGGCCTTGTGGTGGACGGCGGAAAGCCTGATGGATATCGCGCCCTACATCAACGATGCGCGAGCGCTTGATCTTATGCTCATCGGCGGAGTGACCGGAAAAGAAACCGACGGACATGACTGGAACAACATTCTGACGATGCTGGGCTTGTTGGAATGGGATCATCGGTTGGCTCATCTCACGTACAACATCGGGATTCTCCTCATGCTCGGCTCATTTTTCTGGGGAGGTGTCCTCTTGTTGCACCACTATCGTCGGCTTTCTCCATAACATCTCTCCTTGCACGACCGGATCAACTCTCCTACGATGTCCGACTGACTTGAGAGCTTCACGTGTGTCGAGGGACCGTACCTGATCGTGAAGTCGTCGGAGGGGTCGCATATCGTGTTTCGGGTTGGCGCGTTATCCTGGTGTTCTTTTTTCGTGACGGCGGTCCTTGCTTCAGCCGCGTTCGGTCAAGACCCCACTATTCAGCCTTCTGCTGCTCCTACTCCTCAAGAGCCCGTGACATCTACTCGAGACTGGCACTATGGCGCGTATGTGGATGTCGGGTATATCGGAAATTTTAATTTTCCCGACAATCACCTCTGGCACAGCCGCACCACGGCATTCCAGCATAACGAGCTCTCGCCCAACATGGGTTTGGCGTACGTGCGGAAGGATGTCACGGAGTCCTCACGCTGGGGGATGGAGCTTGGATTCCAAGGCGGACGGGATTCGGAAGAGTTTGCGTTTTTGGTGGGCGAACGGCGAGTCGATGGGTCGGATGTGCTTCGACACGTTCATCGCGCGAACGTGTCCTATCTCGCCCAGGTCGGCAATGGACTGACGATCACCGCCGGCCTGTTCAACAGTCTGATGGGATATGAATCACTCTATGCGCGAGACAACGTCAACTACACACGATCGTGGATCGCGGACAACACGCCCTACATGATGTTTGGAGTGAATGCGCAGTATCCTGTGAACGACGCTCTCACCGTCACCGCCTTTGTCGTGAATAGTTACTATCATCTGGCGCATCCGAACGATCTCCCGAGCTACGGGAGCAGGTGGATCTGGAAGGCCAGGCCACGGCTCACGTTGATGCAAACCTTCTACGCCGGACCGAATCAAACGGATACGTCTCTGGAGTTCTGGCGTCTATATGGCAATCACATTCTGGAATGGAAAGGCGACGAGGTGACGGTTGCGGCGTCCTTCGATATTGGGACTGAACGCATTGCCGGCCAACCCGGTCTCCCACGAGCCTTTGTCATGGGCGGCAATGTGGTTGTCAGGTGGCATCTCACCGGGCCGTGGTCCGTGGCGGTACGACCCGAGTTCTACTGGGATCGGAACGGTCGGTGGACAGGATCAGAACAGTTCGTGAAGGCGATCACGTCTACCATTGAGTACAAGTTTCCGTACAAATGGACCAACACGGTGGTGCGAGTCGAACATCGGTACGATGACTCAACCGGGGTAGGAGGTGGGTTCTTCAAGAACGGAGGGATCCGTCCCGACGTCGTCGGCCTTGCGCGCGAGCAGCATCTGCTCTTGCTGGGACTTCTTGTCAGCTTCGACTCACCGTGAGCGGGGGAGGGGAGGCAGGGACTCCTGTATCCAGTGTGGAAGCTGATCGACGATGCGCGTGCCGAGTGCTTGCAGTGCTCGTTGCTTGGCTTCTGAGAGAACCGCGCTATCCTCAAGCAGAACCGCCGACCCGACCAGCTTCGATGCTCCTTCAACGGTCTGCATCGGTGCGTGCCATTCGGAGCGTACAGCCCACAGGCTTCCGGTGACCATGACGAGTGCGTCGCTTTCGGTGCCGGGGGCGAGATAGGCGCCGAGCATGGTCGGATACAGCCAGGCAACATAGTTGTTGTACCGGTCGACGGCAGCAACTCCATCGACGATCAAGACCACATCGGCTCCGTATCGGGCACCCGCCTGGCGGATTCCGAGGATATCTTCACCTCGCAGGGTGGCATCCATCAGCACGAATGTTTCCCGGAGGACATGCTGGTCTTGTAGTGGAGCCAGCTCGCGGAGCAGGTGATCTCTATCTCTGGCCAGCCATTCCACCGTTCGGACGGACGGTCTGTGAGGAAAATTATGACCGACAAAAAAGACACCGAGCCGAAGGGGGGTGGAAAGGTGAACGCCCTGGTTTGCGAGAGGCTGACTCTCTGGGATTGGGGTAGGAGCGATATGAAGAGCCTCGCTCATCGCCGTCCGATCGAATCCTTGGCTGCTCGCACAGCCGGCCGACAGTGCCACTAGTAACGATGCCACGACTGTACGTAGTTTAACCATCACTCCCTTTGCAACTCCTTCATTTGGTTGAGTGAATCGGTGGAGCGTACTTTTATTGGCATGATGGCCGGTTGCTGAGGGATTTACTCGACGATTGGAAGAATGCGATCGGCGATGGCCTGCACTACACGTTCTTGTTCGGTCACCGCTTTCAACCCTTTGAAGCTGAGATAGTGCCCGCCGTGACTCGGGGCCTGAATCGTGGCACTGACTTCGATACGATCTCCATCCTCGACTTCCGGGTCGCGGACAACTGGTCTGCCACAAATTCCTAACACGGCCACCGGGATCGTTGCCTCATCATCCTCAAGACGGAATAGGTACGCGCCATAACAGTTGTCGCCATTGGCAATTGGGTAGGGCTCCAGGGGTTGCACATCCCGTGCAATGCCTCGCAAGGTGACATGCCGAAGGTGATAGACCCGAGGTTCTTCGAGGATCTGTTGGATGCTGGTCGGTTCTTCTGCTTGCACCGGTGTCGGTCTGTTTGTTCCTAGGAATGTGAGCAGAAGGACGATGAGAAGAGCGATGATTCGTGCCTCAGTAGTCATGATGGGTGGACATTTTATCACCATTCTGAGTTTAGAACCCGTGGCTGCTTTCTCTTGTGATGCATGCTCGTTATAATCCACCGTCTTTGGGTCAAGGAGGAACACTCGTATGGTGAATGAGCGGCGATTGGGGATCTTTGTCAAGGAATCTCGGCAGAAGTTTGAGGAGTTTCTGGGCCAGATGGTGGAGGTACCGTCGATCAGTATGGACTCATCCCGTGCGGGTGACATGCGACGTATGGCTGAGCTTGCGAGGCAGTACTTGGTTGGGATGAACGCCGAGGTTCAGGTGGTCGAGACCGGCGGGTATCCCATCGTCTCAGGTGGGTGGATGGCAGGGCCTGAGTATCCGACCGTCACCATCTACAATCATCTGGATGTGCAACCGGCCCAGGAACCGGAATGGAAGCAGGACCCATTCGTATTTCGGAACGACCGCGGGATGTACCATGGTCGAGGGGCCACCGATGACAAGGGACCGGCCCTCACGGCGATGTTCGGCGCTCGATATGCGATCGAGCAAGGTTGGCCGATCAATATCCGATTCTTGTGGGAACTCGAAGAAGAGATCGGAAGCCCCCATTTTGCCGCCGGGCTTAAGGATCGCACGGCTGTTGAGCAAGGTTGGCCGATCAATATCCGATTCTTGTGGGAACTCGAAGAAGAGATCGGAAGCCCCCATTTTGCCGCCGGGCTTAAGGATCGCACGGCTGTTTCAAGGCCCGATTCCGTGGTCGTCTCGGATACGATTTGGATTGCCAAGGGGAGGCCTGCGGTGCCATACGGCTTGCGCGGCCTGCTCAGCGCACGTCTGATCCTGCGCACAGGGGAGAACGATGCACATTCGGGTGTGACCGGAGGGGCCGCTCGGAACCCGGTGGCCGAATTGATGGAGGTGGCGAACGCCTGTGTGGATGCCAGGACCGGCAGGGTGAAAATTCCTGGTTTTTATAACGATGTGGTCGAACCCTCAACCGCTGAGATTAAGAGTTTCCTCAAGTCCGGTTTTGACGTAGGACGTTTCAAGAAGGCCTATGGGTTCAGATCGCTTCGCGTACAGAATCCGGCTGACGTCATGCGACGGATTTGGGCATCTCCGACCTTTGAAATTCATGGCCTTAGCGGGGGATACCATGGACAGGGGGTGAAGACCGTCGTGCCCGGTTATGCCGAACTCAAAATCAGTATGCGCCTCGTCCCAGGCCAGGTACCTGAGAAAGTGTTTGCTCTGTTGAAGAAGCATGTGGCGAAGGTGAATCCTGATGTGAAGGTGGAGAAGGAGGGCATGCTCCATCCTTTTAAGGGTAGTTTCGAAGGGCCATATGTGGATTGTGTGAAGCGCGCCGTACAGGCAGGGTTTGGTAAGGCTCCGGCATTTGTGCGAGAAGGAGGATCGATCGGTGCGGTGGTCACGATGCAGAAAGCCTGGAAGGTGCCAATCCTTTTTATAGGCTTGAGCCTGCCTGAGCACGGATACCATGCTCCCAACGAATATTACGACTGGGGTCAGGCTTCAGGGGGGATGAAGACGTTCGCTCAGTACTTTTCGGAGTTAGCAAAGATGGGGCGAGCATAAGATCTGTAGTTGACCGGCTTATTAGAGACAGCCTGTGGACAACTTGGAAAAAGTCTGTTTTTGGACGTCGATATCACAAAAAATGCCTGATTACCGGGTTTGTCATGCAGTCCTCTGTCTGTAAGCTCCTTTTCTCATGTAGTACGAAGCTGTAAGTCATTGTTAAATATTATAATTTCAATTTTCAATCTTTACTGGTAAGGCATGGATGTTGCTCAACCTAAAACCAGGGAGCCGGTCGCGCCCTTGATCAGGTTGATTGTCTAGAGGCGCTTGGGTATCCTGGCTACCCTATGGGGGTTGAACCGATTCATGTAGTGGTTGTCATGGTTACAACGGCAAACCAAGAGGAAGCAGTAAAGATTGCCGACCAGGTAGTACAGTCTCGCCTGGCTGCCTGCGCTTCGACGATTCCCACCGTGCGTTCAACGTATTGGTGGGAAGGAAAGTTGACGACCGACCAGGAATCACTACTGCTGATCAAGACAACCTCTGATAAATTCAATTCCCTTGAAGAAACAATACGGAAGATCCATTCGTATAAAGTGCCGGAAATAATAGCAATTCCTGTGAGTCAAGGATTTCCACCCTATCTTGAGTGGGTTCACCGGGAAACGTCCTAGCTCATGTAACTAAGAGCGTCTGGTCCAGGCATTATTTTAGGGGTTGACCAATAGGGGGCTAGATCGGTAACGTGCACGGTAGGTTGTAATATGCCTTTCTGGTACAAGTGGCACGGGAGACGAAGGTTATGAACCAGACAAATATTCAAGACGGCGATGCGTATACTGTTGTAGTTTTCAGAGGGTCCACGGCAAAGCCTCTCCGCTTCAGCTTTTCGAAGAAACTTCTCCGCCGATTGTTGGTCTGTGTGGGGTTGGTCGTTCTTGCCGATCTTCTCGTGGTTTCTCACTATGTCATCAGAACGGGAGAAGTATGGGAGCTCGCGGCTTTCCGCACGGAAGCCATGAGCGCCCGAGAGCAGACCGCCGCCTTCTCTACGGCCATTGATGATCTGAAGAAACGCCTTGGGGCCATGAATGAGGTGAATCAACGGCTTCGAGTCATGCTCGGTATCGAAGTGCCCAAGACGGGAGATATGGCAAACGGCAGAGGTGGAGAAGAGGTGCCGATTCCAGAAGACGGAGGCGCGATACCCAGTGGAAGCGAACGGGGACTCCCCTCAGATATTTCCAAACAAGTGTCCGACGGCAATCAAGAGCACTCATCTGCCGTTGGACTAGAGTCCTCTCGAGATACCCTCCTGGCGATTGCATCAGTGAAAGAGGGGTTGGAAAAGCTTGCAAAGCAAGCCACGGTGCAGGAACGCATTCTTGACGAGTTGTCACAAGCAGCCGAAGAGCGCTCCTCTCGCTGGGCCTCGACTCCTTCGATTTGGCCGGTGAAAGGGTGGGTCACGTCTGGATTTGGCCCTCGAATTTCTCCGTTTACGGAGAAGCCTGCCTGGCATGATGGGTTGGATATCGGTGCTGCGCCAAATACCCCGGTTCGTGCTCCGGCCCAAGGGCGGATTACATCCATAGGATACGATCCCAAGCTTGGGAACATGGTTCGCGTCGATCACGGGTTCGGAGTTGAAACTCTCTACGGACATCTTGCGAAGGCTTTGGTAAAGGAAGGCCAGAGGGTTGAGCGTGGTGATGTCATTGCGCTTGTCGGGAGCTCGGGCCTATCCACCGGTCCTCATCTGCATTACATGGTGAAATTGAACGGTCAAGCGCTTGATCCAACCAAGTACATTCTGGAATAGCAGACCGTTTCGATATTATCGAGGTCAGTCCAACCTGTTTCTGCCGCTTCTCAAAAGTCCGACAGTCAGCTGCCTCCGATCCGCCCCTTGATGAGAACCATGTTATACTGCGGCCCCGTGTGATCTAGATAACGAGACGAGAGCCTCTTGACCGACCTCGACATCGCTCAATCCGTTACCCCTCGCCCTATTCTTGAAATTGCTTCCCAACTTGGGATCCGTGCCGAAGAACTGACTCTCTATGGACGGGACAAGGCCAAAGTATCGCCGCAGATCTTGGATCGCCTCGATGCTGCACCGCAAGGACGGTATGTACTCATCACAGCGATAAACCCGACACCTTTGGGAGAGGGAAAGACGACGACCTCGATCGGCCTTGCCATGGGGCTTGCTCGGCTCGGACGTCGCACCGCGCTGACCCTCCGGCAACCTTCACTCGGTCCTGTATTTGGAGTGAAAGGCGGCGGTACCGGTGGAGGGCATGCCCAGGTCCTGCCGATGGAGGAGATCAACCTTCACCTCACAGGCGATGCCCATGCGGTGGCTGCCAGCCACAATCTCCTTTCCGCATTTCTCGACAATCATCTGTTCCATGGCAATGCGCTCTCA
This sequence comes from Nitrospira sp., assembly GCA_015903995.1. Classification (GTDB taxonomy): domain Bacteria; phylum Nitrospirota; class Nitrospiria; order Nitrospirales; family Nitrospiraceae; genus Nitrospira_D. The sequence goes on from JABMDK010000011.1 coordinate 348,832, forward strand.
ATCGACTCTCAACGGATTGCATGGCCTCGGACCTTGAGTATCAGCGATCGGGCTCTCAGGGACGTATTGTTGGGGGAAGAAACAGGCAGACGCTCAGGACAATTTGTCATCACCGAGGCGTCAGAGGTCATGGCGGTATTGGCATTGGCGAAAGATCACAACGATCTTCGTGAGCGGCTTGGCCGAATAGTGGTCGGGCTGACGAGGTCCGGGATACCGGTCAGGGCCGAGGAGCTTGGATGTGTAGGATCGATGGCGGTTCTCCTGAAGGACGCCCTGAAACCCAATCTTGTTCAAACGCTAGAAGGAACTCCAGCCTTTGTGCACACGGGGCCGTTCGGCAATATCGCCCATGGGAACTGCTCGATCATGTCCGATGCCATTGCCCTTCGGTGCGCGGATATTGTCGTGACCGAGGCAGGTTTCGGCAGTGATCTTGGAGCGGAGAAGTTTTTCAATATCAAGTGTCGTGCGTCAGGGTTTGCTCCGACTGTGGCGGTCGTTGTGGCGACGTTACGAGCTCTGAAGCTCCACGGAGGGGGCGGTGTCGCCAAGGCGGGGGCTGCACTGCCTTCAAGCCTCACAGGGCCGAATCAGCAGGCCTTATCCAAAGGGATCGCTAATCTGGAACAGCATATCGCCAATGTCCTGGCGCACGGGGTTCCGGTCGTGGTTGCCGTCAATGCCTTCAAGGACGACTCTCAGGATGAGTTGGACTGGGTTCGAGAACAGTCACTGAGGATGGGCGCGGTCGACGCGGCGGTCTCTACGCACTGGGCCGACGGTGGGAGGGGGGCCGAACAGCTCGCTGCCGCTGTCCTCAAGGCATCGGAAAGACCGGCCCAATTCAGGCACCTCTATGATGTATCATGGCCGATTAGAAAAAAGATCGAGACCATCGCAACCCGCATGTACGGGGCTGCTGGAGTCACGTTCGAACCAGAGGCGGAGCGTCAAATAGATACGGCCGAGGCATTGGGGTATGGGGGCTTACCCGTGTGCATGGCGAAAACCCCACTGTCTCTTTCGCACGACCCTACATTGAAGGGGCGGCCGACTGGATTTATGGTCCCGATCAAAGCATTACGGATCCTGGCTGGTGCTGGATTTGTGACGGCAGTCTGTTCAGGGATTCAGTTGATGCCGGGGTTGCCCAAGAAACCGGCTGGTGAGCGGATTACGCTTGATCCGATCAGCGGGAAAATAGTCGGGCTGTCGTAGAAAATCAGCGCTGCTTCAAATATCTGAAGAATTCGGAATCGGGGCTCATCACCAGGGTCGTGCCGTCTTTGAAGGCGCTCTTATAGGCCTCCATGGAGCGGGTGAACTCGAAAAACTTCAGGTCCTGCCGGTAGGCGTCAGCATAGATCCGAAACGCCTTGGCATCGCCACCGCCTCGAAGCTCTTCCGATTCTTTATAGGCCTGGGCCAGGATAATTTCCCGATCCTTTTCAGCTTCCGACCTGATCTTCTGAGCTTCTTCTGCTCCCTCAGCGCGATATTGTTTAGCTTGTCGCTCCCGTTCCGCTTGCATCCGCGCGAAAACCGCTTTCTCGTTTTGCTCAGGTAAATCAGCGCGCTTGATTCGGACATCCTGGATTTCGATGCCGTACGCCGAGGCCTTTTCGTTCGCCCGCTCGGTGACCACCTTCATGATGTCCGCCCTTGTGCTCGAGACGATTTCGAGCAGCTCGTGTCGCCCCAACTCCACGCGGAGCTCGGAGTAGATGATATCGTGCAACCGTTGGAGCGCGCCTCGCTGGCTCTGGAAGTTCTGATAGACCTTCAGAGGATCCACAATGCGCCATTTCGCAAAGTTATCGAGCAGCAAGGTTTTCTTGTCTGAGGTGATGACATCCTGCGCGTTTGAATCGTAATCCAGCAACCGCTTCTCAAAGTACGTTACTTCCTGGACGAACGGCATTTTCACGTACAGACCAGGCTCAGTGATGTTGCGAACGGGTTTCCCGAGTTGCACGACGATTGCCGTCTGAACCACGTCGACGACGAAGAGAGGCGAGGCCCCAAGTACGAACAACGCAACCAGCACAGCGAGGAGTGCGATCACCATACCCTGCTTGGTCATGGCCTGGTGCTCCTCGGTTTGAGGGTGGACGAGAGGTCTGGTCTGGGTTCTTCGCTTTCAAGTTGTGACGACGGTTTGGCAAGGGCTGAGGGGCCGGATCTGGAGAGACGGTCCAGAGGAAGATACGGCAAGAGACGCTCTCCGCCTTTCCCGTCGATGATGATCTTCTCCGTATGCGGCAGGATTTCCTCCATGGTTTCGATATAAATTCGTTTGCTGATGACGTCCTTCGCTTGGTTGTATTCTTTCAATGTGGCAAGGAATCGATTCGTTTCGCCCTGGGCACGATTGAGTCGGGCTTGCGCAAAGCCCTTCGCCCGGTTGACCAGCTCAGCCGCCTCTCCCTTGGCTCTAGGAATGATATCGTTCCGATAGCCCTGAGCTTGGTTGATGAGTTTCTCCCGATCTTCCTTGGCATTCGTGACATCTTTAAATGCAGCGGCGACTGCTTCCGGAGGATCGACGTCCTGGAGCTGCACTGCGGCAATCTGCACGCCGGATTGGTACTGATCGAGAATCGTCTGCAGCAACGTCAAAGTGTCCTGCTGAATGACCGCTTTTCCAGTAGTCAGGGCTTCGTCGATCTTGCTCTTGCCGACGACTTCACGCATGGAGGCTTCGGCTGCTTTACCGATGGTTTCATGGATATCCGCGACGTTGAATAAGAAGTCGCGGGCTTCTTTAATCTTGTATTGAACGATAAATTCGATGGCGAGGATGTTCATATCGCCGGTCAGCATCAAAGCTTCCTGAGGCACCATCTGCTGCCGGCCTTGCTGATTCGTGCGGAACCCGACCTCCACGCGAAAGAGTTTAGCGACTTTGGGCTGGAGGACGGTTTCAACCAGAGGAATCTTGAAATGAGGCCCTGGCTCAACGGCCCGCACCGGGACTCCGAATCGTTTTACGACACCCTCTTCATCAGGTGCGACGATAAACACACTTTGCCAAACGAGAAAGATCAGCAGAGCGGCGATGATGAGATTCCAGACTCCACCCGAGGGGAGGAGGCTCTTCAGGCCGCCAGCAGGGAAGATGTCCTTGAGTTGTGACTGAGCCTGCTTGAAGGCGTCCTCAAGCGGGTCAGGCTTTTTGCCCCACGGATCTTTTGGGTCCCAGACCATTTCAGTGTTGTAGGAAATCCAATGACAATGAAAGACAGATCGACACCTTAGCAGACTGTTGCCAGGATAGACAAGGTCTAGATGGTCCAGGTCAAGAGAAGATAGACCAGACAAGCCAGAAGTGCAGCGACGGGGAGTGTCACCAACCACGCGAGCACCATATCCCGCACTGTCATCCAACGAACCTCGGTCGTTCCTTTCAGTAAGCCGATGCCGATGATCGCTGAACTGCTGACGTGTGTCGTTGAGACCGGTAAGCCGAGTGTTCCAGAAAGCAGCACGAGCGAGGAAGTGGTGAGATTGGCCGAGAGGCCTTCGGTATGATTCATCTTTGTCACATGTTCCGCAAGCACTTCCGTCACGCGGTGTCCTCCCCAATAGCTGCCGCTTCCCATGGCCGTCGCCACTCCGGCAAATGCGAGGATTTGCAAGGTCTGACTGCCCCACGAAGCCGCAGAACTCCCGAGCAAGAGCATGGCGGCAATCTTCGGTGCGTCGTTGATGCCTCGTGCCAGCGACGCGAGCCCGCTGGACAACCAGTGGATGGAGTCGAGGCCGAGTGTCGGGCCGGATAAGCCTACACGGTCGCATTGTGATGGCACAGAAGCCACCGGTACGCCGATGCTTCCGGCTTGAAACAACGTGCGGGTGTAACCTCGCGCATCGATGGTCACCAGAGCTCGCTGGCTTGGCATGATGCAGACACAGAGTCCCTCCCAGCGTTTGGCGATTGACTTGATCAGAGGATGGATGAAGAAAGAAAGACCGAGTGCAAGAAAAGGACTCAGCAACAGAGGAAGGGCGATCTTCTTCGACACCGTTGCCCAGATCAAGCCCTCACTACCGAACGTCAGCAGACCTGCTCCGACAAGAGACCCGGTCAACGCATGGGTCGTGGAAACGGGGAGTCCGGTCACCGAGGCGAACAGCACCCAGAGGAACGTCCCGCTCAGAATTGCGGGAGCAAGAGTCGCAGGCATCACAAGGTCAGGTTGAAAGAATCCGCTGCTGAACGTTTTGACCATGGCGGTGGCGGCGGATGCCGCAACAGCGGCGCCGACTATCGTCCAGAACGTCCCCCAGGCAATGGCTGTCCGATAACTGGTGATCCCACTGCCGACCAATGTCGCGATGGCTTTTGACACGTCGTTCGTGCCGTTTGCAAAGGCGAGCACGAGGATCAGGAAAAATGTAAGGGCAGACAGGTCCATGAAGAGTCTTCTAGGTCGTAGATCCACCACAGGATGAACCGGGGCCCGCTGTGCAGCCATAACAATGGTTGCGCGTCACAATCCGGCGATGATGGAGCTGCGCCGGATTGAAGTCTCGGATATGCGACGGCGCGCCATGGTTGACCGGGAGATCCAGCATTTGGTTGAAATCGCAGTCGTACAGCCGACCGTCCCATCCGACCGAGAGGGTATATCGGCACATCACGGCGGCGGCGGCGACGGGATTGAATGCATTGGCTAGGCGCGTCATGTACTGGTCGTAGTTCCCACTTTCGACGAGGAATTCGAGGAAACGGCTGATCGGCATGTTCGTAATCGTGTAGAGTCGGTTGAACTCGATTCCATGATGGGTCCGCAGCTCTTTCTTGAACTGCGCTTCGATGGCATCCTGCTTTGGAGGCAGGAACGCGCCGACAGGATTGTAGACCAGGTTCAGGGACAGCCCGCTATTCGAACGGCCATAGCCGAACCGGTTCAGCAGACGAAGTGCCTCCATCGATTTCTCAAAAATACCGTCGCCTCGTTGCGCATCGGTCTGGCTGGCACGGTACGACGGAAGCGAGGCGATAATCTCGACCTGATGGTGAGCCAGGAATTCCGCAAGATCCGTCTGGGAAGGAAGCAGCAACACGGACAGATTACAGCGATCCATGACATGCCGGCCAAGCCTGCGGGACTGTTCGACGAGCCAGCGAAAGTGCGGATTGAGCTCCGGCGCGCCGCCTGTGATATCCACTATGGGAATGTCCGTCGTGGCCAGAGCCTTCATACAGTGCTCTGCCGTTTCCAGGGACATGGCTTCAGGGCGATCGGGGCCAGCATCCACATGGCAGTGGCGACAGGTTTGATTGCACAGTTTGCCGACGTTGATCTGAAAAACGGTGACGCCGGTCGCCTGGAGCGGAAACAGATCGGCTTGAGTGAGGCGAAGGTCAAACGGCGGGGAAACGGTTGATTGATCGAGGAGGCGAAGTTGTTCAGTCGCTGAGGCAAGAGGGTTGCTTCGGCCAAGCAACGTGAGTGTCATTTAGCAGCAGCTTCCGTTAGGGGAACAGGTGACAGCTTCACCATTCACGCGATCACCGGCCCGATTCAGAATGACGAAATGAGGCTGATACCCCCCGGTCTCCAGAACGGTAACGGTTTTGGAACAGATTTCAAGCGGTTCGCCACGGCGATAGACATGGTGATCGTCATCGGCTGCTTCGACGAATGGACCGGCCAGCAACGCATAGTGGCCTTGCCATGTACAGGGAGCCTGTGCCGGGAGGACAGCTGTCCAACGGGGATCATCGCTGCCCAGCCCGATAGGCTCGGTAGTCAGGAGGAAGTGCTCGGCGAAGGGAGGGGTGCTCAACAATCGTGCATCGTCCGGGCTAATTGGCTTCGAAATGCCACGCTGGTATATCGTACCTCGTTCATCCACGGTTCGACTAAAGGGACCACGAAGGGTGGCGTACCTGACTGTGGAGTCGTTCGCTGCCGGAGGCAGTTTGTAGCCGGTCAACGTCACGGAAAAGAAATGAATCCCGTCGATGACGCGCCAGGGCGAAGACTTCACCAGATGAATACCAAGAAAGCCGGCTGCTGTCATGCCGTTCATGTAGTCGGTTAGCGTCAAGGCGCCGGATAAACAATCTCCCCATTTTCCCGTGTCGTGGACGAGGTACTGCGGCACGATCTGATCCGATACAATATCGGAGATCGTGAACCGCCCACCGGGCTTGGCGACCCGATACATTTCTTGAAATACCTTCCGTTTGTCCGGAGCCAGATTGATCACACAATTCGAGATGATCAGGTCGATCGTGCCATCCTCAACCGGCATCGCATCAGCAAGCCCATTTCGAAACTCCACGTTCGAGGCGGGATAGCCAAGATTCGTGGCTACGACTGCTGCATGCTTTCGGGCAATTTCCAACATCGTATCGGTCATGTCGATCCCGATCACGTGGCCCGTGGGACCCACCAAGCGGGAGGCTTCAAAGCAATCAATTCCGCCCCCCGATCCAATGTCCAAAACCGTCTCACCGGCCTGCACTGTCTTAAGCCCTGCCGGTGTGCCGCAGCCATAGGAGATTTTGAGTACTTCTTCGGGAATGAAGGCTTTGAGGTGCCTCATATCATAGCTGGTAGGGCAACACATCTGCTCACCGGTGCTGGCGGCTCTGGCATAGCGCTCGCTGACTTTTTGCGTGATTTCATCAATCGACATGGCCGGCCTCGCATAATTAGGCAGAATATCTACGGAATATGTGTATCAATACTTCACCTATCGGGTCAATCGGAGCTTCCTCAAGTACGCAGAGAAGGCGGGGAATGGAACATCCTATCGTCTCTCTTCCACAGTCGGTTTCTGGAGGCAAATCTTACAGATGGTTTGAGACAATTGGTTGGAGGGCGGTATCTTTAGCCCGCACTATTCATGACGGTTCGTAGCGAAATCGCGTAGTCGCGTTGCGAGACGGGCACGCGGAGCCCCGAGAAACTGAGGCATACTTGAACCAGTTTGAGCAGTAGGCATGAGATGCTCATATTCATCGAGTCTAACTTCATTCCGTGGGGGTATAATACATGTAATTTTAATTCGTCAATCCCGAATTAGTAGAGGGTTGCAAATGTAGTGCAACCATTCCTGACGATACCCCTTTGTGGTGTCCAATTCACCGAGTTGCCCACGTTAGTGAGCAAGCTTTGCGCCGTCAATGTAATTGGCCAGCGTGAGGCATTTCCCTTGAAATGGCAACGTGTTGTGCCTCCATAGCTGGGCGACGCTCCTCGGTTTTGCAGGATCGAATTAGATACACGTCATGAATCAAATTGGATACGAGTGGCACGGGCACGGTTCCTTCCAGCTCCATTCCAGCGACCTTCCGGGGTCTGACGGTAGCTGTTTTATGAAGCTGTGTGCCTGCTGCTGAGGGTTGGAGAAAGGAGCGGTGGAGTGAAATATGGCGCGAGTGTCGATCATGCGCTCTCGTCTCGCTCGACTTGTCCTCAGTCGGTCATCTATACTCGATCGGCTGTAATCGCTATCACGATCCGATCCTTTTTATTCCCCTTCCCTGTGGATGATGTAACTCAACAGCTCAGCGAACGATTCGGCTTTGCCACCTTTCGGCCTGGTCAGGAGGCCGTCATCCGCGCCGTGTTAGCCGGGCGCGATGCGATGGCGGTCATGCCGACCGGGCAGGGGAAGTCGCTCTGTTACCAGCTGCCGGCGATTCTCTTGCCGGGGCTGACGCTGGTGATCTCGCCGCTCATTGCACTGATGGAAGATCAGGTGGCCGCCATGAAGCAGCGGAAGATTGCCGCGGCCACGTTTCATTCCGGGCTCACCGGGGTTGAGAAGAGCCGTGTCATGCAGGGGCTCCAGCAGCGACGGCTTCAGCTGCTCTACCTGGCGCCGGAACGCATGCAACACGAAGGGTTTCTCCAACTCTTACGTTCCCTCTGGGTCTCGTTGCTGGTGGTCGACGAAGCCCATTGCGTGTCCCAGTGGGGGCATGATTTTCGGCCTGATTATCTCAAGATCGGTCGCCTGCGCCGGGAACTCACGAATCCACCTTGTCTGGCGCTGACGGCCACGGCGACCACGCGTGTGCAAACGGATCTGTGCCAACGGCTGTCGCTTCGCGACCCGTTCCGGCTCGTCGCAGGGTTTCGTCGAGCCAATCTTGCTTTGTCCGTCCACTGTTGCCAGTCCCGTCGGGAGAAATTGACGGTATTGGACCGGTTGGTCGGCCAGACGGAGAAGGGCACGATCCTCGTCTATTGCGCGACTCGTCGGGCGGTGGAGGAGGTTGCGGCCTGGCTGGAACAATCGCATCCCTCGGTCGGGTACTACCATGCCGGTCTCTCCGACGAGGAACGACGTCTCATGCATGACAAGTTTCGCGCGGGGTCGGTAAGAATCTTGGCCGCAACGAATGCCTTCGGCATGGGCATCGACAAGTCGGACGTCCGATTGGTCGTCCATTTTGACATTCCCGGAAGCATCGAAGCCTACTACCAGGAGGTCGGGCGTGCCGGTCGTGATGGACGACCCGCTGCCTGTGTGTTGCTGTTTCATGAGCGTGATCTGGCCACGCAGGAATACTTCATCGATCAGGCGTTAAAAGACTCGGAAGGTATTGCGCGTGCAGAGCGAATGCGGACGCTGCTCCGAGAAATGTTGGGGTATGTCTCGGTGCCGTCCTGCCGGCAACTTGCGATTCTGGAGTACTTTAGCGATGAGGTCGAGCTGGCATTAGGTTCCTGCGGCCTGTGCGATCGCTGTCTCGCACCGGCGCGGCAGCCGAGCCGTCCGATCTCCGATGAAACCGAAGTTTCCGAGAAGGCTATATTGGAAACCGTATCTTGGTGTATGGGGCGGTTCGGCATGGGTCGAATCGTCGACATTCTCCGTGGGAGCCGTTCAAAAGCACTGTTGGCCTATGGCGCAGAGCAGTGTCCGACGTACGGCATCTGTCGTGCCCAGACGAAAGTGTCCGTGACGAATCTTGTGAAGGCCCTTATCGGCTCCGGGTATCTGCAGGTCGAAGGGACGGAATATCCCACGCTCGATGTAACGCCCAAAGGACGAGAGGTGCTGCAAGGGATTTGTACGGTGGCTCTGGAACAGGCAGAGGACGATCCGTCCGGTGGATCGGTGAAGCAGCCGCGTCGCTCCCATACTGCCTTCGTGAGAATCCCGCAGGCTTCGCCGCCGGATAATCAGCTGTTTGAACGGCTTAAACAGCTTCGCATGGAGCTTGCCGAGGAAGAAGGCGTGGCGCCGTTCCTCATTTTTCACGACAAAACATTGAAGGCCATTGCCGGCGACAAGCCGGTGACGTCTGCCGCTCTGTTAGAGATTCCGGGTATTGGTGAACTCAAAGCAGAGCGGTATGGCCGGCGGTTATTGGCCATCGTCAACGAAGGTCAATGACCATCATCGTGATCGATTGTCGGCTGTCGCCGCTCAGTGCTCAATGCATGTTGGAATTTGTAGAAAGCCCTTGGAAATCCATGAGAAAGAAAAAGTGAGACGAGCGGCGCTGTCTGCCAGGCTCACGCAGGGCTTGCTACGCAGATGATAGCCCGTTACCTGCCTATTGTTACCGAACGAACGGGGAGCGAGCCGTTACAAAACCACGAGGAAGTCGGTTGCCCTCGCTACGCTGCCTGAGCCGGTGGAGCGACTGGTTGCGTCGTGCTCGACATGCCTCTTCTGGTTTTCCGAGCCGCATGCATCATCCGATTATAGTGGATTAAAGGATCCTCGATATTGCCGCAGGCCACGCAGCGCAGCCCCCGCATCCACATTGGCACCCAACTTTCCTGCATGTCCAGGAAATGATCCGCAACCATTAATCCACTGCATCTCGTGCACGTCATGGGAGTCCCTCCTTGATGAACGGTGGAGAACTATTGGTTGTGCTCTTACGCAATGATGATGCCATGGTGAGAGCGGATCTTGCTCATCACCTCGCATCTTCACGCAACCCCTCATAACCTCTCCCGAGGCATGGGTTGGCGCGCATTCGAGTGGTGTCTTGAGTGCGCGCATCATCCCGCATCATGGAGAGGCTTCCATAGTCGGGCGTATCTCAAGCGATACGCCCGGAGAGACAAAACGATACAGGGCTACGTACGTAGAAATGGCAGAGCGCGAAACGTAAGTATAAAACGATGGTATTGTATGCCGTCTGTTGGGGCACGGTGTTTGCGGTTCTCTCGCAATGGACGGGCGAGCTGCTGTGCTTCGAACGGAGCGGCGCTGTCTCGGTGAGAATCCAGGCTAAGACTCGGCGGCGAGTCTCTGTGGGGAAGATGGCTGCCGATCATTGACACTGTCCCACTCACAACAGTAGCGTTGCCACCAACAGGCATCCGGTGCCTTCTTCATGGTTCAAGGAGGAGTTGGATATGAATTTCGTGTGGCCTGCCCTTATGGTCGTATCCGCGCTGGTGGCCAGCGCCTCTCCGGGCGTTGCGGGGTATGACTCCGCAATGGTGTGTGCGCTTCTCACGCCGCAAGAGCTGGCGGCGGCCGGAATAGCCATCACTGCGCAAGGCTTGATGCCGGACGAGTCCCTGTTCCTCAAAAAAGGTGAATTGCCTGGATTGATCACCGATGTTCAGATCGATGAATGCACAAGCGAGATGGCCGTCGAGTATCCCGCGTTCCCTATACGCTGGTCAGTGGGTACGAGCAAAGATCCAATGGACAGGAAAGCCTGGGATAAGATGGTTGAGGCGCTTGGTCAAGGCACGAGAGAAAGTGCTGAACACGTCGAGCAACGCTTCACGATTGAGGGCGTTGATTGCGAGACGTTCTCCTGGTCGGACAAGACAGGCAAACAGACGTACGCCATGAGTTGTACTGGCCATAAAGGGATCCGTCATGTCACGCTGGAGGTCGCGCACCTTGATCGAACCAAACTTCTCCCTGTGAAGGCCGTGAAGCAATTGCTCGATAAAATGTTCGCCAGGCTTTGAGTCGTACGGGGCCATCCAGGCTATGATTCCGATGTGTGGCCAAGGAACTATATAGCGTTCGAACGTGGGTGTTCGTGGGCACAGCAGCGACAGAGGGAAGAGTAGTTGGAACAGAGCCGGTGATGTCACGGACAGCGAAGAGGGGCGACGATATTATCGCGAGCCATCGATGACGCTTGCCCAACTTGCCAAGGTGTTACTGGTTCAGGCCTGCGAGGAACATGATCCGGACCACACGTTCATTTTGCGGTACGAACGGGAACCGTCCCGTCATGAGAGTTCCGATTCCGGAAACCGTGCAGCGAGAGGGGATGCCTGGGTCATTGAGCGGGCTGAGCAGATTGCCGATCGACTGACGAAGAAATATTCTGCGCTCTCCTCGGCTTTCACGGTCCTACGGATCAAGATTCCGCTTACCCTGCTCATCGGCTGTGCTCTGGTGGGGGGCTTCCTCGCCGATCCCATCGGACCCGCCGGCCACATCAATCTTCTGAATTTTCCTCTCCTCACACTGCTTCTCTGGAATGCGCTCGTCTATGTTGGCTTGCTCGTCAATCTGGTCGTGCCTGGAGCGTCATGGGGCCGGTCTCAGTTTGGCCTGCTGGGGTTGGCGGAATGGTTGTTGGGACTCGGGGTGAAGGGACGGCTCAGCAGACTCCGGTCCGATCATGCGCAGAGTCCCGCCGAAGTGCAATGGATGGCATCATCCCTCGCGTCCTACGCCGCGCGTCTGCTCTACTGTGGCCGAGACCTGTTGATTGCTCACGCCCGAAGTCTGCTCCATGCGGGCGCGGCAGCGCTGGCGACCGGCGTGATCGCGGGGCTCTATCTGCGCGGGTTCAGCTTTCTGTACAAAGCTGGATGGGAGAGCACGTTCATGGGGGCCGAGGGAGTCCATACGTTTCTCTCCATCCTCTTTGCTCCGGCAAGTTGGCTCATGGGGACGGCAGTGCCCGGCGTGGAAGTCATCGCTGATCTGCGAGGTGCGGCTAGGGCCAATGCAGCGATCTGGATCCATTTCTGGGCTGTAACGACGGTGCTGTCCATTATCCTGCCGCGCACGCTGTTAGCCGTGGCCACCTGGATGCGCAAGACCAGCCTGGCCGTTGATATGGATCTGCCGAGCCACGAGCCGTATTTCCGGCGCCTGCTGAATCCTTATCGCGGAAAGGGGCTGTTCGTCGAGGTGCTTGCTTACAGCCATCACGTGAGGGAGGCCGACGATCGACTCCTGGCATTTTTGAGCGATGCCTTCGGCGTTCTGGCGGATATTCACATCGGGAACTCGGTTCAATACGGTGATCGCCCTCCCGAGTTTCCGTCCGACCCTGATCGAGGGCTGTGTGCAGTGATCCTGTTCAATGCGGCCCAGGCTCCGGAAGAGACGCACAGCGAATTCTTGGAGGAACTGAAAGCCATTATCCGAAGCAGAGGCCAGCCGAACATGCTACTCGTTGTCCTGGATTGCGGGCCCTATGCGCAGATCGATCAAGGGAAGCGTTTAAAAGAGAGGTGCCAATCCTGGGCGACGCTGGCGAAAGAGTGCGGACTTCAGGTCGTAACCTACCGGGACCCATCTGGGACGCCGGATGGGGAACTGCACACCTTGCCTGACTGTTTGTGGCCCGGTGATTTTCGAGGGGCACAATGAGCGCTCAGAAATCGCAGATTGCCCTCTCCCTGATTTCCCACACGAATATCGGGAAGACCACCCTGGCTAGAACGCTCCTCAGGAAGGATATCGGCCTCGTTGCCGATCGTGCCCACGTCACGCTCGAGAATCAAAAGTACACCGTGCTCGAAACGGACCAAGGGGAGTCCCTACAGCTCTGGGACACGCCCGGCTTTCCCAATTGTCAAAAAATCCTCTCGCGGTTACAGGGGGCTCAGAACCCGATTCTGCGGATTCTGACGGAGGTGTGGGACCGGTTTCGCGATCGACCGTCCTGGTGCGCGCAACAGGCCGTCCTGAACGTCAAGCAAGAGGCGGATGTGGTGCTCTATCTGGTCAATGCCACCGAAGAACCGCACATGGCCGGCTATATTCCACCGGAACTGCAGTTGCTCGAATGGATCGGGAAACCCGTCATCGTTCTGCTGAATCAAACCGGCCCGCCCAAAGACCGTCAAGACCAGGAGCGTCTGGAACAACCTTGGAAGAACTATTTCTCCCGGTATCCCTTCATTGTGGGTGTACACAGCCTCGATGCGTTCAGCCGTTGTTGGGTCCAAGAAGGCATTCTGTTCGAGACCATTCAATCGGTGCTCCCTCCGGACGACCGTCCGCTCATGAAGCGGCTGTTTACGGCTTGGCAGAACGCCAATCTGACCGTGTTCCGCACAACCATGGAACAGTGGGCCTTGCTGGTGTCACGCGCCGGGAGAGCTCGGGTGATGACAAAGGGTGACGGTTCGCCGATGGAACAGCAACAACAACAGGCTGTCGATGCGCTCTTGCGCGGCTTGGTCAATGAGGTCGGGGCGACGACGAAAACGATTATCGCTCTGCACGGGTTGGAAGGGGGTGCGATCGGGACCATCCAGGCCAGAATGGAGCATGTCGAGATGCAACGAGGCCCGCAGGGCCGTGGCGATGCGACGTTCAGCGGAACCGCCATCGGCGGGATCGGTGGAGCCTTGACCAGCGGGGCCTATGCCGGTCTCCATCTGGATGCGGCAACGGGTGGGGTCAGCATGGGTCTGTTTACGGTCGCCGGGGCAGTGGTGGGAGGCGTGCTTGGATTTCTCGGAGGGGAAGCCTGGGCTGAACGGCGGGCAGGCAGTACACCGACTCCGGTAACGTGGTCGGATGAGTATCTGGATCTGCTGGTCCAAGACATCATTCTCCGGTATCTCGCCATTGCCCATTTTGGCCGAGGCCAGGGCCAGTATGTGACAGATCCAGAAGACCCCAGATTCTGGGTCGACAAGGTCGCAGCCCTAGTTTCGAGGCAGCGCACCACCCTGCACGCACAATGGAAACATCTGCGGGCCCATGATCCGGCACACCGAACGGATGAACACCCAAAACAGCTCACGGCGCTGTTGACATCCATCACGCTTGAATTGTTCTGGAGTACGTATCCTGCCTCCAAACGGTTCCTGGACCGCCCGTGACGAAACCGGCAGTCTGTGCTCCTCGACCAAGCCGCGACAGCGTGGTGCGTACTCTCAGTTGACAGGTTTCTGATCCGCACACGAGAATCAGGCCCTATGTCGGCAAAAGAAATCCAGATGGTTGGCCAAGAAGCGTCGGCGGGACCCCAAGGGGATGACGAGCCCACGTTTCCGCGTTATGCCGGTCCTGCGTTCCTGTCGTACGGATTCCGGCCGTTTTTTTTAGGCGCTGCGTTGTTTGCCGGTGTGGCCGTCCTCTTGTGGGTGGCCTTGTTCGCGGGGCGGGCTCAAGCGGAATTTCTCTATCCTGCGCGTGAATGGCATCTGCATGAGATGCTGTTCGGGTATCTGCCGGCGTTGATCGCAGGATTTCTCCTCACGGCTATGCCCAATTGGACCGATCGCATGCCGTTGAGAGGCGTGCCGTTACTGGCTATGTTTATTTTATGGCTGGCAGGACGGCTGCTCGTGGCGGCGCCATTGGCCGGCACTTTCACCGCCGCACTGGTCGACGGCTCTTTTCTCGTCCTCCTGGCGCTGTACGTCTGGCGAGAGGTTGCTGCGGCAGGAGCCTGGGATCGAGCACCGATCGCTGTCCTGGTCAGTTGCTATGCCTGCGCGAACATCTTCTTTCACCTCTCGGCTTTGCGCGGAGCGTCCACGGACTTTCCCGAGCGGTTCGCGTTGTCGGTCATGACACTGATGTTGACCGTGATCGGCGGACGCCTTACGCCCACCTTTACCCGCGAGTTCTTGGCCGGCAGGAACATGGCAAAGTTGCCGGAGCTGTTTTCCCCGGTGGACGGCGCCGCGATCATCTTGGTCCTCGTGGGAGTCATCGCCTGGGTTCTTCAACCGGAGAGCCTGTGGGCGGGCGCCCTCTTGATGGTAGCCGGTGTGGCCAGCGTGGTGCGCCTGCTGCGTTGGGGTGGGTGGCGGACCTGGCGCGAACCGCTTGTGCTGATCCTGCATGTGGGTTATGGGTGGGTGGGGCTGTATTTACTAGCCCTTGGTGCATCGATCCTCGGCATT
The DNA here is from genome assembly GCA_015903995.1 of Nitrospira sp. GTDB lineage: Bacteria > Nitrospirota > Nitrospiria > Nitrospirales > Nitrospiraceae > Nitrospira_D. The sequence continues at coordinate 363,906 of JABMDK010000011.1, forward strand.
GGGTTTTCCACTCAGAATGCGGTTCATCTCCTGACCGTCGGAGCAATGGGGACGATGACGCTGGCGGTGATGACCCGCGCGAGCCTCGGCCACAGCGGACGACCCCGGCATGCCGATCGGCTGACCGTGGCGATGTATGCTCTGATCAATATCGGGGCGTTTCTGCGAATTCTTGCTCCAAATCCCGATGCCCCCACAACCCTCACTCATATCGTGCTGGGCCTGTCGGCTGCTGGGTGGAGTGGGGCGTACCTGCTTTTTGCCCTTCACTATGGGCGATACCTGGTCCGTCCGAGTCTCGATGAGTAGAGATTCGCATGGACAAACAAGTGGCGCCCTGTTGACCTGTGCGGTATGATGAGTATGTATGTAGAAAGTCGTTCGTGAAACGTGAAGCGTATTTCGCGTTTCCCGAATGAGGAGTGGCGTTTTAACAAAGACACGAAAGGGGGCGACCGGTTTCGACGGGGATACTGAGGTCACTGTCGCATGTCGAGCTCTCGGGAACTCGTAAAAGTCCGAGAAAACGCAACTGCCAATCA
>JABMDK010000011.1:364547-391968 GCA_015903995.1 Nitrospira sp.
CGACGGAGCATTTATCAACCCAACCGAGTCAGCACAGAAAGCAGAGACTCAGATTCGCCGACCGTCGTTCAGACTCATTTCCGGATTGGAAAATACTCCAGCGGCTGTCCGCTGAATGTGTGAGACGTACGAGGGAGGGATCTGAAAATGAATCGAGACGGCGGGAGACAGCATCTAACAGTGCCGGTCTTGATATTTAGCTGATTGCCACAGAGGAAGAAAATCGTCTCGCTTCAACGCAGTCTTCTGCTGCAATAAGTCCATACGCATGCCAGGCTCCACTTCATTGTTCAGGGGAGGTCGCCGCGATCAAATACTCAAGGAAGTCGCGAGGTGCCCTTGTGTTCATATTCTAGCTGGCCCGGAGGATCGCTCAGAACTCACTTCCACTTTTCGCGTTGTTCCCATGTGCGACTCTTCTCTCCTGCTGTAGAGACGACATCATTATTTGTGAGGTATCGGGATGGGGCAAGTGATGCGGCCATCGTTCCCGAGAGCCTGCATCCCGAGTTGACGCTGAAACAAGGGCCACCGCCATGACAAGACAGAATGAGGTGCCGAATTCAACGACACACTCACTTCTTATACTTGACCCGTGATAAGGGATTAACGGGATGAGGTGCGTGTCGAATCGGTTGACGGACGGTGTTCACGGGAGGCGCAGGCGGTTTTTCGAGAGCCACCTCGGATGGCCCATTTTCAGAAGGGGCGGTTCCGATCTCTGCAAAGACGCCGCGATGGTCTGAGGGCCAGAGGGCATCACCGTTCGGGAGACGACCAGGCTGGTCAAGAACCAGACGGCTTGAACGCACGACCGCGCTCCCATTGTTACTCCTATCAAGCAAGAAAATAAAATCCACACGGCGATCGATCGTGGGCCATTCAACGTAGATGTTTTGCCAGACCGTGCCACCAGATACCCCTGGATTCGCGACCCGGAAGACATCGATGAATCCCGACTCTTTCTGCCATTCGGTAAGGACCGGGGATTGTTCTCCGGTATTCAAGTCGCCCATTAAAATAGCTTGCCCCGTTCCACGATGTTCACGGAACAGTTCACCGACTCGCTGGAGCTGACAGTCGTCTCCTTTCGACGTATGGGTGGAAAAGACCTGAATCGGCCTATCTGGGGCTTTGATCTCGGCTCGAAGGAGAATGCGGGGATCCATACGATGTTGGCACCGAGGCAGGTCGTAGACTTCTGTGGCGACGATGGGATAGCGGCTTAAGATAGCCGGGCCCTCTCTGAAGCCGATGACTGAGGTGATCAACCGATCCAAGAGACTGAGTCCAAAGATGTGTTGGGTAGCGGGCTCGAATACTATTTGGTACCCAAGCGCATCGGCGATCCGTTGTGGCACGTTACCATGCTTCCGGCTGTCCGAGGCTTCTTGCAGTGCGATCACGTCAGGTTGTAAGCGCTGTAGTTCTTGAATAGTCATGTCCAGACGCTCTTCGAGATGGGTCCCGCTCTCGAAGAATCCAGACCATGCTCCATCGTGGAGCAGGTTGTAGGTCAAGACCCGCAGTGGAGGCGAATTGCCTCGGCCTTGTTCAGCCTGTGTTGCGGGACTGCAGAGCAGTAGGATGGCGGCCAGCCACGGGAGCGTATAGGAGAGGCGGTTGATCATGGTTGATGCTCATACCATACGCCTCTCTCCCGGACCTTTCCAGGGTGAATACGGAGATGCGGTTTGGTGGCTGGAGATATCGAGAGCCGTCCTTGCCTCACCTTTTCAGCGGGTGCTAAGATCCAAACGTCACATAGGTTTGGAAACTGTTCCAGGGAGCATCATGCCCAATATTACGTTGCTTGTCTCGCCCAGTTGCGGGGCCTGTCCCTCCGCCAAGAGCTTGTGGAAGCAGTTGCGCGTGAAGTACAGCTTTTCGTACCGGGAGGTGGACATTACGACGAAAGACGGCCAGGAGTTGGCGGATCGCCATTCCGTCCGTGCTGTGCCCGCGACCATCATCGATGGTCGGCTGACGTTTGTCGGCGTCCCGAGTCGAGAAAGCGCGGAGAAGGCCATTCAATTGAAGATCAAACAGCGGGAAGAAGGATAGAGACGCCATGGATGAAGACGAGAACGAACTCCCGGATCTTCCGCTTATTGCCAAAGGGCCTCCACCCGATTGCCCGATCTGCGCCGATCCCATGTCGTTTATCGACGGCGATTGGGCCTGCGTCGATTGCAACGGAGAGCTCTTGGGACCGGAAACGGGCTAATTGTGTCTTTCGTCGCCCGTCGTTCGTGAAGCGTAAAGTTAAAAGAAAAAGATGCCGGTGTCCGTTCGCTTCACGCGTCACGTTTCACAAAACACGAGGTAGATGCTCCGCGTCATCACCGGTCGCTTTCATCCGACTCTTGAGTCTGCTCTCGTCGAGCATCTCACACGCGTCAAGGCCACCGATCCCCTTGCGCCGATCGCGATCTTTGTTCCATCCAAGCCACTCGCGGATCGTCTGCGCACCGTTCTCGCCGTCGACCGCCGGCTCTCGCTGCTGAATCTCCACGTCCTGACCTTCCACCAATTGGCCCTTCGGCTGGCCGGGGAAGTCTCTGCCGATCGCCCGCTGCCTCGAGTCGTCGACGAGCTGTTCTTCGAACAATTGGTCCGTCACATCGTTCACAGTAAGCTCACCAGTCAAACTCCATTACAGCGAATCGGACAATCCTCTGGGACCTGGGGTGCCCTCTGGGCGACGATTCGCGACTTGAAGGATGCCGCAGTCGACCCGTCGCAGGCGCTGCAAGGCCTCAGGGAAGGGTATTTCGAGAACGACGACCGGGAGTGGCTCGGTGCGCTCGTGTCGCTCTACGCGGCTGTGAAGGAAGTAGGGAAGACGCTCGGGGTTGGGACGCAAGACGATCTGGCTGAGGCGCTCATCACGTTCGTTCCGACCGCCTCGTTCCTTCAGCCGCTGAAGGCGGTGTTTTATTACGGATTCTATGACTTGACGCAGGTGCAGCTGTCCCTTTTTGAAGCGATCAGTCGTGCGAAGGACACGACCTTGTTGTTTCCGCTGGAGGATGATCAGGCCTGTGGGTTTGCTCGGCGTTTCTTTGATCGCTACATCCAGCCGCTGGTCACACCTGACAAGGCAACGATCCGGTTTGAACGAGAATCGTCCGCTCCGCCTCCTGCCCAATTTGCCATACGAAGTGTGATCGGAGCGGAAGAGGAATTAGCAGCAACCTGCCGCACCATTCTCGATCTGGTCGAAACCAACGGCTATCGCTTCGATGAGATCGGCGTGACCGCCCGAACGCTCGATTCCTATAGTCAGCACCTCCGGTCGATCTTCGACCGTCATCGGATTCCCTTTTGTACGAACGCCTCGCGGCCGTTGATTCAGGAACCGATTTGTAAGTTGTTGCTGCAGCTGGTTTCCTTGCCAATAAACGATTTCTATCGCGCGTCGGTCCTCGACGTCGTGACGTCTCCGCTCTATGTCACCGATCTGCATGACGACCTGTCGGTCTCCTACAGGCCTGAACAGTGGAAGCTCCTCGTTCAAGCTCTGCACATTACGCATGGTGCTGAGGAGTGGAAACGGCTGGAGCAAGCGAGCCATGCGTCCTTGGTGCTTGAGGGCGAGGAGAGTCTTGCCGACTCTCTGGCCATTGCGCCTGAGGTGGTTAGCTTATTCTGGCAGGTGGTCTCACAGCTCTTGCAGGACTGTTCGGATCTTCCCTCACGAGGCACGATCGGTCAGCTGGTCACCGCATGCCGAACACTCGTGACTCGGCGTCTACATCTGCCCGATGCAGCGACACCGACGGCTGAGGATAATCACCTCACTCGTCACACGATGACATGGGATGCGATCGATCGTATCTGGACGACGCTCATGGAGTTGGAGCCGCTCAACGAGGAGATGACCTGGGATGAATTTGTCGAGCTGTTGGCGCATACCTTTGAGCGGACTGCAATCCCTCTCCATGAAGACTCATCCCAGGGGGTGATGGTGTGCGATGTCATGGCGGCACGTGGGGTGCCGTTCAAGGTCCTGTTTGTCCTCGGTCTGAACGAAAAAGTCTTTCCTCGTTATATCCGCGAAGACGCGTTCCTTCGTGATTGCCATCGGCGCGTGCTCGACGCCACGCTCGGATTTAAGATCGACGAGAAGCTGACCGCCTACGGAGAAGAGACCTTGCTCTTCCACCTGTGTTGTCGGGCTGCCTCTCAGCGGCTGTATCTGTCCTACCAGCGGGCCGATGAATCTGGGCGCATGCTGGCTGCGTCTCCCTACCTCGGAGAAGCCCGCCGCCGATTCGGTTTGGATGAGCACGTGATCGAGATGGTGCCTCGTCGGCTGACCGATCGAGTCTCGCAACGACCCATGCTCACACTATTTCTTCCGCCGGCTGAGTTGACGCAGTGGTTGGCCATGACCGGGCAAGATCCCACCGACCTGGTGCAGGCGCTCGGGCGTGATGCGGAGACGTTTCGCCATGCCGCAGCGGCGCTTGACCGAATCGAAGAGGACGGCGTCACGCTGAATTCCTTCGATGGGATCACCGGGACCGTCGAGTCTCATTGGGCGCGGGTGATCGAACGAGGTCTGGCCCCGACACCGCTCGAACGGTATGCACGGTGCCCATTTCAATATTTTGCCGCAGATGTTCTGCGATTGGAGCCGAGCCGGATGGTGCTGTCGCAGGAGCCGGATGCGGCACTGGTCGGGACGCTCTGCCATGCGGCGTTACGTCGATGCTATGAGCAACTCGTACAAGCCGGGTGGCCGACTGAACGGGTGGCCGGTGACCTGGTGGCAGAAACGATCCGTGTGTCGGTGGAACAGGCGTCGGCAGAGTTGGAATCACAGCATCGGACCGGCCACTATTTGTTGTGGGAGCTGGCCAAAGAACTGATGGCGGCTCTGGTGACGGCGGCGGTCAAGGCGGATGAAGAGGAACAGGCCGAGCATCCGTATCAGCCCATTTTATTTGAAGTAGATGGAGTCGGGACGGTTCCCGGTGTCCTTGACGGGGGATTGTTGAAGATCCGTGGTCGCATCGATCGGCTCGACCGCAACCGTGATTCCGGTGCCCTCCGTGTGCTTGACTACAAGTTCAAAGTCGGTTCGGCCATGAAACCAGAGGATCGGAACTTGGCCCAGTCGGCGGTCCGCGGGTATCGGTTGCAGCCACCGCTCTATAGCTGTCTCACCGTTCCTGGACAGCCTACCGCGAGCCAGGTGCAGTTCCTGTTTCTCGCTCCACAGTGGCCCGCCGCGATCAGTCGCTCGACGTTTGAGGCACTCTCGTGGACATCCGACACCGGGGTCCTCATTCAGAACACGATTAGAACATTGGTCGAGGGCATCCGGAACGGGCAATTTTTCATTCTTCCAGACGGTTATTGTGATACGTGCGAATTCCGCACGGTCTGTCGCCGAGAACATGCCCCGACGTGGTGGAGAGCGTATCGTGCGGCTGACCCCAAAGCCCTGAAGCTGCTTCGTCTACAGAAGATTGCCGATGAGTAACGACTTCCTGATATCTGATCGCGTGGCGCGCGAGTCGGCTGAGACGACATTCGATCGCAATGTCGTCGTGGTGGCAGGGGCGGGAACCGGCAAGACGACGTTGCTTGTGAATCGGCTGGTGTATCTGCTGATGAAGGAGCCGGCTCCGGTGCCGATCACACAGGTCGTGGCCTTGACCTTTACCAATAAGGCGGCGACTGAAATGAAAGTGCGATTGCGCGAGCGTCTTGCCGCGCTTGCCCGTCCGGAATCCGATGCAGTGCGATTGAGCGACGGAGGCGCTGTCTCCTTTGAAGATCTGCGAGTCCGCTACGGACTCAGCGCCGACACGATTGCCGCACGTGCTCGGGCAGCACTCGCTGAGATCGAAAAAGCTCAGATCGGCACCCTCCACAGTTTCGCCGCACATCTATTGCGACTTCATCCGTTGGAGAGCGGAGTCGATCCCGATTTCAAGGAAGACGACGGGTTGCGATTTGATGAACAGTTCACCACCGCATGGGATTGCTGGCTCGACCAGGAGCTGAGCCGAGCCGGATCACACCATCGCCTCTGGCGGTCGGTCTTGGCATCGACCACCCTCGAATCGGTGAGAACGTTGGCTCGGTCCTTGTGCAGCGAATTGATCAACCTCGACATTCTGCAACAACAATTGGCATCACCAGTGGTCCCGCCGGCCATCTCGCACTGGATTCAGCATATGGAGGAGCGGGCGGAACAGCTTCTGACCACGTATGACCGGCTGAAGCGCCGGAAGGTCGAGCAGATGCTCGCTGCAACGGCATCATTGATGCGGCTCCTGGCAGCTAGAGGATTGCCAGGTCGGGAAGACCTGGCAACGGAAGAACGAGACTGGCTCGGCAAGGATCTCGGAAACCCAGTGGGTGGATGGGACAAGGGGGATTTCAAAGAGGTCGCAGCACTTATCCAGGCGGCGCAACAGCTTCTGGCGGTCGACCATACATTCTTGAACGATCTCTTGACCCTCCTTATTCCACTGGCGCGGAACATTCGCGAGACTTTTGCTCGTCAGGGTTGGCTGTCGTTTGATGGATTGCTGGCACGAGCCAGGACGCTGCTCTTCGAGCATCCGTCCGTCCGTGAACGTACTAAACGGGACTATCGAGCGGTGTTAGTCGATGAATTTCAAGACACGGATCCGATGCAGTACGAGATCATCCTCGCGGTCTCGGAACGGCAGGGGAGCCAGGCGGCGCAGTGGCACGGGATGGAGCTCGAACCGGGGAAGCTCTTTATTGTCGGAGATCCCAAACAGTCGATCTATGCCTTTCGACGCGCCGATATCGAAGCCTTCGATCGAGTCGTGGACAAGGTCACGTCGGATGGTGGAATTGCCCAGACATTGACGACGAACTTCCGAAGCGATGCGGCGGTCTTGGAGCCGGTGAATGAGGTGTTTGATCGGCTCTTCGAACGGCAACCGCTGGTCCAGCCGGCGAATGTTCGATTGGAGGTGCGCCCCCAACGGCGTCAGGCGTCGGTCGAACCTGGCGTGCGTCTCAGCGTGACAACGCCGGATGGTGAAGCGGGGGCATTCGATGCAGCGGGGGCGACGAGAGCGGAGAGCGAAGTGCTGGCTCGTTGGCTGAACGAGGAGGTTCTGAGTCGCCCTTCGGTGAAACCGGGCCATGTCGCGCTTCTGTTCAGAAAGCTGACGCAAGCCGATGCGTACCTCGATGCCTTGCGTCGGCATGACATTCCCTACGTCATCGAGGGGGAAAAACATTTCTATCGCCGCCAGGAGGTCATCGACCTTGTCAATCTGCTGCGGGTCTTGGATCATCCTCATGACGAGATCGCCTTAGCGGGGCTCCTCCGTTCACCACTTGGTGGTCTGACTGATCGGGAGCTCTACGAGCTCAAGCAGGCCGGGCATGTCGATTATCTCCACGCCGCGAGTCTTGAGTCGTGGTCGCATGCCTGCGCTGCTGCTGTTCGGCGGCTGTATGCACATCTGGCGTGGCTTCACCGGGCTATTACGGTGTTGCCCTTGGCCGAGGCCATCGCGATGATGTTTGACCGATTGCCCATCCTCGACTCGGCGGCTGCCTCGCTTCACGGGGAACAGGCCGTGGCCAATCTCCTCAAGGTCAAACAGACGGCGGCGTCATTGGCTGATCGGCCCCACATGACCTTGAGCGGATTTGTTGAGCTCATGATCGCCCGTCTTGACGAACAACCGGACGAATCGGAGAGCCCGCTCGCCGAGGAATCGCTCGAAGCCGTGCACGTCTTGACGATTCATAAGGCCAAGGGATTGGAATTCCCCATTGTTGCGTTGCCGGGCCTTCACCAAGGGAGTGGACGCGGACGAGAACGAAGTGCGCCGCAGATTTCCTATGATTGGTCGAGCGGTATCTATGGCCTCTCGCTGGATCGTCATCGGTCCCTGGGTTCGCTGCTGGTCCAGCACAAGCAGCGGCTGCGAGAAGAGGCGGAACGGCGACGTGTGCTCTATGTGGGGATGACCAGGGCCAAAGAGTTGCTGCTGTTGTCAGGGGGGATCACGACCCGTTCAGTCGGTGAAACAGTGTTTGATCTGTTGCAGAACATTGGGACCGGAGAGATTGGAACCGCCTCGACCGAGACGCTGAACATCGGCAGCAGTGCCATTCCCCATCGCGTAGTCACGGCACGGGAACGGAGGCGGCCCCGCCGCCGTGGTGACCGAACAGCCCATGACGCAGTGATCAATCCCTATGAGGTTGCTGAACGGTGGAAGATCAGGACCGCTCGATGGACCGAGGTTCGGGAGACCCCCCATCATCTAACGCCCACGGTGTTGGGCAAACGAGTGCCGCCTGCCGTACGTGAAACGACTCCAGTTCGACAGGATGCCGCGGTTGGACGGTTGGTCGGCATCGTGACGCACCGCCTGCTCGAGCGATGGGACTTTTCACGGGACCCTTCCGGGGTATGTGCTCAGGTGGTCAGCACTGTTCAGGCAACCCTTGGGCCGGACGACCGATCCTATGCAGAAGCGGTCGCTGAATCCGTGAACGATCTTCTCTTAACTTTTAGCGCATCGGATGCCTATGCACGTCTCCGTTCGTCCCAGATTCTTGGCCGTGAGGTTCCGTTCATCATGCCATGGGGTGACAGGCAGGTCATGGAAGGAGTCATCGACCTCCTCTATCGGCTTGATGGAGAACTCTGGGTTGCCGACTATAAGACGGATGCGATATCAGTCGATCAGGCCGCTGCGCGTGCTGAGCGATACAGACCACAGGGTGAGGTCTATAAGGCTGCGGTCAAACGGAGTCTGGGAACTGAGCCGCGATTTCATTGCCTCTTTCTGCGGTGTGGCGTTGCCATAGAATTGTAGACGCAGAGATCTTGAACATGGCCGGACATGAGCATATCTCTTCTGAAGAATTTGCAAAGCTGGTTCAGCGGGCGATTGCGGATCTGCCACCGCCCTTTGCGAAACTGATGGAGTCTATCGCAGTGGTGGTGGAGGAAGAACCACCGGAGGACGTCTTGCGTGATCTAGAGCTGGACGGCGAGGAGGATCTACTGGGGCTCTATCAAGGGCAGTCGCTGGCCGCCGATTCGTTTTTCAGGGCTGGTGGGGATCAGCCGCCTCAGATTTCCATCTATCGGGGACCGATTCTCCGCATGTGTGAGAGTCCGGAAGAAGTCGTTCAGGAGGTGTATGACACGGTTGTTCATGAACTGGGCCATCATGTCGGGTTGGACGATGACGACATGCCGTATTGAGGGTGCTGCAAAAACTCTCCAGCGTCGTTCTCGCTTCGCGCAAGGCCTCAACGTACCAACCGCGTACGACTCGGCCTTTCGCTCACTGCGGCCTAGCTGGAAGAGCTTTTTCAGCATCCTCAAAACATCATGTGTGCCCTTGTTCAGCACTCAGGACTTTCAAGCGTGCGCAGCCTTCTGTCTCGCGCGCTGGTAGCCCAGGATGAGCATTATGAGTCCGATCGCCACCATCGGAATGGAAAGGATCTGGCCCATGGTAATCGGTCCGAGGATAAAGCCTAGGTGCTGATCCGGTTCACGGAAGAGTTCCACGATCAGTCGGCTGATACCGTATCCGGTAATGAAGGTCCAGAAGATCGTACCGGGCGGGGTCGGATGCCGGTCAATCCACCACAACACTGTGAACAGCACGAGGCCTTCCAGCGCTGCCTCATATAATTGCGAGGGATGGCGGCAGGCGGGACCTCCTGCCGGGAAAACCATGCACCAGTCCAGGTCGGTTGATCTACCGAAGAGTTCGCCGTTGATAAAATTTCCGATCCGGCCGAACCCTAAGCCGATGGGTGTGACGCTACCTGCCAGATCGGCGATGGTAGAAGCGGGAATGCCCTGCTTTCGGCTGAACCAGATGAGCGCGATGACGGTGCCGAGGAGTCCACCGTGGAAGGACATGCCTCCTTCCCAGACCGCGAGAAGCTTCAAGGGATTTTGGCTGTAGTACGAAAAGTTATAGAAAAGCGTGTAGCCGATCCGCCCACCGAGAAACACGCCGAAGGCGGCGTAGACGACCATGTCATAGACCTGGTCTTTCCTGATCGCCAACCCTTTATGCGTTACTTTGTGTTGAATCAGGAAGTATGCGGCGGTCAGGCCGATCAGATACATCAGCCCGTACCAGCGGAGCTGAATGGGGCCGAGTGCCACAAGTACTGGGTCGATATTTGGGTAGGGGATGGCGGCTGGGGGGGGCATTACTGTGTTTCCAGAAGAGTCCTTTGTAAGATGGTGCTCATATCACGAAAGGAATACGAACCTTGGATCATCCACGGTACCCTTTGCATCGTACGGCAAAACTTGCCGGTGGATCATACGGGGGCTTACGTGTCAATGCAAGCGCGATGAAGATTAGAAACGGCTAAAGTTTGTCACCGGCAAATCGGCTTCCATGGCTGATTTGCAAACGTATGGAAAGCTCAAGTGTTGGTTTTCTGAAACGACTGTGTCTCGTCCTGTCGGGAAAAAGAGACCAAAAATTAGTCACTCCTCATTGACAAAAAACGCCCCCTGCGATTTTTCACGGGAATCGCCTCCTCTCCGCCTATTCACGTCCTGGCACAGTGCATGCTGGTAGACCTTGGTATTAGGAAGTGTTCCTAAACGATCTTCCGGCTCATTTACCATCATGAGGAGGTTCACCATGTCGGAGCAGGGGAATCAGGTCGCCAAGGCAGCAGCATTTATCGCCGGTGGGGCGGTCATCGGAGCGGGACTCGGGCTTCTCTTCGCTCCACAGACCGGTGTGGAAACTCGTCGAACCATCAGTCGGTATGCCCGCAAGGCGCAGGTGCAGACCAGCCGATGGGGCCGGGCCGTCAAGTCCGGGGTGGAAGAAGTGTTGGACCGTAAATCGGCAAAAGCCAAGAGTGCCGAAGAGTCGCGGCCGCAATTGACGGCGGTCATGAACTAAGCTCCTCGACGATCATCGGTAGCGGATCACCCCGTCGCTCTCCTCCGTCGGCACGGGCTGACTGCTACCGATGGTCTGAGGGGATTTGGATACTGATGGCTCCGGCCAGTTCTCCCGCCTGAGCACCTTCTCGCGGATAGCCGGACATGTCGAGGATCCCTTTGGGGGTTCCATGACAGGCAAGGCAATCCTCCGAATAGTAGATCGGCATCAGCGTTCTGAGTAGCCGTCCACCGTCGATCCATTCGACGATCGGAGACGTCAAGACCGGCAGCTGCGCCAGTCGCTTCAGCGTCGTTTCTTCATACACATCCGGCAAGTTTTTCAGGTTCCTCGGATTGAGGGTCGTTTGTCGAATTGTGACGTGCGACCGGTTTGAAAATTTCCGCGCCGCCTGGCTGCCGAATGTGGCCGGGATAAAATTCTTGTAGCCGATACCTCGTTGATTGATCACGAACTGCGCGTCCGCTACCACCTCCTTGCTCGCGCGGAGCAGGAGAGCCAACAGATCCTTGGTCGGGGCCGGCAAAGAGGGCGGGGAAGCTCTCAGGTCAATATGGGTCTGATGGGTAAATTCACCAAGGACCAACTGTTCAAAGACCTCCGGGGTGAATCCCTTGTCGCCTTTCCCTGAATCGTTGATCAGCGATTGATGTCGCTCGATGACGACACGCCCGGCATTGAGAAGGCTGGCCAGGAGTTCCGCTGCCCGCTCAGTTTCTTGCTGGACAGTTTGCGCCCCTCCGATTTCGGCGCAGAGGACAACCACGATCAAGCCGAGGGAGAGGAATATCTTTGAACGAATGCGCATCATGACCATCCCATCCTTAGGGTTCTTCGGCCAACCGGCATTGCCCTTGATCATAATGGTCAGGCACCTGGGTGACTTCAAGCGGCAAGCCTTCTGTCGTCGCCCGCCGAGTAGGCGCATACTCGGCCTCGATCCACCGAGTGCGCATCTGTTTCAGCCGTCCTGATTCTTCCAAGCGAAAGAGGAGATTGTTCAAGAACCATTGCAAGTGTCGGTGCTCTTCGCTGGTGACGATGGAAAGATCATCACGCGTCAAGATGACGGGAGTACCGTCTATACGTGTCAGGGGGTGCCACCCTTGCCAGACCCGCTTGGTCACGTATTCGATGATGGCATGTTTGGCGAGGATGACATCGATCTTCGGGTCTTTCGTTTCGATTGCGGCGGGGAGAGAGTCACAGACGACCAAGCGGGCCTGCTTGAGATTGGCTTGGGCATACAGGTGAGCGGATCTTCCCTTCTGAACCGCGACGGTCAAACCGGCAAAACCTTCCTGAACGGCTGCGAGCGTATCCCACTGTCCGTTCTGCTTTCGGAACTGTGTTCGTATACGTTCCGCGATCTCGGGTTTTTGGACGATGGCGGCGATCCCATCGTCACGAAAATATGGGGCTGAAAACCACAGACCCGTCGGTCTTGTGCCGGGAACCGTTCCGCTCACGGACGAGACAAAGAGATCGAGTTGTCCTTCGTTCATCTTAATGAACAGATCAGGAAATCGAGTGACGTGCAACGTCGGTACGATGGGAGTTGGTCTGCCGCAATGGACGGTGAGCGTATCGGCGACCTCGCGAATCAATTCGATATCCAGGCCTGTCACCCGAATGCCTTCGTCGGTGTACATGGCGGGAAAAATGAACGGGCGAAACGGTTCTACTGAAATGCCGACACGCAATCGGCCACGTGTGCAGATCGAAGACAGTTCATCACGGGACAACGGATGGATGGTGGTCACGGCGTCGTAGACCAGCCCACATCCCTGTAACAGCGCGACCGCGATCAGCAGCAGCGTCCTGTACGGCCAGCTGGCGCTCCTTTCTCTGGAGCTCGCGCAGGCAACTGGTTTTATGTGCGTGATCATCCTCACGACGCGCATGCAATTACATCCGAATCCCGATCGTGAACAGCCACTGCTGGGACAAATCGGAACGGCTTTTAAAGTCGATCTCAAACCGAGTGTATTGAAGCCCCATGTCGACCGAAAAACCACGGGCAACGGGGAATCGTACACCCACTTGGCCACCATAGAGATAACCGGGCGAATCGGCATCCCGGCCGGGAAGGGTTCCACCGATCAGCGTGCCGATATAGGGCACCGCCCGCTCTTCAAGCGGTCCGAAGAGCACATGTCGTATGATTCGGTTGAGCGGTTTCGTTTTCGGGAAATCCAAAACATCGATGAAATTATTCCAGCGAGGATTCAGGAAGAGGGAATGTTGATCGGTCACAAACGTCGGGGTGTGGTGACTGTAGTATTGATAGACCGTTCTTATCTCAAGCTGTCCATATCGAAGGGCGGTGATACCCACTTGTGCGGCAATCACTCTCGTTTGTGGCGCAAAGGTGCGTTGATTAAATGAGACGTCAAAGTTAAACGGCCGGAGCGGGAGAATGTCGAGCACCGCCTCTTGGGCAGCCGCTTGGGGCGGCAGTCCCATGGCGAGCACGAATAGACCGACAATGAAACGGGAAACCTGCCTCCTCAGCGCCACCTCCCACCGAACCGTCGGTTCACTGATTATGCGCCATTTGCCCTCACATTGTAGCCCAATTGGACGAGTGAGTTCCGGCAGTCTTTTCTGAAGGACTTGCCTGGCTCGTGTCCTCGGGAGCAGGGATGGCGCGATATTGTTACCGATTTTATGGCCGGGTTGCTTGATGGTTCTGTCCAGTATACAGGTCCGTAAGGGCTACGAGAAAAGTGGCGGTTGGCCGTGTGCGCTATGTTAAAATCGCGCTTCGCGCCGGAGTGGCGGAATAGGCAGACGCAAGGGACTTAAAATCCCTCGGGCTCAAAAGGCCCGTACCGGTTCGATCCCGGTCTCCGGCACCATCGGTCTCCGGCACCATATTCAACGGGTAAGGCTCAGGCAGACAAGACTCATCGGGTGCTTTGACTTTTAATATAGCGAAAGAAGGATTTATGGACGTCAAGAAAGGAATTGTACTCGTCGGGAGCGTGGCCCTGGCTATGGTCTTGGTAGGGGGGGCATGGGTCGTTACTGCACCCCCGGAGAATATAGAGGCTTGGAAGGCGAAGCAGTGCAACGAGTACGTGGAGCAGTTGGAAATGGTCAATCGTTACAAACTATTCTGGTCGGTTTTCCAACAGCGAGGGGCATTTAACGATTGCTTGAAAAGGATAGAGGAAAACGCCCAGAAACCCTAAATCGATCGACCGCCTATGGTCCGAGTGTTCTGCGCGGCATGCGTGCCAGTGCCGTGCTCCAACTAATAAGCTCTTGAGTTTCAGTCATTCATCGGCCCATGCGTGGCGTCACGGCCCTCATGTCAACAAGGAATTGTGACTACCCTCCAACCAGTTGGCCAAAGTCTCGGCGATGGGAGGCAGTCGTTTATGTGGTTCGGCCGAAGGTGCAAAGGGACCAGACGAGCGAAGCCGTGGTGCTCCACTCTCGACAAGCTCCTCTTTTATGACGGATTGTTATTGCCCACTGGTTGTCTCTTCCGCGCTGTTCCTCTGATTTTCTCGCTCCTGGTTGCGTTCCAATTGCTGGGCGTAGTTCCTGTCTTTGCAGAATGGTTTTTGGTTGATGGAAACAACAAGGCAAAGATCTATGTCGATTCCGAGACCATCATCCGGAATGGTGAGCGGGTGAGCGTGTGGGTCTTGGATGATCTGAGGACCGCTCAGACACGATGGTTCAAGACATACTTGTCTTCGCGCGCCCAGGAAGAGCACGACTGTTCGAACGGGCGCTTTCGGCTGCTGGCAGTGGAACATTTCGCTGGGAACATGGGAACTGGTGACGTGGTGTATCAGAAGTCAGGCGAGTCGGCCTGGGCACCTATTCCCAAAGGGACTCTCGCTCAATCAGTCTGGAAATTCGTCTGCAAGAAGAAGTGATGAATGGGGTAGACGGGTACAGAGAAAATCACGACGAGGGTTTTTCCTGTCCACACTTCCAGCAGACGCCAAACTGACTTTCATGACGCTCACCGCATCCTGAGCATGTCCAGAAGTTTTGGTTCATTGGCGGTAACTCAGCTTCTTCGAGTAGTTGACGGGCCTGATCGTAATCTTGATCCTGGAGCACCCATAGCTCAGGGAACACCTCAGTAAAAGGAATCTCTCCAGCCAGGCCCGATGAACGCTGGTTCTTGATCGCGCAGCGGATACCGGCTTCCTCAAGACGTTCCTTGCGCATCTCGACATCGATTAAGCTTTGAGACACGAAGACCTTTTTCATTCCAGCAACGTAGGCTCAGTCTGACGAGGAGTCAAGAATTCAGCTTCTGGCCTCAGGTTTACGTGATCACACTGTCGATGATGAGGGGGTGTTTCCTCCGATAGCGCGCGCGCTTGACCTTCAGGGTACACATGTGTAACCATTGGATACATGGTAGATCGTGAAGAGGTTGCCCATGGTATTTATCTCCGGCAAACAGCCGGTGACCGGCCTGGCCTTATCGCCGTTGTGCACCGGATGGGGACAACTTTGTCAGGGGAGTGGTTCTTTCAGTTGCGGTACCTGAGTCGTCCAACGGGAATAAGGAAAAGACTTGGTTCAGAGTGGAGCATGAACCTTCGCGAAAAAGATCTGGCCCACTTCGAGCTGATCGGACCATGGATCTCTGCTCAGGTCTTACTGGCATCGAGCCCGCCTGCCTCCAAACTGAAGAGAGTACCCACGCTTCTGGCGTGGAGACGAGGGACTCCACATCCGGACCAGCTGCGGATGTTTGACGACTACTGAGCGCAGTACCACGTCACGGGCATTCTGGTTGCATCAAGATCTTCCATCGGCAGTTCCACGGTCTTATCTGAAGCTGGCAGTTAGGGACTACGGATGCGCCGTGCGCCAGTTTTTGCCGACGCCCAGATCTACTTTGAGCGGCACCGATAGGCCTAGCTGTTTCCCGACTGCTTCCATTTCGTGTTTCACCAGCCGCTTGGCTTCCTCCAGGTCATGGTCCGGTACTTCGAAGATCAATTCGTCGTGGACTTGGAGGATCATCTTCACGTGCGGCAGGTCTGTATGAAGCGCCTTATGAACATTGATCATAGCAACTTTTATGAGGTCTGCCGCCGAGCCTTGGATGGGGCTGTTCACCGCCATGCGTTCGCCGAAGCCGCGTTGCACCGGATCGCCGCTCTGCAGCTCGGGAATCGGTCGGCGGCGACCGAGGATGGTGGTGGTGTAGCCCTTCTCTCGTCCTTCGGCGATGTTTCGATCCATCAATGCCCGGACAGCTGCGAATCGCTCAAAGAAGGTGTCGATATATTGCTTCGACTCGGCCTGGGGTACGCCGAGGTTCTGAGAAAGACCGAACGGGCTGATGCCGTAGACGATGCCGAAGACAACGGTCTTGGCCGCGCGGCGCATGTCTCTGGTGATCTGACTGGAGGGTAGGCCGAAGATTTCCATGGCCGTGGCCATGTGGATGTCCTCGCCTTTGGCAAAGACGGAGAGCAAACGCGGATCCTGAGAAAGATGGGCGAGGATGCGCGGCTCGATCTGGCTGTAGTCGGCGCAGAGGAGTTCATGGCCTTTAGGGACGATGAAGGCCTCGCGGATACGCAAACCGTAGTCACCCTTCACGGGGATATTTTGGAGATTCGGATCGGTGGACGAGAGCCGTCCCGTTGCGGCGACGGTTTGGTTCAAGGAGGTGTGGAGCCGTTTTGTCTCCGGATGTACCAGCTCCGGCAGCGCATCCACATAGGTTGACTTGAGTTTGCTCAGACTTCGATAGCTGAGAATCTGGTCCGGTAATTCGTGCTGCGTGGCGAGTTGGGTAAGGGTGTCTTCATCGGTCGAATAGCCGGTCTTCGTTTTCCGCAGCGGTTTTAG
Source organism: Nitrospira sp. (assembly GCA_015903995.1). Taxonomy (GTDB): domain Bacteria; phylum Nitrospirota; class Nitrospiria; order Nitrospirales; family Nitrospiraceae; genus Nitrospira_D. Next base: position 381,317 of record JABMDK010000011.1, read on the forward strand.
GCCGAGCTTCTCAAAGAGGACCGTCGCGAGTTGTTTCGGTGAATTGATGTTGAACTCGCCGCCGGCTAGCCTGGCAATGGTTTCCATCATGCGGTCGAGTTCTCGCTCAAGTTCCTGACTCAACCCGTGGAGGCCTTCAACATCCAGCAAGAACCCATTTCGCTCGATGTCAGCCAGGACCGGGACGAGCGGCATCTCAACGTCGGTGAAGAGCTTCACGCTCCCCTGATCTGTCAACTGCTCAATGAGGATTGGTTCGAGCTTGGCCAGGGCAGCAGCGGCTTCCGCGGTTTCCTCGCGAGATCCGGTATCGACTTCGAACAGCGACTGTGGTTGGGCCTTCTCCTGGTTACCCAATCCAAGTCGTTCACCGAGCCGTTCCAACATGATCGTGTCGAGGCTATGGTCGCGGCGGTTAGGGTTGAGTAAATAGTCCGCGATCATGGTGTCCACGTATGGGGGTGCCAAGGTGATCCCGATGCGATGGAAGGCCAGCAGCGTCGATTTCAGATCGTGCACGGTCTTGGTATGCACGTGATCGTGCAGCAGTTCGATGATCGTTCGCATGTACGCATGGACGTCGATCGGGATGAACGCTGTCTGGTCGCCGGTCGAGAGAGCCAGGCCAAGAACATCGGCATGGACGCCTGGTTGGCCGGCCAGCAAACAGTGCACACCGAGTGGCCCGCCTTTCGATAAGCCGTCGAGAAAGCGCTTCGAAGCGGTTTCATCTTCGATGATGGCAGTTTCACGAGTCTTCGTCTCTGGTTGCTTCGTCGACGACTGGAGACTCTTGAGGAGAGACGTGAATTCCAGCTCGCGCAGCAGCTCGGCGAGTTGTTCCTCATGTGGCGGCTTGATCCGATAGGATTCTGGATGGAACTCTACCGGACTGTGCGTGTCGATGGTTGCCAGCTTTCGGCTGAGCCGCGCATTCTCCGCCTGTTCAGAAAGGAGCGTTTTGATACGGGTAGGTGTGACCTCGTCCAGGCGGCGTAGTAGCTCATCGATTGTCCCGAACTGCGCGATCAGTTTCATGGCGGTTTTTTCGCCGATGCCCTTCACGCCGGGAATGTTGTCGCTCGCGTCGCCCATCAGCCCCATTACCTCGATGACACGGCCAGGCTCGACGCCGAACTTGGCGGCGCATTCCGCATCGCCTGACCACTTATCCTTGACCGGGTCGTAAATGCGGACATGTGATGTCACGAGCTGGAGCATGTCTTTATCGCCGGTGACGATCACGACGTCGTAGCCGGCCTGCTCGGCCTGCCGGGCCAGTGTGCCGATCAAATCATCCGCTTCGTAACCGGCCTGTCTCGCCGCCGGAATATTCAGCGCTTCTACTACGCGATGAATATAGGGAATCTGGGCTTTCATGCCGTCCGGCATCGGCGGCCGCTGTGCCTTGTACTCCTTGAATTCCTCATGCCGGAGCGTCGGGCCCTTTTCGTCGAAGGCGACCGCCAGTCCATCCGGCTTGTGCTCGCGGATGATCTTGAGCAGCGTAGTCGTGAATCCATAGACCGCATTGGTCTGGAGTCCTTTGGAATTATTGAGGGCGGGCAGTGCAAAGAACGCGCGATAGATATAGGCACTGCCGTCGATCAAATAGAGAGTGGGGCGTCTGTTGTCTTGAAGCAATGTCATGGGTGTTGCCGGTTATCGGAATTGTCTTGTAGATGCCTGAAGGGTGAGGACTCCAGGTCGAGTAGGGGGCGTCAGTCCATGAGAGATCGTAGTCCTCAGTCCTTTCCGTTCAGTCCCGGCTAGGAGTCCGGCGCGATCGTGAGCGGCGGCTGTCCAAATTTCTGGCGCATGGTATTAATGGTGCTCAGGACGGCCGGCTGTCCGATCATTTTCGCTTCTAGCTTGCGCTTGCCGGGAAAGTCCAGCATCGTCACTCCGATCAACATCGTGAGAATGCCTTGGCCCGGCAGGAACAACATCAAGAAGCCTGCAAACAGAAAGATGGCGCCGACCAGGTTTTTGGCCAGGTGCCCAAGTAGCCGGAGGACTGGGTGATGATTCTCCATCCAAGGGCGCGGCACCCGGATGTCGAAAAAGTCCGTCGGGAGTCGGACAAGGATGAACGGGATGGCGATCAATGACCCAACAAAGAAGACAATCGAGAGAGCCGTCAGGGTCACGAGGGTTTCGGTTGAGATGTACTGCTGAATTGTTGAGAGGAGCCCATCCATCGGTCGGTATCCTAACACTGAGTCAATGCTTCCCTCAAGGCGAACAGAGGAGCAGTCTTGGGTTTACGCGGTCGTCATCGATAGTTATAATCACTCAGTATGGAGCCTCGGTATGAATCGGTACACTCCTCATTCACCGGTCTTTTGCCTTCTTCTCATGGTAACGTCGGTAGGTTGGGATCTTTCTCTTGCGAGTGCGGGGTGGTTGTCCGATGATACCGCTGATGAACTTCAGGTTGCGGTCGCTAAAAAAGGAGCAGGGAAGCAGGTCGTCATTTCGCAAAGGGCAAAAGAATGGTTCATGCTGATCGACGTCACCCCTGAAAACACCGTTATTCTCAAGCAAGAAAAAGATCATGACCGGTATGTCGTCGACGAAAGTGAAACACATGATCGCCCGATGACGCCGGATGAGGTCGATGCCGCGATTACGGACTACGTGAACAGCGTGAAGGCCAGAGTGCAGAAAAAATAACGATGTCGTCGAAGCCAAAATTCGTCATCTTCGCCCATAATGCGACGTACGATAAGCTGCACCAGGTTGCGACCCTCGGTATGACGGCCGCAGCGATGGGCAAAGACGTGATTGTCGTTTTGTTGTTCTGGACGATCAAAAAACTTGCCGAAGGGAAGATTGATCAGGTCGATTTCCCGCCGGAATATGCCGAGTCGGCTGTGGAAGTCGCCCGGTTGTTGAAAGAGAAAAAGGTGCCGAAGATTTCGGAGATGTTCCAAGATGCCAAGCATGTCGGAATGCTGCGGCTGATCGCCTGTAGTGCAGGCTTGGAATATATGGGTGTGGATGCCGCTGCGGTCGAAAAGAATGTCGACGAGGTGATGGGGCTGCCGGCGATCCTATCGCTTACCGCTGAGGCGGAAACGAAACTGTTTATCTGAACGTCCTACGTGAAGCGTCGCGCGTGACTCTTAGCGACTTTTCGCTACCCCCACTCGATCACATAGCGAGGCTAACTTGCATGTACTGCACAACGGTGAAACCGGCAGGCATAGGTTTTGTCCATAGGGGACAAGAAGATCGTTGTAGGTGATCCAGTATTGTTTCGGGAGTTTGCGGCGGAGGGCCTCTTCCGATGCTTCAGGTGTCTTTGTTTTGATGTAGCCCCATCGATTGCTGATTCGGTGGACATGAATATCCACACAGATTCCAGGCTTGCCAAAGCCAATCGTCACTACCAGATTCGCCGTTTTTCGTCCCACTCCTGGCAAGGCGACCAGTTCATCGATGGAGTCCGGCACCTTCCCGCCGTACTCGTCGATCAGGCGGCGACAGATTTGGTGAATCGATTTGGCTTTCGTCCGATAGAACCCGACCGGGTAAATCGCCCGTTCAAGCTTCTCCAGCGGCAGCTGCAGCATGGTGGCCGGTGTGCGAGCCAGGGCGAAGAGTCGGTCCCCCGCCTCCCTCGTCGTTTTATCTTTAGTTCGCAAACTGAGGAGGGTTGAAATGAGGATGAGAAAGGGATCGTGGCCTGATTCCTTGGCTACGACCCCAACGACCGGTTCCTGCCAACGTCGAATTTCTCGCTTGACAATTCTGATTGCGGCATGGATTTTCTCCTGACGCATGGGGAAATTGTCATGAACGAGGAGGAGCTGCTGAGACGAGCAAAAACCCTTGTCTACTCAGGCTTCCGTTTTGACAACCACTTCTGCCGGCGCCGTTGAGCTTCGCGTTGCTTCGCCTTTTTCCGCACGCTGGGCTTCTCGTAGAAACGGCGGCGCTTCAGCTCACGGAACAGACCTTCTCCCGCGAGCTTCTTTTTGGCAACCTTCAGCGCTTTTTCAACGTTGTTGTTGAAGACCTTGATTTCCATCCCAGTGATTTTCGACTTTCTCAGGCCAAGTGAGCCTGCTGCTTACGGTTTTCAATAATTCGGCGTCGGAGTCTAGCACAACGTCCTGAGTTCCTCAAGGCTTTCTGTGGCCTTTACAATTCTGAGCCGCAGTGAGTCTGTAAGTTGATGATTTTGTGTGGTATTTGTATGGACCGTAACAAGACCGGCTTGGGCCGCTGCAATGGCGAGGGTGAGTCCTACTGTGAGGTCTGAGTGGATGGTCGGCTTCGCTCCCTCGCGTAACAGATGGAGAAATCGCGCAACTTCGCAGGATAGCTCCGTGATTTCTAGCGGTACTTCGGTTGCTCGTTGGAGCGCAATTGAAATCGCATGAGGGCGATCGGGATGGTGTTTGGGTATCTTGTAGGCGCTCATCAGGCCGGTGTAGGCCTCTACATCCTCTTGAACCAGCTGATGGAGCTGCTGGCTCAATTCAAACAAGCGCTGTTCTCTATCTGACTGTTCGGCGAGGCGTGCCCCCATCACTCCCAAGGACGCCGCCAGAGCACCTACGAATGCCGCGACGCTGCCACCGGCCGGCGTCGGCTTGGCGTCAGCAACGGAGGCGAGGAAATGTGAGAGGGCATGCGACGGTTCATGCTCGCTGCGCGTCGCCTCGGCGATTTTTGTTTCAAGGACCCGGCTGGAATCGAATCGATCGAGCTGCAACGAGGCAGCGGCTGCCTGGTCCAATGCTGCTTGAGGAACAAGGCCGATCAATTCACTTCCCGCTACATCTATATGATGTTTCGCGGCTTCGGCCTTGACGTGCTGAAACACGGTCAGAATGGGTGTCACCAGGTAATCAGTCAAATTCATGGCGACCTGCACCATACGGCGACTGGATAGCTCTACTCCGATCGCTTTGACAGAGGGCAACCCGCCGCTTGACTGGCGGACGGCTCGAGCGATGGACCGGGCTTGCCCAACGTCCGTCGAACAGAGATTTACGTTGTAGGCGATCAGCGGAGGCCGGGCGCCGATTGCGATCGCTCCCGCACGTTCATGCAGTCGAGGGGGGCCGAAGTCTGGGAGCCAGTCTGGGTCCGACTCCATCCGGAACGTCAAGCCTTCGAGCCCCCCACGTCTGATTGACTCTAATGGAGCGTGGTCGACATGACCAGCGGCACGTTCGTACAAGAAAACGGGGATTTCCAGCTCACGCCCGACTCGTTCCCCTAATTGCTTCGCAAGCTGGACGCAGTCGTGCATCGTGGTGCCTCTGATCGGGATAAATGGCACCACGTCCGTTGCTCCTATGCGGGGGTGTACGCCGACATGTGTCCGTAGGTCGATGAGTTCAGTCGCGAGCCGCACAGCACGAAATGCGGCTTCAACGATTGCGTCCGTTGCTCCTATGCGGGGGTGTACGCCGACATGTGTCCGTAGGTCGATGAGTTCAGTCGCGAGCCGCACAGCACGAAATGCGGCTTCAACGATTGCGTCCAGGGGGCCACAGAACGTCAGTACCGACCGGTGGTGGTCCGCATCCATCGAGTGGTCGAGCAGTGTCACATCGACTGTCGACGTCACGGCTTGGATCAAGGCATGAACCGTTCCCTGATTCCGACCTTCGCTGAAGTTGGGGACACATTCGATGAGTTGGTCCATAGGTTCCGGCATGTGGCAACGAAAAAGCCGGAGGATCGACGACCGATCATCCGGCTTCTGCTTTAACCGTCGTTCTCTGACGGGAGCTGGCTACTTCGTCTTCTTCACGAACGCTTTATAAATACGGCCGGACTTGGCTTGTTCCTCTTCCAACCCCATCATTTGATGCCCCGTGGTTTCACACCAAGCCGGCATGTCTTTTTTAATGCCTTCATCATCGGAGACGACTTCCAGCACCTGTCCTAAGGCCAATTCCTTGATTTTCTTGGACGTGAGAATAATCGGCATCGGACAAAAGTATCCCAATGTATCGAGTTTGACATCGGCCTGCATCATGTAAACACCCTCGCTTCGGTGGACGGTTCAAATGAACAGGTTGACACTGCCCTGTTTGGCTTCCGCCAAATACGTGGTCACTCCGGCGAATTGATCGATGCCGTCGATCAAGGTGTCCTTGGTAATACCCATGAGCCCCATCGTCGTCGTGCAGGCGATGAACCGTACGCCAAGATCGAGGGCCGTCTGCATCAACTCAGGCACACCGGGCATCCGATTTTGCTTCATCACCGTCTGCATCATCTTGGTCCCCAACCCACCGAAGTGGAATCGAGACAGCGGAAGCGTATCGGCGCCGCCTCTGTTGAGCAGTCCGAACATCCGCCGAAGCCAATCTTTGGCTGAGCTCGTGGCGCCTCTTCTTCGAATCGTATTCAAGCCCCAAAACGTAAAAAACATGGTCACGTGCATACCCATCGCGGCGGCGCCCGTGGCGATGATAAAGGCCGCCATGGCCTTATCGAGATCACCGCTCAACAACACGATCGTTACGCGATCAGGTTTGGATTCTTGCAGTTGTGCCAACGTCGTCGTCGGCTCTATCTGTGTGGCAATCATGATCTCACCTTAGGCCCCTTCTCAAATTCTTTGTATGAACAGAATAGTATGGGGTCCTTCGGGGTGTCAAGGAACCGGGCCACTGCATTACGGTGTGTGCATTGCTTGACCTCTTCCCATGCCCTCGTTATAGTCGGAATCCATTACGCTATACCCGTCTCACGAGTGTCCTCTCTATTTGAATGACTTTCATGATCGAACAGCCGTCACCCGAGGTCGTATCTTCTCGAAGCGCTCCGCTCTTTGGGTTTTGGTACCCGGCCGTACCCAGCCACACTTTGCGTCCAGGCACGATGACGGCGTTGCAGATGTTGGGTCAGCCGCTTGTGCTCTGCCGTGATCGGGCGGGTGGCCTCGCTGCGCTGCGCGACCTCTGCCCTCACCGCGGTATGCCGCTGTCATGTGGACGATTCGACGGTGAGCGAGTGGAATGTCCGTACCACGGATGGCAATTTGATATGGGAGGCCGCTGCCGACGCATTCCTGCTTTGCCGGAGGGGACGCCTCTGCAAACCGACAAAATCGGGGTCACGACCTATCCGGCTGAAGAAACAGACGGCATGATTTGGCTGTATCTGGCCGACGAACGAGGGCACATCGATCCGCTGCCGCCTGTTCCTCGCATGCCGCTTCCCTCGGAACCTCGGCAATCATTCCATATTTCACTGACGTACACCTGTACGGCGGATGACGGCGTCATCGGTCTCATCGACCCGGTGCATGGCCCGTATGTCCATTCGTGGTGGCGTAGTGATGCCAGCATGCATGAAAAGACGAAAATTTTCGAGCCGATTCCGAACGGCTTTCGGATGACCGCCCATCGACCGGCCAAGAACAGTGGGCCGTTCCATTGGATGGAGCGAGTCTATGGAGGGCCATTGTCGACCACCATCGATTTCTTGTTGCCGAATCAGCGGGTGGAGCTCATGCAATGCGGAAGGGCGTGGCTTGCCAACCGGTTGATGGCCACACCGATGACCGAGATGGAATGTCGCATCGACTTTTCCGCATACTGGGTCGGACTACACTGGCTCCCATTCGGGAACCTGATTTTTCGCACGCTGACGAAAATGTTTCTCGGCCAGGACGAGCGTGCGATGAAACACCTTGCGGTAGGGCTTCAACACAAGCCTCCATCGATGTTTCTCGGGGATGCCGATATGCCGGCCAAATGGTACTACAAATTGAAGGCCGCCCATCAGGCGTCGGTCCAAACAGGTCGACCCTTTGATCATCCGCTTAAAGAGCGGGTGACGCTGAGGTGGCGAAGCTGACTGTACTTGCTTGGCTGGTGTGCATGCTGATGCTGACGGCCATGTCCGCGATACCGGCGTCTGCTGGAAGCTCCAACATCGTCTCTGTTCCGACCCTGGGAGTCCAGGGCGAAGGTCTTCCCGGTGTCGTGAACTACATCTTAGTTCAACTCGATCAGGTTGCCTCGCAAGACGGCCCGATCATTCAATTTAATGAAGTCAACCTGGGGGGAGGGGCTCGCGTCGGTGAAGAGTGGAAGGAGGGAGCCCGTCGTGCCGTCCGTGCTGTCCTCCATGCCGTGGGTGACAACGGTCATACTTGGAGGATTACGATCAAGAATCGTTCCGCGACGTCTTTGACCGACGGGATGAGCGCCAGCGCCGCCGTTGCAGTGGCAATTATGGCAGCCTGTCGAGGAGGGATGCTCAGATCGGATGTGGCATTATCCGGTCAGATCACACCCGATGGTCGCGTAGACGTAGTAGGAGGATTACCCGTGAAAATTGAAGCCGCCGCGAACGCGCATTACCGAGCCATCATCGTCCCTCGCGACCAAGCCCTCGCGCCGGACTGGATCAGCTCGAGGTCAGTTGCCTCAGCGAGAATTCGATGCCGATGGTAAACAGAAGCAGCACAATGCCGATTTCCGCCAGCACTTGTACCGTCGCGATGTCAGAAATTAGATTGAGCCCATGAGGGCCGATCAACGCCCCGGCGACGAGAAATCCGGCGATGGACGGCAGTCGGAATTGATGAAACAGGAACACCACGGCGATGGAGACGGTATAGATCAGCAGTAAATTGCCGAGTACGCTGTAGTCAGTCATAACGCGTGTATCGTGTTGCTCGTCTTGCCCGACGCCGCTTCGGGCATCAAGCAATTCGATGATCTGTTTCGGTAACTGCGCAGGATACCTGAGGTTTGTACGCGGGACAAGGCAAAGCGCAGGTCTCTATGCTCTTTTCTTTGGAAAGTCACTCATTCGGCGTTCGGGGTGATGGCGCTTCCGCCTGCCTTCGGTGCATGGCGATGAATGCTCGAGTCATGAATCCACCGTGCCTATCGTTGGCCTCGACCAGTTCGATCAATCGTGGCAAACCGCTCCGGTCATGGCGTTCTCCCTCTAAAGAGGCATAGACCAAAGAATAAAGTATTGCGTAGGGTGTGTGAGCACGACTTCACAGGAATAACCACGGGTGACGAGGTCCTGGTGCCTTCGCCACACGATTTGGAGGTGTCCCATGCGAAAGACACGGATGTTTCCTTTTCTTGCTGCGATGCTGGCGGTCTGTTCCGCTGCTCCGGCATTCTCAGATACCGAGTCCGGATCGGGGACGACCTGGGATTGTCCACAAGCGGATGGCAGTTCGATCTACACCAACAAGGAACGGACTGGTTGTCGCGCCATGGCGCTGAAGCCGCTTTCCGTCGTGCCAGATTTAGAGACTATGCCGACAATTCCTCGAACCATGATCACCAGCGAATTCCAGCATCAGGTCCCTTCCTACCAGGACCGTACTTCTGGAACAGGGGGACGTCACGTGCCGGATTGGGCGCGTGATTGGTACGCGAGCACCACATCCTCCGGCTCGGTCCAGACAGAAGTATGCACATTATATATGGAATGGATGCAACTTGTGCAAAAGACCCGGGGAGGAATGTTTTTCGGATCGGACCCGTCGTACGGAGGAGATATCACCGGGCGTACGCAACGAGGGCCAAGCCACTCGTTTTACGACAATGCGCGCTATATCGCCCTGTCGAGGATTTTCGGTACAGGGTTCATACCCATTGGGTGACCGGGGTCGTCAGACCCGATAGAACTCACGATACCACTTCACGAAGCGAGGTATTCCTACTTCGATTGGTGTGGTCGGCTTGAATCCGACGTCGTTGGAAAGATCGTCGATATCGGCATAGGTTGCAGGGACGTCTCCTGGTTGCAACGGCATCAATTTTTTCTCCGCCTTCTTTCCTAACGCATGCTCCAGTACTTCGATGAAGTGCAGCAGCTCGACCGGCTGATGGTTGCCGATATTATAGACGCGTGCCGGAGCCGAGCTGGTTCCTGGGTCAGGTTTCTCTCCTGACCACGCTGGATTGACCGTTGCCGGGTGGTCAAGTGTTCGAATGACTCCCTCGACAATATCGTCCACATAGGTGAAATCGCGTCGCATCTTGCCGTGATTGAAGACTTCAATCGGTTGGCCCTCCAAAATAGCCTTGGTAAAGATGAAGAGGGCCATATCGGGGCGTCCCCAAGGTCCATAGACGGTAAAGAAGCGAAGGCCCGTGCAGGGCAGTTGATACAGATGCGCATAACAGTGGGCCATCAGCTCATTGGCTTTCTTGCTGGCGGCATAGAGTGAGACCGGATGGTCCACATTGTCATGGATGGAGAACGGCATGTGGGTGTTCCCGCCGTAGACGGAACTCGAGGACGCATAGACGAGATGTTCGACCTGACTGTGTCGGCAGCCTTCCAGAACATTCAAGAATCCTTCGATGTTGCTCTCAGTATAGGCATGAGGGTTGACGAGGGAATAGCGCACGCCTGCTTGGGCCGCGAGATGAACGACCCGCCTGATGGGCTTGTGGGCAAAGAGGTCTCGCATCCCTTGCCGGTTGGCGAGATCGAGCTTCACGAAACTGAATTGTTCCCGCGCGGTCAATTGTTCGAGGCGAGCCTTTTTCAATCGGATGTCGTAGTAGTCGTTGATATTGTCGAGACCGATCACCTGGTTGCCACGGTCCAATAGGCGTGTTGCCACGTGAAATCCGATGAACCCTGCGGCACCCGTGACAAGAATCGGCGGCTGCATTCCAGTCATATCA
>JABMDK010000011.1:392068-402741 GCA_015903995.1 Nitrospira sp.
CTCGGCATAGGCATCTTCCAGCCGGCGCTGACGATCAGGGTCATCGAGTGGCCCCCGCTTGGAAAAGACATCGCTGATGGCCGTATCGATCGCGCTGGACAGGAGACTATGGGCCTCTTGGAGACTGGCAACGACCTCAGGGGCCACCCCTCCTATGAAAGGGAACGGCCCAGGCGGTTCTGCGCTTTCCAACTGCACCCAGCACCAGGGGGCGAGCGACACATAGTGCCCACGTGGTAGGCGGTCCCAGATTGTCATAATCCGTGAGGGGTGAGGGGTAAGGTGTCAGGGGATATGGAAAATTTGTGCGTCATGGCCGTGGTTCCCTCACTCCTCACCCTTTACTGTTCACCCATTTCAAGCCGCTGATCGTCGGTTCATAGAGAGCCTGAATCTGGTTGCCGTCGGGGTCAGCAAAGTAGAACGAATAACTGCCGTCACGATGTTGCTTTGGTTCTTTCGTAATACGGCCACCCATCGGCGTGATCTTGGGCACGATGTGTTGGTACAGCTGATCGACGGCCTGTGGGCTATCGAGGATCACACCCATGTGATCGAGCAGTTGGGTCTTTGAGGCATCGTAGGAGTCCAATTCTGTCTTCGAGATCTGATGGAGGGCCAGGTTGTCGACTCCGGAGCTGAAGTAGATGTTCTCCGGGTCCGGTTCCCACACGGATTGGAAACCGAGGAGTTGTTCGTAGAATCGGCGTGAGCGAGGAAGGTCGAGCACGCGCAGTGCGAGATGGCGAAGGCCGCGATGGAGTGGAGTCGTCATGTGAAATAACTCATGTGGTGTCGACCAGGGTTTGTATAGTAGGGAGGCTGAGAACCAGCGTCAACGAAAAATCTGCTTAGCCTCTCGATCTCGACTGCTATGGTAGGATCATGATCAAGGCAAGTAAGGAATCTGTCGATCTGAAGATCTGTCGACTATGAAAGATTTCGGCCCAACGCTAAGATTTAGCCAAGAGATCGAAGGAATTTGCGCTCGCCATCCTGAAGCTTTCTGTAGGTCTTCCAAAGACATCCGAGGCTCGTGTGCTTGGGCAGCAAATTGTCCGGTCTGGGACATCAGTCGCGGCCAATTATAGGGCGGTGTGCAGAGCTCGTTCGCGTGCAGAGTTTATTGCAAAGCTTGGCACGGTTGTGGAAGAAGCAGATGAGACAGTGTTTTGGTTAGAACTTCTTATAGAATCGGGCCTTGCTCAAGGCGACAGGATCATAGCTCTCTTGAAAGAAGCCAAAGAACTACTGGCCATTTTCTCAGCATCGAGGCGAACGGCCAAGTCCGGCAAGCACTCAACAGATCGATAAATCATCAGATCAGCAGATTCTCAATGACTCGTGAGAGTGCCAAATGGACAAGGTAGCTTTCCAAGGACTGACCGTGGCAGCATTCGAGAGCCGAATGGCCACCGAGATCACCCGTCTGATCGAGCGCCATGGAGGCCATCCCCTGGTTGCTCCGGTTCTGCGAGAAATCTCGCTGGAAGATCATTCAATCGTGCATGAGTTTGGGGCCCGGCTCATGGCTGGCCACGTCGACCTCCTGATTCTCATGACCGGCGTCGGTGCGACTACGCTGTTCGACCTGCTCAAAACGCATTATCCCTGGCCGACGATTGCAACTGAGCTCCAACGGTGTGCCCTCGTTGCACGAGGCCCCAAGCCGGTCGCAGCTCTCAAGGCTGTTGGCCTCCAAGCCACCGTGACGGTGCCGGAACCAAATACGTGGCATGACATTATGACGACCCTAGATGCGCATCGTCCCGTGAAAGGATTACGAGTTGCGGTGCAGGAATACGGAGTCTCAAATCCCGATCTGGTGCAAGCCTTGGAACAGCGAGGTGCGGAGGTCTTCCCGGTTCCGATCTACAAATGGGCCCTACCAGAGGATCTTGGTACGATCCGCCATGCGCTCGATGAAATCATCGCCGGACGCGTCAGCGTGATCCTGATCACGAATGCGGCTCAGGTGGGCCATGTCATGCAGGTGTTAGCGCAGGATGGAAAGGTGGAACGGTTTCGTGCATCGCTTCAGAAGATGGTCATTGCCTCAATCGGCCCGATCGCTACCGAACGATTGCGCCACCATCACTGGCCGATCGACTTCGAACCGTCGCATCCGAAGATGGGAATTTTGGTGAAAGAAGCGGCCGAGCAAGCTTCGAATTATCTCGAGCAGAAGCGATAGGGATAGATAATGGTAAGTCGACTTGCGTCGGCCTTGGTCTTAGACAGAGCTCCCCCCATTACATCGTGAGCACCGCTGCTCCTTGAAAGGTCCCGGCTTTGAGTTCTTGTAAGGCACGGTTTGCCTCCTCAAGCGGAAAACGGACTGTATGTGGTTTGATGGGAATAGCCGCTGCTTCGCGCAGGAGATCGAGCCCGTCCTGCCTGGTATTGGCGGTCACGCTACGGATGACCCGTTCGCCGAAAACATCCCGATCGTAGTCGAGTGAGGGAATTGGGGACATGTGGATACCGGCCAAGGCGAGTGTGCCGCCGCGTTCAAGTGCACGCAACGCAGGAGGGACGAGTTCACCTGCTGGTGCAAAGATGATAGACCCATGCAGCTTATCCGGTGGCATCTCTGTTGCCCCACCGACCCAGACTGCCCCTAGTTGCTTTGCTAACTCTTGATGCTCCAGCTTGAGCGAACTCACATAGACCTGGCAGCCCCAATGGCGCGCGATCTGGATGGCGATATGCGCCGATGCGCCAAATCCATACAGTCCCAGACGCTGACCTGGTTGAATGCCGCTAAGCCGTAAGGCTCGATAGCCGATAATCCCGGCGCAGAGCAGGGGAGCGGCTTCTTCGTCAGAAAAGATCGAGGAAATGGGATAAGCAAACCGTGCGGGCACGACAGCATATTCTGCATATCCTCCGTCGATCTGATAACCGGTGAACGTCGCCTTGAGGCAGAGGTTTTCGCGCCCGTTCGTGCAGAATTCGCATCGCCCGCATGTGCCCTGCAGCCAGGCAATTCCAACACGGTCCCCTTTCTTGACCTCTGAGACGGCGGACCCGACTTGCATCACGGTACCGACGGCTTGATGTCCTGGGATTAATGGCAGTCTGATGTCGGGCAGTTCCCCTTCTACCACATGGAGATCGGTGCGACAGACGCCGCAGACGTGAATCTTGACGAGAGCCTGCGTTGCCGTTGGAATAGGGATCGGTCGATCTTGCAACCGCAAGGGGTTGCCGGAGACATTGCTTGCCTCGCTGAGCACCATGGCGTTCATTGGATCTTTATAGTTTGAAAGTGGAAAAGTTTTAAAGTCGAAAAGCCTGAAAGTTCAAGGTCTTCACTTTGCAACCTTCCAACTGGTACACATTCCAACCCGGTTATTCGTTACGGCTTTTTCGCTTTGATGCACTCAATATCAAGCCTGATCTGTACCTCATCTCCGACGACTAATCTGCCATTGTCGAGTGTCTTGTTCCAAATCATGCCGAAATCCTTGCGATTCAATGTTCCCTCGGCAGTGAATCCGGCTCTGGTGTGACCCCAGGGATCCTTGGTGACGCCGTTGAATGTCGCCTGTAGCGTGACCTCTTTCGTCACACCCCGCAGGGTCAGGTTGCCGACAATGGTGTAGGTGTCTCCCTGTTTCTGATAGGTCTTCATCTTGTACGTCATCGTCGGAAACTGTTTGACGTCCAAGAAGTCTGCGTTGCGCAGGTGCGTGTCGCGTTTTTCTTGGTTCGTGTTGATCGAGTCGGCATTGATCGTCGCTTCGATTGTCTTGAAGGTCTTGGCCTCCGCATCCATCTCGACGAATCCTTGATAGTCCATGAACCGTCCCGACGTTTTTGAGACCACCATGTGGGTTACGCGGAATTCAATCGTCGAGTGATCCGGGTCGATATCCCAACGAGCCGTCTCTGCCTCGGCGCCCAGGGGGAAGCATCCCACCAGGCCTGCTATGATGAGTCCCTGCATCCAGTTGCAACGGGTTTTCATACGCCCCCTTTCAGTTTCTCCATGCCGGCCAGTGTGAACCGATACGTATCTCTTGGGCGATCCTCGCGAGAGGCCTTGCATCCTACCCATCGTGAGGAAGCCCATGCAACCCGTTTCTTTCAGCGAAACACAGGTGTCAACGGTTTGAGTTGGTATAGAATAGATCCATGCAAGCCCTCGTCAAAACGACGGCCGGACCGGGTCTCACTCTTACCGATTGGGCGGACCCGACCCCAGGGCCACACGACGCGGTGGTGAAGGTGGCGGCGACCTCGCTATGTGGAACCGACGCCCATATCTATCGCTGGGATGAGTGGGCACAACGGCGGATTCATCCGCCCCGCATCATCGGCCATGAATTGTGCGGCCACGTGGTGGAGGTTGGTCGCGAGGTGTCTTTGGTCAAGGTCGGTGACTATGTCGCCGCCGAATCGCACCTGACCTGTGGAGCCTGTTTTCAGTGTCGCACCGGACAAGCACACGTCTGCAAACAGTATAAGATTCTTGGGATTGATCGGGATGGGTCCTACGCTCAGTATGTCGCATTGCCTGAAGGGGTTTTGTGGCACACGGCTCCGGACATTCCTCCGGAGTTAGCCTGTGTGCAGGAGCCGCTGGGTAATGCCGTCGATGCGGCTCTGGCCGAAGATCTCACCGGCCATACGGTATTGATTACGGGGTGTGGCCCGACCGGTTTATTTGCCGCGGCTGTCGCGCGAACGGCCGGTGCTGCGACCATTATTGCATCCGACGTCAGTGACTATCGGCTTGGGTTGGCGAAAAAGGTTGGCGTGGATTATGTCCTTAACGCGAAAACCGAGTCGCCGGAGCAGGCGGCAGCGGCCATCCTTGAGATAACTGCCGGTGAAGGAGTCGATGCCTCGCTGGAAATGTCGGGCGACCCCACCGCATTACATCAGGCCTTTCGCGCGGTAAAGAACGGCGGTCGAGTCACTCTGTTCGGCATCCCGACCGGTCCGGTGTGCTTCGATCTTCCGAACGAAATGATATTTAAGGGGATCCGCGTCTATGGGATCACCGGCCGTCGTCTGTTCAGTACATGGTACCGGCTGGCAGGACTCTTTAAGGCAGGTCTCGATATTCGGCCGGTCGTGACCCATTCGTTTCCGCTGAAGGAATTTGCAACTGGGTTTGGGTTGATCCAGTCGGGGCAGTGCGGCAAAGTAGTCCTACTGCCGTAAAACACCGGTTGATTTGTTGATCTGATGATCTGTTAAAGTTCCCGAAAATTCATCAGATCAACAGATTCCTAACGACATCCTTCTTTCAAGATGGCCTACGACTCTCTCAGGCAAGTTCTCACTGCCCAACTCGCCGACATCCGCAGTAAAGGCCTCTACAAATCCGAGCGTCACATTCTAGGTCCGCAAGGTTCGGATATCCTAGTGTCGCAAGGCTCCGTTCTGAACCTCTGCGCAAACAATTATCTTGGGCTTGCGAATCATCCGGCCATTGTGCAGGCGGCTCAAAACGGGTTGAAAACTCATGGCTATGGCATGGCTTCCGTACGGTTCATCTGCGGCACGCAAGACTTGCACAAGCAGCTGGAGCAGGCTGTCAGTGACTTTCTCGGCACCGATGACACTATCCTCTATAGTTCCTGTTTCGATGCGAACGGGGGACTGTTTGAAGTGTTGTTAGATGAGGGGGATGCCGTCATCAGCGACGCCTTGAACCATGCCAGCCTGATCGACGGCATCAGGCTATGCAAGGCCAAACGGTTCCGCTACGCCCATTCCGACATGGCAGACCTCGAAGCGCGGCTTCAGGAGGCGGGTGGATGCCGCCTGAGGCTGATCGTCACCGATGGGGTGTTCTCGATGGATGGCGATCTGGCCAGACTGGATCGGATCGTGGAACTTGCGGAACGGTACGATGCCGCGGTGGTGGTCGATGACAGCCATGCTACAGGAGTTCTGGGTCCGAAGGGCAGGGGGACGCCGGCTCATTTTGGGGTCGCCGACCGAATCGAGATGGTGACGAGTACTCTAGGGAAAACACTTGGTGGCGCGACCGGCGGGTTTACATCGGGCAAGGCTGAGGTGATTGAGTTGCTGCGTCAACGATCACGACCCTACCTGTTCTCGAACTCCCTTCCGCCACCCATTGCAGCCGGTGCCTTGTGCGCGCTCGACCTCGTGAAGCAGGGTGACCATCTCAGAGAGGGGCTTTGGGCCAATGCTGCTTTCTTCAGAGGTGAGCTGACCGCACTCGGCTTCCGGCTGATCCCAGGCGAGCATCCGATCATTCCTGTGCTGTTGGGTGATGCCGCCCTTGCGACCTCCATGGCGGAAGCGTTGCTGCAAGAAGGGGTCTATGTCGTCGGATTCAGTTATCCTGTGGTACCTCACGGGCAGGCGAGGATCCGGACCCAAATGTCGGCGGCCCATACGACTGCCCAGCTGCAACAAGCCGTGGCGGCGTTTGCGAAGGTGGGGCGAGCTCTCAGGGTGATCCAGTAACCGGCCTCAATTGAACTTCTCAGAATTGACATTTCGCAGTCAGGTCAGTATCCTCGGCTACTTTATCTTGTGAAGGAGTATGGGTATGAAAGTTATTCTTCAAGAGACCCTGGAAGGGGTAGGGCATCTCGGCGATCTCATCAATGTCGCCGATGGGTTTGCGAGAAACTATCTGTTACCGCGCCGGAAGGCCGTTGAGGCCGATAGTCGGAGCATCAAGGCTTTCGAGCATGCCAAGCGAGTGGCAGCCGACAAGGCCAAGAAGGAAAGGCTGGAGATTGAAACCTATGCCAAGAAGGTGTCGGCTGTTGAGCTGACGGTCGAAGCGCAGGTCGGCAAGGACGATAAGATGTTCGGGTCCGTCACCGCCAAAGACATCGCGGAAGGATTGGCGGCGCAAGGTGTCACGGTGGATCGGCGAAAGATCCAATTGGCGCAACCGATCAAGGAGCTGGGCACTGTGGCCGTGCCTATCAAGATGCCCAGAGATGTGGTGGCGACGGTGAAGGTCCACGTAGTGAAGAAACAAGAGCCGGAAGAGCCTTCAGCATAGGATATGTGACGATGGAGAAGATGAACGGTTACGCCATTGGTTCCTGGGACTCTTTGAAAGCAGCAGATCCGGAGGTCTATGCCGCGATTGAGGCAGAAGAAATCCGGCAGCGCGAGAAACTGTTGTTGATTGCGTCGGAGAACTTTGCCAGTCCCGCCGTCTTGGCGGCGCAAGGCTCTTTGCTGACCAACAAGTACGCCGAAGGCTATCCCGGCAAGCGCTACTACGGGGGGTGTCAGCACGCCGATGCCGTCGAAGATTTGGCGATTCAGCGCTGCAAAGAGATCTTCGGTGCGGAGCACGTGAATGTGCAGCCGCACTCAGGTTCCCAGGCCAACATGGCGGCCTATCTCTCGGTCCTCAAGGCAGGGGACACCATTCTTGGAATGGACCTTGCCCAGGGCGGTCACCTCACGCATGGGAGCAAGGTCAATTTCTCCGGTATCCTCTTTCGCGTCTTTTCCTATGGCGTTGATCGTCAGACGGAACGGATCGACTATGATGCCGTGCAGAAGGTGGCAGAGGAATGTCGTCCCAGGATGATCGTGGTCGGGGCCAGCGCCTATGCCCGTGTGCTGGACTTTCCACGATTTCAACAGATCGCCAAATCGGTGGGCGCCTATCTCTTGGTCGATATCGCGCATATTGCCGGTCTCATTGCCGCGGGGCTTCACCCCAATCCCGTTCCCTATGCCGACTTTGTGACGACGACGACCCACAAAACATTGCGTGGTCCGCGCGGGGGGGTCACGATGTGTAAAGCCGAACATGCGAAGGGGGTCGATAAGCTCGTATTCCCAGGACTGCAGGGCGGACCGCTGATGCATGTGATTGCAGCCAAGGCGGTAGCCTTCAAAGAGGCCTTGTCGCCGGGGTTCAAGCGGTATCAGCAGCAAGTCCTGACCAATGCGAAGGCTTTGGCGCAGGGATTTGTCGATCGTGGCTATAAGATCGTGTCTGGTGGAACCGATACGCACCTGATGCTGCTCAACCTTACGAATAAGGGCATCACCGGAAAAGAGGCTGATGCGGCTCTCGATGCGGCCGGCATTATCGTCAACAAGAACGCCGTCCCGTACGATGAAAAGCCGCCGGCGGTAGCCAGTGGCATCCGCCTAGGGTCGCCCATCGTGTCCACGCGCGGGATGCGTGAACCGGAGATGAGTCAGATCGTCGACTTAGTCGACCGTGTCCTCCAGCATCGACAAGAGCCGGCGGTGTTGGAAGAGGTTCGAGAACGAGCGAAAGCATTGTGCGCCAGGTTTCCCATCTTTCATCCCTACTAGCCCGCTGATTGTGAGAGAGCAGGGTCGCCACCGGTGAAATGTCCGTTCTGCGATGAACTCGAAGACAAGGTGGTCGATTCCCGTATGGCCAAGGAAGGCGAGGTCATCCGTCGCCGCCGTGAATGCCTTGGTTGTAAGCGCCGCTATACCACCTACGAACGTGTCGAGGAAATTCTTCCGGTTGTCGTAAAGAAGGACGGCCGCCGCGAGTCGTTCGACCGCAACAAGATTCTCGTCGGGCTGAAAAAGGCCTGTGAAAAGCGGCCGATCAGTATCGGCACCATCGAAGCGGTTACCGACCGGATAGAAAAGCGGATTCAGGAGATGGGCGAGACGGAGATTGAAAGTCGGGTTGTCGGTGAAGAGGTTATGAAGGAGCTTCATCAGCTGGATCAGGTCGCCTATGTCCGATTTGCGTCCGTGTATCGAGAGTTCAAGGGCATCGACCAATTTCTGGACGAGTTGCAAACACTTGCGCAGCACCGGCGTGAGAGTTAAGACGTAGCGTCTGGATCCCTCACCCCTCTCTCCCAGCCTCGTTCATGTTTCCCGATTCGCCCCGTGTTCGTTGTGAACGCGGACAATTCCTGTGCAGGAAGTGCCGTACCGATGAAGAAACCCCTCCCTCAGCGTGTTCAACGAAACACGTCCGCCTCAGGAGCGACGACCGTCGCCATTATCGGCGCCGGTCGCGGAGGGACCGCCTTGATGGAGATCTTTGCGAACGATCCCCTTGTGAGGATTGTCGGCGTCGCGGAGCTCGATCCGAAAGCCCCGGGGCTGGAATTGGCTCGACAGCTCAGAATCCCGATCACGCACGACTATCGGCAGCTCCTCGCCATGGAGCGCGTTGATTTGATCATCGATGTGTCAGGTGATTCGGAGGTCTGGACGTTCCTCCAAGATTTTCATCGCATGGGAGTCACCGTGATCAGCGGAGCCAGCGCAAAATTCATGTGGGAACTGATCGGCGCCCGTATTCGCGCGACGGCGGAAATCGAGAAGACGCTGAACAAATATCAATCCTTGTATCGGTTGTATGTGAAAGAGACCGGGGCGGCCGTGACGGAGGAGCGGACCAGAATCGCCTGCGAGATCCACGACGGATTCGTACAGAGTCTGGCGGGAGTAAATTTCAAACTGGATCTGTGCCAGGAACTCATCCGGAAAAAGTCGCGGGCCAGTCTCGCCACCATCAAGGAGAGCAAGGCTCAACTGAAGTTGGCCATCCAGGAAGCCCGCCAAGTGATCTTCAACCTGCGTCCTCTGCACTACGACAAGATGGAATTGATTCCTGCCCTGACGAATTATTTCAAGTCGTATCAGCTCCAGACCCACATTGCGACGAAGTTTTCCGTGACGGGAGATGAACAGATTCTCTTCCCACGGACGAAGATCTTTCTCTTTCGTATTATCCAGGAGGCTTTGAGCAACGTGCAAAAACATGCGCGGGCCGATCGAGTCTCGATCAAGCTGGATATCGATATGGAGTTGTTGCGCGTAACCATTGCCGACAATGGAATCGGATTCGATCTGGAGACCGTGCTGCGTGACCCGGAAAAGTGGGATCATTTCGGAATCAAAGGTATCTTGGAACGAGCTCGATTGGTGGGGGGAGAGGGGCGCGTTCAGTCGAAACCGGGCAAGGGTACGAAAATCATCGTCGAGGTGCCGCTGGGGCATCGGGAGGAGAAGGGATAATGGAGAAAATCAAAGTGCTGATTGCCGATGATCACCGTGTGGTTCGGGAAGGCTTGGCGGCCATTCTCAAGACTAAAGAGGACATTCACGTCATCGGCGAAGCCCAAGACGGTGCGGAGGCCGTCGAAAAAGCCAGAGCGCTGCTTCCCGATGTGATTCTCATGGATGTGAGTATGCCACGGATGGGAGGCGTCGAGGCCACCAGGCAAGTCAAACGGGAGTTTCCGCATATCGGCATCGTGGCGTTGACCATGTACGAAGAGCAACAGTACATCTTCGATCTTGTCCGTGCGGGCGCGACCGGCTATCTCTTGAAAGACTCCGAGTCGTCGCAGATCGTGGCGGCCATTCGAGCGATCTATCGGGGTGAATCGCTGATCCATCCGTCCGTCGCCAGTAAGATTTTGGCGGAATTCTCATTGATGGCCCAAAAGAAGGGGAAAAAGTCGTCCTGGGCCGAGCATGACCTGACCGAGCGGGAGATTACGGTATTACGATTGGTTGCCGACGGGAAAACCAACAAGGAGATCGCCAACAACCTTGATTTGAGCGAAAAGACGGTGAAGAACCACGTCCGGAACATTTTCCACAAACTACAAGTCTATGACCGTACGCAAGCGGCCATTCTCGCCATCCGTAAAGGCCTGATCGAGCTGGATCCGAAGCGGTAAGACGAG
>JABMDK010000011.1:402841-421144 GCA_015903995.1 Nitrospira sp.
ACCGACGCTGTGTCCGAGCAGCCATAGGAACTTAAGCCGATGACAAGGAGCAGGGCGGTGACGAGCCACTGTCTTGTGAAGATGAGGTTCCGTTTCATATATCCCCGATCACTTTCTTCTAATAGAGGAGTGATGGATTGGATCATGCTTATGAACCCTAACTGTAGGTGCTGATGCTACGAGAGGATTTGAAGTCGGTCGAGCCCTACATAGGTAAGGGTTTGCCGCCGTTGCGGGGGAACCAGATCGGCTGATGAACGTATGGTTTTTATGGTAGTGGAATCGCCATGGTCGGTCGGTACGAGCGCTTGGGAGATTTTTCGTGTTGAGCCGGTCAGTGTCTGGTTCCTGGAGTGCCCTGAGATTTGGCGAGGAGCTCGGTCTTGGAGGGGACCTGTGTGAGGAGATCCGGGCGTACCTGAAAGACTCCTTGCAGACGTTGGCCGGTAGCATAGAGGAGATTGCCCGCCTTGTTGCCGAGTGTCAGCTTCCCTATGGTCTGGCCATCCTTGCCGGTCGCCACAAATTCTGCGGCGGGCGCTAGTAGTCCATAGGGGGCCAGTGGTGCGGATTGTTTCATGACACGTTCTTCCGCGGGAAGATTTGCGACCCGACTGACAAAGAGATCTGCCGCTTCTTGGCTGATTTTCTCGGTGGGTTGATCTTCGAGCAGCCATTCGCTGTTCTGGTTGATTAAGACGTACTGATGCTCTCGCGTCTTCACCGACAACATGGCGATCTCGGTGGAGTCGAGGCCGAGCAGCCGTTTGTCCTGGAGATTGAAGAGCTCTTTCGTGAGGTCTTTGATCAGTACAGGGTTGATGCGATAGAGCGGGCCGTCGGTGGTAGTCTCCGCGATGGCTTCTCCGCTCTGGGCATCCGGTTGATACAGCCGGACGGATTGGTCACCGGCGGCCGTATGCAGTGTAATTTTCAGCTTTGGGGTCGTCAGAGTCTTGGCTACGGTGTCGCGTTCAGGGCCGGGATCGATGATGTCGAGCGCTTTCAGATCTTCTAATCGAAACATCAACGAGCGGACCTCGTTCTGGTCGGCTTCGGCTTCGATCGGATAGCGGATCTTCCACGACGGCTTCGGCTTATTCTTGGCCATGTTGTACAGCACGATTTCGGTGGTGGCATAGGTCAGGCGGACCCGTTCGATATCATTCTGGACAAATCGCAAGAGCTCTTTTCGGCGGAATGCCATCAACGATTTGTTGATGAAGTCCTTCGGCGCCAGGTTGGTCAGCAGCACATGCCGGTCCGATGCACGAAGTACATAGAGGGTACTGGACAGGGGACCGCTGTCGCCGATGGAAATCGTCTCCTGTTGTGTTCCGGCCGCGACGGTGATGGTGGTCACCGGCTGTTCAAGGCCGAAAGCCGCCAGCTGTGTCGCCTGCTCTTCGACGGTCCTGGTGACGGCTCCGGTCACGAGGGCTCGAATCAACGCCTGCACTTCGCGGTGATCGGCATCCGTGTGAAGCGGAGCCACGATCGACCATTTGCCTGGTTCCACCAACTTTAATTCGATGGGTCCCTGAGCGGTGGTGATCGTGAGTCCGGTGATGGCGGTTTCGGGAAAAGACAGAATATGCTTCTGCTCACTTTCCTGTTTCTCTTCTCGCTCCTTGGCGGGGAATTCTACAAGATAGAGATAGCCGCCCAAACCAGCCAGTACGATGAGCATGAGTAAAGTCGGTACGTAACGTGTCATGGGTTAGAGACGTCGGCGTTTTCCCCACACGATAATGCCGGTGAGCAACGTCACCAGTGGAAGGAACACGACCTGGATGTAAATCAGCGCCCGTTCTTGGGTGGGGTTGGGTGTAAAGGGATGCAATGCCGGCTCTTTTGGTGCGATGGAAATCAAGTCTCGTTCATCGGCCAGCCAACCGGTCGTGTGGAGGAAAAAGTCGCTGTTGCCGGGGAAGTTGAAAAAGGCGTTAGAGACGAAGGTGGAGTTCCCGATGACCACGATGGCGGGTCGAGGTGTGCCTTCCTCCGGGGCTTTCTTCGGCGCCAGGGCGGCCGCCATGGGCAGCGGTCCCTTCACGTCTTCCTTCTCGTTCAGGTTCACGACTCGGCCTTGCATGTTCGTTTCAGCCCAGCTGTTCGGCGAGGTACGGGCCAATGGCACAAAGTCCCAGTCTTTCCCTGTCTGCTCGTCGAACGTTACGTGTCGAGACAACGGCAACAGCACGGCGGAGGTGAGGTCTTGCGTGATCTCATGCTCGGTAAATGTTCGGACCAACAGCGCGGTGAGGTCTCCTTGCGCCAATCGGTCTTGAAGGTCAACCAGTACTCCTGGACCCAGGCCGAGTCCCCAATGGGCGAGCAATGATTCCAGCCCGGTCTGGGTATCGGGATCGACCAAGATCAAGAGGTGGCCGCCCTTCTCGACGTAGGCCTGAATACGGTCCTGCTCGTCCTTCAGCACGACACGGCGTGGCCCTGCCAACACCAGCACGGAGGTTTTATCCGGAACGGCTGATTCCTTGAGGAGCGAGACCGTGCCGACCTCATAGCCCTGTCGGATGAGCGCTTCTTTTGCAGCGGAAAGACCATTGCGGTCTTTGTCTTCGACATTCAATTCGCTGTGGCCTTCGATGAAGACGATGCGTTTCTTCGCATCCTTGGAGATACGGATCAGCGCACCGGTCAGCTCCACCTCAGAGGGAGAGGTGACGCGGATGGTCTGCCCATTGCTCTCGAAAATAGCGGTATCGGTACGGAAGATCCCATAGCTCTGGGCGATCTTCGGCTGTTTTTCCGGATCGATGAATTCCACGCTCAGCTTGGGAGACGCTTGCCGATAACTCTCCAGTCGCTCTTTGAATACTTGATAGCCTGGATCTTTCTCTCTCGTGAAGACGGTAATTTTGACCTCGTGAGGCAAACTGCGAAGCACTCGGTGGGTTTGTGGGGCGAGGGTGAAATTCTGATTTTCCGAGAGGTCCCAACGGATCGAATGTCGAGAGCCCAGAAAGTTCACAATGATCAAGATGCCGGTGAACAGTACGATCATCAGAAAGCTGTTCAGCCCCATCCTGGTCGATCGTCGGCCGGAGAACGCCTTGACTGTCTCAAAATGGAAGACAAAGAACAGGACAAGGCAGACCAGCGCCAGTCCTTCCGCGATGGTGACGGCCCAGAGCCAGTCAGGCCGAAGGCTGTAGGTGACCATGCCGCCGAGGCCGAGCACGACTCCGAGAATGCCGAAAGGAAGGGACTTGAGGCTCATTTCCAGCGTGTCGACTCCACAACGCGATGGGTGAGGAACAGCATGAGCGTTAATCCGCTTCCGAAGTACAGGAGATCGCTCGTGTCGATCAATCCCCGCACCAGACGCTCATAATGTTCCATGTATGACACATACGAGATGACGCGGCCCGCCGTGGTATCACCGAAAAGACTTCCCAGCCCGGCAATCAGCCAGATGGTCAGGAGCATGCCGAAGCTCACAAAGGCGGCGACGATTTGATTCTCCGTCAGTGCCGAAGCAAACAGGCCCACGGAAAGAAACAGGGCACCCAGCAGGACCATGCCCAAATAACCGGTCCAGATGGGATTCCAGTCGAAGTCGCTGAACAGCATCAGCACCGTGGGAACCAATACGGTGAGCCCGACGAGGCCAAGATAGATCATGAACACGCTGACGAATTTGCCGACGACGATTTCATGGATCCTGATCGGCGAGGTCATCAGGAATTCAAAAGTCCGCAGCTTGCGCTCTTCCGCAAACAACCGCATGGTCAGGATAGGCAGAATAATCACGAGGACGATCCGCATGCTGGCGAAGAGATTTCGAAAGACCAGATCATTCAAGTTGATCTGGGCCATACCTCCCTGCATCTGCATCAATTGGATGGCTTGTGCTCCGGCGAAACCAACGTAGAGGTAGGAGAGCAGTCCGAAGATCAGCAGAAAAACGGCCCCGACCACGTAGACAATGGGGGAGACGAAATAGCCGCGCAGTTCTTTGGCGATGATGGCCTGCACCGGTGTCATACGATTTCTACGCGTCCGTCCTTTCGGGGGAGACACTGACCGTAGCCTCTGCCGGCTCGGAGAGGTGGTCTTCGTGGCGTGTGAGCTGGAGGAAGACGTCTTCCAACGTCATCGACACGGTGCGTAGCTCAAGCAATCCCCACTGGCTCAACACGGCGACGCGTGCGATCTCGTCCCGTAGATCACGGCCCAGCGCGCACTCGAGAAGAAAGCTTCCTCCCGTCTGTCCGGGAAACACATTAAGAACGCCGGGAATCGCACGAAGTTTCATTTCGCAGTCTGCCGGGCATGTCTTGAGGGTAATCGAAACTTTTTCCGATTGACGCAACCGGGCCGACAGCTGTTCAGGGGTATCTTCCGCGACGATGCGACCCTTATTGATGATGACGACTCGTTGGCACACTGCGGTTGCTTCCGGGAGGATATGGGTACTGAGAATTACGGAATGCGAGCCGGCCAGGCTCTTGATGAGCTCTCGGATTTCAATGATCTGTTTGGGGTCAAGGCCGACCGTTGGCTCGTCCAGGATCAGGACCGGGGGATCGTGTAACAGCGCTTGCGCCAGCCCCACGCGCTGACGATAGCCTCGGGACAGGTTGCCGATCAGTCGATGGCGGACGGAGCCCAGCTCCAATCGTCCAATCGAGTGGTCGAGTGCTGCCGAGAGTTTCGGTCCCGTGATCCTGCGGAGCCGGCCGACAAAGGTCAGGTATTCCGCCACCGTGAGCTCTTGGTAGACCGGTGGCGTTTCCGGCAGGTAGCCTATGTGCCGTTTCACCTCCAATGGCTGGTCGGTGCAATCAAAACCCGCCACGCGTGCCGTGCCTTCGGTTGCCGGCATGAAGCAGGTCAAGATTCGCATGGTGGTTGTTTTACCCGCGCCATTGGGGCCAAGGAACGCCAACACCTCGCCTTTGGCCACCGAGAAAGTGACACGATCAATGGCCGTATGATGCCCGTAGCGCTTGGTGATGTTGTGAACGTCGATCACGAATGTGGTATCGGTGCGAACAATTGCGGAGACTGGAGCGGTACCGCTCTCGAAACTACACCATAATTCCTTGACGAAGGATCTTACTCACTCCGTTCAAGGCAGTCAATATGTGGGTCGTAGGCTGAGTATCAAGCCTGATGGGGCATTTACGCAATGTCGGAAGCGTGATCGTTGGATGAGGTTCCCCTCTCGTTTCAGGATTCGCGCGACCGGTTGGTATTGAATTTAACTTCCGGCTCGTTTATATAGAGGGTGCGAGGAAGCCTATCCGTTGAATTTTCCCTACAGTCTCCCTTTTGTTCGTGGAGGGGAGCTCCATACGGAAGTGGGGGAGCCGATACTCCAGTATCGGTATTGTCGAAGTCCCCCGTCTTTCATACTCTGAATCGACCAGCGGTCTCATTGTTGCCATCTAGAGGGAGGCGATACCCAGTATGCACACTGAACGTCATCACAGTCGGCTTTCTTCGTCCTCTACATCCTGTGCCATCATCCTCTGCCTGTCGTTGGGGGCCTGTTCTTGGGTTCCCAAAGGAGATATGCAATTGGATATCGGGATCAAAGATCGAGGAGCCGCTTCGTGGTACGGGGAACAGTTTCACGGCAGACAAGCGGCGAACGGGGAATTGTTTAATATGGAAGCGCTGACGGCAGCCCATCGGACCATGCCTCTCGGCAGCGTGGTGCGTGTGGTGAATTTGACGAATGGTCGGCACATCTATGTCAGGATCACGGACCGGGGTCCTTACGAGAAAGGTCGGATTCTCGACCTTTCCCATGGCGCGGCTGTTCAGTTGGGTATGGAACATGACGGGGTGGCCTATGTGCAGGTGGAGATTGTCGGCGAACCCCGCCCTGAGATGGTGATGTTATCAGAACAATTCTCAGACCGAGCTGCGTCGCTGCTTACCGATGCGCGGCCGTGGACAGATCGAACATCGCCTGGGATGGCCTCTCCGGCGAGACAGTTCCTTGGCGATCTCTGGATTGCAAGGCGGAATCGCTGGGCTGTTGCAATGCTCGCGGTCACTCACCCCGCCGGCACTCCGGTCGCATCGTTGGTTCTCAACTAAGGTCCATTCTGTTGTTGCCACCAGTAGGCTGCCGGCTCGCTGGTTTGTCGACGCCTCACGCATATATTTCATATATGCGATGATGACCGT
The DNA here is from genome assembly GCA_015903995.1 of Nitrospira sp. Lineage (GTDB taxonomy): Bacteria > Nitrospirota > Nitrospiria > Nitrospirales > Nitrospiraceae > Nitrospira_D. The sequence continues at coordinate 409,010 of JABMDK010000011.1, forward strand.
ACGGCCCCATTCAGGTTGACAGTGTGCAAAGCTCTCCACTAAACTGCAGTCTTCTCATCAGTAACTGACAATACGTAAGTTAGTTTATCGAAGGGGAGGCATGGAGCGATGGCCAAGAAGCGCGCAGCAGAGCCGGATGAAGTGAAGTTGAAGAAGAAAGTCGGTGCAAAGCTGACCAACCACGACAACCCGGAGGGTGACGCTGCTCTTCGGTCACTGAGGAAACGATTGAAGAGAGAACAACGTAAACGGCGGGCGCTTGCGCAGCGGAAGAAACGAGCGGCTGGGAGCAAAGTCGCGGCTTCCACCTCTGCGTCGGCCTAGTCTGTCAGCGAGTACGGTCGTGACAGGTAACTGATTTTATGGATGAAGAACAGAAACATTCCCCTCAGGGCATCGACCCTTTCAGTCCGAAAACCGGGGATGGGCCGCTTGCCGATGGTGTGGCTGATCAGATGCAGGCTGCTTCATCCGTTGCCGACGCGACAGCGGTTGGCCAAGACACGGTCGCGCTTGACGAAGAGCAGGTCAAGGATGAGATCGACATTCAGATCGACCTGCTGAGTGATCCTGACTGGGTGGTCCGCCGCGAAGCGGTGATTACTCTGGGCGAGATGGGTGATGAGCGGTGTGTCGAGCCGCTGGCCCGCGCGTTGCGCGACGGTGATTGGCAGGTTCGAGAGGTCGCCATTGAGGCGATGGGGCAGGTGGGCTCTCCCGCCGTCGAGACACTCCTGAAGCTGCTTCGAGATTGGGAGGTCCGTAAATACGCGATCGCTGCGCTCGGGAAAATTCGCGATGAACGGGTGTTGGATCCTCTGATGCTTCAACTTCGGAACGATGAATTCAAAGATGATGCCATCGATGCGTTGGTTCAACTGGGAGATCCGTCCGTCGAGCGGCTGATCGGTGCTCTTCGTGATAAGGATGAAAATGTCCGCAAGTGTGCCGTCCTGGCATTGGGGCGTATCAAGAGCGGTGAAGCCATTGATCCACTTATTGGGATGCTCGGTGATAAAGACTGGTTTACGCGGTTGACGGCCGCTGCCGCGTTGGAGTCGATCGGTGAAGAACGTGGCCGCGAGGCGATTACGCCGTTGCTCAAGGACCCCGACATGGTGGTCAAGATGCGGGTGGAGCGAATCCTGGCCAAGTGGAAGAAGCAACCGATCTCTCAGTCGGCCAACGCCTGAGTTAGTTGTTCAAGAGTTGGTCTATTCTCTGCTGGAGTTCATCCAGCTTTTTCATCGATACCTGTTTCCCCGTCACAATTTCCAACTTCACTTCCCGCAGCGATCCGGCTATGTCCCGGAGGGGATTGGTTGCGGTATCGGACTTGACTCCCTTCAAGGCGGCTTCCACGGCATCGACGGCTTCGGCCAACTCTTTTGCTGCGTCGCCGAAATTACGGTCGACGAGGTGCGCTTTCGCCTGAACCAATCGGGACTTCGCGTCCACAAGTCCTTGACGTTTGCGGAGGTCACGTTCGATTCCGAGTGTCGTGTCTAGCACATTTCTGGACACATCCTTCAACGACTGTTGAAGTTCCGCAACCGTCCGCTGCAGTGTTCCGACGGGGCGTTGTCCGAGATAGTAGCCCGCTCCGAAGGCCCCGGCGAGCAGCAAGACAACAGCGAGAAATTTAACCATGGCGGTCCTTGATCAGTGGCGACGTTGTGACGAGCTTGATCGGGTCAACTGTTGGAACAGGCTGTTCGCGCACGCGATACGCACGGCCTCATCCGAGTCTTGTAACCCTTGTACCAAGATGGGGATGGCACTCTCGCCGCTTTTCCGTAATCCCTTGGCGGCCATCAGGCGAGGAAGCGGTTGCTGGTCCTGGAGGAGCCTATGGAGAACCTCCAGGGCGTCTTTCTCTGTGGAGGCACTCAAAGCCTGTGCCGCTGCGCCACGGATGGAAGGGTTGGAATGCCGAGCGAGCTCGGTGGCGAGCGTGAGGGCGGATGGATCGCCCAGGCGAATCAATCCCTCTATGGCGCTGGCACGGACATGAATATCCGGGTCTCTCGTGAGTGCCAGCAGCAAGGGCCGGTTGTCCTTGATGCCGAGCCTTCCGAGACTTGCTGCAGCGACACCGCGAACCATCGCCATCTCGTCCCCGATTGCATGCGTCAGTGGAGTCACGCTGCCGGGGGAACCAAACTCTCCCAGTGCTCCGGCAGCGAACGCGCGTACCGACGGATCCGGATCATACACAGCTTGGGCCAGGACCGCCAGGCTAGCCGGACGTTTGAGGCGTCCCAATACTCCCAGTGCGGCCATTCTCGTCTCTGCGTCCGGCAGGGTCGCGGCGCTGGTGATATCGTCCAGTTTTTCAGTATGCCCCAGCTTGAATAGGGCGGCGTAGGCGAAGATGGCCTCAGGCCCATCCTCAGTGCGAGCGACATCCAGCAATCGCTGTTGAATGTCTGTGGCCTGTGCTTCCCCGAGTGCTGTCATCGCCGCAATGCGGACGGTCGGCATGTCATCCCGCAATGCACGGCGCACGGCTCCGGACTTCGCCGCGAGTCCGGCTTTTCCGATCGCTTCGGCGGCTCGCGCGCGTACGACCACCGAAGTGTCCAGTAAGCCGTCTTCCAAAATTGCAGCAGTCTCCGGCAGGCCCAATTCTGCAAGAGCCGAGTAGGCCGCAATGCGGACATGCTCTTTTCGGTCTCGAACGTGACTGGTGATCACCCCGACTGCCAACGGGCGAAGCAGCGACGCATCATGGGACTGCCCCGTCTTGGACAATTTTCCATAGATCGCGAGCGCTTCGTCTGTCCGCCCAAGGCGGACATAGCTCAGCAAGGAGAGACGGAGGAACTCCTTTGACGGTGTTGCTTCTGCTGGTAACTCTCGGAAGAGAGCCGCTACGGCAGGGTAGTCACCGACTTTGAAGAGGGCCGAGGCTTTCGACTCGACCGTGGAAGGGGTTCCTGCCGATGCAGGCAGGAAAGGCGCCGTGATGAGAATTAAAATGAGCGCGCCGATGACACGTGTCACGGTAGTCGGAGTGAAACCCTGGTCGCGTATAAGATAGTGATCCGCGGTATCGAACCGAGTCACCATGTCGTCGGCTGCCGCACGGTGGCGGCGCGGTACATCAGACCGACATAGTCCTTCAGCATGCGCGTCGTGCAGAACTGGGGCGCGATGGTACGGATACATTCTTTGACCATTTGGAGCCAGCCCCGTGGAATTCCATCACGATCGCGCTGGTAGAACAGCGGCACGGCCTCTTGTTCCAGTATGCGATAGAGTTGCTCAACATCATGGTGATCCTGGGCTTGCGTGTCGGCCTGTCCGCTCAGCGGTTGGATGCCCCATCCGTTGGCCCCGTTATACCCTTCGACCCACCATCCATCGAGGACGCTGAGGTTCAACACGCCGTTCAGGGCGGCCTTCATGCCACTGGTGCCGCTGGCCTCCATCGGAAAGCGAGGGGTATTCAACCAAATGTCGACGCCCTGGACGAGATATTTTGCCATATGCATCTCGTAGTTTTCCAAGAACGCAACGCGACCGCCCAGCTTGTGGTCATGACAGAAGTTCAGTACTTCGTGAATGAAGTATCGCCCGGGCTCATCGGCAGGGTGGGCCTTGCCGGCGAAGATGAGTTGGACCGGCCGCCAGCGGTCTTGGAGAAGAGCCTTCAGCCGTTCCAGGTCTCGAAAGAGTAAGGTCGCCCGTTTGTAGGTCGCAAATCGTCTGGCAAAACCAATGGTCAACGCCTCGGGGTCCAGGAGCGTGCCGCCTGAAGATGTCCATGCATCCAACCGACTCTGGCTCGTTCGCGGATAAACCCCATCAGTTTCCGCTTCATCGTTTGTCGGACCGCCCACAGCTCGTGGTCAGGCACGTCCATCACCCGCTGCCACATAGCCGGATCATCGCAGGTGTGGGTCCAGGTCGGGCTGAGCGACTTGCTGTACAGATGGTGCAGCTCCGGCGAGATCCACGTCGGGGCATGAATGCCGTTGGTCACGCTGCGGATGGGGACCTGGTCGGTCGACAGTCCCGGCCAGAAGTGTTGCCACATCTCTCGTGAGACGCGGCCATGTTCGCGGCTGACGCCGTTAACGTGGGCCGACAGGCGCATGACCAGCGCCGTCATGTTGAAACCGTGTCCGCGCGACTCGGGAGTTTCTCCAAGGCGGAGGAATTCGTCGCGCGAGAGACCCAGTTGTTCCCAATAGCCGGCAAAGTATCGATCCATCAGATGGTGCGGGAAGACATCATGCCCAGCGGGTACGGGAGTGTGCGTGGTGAAGACGGTGCTCTGACGGACCAGCTCGCAGGCCTCCGCATGGGACGACCCCTTTTGAACAAACTCACGCACTCGCTCCAAGGTGAGGAAGGCCGAGTGCCCTTCATTGGCATGCCAGATTGATGGCGAGATATTGAGCGAACGCAACATGCGCACGCCGCCGATCCCCAATAAGATCTCCTGGCAGAGGCGCATTTCTTGGTCTCCGCCGTAGAGGCGGGCAGAGAGAGCACGGTCCTCCGGGCTGTTTTCCGGCACATCCGTATCGATGAGAAAGAGCGAGATGCGTCCCACCAGCACTTTCCAGACGGTCGCGGTCACCCGGCGGTTGCCCATTTCGACGGCGAACCGGCACGGTTCTCCCGACGGAGTCAAGGCCAGGTGAACCGGAGATTCCTCGCGGTTGAACGGAGCATAGGCTGCCTCTTGCCACCCTTCCGGTGTGATTCGCTGGCGGAAATACCCTTGCGGGTACATGAAGCCGATGCCGACGAGCGGTAAGCCGATGTCGCTCGCTTCCTTGCAATGGTCTCCGGCCAAGATTCCGAGACCGCCGCTATAAATAGGTACGGAGGCATGCAACCCAAATTCGGCTGAGAAGTACGCAATCGCCGACTTCGACAGGTCCGCATGGTGTGTCCCGACCCAACTTTTCTTGTTGGCCAGATATTCGTCGAACAGGCGGAACACCGCCGAGTATTGGCGGAGAAACGACGGGTCTTCGGCCAAGCGCGTGAACCGGTCCGGCGTGACGTCGGACAGGAGCTTGACCGGATTATGGTGCGTGAGAAACCACAGCGTCGGATCGATTATTTCGAACAATTGGCGAGCTTCCAGCGTCCAGCTCCACCAGAGATTCTGCGCCAGTTCCGGTAGACGATTGAGGGTCTGCGGGAGAGAACGGTTCACTACATTAGGAGAATCCACAAACACTCCTTTGGTCAAGGTCATGTCATCAATATCGGCAATGACGGGCGATCACCGGTTGCGGTCAGGCGTGCCCGGCCTTATGCCACGAGGCCCAGTCTTTGGAGAATGCCACGGCGGCATACCGTTCGCCAAGGATTTTTGCAACCCGGTTCAGGAGTTTGGAGAGTTGCTGTAGCTCGGACGTGGTGAGGTCATCACGAAATCGAGGGTGGAGTCCCCAACGGGTCTCCACTTCTTCGCCCGACACGCTCGACATCAAGCTGACAAGCTTGATCTCCTGGCCGGTCGACTTGCTCTGTTCCGTCGATGTTTCGACGGCTGGAGGCACACTCTTCGACGGTTCCTGAGAGGGAGGAGCCTGTCCTTGCAGGACTGCGCTGAGCGCCGGCACGACCGCGCTGGCGCAGAGCGTGGCCGCGGAGCTGAGCTGTGCGTTGCCGGCTGCGCCGAGAGCCTCGGCGACTTTGTCGCCGAAGTCGCGGAACATCTCGTTTTTCGTCTTGGAGTCTTCGGTGATCAGAAACTTGTATTGCTCGTACGCCTGCCGACTTTCCGACACGGTCGTGCCGATGGTCATGACGATCTCCATCTGATCCGCATTGTTCCCGAAGGCCGGCTCCAGCGCGCGTTTCAACTGTTGCGTCACGGCGTCTTCCAGCCCGTTCATAAACTCCATCTGGTCCTTCAGCGGGATGTGCAGGGCCACCAGCCGATCGGTAAGGTTGAACATGATCTTGAGAAATTCCAGGTAGATGCCCCACTCATTCTGGCGCGTGAGGTTCAGCGCCCGATCGGGAGCAGTACGTTTCATCAGCGTGACCGACTCGCCCGACACGGCGAGCATCAGTTCGGCCAGTTGGCGGAGGCGTTCCTTATATTCAGTAGTGGCAGTGGCCATAGGTTTGCTCAAGAGCAGTGGGGATTATAACGAAGACTTACGCGGGGAGCAAAGAGGTGATACTGCAATATCGTGCCCGCTCTCGGCCTTGAAAATACGATGTCCAAGCCGGCTAGGGCCTGCAAATCCTGGGCAATTGATCTCTGCTATGTGGTACTTGCCCGCTGACTCTGGAACTGGGTTGCCGTCCTGTACCTCTTTCGATAGAGTGAGTGCCATGGCGTCCAATAGGTTTTCATATGGAGTTTAGCGTACCACAGGATACAGAGTCGAAACCTCGGGTGAAGGTGCTCCCGCGTGATGAGACGCGTGAGCATCTGATCACGATCGCGGATATGTTGGCCAAGGTAATGGATACAACGATCAGGATTCCTGGTACGTCGTGGTATATCGGGTTGGATCCGTTGCTCGGACTGATTCCCGGCATCGGCGATGCACTGGCCAATCTTATCGGCACGATCATCCTTGGGTTGGCAACACGGTTGCAGCTTCCAAGGATTGTATTGGCCCGCATGAGTCTCAATTTACTCATCAATGGCACGGTGGGCGCAGTTCCGATCGTCGGAGATCTCTTCTCGATCTGGTTTCGGAGCCACACGAGAAATGCTGCGTTGCTTCGTGAAGCGGCCGTGAAATCGGATCGTGAGACCCATACCGATTGGTTCTACGTTGCTGGGATCATCGGTGGCACGGTCGTGGTTTTGCTGCTCGCGATTGCTTTCGTCATGTGGTTGGTTGTCAAGTTCTGGGCGCTGATCGCAGGCGGATAGGAAAGGGAAGTCGAGTGTGATATACAACGAACCTTCCTGAGTGACGAAACTAGCGGATACCTCCTTCACAGACACCCATCGCAAGCGCGACGGTGGTCAGATGGGCGGTCAGGTTGCGTAGCAGACTGCGGTCCGATCTCTCGAACCGAATCACCATGTCGCAGGCATGCGCACCGTGGCAGCGCGGTACATGAGACTGACGTAGTCCTTCAACATACGCGTGGTGCAGAACTGGGGCGCGGTAGTACGAATACATTCCTTCACCATTTGAAGCCAGCCGCGCGGAATGCCGTCCCGATCACGCTGATAGAAGAGCGGGACGACTTCCTGTTCCAATAGGCGATAGAGCTGTTCCATATCATGATGATCTTGGGTCTGTACATCCGCCTGTTCGCTCAACGGTTGGATGCCCCATCCGTTGGCCCCGTTATATCCTTCAACCCACCATCCATCTAAAACGCTGAGGTTCAACACGCCGTTCAGGGCGGCTTTCATGCCGCTGGTGCCGCTGGCTTCCAGGGGAAAGCGAGGCGTGTTCAACCAAATATCGACACCTTGCACGAGGTACTTTGCCATATGCATTTCGTAGTCTTCAAGAAATGCGACGCGACCGCCGAGCTTGTGATCGTGACAGAACGACAGCACTTCATGGATGAAATACCGGCCCGGCTCATCGGCCGGGTGGGCCTTGCCGGCGAAAATCAGTTGGACCGGCCGCCAACGGTCTTGGAGCAGTACTTTGAGCCGTTCAAGGTCTCGGAAGAGCAGAGTGGCGCGTTTGTAGGTTGCAAACCGCCTGGCAAACCCAATGGTCAGAGCTTCCGGGTCCATGAGCGTTCCGCGTGTGAGCACTTGTGAGGGTTGGAGATGCCCATGCATCCAGCCGGCTCTGGCCCTCTCGCGGATAAAGCCCATCAGTTTCCGTTTCATGGCTTGGCGAACCGCCCACAATTCATGGTCAGGAACATCCATGACCCGTTGCCACATGGCGGGGTCATCGCAGGTCTGTGTCCAGGTCGGACTGAGGGATTTGCTGTAGAGATGGTGGAGTTCCGGGGAGATCCACGTCGGGGCATGAATGCCGTTCGTGACGCTCCGGATGGGGATCTGATCGGTCGGTAATCCAGGCCAGAAATGTTGCCACATCTCGCGTGTCACGCGGCCATGCTCCCGGCTGACACCGTTGACATGGGCGGAGAGGCGCATGACCAATGCGGTCATGTTAAATCCACCGTGCGATTCGGGGGTCTCACCCAGGCGTAGAAATTCTTCACGTGACAGACCGAGCTGTTCCCAGTATCCGGCGAAGTAGCGGTCCATCAAGTGGTGTGGGAAGACGTCATGCCCGGCAGGGACAGGGGTATGCGTGGTGAAGACGGTACTCTGACGGACCAATTCGCAGGCTTCCGCATGCGACGAACCCTTCTGAACGAACTCACGTACCCGCTCCAAGGTCAGGAAGGCCGAGTGTCCTTCATTGGCATGCCACACGGACGGCGAGATCCCGAGCGAACGCAACATGCGCACACCGCCGATTCCCAGCAGAATTTCCTGGCAGATCCGCATCTCTTGATCTCCGCCATAGAGTCGAGCGGAGAGGGCGCGGTCTTCCGGGCTGTTCTCAGGCACGTCCGTATCGATGAGAAACAGCGTGATTCGGCCCACCAACAGTTTCCACACGGCAGCGGTGACGCGCCGGTTCCCCATGTCGAGCATGTAGGTGGTGTCGCCGGGCCCGGCGTACAACGGGCCCGGCATGCCGAACTCGCCCGGTCCGTCGCCCTGGCGTCCCACCGGCGTCATGTCCCCGGCGGCGAAATCGAGCACGCTCACGGCCTGCTCGAGCTGATCCGCGACGATCACCCGGTCCGCGCTCAGCGCCCGGAATCCCACCGGGTTGCTGACGGGTTCGGGGAAAGTCGCGGACGGACGGGACAGTGTCTGGGCGCTGATCGCAGGCGGATAGGAAAGGGAAGTCGAGTGTGATATACAACGAACCTTCCTGAGTGACGAAACTAGCGGATACCTCCTTCACAGACACCCTTCATGGAACGAGACGTCAAAACCTATGTATTGAAACGGCCTACTGAAGAGGCCGCGCCGCGCAAGTTGTCGATCAACTATGCGGCGGCGTTGAATTCTCAGCAGCTGGCCGCGGTGACGGCGGGAGATGGCCCGTCGCTGGTCATTGCGGGAGCTGGGAGCGGCAAGACGCGTACGTTGGTCTATCGCGTAGCGTATCTGATCGACTCCGGTGTGGATCCATCACATATTCTCTTGCTCACGTTCACACGCAAGTCGGCGCAGGAAATGTTGGAACGCGCCGGTGATCTGATCGGGACGAGCAGCCAGCGGGTCTGCGGCGGGACATTCCACTCTGTTGCCAACATGTTGTTGCGGCGGTATGGCCGGTCGATCGGTGTTGAATCTGGGTTCACGATTCTGGATCGCGGCGACGCGGAAGACTTGATCGCATTGGTGCGATCGCAGCTGGGGCTCAACGAAAAAGATAAGCGATTTCCCCGCAAGGGGACGATCATGGAAATGATCAGCAAGAGCGAGAACACGCTGCGCAGTCTCGACGAGATCATTCTGCAGGAGTTCAGCCATTTCTCGGATCATTCGGAAGATCTCGGCCGGTTGCAGAAGGCCTATCAAGCGGCAAAGCGACAAAAGCAGCTCTTGGACTACGATGATCTGCTGGTGATGCTACGGCAATTGCTGTTGCTGGATGAGACGGCGCGTACACATATTTCCCGCCAGTATCGTTATATTCTGGTCGATGAGTATCAAGATACGAACCGGTTGCAGGCCGAAGTCATCCGTCAACTGGCGACGACGCACCAGAATGTGATGGTGGTCGGTGACGACTCGCAGTCCATCTACGCGTTCCGGGGGGCGACCTTCAAGAATATTATGGACTTTCCAGTGCTGTTTCCGGGCACGACGATTTATAAACTCGAAGAAAATTATCGCAGTACCCAGCCGATCTTGAACCTGGCGAACTGCATTATCGATGAGGCGGCAGAGAAATATACGAAGCGTTTGTTTACCAGAAAGCTCGATGGACCGCTGCCGGCGTTGGTCGAAGCGGCGGGGGAACATGCGCAATCGCGATTCATTGCGCAGAAGATCCTTGAGCTTCGTGAAGAAGGGGTACCGCTGAATGAGGTGGCGGTCCTGTTTCGTTCGAGCTTCCATTCCTTCGATTTGGAAATCGAGTTGTCCCGCAAAGGGCTCCCTTTTATTAAGCGCGGCGGGATGAAGTTTATCGAAACGGCCCATGTCAAAGATCTGTTGGCCCATGTGCGAGTCGTTGCGAACCCGCTTGATACGGTGAGCTGGCATCGTGTGCTGCTGTTGGTGGAAGGGGTGGGGCCGAAGAAGGCTCAGGATTTGCTTGCTGCGATTGTCAAGGCTGAGCAACCCTATGACGTGCTCCGCGCGGTGAGTGGCCGCTCAGGGCAGGGGCTGAAAAATCTCGCGAATACGTTGGAGAGTCTGGCCGGGTCAGACGATCGGCAGCCGGCCGAGCAAGTCAATCATATCTACGAGTACTATCTCCCGATTCTCAAGGACCAGTACGATGATTATCCCAAGCGCACGAGGGATCTCGACCATCTCCATACGATTGCCGAAGGGTATCAGGGGATCGACGAATTTCTTGCCGATTTGGCGCTGGAGCCGCCGGATGGGAGTGCGGTGGATGTCGACGCGCCTGATCGCGATGATGAACGGCTCGTACTCTCGACGATTCATTCCGCGAAGGGGTTGGAGTGGCAGTGCATCTTTGTGATCTGGGTGGTCGACGGCCGGTTTCCGTCAGCCTATTCTTTTCTTGCGGATGATGAACTAGAGGAAGAGCGGCGGCTTTTTTACGTGGCCGTGACGCGAGCTAAACGGCATTTATTTATGACGTACCCGATCAACGTGTACGACAAAACCAGCGGGATGTTGTTGTCGAAGCCCTCACGGTTTCTGGACCATGTGTCTCCGGATCTTCTGGAGACGCTTGCACTAGTTGAGGAGGGTGGGCATGAAGATTGGGGAATGGCACGAGACCCCTATTATTGATGTCAGTTTTTTGTCGTGACGTCTCAAGCCTGCGTTCCATCCGCATGAGCTACCGTCCGATTCGATTGCTCTTTGTATTGTGGTGTTGCTGGTCTGGGCCAGCTTTTCCTGCCGAGGTGTCCGTCTCATCCATGAAGGAGCAAGGCAGTGCCGGTCAAGGGTGGGCGCGTTTTCTCGTAGACGCGGAACGGATCCAGTTGCCGACGAAGTTTCTGAAGGCGCTTCCACCGGACTTTATTCAGTTTGAGTTTGATGATCTTCGGACCTACGCCGCTGAGTACCATCCCGACGAGCATCGGATGGTCCTGAACCGGTCGTTGTCCTTTAACGCTGCGGGGAGGGTCCTCAAACCACTTGTCCAAATGACGCACAAGGAACTTGAGGTGCTCTATCATGAGCTGTTTCATGCCTATATGGATTATCTCAGCTTCATGGAGGAGCAATCTCGCAAGGCCGGTCGCCGTTCAGAAGACCTGCTGGGTTTCGCCAGAGAGCAGCAGGCCTGTCGCTATGGAGCCGTGATGATCGCTCCGATCGCCCAGCGAATAGCCGAGACTGAATCTCGCTATTTGACGCAGGCTGAGTCCTGGGAAGCGCTGAATGAAACCTGGGCGGTCTTCATTGGTTGGACCGTATGGAATCAACTTGAGTTGCAGCGCAAGACCGGGAAATCCATGTTTCGGGAGCAGGGGCAGTCGCATCAATGGATACAGCGACTCAAAGCGGCATTTGAGAAAGTGGAGCTCCGGGGATATTATGTTCCTGAGGATCCTGAGGAGCGACGTCTCGCCCAGAAACGATACTTGGCGAAACCCTCCCAGCTAACACTGCGGGAAGTCATGGTTTTGATGAAGCAAGTCCTCGGTTTTCAGCATGATTTTGTTGAACAGGTGGAAGCGTCGTTTAGGGCATCTCAATCATCTGGTTGTTAGGCTGCTAAGGGGAGAATAAATAAAAAAACACCAGAGCCGAAATCCCCTCTTGACATGACGAAAGTTCATCAATAGAATCCAGCATTTCGTAACCTAGCCTGTCCGAGCACTTCAGCGAATCAATCTTTGAGGATTGAGGAAGAAAGCTGTGCACGGGTAGGTCTGCTTGTCTTTGTAGGCGGTTGATCGGTGAGAATGTCTTCTGTGTGCTGAAATTGATTTGGTGGGGCACGATAGAAGTATTGAGGGCAGGTACCCAAG
>JABMDK010000110.1 GCA_015903995.1 Nitrospira sp.
GCGCTTTCAACGGAGATGCCGACATCCGCCGCATGCAAGGCCGGCGCGTCGTTGATGCCGTCGCCGATATAGCCCACCACGTTGCCTGCCCGTTTCAGGGCGAGAATGATGCGATCTTTCTGATTCGGTTCCACCTCCGCAAATACATCGATCTTGTTGACCCGTTGGAGCAGTGCTTGGTCTGTCATCTGGCGAAGGTCCTGCCCGGTCAAGAGCCGCTGATGGTCCATCCCAACCTGTTGGCTGACATGCGCGGCCAGGAGTCGGTGATCGCCAGTGATAATTTTCAGCGAGACGCCCAGTTGTCGTAAGGACGTGATAGTTTCTGCCATGTCCGGTCTGACCGGGTCGGCGAAGACCAAGAGCCCAAGGAACGTCATGTCTGCTTCATGCGCTTTGTCGATATGAGGCGCCTCGCCCATGTCTCGATACGCCAAGCCCGGTGTCCGAAGACCCTGTCAGTTCAGTTCATGAAACTGCTGTCGGATCTTCTCGCTGCGTCCTCCTATGGGAACCGTCGTTCCATCCGGCAATTCTGCACTGGTGCAGACTGTCAGCATCGGCTCCACCGCGCCTTTGGTAATCAGGAGGTGGTTCGTGGGTGTGGCCACGAGAATGGACAGTCGTTTACGGAGGAAGTCGTACGGAACCTCATCCAGTTTCCGGTATCCCGATAGATCAGCAACGCATTGGGTCCGAAGGGCATCATCGAGCGGATTGATGAAGCCGGTCTCATAGGTGGCATTGAGACCGGCATAGAAGAGGACCCGTTCGCTTGGAAGACCGTTTAGATCAAGCGCCGCCTGCAGTCGCATCGTGCCTTCGGTGAGCGTGCCGGTCTTGTCCGAACAAAGGACGTTCATACTCCCGAAGTTTTCGATGGAAGTGAGGCGCTTGACGATCACTTTCTGTTGGGCCATCCGTTTGGCGCCGTGCGACAGATTCACGCTGATGATGGCCGGCAGGAGTTGTGGAGTGAGGCCCACGGCGAGAGCCATGGAAAAAAGAAACGAGTCGAGCACCGGACGGTGCAGATAGACGTTGACGGCGAAGATGGCGAACACGAGCAGGAGTGTCACCTCGAGCAACAAATATCCAAAGCGCCGGACGCCGCGCTCAAACTCCGTCTCCGGAGGGCGAAGCATCACGTGAGCAGCAATGCGGCCAAACTCGGTTTCCTTCCCGACATGCACGATCACGGCTTTGGCATGGCCGCTGACCACGTGCGTACCCATAAAGACACTGTTCGTTCGTTGAGATAGCGGCGCCGTCACGGGGGTGATCCCCGTCGATTTCTCGGTCGGATAGGTTTCACCGGTCAAGGCCGCTTCGTCGACGAAGAGATCCTTCGCCTCGATGAGCAGCCCGTCCCCGGGAATGCTCGAGCCGGCGGAGAGATCGATGACGTCGCCGGGGACGATCTCTTCAATCGGCACTTCGATGAGCTGCCCATCCCGCCAGACCTCGGTCTTGACCCGAACGAGTGAGAGCAATGCGGCAACCGCCTTTGCGGCGCCGTGCTCCTGCCAAAACCCGAGCAGCGCGCTGATCAGAATAATGGTCAGGATGATGAGCGCATCGGTGCGATCCTCCAGGAATAGCGACACGGTGGCTGCAAACAGTAGGATGAGGATAATCGGACTGCGAAATTGTGAGAGCAGGGCAAACAAGGGGCGGATGTCTTGGTGTGCCTTGAGCCGGGCAGAGGCGTACCGTGTGTGGCGTTCTGGTGTCTCCTCGGTACGAAGCCCCTCAGGTCTTGATTGAAGGAGGCCGAGGAGTTCAGCCGCCGGTATACTCCAGAAGGCCGTCTCACGACTATTCATAGCGCAGGGCTTCGATCGGGCTCAGCTTCGAGGCCTTATTCGCCGGA
>JABMDK010000111.1 GCA_015903995.1 Nitrospira sp.
CGACATTAGAGATAGGGGTCTGGGATTCTGCGGAAGAATGGGCCCGATACCTTGAGTTGTTGAAGCATCAGGGATCGGTCCGTAACGTGGAAGTGAAACTGCGGAGCAGAAGCGGCGAGGTCCGCCAGTGTCTGTTGTCGTCCGAACGGATCATGCTGAACGGCACGCAATGCTCAGTCACGGTTGGGGATGATATCACTGAGAGCAAGTGCATGGAAAAAGCGCTGCGGTTGACACAGTTCTCTTTTGATCAGGCAGTGGAAGCGATTTTGTGGCTGGATCCGACTGCTCGGATATTCAACGTCAACGATACCGCCTGCCGAATGTTGGGGTATTCACGGCAGGATTTGATGTCGATGACGGTGCATGACATTGATCCTAATTTTCCTGTCGAACGATGGCCGGAGCATTGGGGGCACTTGAAGGAGCGGGGAGCCTTGGCCTTCGAAGCGAAATATTGGTCGCGCACCGGCGAGATACTGGATATGGGGGTCACCTTTAATTATCTGCAGTATGACGGGAAAGAGTATGGCTGTGCGATCTTGCGGGACATCAGAGAACGCAAACGAGCCGAAGCGGAGCTGCGACGTTCCCATACGTTTTTGCGACAGGTCATCGACACGGACCCGGATCTCATCTTTGCCAAGGACCGTGAAGGACGGTTTTCGGTGGCGAACAAGGCGGTTGCCGACTGGTATGGGACGACCGTAGATGACCTGATCGGGAAATCAGACGCTGACTTCAACCCCAAAGCGGATGAGGTGGAGTTTTTTCAGGCGAACGATCTTGAGGTGATGAATTCCGGCCGGGATCGGTTCTTCCCGGAGGAGAAATTGACCGATGTGAATGGACACACTCGGTGGTTCCAGACTATCAAGAGGCCGATTTTTGGCGATGATGGGCAGGTTCACATGGTGCTCGGGGCGGCGACCGACATTACTGAGCGCAAGAGAATGGAGGAGATGTTGCTGCAGCGGGAACGAGATTTAAGCGTCGCGCTCCAAGAGCGGGAGCGCATCAGTCAGGATCTCCATGACGGCATTCTCCAATCGTTATATGCAGTGGGGCTTGGGTTAGAGGGTTGTAAGCCGATGATCCGGCAACAGCCAGAACCGATTGCGTCAAAATTCATGATAACGCTCGATCAAGCGATTGGGCAGCTCAATCAAGTGATGGGAGAGGTTCGTAATTTCATCGCGGGTCTTGAGTCTGAGATTATCCAGGGCGGGGACTTTCGATCGGCACTACGGACCATGGTCCAAGCGATGTCCGGTTCTTCTCCGGCGAAATGTGTCATACGGATCGACGATGCAGCAGCACGTCGCCTATCAACCGAACAGGCACTTCATATTATGAATGTCGTTCGGGAAGGACTTAGTAATGCGTTACGGCACAGCCGAGCCACACGGATCATGGTCTCACTCCGGGAACTCACCCGTACGATTCGTCTCACCATTCGTGACGACGGCATCGGGTTTAATACGCGGGCGGCTCAAGGTGCTGGTCACGGGTTAGGGAACATGGCAGCACGGGCTCAAAAAGTCCGAGGATCGTTTGCCCTTCAATCGAAACCATGGAAGGGGACGAAAATCTTACTCGATCTTCCAAAGGATGGTCACTATGCTCACAACTAAAACTCCAGTTCAAACCATTCGAGTGTTGCTTGTCGACGATCATGAAGTGATTCGCGTGGGGCTTCGGACTGTTCTGGCTCAAAACCAGGGCATCACTGTGGTGGGGGAAGCCGGCACGATGGCTGATGCTGTTCAACAGACCCAGAAGCTGAAACCAGACGTCATCTTGATGGATGTGCGTCTCCCGGATGG
>JABMDK010000112.1 GCA_015903995.1 Nitrospira sp.
GTGCGATTGACGCAGCACGACTCAAGCACATGCTTCTTCACCGTGCTGTATCCCTACAAGGTCGACGAACCGAACATCTCCGTCGAGATGCCGGTACCCGATCGAGGGCCACAGGCCCGCCTCTTGGGCGAACGGGCGTCGGTGCAGATCACCGTTGCTCACAATAGACAATGGTATCGCGATGAGCTTGTGTTTACCGACCAGACTGACCGTGGGGCCGGAATGTCCGGGACTTCTTTCCCCAGTCATGCGTGTGTCTCACGCATAGACCGGGACGGCCGTCTCTTATTTCAGCATCAGGCCTGAATCATGATGGATCCTGCCGTGATCAACGAAGCCACTTCAACGCCACGCCTCAAGCGCCATGTGCGTGACGACCTTCCCATGGATGCTCGACTGCCGCAGCTTCCGACCATCTTGAACGTCGAGGCCATGAGGGAACAGCTGCAGGGGTGCATGTTTGCATCACGCAACGATCGAACACAGTGGGTGGTCCGGCAATGTGAGATTATCCAGGTTCGGTATAAACCGACGTCATCCTGCATGGTCAGCTATCGCCTGGACATCGAGAACCTGTCGACAGGAACGCGTGGGGAGCAAATTGTATGCGGCCGTGCTTTCCCAGAAGGTTGTTCGCAATCACAGTGGGAGAAGGCCGGCGCCCGCGCTCTTGTTCAGCCTCGCTTTGGGAAACCGCTCATCCATTTACCCGACATTGAGATGGTGCTGTGGAGCTTCCCCAACGACCGAAAGATGCACACGCTGCCGGCGACGATCCAGCTGGCCCCCGACACACCCGGACGCCTCTCTCAGTGGTTCCTCACACTTTTGGGCACTGAGTGGCACGTCGTCAATACACAGTCTCGTGTTGTTCATTATGTCGGTGAACATACCTGTACGGTGCAGACAACTCTGGATGCAGTGCATCGTCTGGAACACAGCAACCGTATCATGACCATCTATGGAAAGACGTACTATGACGACGAAGGCGCTCAGACCGATCGTATCATGCGACAGCTGTGGAACAGTCAGTCGAGGGAGAGTGGCCAGCTGTGTATGGCGCAACCCTTGAGGTATGACGCCCGACTCAAGACATTATGGCAACTAGGGATTCCGGGCACCACACTGGAACACTGTGCTACTGAAAACCCGGAACGTCTGTCGTTCCTCATACAGGAGGCCGCTCAAACAGTTGCGGCACTCCATACAACTCCATTGTCGAAGATCCGATCACTTACGGTCGCAGACTTGGTCATCAATCTCGAAGTCGTTGGGTCCAGGTTGAATCGTTTCCGCCCGTCGTGCCGTCCTATTCTTGTTCCGTTGCTGAGCCGGCTGACAGCCCAAGCCAACATGATTCAAGCTCACGCGACGGCAACACTCCACGGCGATCTTCACTTGAAGAACCTCTTTCTGACACACGGCAAGATCGCAGTGATCGATCTTGATAATGTGTGCGAGGGACCACCCGGTTGGGATATCGGTAGCTTTATCGCAGGACTCCTCGCGGGAGCCCTAGCAAAACGTTCGTCACTTTCCCAGATTGCCTGCCATCTGCAAGTATTTCTCGACCAGTATAACCAGTCCGTCGTTTGGAAGGTTGATCAGCCGACAGTGGCCTGGTTCACCGCTGTGGCATTAGTCGTCGAGCGCTCGCACCGATGCATCACCCGCCTGAAAGACAATCAGCGAGGGCAGGTAGAGGCGCTCTTGGCCCTTGCGGATAAGATTTCAGAAACCCTTTCATTGGAACCGCTGGCCGACGGCTGGATCGATACTCATGAAAGGAGCAAGGAGTCGTGATTGGCCAAGCAGCTTTTCGTCCAACCACGATCTACCTGGTTCGCCACGGCGAAAGTCAATTGAACTTGGAAGAACGAGTCTCTGGCCAACTTGATACGCCGCTCTCCCAAGAGGGGATCCGCCTCAGTCAGATGCTGGCAGTACAGCTCCTCGAAGTACCGTTGACCGGGATCTATACCAGCGCCCTCAGGCGAACAGTCGAAACAGCACGACCGACTGCCGCGATGCATGGACTTTCTATTCAAAACAACGCCGCCTTGAACGAGCAGCATTTCGGCGTGTTGGAAGGTCGCTTTCGCGATGAGCGGGATCCGGAAGCCCGTGCCTTGTGGGAAGCGCGCAAGCAAGACAAACGTTTCTATCGCATCCCAGGGGGAGAATGTTTCATCGACCTGGTCGAGCGGGCAACAAGTGCGTTGAAAGACATTCTTGCTCATGAGGTCGGTGGGACGATTCTGATCGTGGGGCATCGCAACACAAACCGAGCACTGTTCGGAATGTTGATGCAGCAACCAGAAGATCAATGGCCTCACCTGTCTCTCAAAAGTCAGTACATCTACCGTATCACAACCGGCAGTCACCCAGACTTGAGTACTATTGCATTCAATGGGAAACGGACGAAAGAGTCCATAGACCGACTCGTTTGTAGACATGAACAATAACCGCAGCGAGATCATATGAGCCGTTACCGCGCTGCACATCAAATCACTGAGATGTCTGTTGAGCCGGTTCAGCTTCCGACGAACATTCCTGATCCCGTGAGGCATCGGTGATGACCGTCAAAACAGCACCCCCTATCTGCCGTGCCTTCGAACCAGAGATGACTTTCGATTGGGCGACCCTACGCCGAAGTTTTCAACGGTTCTCGACTCCCATGGGCGCTGTTCACATCCTTCGATCCT
>JABMDK010000113.1 GCA_015903995.1 Nitrospira sp.
AAGGGGAAGCAAGTACCGCGTGACATCGAACGCCCGCGCCGCGATGGTCCGATCATAGTCGGCCTGCTTCATCGACTCAGGCCGTGGCTCGCGTGTAGCTAGGAATTGTTTCAGAGGCTCGTGGAGGAGTCGGTACACATCACCAAGGCTTCGGAGAATCCCTTCGTACAGAGCCTCGGTTTCACTTCCACGAATTTGGCCTGGGACGAACCATCTGCTCGAGGCAAAATTTTGATAGCGGCTGGATTTCGCCTGACCATCCCACAGCGGCTCATCTTCGAGTCGAATCGCCGCAAGTTCAGAAATCTCTTCGAAGCAGATGATGACGTGTCCAAGATCGGCGATCGATGCATGTCCGTAATCAAAATAAAACTGCTCCCAGAACTTTTCCGACGAGTGTCCGTGCACCCATCGAATACTCTCCTCAATGGAGTCGGGAGATCGGCTGTACCGTGCCAGCGCATAGGCGGACTTTTCAGGGGGCATAGGGGCCAGGGCCAGAACCCGACGGCCTGATTGATCTTGGCTCATAGGAGGTTGAGTGACAAGGACTGTATCATGAGCTGGGCACTATACCTCTCGAGGTAGGACGGCGCAAGCTCCACGCCGTTGACTTGCCGCCGAGGCCGCCGCTATAGTCCGCGCGAACTCCGTTATCCGACAAGCACATATACAAGGAGATCATTCCGTGTCCGTGATCAAAGGTATCAAAGGCGTCAAGGACCTGTTGCCGGAAGAGACCCCGCGCTGGCGGTTCATCGAAGAGTCTGCGAGGCGATGGGCGACCCGATATGGATTTCACGAAATCCGTATTCCAATCTTTGAGGTGACCACCTTATTTGCACGGAGTATCGGTGCATCCACGGATATCGTCGAGAAAGAAATGTACACGTTCCCGGATCGGGATGGTACCTCATTGACCCTTCGACCGGAGGGAACTGCCGGAACCGTCCGGGCCTATATCGAACACAATCGTGCCGCGATCCCGGTGCCCCAAAAATATTTCTATACCGGTCCGATGTTTCGTCACGAGCGCCCGCAGGCCGGCAGGCTGAGACAGTTCCATCAATTTGGTGTTGAATCATATGGAATAGCAGATCCGCGTGCCGATGTTGAGGTAATTGCCCTCCTCTGGCACATACTCCATGAGCTAGGCCTTCCTAGCCTCACCCTCGAGATCAATAACCTTGGCCAGGCAGCTGATCGTGACATCTACCGCCCCATCCTTGTCAGCTATCTCAAACACCATGTGCCGAGTTTGTGCGGTAACTGTCAGCACCGCATCGAGGCAAACCCGCTTCGCGTCCTGGATTGCAAGGTTCCTGAGTGCCGTTCCATTACGGAACAGGCTCCTCGTCTCTCTGAATCCCTGGCTGAGACCGCCCGTTCCTACTTCGCCCAAGTACTGGCCGGTCTCGATCTCATCCATATACCCTATTCGCTAAATCACCGGCTTGTGCGAGGCCTCGATTATTACAATCTCACGACGTTCGAAGTCACCGCGACCAATCTCGGAGCACAAAATGCCGTGGGAGCA
>JABMDK010000114.1 GCA_015903995.1 Nitrospira sp.
CTGAATAGGCCCGCAGGATGCGCAAAAAGGCCGCCCAGCAAGGCCGCAGCGAGCGAAGAGGCGAATCGTACCCTGGGCCGTACGTTGAGCCTCTGAGCGAGGCGAAAACGCCGCTGGCGGACTTTTTCCGCATCCTGCTAAGTGTGAGAATCATTACAGTCGGATGGTTCTCTGGAATCTTGACAGGATCGAGGGAACGCTCTACGCTCCAACCCAGGGGTACGAAGGCAGCCATGAAACCCATCCTGGAAAAACCGATCCTCGAAGAATTCAAGCGGAGAGTCGAACAGCGGTTCCCCGGAGAGCTGGTTCGCGTGGTTCTGTTCGGGTCAAAGGCACGCGGAGACGCCTCAGTTGAATCGGACATTGATGTCTTGGCGGTAGTCCGCTCCGAGGACTGGAAACTGGGCGATGAAATTCGGGACACAGGGTACGAGTTGGAGATTGCTCACGGAGTGGTCCTGTCCATTCAAGTGATGGGTCAGCGCCAGTATCAGGAACTCAAGGGTCGGGGCTCAACCTTTGTGGCCAATGTGGAGCAAGAAGGCTTAGCCGTATGACGGAATCCTCCCGTCCCGAGGAGGTGCAAGCCGAACTGCTTCGTGCCGACAAATCCCTTGCTGCGGCCCGATCGCTTCCGAATGATGATTTCCTCGAAGATGCCCTCTCTCGAGCCTACTACTCGATTGTTCATGCCGCTCGGGCCGTGCTCCTCGCCGAAGGAGTAAGCGTCTCCTCTCACCGGGCCGTACGACGGTTATTCGGGCAGCACCTGATCAAACCCGGCAAACTGGCAGTCCGGCTAGCGAAGATTCTTGCCGAAGAACAGGACGATCGGTTTCTCGCCGATTACGACGCCTGGTTCCAGGCAGAACGCGAACGTGCCGAGAAGCGCGTGCGCGAAGCCGCAGAGTTTCTTGCCGCCATCAAAGTCTTCCTAAGAAACGAGGGCGAGCGTCAGTAAAAGTGCGAACCTCACGACGCAAGACCACGATAGAAATGATTGAACAGGAAAGGAAGCCTCCGGCGCGGACGTGGATCTGCCGGCCCAAGCGCTCACCTACAGCATCAGCGGGGGCGTGGATCAGGCGTTGTTCACAATCAATGCGGCCACGGGTGCCCTCACCTTCGTGGCTCCGCCCGATTTTGAAGTAGCGACCGATGCCAATGGCGATAACGTGTATGTCGTGCAGGTGCAGGTCACGGACAGCCAGGGGGCGAGCACCACGCAGACGATTCAGGTGACGGTGACGGATGTGGCCGAAGGGCCGCCGCCGGTGCCGTTGTCACCCACCGCACCCACCGGCGTGATGCCGCCGCACAAGATCAGAAGCAGGAGGCGGCGGAGTTCAAGGGGTTGAACCGCGCGCTGGATCACAAACCTCCCCTCAAGCGGACGGCCTAACAGGATGTGAAAAAAGTTTGCCAGCGTCATGGAGGCTAAGGATAAGGCTGAGGTTACTTGGCCTTGACCTCAACCTGTGCCTGGTTGCTTTCGCTCGCTGTGGCCTTGTCCGGTGAAGGGCACGTTTTAACGCGTTGGGGTGGGCGGTGAAGAGCGGTGGCAATTCTGAATGCTGTGCGTGTTCAGCAGATGAAGGTGTGTGTCAACCTGCTGCCAGCAGACGGAGGAACTCATGGGCCGTGACTATGCGCACCCCTCGATATTCGTGAAGTTCCAGTAGGTCGGAGTCACCACTCACAATATATCCAGCACGTCCCTCCAGCGCAGCAACCACATAGGCATCGTCATCTGGATCTCTTTCAACTGCCCGGAGTTTCAAACTGCCTTCGGTGGGCTCGGCAATGAGCGCAAGCGCGATGACCCACCGATCAATCTCCTCAGCGGACAAGGGATGGTTCCGCCGGACGCGGGGGTAGTTCAGCCCGCGTCGAACTTCATCAAAGATGGCAGCAGACCCGACAAGATGAAAGGCCTGATCCTCCAATAACAGGCGAAGGATCCTGCCCGGAGGCCCCTGTGGCCGAAGGCACGCACTGATATAGCAGGCTGTTGACAAAGTCCGCCAGCGGCGTTCTCGCCTCGCTCAGAGGCTCAACGTACGGAAGCGAGTACGCTTCGCCTCTTCGTTCGCTGCGGCCTTGCTGGACGGCCTTTCTGAACAGCCTGCGGGCCATTCCATTTCCGTTGGTGATCCAGAATGCCGCAGGTTTTCGACATCGTGAATGTGTTTGTCAACACACTGATAGATATTGGCGTCGAGGACTGCTCGAATCACAGATCACGGTCGGCGCAACTTGCGAGTGCGGTGCTTGGCTTCGTTGGCAAGATGATCGGCTTGGCCTTGCGAGATCTCCTCTGATCGCTGAGCAAGGGTCGAAAGCAAGTGGACACGCGCGGCTTCCTGCATCTGTTCAAGTCGCTCGATCGGAACCATCGCCGCCAGGGGCTTGCCTTTGCGCTCGATGACGAACTGATCGTGCCGAAGGGCGACGCGATTCAGAAGATCTCCCAGTCGCTGACGCATCTCAAGTGTGGAGATCGTTTCAATCATGGATCACCTCATTTGTAACAAGTAGCGCAGTTGTCAGAGATGCACAAGGTAACGCTGTCTCACATGAAGAACAAGAGGAACCGAAAGGCTCCATCGCCAATCCGCACCGTGGCGACTCCAGCATCTCATACCGGGGTTCACTACCGTGATCGTTCACGCAAATCACATCCTTTCGGAATGGTACGTGCGCACCTTCTCTGCTTGACCAGGTCGGTCAACCGCTGGGTGGGCCCTTGCACACTGAAACCGGTGGAGCTCCACAGCATTTAGAGTTCTGTTCAAATGGTTCTTGGCGGTTTGTGTACATTCTTGTACGTTACACAACCTCTGCGCTGGTGCGTGCCTTGCCAGTCTTACAATCTCGCTCGAACGGGCCATCAGCCTGTCGCAGGAGCAACATGAGTTAGTCGCACGGATTACGGCGGTGACGGGCACCACCCTCTCGGTCGGGTTTATTGCGTGGGCCTTGCGCAGTGGGGTCATCCTGGCGAGCGCATTAACCACCATGCCGGCCTGGCAGCACTTTGATCCGTTGCCGGTCGTGAAGCTCAGCCGTGATGAATGAGCGCACCGGCGAAACGACGCCACGCGCGCACAGCAGCAAGAAGCGGCGGAGTTCAACGGGTTGAACCGCGTGCTTGATGACAAGCCTCCCTTCAAGCGGACGGCCTAAGCGATCACGAGGAAACAGGGGATGAATCGGCTCTCGCCTATGCTGGTGCTTGGTCTGTGTCTGGTCTGCGAGATGATTGGCGGGCTAGGAAGGATGCAGAAAACGACCGCTGCCTGACGAGTTCGCCATCCTGCTGGAATGTTCGATGCGGAGCGGTACCTGTCACGAGTTACGCATCACGTGGCCCGTATCCTGTTAGGCCGCCTTCGGCAGCATGGCCTGGTGAAACTGGTCTGTCACGCAAAGCCGGAAGAACTGTCCCGCTTCCTGCTCAAATCGATCCAACGTCGAGAAGACTTCTGCCCATTCCAATCGTTGGGTCGTGAAATAGTCCTGATTGAGCAGGTAGGCCGGTTCTTCAGGTTGATTGGCCCGTCCAGCGTCTCGGTACTGGACAAATCCATGCGTCAGGCGGAACCGGTCTGAACTCTCAGGAAGGGCTACCCACACTTCATGGAGGCTGCCTTGCAGCTGCCCCTTGTGTCCGGGCAGCGAAAAGGGGCCGAGTACCTTGGCATTGATGAGCGAGGCCCACTGAATCTTCGTCAGACCACAGAGGATCGGGCGTAAGAGGTTTTGGAAGCGCAGGCTAACGCGGGCGCAGAAGGCCGGCTCATAGCAGGTCTGGAGCGCGCTCATGGCGGCTGAGATCTGCGTGCGGAACTCCGGCCAGCCGGCGTAGCGACCTGTCGTGACGGCGAGCGAATCCGGCAGCAAGAGAATTTCACGAGAATTCTCCTGACCGGCAAGCCGATAGCCTCGGCGGTCCTGGGTTGGCTGGAACAGCGGATAGTCTTTCCGTAACCGTTCCTGGAAGGAAGCCGGTAGTTCCTGACCAATTTTGAGAATCACCGGGAACTGGATGTGACAGGTCACAGAGAGAAAGGGTGAGTGTTCGTATTGCCCCCATGCAGAATTCATCGGGCCGTGCTCCTTTGCGAGATGATCTGGAAACCGCACCATGAGTATCGGTGAGTGGACCGTCTAGCTTGACTGGTCAGCCTTGGCTGCCGTTATTTGTCATGGGGCCCATTCTGGGCTTCGGCGAGATCAATGCCTGCCGGCTCTAGCTGGTTGATGGCGGTTAGTGGCCGTTCTGTCCATGTGTGGCTGTGTTGATTTGGACCAAGACCAGCAGGGCTTCTTTCGGATCTTCAGCCGTAATCGCAACCAGCCGATGAAGACGTGACCGACTGTCATGACGACGGAGCCAAGCGAGCGATGTTCTGGCGAAAAAAGCCTACAGATCCTCAGCAGAACAGCAAGCCCAAGTCAGCCCCAAAGGCGCCCGGCCTGTCCCGGGTGAAGGCGCCTCTCCTTTCCCTCGAATCCCGGCTCATGTTCGATGCCGCGGCTACGGCCACGGCGTCCGAAGTGAATCAAGAACAAGTCGCGCAGGAGCAGGCCGAAGCCGCCGTGTCGGGCGACAGCAGCGGGGGCGAGACACAAGCCTCCACCGACAGCCAGGACCTGCTCCAGGCCATCACCACGTACATGCCAGAGGAATCCCGGCACGAAGTCGTCTTCGTGGATCCGACCGTCCCGAACTATCAAGCACTCTTGAGCGGCATGGATCTCAATATCGAGATCATTATGCTCGATGGGGACCGAGACGGCATCGAGCAGATGGCGAGTGCGCTGGTGGGCCGCACCGGGATCGATGCCATCCACCTCATTGCCGAAGGGAACGAAGCCGAGTTGCACCTCGGCTCGAGCTTCCTGACGCAGGACTCCATCAGCACCCAGTACGCCGAACAGTTCCAGCAGATCGGGCAGAGTCTGTCGGCAAATGCCGATTTGTTGATCTACGGCTGTAACTTTGGTCGCGGCGAGGCAGGCCAACTGGCCATAAACACGCTCGCGAGCCTCACCGGCGCCGACGTGGCTGCGAGCACCGACCGCACCGGCAATGCCGCCGAGTACGGCGACTGGATCCTCGAAGCCTCGACCGGGTCAATCGAAGCCTCCATCGTCATCGCGGAGACCACGCAAGCGCAGTGGGACCACGCCCTCGCCACCTACACGGTCACCAATACGAGCGACTCCGGCGCCGGCTCGCTGCGCCAGGCGATTCTGGACGCCAACGCCAATGCGGGTACGGACAACATCGTCTTCAGTATTGCTGGCACCGGCGTCCATACGATCAACGTGGCCTCCGCACTCCCCACCATCACCGGCACTGTGATTCTTGATGCCACGTCCGACGACAGCTTCGCCGTCAACAGCAGCCGGCCGGCGATCATTTTGGATGGCAACAACGCCTTCACCGGAGATGGCCTTGTGCTGTCGAGCACGGCTGACGGCAGCACGATCCGGGGCCTGGTGATCCGCGACTTCACTGGCAACGGCATCACGATC
>JABMDK010000115.1 GCA_015903995.1 Nitrospira sp.
AATTCCCTACCCTCTGCTGATACCCCGGACCTATCCTGCCGCACTCAAACAGGCCAGCAACCGGCCTGCGATGCGTTCAGCGGCCAGCTGGTTCAAATGACCTCCGTCATCGGTGTATCCAGATACGAGATTTGGAACGGTTTCACCCCGATACTGAAAGTATGAAGGCTTCCCATCCTGAAACGTGACTTCTTGTTCGGCAAGATCGAAGAACCGTCCGGACCGACCATAGGCGCCACGCAACAACTGGTTGAACGCATGACGCTGAACTTGATCCTCTCGTTCACAGTCGAACCCTCTGGTCTTTTCACGCAACCACCCCAGCATCCCGCCGCCGACCCTCCGGAGAGGTACCGTCACATGCAGAAACATCACCTTGGGGTAGCTCTTTCCCAGAGAACTCATCATGTCTTGATAGTCGGCAAACAGCTTCTTGACATCAGTTTGGGCCGTAACATCGACATAACACATCTTAAAGAAAGCAATGTCGACCCGTTCTCCCACTCCGGAGTTGATGACCGTGGCAAAATCCCGGTACTTTGACAATGGATCGCGATTCTGTCCGACTCGGAAGTGGGCGAAAACCGGGCGTTGGAATGTCTCTGGGTCCCTCCCCTCAACAATGCTGAGACGCTCCCCATTCAGCATGGAGAGCGCGGTCATTACATCGGCGCCGACCGATTGGTGGCCGAAACATATCCGCTTCTGTGCGAGCTGATCCCAGATTCCAATCATCGTTCGAGCAAACCGTACGACTCTCGTGCCTGCATCAATAGCGAGAACAGAGCGGTCAATCAGCCGGATTCGGAAGGTAGCGATCGAGCGCAGGATAGAGAGTCGAAACAAACCTCGCGAGCGTTGCCACGGCCTGTTCCTCCCCTGCCTGGTCATCGGACACAAGATCGACGGCCACCCACATGAGCGCGCCGTTGGTTCGTCCATGAACCACGGCATCAAATGCCGTATAGCACTTCACCGCAAGCGGACTAACCAGAATGCGGCCATTGAGGTCATACCAGAACACGACCATTCGCGTGTTGCCTCTATCACGGACAAACCGCCGATTGAGTTCGACTTCGCTCTGTCCACTGATACTCAGCTTGATCTTCCCAGCATTCGCATGCAGTTTGTCTGTCCCTGGATACACCAATTCCTTCCCCTGCGTTTGAGTATCGAAATACCAGAGCGATAGCATCACTTCCTCTCCAGAAGTGGCGCGATAGGATCGAGATAAACTCTGGTCGGCTCCCTGCATGGTTTGAAGAGGAGAGATATCTCTTCCTATCCAACCAGCGCCTTCCAGCGACAATTCACTCAGATTGTGCTTCAAGGGAACCGGGTAGGACCGATCGACATACTGAACGGCACCAATTAGCGCGAGAACAGCTGACAGAGTAATCCAAGAGGTTCGCACTTGATCCCATTTGAAACTCCACATCCTCCCAGCACTCGCAAACACTGCTGGTGACTGCCCGCGTGAAAGCGCCCATAATCCTCCAAAAATCACCGCGTAACCGACCAACGAAACGAAGACTCCATGCAACATATGGTACGGCCCATGAAGATCACCGCTGAGATCGTAGTACGCAAGCATCCCGATGAGCGCCACACGCAGACTATTGGCTAATGCCGAAACGGCCATGGCCAGCAGGACAAGAACGACCCGCCTCCACACAGCAGTCAAGACGATCGTGGCCAGTGGAATCGAGGTGGCCAGCACGGCAATCAGATAGTTGACTCCGCTGCATGCACGGGCGACCTCCAGCGTGATATTGGGGAGGTGAATAAAGACTCCATCCTGATACACAGGAATGCCGACGACGCGAAGCATCATCACGCCCAAATTCGCCGAGAACGATTGGAAGGGCAGATGGAGGGGGTCTGTC
This sequence comes from Nitrospira sp., assembly GCA_015903995.1. Lineage (GTDB taxonomy): Bacteria > Nitrospirota > Nitrospiria > Nitrospirales > Nitrospiraceae > Nitrospira_D. The sequence goes on from JABMDK010000115.1 coordinate 1,887, forward strand.
ACCACTTCCCAGATCGGAATCATGAACCACAAAAATGCGATGGGCAACCAGAGAGCTCTGAGCACCGCTTTCCCAAACAACCACAACACCATCCCTGGGAGAGTGATCAAGAGCGACACCTGTTGGAGCGCCTTCACCCCACCGGCCTGGCCGATCAGGAGCGCCAAAATACCGGCCCCCAGGAGTACGGCCCCACCCATATAGTCGGGTTGAGGTACGAGCGCCGACAACTGGTCTCGCCTTATCCACACAAGATAGGCACTGACAACCGGAATCAAAAAAGCATAAGAATAAAACGAAACGTTCCACCACTGGAGGACCATACCCACAAGTATTGGGCCATAACAAAAGAGGAATCCCCCAACCAAACATGCGGCTGCACCCAAAACCAGGTGGTCGTAGGCTCTCTGTTCCACGGGCGTCCGGTCTGGCAGAGAAAGAGTTGGGGATCTCATTGGAGACTGCAATCAACTAGGAACGTGGAGCGCCTTCACTGATCGGTTCGATGAGCAGCGGCTCCATG
>JABMDK010000116.1 GCA_015903995.1 Nitrospira sp.
CCGTCGCTCGTCCAGAGTTCGCGGCCATGGATGCCGTCATCCGCCGTAAAGAACAGTGTCCCGTTCACGTTGGTCAGGAAGGCGGCAAAGAGGTCCATGGCACCCCCGCTGCCGGCCACAATATCCTTCACTAGCACCGTCCCCGCTTCCGTCCCGTCACTTTTCCAGAGTTCGCGGCCATGGATGCCGTCATCCGCCGCAAAGAACAGTGTCCCGTTCACATTGGTCAGGAAGGCGGCAAAGAGGTCCATGGCACCCCCGCTGCCGGCCACAATATCCTTCACCAGCACCGTCCCGGCCTCCGTCCCGTCGCTCGTCCAGAGTTCGCGGCCATGGATGCTATCTACCGCCGTAAAGAACAGCGTCCCACTCACATTGGTCAGAGAGGCAAAGAGGTCCATGGCACTCCCGCTGCCATCCATAATATCCTTCACCAGCACCGTCCCGGCCTCCGTCCCGTCACTTTTCCAGAGTTCCCGCCCCGTAACGCCGTCATCCGCCGTAAAGAACAGCGTCCCGTTCACATTGGTCAGATTAGAGGGGTACGACCAACCGTCAACCCAAATATCCTTCACCAGCACCGTCCCGTCCTCCGTCCCGTCACTTTTCCAGAGTTCGGCGCCATGGATGCCGTCCTCCGCCGCAAAGAACAGCGTCCCGTTCACGTTCGTCAAATTCTGAAGGATGGACCAGCCGCTGCCAGGATAAATATCCGCCACTAGCACGGTCCCGTCCACCGTGCCATCGCTTTTCCAGAGTTCATTTTTAGTGCCGTCATCAACCCTAAAAAACAGCGTCCCGTTCACGTTGATCAGATCGGAGGGGTTCGACCAACCGCTCCCTGCCACAATATCCTTCACCAGCACCGTCCCGGCTTCCGTCCCGTCGCTCGTCCAGAGTTCAACGCCATGGATCCCGTCATCCGCCACAAAAAACAGGGTCCCATTCACGTTGGTCAGATTAGTGAGGCCTGAGCTACCGATTCCGCTGACAATATCCTTCACCACCACCGTCCCGGCTTCCGTCCCGTCGCTCATCCAGAGTTCCCGGCCCGTGATGCCGTCCTCCACGGTAAAGAACAGCGTCCCATTCACGTTGGTCAGAAAGTTGGGGAACGCACTCCCGCTCCCTGCCACAATATCCTTCACCAACACCGCCCCCGTCCCGTCGTTCTTCCAGAGTTCCCACCCATAGCTGCTGCTATTGGCTGTAAAGAATAGTGTTCCGTTGACGTCGGTCAGAGACATGGGATACGAGCCGTCATTGTTAAGATTGATGTCCTTCACCAGGTTGAAGCCGGTGGTTAACGTCGAACCCTGGCGCACGGTATAGGCATCATCGACCGCAGTGGGGGCACCATCACTGGTCTGACTCACACCGAACATGTTCTGGACGCTGGTCGCACCAGCCGTCAACGTGACATCGATGAAGGGTTGGGTTGGGAAGGTCAGCTGCCAGCCGGGCTGATCCTGTAACAGCCTGATACGATAGGTTCCGGCCGCTAGATTATCGAACACGAACAGCCCCCGTTCCTGCCACGGAACGATCTGGCCGTCACTGTTCACATCGAAATCTACCGTCACACTCGTGGGCTCTCCTTGATCCAATACGCCGTTGAGATTCTGGTCAATGAAAACCGTCCAGCCGTTGACACCTGACTCAGCCAAGCTGCCACCAAAGCCATCACCTAACGCGCCGTCCTTGTTGACGTCGTCCCACACAAGGCCGGCAATCAACCCCGGAGCATGAGGATCAAAGGCTGGCGCAATGGGATCAACGATCGTTCCGTTCGCCGTCAGATCACTGTCTCCACGTTGCCCGTCTCTGTAGAACAGCTCAACGTTGCCACCTCCGCCAATAGCCAGACCTGTTCTGGTCGCCGCATCAAAATCGAAGGAATACCAATGCGGCGTCGTGTTCCCGGCTTCCGGACCAAACCTGTAGAAGTTATTCATCGTGCTGCCATCCGGGAGAATGACCTGCACGTGAGCGGCATTCCCTGGAATGAGTCCATTGACCTGATAGGAGAACGTCCCGAAGGGAAGCGTGACATCCGCCGGCACATCAGCCGGTATCTCTACCGCCTGCATGTTCGTAAAAAATGTTCCATCGGTCCGCGTCCAAAATGTGATGCGATTGGCCCCAGAGAAATCAAGGAGCGAGGCGACATTTGCCTGCTGGGCGTCTGGGGTGCCGTCGTTATTGTTGTCACCGGCTTCCACCGGATCGGAAATCCCGTCACCATCGCTATCCACATCTTGTTGTGCCAGCGTAAACTCCGCCGGAGTTGCATTGAGCGTACGGCCAATCGGAAGAGACGGGGTTGTGAAATTCACCGTCGTGCCGCTGAAATCTGCTGTGGTCGTCCAATTCGCAATGAGCAGGCCTGCCGGACCTATTGGAAATTGACCGGGATTGTCTGTCCACTCGATCAGCAGAAAGCGATCGGTGCTGGCATCACCGTCATCATTGTTGGTATCGGCCTGATCCTGCGGCCCCGTGATCCCGGTCGTTGCGGACCCGGCAAAGAGATTCGTCAACACCTGCACATCATCAGCGGTGCTCCACTGGCCGTCCGGACCGGCCTCACCGGGGATCAGTTGACTCGAATTGTAGTGGATGCGCAACCCCAGTCCTGTGGTTCCGGTTCCACTTCCCGTGTCTTGATAGTCGAGTTGGAAGCTGACGGTCTGGTTGGGGGACGCCGCCTGTGTGATCGGAGTGGGCTCAAGATTCGTGCCGTCTGTGATGACGTTTGAGAGGTCCGGTGCGACCGGCGTCATGCTGAGCAGCAGCCGATTCTCCAGCGACTCCATCGTAAACCCGCTGGAGCGATGGACCGGCTTCCGAGGAAACCGCCGGCGAACCCGATGGCGAATGGATTCCTTGAGATAAAACAATTGCGCCAGTGACATCGCCCACCTCCGTGAGAACTAATTCAAGCCTTCGTGAAATGCTATTGTGTCATCGACATCGCTCTCGCCGGCCCTTCAGAGCATACACTCGACAGAAAACGGTTCATACTCATCATCCTTCGACTAACGACACCCGCATTACAGAGTCGTAATGCTGATAAATAGGCCGATCGGCATGCGACACTCTACCATCTCCAGAAATAATCGACCTCTGAATCTAGATTCCACAGTGAAATCCAAGGTATGGCCCAAAACTACGATCAACCCGAATGAATTCCTGCAAAAAACCAGGAAGATCGTTCTTTTCACCGGTTTCAACTGCAGCGCAGTTCAGAATTGGCACCGTAAGGCATTGACGACCAAGGAATTTCTAGAAGTGGTTATGAGGTCACACTGACTACTTAGGACTCCAGGATGAGCACACACTCTTTCAGCCACTCACTCCTTCTCTCTGCCCCTCTGACCCCAGATCCTCCGCTACCTATCGGCCTATTTCGCGACCCTTGAAGCACTTGTCACAGTTCGACCAGCAACGGCTGTGCCAGATCCTATTTAGCACGTATTTAGCAATAAACCCTTGAGAGATCTGAAGTCTCTCGCCTGTTCGGTGTCCGAATGTATACCTCCCATACGGATGCTTGTGGACATTTTCACCGATACCCAGAACTGAGTGGGGCAGTACGCAACAGCGCCCCTCTTTAGGAAACGCCGACGGCGGCTTTTCAGCAGGGCAGATCGCACAACTGCAGCCACGCGAGGATCTGTCACGGCGCACAAGGCAGCAGATGAACCTCTATGACGGCGTAGTGGAAGTCTGCAATCAACCAAATGCGGCTGTGAAGGCCCATACAGTGCTCCTCAGACCGGCCTCATAGCCCCATGAAGATCGTCCGGCCGTCCAGCCTAAAGGCCGGATCAAAGCATGATCTTCCCCAGCGGCTCCCAGCTGGATATCAACCAACCGTTAGGCCTTCATCGGCCGCTGGAGAAACAGAATGAGGGCCATCAAGGTCGGCAGCGGCGCCAGCAGAAACGGAACCAGCCAGACCCACACATTCCGTCCACGCACG
>JABMDK010000117.1 GCA_015903995.1 Nitrospira sp.
ATGCGGGTGGCTTCAAGATCGGTCCCGACCACTACCAACGCGCTCTCAAGCACTTCCGGAATTCGGCAGAGATGCCGGTTCAGCTCAAGCGGCTTGGCGAAATCGAGGATTTCGTTGAGGATCGCCTCGATCCGGATCAAGTCGCGCATGGCGTTTTCCACCCGCGTCTGGGGATCGAAATCAAGAATCCCTTCGCCGGTCACTTCTTCCAATTGCGATCGAATGGAGGCCAAGGGTTCGCGGATCTCCGTCGCCAAGAATGCACTGAACTCCCCGATTGCAGATTGGCGTTCTTGCTTTCTGATGCTCGGCTCGGAAGGTATCGACGAAGCTGCCTGAGGGCTTGGTGTCCCAATCTCAGTGGGTGGAGCCGGGGCAGGAGCCTGAGGCGCCGGCGTCTGCAAGAGATCGGCAAGTTGAACGATGGTCGGCTCCAGCGTGCGGGCATCAGTCGTTTGATAGCGCTCCGGATCCTTTGCCCCCAGGGTCAACGTGCCGCCGACTTGCCCCTTGACGAAAAATGGGATGACAAGGGATGACTGAAACCGGTCCTTAAAGAGCTGTTTGTGATCGAGAAAGCGGCCTTGAGTGGAGGCCAAATCATGATCCACGCGCGGTTTGCGATGGCGCACTGCCCATCCGGCCGCGGAGCTGTCCAGTGTGAGACGTTGGCCGGGTTTCAGATCTTTCTTCGCGTCCCGTTGATCAGCCTTGGCGTCACCAACGACTCCCAATACTTCCACGTTTCCGGCCAGCGGATCGTAGTAACAGGCCCAAGCTCGGTCGTAGGCCACGGACTGGTTGGCTTCGGTGAGGATGGCCTCAACCTTGGCTTGTAGCTCCGGTGAGAAATGCTTGACCATCGGCGGAAACAAGTCGCTTCCAGCCGGGGGGAGAGGAGCCGCTTCTTGTGTGACGTAGGGACGGCTCAGCACCGTTGCGGTGTTGAACAAACCTTCGTGATCCAAGGCCTTGGTCATCCCCTCGCACATCTGTTCCAGCTGAGAGCGGTCTTTTTTGGAAAAGGCAGCCCCTTCTTTCCGTCCGATCACTAGACAGCCATACACACGATTGAGGTGGCGCAGCGGAACGACGAGCAAGGATTTGGCGCCGGGAGTAATCAACCGCAGGCGAACAGTGCGCCCACTTTCCGGCTCGGTGGTGTTCGGAGTGAGGGCCGCGGCGCGTTGTGTGGAAAGCGTACGCAGAATCGTTTGAACATCGCGAGTCGTAAACCCGCGCGAAGCATGCTCGACGAGGGGGCCGTTTTCCTGGTGGAAGATCGCCGCCAACACGGAATCCGTGCCGATATCGTTGAGTGCGGAATTCAGCGTTCGTTGAAGAAGCGTTTCAGGGGTCGGTTTTGTCTGAGGCGTCGACGTGGTCATACGTTCCAATATAAACGAAGGCATTGTAGCCGGATCGGTGGCGAATAGCTACTCTCTCGGGATAGTCATCACGTCATGCGACCCGTTCGAACACTTTTCATGTGGGAATAGGCTGACTGCGTCAGCGAGGTATTGTTCGGGACCACAGTTGAGATTCTTTGTTACAAAGGAATGATGACCATCAATCCCGCGGCATTTTATCGGGGTCGAGCTCAACCAACCGTAGGCGACCATTGCCGATATGGTCGGTCTTATAAATACGAGGACCGATCTGGATGGTTCCGATCAGAAGATTGCCGGTAATCACGAAAGTGAAGTCGCCTTGCACGGGTGGCATGAAAGTCCCGCGGATGACAGAGGTGTCGTTGATCCGGGAGACGGTGGAGGAGACGTCAAGTTCCGGGTTGACATTGTCGAAGAGGTCAATGGTGATCCTGGGAAGCGGCCGGGCTCCTGCATCTTTCAAGACGTGAAGGAGTGGAAGGTCGAGTTCAATTTCTCGATCGCGAAGCATCCAGGGTTTTCGAGGAGTTGGAGTCGAGGTGACGGGGGGGGAATTTGGAAGAGTGTGCCATAGGCTTCGTGGGCCAGGCGGCTCGCCGGCCCACGCCATTTGGCTGAGCACACTGCCCAACAGCAGAGCAGGGAGAAGAGGTGTGAATCGTTGAC
>JABMDK010000118.1 GCA_015903995.1 Nitrospira sp.
TTCATTGAACTGGGAAAAATCCGGTGGGTCCGTGAGCAGACATTCGGGGTCGAATTCATTCGATTGCCAACGATCACCCGCGACCGATTGGACCGCGTCGTGTGGGAACAACTGACCGCTTTGCTGGAGACTCGAACCAATCCCACTTCGCCTAACGGACAACCCCTCACCCATCGCTTCTAGGATCCTGCTCCACCCCCTCAGCAAGGCGACCGTATCTCGTGAAGCGCGTTTTATAGCTGGCAACCAACAATACAGACACGCTCTTTCCGTCCTACGCTATCACACAGGACCGTGAGCCCATCAAATGGTGCTGAGTAGAGTCGAAGGACGAGATACGAGTGCCGAAAATCGGAACCGCAGAAGCGCTGATGAATCAGGGCAAATGAGACTAACCGATTGACCTAAAAACACGGCGCGGCCACAAATTCAGCCGCGCCGAGAAAAACGGGAGAGCTTGCTATTCCGCTACAACCCTACGGCCTGATGTCAAAGTGAATCGACAGGCCCGCATGCGCTAAGATCGTATCGATCGTGGATTCATAGCGATTCACAATCAGATCCCCTTGGACAAAATCCACAAAGTTACCTTCAGAGTTCCCGAACCGATCCGACGTCAGCCCATCATGATGGGCATGGATATACTTCGCCTCTGCAAACACCGCGACGTACTTGAAGAGATGCGCCTTGACTCCTCCCACACCCATAAACGCGATTGTCGTATCCCGTTCTTCGGTAATGGCGCGATAAAAACCTGTTCCCCTTCGTCCACCTGGCCTCATCGCCAACTGGTGCGCGCCAACGCCGATTCCGACGTACGGATGCCACTGCCCATTGGGATAGGCCTCGGAAATCGCCATCGGGTAGCGAACCATGAAATTGGGGCCGACATAGATGCCTGCAATTTCAGTCGTGGTGCCCTGATTGGGGAGCCTATTCGTTTGACCAGCCCCCGTGGGGCTGTTGTTATACCAGTCCCGACAGCAGGCCACATCCGCATACCAAATAAAGCCGGTGATTTCCACGCCGAGATCGAATCCCGCCAACCTGTCTCTGGTTGGAAACCAGATCCCCGCGTTGCCCCCGACCGAGTGTTTCGTCTGATAGTCGACATTCTGCACCACATCCGAGACCCCCGATGGCGAACTCCCGTCCGTAAACGTGGCGTCATGACTGCGCGGGACTGCGATGCCCGCCATGAAGGAAATATAGGGCTCGATCGTCCCGGACGAGATTGTCGGGAGTTCAGCCTCCGCCGACGCAAACAGAGGAGAGAAAACGACACAGAGAAGGCCAACGATCGCCGAAATTCTCGTTTTCATTCAGCGCCCTCCAGCAAATAAAGAAACCATGTGCTTCGATGAATGCGGGTCGCGAAACCTACTCTTTGTCAGCCGATCGCCGATGGCCAGTACGGCACAACTCTACTCTTCTTTGCCCGAGTCAGGCGGCTCCCAGTTAAAGTGAATCGATAAGCCCGCATGCACCAAGATCGTATCGACTGTGGATGAATAGGGATTCACAACAAAAGTATTCGGATCAAAAAATATATTACCACCGGCGGACTGCGCGAACCGATCCGACGACAGCCCGCGGTGATGGGCATAGAGGTACTTCGCCTCCGCAAACGCCGCCACGTACTTGAAGAGATGCGCCTTGATTCCTCCCACTGCCTGAAACCCGATCGTCGTATCCCGTTGGTCGGTGACAGCGTTGAAAATACTCTGCCCACGGGCTCCACCTGGCTTCATCGCCAGCTGATGCGCGCCCACGCCGCCTCCAATGTACGGATGCCACCGCCCGTTGGGATAGGCCTCGGAAATCCCCACGGGGTAGCGAATCAGGAAATTGGGGCCAACGTAGACGCCTGCGATTTCCGTCGTAGTGCCCTGATTCGTCGCAGGATCATTATTAAAATAGTCCCGACAGCAAGCCACGTCCGGATACCACACATAGCCGGTGAGTTCCACACCGAGATCGAATCCCGCCAACTTGTCTCTGGTCGGAAACCAGATCCCCGCGCTGCCCCCCCATGAGTGTTTCATCTGATAGTCGACATCATTGATCACATCACTGGCCCCCCGGGACGCGCCGCTCCCGTCCTGAAACGTGGCATCCCGGCTGAACGGCATCGCCACGCCCGCAAAAAATGACATGTATGGCTCGTACGTCCCGGACGGCATGGTCGGGAGTTCAGCCTCCGCCGAGGCGAACAGAGGAGAGCCCATGACACAGAGGAGGCAAACGATCGCCGAAATTCTCGTTTTCATTCATTGCCCTCCAACAGATAAAAAAACCATATGCTTCGACGAATGTAGGTCGCAACTCTACGCTTCGGCAGTACAATCTGCTCCTCCTCATATGAGCCCCGCCCACAAGCGGTGGGGGAGGTATTGATCCGGCACGACCCTACGGCTTGATGTCAAAGTGAATCGACAAGCCCACATGCACCAGGATCGTATTGATCGAGGATGAATATTGATTAAGAACCAGGGTGCTCCCTCCCGTCGATGGAAACGTCAATGCGGACGCCCCGGTCCGATCCGTCAACAGCCCGTCGTGATGGGCCTGAAGATACTTTGCCTCCGCAAACGCCGCCACATATTTGAAGAGATGCCCCTTGACTCCTGCCAGTGCCATCCAGCCGTACGTCGTATCCCGTTGGTCGGGAATGGGATTCGTATCGAGATTTCCACCCGGCGTACAACAAAACGCACTAATTCCCCGGCTTCCACCTGGCCTCATCGCCATCTGATGCATCCCCACGCCGATCCCGACGTACGGATGCCACCGCCCGTTGGGATAGGTCTCGGAAATCCCCATCGGATAGCGAACCAGGAAATTGGGCCCGATGTAGAGGCCTTGGATCTCAGTCGAAGTGCCCTGGAATACTCCGCTTGAATCAGTCACCCCATTATAGTTCTCCTGACGCCAGGGCGCGTCCGGAAACCAGAGAAATCCAGTGAGTTCCATACCAAGATCAAATCCCGCCAACTTGTCTCTGGTTGGAAACCAGACCCCACCGCTGCCCCCGATCGAAAATTTCATGTTATAGTCGATATCATTGACAATCCCCGGGCTGGTCCCGTCCGTAAACGTCGCATCCGCACTGCGCGGTAGTGCCACACCCGTCATAAATGACATATAGAGCTCGGGCGTCCCGGAGGACATGGTTGGGGGATTGGGCAATGCCTCATATGGATCAGCATATGGATCGGCGACCCGTTGGCTGGATGGATCTTCCGCCCGACTGAGGTCAGAGTAGCCAAAGACGCAGAGAAGGCAAACGATCGCCGAAATTCTCGTTTTCATTCATTGGCCTCCAACAGATAAAGAAACCATGTGCTTCGACGAATGTGGGTCGCGAAATCCGCTCTCCGTCAGCCGGTCGTCAGCGTTCAGTACGGCAACACGAGTGCGTCGTCGTGAGACGCGACTCGATCCTCGGTTCGGCGGTTGCGGTTCTTGGCATGAACAGCCGCCAATCCGCCTCTCAGAGCGATCAGGAGGGGATACTCTTCTCGCATCATAGGGGCGAACGGGGCCAACAGTAGCAACCCCACGTTCAGTTTTGAAAATAGATAAAACGGATTGGAGCTATCGGTAAATCCAATATCCCAACATAACTATCGCGCAGGGGGAAACGGCTGTGGTCGTCAGAATCAGGTCGCAATCCGCACCAGCTCTATCTCCGCAACCCTAATCCAACAACTTATTGAAGGAGCTGGAGGTCGTCGATCTGGCAGCTCGGTCTGGGGCAGACTAAGAGTCCGCGTGAACAACACTCAAGAAATGGGAACGGAGGATGGTGCTACGAGCCCGCCGTGGAAGAGTTATCGTCCCAGCGCCTTCTTTACCGCATTTCCGATTTCAGCCGGGTTCTTGACG
>JABMDK010000119.1 GCA_015903995.1 Nitrospira sp.
GAACACTATGATCCCGAACAGTATTTTAGCTCAGGGGACTACAATGAAAACACGGATGTGGTCATGGCTTGCGCTACCGTTCACACTGCTTCTTTCCGGCTGTCCAGATGGAGGAGGGGGCCTGGTTCCTGGTGCCTTGCTTAGTTCACCGGTTGTATATCGTGCGGACCAGGATACAAATGACGTATTCGAACTTTATATGGCTAGTTCCGGAACAAAATTAACTCCACCCTTATCTGGTTTGCAGAATGTAACAACCTTCGCGGTCTTGCCGGATAAAAGCGGTGTTGTGTATATCGCCGACCAGGATAACAATGACGTATTTGAGCTGTACCTCGTACGATTTGCAGCACCAGGGTCGAGCACAAAGCTCAGCGGAGCGATAGCAGGAACCCAAGACGTTGATCAATTTGTGCTGCTTCCCAACGGGTCCGGGGTCGTTTACCTTGCTGACCAAGACACGCCTGGGACTAAGGAACTGTACTTTGTCTCGTTCTCTAGTGTCGGCACTCAAACGAGGCTGCTTGCGCAGCCTAGCGGGGGAGCATTTGATGTGAGCCCAGATAGCTCGGCGGTGTTTTACATCGCCAATTCAGGCTCTGGGCAGAATGAGCTTTTCCGCGTCCTCTTATCGGGTGGTAATCCGATTTTGCTCATAAGTGGCCCGTTGACGGGCGGAGGGAACGTCACGCACTTTAAAATTGCCCCCAACGGTACGACGATCGTATACCGGGCTGACCAGAGAGTGAACGAAAGGTTCGAATTATTTTATGTGACTACCTCAAGCCCCGGATCCAGCGTGACTCTCAATGGTGATCTCGCACTGGTACCGGGGGGTGATGTGAATACGACTTTCGCTATCACTCCAAATAGTGGAGCGGTCCTCTATCAAGCGGATGAAACGACGGACGGAATCGTCGAGCTTTACCGAGCAACAATTGCTGCTTCTCCTGTTCGGAATAAAATTAATGGGATCCTTGTTGTAGGTAGAAATGTTTCGAGCTTTGCCATTGCGCCTAATGGGGCATTTGTTATCTACAAAGCAGATCAGGACATCATTGGGGTCCAGGAGCTTTATCGCGTTGTGCTGTCTCCACTCGGACCCGCCCAGAAAGTAAATCCAGTCATTGTCGCACCCAAGAGTGTACAGAGTTTTGGGATTGCCCCAGATAGCGGAGCGATCATCTATATCGCTGATGAGATTACAGCAGGCGAGCACGAGCTCCATCGTGTTTCATCGTCGGTTTTGGGGACGAGCACAATACTCAACGGGACTCTTACAGCCGGAGGCAATGTAACGAGTTTCGGTGTGCTCTCTGACAGCAGCATGGTCTTCTATCTAGCGGATCAGGCAACATTAGGGGTCACAGAGCTCTATAGAGTTGCAGTAGCCTCACCGACGAGTAGTATTCAGTCGAATGGACCACTCATTAGTGGGGGCAATGTAACGGGGTTTGCGTTCTAGTCGTTCAGGTCCCTCCGGTGTATGTTGCGCTCTCCTTGTCGCGGCATGGTATGATTTCATGCCATGCCGCTTTCCTGCTTCCACCCCCTCATTGCCGACTGGTTCCAATCCCACATCGGCCACCCTACTGATGTGCAAGTCCAGGCGTGGTCGGCGTTTCAATATAAACTGAAACGCGCCGGTCCT
>JABMDK010000012.1:0-9207 GCA_015903995.1 Nitrospira sp.
GTGGGGGTCTTTGGTTCCCAAACAGATCGGCACGGCATCCACCCCGCCCAGATACTTGAACAGCAGTGCCTTGCCCTCCATGACCGGCAAGCCGGCCTCAGGGCCGATGTCACCGAGGCCCAACACCCTCGTCCCGTCGGACACGACCGCAATACTGTTGGCTTTATTCGTAAGGTCGTAGACCAAGCCGGGAGTGGCTTGAATGTCACGGCAGGGAGCCGCTACTCCCGGTGTGTACCACAAGGCAAAGTCGTTGAGACTGCGAATGGGGCATTTCGGGAACGTCTGAATCTTCCCTTTGTAAAAGGCATGGAGCCGCCGAGACTCCTCGGCCGGTTTCTGCGCCCTTGCGAGTAACTCTTCTTTAGTCGGCATCGGAGTCCTCTCAATCAATAGGTGCGATCGAATCGAACGCCACACCCCACGTCCATTCAGAACACAATACTTCGCTATCGAGCTGCTGCGTCATTAGCCCGCATTTTTCATGACAGTTCGTCGCGAAATTGACAAGCCGCGTCGTGAGACCGGCGCGCGGAGCCCGGAGGACCTGAGGCGTACTCGTGCAGTACGTCGAAGGGCCGAGGGGCGAGCCCGCCGGCCGTCGGCTTGTCGGAACAGCGGATCGGCGATTGCAGCAGAAGTGTTCATGAATAATGTGGGTTAGCAGGCGGTCCGAGGAATGACAGAGCATGATCCGCATGATGAGTCCGTCCCTCCAGGACAACGGACCGTCTGTTGATAGGTTGCCTGCGGACGGAGACCGGCCGTTCGGTTTGAATTGGATGGGGGCTGTGACGCCCCCGATTCCAAGAAGGAAGGGTTAGTTCAGGCGGCGCTTGCCGTGCTCGACGGAGAGTTTCTTGGCTTCCTCGCATGCGAAACCCTCCTGTGGATGGACATGACGATGGGCGAGAATGACGGGATCGATCCGTTCGCCGCAGCTCACACAGTGCCAGTCGATCGACCCGATTTCGAACACTTTCTCCGGAACCATGAGCCCGCCGCAGCGATGGCAACGGTCGGCCTGCCGCTGCTTTTGGGCGACGAATGATTGTGAGACGCTGACCCCAGACATACAACTCCTCCTTGATGAATTGTGGGATGCGGCGTATGAGCCAGAATCCTAGAAAAGGATTCATACCCGACTCCCAACATTCGATGCCGAACGGTGCCTATCCTTGAACCTGAATACTTCGGCATACCGCCACGGCCTCACGACTGACGTTTCACGCTTCACGTCTTCACCATCGTGCGTTTGAGCAAGGTGCGCAACTCACGTAAGGTTCTAGTGTTCAGAATGTCTTTCTTTTCTAGCCACCCCCGACGCGCTTGCCCGACCCCATATCGAAGGTTCTCAAGATCGAAGACGCTGTGGGCGTCTGAATCGATGCTCAGCATCACGCCTTCCTCTCTCGCCATCCGGCAATCGGTGTCGGTCAAGTCAAGCCGGACCGGATGTGCGTTCACCTCCAGAAAACAGCCCCGCTCTCGGGCATGACGAAGGAGACGAGCCATATCCACATCGTAAGGCGCTCGCTCATTGATGAGTCGACCGCTGGGATGGGCGAAGATCGTGAAACAAGGGTGGTCCATAGCGCGCAGGATCCGCTCTGTCTGCTTCTGCCTGGAGAGTCGGAAATGGCTATGGATCGCTCCCACCACCAGGTCGAGCCGGCACAGATCTTCATCGGGGAGATCCAGGCTGCCATCTTCCAGAATATCGACCTCGATCCCCTTCAATACGGTGATGCCGCTCAGCATCGCGTTCAGCCGATCGATCTCCTCAAGCTGTTCGAACAGCCGTTTCGGGTCAAGACCTTTGGCCATCGTCAGACGCCTCGAATGGTCGGTGATCGCAAGATATTCGAGTCCACACGCCCGTGCCGCTTCCGCCATTTCTCTCATGGAGTTCCGACCATCGGTCGCTTTGGTATGGGCGTGCAAGTCCCCTCTCAAATCGGCCAACTCCACAAGCGCCGGCAACCGCCCGGCCCGCGCCGCATCGAACTCCCCGCGATTCTCCCGCAGTTCCGGTGGAATCCACGGCAGCCCGACTGCAGAATAGACCGATTCTTCGGTAGCCCCTGCCACTGATCGATCGCCCTTGAACAGACCATATTCATTAAGTTTGAGCCCTCGCTGCTGGGCCAATTGGCGGAGGGTCACACTGTGGGCCTTGCTTCCGGTGAAATATTGGAGTGCGGCTCCGTAGCTGTCCTCGGGAACGACTCGCACATCCACTTGCAGTTTGCAGGCGAGGCGAACGCTGGCCTTGGTCGGGCCTTGCACCAGAATCTCTTCGACTTCCGGATACGACACAAATCGATCCATCACCGGGCTGCCGGGGACAGCCGTGACGAGGAGATCGAGATCTCCGATCGTTTCTTTGGCTCTCCGATAACTGCCCGCAGCCACAACCTGTTTCACTCCGGGAGATTCCTTTAGGTAGGCAATCAAAGCCTCGGTATATGGCGTGGCGACCGCTAATTGAAAACGCTTCTGCTCCCCAGTCCGCTCTTTCAGTTGATTGAGGATATATCGTTCAGTTTTTTCTCCAAACCCCTTGAGCGATCTCACCCGCCCACCCTGCGCGGCCTTCTGCAGCTGATCGAGCCTCCGGATGCCGAGATCGTGATACAACGCTTTCACTCGTTTCGGCCCGATGCCCGGAATTCTGAGCAATTCCGTGAGGGACTTCGGCACCTTCTTACGATGCTCTTCGAGCGCGGTCGCCGTCCCAGTCTCGACGACCTCTTTGATCTTTGCCGCGAGGTCGTCGCCGATGCCGGGCAGTTCTGTCAGGTCCTCTCCCTCACCGAGCATCGCGCCGACCTCCCGAGGGAGATCACGGAGCGTGCGAGCCGCATTGCGATAGGCGCGGATGCGGAATGGGTTGGATCCTTCGATCTCAAGAAGGTCTGCGATCTCTTCAAAGACTGCTGCGACATCGGCATTATGCACCGACATGTTGCACCGCACCTTTCACCTGACGAGCGACAAGAAACGGTGTCACGGAGCTCTGAGCCTCCTCTGCATGGAGGACCGTTTCTTGACTGGCCGCAGTCTCGTTCGTGTAGCTCGCTCCCGTTCCTTTTCCAGCCTCAGCTTCTTGAACCGCTTTGCCTGGATCTTGGGCAGGTTCTTAAACGACAGCCGCTGCTTCATCCGGTTCCCTCTCAACTCCCGAAGCTGATCACGAATCTTCTTTGTCTATGCTCGGTGGTTTTGACCCTGCAGGACCCGTACTCAACCTCCATTCTTGCGTCATGGACGACCGCCGTCAGGATCCCGCAAGGACTATGAGTCCGTTTGTTCACGCTTCTCATCCTTGAACAACAACCCCGACAACTTTCAAGCAGTGTTGAAAGAGGCAACAGCCCCCTAGATTCCACTGCCCCATAATGCTACAGACAGTTCTCCCTCTTGCCCGAACTTCAGTTCACCCTTTGCTCAGGACACCACGTTTTCGTGTAGATCCTTTGCGCCTCGGACCCTGGCACCGTCGATGCAGAGGCCTCACAGTGGCAATGGTTGCATCGTAGTGAAGGAGGAAGACCATGACACAGACGGCAACCACACAAGCTGTTATGGACATTGTGCTTCGATCTCAAGGTTGTGACCTCGAAGAGATTGTCCACGAATGTCCCGGGCTGACATGGAACCAAGTCTTCCTCGAGGTCGATCGACTCAGCCGGGAAGGCGACGTGATTCTGAAGCTACAACAACGGGGGCGTTACAGCGTAAAGCCCTGTATCAGGCACTCTTAACAACACACAAGGAGGCTATGGCCATGAGCGCATTGACACGATGGGAACCGACGACAAGATGGAACCCTTTCAAGGAACTCGAAGAGATGGAGAAGCGACTTTCGAGTTACTTCGGCCGTACATCGGTTCCTTCCGGTGGGGACAAGCAGGAGGCTATCACCGTAGCAGAATGGTCGCCGTTGGTGGATATTTCGGAAGATGACAAGGAGTACGTCATCAAAGCTGAGATCCCAGAGATGAAGAAAGAAGACATCAAGCTGAATGTGCATGATGATGTCCTCACGATCACAGGCGAGCGGAAATACGAGAAGGAAGAAAAAGGGAAGAAGTATCACCGTGCTTTACCCTTCCCGAGGATGCCGACGGGTCCAAGGTCAACGCCGAGTACAAAGACGGCGTGCTGAAAGTCCATCTTCCAAAGTCGGAGAAGGCCAAGCCGAAAGCGATTGAAGTGAAAATTGCCTGAGGAGAGAGGAGGACATCATGTTTCGCCATCCCCGTTACCTCGAGATTCCGTGGCAGATGCATTGGGATCAGAAAGAGGCCGGGCCGCACCACCACCTTCTACTCATGGCCATCCTGATTCTGTTGGCGATGTTCTTGATCGGAGTCGGCGTGACGAGCGGCCTGACGTAGGGCCGTATATCCGGTCTGGGGGGAGAAAGACGGTGATGTTCAAGAATCGCGAAGAAGCCGGTCGACGGCTCGTCGAGCGATTGACCAGATACCGTGACGACCCAACGGCCGTCATCGTGGCGCTTCCACGGGGTGGGGTTGCAGTCGGGTATCAGCTAAGCCTGGGACTGCATCTTCCACTGGACGTCTTCATCACCCGTAAGCTGGGAGCACCGGATAACCCCGAGTATGCACTCGGGGCGGTGGGGGAAACAGGGACGATCTATCTGAACCCTGAGGCGATGGCAACGTATGGACTCTCTCGTTCGGACGTCGCTGGGGTGGTTCAAGTGCAACAGCAAGAGATCGCTCGACGGCAGGACCTATACCGCCAGGGTCGGCAGTTTCCCACGCTCACCGACCGCGTTGTCATTCTCGTGGATGATGGGATTGCCACCGGCTCCACGTTCTTCGCAGCCGCCCAATCCATCAGACACCTCAGGCCGCACCGCCTGATTGGAGCCATTCCAGTTGGTCCGATGGAGACCATTCGAAAGGCTTGCATGCAGGTGGACGAATTGATCGTCCTTGCCACACCGGACCCATTCTGGGCCGTGGGTAACCACTTTCTCGATTTCGCACAGGTCAGCGATCACGATGTAGTGGAGTATTTAAACCTGGCGGAAGAATCGCTGCTGGAGTGGAAAGAGCGGAGACCATCTTCAACGGCCTTGCCGCCACGATAAGGGAGCACGCATGACCACGAAAATGAAGACACCGGCAGGCTTGGGGGCTCGACATGATCGGACGGTCCAGGAGTATCAACACGACACCTATAAGCTGCGTGGAAAACTCAAAGAACCGACCATCTGCACCGAATGCGGGGCCGTGTTTCACAAGGGACGATGGACCTGGGGCACCAAGCCGGCCGATGCCGACGAGATCATCTGTCCCGCCTGCATGCGGATCCGCGACAAGTACCCGAAAGGATTCGTCACGCTCAAAGGTTCCTATAAGGATGAGCAACATGAACAGATCATCGGCCTGGTAAAGAATACGGAGGAAGCGGAAAAGAAGGAACACCCCCTGTCTCGAATCATGTCGATCGACACCAAGCCCGAGGGCCTTGTGATTTCCACGACCGACAGCCATTTACCCAGGCGCATCGGCGAAGGATTGAAGCATGCCTATCACGGCGAGTTGGAGTTGCACTACGACCAAGACGAAGATTTCGTGCGCGTGACCTGGACGAGATGACACGTGATCCTGTCCTGACACGAGGACGGCCACGGAAGGAGGGGTGATTGAACTTACAAGGTAGATCCCTATTAGGCGCAGTCGTTCATCTCACTATCCTGATCGGTTTTCTAGTCAGCATCGGCATAGTAGAGGCAAAAATCGTCGTACCTCCCTCCGGTTCGGCGATCGAGGTAGACGCGGCGACGCTCAAAGCCGTCGTTGGCACGTTTGAGCAGGCGGAGGAGGCCATTAAATCCCACGACCTTGAAAAGGTCATGGCCATCTACTCCGCCCAATACAACTACCATGGGCTCAAGAAAGACGATCTCCGTAAAATCTGGAAAGACCTCTTTGATGAATATCAGGAGATTGCGAGCACACACCTCTTCACGAAGATGTCCAAGATCGGAGCGAGTCGCGATGCCGTGCTGGAGGTCACCTGTACCGGCCATCTCTGGGCCAGATCCAAGACCAGCGGTCTGTATATCCCCATCGACAGCTGGTATGAAGAAGTACACTATCTCGTCCTCGAAGACGGGGCGTGGCGTATTCGGGGCAATGTCGGTGAATCACCGCGCGTGCTTCCGTTCGGGACCGCGCCACATCCACTCTTCTAATGTGGGTGGGAAAGGTTGTGACATGAGAGTCGTTATCGGTGTCGATTGGTCGGATCAGGCGTTCGCCGCTCTCACCCAGACGTTCCAGCTCTATCATCTAACGGATGTCACGCTGGTTCACGGCGTCGATTTAGGGATTTTGGAACATCCGGTCGTGGCTCAAGCGGGCAACGTGCAAGGGTACGATGAGTTCCGCAATGCGATGGTCGATTCGGGGCGCCAGCTGCTGGAGCGCGCCGCCGCCATGATCCCGGCAGAGGTGACGTCGATCAGGAAGGTGAACGAAATCGGCAGTCCTGCCCAGCTTCTCCTCGACACTGCCGACAATCTCTCGGCCGACCTGGTCGTCGTCGGCGTACGCGGACGAAGCCGTCTGTCCGAGGCTGTCCTCGGGAGTGTGTCCCACCGAGTGCTCATGCACGGCTCCCGCCCGACATTGATCGTCAGAGGAGCCGCGAGGAAAGTGCAACGGGTCCTCATCGCCATCGAGGAGCGAAACGATGCGGATCGAATCGTGAAATGGTTGACGGAGCATCCGCTCGCCGATCCGGTAGAACCAGATGACAAGCCACGCAGGCTTTCAACACATTATTCAACGGCGGCAAGATCCGCTTCAAGTCCCTGGTGGGAATAATTCGCGCCAACTCTTCCGCCGCTTGATGATGGGCCATGGCCAGATCATGGTAGGCGGCAGGAAACTTCTCCGGCTCCTGGTAGGCCATAGCCTGCCGATGTTGAAAGAAGCCCACATGCATGTCGGTCAGACCCCGCGCCAACTCATAATCCTCTTCCACCAACGCGTTCACGATCACCTGAATGGTTTCCAGGTGCTGCAGCATCACGGCCCGATGTTCCTTCCCCGCCGATGATGATAGGGGAATGGAGTGCCTCGTATCCGGGGTCAGATACGGATTTGGTCGCGGCGTTTTGTGTGCCTGCCCGCTGTTGGCGCAACCGGCTGCTACTGTGGCGCAAAGCAGGCCTCCAAGGAAGATACGTTTCACTCTACAATGCACGGAGAAACTAGGAACAGTCCACATCACCTGGAACCTCTCCAGTCACTCAAGCCGTTAAACGCACTCGACCCCCTCGGAGCTTTGCTCCTCATACCAATCCTTTGTTCCCACATGAAGGGTCACAGGACTCCTATTTAATACCGGGAGCAATACGCATACCTCTGCTCGGCATGCCAGGAGTACGATGGGTGTCTCGCATAGACAACGATCTCTTGGCTTTTTCGAAGGGAGACCGGACAGAATGGGGTCAATTGCTCCTACAGGCCGAAGACACTGGTGCACAATGCAACAATTAGAGAGAATGCACGTTGTTTTGACTCACTGTGCCGTCCGCATGAGCCCCTGTACACAGGCTCCTAGGGTAAATAGGTTGAAATCGCATTATTCTCCAGCATGACACATCATCATGAAACGAAGTGGTCAATGGCAGGTGCCGGACTCCGGTCGCACTACGACGCGGCATAATCCGCATTGAAAGAAGACTACACAGGCATCGGTCGGCATTGTTTCCTCGGTCTGCGCCCCGCAGTTCGGGCAGGTCATGACTGACTGTGTGAGGATCTCCATCATGAACTCCTCCGGTCTCTCAATCGACACATCCGGAAGCAACGACGCGCGACCGGCCTGGGTGGCCATCTGTGCTTATGAATCGGGGTTATTCTTTGCATTCACATCCGTGTTTCAACAGGGGTTTCCACCGGAACCAGAGGTCATGTCAGTGGCAAAGACCACCTCGAATCGTCGTGCCAGCACTGACAACATCACGTCAGAGAGGGCCTAGCAGAATGCTGAAAAAATCCTCCAGCGGTGTTCTCGCATCACTCAGAGGCTCAACGTACCGAAGCGTACGCCTCGCCCCTTCGCTCGCTGCGGCCTTGCTGGACGGCCTTTTTGAGCATTCTGAGATGTAGCATGCCACAGTTCTTTCTGTCACCGTGTAACGGTGCGCGAAGCAGAATCCGAGTTTTTCAGCAGACTGCTAGTCGCGCCGGCGAGGTCCAGCGCGTCCTGCAGCTCGACAAGTTTGAGCAACCGTTCGATTCCCACGGGCTCTTCGGTTTGCATCGGCACGAGCGCGACACGTGTAGCATGGCGGTTGCGGACCGCCTCAATCTGGACCAGCTCAAACGAAGCCCGCTGCTTCAATAAGTCTGACGACGTGGATGTTGCAGACAGGCTGTTATTGATGAGCCAGGCCCAGGGCTCGATGCCGGCGCGGCGCAGCTCGTCCTGCAATTGGGCAGCTTCCAGCACCGGCGTCGTTTCCGCCAAGGTCACGATCATCACCTTCGTGCGTTCAGGATCCTGTAACCGCATCATCGGGGTCGTGTGGTGTAGCAGTGGATCAATGTGGCGGCTCGCTTCGCGGTGAAAGGCCCCGGTGGCATCGAGCAATAACAAGGTGTGCCCGGTCGGCGCCGTATCCATCACCACGAATTTCTTCCCTGCCTCGCTGATGATGCGGGAGAACGCCTGGAACACCGCGATTTCTTCGGTACAGGGCGACCGCAAATCCTCTTCCAGCATGGCACGGCCTTGAGCATCGAGGTCCTTGCCCTTGGTATCGAGTACATGTTGCCGATACCGCGCGATCTCGGCCTGCGGGTCGATTCGGCTGACGTCCAGATTATCCAAGGATCCCGACAGCGTATCAGTCAGGTGGGCGGCGGGGTCGGACGTGGTCAAATGCACGGAAAGCCCGCGCTTGGCCAGTGCCACCGCGACTGCAGCGGCAAGCGTGGTTTTGCCGACACCGCCCTTGCCCATCATCATGACGAGGCCGTGGCCGCTCTTGGCGATCTCGTCAACCAGCCCCGACAGCCGTGGAAGATCGACCGAGTCGGCGATCATCCCAACTGGTAGAGGCGCGGCTTCGTCTCCATCAGAGAAAAGACTGCTCAGCGCCTCAACCCCAACAAGGTTGGCGGCCTTGAGCGGCAGATAATCGATGGG
>JABMDK010000012.1:9307-23668 GCA_015903995.1 Nitrospira sp.
CTCAAGGCCTCCAGCCCGCCGCATCCGGCGCAGAGCGTCGTTCCCGGCAGCACGTGCTCTTCCCGGGGAACCTGTTTGATCTTCTTGAATGTCTCGCGTTGCCAGGGCATAAGGGACCTCTCGGATATTACTTCTTGAGACCACCTGCTAAGACCTGCAACTGCGTCATCTCACGATGTTCCGCTTCCGTGTACAGCAGGACCGGTCCGATCCCTCTTCCGCAGGTCCCGGCCTCCGCTGTCTGTTCAAAGATCGCTCGAAACTCGCCTTCGGAGAGATTTTTCCCTCCTAGGCCACCGATGAATGAACAGAGTGCCCGCGGTCGCAGCGGTTCATGATAGAGACAAGCCGCAATCTCCTGAAAGAGAATCCCACCCTGACCCGGAGACAGATTCTGATCCAATACTGCCACGGCCCGGCGGCCCTTCAACGCCTGACGGATGGTGTCCGCCGGCCAGGGACGGATCATGCGGAGCCGCAACAATCCCACTCGCTTGCCCTCTGCCCTGGCAACATCGACTGCGACCTTGCCTTTGCTTGCAAAGGCGTTGGTCATGACGAGCACATCTTCCGCATCGTCAAGCCGATAGCCCTCGACCACATCGTACCGCCGTCCGAACAGCTGCTCGAATGCCGCGGCCGTCTCACTATGCACGTCCAACGCGTTCATGGCAGCCAGATGCATTTGGTACCGGAAGTATGAGTAGGACGTCCCGCCGAGGACCGCGACGCCGAGCGCATGCGGCGCCGAAGCTTTGAACCCCAGATGAGCTGGTCGAAACGGTGGCAGAAACCGCTTGACCTGCTCCGGGTCCGGCAGGATGACCGGCTCGCGGGTGAACGAAAGATAGAAGCCGTCCAGATTGACGATGACCGGCAACATCACCCGCTCATCCTCCGCAATGCGATAGGCCATGAGAATCGAGTCCAGCACTTCCTGACAGGTCTCGGCGTGGATTTGGAGAAATCCCGCATCGCGCGCGGCCAGCACATCATTGTGATCAGGTTCGAGTGTGATCGGCGCAGCCAGCGCCCGCGACACGTTGACCAACACAAGCGGTGTGCGCCAGCCGGAGACGGAATAGAGCACTTCAAGGGCATAGAGCAATCCCTGACTCGATGTCGCGGTGAAGACCCGGGCTCCCGTAGCTGCGGCGGCTCCGGCTGCCGTCATCATGGAATGCTCAGAATCCAATGTGACAAATCGCGCGGCCATCGTGCCGCTCTCACACCACTTGGCCAACGCCTCCACGATTTCCGTTTGCGGGGTAATGGGAAAGGCCGGGACATAATCGACATCGGCCAGACGCGCGCCCCAGGCAGCCGCAAGATTCCCTGTCATCATCTCGCCTTCCATGCCACCGCTCCTCCCTGCTCCCGCTCGGCCACAAGCGCCTCCGTTGGACACTCATGGACGCAGATCTGACAACCCTTGCAATGGTCGTAATCGATCATGGGCCGATCTTCCCTCGTCATCGTTATCACTCCATCGGGACAATAGGCAAAGCAGAGCCAGCATCCATTACACTTGTCGGGAACCAACACCGGCCGGAACGTTCGCCAGCCGCCGGTTTCACGCAGAATCGAATTTGCGGCGGCGCTGATCCTGGCAGTTCCTCTGGTCGGTGGTTCATACATCGGCGCTTGAAGCTGTACAGGAACGATCGGCTGCGGCACACCTGTTTCGATCGCGACTGGCTGAACTGTTTCATGAGATTGGCGCGCGGCCGCTTGATTGCGCTCGATGTCTGAAGTGGCAAGCCCAAGTTCCGCCAGCTCCCGTGCGATTGCCTCATGGATTGATCCCTGTCGGAGCCCGACGAGTCGTCCGGCGACGGCGCCGAGCAGCGCACTGATCGCGCCTCGCTTGCCAAAGTGTTGGACCACGATCTCGGTCAAATCCAATGTGGTGAGGCGACCGGGAAGGGATGTCTCGGCACGAAATTGTTCGGCCGACAATGGTGAGTTGACGAACACTGCCGTCCGTTCGTCGATCCCTTCGAGCACCCGCGCGGCTGGATCGCCGACGAGCGACGCGTCGGCTACGACTACAAGAGTGGGACGGGTGATGATCCCCCGCTCACGGATCGGCTCCTTGGCAATGCGCGTAAATGCCGCGACAGGAGCGCCACGCCGCTCAGCCCCATAAATCGGTGAGTCCTGCGCCACAAATCCTTCGAGGAATGCAGCGGTACCCAGGATACGGCTCGCGGTCTTTGCACCCTGGCCCCCTCGACCATGAAAACGGACGGCTCGCATCAGTCATTTCCTTAGGGGCGCCTGGTTCTCCTCTGCCTGCTCGCAAGCCATACACATGGCAGCCGCGGGGACCGCCTCTAGCCTGGATTGGGGGACGGCCCTCCCGCATCGCTCGCAGCGACCATACTGCCCTGACCCCAGCTTGAAGAGCGCCCGATCGATCGCCTCGATCTCGGCCTTCGCTCGCCCGTCCAGACGATCGAGCAGCCGAACCATAGTCTCCTCCTGCCCCCGCTCCTCCACTTCGCTTTCAATATCGCTTTGGAGCCAGCGCAGATCTTCTTCCGTCTTGGCCACTTCCCGAAATAACTCCCGCCGTTGGGTGATCAGCTGCTTTCGAATATTGTCGACTCGTAGCATTGCTCTACCCCTCCTCACGATGGCCACGTCAGCTACAACATTTATCCATCTTCTCTTTCATGGCTTCTTTCCCTGCCGTGACCGCAGCTTCAACATCCGCGCGTTTCTCCGCCACGAAATGCTTCCCCCCTTCGATCATCTCATCAAGAGCGGCTCGCGCCTCCTTGGCCTTCTCGATGAGCTCTTCTTCCGTCTTTCTGGCATAGCCCTTTAGCTCACGACGTGTTTCCTCGCCCGACCTCGGAGCGAGAAGGATACCCGCGATCATCCCTCCGATTGCTCCGCCGAGAAATGCGAGGACAACGGTTTCCGGTGAACACTTAGCGTCCTGATTTGGCATGACGAATCCTCCGTAGATTAAGAACGTTCTGTTCGTTGAGAAAGCCAGGTCCGTGCCACGAAAGTTACAAGTGGGGTTGGAATTGTTGTTATATGACGAGAGCTTGCTGAACGATTCGAATGGGAGACCTCTCGCCTGTGGCGTTCTAGGTCTCACCATGAAATACCCCTGTCGCAGAATGCGACAGGGATCCATGAGTCGTAGTGAATCGGAGCTAGCCGATGGGATTGAATGGAGCTAAGCTTCGAATGTATCTCAGCACATCCCGAATCTCCTGATCCGATAACCGATCCGCCCAGCCGTGCATTGGACTGAAGAGCACTCCCTGCTTGACCGCAAGATACAGTTCCATGTCGGTCTTTGTGCGCGACCTCGCCGCGCGAAAATTGGCGGGCGGGACGATCAACTCCTTGATCTCAGGTCCCAGTCCGTCACCGGTCGTTCCGTGACAGCCAACACAGTATTGTTGGAAAATCCTCTCCCCGTTCTTCGGATTTCCATAATGGCTTTGAGCCACAGCCCACGAAGCCGTCAACGCCACCACGACGAGGCTAACTACAATACGTAAGGACATGCGCTCTCCTCTTCTCATGTTCGTTCCTCATGCGAGCGTAATCGGTGATGCCCCTCTTTCAAGAACGGATAACGGCTCTCGATGCTCAATGCTGGTGTTGCTGCCCTCCGCTGGATCCTCCACTCCCATGATCACCACTACCCTGTCCATGCCCACTGCCTCCCATCATTCCACCTCCCATACCCCCCATCATTCCCCCTCCCATGCCGCCTCTGCCTCCCATCATCCCTCCCATGCCACCTCCGTGTTGCCCGTCACCCGCGCTCTTCATTTGTTCATGAACGGCACGGTCCTTTTCCCGTTGGTCGGGAGTCAACAGAGCCATGGCGTTGCGCTTACTTTTGATGGCTGTGAACAGACAGGCCGCTTCTGCTTTTTTCAGCTGATCGACTTTCGCCTGAATTGCATTGAGGTCGGCCTTCTCATCTTCCATCAGCGCCTGCAGTTCGAGTTTCGCCACCTTTGCGTCAGCCTCTAATCGGGCTTCTGAACGTTTGAAGTCGAGCTGGATGGCCTTGACCTTGCTGATTTGTTCCGGCGTCAGCCCGATCTCCTTGGCATGTTTCAGCAGATGCTTCAGATAGTGCCCGCTATGATCATCTTGTTCCTCCTGATCGTGGCCACCATGCCCCATCTCTTGTTCCTCCTGATCGTGGCCACCATGCCCCATCATCCCATGGCCTTCATCGGCATAGACAGGAAACCCTGTCATCGCGACAAGCAAGGCAGCTCCCCCAAGACCTGCAACCCAACGTCCTTTCAACTTCGTCATGATCGTACCTCCGGGGTTTGATTCTTTGACAAGATGTTCGCCCGTCTCCTCCACTGGGTGAGAGCCCTTGTCCTCAAGATTGGATTCAGGAAAGGGTGATTGCGATTCTGATGCCGTCGGCACGTTTGAAGATCTATGCGACGGATATTCGGTGAAACAGCGGCTTGAGGTGACTTGAGGCAGCTAGACCACGCGAGGGTGATGCCGATGTGGTGCAGGAATACTCAGGGCACTATTTTGAGATGGGGAAAAACGCGACAGCTGATAAGAGGAAAGAGCTGGCCTCGACCGGCACTTTCCGCCCAATTCGGTCTCAAGCGTAATGAGCATTTCCAAACTGAATTTGTCCCACCTGCCTCAACTATCCGGCCAAGTCGAGTGCCACCACTTTGCGTTCCACCGCTGAACCGACTACCCGGCGCACAGCTTCCAACTCATATCGCTGCTGCAGGTTCATCCAGAACTCCAGCGTGGTAGAAAAGCAACGTGCTAATCGCAGGGCGCTATCGGCCGTAATGCCACGCCGCTCGTTGGCAATCTCGTTGACGCGCACTCGCCACACCAAGCCGTTGGGCAAGAGCATTGGCAGACAAATTCAGCGGCTTCATGAACTCTTCCTTCAAATCTCTCCAGGAGGGATAGGCGGCAATAGTTTTTTGCGCATGGCCGATCTCTTTATGATGCCCATTTCATGTGGAGCTTGCGGTTGTGCATGGCGCAGTCTCGAAGGTAAAGATTGATCAGGCTCTGATACGGAATTCCCATTTCTTCGGCAATAGATTTGAAATAGGTCACCGTATCGCGGTCCAGCCGCATTGTGACCGGCTGTTTCAAATTCTTGATATACGGATTCTTGCGCCCTTTCATTTTGGAGAAATCATAGTGTGGCCTCATCTGTTTTTGCTCGTTAACAACACATCACCGAGAGATAGCTTCATGTCAGGCTTGGATCTCTACTGTTCCGGGTGGGGATCTTTCCTGATGAGGGCGAGGTAGAGCAAGGTATCGGCGAGGTCTTGATCGGTCAGAGTGCGGTCGGGAAACATACCGGTCCCGGGATGGCCTTCTCGAATGGCATGAGCACGTTCCTTGTTCGTCTTCAGTCGTAGGACATCGGGGTTCCGCAAATCGGGGGGAGGGGGATTCAGTTTTGCAATGAGGGCGGCAGTGCCCGCTTCCAGTCGTGGGATCCGATACAGATACCCATCGATCCCATGACAGTAGTAGCAGACACCCTTGCCATTGAAAATCTCCCGCCCCTGCATGATATTGCCCTTTAACTTTCCGCTCGGTGATGCGGTCGAGGGTTCTGCCCTCGCATAGTCGGATTGAGACACTGGCCCCATTCCCAAACCACTCAAGAAGAACAAGCTGAACGAGGCAGTCAGTTTGGCCAGCGGATTGAGGCTACGGAGAGAGAATGGATGTCGCACGCTGCGTGGTCTTTCTTTTCGATTGCCCGTCAGTGTCCACTGCAACAAGCATTATACCGATCTTCCGGAATGCTCTTCATGTTGCTGAAGATAGTCATACGCTCATCGTCATTGGTCACGTTATCGATCGCCGGATAGAGCGCATGCTCTTCTTTCCGATTATGAGAACTCAGTACGTTTAACAATGCCAGCTCGTCCTGGTCGGTTTCGAGGTTCTGTCCTTCCACCTTCTGGTGAATCGCATCGAGCAGCTGCTTGATCTGGCTATGCTCGTGCCGCATTATGGGCGTCGGACCGTCCTCGATCATGCCGGTTTTCTCTTCCCACATCGGAAACAGCAGTTCCTCTTCCCATACAATATGCCGCTGGAGGCCGACCTTGAATTGCTTAAAGGCTTAAAGGCTTCTTTGGCCTTGGCAAAGTCCGACCGCTTCGAGGTTTGAAAGGTCTTGAACAATTCATCCAACCGATCGTGATCCTCTTCATAAAACGCCGTGATTGTCTTCTGCTCACTCAATTGGATCCTCCCATGATTTATCAATTATCCCCGACTTTGTACTCCAGATGACAAGCCACGCAGGCTTTCAACACATTATTCAACGGCGGCAAGATCCGCTTCAAGTCCCTGGTGGGAATAATTCGCGCCAACTCTTCCGCCGCGCCTCATGATGGGCCATAGCCAGATCCTGGTAGGCCGGCGGGAACTTCTCCGGTTCTTGATGGGCCATGGCCTGCCGATGTTGAAAGAAGCCTAGGTGCATTTCGGTCAAACCCTGCGCCAACTCATAATCCTCTTCCACCAACGCGTTCACGATCACCTGAATGGTTTCCAGGTGCTGCAGCATCACGGCGCGATGCTCCTTCCCGGCCGATGCTGACAGTGGAACAGTGTATCTTGTGTCAGGGGTCAGATAGGGATTGGGTCGCGTCCCTCTCTGTGCCTGCCCGGTATCGACGCAACCGGTGGCCATCATCGCACACAGCAGCCCTACTTGCAGGAGAGCAGCTGCCTCCCTCTGGAATAAAGAGATGACGCACCTAGGCATGGTCGACGTTTCCCCCTGACAATCTATCAATTAGCTGTGTCCAATCCCCTGCCCTACCCGCTTCACCCGCTCCCAATACCGATTGACGCCGTCCTGGATATGCGTGATGACATCTTTCTGCACCGTCGGCTCAAACAGATGGCGGAAACGTCCTTGTAGCCTGAGATACTCCTCCACCGGAGTCAGCTTGGGAACATACGTATGAACCACCTCTCCTTCGACGGCTTCCTTGAGCGGCCAGAGTCCGCATTCCACGGCCGATCGCGCCACATCCGGTGTGTGTGCCGGGTCGAACAACCAGCCGGTCGGACAGGCCGCAAATCCCAGAAAGAGCTTCGGGCCTTGATACTTGCCGGCACGGACAAACTTTTCTTCCAGGTCGAGCGGAAATCGCGGCGACACTGTCGCAACGTATGGCGGGTTGTGCGCTCGCCAAATTTCGAAGATATCTTTCTTCTCCTGCATCGCCCCGATCGACCGTTGCACCGTGCAGGGCGAGGTCGTCGTTCTGGCTCCATAGGGCGTCGAAGAACTCAGCTGAACACCGGTGTTCCCGTAGGCTTCGTTGTCATAACAGAAGTAATAGAAGTCGAGTTTTCTGGTGATGGCTCCCGAGGTGGATGAGAGCGCCATATCATAGGTCGACCCATCTCCTCCCAAGACGACCACGGTCATATTTTCTTCTTTCGGCAACCGTCCTTTGGCGATCAGCACATCCAACGCGTCGCGGACGCCCTGTGCGCCAGCCGGGGCAGAGCCCATCGTCGTATACAGCCAGGAGGCATCCAACGGGGTGAATGGAAACGTCGCGAGGTTTGTGAAACAGCCGGCAGCATTCACATAGACCACGTGCCGCCCGAGGACCTTGGACGCAAGCCGCAACGACTCAAGGCCTCCGCAGCCGGCACAGAGGGGAGCGCCAGGAAACACATGTTCTTCGCGCGGAATCTGATGGAGATTTTTGAAGATATGTGGTTCCCAAGCCATCTCGCCGTTTACCTACCTGTCTTCAGTTCATGGGCGAGAAACTGCAACTGTTCCATCTCTCGATGTTCAGCTTCTGTATAGAGCAACACAGGGCCGACGCTGGTTCCCCTCATACCGGCCTCCGCCGTTTGCTCGAAAATCGCGTGAAACTCGCCTTCCGAAATGTTCTTGCCCCCCAGGCCTCCGATAAAGGAGCAGAGCGCCTTTGGCCGCAATGTTTCGTGATAGAGACAGGCCGCGATCTCCTGAAAGAGAATTCCGCCCTGACCCGGCGAGAGGTTCTGATCCAGAACCGCCACTGCCCGCCTTCCGCGCAGCGCCCCACGAATGGCCTCTGCCGGCCAAGGACGGATCATGCGCAACCGGAGCAAGCCGACTCTGCGACCTTCTTCCCTCGCCGCATCCACCGCAGCTTTGCCTTTGCTCGCGAACGCGTTGGTCATCACCAAGACATCGTCTGCATCGTCAAGCCGGTAGCTCTCGATCACGTCGTAGCGACGGCCACATACCCGTTCAAACTCAACCGCGGCCTCTTCATGCACCGACAGGGCGTTCATCGAAGCCAGATGGATCTGATGCCGGAAGTAACTGTAGGTCGATCCACCCAACACGGCTGGACCCAGCGCATGAGGAGCCGAAGCCTTGAACCCCAGATGAGCCGGTTGAAACGCCGGCAAGAACCGTCTGACCTGGTCCGGATCCGGCACGACCACAGGCTCGCGAGTAAATGACAGGATGAAGCCGTCGAGATTCACTATGGCGGGAAGGCAGACACGCGGATCTTCCGCGATGCGATAAGCCATGAGGATCGAGTCCAGCACTTCCTGGCAGGTCTCCGCATGGATCTGCACGAATCCGGAATCGCGGGCGGCCAACACATCGTTGTGATCCGGTTCCAAGGTGATCGGCGAAGCCAGCGCCCGGGAGACATTCACCAGCACCAATGGGACCCGCCAGCCGGCCACCGTATACAAGACTTCAAAGGCATGGAGCAGTCCCTGACTCGAGGTTGCCGTAAACACACGGGCGCCTGTCGCCGCAGCAGCCCCGGCGGCAGTCATCATCGAGTGTTCCGAGTCCAACGTGACGAAACGGGCGTTGAGGGAGCCGTCGCCGCACCACTTCGACAATGCCTCAACGATTTCCGTTTGCGGGGTGATCGGAAAGGCCGGAACATAGTCGACATCGGCCAGACGTGCGCCCCAGGCCGCCGCCAGATTGCCGGTCATCATCTGGTCCGCCATCCTGCTCCTCGCCGTTTGTGAAGCGTTGTGCACGAAACTGGTCCTAGCCTCGTATCTTGCGCTTCACGAGATACGCTTCACCCTTCACGTCTTACTTGTTGCTGCCGCTTCTCGCTCCACCGTCAATGCATCGGTGGGACAGACTTCGACACAGTCGAGACAGCCCTTACAATGTGGATAGTAGATAGCAGGCCTACCGTCGGGCTTGATGGTAATCGCGCCTTCTGGGCAATTGGCGAAACAGAGCCAGCAACCGTTGCACAGGTCCGGGCGCAAGACAGGGCGAAACGTCCGCCAGCCTCCGACCGATCGAATGGCCGAATTGGCGCCTACCGTAATACCGGCGGTTCCTCTCGTCGGCGGCTCATACACGGGGGTTCGAAGCGTCTCCGATGCTGCCGCTCGGCGTGTGATGGGTTCAAGTGCCACGACAGGAACCGTCTCATAGCACTGCCGCGCTGCGGTTTGATTCTGCTCGATCACCGAAGGCGCAAGTCCCAGTTCGGCCAACTCCCGCGCGATCGCATGATGGATCGACTCGTGGCGCAGCCCAACGAGTCGTCCCGCCACAGCACCGAGTAAGGCGCTGATCGCCCCTCGTTTCCCGACATGTTGCAGCGCGGCCTCGGTCAGGTCCAATGACGTCACGTGACCGGAAAGGGAGGCCTGAGTCGCAAGCTCTTCGGGAGAAAGTGAGGAATTGATGAACACAACCGCCTTCTCGTCGACTCCCTGGAGTACCCGCGCTGCAGGATCGCTGATCAGGGAGACATCGGCCACGATCACAACATCGGGATGAACGATGATCCCCCGGTCACGGATCGGTGCTCTGGCAATGCGCGTAAAAGCCGCCACCGGAGCCCCACGTCGCTCAGCTCCATAAATAGGCGAGTCCTGAGCGGCGAACCCCTCTAGGAACGCGGCAGTTCCCACAATCCGGCTGGCGGTCTTTGCGCCCTGTCCTCCCCGGCCATGGAATCGAATGGCGAGCATGGTGTAGCTCAGTTACAGCCTTTGTCCATTCTCTCCTTGAACGCTTCCCTGCCGGCTTTCACCGCCGCTTCAACATCGGCCCGTGTTTCTTCTACGTAATGCTTTCCTCGTTCAATCACCTCATCAAGAGCGGCGCGGGCCTCCTTGGCCTTCTCGATGATCTCTTCTTCCGTCCTTCGAGCCTGGCTCTTTAATTCACGGCGCGTTTCCTCCCCCGATTTCGGAGCGAGCAGAACTCCCGCAATCATTCCCCCGATTGCGCCGCCGAGAAATGCGAGGATCACGGTCTCTGGTGAACACTTGGCATCTTGGTTTGCCATGGCAAATCCTCCATAGATAGAAAAGCTCTTTCTTGATGGTAGAGCTAACTCCGTGCCAAAGAAACATGCTCGCTCTGTTCAGATTGTTGAGTCCTAACAGGACCTTAAGCTATCGCACAGGCTCCACGCCAATTTTCCTGGGGAATTTCAGGTTCGGTCAGAAGTCGACCATGTCGCAAAAAGCTACAGCTAACTGGAGTCGGTAGGAATCGGCTGTACCGGCGAACATTGTGAAGCGAGCTCTACTTCTTGAATGGGCAAGAGATGGTAGCATCACATCTGCGACGTACCTCGCAGGCCATTATCGAAGCGTGCCAGGCAGAACGAAAAGGAGACACTGATCATCTGGGATGCCCATTTGCAGAGGAGGCTGAAAAAGCTCTTCCCGCAAGACCTCAACGAGGGAAGAGGCGAGGAGGTATATACCGCACTTCGTGTGAGCCGTTCACCCATCGAATTGATCTTGGTGAACGGATAGACTCCACCACTGTGATTCTTCTTCAGGCGCGAGGCGCGTGAGCGATGTGACCTGCCTGCGCGAAGCGCTTCGGCAAGACAGGGAACGCCCCTGGAGGGCTTTTGCAACAGCCTCACCCTAGCCGATAGGATTGAACGGAGCGAGGCTTCGAATGTACCTCAGCACATCCCGAATCTCTTGATCTGACAGCCGATCTGCCCAGCCATGCATCGGACTGAAGAGCACACCCCGTTTGATCGCGAGATACAAATCCATATCGGTTTTGGTTCGATATTTCGGTGCCCGAAAATTTGCGGGAGGAACGATCAACTCTTTGATGTCAGGCCCAAGCCCATCCCCGGAGTCTCCGTGACAGCCGGCACAATGCTGGTGGAAAATTCTCTGCCCATTGCTAGAACTCTCTGGAAGACTTTGAGCCAAAGCCCAGGGTCCGGCCGTAATGATCAACACAACGCTCAACACCATGCGTACGACCATATCCCCTCCTCCAATAGCTGAGAAACACGAATCCGAATAACAACGTTACGGCGTGAACGCTACCGAGTCCTATCAGGAATCAACTGCTTGATGCTGACGGCACCACGCAACTCTCCGGCCTTGTAACCAGTCGCCGCATCGAAGGGATACTGGTTCTTCAAGACCGTTCTGATCTCATCTGAAATCTGATCACTCGGCCCATGGCAGAGTAGGCATTGCGGCTGTACGGCGATGGCCTTCATGAACCGGTAGTACTGCCCACCCGGCTCCGTGACGAGTTCGCTGCGGGTCATCCCTGGAAATGCCTCCCCTTTTCCCGCGCGCTCAGCAAATTCCGACAACACTTGTTGCTCCCAGGCATCCGGCATCCCAAGCAAGGGGTTGCGCACACGCGTCCCCACGCGGGTCACACGCCACCCATGCGTACGAGACAATCGACCGGCGATCTCAGGAGCGAGTTCGGCACAGACCTTGATCACCGCTGTGGCCCCCCCTTGGTCATGTGCCTGGTCATCGCCTCGCCTAGTTCCTTCTGAAATCCCATCGCTACATCAGAAGCGGCTTTTCCTCGCTCGATTGCATCGTCTGTATCGTCGAGGGCCGCACCGGGCGAAGGCATGAGGAGAGCGACACAGATAACCACACTCACCAGCATCTCGCGTCTCCCTAACATGTACCACCTCTCAGATAATTTCAACGCTCAATTCTCAGTGCTGGTGTTGCTGCCCTCCTCCGGACCCTCCACTCCCATGATCGCCGCTACTCTGTCCATGCCCACTGCCACCCATCATGCCGCCTCCCATTCCCCCCATCATCCCTCCCATGCCACCTCCGTGTTGCGCGCCGCCCGCACTCTTCATCTGTTCATGAACGGCACGGTCCTTTTCCCGTTGGTCGAGAGTCAACAGAGCCATGGCGTGGCGCTTACTCTTGATCGCCGCGAACTGACAGGCCCCTTCCGCTTTCTTCAGTTGCTCGACTTTTGCTTGTATTGCATTGAGGTCGGCCTGCTCATCCTCCACGAGCGCCTGGAGATCGAGTTTCGCCACCTTCACGTCGGCTTCCAACCGCGCTTCTGAACGTTTGAAGTCAAGCTGCATCGCTTTGACCTTGCTGATTTGTTCCGGCGTCAGCCCGATCTCTTTCGCATGTTTCAGCAGGTGCTTGAGATAGTGCCCACTATGATCCTCCTGCTCATCCTGATCGTGGCCACCATGCCCCATCTGCCCATGGCCTTCATCGGCAAAGGCAGGGAACGCGGTCAGCGCGACGATCAATGCGGCTCCCCACAACCCAGCGACCCACTCTCTCTTCAACTTCTCCATGGTGCGTACCTCCAGGGTTCAACCAAATCATATCTGACTGTTACGCTTGCTCTCACTGAGGATCACTGTTATGCAATACGCTCCTGGCCTTGGTTTCTTCACAGCCATCATCTTCTCGTGTTGCAACACGACAATCGCTCCGATCCTCTATTGACTGAGAGTCTTTCTCCTCAAGATTGGATTCGGAAAAGTTGAGTGCGATTTTGGTGCCGTCACCAGTTCCAAGATCTGTACGACTGGCATTCCGTGAAACCGCAGCTTGAGGCAGGTCGACCAAGCTAGTGGGATGCTCATGTGATGCAGGAATACCCAGATCGATGTCGTCCCCTGGGGAAAAACGCGACACCGGATAGTAGGGAAGAGCCGCCCTGCATCACGGGCAAGCACGAGTGGGGATATTGGGATACGAAGAGGCAAAACCCCATCCGCTCATGACGGTATAGAATGGGGCCTTTCGATATTTATCAAATGGACACACCCCGAATATCACCTCACTCATCCGCTCCGCCTCTGCGTCCACGATGGCCCATACCTTCTCTCCCACCCATGCCGCCGCCTGGCCCCATCATGGGTCCCCGACCCTCTCTATGTCCCATCATTCCCGGTCCGTGCATGCCAGCGAAGGTTCGCTCATACTGGATGATCGCCCATATGTCGTTGTCGGACAAGACCGAACCGAACGCGATCATGGCTGTCCCCGGGGATCCATATTTGATGGCCCAGAAAACTTCACCCTCGGTACGATGCCGCCAGAACCCATGATGCTGAAAGTTACGCGGAGAAGGATTCATCGTCGCAGCCGCCGGCCCTTTGCCGTCTCCGTCTATTCCATGACAGGTGACGCAGCCACCCTTGCCGTTGTACACCGCCTTGCCTTGCTCAATAACTTCGGGAGAATTCGACAATGGACTCCTGAGAGCCCTCGCTTCAGCCAACTTATCGGCCGGCACGATTGGCTGCATCATATGGCGATCTGCGGCACCGGCAGTAATTGAACAACACATCGTGGCAACCATAAATATAAATACACTCGCCCTCATTCTTCTGTTCCTTTCGACGGCGGCGCCAACTGCCTTCTGACGCTATAGATCCAGTTCCACCATCTTACGATGGAATCGAGTGATCACGTTCGGATCGGGTGTCAACCTGATCAGTGCTTCCTCTTTCCCTTTATAGGGCAGCAAGTTCAGAACGTAACGCAGACTTTCCAGTCGCGCCGCCTGCTTGTCGTTCGCCTTGACGATGATCCACGGACTGAACGTCGTGTGGGTCTTGCTGAACATCTCTTCCTTGCTGTGCGTGTAGGCATCCCACAGTTCCTGCGCCTTCTCATCGACAGGGCTGAGTTTCCACTGTTTGAGAGGATTCTGTCGCCTTGCTTCGAATCGTTTGGCCTGCTCCTCTTTGGAGATGGAGAACCAGAATTTGATGATCGTCACTCCATCTTCATAGAGCATGTGCTCGAATTCCGGGACCTGTTGCAGAAACCGCTGATGTTCCTTCTTCGTGCAGAATCCCATGACCGGCTCAACCACGGCACGGTTGTACCAACTGCGGTCGAAGAAGACGATTTCACCCCTGTTGGGGAGTTGGTGAATATAGCGCTGGAAATACCACTGGCCCCGTTCTGCGTCGGTCGGCTTCGGCAGCGCTACAACTCGCATCGCGCGAGGATTCAGATGCTCGGTGAACCGACGGATCGTCCCGCCCTTTCCGGCCGCATCCCGTCCTTCGACCAAAATGGCGATACGCT
>JABMDK010000120.1 GCA_015903995.1 Nitrospira sp.
TCCACTTGATGTTTTTCGACCAATCCTTCCTTCTTGAATAGTAGCGGTAACGTGCTCATACTTGCTTATCCCTTCGCCATCGGTTGAGATAGAAGACCACTGGTTTGATTATAGGAGGTGTCCCTCCGTGCCTGCAACTCGTTGACAAGCTCATCGTCGATTACTATGATGCCTCGCCTCATCAAGTCGGAGGCATGTCCAAACTCCACCCCATGAATATCCCCAATAGTCTCACCATTCTTCGCATCCTCTTGGTTCCCGTATTCATCGGCTTCATGACCTATGGCTCCTATGGATTGGCCCTGTTGACTCTGCTTCTCGCCGGGCTTACGGATGCGGTTGATGGCTACCTCGCACGTAAGCTTAATCAGAGAACGCGATTGGGAACGTTGCTCGATCCGCTCGCGGACAAGCTGCTGCTGACATCAAGCTTTATTTCCCTCGCGGTGCTCCATCTCGTGCCGTCGTGGCTTGTCATTCTGGTTGTGAGCCGAGATCTGATGCTCTTGCTGGGGACGGTGGTTGCCCATGTGACGAGTACGCCGATCAATGTCACTCCGACGTTCCTAGGAAAAGGAACGACGCTGTTTCAATTGAGCTATGTTCTTCTAACCATTCTGCTGACATGGCGTGGAGTTGATCGCTCGACGATTACCCCGCTTGTCGTCTTAATGGTTGGGTTTACGCTTGCCTCAGGATTCCACTATCTGTATCGAGGATATCGAGATGCGAATGCAGCCTCTCCACTGACCTAAGTCCCCCTGTTCAACCTCACGATTCGCCTGTGGGACCAGGTAAATAATGTAATTGTTTTTGACAGGGTTTCGAGTCGCCAGTAGACTCCTTCTGTAGTCCCCATAATTGTTCGATAACCGGCATCGGAGCCGTAACAGGTCGAGAACCTATGGCCACATTTGCGTACATCGGACGCAGTAAGTCCGGAGTAGTGAAGAAGGGTGAGCTGGTTGCCAAGTCGAGAGATGAGGCTGCGGAGCAGTTACGCAAGCAGAACCTCGTCGTCACGAGTCTCGAAGAGAAGGCGGCCAAAGAGGGATTCAGTTTTCAGCTGGGAAGCGGGGTGAAGGAAAAGGACCTGGTCGTATTCACCCGACAATTCGGGACGATGATCAATGCAGGGTTGCCGTTGATTCAATGTCTCGAAATCCTCTCGACACAGTCCGAGAATGCCGTGTTGAGAAAGTCGGTCGGTGAGATTAAGGGACGGGTCGAAGGTGGATCAACGTTTTCGGACGCCCTCAGCAAACATCCCAAAATTTTCGACGACCTCTACGTCAATATGGTCCATGCCGGCGAGGTGGGAGGATTACTGGATACCATTCTCGGACGATTATCGAAGCATATCGAAAAGGCCATGAAGTTAAAAGGGCAGATTAAGAGCGCTATGGTCTATCCCGCCGCCATTTTGGGCATCGCCGCAATCGTGATTACCGTCTTAATGATTTGGGTCATCCCGGTGTTCGAGAAAATGTTCAAGGAAATGTCCGGAGGGAAAATGGGACTTCCGGCCCCGACCCAGCTCGTCATTGACATGAGTAATTTT
>JABMDK010000121.1 GCA_015903995.1 Nitrospira sp.
GTGCACAGGCAAGAAGCGGGGCGCCAAGCGCGCGGCTCGCCGCTGCGCGCCAACATTAGCTTGCAAGGTGGTGACGTGACAACACAGAATACGGGTCAGAGAACAATTTCGCGGCTTGATGCAAAGCGTTGAGCGCCGGTATGTCCGGCCTATGAATGATATTGATGCACAGAGGGTCGCATCCGGAAAGCCATGCAGCGGATGTAGAAACACAGCGGTCGTTTCTCGACGGCCCATGGGCAATTAAGACTCCCGCACTCTCTATTCAATGCGTGACTGAGACAAGAGCGCCGTTGCCTACCCATCGACGACTTCGGGCCCTTGTGGCTCCGTTTGTGTGGTTACTCTTCTTGTGCTGCGCAACCGGCATGGCAGGAGTGCCTTCTGCCATCGCAGCACACCTCGGCGAGAGCCCCTCTCTCGGAACCACGCTCAGCCCCCCGGCAGAGACAGACGATCATGCGCCGGGCACAACACCTCCGCAGAAAGCTCGAGACCTCCTCGCGCTGTTGCAGGAGCGTGGAGGCGCGCCCCTTCCGGGCTACGTCGGAGGGCGCGACTTTCAAAACCGGGAACGGCGCTTACCGCGAGGCCGCTATCGGGAGTATGACGTGAATCCCAAGATACAAGGCCGCTCGCGCGATGCCGAACGGATCGTGATTGAACGGCGGACAGGAAAAGCGTATTACACGGGGGATCACTACCGGACGTTCCTTCCCCTCAACTGATTTTCGAAATGGAATTGAGTCCGCACGTGGCCACACAACAGACCGTACAGACTCATCTTCAGAACGCCACAGCCCCCTGGTCATCCCTCCTTGTCACACCTCCAGGAACAGTCGTCACCTCCCTGGTCAAGCCGCCGGCGGGATATGCGCTCCGGATCGTTCAAGGAAAGAAATGCACAACTCCGACGGGCGTCTTCGAGGAGTTTGCCCGAGCCCTCGAATTTCCCGACTACTTTGGACACAACTGGGACGCGCTGGAAGAATGCCTGGCCGATTTGGGATGGCTTCCCGCAAAGGGCTACGTCATACTCATCACCGAGGGACAATCCGTCATTCCCGGCGATGACGAGGAGTACGAAACACTGCTGGAGGTCCTCAACGACGCAGGTGAGGCCTGGAGCAAGGGGCACACGGCTGATGAACGGCGCGCTCCGTTCCATGTCTTCTTTGTGGTCTCCGAGCAGAACAAGTCGAAGCGGAAACATTGGGGGCTCAAGGAACTCCCGTCTGTCGAGCGAAAGACACCAGGTCCCAAACGAAGCACGACACGTTCGATCAAACAATCAAAATAAAGGAGAACCTCATGAGTCTCTTTGATCAACTAGGCCAGGCAGCCGGTGGAATGCTGGGTGGAGGCGGAAATCAAAACCCCTTGCTTCAGGCCGTGACCAGTCTGCTGGGCCAAAACAGTTCGATTGGTGGTCTGGCAGGGCTGGTTCAAGCATTTCAGAAGAATGGATTGGCCGACATCGTGAATTCGTGGGTCAGCACAGGCCAGAATCTTCCGGTTTCTGCCCAGCAGATCAAGCAGGGGCTCGGCGGCGACCTGCTCAACCAGGTGGCGTCCAAAGCCGGCCTCTCACCAGATGCGGCCGGCTCGCAATTGGCGGGGCTTCTCCCCGATCTGATTGATAAACTCACGCCGAATGGAAAGATCGAAGCAGGGGGACTTGATCAACTGATGAAGATGTTTCAGGGAAAATAGTTCCACCAGTCTATCCCCGCTGTCAGGCGAAGCGTTTCACTGTATCAGGCCTGCACCGTAATATGATGTGTTACACAAAAGTTTGGGGCCACATCTTGCTCTGTGCATGCCGGTTCTGGATATTGCAAAAAGCTGAACCTGCGCATATCATGACCTTTATTCACCCACGTCGCTGCGAATTCATGGCTCATTGCGAACGTTCTGCCGCGAAAAGCCCAGTAACGATACGAGGTTGATGAGTCACCTCGGCGTTATCTGTCCCAATACACCGGGACATCTGAACCCAATGATCGCGCTGGCCGACGCGATCCGCGCCCGTGGGCACCGGGTCACCTTCTTCCTGTTGGGCGACCCTCCC
>JABMDK010000122.1 GCA_015903995.1 Nitrospira sp.
CGGAGATCGCGGCGCATCTGAAGAAGACGCATGAACCGGGACACATTCTTCTGCCTGGACAATCGTTCCTTCCGCCACCCGCCGCCGACGTTCACACCCACGGTCCTGACTGCAAGCACCATTAGTAGCCGGTGTTTCTACGTCAATTAGACTGCGACAGTCACGGATTGCTGTTCTAAAACCTGTTCGATATGAGCAGCCAGACGAAAATCTGCCTCATTTGAAAGCGATACAAATTGAACACCGAATTCCTGTCCTCGCACCCACCGCACCATCGCCTGATCAATATCCAGGCTGTCTTGTTGATCAGGTAACCAGAGCCGTATCATCACCAGTGGATTCCGCGGAAGATCGGAAAGACTCTGGATTCGAACTCCATTTAAAGAGATATCCCGTATCACCGACTGTCTCAGCACCTGACCCATGAGATAGTAACTTGGATACTCAGCCGAGACTCGACGATACATGCGACGCGTCACAACGGGTTTCATGAGCCCTCCTTTGAGGAGACGAAGAACGTGACGCTAAGAATAGCCGTCAAATAGGTTGGGGAAAACCCCACGAAAGGCGCCCCTCAAAAGTACGGCATTTGTGAGAATATGGAAGGAATCATTCGAAGAAGCGAGGAAGGCACGCGAGACACCACGGACGAATATCTAGCCGGTCAAGTCCCCAACTACGCAGATACGCACGTCACTCCTACTCCACAATCGTGACCGTCATCTCCGCGCGCTCTTTTGGATTATCCCGCTCGTCGCGTGGCAAGTTGACGATCTTGTCGGCCACACCAATTCCCTTTTTCACTTGGCCAAAGACAGTATATTTATGATCCAGAAATCGTGAATCCTCTACGACGATAAAGAACTGAGAGCCGGCTGAATCAGGATCGGCCGCTCTGGCCATCGAGACAATGCCACGCTTGTGTGGAATATCGTTGAATTCCGCCTTCACGTTGTGGCCTGGCCCTCCCTGGCCATAGGTCTCTTTTTTGAGGGTATCCTTAGTATTAGGGTCTCCGCCTTGAATCATGAAACCAGGAATGACGCGGTGGAAAATTGTTCCGTTGTAAAACCCGCCCTTTGCCAGCTTAACAAAATTCTCCACATGTTTTGGCGCAACATCCGGATAGAACTCAATCTCAATATCACCGAATTTTGTCTTGATGATTGCCCTCGGCGCTTTCGGTGCCGGATCCGCTGCCATGACCGACTCTATATTTGTGACTGAGAACACCACACATACCAGCAGTCCAATAAGCATTCGCCACCTTGCTCGCTCCAGCATTTCTACCCTCCCCGACTTGATATATGATCGAGAGTTGTTATTTTAATGGAAAATCATCTCCTCGCTCAACCCGCTCCAATGCCCGTTGCGCTGCCTGCTGCTCTGCCTCTTTTTTGCTATATCCTTGACCAATACCGCACGCTTCATCATTCAGGCACACTTCCACCTCAAACAACTTTTGATGATCGGGCCCGGTTTCCCGGTGCCGATTTTCCGCCCGTCCAGCTCGCGGACCGGTGTCAGTTCCGCCGCCGTGCCCGTGACGAACGCTTCGTCCGCCACGTACATGGCATCGCGCGTGAACCGCTCTTCGGCCACGGGAATGTTGCGTTCGCGCGCGAGCTGCATCACGGAATTGCGGGTGATCCCCTCCAGAATGGATGTCAGCGGCGTCGTGATCAACCGCCCGTTGCGGACGATGAACACGTTCTCGCCCGTGCCCTCGGCCACGAAGCCGTCCGAATCGAGCAGAATCGCCTCGTCATACCCGTCCGCCTTCACCTCGCGCTTGGCCATGATGGAATTGACGTAGTGGCCGGAGATCTTGGCGCGCGCCATGGCCGCGTTCACATGATGGCGGGTAAACGTCGAAATCTTGGCGCGGATGCCCTTCTCCAGGCCTTCATCGCCCAGATAACTCCCCCATTTCCATGCAGCGATGGACACGTGGATGGGATTGTCGCCCGGGTAGAGTCCCATCGCCCCGTAGCCAATGTAGGCGAGCGGACGGATGTAACAGGCCTCCAGCTTATTGACGCGCACGGTCTCCACGATCGCTTCCGAGATC
>JABMDK010000123.1 GCA_015903995.1 Nitrospira sp.
TCTCCAAGTCGTGCTGAATGTGCGAGAGACGTGAAGGCGAAACGCGAACGCGAATGACCACCGTCTGCAACGGCTCATTCGCCGCGCGCCGGAGCAGGTCGCCTGCGGCTTGCTAGGCCTCGCGATGTGAGCGATCGAGAAGGGCACCCACGGCGAGGGTTGATTCACGCCGTCCGCGACGAATCGGCGATCGGCCAAGCGAGGTGACTGACCCTGTATCGAGCATCGAGCACTGATCCCGTATCGCATGTTTTCGGACAGCTCTCCTGTTGTCTTTCCCAATCAAATGGTTAGCCGGATGACACGCGGATCAGCTTGGCCCATCACTCCATTGCTTTCAATTTCTCTCTTGCCGGAAAGGCACCCATTGGGTACTATACACACATGATAACCATACGGACATCGAAATCGTTTGAGGCGCTGGCCCTATCCCTGATGGACGAACACGACTATGACGGCCTCATCGAATTCCTTGCCCGGAATTATCTGAAAGGCGACATCATTTCCGACACTGGCGGCGTAAGGAAAATTCGCTACGCGCGGCAGGGCAGGGGAAAGAGCGCTGGTGTTCGCGTGATCTACTACGACCACTCGGAAGGAAATCCGATCGTCCCCTTCACTCTTTTCGCCAAGAACCAGAAAACCAACGTCTCTGAGGCGGAGAAAAACGAACTCTACACAATTGTTCAACTGATCAAAAAGGAGTTTAGGAAATGAGCAAAGCCGGGAAACAGATCATCAAAGGCGCACAGGATGCCCTTGCTACGTTGCAGGGAAAGGCTCCAGGCCGCGTGCATGCGATCCGCGCAACGGAGATCGATGTACGAGAAATTCGCGAACATCTGAACATGACGCAGGCGGATTTTTCCGAAACCTTCGGCATCCCGGTTCCCACCTTGAAAAAATGGGAAGCCGGGGCGCGCGTGCCGGAAGGTCCCGCGAAAGCCTATCTCATGGTTATCAACAAGAACCCGTCGGCCGTGAAAAGAGCGCTTCAATCGGTTTAGAGCACTGAAAGGCGGGGTCAGCTCGTGACGGTGCACTGTTTGGACTGAATTTAAGGGGTCAGACCCCTTAATGTATCCCCCAGCCGCTGTGTCACTCCAGCAGATAGGCGCTGGCTGGCCGGTATCTCGATCGGCTGGTTTGAACTCGATAGTCATTTCCTGCGTGTTTCAACCGGTTGGGCCACCGATCTCTGGACCCGGAGCTCGGCGCGGTGGCCTGGTGCGGCGAATGCGTGGACGGGTAGATCTGTCGCGAATCGGCCGAATTGCGGGTCTTTGGACTCTACGCTAGAGTTTAACTCAGTTAAACTCTAGCGGGAGTTGATCATGGCACGGAAAACAGTGGTGCTGGGATTCTCGGTGAGTCCGGCGCTCGCCAAGGAGTATCAGCAGCTTGCGGAGCGTGAGGGGACGACGAAGAGCGACTTGTCTCGTCGCATGGTCGAAACGTATAAGACGGAGCAAGCAGAACAAGGCTTCTTCGCCCTTCAGCGGAAGATGGCACGTCGGGCTCGCAAGACCGGGGTCCTCACTGAGGAGGATGTCGAGCGGATCGTGTTTGAAGACCGCTGATGAAGGTGGTCTTTGACACCAATGTCTTTGTCTCGGCGTTTATCGTTCCAGGAAGCCGAGGGGAGCAAGCGCTGCTCCTGGCGGATCGGCGGAAGGTCGCCCTCTCTACTTCTGTGCCGATCCTCACCGAGACCGCTCGGGTTCTCCGCGAGAAGTTTGCTCAATCAGAACAAGACATCACTGCCGCGCTGAAGATGATCGGTCGGGCGGCACCGATTGTCCGTCCGGTGCGCAAGATCACGATACTCGAAGATGCACCTGACAAGCGTATCCTTGAATGTGCGGTGACCGGCGAGGCGGATCTTCTCGTGACGGGCGACGACGATCTCCTGAAGCTAAAACAATTTGAGGGAATTCCCATTGTGCGACTTGCTGATTTTCTCCGAGCAGTCCCGCCTGACGATAGTTCTCACTCCAGATGATCTCACGCGAGAGCGTGCTCTTTCTCATGACTTCGAGGGCAGAGTGTTCTGAGCTAGGACGTTGGCGTCAGGAGCTGCTTCTCACTACGCTTGTTGTGCAAGGCCTGCGGTCCTTTCACCTGTTGCGCCTTGAACTCATGTTTAAACCGTTTCGAACTGATTCCAAGACGGATTGTTCGGTGTTGGGACTGATACGAGTGGCTACCGATGACCTGCGGTATGGTTTCGTGCCTTACATGCCCAATGTGTTGGACCTGATCCCTGTCGTGATTTCGCATGAACAATCAATGCCCATGTGGGATTGGAGTGGCATGCATCTGGCCGACCGAGGCTATGCGAAGTTTAGTTGAAGAGGTCGTTCGACGGATGGACTGAAGCGACCCGGAACGATGGGACATGGATGTTCAGCCAGGTTGTTTGGTGGTGAGGGGAAGTTAGGCGTGGGTGTTTTCAAGGCGATCCACCCGTGCTTTGAGCGCCGAAAGGTCGGTTTCCAGCATCCGCATCCGCTGGTCGAGCTGGGAAAATGACAGCCGCATGAGGGCACGCATTTCTTTGAATTCATCTCGAAATTCGTCGCGTATCTCTTGTAGCCCACGTCCAATCCCTACATGGCCTTCTGCGACTTGGCGCAGGTCACTACGGAGACCCTCAGCAATCACCCCAAAATATCGTTTAATCTCTTCGACCTGAACGTCGTTCATAGGGCGCTGGTATAACCTGATCGAACAAAAAATGCAATGCGCACTTTGAGGGCTGCCAGAAGAGAGTATTGGCGGTTGCAGTAGAAGCGCGCATAAATAATGTGATTTCAGAGCCTCAGGCCGCCTTCGCAGGTCTCTGAACCTGTCCTTTCGCTGCGGCCACGATGTGCTCTGTCGTGAACCCGAATTTCTTTTGGAGCTCTTTGAGCGGCGCCGAGGCGCCGAAAGTTTTCATGCCGATGATCTCGCCTGTTAGCCCCGCATAGCGAGCCCACCCAAATGTTGAAGCCTGTTCTACGCAGACCCGTGCCGTGACGGTTGGAGGAATCACGCTGTCGCGATAGGCCTGAGGCTGATGTTCAAACAGCTCCCAAGAGGGCATGCTCACGACGCGGGCCTTGATCCCTTGTGCCTTCAACTGCTCTGCTGCCTCAAGGCAGAGCGAGACTTCACTCCCGCTGGCGAGGAGCAGCACATCCGGTTGTCCTCCCGGCACGTCAGCCAACACGTAGGCGCCTTTCGCGACTCCGGATGCGGCGGCGTACTTGACTCGATCGATAGTCGGAAGCGCTTGACGAGTCAGGATCAACGCCACCGG
Organism: Nitrospira sp.; assembly: GCA_015903995.1. GTDB lineage: Bacteria > Nitrospirota > Nitrospiria > Nitrospirales > Nitrospiraceae > Nitrospira_D. Next base: position 3,305 of record JABMDK010000123.1, read on the forward strand.
C
>JABMDK010000124.1 GCA_015903995.1 Nitrospira sp.
AGCCGTCACAGACATCGAGGTTGAGGACGATGCTGAATAGGCCCGCAGGATGCGCAAAAAGGCCGTCCAGCAAGGCCGCAGCGAGCGAAGAGGCGAATCATACTCTGGGCCGTACCTTGAGCCTCTGAGCGAGGCGAGAACGCCGCTGGCGGACTTCTTTCCGCATCCTGCGAGACGTTTAAGAAATTTAACATTCCATCCGAGACTATATAGTGGGAGGTCTTTCCCTAACAGAGGAGTTATGAGACTGCTGCACCAAGAGCCTGTCCGCCGCTGAATGTCCACCTACAGGTGTAGGCGGGTGATAGCAGATCGTGCTCTGCATATTCCAAGGGACCACCATTATTCATGGAGACTCAGTATGGGACCTTCAGTAAAGCGAGTAATCGTTGAGAGCAAGCGCACGCAGCCTTGGAAGGGTCGTACTCCTGTGTGGGCAGTCATGGTCGGACTGGCGACCTCGACCCTCACCCTACCACACACGTGGGCTGCGACCGATTCCTCGACGCAAGACCCTCCGGCCGATCTCACCACACTTAGTTTAGAAGAGTTGATGAACGTCGAGGTGAGCACTATCTCAAGACGTACGCAGCCCCTCTCCCAGACCGCCGCCGCCGTCTTCGTGGTTAGCCAGGAGGACATCCGCCGATCCGGGGCCAACAGCATCCCCGAGGTCCTTCGAATGGTACCGGGACTCCATGTCGCACGAATCGATTCCCAGAAATACTCCATTACGTCCCGTGGATTTAGCGGGCGCTTCGCGGACGATCTCCTGGTGTTGATCGATGGACGAACGGTGTATTCCCCGCTCGTCCCCGGCGTCTTCTGGGAAGTGCAAGACCTCCCGCTAGAAGATATCGAACGGATCGAAGTTGTCCGAGGGCCGGGCGGAACCCTGTGGGGCGCCAATGCCGTGAATGGCGCGATCCATATCATCACCAAGAAAGCCAAAGACACGCAGGGCGCGCTCGTGACCATCGGAGGAGGAACAGAAGAGCGGGCCTTCACCACTATGCGATACGGCGGACAACTTGGGAACACCCTTTCGTACCGCCTGTACGGAAAGTTGTTCGATCGGGACCGTACCACCAGCGCTGAAGGGAGTCACGACGACTGGCGAATGGGACGGACCGGGGGTCGCCTGGACTGGAACCCTGGCACGAATGACTCCCTCACCCTTCAAGGGGATTACTACCACGGACAAGCGGGTCAACTGACCTTCTTTCCCACAACGGCCGGACCATCGTTTTCCACCAATGCAGTTGAAGATGTGCGGATGTCTGGAGGCAACGTTCTCGGACGATGGCAGCACACCTTCGGCGAACGCCATAACTTGACCTTCCAGTTTTATTATGACAAGACGCGCCGGGACGAATTGTCCTTTAAAGAGGTCCGGAACACCGTCGACGTGGATGTCCAACATCAGTTCCCGTTGCCCTTGGGGCAACAGATTGTCTGGGGGCTCGGCTATCGCGTCAGCGGTGATCACTTACGCAATAGCGAGAGTCTGTCTTTTGATCCAGACGAAAGGCGCCTCCGAACGTTCTCCGCGTTTGTTCAGGATGAGATCACCATGTTTCAGGACAAGCTCCGGTTCACGGCTGGGGTGAAATATGTCAAGAACACATTTTCAGATGGACTGCTCCTCCCGAACTTCCGCCTCCTGTATCAGTTGACTCCGAATCACTCCATCTGGGGTGCCGTGACGCGTTCGAACCGCTTCCCGTCGCGATTCGAACGTGACGGACGACGAACACTCGCGGGGACGCCGACCGAACTCATGGAGCTACAGGGCAACGCTGCCGTCCGCAGTGAAACCCTCTGGGGCTACGAACTTGGCTATCGCGCGCAACTCACCAGCATCCTCTCCTTCGACGCCGTCGGCTTTTATAACGATTACCACCATTCAACCGGTGAACAAGAGGTGTCAGATTCACTCGAACTTGTC
>JABMDK010000125.1 GCA_015903995.1 Nitrospira sp.
CAGTACGTGTACGGAAGGATCAGCGAGGTGGTGTGCGAGTTGCCGTTCAATTATGCGATGGCGGACGGGTTGCTCTACATCTCGAAGGCTAAAGCAGGAGCAAAGCCGGCGTCGATGGCCGCACATTGACCCTCTTTTTCTACGGCGGCTATAATATCGATTCCTATGGATACCGTGATGAAACCGGCGACGTTGAGCGAACGGGTGATCGGGAAAGTTTCGGACTTTGGTCCGTTGTTTGACTATACGGTCAAGCTCGTCCTACTCGCATCATTTCTCGAACTTGTGTTGTACCGTTTGTTGTCGCGTCTTGGGATGCATCTCAGTAAGATGGCCGCAACGCATCCATGGATTACCCCGACATTCACGGCCTTGACCGAAGTAGGGGCGTGGCTCCTCAACATCGTCGCGGTGTTGTTGCTTTTGGCCCTGACGCTCACCATGGTCAATCGGTGGGGAGGGAGCGACAACAGTCGGCTGGTGAAACTGGGGATCATCGGGACAGCTCTGTTGTTGGTGCTCACTGTTGGGTTTTTGGTTGTGCCGCCGGGGATGTTGGGTGCCATTGTCTACAACGGATTGACCCTGTTGGTGCTGACCGTGTTTGTGTCGGACTATGTGATGACGCATCGTGAGCCGGCTCAACGAGCGTTGGCGGTCACCTATTTCTTGGGCATGTCCGGCTGGCTCTACTATCAGATCGTGTCGTCGACGTATAGTCTGATGGGAACGATTGTGCAGCCTCCCTTGGTGTATGAATCGCATCGTATGGGCGAGGCGTTGATGGTCCTCGCCAGCTTCTGTGCCTTTCTGGCCTATGGCAAGAGCAAGAGCCTCTCGCTGCGAACGAAGAATCGGCAGCAACGCAACCGAGCCATCTGGTTTTGGGCGGTCACGGGCGCGACGTTTACGACCCTCCTTGTAGTCGATTATTTGTTGGATCGCATTGCTCCAGGATTCGCCTCCGGGTTTCGGCAGGCCTCGCAAGGTATCGGGTGGATCTTTCAGTTCGGGATGGGCTATACGTTTTATCTCCCCTTTGCCCTCTATGTCGGGGGGTTACTCTGTTGGTCCTATACGGTGGTGAAGCTCATGACCATGGGGAGACTGGCCGGCTATGGCATTGGACTGATGTTTATCGCGGGCTATGCGCTGCTGTTTTCAAACTTGACGTTGATGGTAGTGCTGGGGGTCATGCTGCTGGCCTGTGATCGGGTCAAGGTGGCGACAGCTGAAGCACTATCGACGAGTGCCGGTCCGATGGTGCCGGCATCGGATGGATTGATGACCGGTCGGGCGTAAGGCCCAGAACGAGTTGCATGATGGACACACCCACATCCACGCCCCCGCAAGGGGACACTGCGGTTGATCTTGGGGATCAACCGCTCACTCCGGAAGAAGAGATTGCCGGGATTGAAAAACTGTTGGCCAGTGAGCCGGACGATTTTCAGGCGCGCTGTCGACTGGGGGAATTATATTTCAGCAAAGGGCGTCTCGACGATGCATTGGCGGAGGTCAAGAAGGCCATTGAGATGGCGGAATCGCTTCGTGCCGAAATGAACCGTTCGCTGGCCATGTACTATGCCAACTTGGGCACGATTTACGCGACCAAGAATATGGCCGACGAAGCAGCGGCCGAGTTCCAACATGCGCTACAAGTCTTTCCCCATGACGTGCTGGCGCTCTTCAATCTGGGCAGGCTCCATGCGGACAAGAAGCAATATATGGAGGCGAAGGGGTACTACGAGCGCCTCGTGGAAATCACGCCGGATGATCCGATCGCTTGGTATAACCTCGCGGGCGTCTACATTGAGCTGGATAATCCCCAGGTGTCCGATTACAACACCATCGATATGGGGATTCAGTGTTATCTTCGTACGCTGGAGTTGGACCCCAAGCACTTGGAGTCAGCCTTCAAGCTGATGGAGATTGCACTGAATCATAAAAAGACCGATTTGGCGATTCGAGTCATGGAAAGTGCTGTGGAGCACAATCCCGACGAGCCGTTGGCCTATTACAATCTCATCAGTGTGTACGACAAGTGCAAGATGTTTGAGCAGGCCGAAGAGGCCAGGAAGCGGCTGAAAGAGCGGTTTGCCAAGAAGGCCAAGGATGGTCCGAGATCTTGATTAACTTTCGGCAGGATGCTAAAAAAAGCCGCCAGCGACGTTCTCG
>JABMDK010000126.1 GCA_015903995.1 Nitrospira sp.
GGGTGATTTTTACACAAGCTCGGACGTCCATCCGATTCTTGGGCACGCTCTAGCCAAACAAGCCGAGCAAATGGACCGACTGCTCGGGCAACCGACCTCCTTCACTCTTGTGGAGATGGGGCCAGGCAAGGGGCTGTTGGCAGGACATATTTTGTCGACTTGTCAGCGCGACTATCCTGCATTGTTCCACCGCCTCCACTATACTTTGATTGAACGAAGCCCCGCCATGCGCGAGGCACAACGTATCCATCTGGCCCCCTGGCTTCAGCGACCTGATCTCATCACCTGGGTGGACGATCTTGCCTCTATTCCCCCGCACAGCCTGACCGGGCTGTGCCTCAGCAATGAACTCGTAGACTCGTTTCCGGTTCACCGCATTCAGCTGACGGCACATGGCCTTGAAGAACTCTGGGTGGACTATCGGGATGGGCGGTTCGTTGAGTGTCTCAAACCGCTGTCATCGGATCGGCTCGCAGCTCATCTTCGCCACATCGGTTCGGATTGGACGGAAGGGTACCGCACGGAGGTGAATCTCCAGGCAGTCGATTGGATGACTCAGGTGGCCCAACGTCTCGCTCGCGGCTTTGTGCTCACCATCGATTACGGCCACACCGCACAAGACCTGTACTGTGCCGACCGAAAACGCGGAACATTCCTCTGCTACCGGCAACACAAGGTTGATGAGGATCCGTTCCTGCACGTGGGAGAACAGGACATGACCGCCCATGTGGATTTTTCGAGTTTGGCGGCTACCGGTGAAGAACAGGGTCTCCAGACGACCGGCTTCACCAACCAGATGAGCTTTCTCATGGGGCTCGGCATTGAGCAGATGCTCACAGGGCTGAGCCAGGACAGCCCGGAACTCACGGCAGCGATTCAGTTGCTGAAGCCAAACGGGATGGGCACCACATTCAAAGTCCTTGTTCAGCATAAAGCCGTGCCGAATCCGAAACTCGACGGTTTGCAGTATCAACCGTTCTTCCGTTCGGCACTCACCACACAGTCGGCGGCGTAAGGACTGAAGCACGATGACCTCTCCAGCATTCAATGACGGTTCAGGTGTCACGCTTCACGATGTGGCCATCGCTCCCGTTCCTGAAAACTATTTACCCATTCTCCTGTTCATTGCTATCGGGATTGTCCTTGGGACATTGACGCTCTATGTTGGGAAGTTTGTTCGACCCAACCAGCCCTACCGCGCCAAGCTTGCGCCGTACGAAAGCGGAAGTCCGCTTTTTCAGGATGCCCGCGTACAGTTCCCGATGCGGTATTACGTCATTGCGATGCTGTTCGTCATTTTCGATATCGAAATCGTCTTTATGTTTCCCTGGGCCGTTGCCTTCACCAGTCTTGGCCTGGTGGGATTAGTAGAAATGATCGTCTTCATCGCCATTTTGGTCGTGGGGTTTTGGTATGCGTGGAAAAAGGGCGCGTTGGAGTGGGATTAGCAGGCGTAAAACGTGAGAGGTTAGACGTGACAAGCTTACGCAGCCGCCTTTTGCTTCACCTTTCACTATTCACCTTTCACTATTCACCGGGTCGCTTATGAGTCTTTTAGAACGTCAGTTTGAAGCCAATGTGTTGACGACGAATCTAGATGCCGTCGTCAACTGGGCAAGGAAGTCAGCCCTGTGGCCCATGACGTTTGGGCTGGCCTGCTGTGCCATTGAGATGATCGCCAGCGTCTCCTCTCGCTATGATTTGGATCGCTTCGGTGCCGGTGTCTTTCGCGCATCCCCCAGACAATCCGATCTCATGATCGTCGCGGGAACGGTCTCGCGCAAAATGGCACCGGTGATTCGCCGGATCTACGATCAAATGCCTGAGCCGCGCTATGTGATTTGTATGGGCTCCTGTGCGACCTCCGGCAATCACTACAACAGCTATGCGGTCGTGCAGGGCGTGGACCAGATCGTACCAGTCGATGTGTATGTACCTGGATGCCCGCCGAGGCCGGAAGCCTTGCTGGACGGATTATTGAAGTTACAGGAAAAGATCCAGCGGGAAAGAGTATTCGTGAAATGATTTCGTAATGCATGCAGGTTGTAAAGTTGAAACGTTCTAAAGTTTGAAAGTTCAGGCCTCCTCTTGGAAAGCCCTCAACTTGCAGACTTTCCAACTTTCACACTTTCAATAAAAGAACCTATGCAATCGCTCATTGAAACATTGCTCAACAAGTTCCCTGAAGCCGTGCTCTCGGCTGACATCGACACTGCGCACGCGGAAACGACCGTGCAAGTCGCCGCACCTCGGATCTTGGAAGTAATGCGTTTCCTTCATGATGCACCAGAGGCCTGCTTTGATCACATCACGGATATCTGCTCAGCCGACTATCCGTCCGACCAACAGCGGTTCGAGGTCATCTACCAGTTACTCTCAATTCCCCACGGAAAGCGGATCCGCCTCAAAACCAGGCTCACGGAAGAGAACCCCTCGCTTGATTCGATCACGAGCATCTGGCGTGGCGCAGACTTCCTGGAGCGCGAAGTGTACGACATGATGGGGATTCGATTTACCGGGCATCCGGACCTGCGCCGTATTCTCCTCCCCGAAGATTACACCGAAGGCTATCCATTGCGAAAAGATTTCCCCGCCGAGGGGCGTGGCTGGCGCAGTCAGTTTGACTTTATCCCACGACTTGATGAGCCTCCGGTGGAGCAGGTCGACAGCGAGGTGCCTGAGGCCGAAAGGAGGCTGTTCCTGGCAAACCCCAATGCCTCGTCGTCCAATCGGCGGGAAGAACTTCTGTTGAACATGGGGCCACAGCATCCGAGCACTCATGGAGTGGTGCGAGTCATCCTCGAACTGGACGGCGAACGGATCGTCAAGGCCACACCGGACCTCGGCTATCTCCATCGGGGAGTGGAAAAGCTCGCCGAAGGCCTGGCGTACATGCAGATCATTCCGCACACCGACCGGCTGGATTACGTCTGCGCAATGGCGAACAACTACGCCTATGTCCGCGCCGTCGAGAAACTCCTGGGAATCACCGTCCCCGAGCGCGCCGAATATATCCGCACCATCGTCGCGGAAATGCAACGCATTCTCGGACACCTCTTCTGGCTGGGCGCCCAGGCCTTGGACATCGTCGCGATGACGGTGTTCTTCTGGACGTTTCGCGAGCGCGAAACCTTGCTCGATATGTTCGAGCAGCTTTGCGGAGCCAGGCTGACCCTGAACTACTATCGGATCG
>JABMDK010000127.1 GCA_015903995.1 Nitrospira sp.
TATGGCTGTTTATTGCGTGAATACTTGAAATGATCTGGTGGAATCGGTTTGCCAGAGAGGCAGGATGCCCCAGATAACGAAGAACTTACTGGAGAAATCGGCTACACCCGCGGCGGGAGCTTGGAGCGGCGGCACTCCATGTTTCTTACTTCTTACTTCTTACAGCTCACTTTCCTCCTTGCCCCTTGTGCCTTGCGCCTTTCATTTCACGTCTCACGTTTCACTCCTCACCCCTCACTTTTCACACATCACATTTCACATCTTCATGGTTGCCAATTCGCCGCGAGAATCCCCTGGAACTGCGCCTGTTGCGCGGGGTCGCCGGCCCCTCCGGCTGCCGCGTCCCAGCTCAGGCCGGTCTGTGTGGTGAACGTTGCCATCGCTTGGATCAGCTGATCCACTTGCGTATTGAGCAACTGCTGGCTGTTGCCGGCCTGGATGGTCTCCACCTGGGCCGTCGTTGGACTGGCATACCAATTTTGAATCGTGACGCTGTCGGTTGTGCCATGCAAAGCGATGCGCAGATCGTTTGCCTGGCGGCTCAACACCAGATCCAGCGGGTTGATGGTGGCCCCATAGAGGAGCTGGTCACTATTGCCGGGAGTCCCGTCGATATCAGCAATCTTGTCCTGCCCATCACCCCGGTTGATCTGATAGGTGTCGCTGCCTAACCCACCGCGCAACATGTCGTTGCCCGCATGCCCAATCAACGTATCGGCTTGGCTGGTGCCGGTGAGAATATTGACGCCATTGTTGCCGACGATCGTAAGGCCATTCCCCACATTTGTGGCATTTATGTTGATCGCCGCAGTCCCAGAGAAATCTCCCGCCGAATTAGCGACCTCGATCCGTTCGATATTGGCCCCCCCGCCCGTGAGCGTGGCAGCCGTGGTACCGGTATAGCGTAAGGTATCGGTTCCTGCCCCTCCGTCAATAATGTCGGTGTCTCCGAAATAGTAGAATTCGGAAGTTGAGCCGACGAGGAACAGGTCGTCACCAGGACCTCCCTGCAGATTGTCAGCGCATAGCCCTCCAATAATCGTGTCGTTGCCCGCACCACCATCGATAATATCGCAACTTTTCGAGCCGATGATAACATTGTCCCCGTCGCTGCCAGTGATCCAGACGGTATCTAGGGCATCCGCGAACCCCGAAGAATCAATGTTTTCAAAATTACGTTGCGTGAGGCCCTCGGGAATACCGCCAATCGAAACTACCTGATGAATCGATGAGGATAGATCCACCACCACATGATTATTGCCAGGAACGACGCCCTTCAACACCAGCGTATCGATTCCATCCCCCGCATCGATCGTATCCACGTTGCCCGTCGTCAACAGCATCGTGATCCGGTCATCGCCCGCCCCACCGTTGACAGTGTCCTGCCCGAGGCCGCCGTCCAGAATGTCATTACCTGCCCCGCCATTAAGCGTATCGTTGCCGGCGAGTCCGGCGAGGAGATTGTCGGCGTCGTTTCCAATCAGCGTATTGTTGAGCGCGTTCCCCCTCAGGTTGAGCATCGTGTTTCCGGTTTGGCTCGCATCGAGTTGTTCCAGATTTGCCCCTACCGTCAGCGTCGTCGCCTTCACCAGATCGCCCACCACCCCACGGAGGATCACCGTATCGGTCCCTTGATTCAGGCTCTCGGTGAGGGTGTCTTGCAGCTTGACCGTCGCCCTTGCAGCTTGACCGTCGCCGTGGCGCCCGTGCCCACCTTGACCAGGTCCACGGTGTAGGTGTCGTTCCCCTGCCCTCCGGCCATCGTGTCCGTCCCGGCGCCCCCGTCGAGGGTGTCATTCCCATTGCCGCCCTGCAGGGCATCGTTGCCCTCGCCCCCGTCCAGCGCATCGTGGCCGTCGCCCCCCAGCAGGGTGTCGTTGCCGGCGAGGCCGGCGAGTGAATTGTTCCCGCTGTTGCCGGTGAGGATGTTATTGAGCGCATTGCCGGTGCCGATGAGGGCTGCGCCCGTGAGCGTGAGGTGCTCCACGTTGCTTGCGCCTAGATCCAGTTCGAAGTCCACCGCACTCTGGACCAGATCAGTACCGCCGGCAGCGCCCGGTCACCGTGTCGCCGAGACTGTCCACGATATACGTGTCGTTCCCCGCACCGCCGTCCAGCGCGTCATTGCCCGCCCCGCCATTGAGCTGGTCGTTGCCCGCATTCCCAATGAGCGTATCGTTGCCATCGCTGCCCGTCAGGATATTGGCCGCACTGTTACCGGTGAAATGGTTATCGTCACCGTTCCCGTTCGCGTTGATCGCGGCTACACCGGTCAGGACGACATGCTCGATTTCCGTGAACGGCGGTTGGTTCAGATCCACGGTGCGGTTGATCTGCACGGTGTCGATACCTTCGTCGTCCAACTCGGTGACGATATCGCCGAGACTCTCAATTATGTAGGTGTCGTTGCCCAGCCCGCCGATCAGGGTATCGGCTCCCAATCCCCCATCGAGCTGGTCGTTGCCATCATCCCCTTCAAGCTCGTCGTTGCCCGTACCCCCAATGAGTGTATCTTTGCCCGCGCCGCCAGTGATCATATCGTTACCGTTCGATCCGACGATAATGTTGTCGGCATCGCTCCCGGTGGCGGTGACAAAACTCCCGATCCCTGACGCATTGAGGTTCTCGAAATTGATCTGCGTGAGGGTATCCACGCTGCCGCCAATCGCGACTACCTGGTCGGTCCCCGAGGACAGGTCAACGACCACCTCGTGATTCCCCGGGACAATCCCACTGAGGACCAGGGTGTCGCTGTCTGCGCCCGCATCGATCGTATCGACATTGACCGCCGTTACAAGCATCGTAATCTGGTCGTTGCCCGCATCTCCGTTGACCGTATCCTGCCCCAGACCACCGGCGAGGGTATCGTCGCCCGCACCGCCGTTGAGCGTATCCCCCCTGAGGCCGCTGATGTTTATCGTGTCATTGCCAGCGCCCCCGAAAAAGCTCATCCCAACGCCGGA
>JABMDK010000128.1 GCA_015903995.1 Nitrospira sp.
CGATCAAAAAGCGTCGGGCGACTTTGATCACCATTGAGCCCCTGGAGCCGGTGATTGGAACGATCAGCAACATTGCGACCCTCTCGCACCATCATTTCCGTACTCTACCGAGCGACATCCCCACTACCGTCCTGGGCTTGCTGAAGGCCGTCGTCGAACAGAATCTGATACAGCCGAACCTGACACAACAGTACCCCGCCTATGTCGGCGCGGTCACGAGTGCAGTGCAGACAATCTCCTGGCAGGATCTTCGCGTGACAACGGGAATCGAACCTGAGGCTTTCGGACAGGCTGCCAAGGTTCTCGCGGCCGGACGGCGAGTGGTCGTGCTCGCCGGGCAACTGCTCCTGCGCAGTGAACGCGGATATCGCGGATCCCTGACTCTCCTCGATCTGCTGCTGCTGACCGGCAAGCTGGATCAACCAGGTTGCGGCTTCGCTCCGCTTGCGGAAGAGAATAACGACCAAGGGGCTGTGGAGATGGGTGCCGTGGCGGAATTTCTTCCGGGCGCTTGCTCCGTGATCAACCGCAGCGACCACGATCGGATCATGAAGCAGTGGAACGCGGACGTGCCCCCCGATGTCGGGGCGTCCCTCGTCGAAATGCTGGATCGTGCCAAAGCGGGATCGCTCAAGGGTATGCTCATCGTCGGAGAAAATCCGGTTGGGAGCCTGCCTGCATCACTGCGCCCCGAGGAAGCCTTGCACAAACTCGATCTGCTGGTCTGTCAGGAACTCTTCTTGACTGAAACCGCGGCGCTCGCTCACGTCGTGTTGCCGGCCGCGTCATCTCTGGAGAAAAGCGGAACGTTTACGAATACCGAAGGGCATGTCCAAGCCGTTCGTCCCTCAATCGACCCTCTTGGAGAAAGCCGGCCGGACTGGGAAATCTTTTCAGCTCTCTCCATTTTGTTGGGCTCACCGATGGAATACGCTGAGAGCAAAGAGATCCTCAAGGAAATTCGGAGCCTTATTCCTGGCTACGGATCTCTTGGACCTACCCCGCTGCCTCCGAAAGTCGATCGCGCGACGATGGAACGGTATCTCACCGATGGCTATCAGCGTGACCTTGCGGCACGATATCAACTCGTGGTACCGAAATCCCGCCCGGATGGAACGTTGCGACTCGACCTCGTCCAGAGCCTGTTTCACTCGGGAAAGTTTTCGACTCGCTCCAAGGGCTTGTTACAAGTAGAGGACAGGGGACGGCTTCGAATCAATCCGGTTGATGCAGCCCGCTTTGCCTTGGTGGACGGCGACCGAGTTCGCCTCTCCAGCACATCCGGAGAAATGACCACCGAAGTGACACTTGTGGAGCGAGTCCCACAGGGAACGGCCTGGTTCCCGGATCACTTCGGCCAAGCTGCCGTCCGATTATTTGACTGCGTCATTGATCCCATCACTCAAGCGCCATCTCTCCGAACGGCAACCGTGTCCATGATGAGGGTAGCCTGAGGATCTGTTGAGTACTGCGACTATGCGAATCGAGGAGTCCCATGGTGACTGAATTCGGATTACGTCTTGCTATTTCCCTGACTCAAATCGGTGCGGTCATGTGCATCGTAGTCATTACGGTGCTGATCCTCACCTTGGCGGAACGAAAAGTCTTAGGATGGATGCAGGATCGCATGGGCCCGATGGAAGTCGGTCCCTACGGCATTCTTCAGCCGTTTGCGGATGCTATCAAGCTGTTTTTCAAAGAAGATATCGTCCCAGCCGGTGCAAACAAGTTCATCTTTACCATGGCGCCGATCCTCTGCTTGATTCCGACGTTTATCGGATTCGCCGTGATTCCCTGGGGACC
>JABMDK010000129.1 GCA_015903995.1 Nitrospira sp.
CCAAAGCGGTCAAGGAAGAGGTCTCCATTCTGTGGAATCTGTGTCAGCCGGCTCTCATGGCCACCGCGACGGCCGAGAAGACGATACGCGTGGTCGATGCCGTCTACGTGCGGCTCGAGGAACTGTTGGCGGCTCGCGGTGAGATGATACAGGGAGAGGAGCGTGAGCAGCCGGAGGAGACCACAGCGGCCCAGGCACAATCGAATGAAGCGGAGGACCAATACCGTTCGGTGACCGAGGTGGCCTATCGTGGCGCGATGAACCCGGAGTTCGTCAGGTGGAGTCCGGAGCAATCGGAGAAACAACCGCACCAGTCCCAGGCCCCAGCGGATGGTCCTGCCAGACAAGATGTTCCGAGCGCGAGACCCGCATCGGGGAGTGGAGAACTACTCCAAGAGGCACGCTCCCTGCCGTCCATTGTAGAAGAATGCCTCACCCTTGAACTCACTCCGCAGTCGAGGCAGCCGTCAGATGAGGAACACGCCGTCCTCTATCCAGAATGGGACTATCGGATCGAGGACTATCGGATGAATTGGTGTCGCGTGGTGGAACGACCGGCAGATCTCGGGTCCGACGAATTCGTGACGGAGACGTTGGCGGCCCGGCAGAGTACGGTCAAACTGCTCCGCCGGTTTTTTGAAGGGCTGCGTGCTCCGGCCTATCGCCGTGTTGCGGGGCAACCGGATGGAGAAGAGGTGGATCTCGATGCAGTAGTCCGACGAACAGCGGAACAGCAGGCGGGCATGGAAGGCGACGACCGAGTGTATATCCACCATGACAAACGAGAGAGGGATGTGGCAGTCGCCTTCCTGATCGATATCAGCGGATCCACAAGTCAACACCTCGGAACCGGTCGGCGGGTGATCGACGTCGAGAAGGAAGCGCTGGTGCTTCTTTGTGAAGCGTTGGAGGCGGTCGGGGATCAGTACGGACTCTATGCGTACTCGGGTCAAGGACGAGCGAAGGTCGAATTTCTGACGATCAAGGACTTTGATGATCGACTGGGAGCGGCGACGGCACGTCGGCTTGGTGGTCTGGCTCCTCGGCACCAAAACCGCGACGGCACCGCGATTCGTCATGCCATGGCGAAGCTGTCGACCCGTGATACGAAACACCGCCTCCTGGTGATGCTGAGTGACGGAAGACCGTTGGATGATCACTATCGGGATGACTATTCGCTGGAGGATACGAAAGCGGCGCTCCGCGAGGCAAAGCGACAGGGAATCGAGACATTTTGCGTGACGATCGACCGGGAAGCGGAGAGCTATGTGCGCCCGCTGTATGATGAGACGCGGTACTGCGTCATCGACCGCGTCGAGACGCTGCCAACCAGATTGCCGCGTATGTACAGGCAATTGACGGCATAACCCCATTGCCAACATGACCAACTTGACAGGAAAACCGGGGGTCCCTGCCTGGCTGTATAAACTCTTCACGGGGCATCAGTATCCCTATGTCCGGCGTCTGGCCAAGTTCGGGCAAGTGGTGAAGCCCGGCGAGGATCGTCCCGAGCCGACGAAGGACATGATCGAAGCAAAATTCTGGGAGGTGTATCCTCGTTGTCGGGTGAAGGTCTTACAAGAAGTCAAAGAAGGCATGATCGTGGTCTTTCATGATCTCGGTGAGTATCCCCCAGGCAGCTTTCAGGACCTCGTGGACAATCCAGAGGAGTTTCTGGCAAACACCTATGGGAAAAAGAAGATCAAGGTCAACTTCTACGATGACGAAAATTTCGTGTGTACGATCAACTTCAAGGTTGCAGGGTGGACTGAACATGAACAGGCGTGAACAGTCAGGAGTGAGCGGTAAGGGGACGTTACGCTT
>JABMDK010000013.1:0-17965 GCA_015903995.1 Nitrospira sp.
AGCGATAATATAAGGAAGCGGATCTCTGTCAGCACCTGGGGGAACGAGCGAGGCCCACACTTCCTACAAACGCCCCCTCAACCTCCCCAAGCAATAACCCGCACAGCGGTTCCTGGACAAACGTGTGCTGGCTAGTAGGCGAACGGAAATTGCCAAAAGGTGTTTGCTGCTTCGTACAACGTTGCATGATGACAGAAAGAGCTGTGGCACTCTCTACACAGAATGCTCAAAAAGGCCATCCAGCAAGGCCGCAGCGAGCGAAGGGGCGAGGCGTACGCTTCGGTACGTTGAGCCTCTGAGTGATGCGAGAACGCCGCTGGAGGACTTTTTCAGCATTCTGCTAGGTAGACAAGCCGGCATGAACTGCTGGGTGGATCAGCTGAGAGGATGCTTCCAACGTAGGCTCTTGAATCGGGCATAGTCCCGGTCGGTGGTGATCCACTCAGCCCCTGCCTCGATCGCGAGAGCAGCCAGGTAGGTGTCAGGAATGAGATTCCCCTTGGCGTTCACCTCCCGGCACAAACGTTGGAAGATATCCCAATGTCGTTCACCCGGCGCAAGCGGCACGGCATTCGGATGCTCTCGCAGCGATGAGACAAATTGCATGGCAAGCGGCAGCGGAGTGGGATCGCCGAAGACCCGGGGATGGGTCACCACACGAAGAAATCCGCTCAGCACCAGATCGCATAGGCCGAAAGCCCTGTCAGAATCGAGCAGTCTCTCCAACCAGATCTGGTAGTCCGCGTGGCGTACCGAATCATGCCGGTGAGCATAGACGAGGACATTAACGTCGGGCAGAATCACCTGATGACTCCATCACGTCGAGGAGGGATGCGGTATCGTCGAGATCGACCCCTGGGAGCGGACCCTTCTTACCATATGTCGGTAAGATCACTCGTCCAGACCGCCGCGAGCGACGGCGTCTGGCCAGGCTCTCACGGAGGGTATCTTCAATGAGAGCAGTCACCGTAGAGTGAGATGCAGCCGCTAATTTCTTGATCTGCGACATAAGGTCGTCAGGTAGGTTAATCGTTGTTCTCATGCATCAAATCATATCGAGCACTCATATTGATGTCAATGTTCGGTTTTTATGAGATACGTCGTCACGATGTTGCAATCCGGATCGCCCACGACGTCCATCCCAGTCCGCCATGGCGACTCCTTGTCGATTTCCCCTCGCCTCAACAACTGCCTTATGTGACAGGAGGTCCCTCATGACATATCTGCTGCTGGTCCATCACCATGAAGACAGGTTCAAGCGCATGCCCGAAGGTACCAGGAAAGACAGGCTCGCGGAATCCATCCGGCTCTGCCATCAGCTCAATGACGACGATCATTCGGGAACAATTCAAGAAAGATCTCTCTGGATATCTCCATGGAGAGGCAACAGCAAGAGTCGCGCTCGACGAACCCATTTCCTTACCCCTTGATCGAGCGAGTCGTGATGTTTAGGGTAAACGAGAGCTGCCGAGCAGCAGACAGCACGAAGAATGAGCCAACCACGAGGAGACCACGATGCGCATCATAACTTTTACAATCATCTCATTGTTGATCGTTTCACCGGTCCTAGCAAAAGAGAAGAAACATGACAAACACATAGAACCACAGGCGATGATGGAGCGCTGGAAGCAGGCCGCCATGCCGGGTGAGCCGCACAAACTCTTTGCGACATTGGTCGGCAGCTGGACGACGGCCACGAAAGAGTGGATGGAACCAAACAAACCGCCGATAGAATCCACCGGCACGGCAGAATCAAAGATGCTGATGGATGGACGCTTTCTCCAGCAGGAATTTCACGGCCAGATGATGGGCCAACCGTTCACCGGCATGAGTATCGCCGCCTATGATAATCTTCGACAGAAATACGTCACGGTCTGGGTGGATACGCGGGGAACCGGTGTTTTCATCATGGAGGGTACCGCCAGCGCTGATGGAAAGACCATTACCTTGAGAGGATCACATGCAGAGCCGGGCGGAGGCACGATGACCCATCGTGCCATCTGGAAGATCGCCGACAACAATCATCAACTGGTTGAGATGTACGGCGCGCATCACGGCCGGAAGGAAATGAAGATGATGGAGATCGCGTACACGAGAAAAGAATAGACCTCTACGAGACGGCCATACGGCCAGCTACGGTGAAGATGCCAACAAGTGATCCGCAAACCAGACGGGTCATGGAAGGATAGGTAGCTGTCCCATTGGGGTTATGCAGCCTGATCACGCACGCTCTTGACCTGCCGTTCTGCCTCCAGCCAATGCTCCAAATCGTTTCCCTGCTGGAACCCGCTTCGTTCATACAGGACATAGGCGAGTTCGGCGATTTGTTGATGCAAATGTTCCCATCCTTCCGCCCGATCCTCCGACCTGCCGTTTGTTGACCCGGCGGAAGACGACTCACGCTGACCGGATTGGCGGAAGCCAAGCGTTCCGTCAGTCTTGGCTCCCGATCCACGAGGCCCATTGGTGTTCCCTTCCCTGTTTTCACCTTTCATGCGACGCGCCATAATCCTCCTCCACGTATGACCTCCGCCCACATCCTGCCTTCGCCAAGGAGGCTGCCTCCTCGACTCTTCATCGTTTGCATTGTACCCAGATCAGCCGACGATACAACCTTCTTCGTGGATTTCAGAATCCCCTCTCTCGCACAGCATGCCGTGGTCCGATCATCGCCCCTCTTGTCCGTACTGTTCCCTCATGCTGTTTCAGGTTAGAGCAGTTGCCACATTGCAGGAGCATCACATCTGCTCATGGAGTCGCATGACCATTCATCCACCAATGGGCAGTCGTCAACTGATTCCAGGAGCCGAGAAACAGACGGTTTGAGGGGATGACGGTTGGGAAGAGAAAGAAGTTTCCCCTCACACCCTCATGACTCCAGTTCCGCTGCGAAATGCTTCCCTGACAAGCCGATCAACTTTGCCGTCGCTTGACCATAATGTTGATAGGCCCCCCACGTGGATCCGCTGGTCAAGATCGCCTCTCTAGCCTTCGATAAGGATGGCCCAAGCTCCTGCCCCGACAGCGCTTCAGTGTAGAACACCTTCGCAAACTCCAACGCGGCTGCATCGTCCACGGGCCAGCCGGTGCCGATGTAGTTCTGAACGCCTCGCTCGAAGAACGCCTGCGCGAGCCCCGCAAGGTCCCGATTCGATTCCTGCAACGTAAAAGGCCTCCCGGGTCGAATGACTCCGGAGAAACAGGCGTTCGCAAAGACCAAGCGTGGCACACGCCGTGCGCGGAAGATGTCTCGGGCCGACAATACATGTTCCTTCCCCAAGATCCATCCGCTCCTGGCAGGATTCTTTTCGTCAAAGTCTCCATGTCCCGAGTAATGAATGAGATCGAATTCTTCGCTCAGGATCAGTGCGAGTAGTTCGACCGGATCGCATTCGTTTGCCCCGATACGTTGCTCAATCGTGATATCCAGGCCCTGCCGCTCCTGCATCTCTCGAAGGATCTTGACGACCAGGTGTCCTTCCTCGCGCGCGCCCGGCAATTGGAGATCCGCCTCAGGCGCGGGATCGGCGATGACAAGCACGCGAAGCCGATTGGGAATAGATGGAGCGATCAAGCCCGGCACCCCAGACAAGGTGGTCCGAAACTGTCTGGTGAGGTGGCGCCCAGGGCCATAGAAAACAACCTTGCCATGCCGCTCAAATGCCGCCATTTCCCATGGGAACGCGGCGGTTGCACGATCCACCATGAAAGTCAGCGGAGTCATGTCCAGCGTGTCCTGAAAATCCTCCGGCATGAGATAGGTATGGAGGAGCTTCCCATATTTCGACTGCTCCTCCAGCGTACGCGCCTCCCGTAAAAGGTCGGCAATGCCTTCGGCATAGGACGATTGAATGGCAATCTCCCGAACTGGAATCACCGCCTGCTTCGTGATCGCCGAGAAACGGAATCCATCATGGTCTCGTTCAATCGTGACACGGCTGCCTTCCATCAACTCGGCGCGCTCTGGCTGCATGGTTGGTCGACGATGGGTGCGCTTCGGCAATTGCCTCGATGACAGCGTCAATGTCAGCGATCCGTTACTCCCGGTTTTGTTATTGTCCAAGATCTTTCTGATATCCTTGAAACGACCCTTGTCATACTCGACGATCTGCAGGGTCTCAAGACCCCCGTGCCCCCTGATCCGTCTGAGTGCCGACGCCACCCCTTCGAGCATACCCTCGATGGCCTGCTCCAACGAGAGATTGCCTTCGCCGGACCCAACCACAAGCGTCGCAAAGGTCCGCCACCCGAGTGCGGTGACCCCATAGGTCACATTGGCGAACAGAAGATCAACATCTTCTCGATGAAAGCGTCCATACTCACCCATACCGGCAAGAATCACGTTGTCGGCCGCAAGGGACCTATGGGTATTGGGAATGAGAAACACTTCACCCAGCCCACCACCGATCATGCCTCGCTTGACCGCCCTTGAAATCCAAAACTCGAGCGCCTGATCCAGCGCCCCGACCGCCCGCACCGGAGGCACCCCCCGATAGTGGCCGGCCACCACCGCGGGTGCCTTAATGTCGCGAATATCGCCGTGGACGACTTCCACCTTCAGTGCAATGGGCTCCGGAACCGACCTCTGTGCCGCACGTACCCTCGATGCAGTTGTCACCGTATCAGTCATCGTCCGCGATTCGGAAGGCCTCTGCGCCATGATGGCCTGGCGAAGCAGCGCTTCGGCGCGACGACGATCGGCTGCACTGCTCCGTTCGGCCTTCGTCTCTTCTGCGATCCGACGAATCTGCTCCGCGTCTTGGCGGTCTTGAACGGCACGGGCACGCGCCGAGGTCAGCGAGCGGACAGCGCGGGCAGCCACCGGTTCTGTCGCCAGGGCGCCGGTCTTTCCGGTGCGCAAGATCTCATCGATGGCTTCGAGCACCTGCTCATGTTTCTGTAGATCGCCGTGAATTTCATCGACGTAATATGTCGGCACCCCCGGCAGCAGCCCCAGAGCGTGCGTGACGCGTCCATCCCCCTTCAAAGTTGTGTCAAACTCGAAGAGACCCGGACCACTGATCGCCACCTTGCTCAGCGTCTCATGATTACAGCCAGCGATGTAGGTCATCCGCTCCGGATCGATCGTGGCCGACGCCTCAAGATCCTCATGAAACTTTCGCGCACGAGTCAGGTGCGAGGCCACGATGGGATAGGAGCCCCAATTGCTCGGAGTATAGATTGCTTGTTCCGGTGAGGGGAGTTTGGCCGGTGACGGCAGCAGTTGGTAGCTCCCCACAAATCCATTCAGCACTTCGAGCACCTCGTCCAAATCGTGTCGCAAGTCTGCTGCAGCCAGCCACTTCACAAGTTTTTCCTGTGCCACCATTGCCTGGGCGATGGCATGAGATCCGTAGTTCGGCGTCCCGAGCATGATGAGTCGCCCACCCTGCACCTTCTTCGGCTCGAGCATGGCCTTCCACACTTTGGGATAGAGCCGAATGAAATTTCTGGACACCAGGCCTCCCATCGAATGCGCCACCAGATGAACCGGTTGGTTCTTGAACTTGGTTTCGACGAGATCTTTTAACCGTTCCGCAGCCTGATCGAGATCTTTCCGCCAGTCATAGGCAAGCGGTTCCACGTTCCAGTATGCCTTCAACCACAGAATCGTCTCGGCATAGCTGCGCTTATCGAGCCCGCTGGGCTGTACCCGTAGGTTCGAATCGGCTTCCTGGATCCCATTCTTGGCAAGCCGTAGTCTGTTGATGCCTCCTGAGATCAGTCTAAAAAAGCTGATCCATACGACATCATCGTCGCCGTCTTCCGTGACGGTCAATTCGGATCCCATGATGCCGGGGATGAAGATCATGTTGCCACGAAGCGGCTCTCGCTTACTGCGCACCGATCGCACTCGTTCCGCCAAACGTTGGAGACGTTCAAGCTTCTCGGATCCGAAGTGATCTCGTAACGACTGATCGGACGCGGCTCGTGATTTTCCTCCGCGTGCCGAACGAGAAAGCGCCGTCTCAAACTCGTCCCACTCCATTTCGCGAACCACACGGTCCGGATCATGAGACTTGATGTCCTTCTCTTTTTTACTCATTGGCAGATCCTTCCTTGAGCAGGTCAGACCAAATCGATCCTCTGCAAACCATTAAGGCTACGACGGCTGAGAGACACCGCGGCTTCCGTTTGCTAGCTCAGAAACTGGCGGTCGAATGAGGTGCGCTGTCCTTCTAGTTGGGGGACCTGGTTAAAATCTTCTGCCTTGAGTTTGGCCATGGTTCGTCGATGCAACTCCCGATAGGTCAGTTTGCCCTCTGCTTCTTTGATCGACTCAACCAGGTAATAGGTGAGCGCCCCGTTATAGGTCCCACCGATATGGGCATCCGCAGAGGTTTGCGTGTCGCGGCATCCGGTGATCAGCAGCTCTTGAATGTCGGCGTGAACGATATCGCCTTTTCGCTTACGCCCACGCGGGGCCTTACCCAGCCGGCCGCGCACAGTTCCGCGGAGTGTTCGACCTGATTCGGTCGCCATGAGATCAAGCGGACAGGGAAGGAACCGTTCTCTTCTGGGGGCATCAGGCGGAGTGATGGCACGCGTAATAGTGCCGGAGTGGCAGCAGTCCATGATCACCGTGAGGCTGACGCCTTTACGAAGCTTATCGAAGGTCTTCCGAAGCCAATCGTCTCTCAACGTGTCCTTCCAATCCAGATCGGTCGGGCACAGAATCTCGTCACGTCGATCCGCCTCATCTCCATTGTCATCCGGCACATTCGATCCATGTCCGGAATAGTGAAGCAGTAAGGTGTCGCCTTTCTTCCCGCTCTTGACGAGTTTCTGAATCGCCGCCTGCATGGCCTTCTTGGTTGCCTTCAGATCGGTCAAGGTCGTGATGTCCTTGGCCGCAAAGCCGTAGTAGGTCTTTAGTACTCCGCTCAGATTCCTCACGTCATTGACGCAGCCATTCAGATCTGACCCGGGAATCTGATACTTATTGATCCCGATGAGGACCGCTCGTTTCGCCATTCTGAACTCCTTTCTGAGTTGGTCTGACCTGCCGACACAACTGGGTCGAACACACCACCCTGCAGCAACGCAGACACGGACTGCTTCCGCACCTGCGACAGTGCTCGACAATCAATCGAGGTCGCCAGACGGATTGTCGCTCAGCAGCTGGACGAGCTGATCGACGATGCCACCGGTCACATCGACACTGTCCTCACGCTGATACGAGTTGCCTATCGCGCTCATACTTCCGGCACCACGCGAAGCCCTCCACACAAACCATCCCTCTTCACTTCTATCCTCTCAGCAATACCAGTACCCGTCCAAGCCGAGTGGCTCTAGCTCTCTGCAGCATGCGCGCAAGCTTATGAACCGACAGCGCAAGGATCTACGCTGGGTGAAGTCGGAAGAGCGGCGATGAGGATGTGTGGCCATGATGACGTATCAAACTGGATACAGCATGTATCAGTATAGATACCATACGTAGGATGGGTTACGGAACCAGGAAGTATCGCGTTCTACCCCGCTTGTCGCACCACCAACACTCCATCCCGAATCGGGACCAGCACGGCGGTCACACGAGGATCAGCCGAGACGGTGCGATTCAGTTCCTGAATTGCCGCCGTCGACTCGTCCGGTGGAGGTTGTTTCAACACGTCTCCGCTCCACAGTACATTGTCGATCAAGATGACGCCGTTCGGTGCCAACAGATCGAGGGAACGTCGATAGTAATTGAGATAGTTGGTTTTGTCCGCATCGATAAAGATGAGATCGAATGGGCCGGTGAGTGTCCTCATGGTGTCGAGCGCCGGCCCCATACGGATGCTGATCTTGCTCCCACAGGGAGCTTGCGCGAAATATCGTCGAGCCACTGCTGCTGATTGCTCGTTGATCTCACAGGTGATGACCGTTCCATCGTCCGGCAGCGCTTCGGCAAAACAGAGTGCGCTGTAGCCGGTAAACATGCCGATTTCGAGCACCCGCTTCGCACCCACCAGCTGCGTCATCATTTTGAGAAACGCCCCTTCCAAGGGACCGACCAGCATCTGAGGGTGTTCCATGGTTCGATGGGTCTCTTCACGCAGCGCTCGACAGATCGAAGACTCGGCCATGGAATGAGCTTCGGCGTACGCCTCGATCTCGGGTGGAACCAATCTGTTCATCAGATTGCCTTTCAAGGGTTTGAAAAAGACTGACGTGGTTGCGTACACTGCGCCCGACCACTGAATGGCAAGCGCGAATCTTAGCACAGGGCAATAGGAGGCCGATTTGAAAACCCTCGCGATGTTAGAACCCCTCACAACAAGACTCTTGGAAATTCAACGGATCAATAGCGCTGCCTCGGTCTTGTCTTGGGATCAGGAAACCTATATGCCTGCCGGCGGAGGAGAAGCCCGGGCCGAACAGATCGCAGTACTCCAAGGCATCGCCCACGAGAAGCTCGTTTCGCCGGATGTGCAATCGCTCTTGTCGCAATGGGTGGATCCTGCAACCGGCCAGGCAGCCGAACAACCCGGCGAGACTTGGGACGAGCCGTCGCGTTCGCTCTTGCGCGAAGTCTGGCGAGATTTCAGTCGCGCGAAGAAACTGCCGTCGGATTTTGTCGTGAAGCTGAGCCGCGAATGTTCACTGGCCCAACAAGTGTGGGCCGAGGCCAGAACGAAAAACACGTTCACCAGGTTCCTCCCGAACCTCACCACCGTGCTCCAGCTGAAGCGCGAAGAAGCGCAGTACCTCGGTTATCACGACTCGCCCTACAACGCCCTGTTGGATGTCTATGAACCGGGGGCGACCATTGCCAATCTCCGACCGGTGTTTGCAGCGCTCAAGGCCAGGCTGGTGCCGTTGCTGAAAAAGATCACACAGAGCCGGATACAAATCGACGATGGCGTATTGCGCCACTCCTATGATCAAGCTCGACAGTTAGAGTTCGGTCGATTGGTCCTGGCCGCAATGGGCTACGACTTCGAACGTGGCCGGTTGGATCTCTCGGCCCATCCCTTCACCACTTCGTTTCATCCGACCGACGTGCGTGTGACCACCCGCATTCATGAGCATGAACTCCAGTCCTGCCTGTTCAGTTGTATCCATGAAGGAGGACACGGGCTGTACGATCAAGGGTTGGATCAGCGGTATTTCGGCACCCCGTTGGGCGACTCGGTTTCCTTGGGCATCCATGAAAGCCAATCCCGCCTCTGGGAAAACTGCGTGGGGCGTTCGCGGCCTTTTTGGCGCTTCTTCTACCCGATTCTGCAACAGACCTTTCAGAACCAGCTGCGTGGTGTGGATGTCGAGCGATTCTATGCGGCGATCAATTGCGTCAAACCGTCGTTGATCCGCGTGGAAGCCGACGAGCTGACCTACAATCTCCATATCATGCTTCGGTTTGAGATTGAACAAGACCTTGTAGAAGGCAAAACCAAGCCCGAAGACTTACCCGCGATCTGGAACCACAAGATGGAAGACTACCTCGGGATCGTGCCGCCGTCGGATGCGGAAGGCGTGCTGCAGGATGTGCACTGGTCGTTCGGCGCGTTCGGCTACTTTCCGACCTATACCTTAGGCAATCTCTACTCCGTCCAATTCTTCGAGATGGCCAAGTTGGAGATTCCCAATCTGGACGATGAGATCGCCGCAGGTCAGCTCTTAAGCTTACGTCGGTGGCTGGAACAGAAAATCCACCGCTGGGGGCGGATGTTCACACCGGCCCATTTGGCCGAACGCGTGACTGGTTCCACGTTGAACCCTGAACCGTTCCTGACATATGTCGAGAAGAAATATGGCGAGCTCTACCAGCTCTGAGCATCGATCACAGGTCTGCTGTCATACCCCATCACGGCATTGAGCTTGGTGACGATGACCGGAGGCAACATAAATTCAGCCTGCACTTCGATCCGATGCGGCACGAGCAACGTGGTGTGGAACACAATATCTCGAATCGGAATCTTACTCTCCGGGTCCTGAGGTGTGCTCAACTGAACCGATTCGACGGAGTTCGTGATGGTGCCGCTATCTTGCGGTCCATAGGCTGCGACGACGGCATCGACAATGTCTTTGACCTTTTCATTGGCCTCCACCCCTTCGATGGCGTGCAGGAGTAAGGGGATCGCTTCCTCCTTGGCCTGATCCGATACCGTGAAGTTTTCGATCCGTCCCTTCCGGCGGAGGGAAGTCAGGTCGTTATCGAGGTCTTTGCTGAATGCTCCGTATGCGAAGCGAAAGAATTCGAAATGGAACGCTTTCAGGCCCTTGGCAAAGGTTTGGAGTTCACACAGAAAACAAAGCTGCTGCAGCTTCACATCGCTCAGAGGACCAAGCGGCTCAGTGAGTTGCAGCACATACAAGAGCAGGGCGCGGTCGACGGCAATCTGGTTGGGTGTTCTCACGGTCTCCTCGTACTGTGCGCGAAGGCTTTACTATAACCAGCCGGAAACGCGACCGTCAAAGGCAGGGAGCCCTTCGGATCGGTTTGCAGAAACACTCTTGACCGGCCGCTTCATTTCGTCTTTAATTCCCCATCTGAAAGGCTCGGTCTCATCATCATGTCCAAACATGTCAAAGAAATGGGAGTTCTGAAGGAACACCTCGGGAAACACCAGCTGAAGTTTACACGCCAGCGTGAACTGATCCTCGACGCCTTTCTCAAGCAAGAGCACATTACCGCTGAGGAGATGTACCACCAACTGGCCCGCAAAGATCCGCACCTGGGCTTGGCAACCATTTACCGCACGCTGAACCTCTTCTGCGAAGCCGGTCTGGCTCAAGCCCGACACTTCGGCACGCAAACGCAGTACGACAACATCTCGCACAAAGGCCACCACGATCACCTCATTTGCACCGGCTGCGGCAAGATCGTGGAGTTCGAGAACTGCGACATCGAGCGCCTCCAGGAAGAGGTGGCTTCACGGAACGGCTTTACCATCCAAACCCACCGCCTTGAGCTCTACGGTCTCTGCTCCCGCTGCCGCCAGTGACGCTCCCCGCAGCTTGCTGCAAGATTTCCCAAGTTGACCTCCGGGGGTATTTCTGGTATCCTTTTTGATACGGTTTATCAATTTCAACTCAGCCCATACTTCACATTGAAATAGAAGGTTCAATCATGCGCATGTTTCTTCAACGTTCCTCTCAGACCACAGCCTTTGCCCGTCAGCTGAGGGGCTCCAGCATTTCGACCATCTGTCTCCTGATACTCTTCTCGTTGGTCATGCCGACCATTACATCGGCTGCCGACAAATTGACCGTCTATTCCGGACGAGCCGAACGGCTGATCAAGCCGGTCTTGGATGCGTTCACGGCAAAGACCGGAATTCAGATCGAATTGCTCTCGTCCGGTACCACCGAGTTGGTGAACAGGATGAAGGCCGAAGGAGACCGCAGTCCCGCCGACGTCTTCATCACCAATGACGCCGGCAGCTTGGAAATGGCCCGCACGGCGGGACTCTTTCGTCCGTTGAACATGCGGGAAGTCGAACGGGCTATCCCTCCTCAATACCGTGCAGCGGACAACAGTTGGATCGGTTTGTCAGGACGGTTTTGGATTGTGGTGTACAACAGGACACTGGTGAAGCCCGACCAGGTCAAATCGCTCCTGGATTTGGCGGATCCCACATGGAAGGACAAGATCGCCATTCCCAACGCCGGCAGCGAATATTTGCAGGCAGGCGTCTCGGTGATCCGCGCCAGCCTCGGCGACGAGCACACCAAGAAGTTTCTTGAGGGCATTCGGGACAATGCCGGCACGCAGGTCTACCAAAAAAGTTCGCAGATCGTCGACGCTGTCGCCAAGGGCCAGGTCGCCATGGGTATTGTGAATCACTACTACGTCTATCGACACCTTGCCGCACAACCGACGGCTCCGCTGGCGATTGTGATGCCGGATCAACAGGAAGGGGGCATGGGCGCCATCATGAATGTGGCGGGCATTGGCATGCTGAAGCATACTCCCAACGTAGAGAACGCCAAATTGCTCGTGGAGTTTCTCGTGGCACAGGCCGGCCAGAAAATGTTCGCCGACCTCGATAAAGAGTATCCGCTCCATCCCGAGGTGAAAGCCGACCCGGCGCTGGTTGAACGAAAAAGCTTCAGGGCAGCCTTAGTCCCGTTGACCAAGCTTGCCGAGCTCCGAGAGCCGACGTTGCTCCTTATCGAACAAGTCGGGATGCGGTAACTCTGCGAGCACCTCGTGATTGCCGTACGACGATCATCTGTCTCTCCCCTCCAACTCGCGGCTCTCGCCAGTGCGGCACTCGTCCTCCTGCCGCTCGGCTATGTCACCACGCTGGCACTGTCCGCCGATCCCTCGATTTGGTATCGCCTCTGGACTACTCGCGTCCCTGAACTGCTCTGGAATACGGTGTCCTTGGCGGGTGCCGTGGCATGCCTGGCACTCCTCCTCGGTGTCTCGACCGCCTGGATGGTGACGCGATTTGAATTCCCCGGCCGACGGCTGTGGGAAGTCGGTCTGGTACTGCCGCTGGCCATGCCGACCTACGTCCTGGCCTATGTGTACAACTATCTCTTGGGATTCGGCGGTCCGGTCGAACAGCTCTGGCAAATGATCGCCGGACCTCAGGCCAGGATCATCTCGCCACAAAGTTTCTGGGGCGTCACCCTCGTGATGGCGCTCGACACCTTCCCCTTCGTCTACTTGCTCACACGCAGTGCGCTCTTGAGCTTTAACGTGTCGTTTGAAGAAGTCGCCCGTACCTGCGGCGCGTCACCGCTTCGGCGAATGTTGTTCGTCACCCTTCCGCTGCTACGTCCATCCATCGTCGCCGGCCTCGCCCTGGTCATCCTGTACGTCGTCTCTGACTTCGGCGCCGTCTCTCTACTGCGCTACCAAACACTGACCTACGCCGTGTTTCAGCAGATGACCGGACGATCCGACAACCAGGCCGCAAGCATCCTGAGCATCTTATTGGTTATCCTGGCGCTTCTGTTCTTGTTGACCGAACGATGGTTTCGCCGAAAGAGCCGGTTTTACCAGACCACCGGACGTTTTCGAGCCCCGCAACGCATCCAGTGCGGATGGTTGCACACGGCAGCTCTGACGGCATGTTTGACTACCGTGATCGGTTTGGCCTTCGGAATCCCTGTCTCTCTGCTGGTGACATGGAGCCTGTCCCCGGAAGCCCGGGCGATTCTCGACGGCCGCTTCTTCGGCTTCGTCTTGAACAGTGCCTTGCTGTCGACCCTGGCTGCCACGGCCGGCGTAGTGATTGGGCTGCCTCTCGCCTACCTCGCCAGCCGAAAACCGACCTGGCTCAATACCGGGTGTCTGCAAGCCGCCTATGCCGGCTATGTCCTGCCAGGACCGGTCGCTGCGCTCGCGGTGTTGGTCCTCTTTCTCAAGGTCCTCCCGTTCTTCTATGGAACGGTCATCGTGTTGATTGTCGCCTATGTCCTGCATTATCTCCCAGCCGGCCTCCAGTCGCTCGAACCATCGCTTCAACAAATCACGCCGAACCTTGAAGAAGTGGCCCGCACCCTGGGGTTGACCGTTCGGGAGACCTGGCGCCGCGTGACATTGCCGCTCATTCGGAACGGGGTCATCGTGGCATGGGTTCTGATCTTTTTGCAGACGATGAAGGAACTCCCGGCGACATTACTGTTGAGACCAGTAGGGTTCGACACCCTGGCGATCCGTGTCTGGCTGGAAGCCAGTGAAGAGTATTACCAACTGGCGGCTCCGTCCGCGTTATTGATCGTGCTCGTTGGCCTACCGGCACTCGTCTTGTTGCTGTCCCGTGACTGGCGGGCCGCGTAACACCACGATGAACACCCCCTCACAGATGACACAGGTGGATACCGACCGGCTCGAAGAACAGGTCCGCCTCTCTCCGCCGACCTCTTCCATCTTGGAACTCCGTTCCGTGTCCTGTGCCTATGATCCAAGCAGACCGGCGATTCGCGATATTTCATTTTCTGCACGAGAAGGCGAAATCCTCTGTTTGCTCGGACCGTCCGGCTGTGGGAAGACAACCGTCCTACGAGCCATCGCCGGGTTTGAACCGGTCCGGTCCGGACAAATCTTTTTATCGGACCGCTTGGTTTCCTCCTCCTCAGGAACGATTCCAACAGAGGAGCGTCGTGTCGGGATGGTCTTTCAGGAGTACGCCCTTTTCCCACACCTGCGCGTCGCCGAGAACATCGCCTTCGGGCTCCACCACCTGTCACGGGCGGAACGGACATGTCGCGTCCACGAAATGCTGCGACTGACCGGCCTCGAAGGCCTCGACCGCCGCTACCCGCATGAGTTGTCGGGAGGGCAGCAGCAGCGAGTCGCGCTCTCACGAGCGCTGGTACAGAATCCCGTCTTGCTCCTCCTGGATGAGCCGTTCAGCAATCTGGATCCCGACATGGCCGGCCGGATGCGGCAGGAGGTTCATGCCCTGTTACGCCGGATGAAAACCACGACCATTTTAGTGACGCACGACCATGACGAAGCCTTCGCCATGGCGGACCGTATCGCCGTCCTGAATCAGGGAGTGCTTGAGCAGATGGACCCCCCGGAGCTGATTTACCATCTCCCGGCCACGCGGTTCGTCGCCGATTTTGTGGGCCAAGCCGATTTTGTCACCGGACAGATTCGACAAGGCCTGGTACATACCGAACTGGGGGAGTTCCCCGATACGCTCGGCAGTGTCGAGGGAAGTTCGGTCGTTGTCATGATTCGACCGGACGACATCCAGCTCATCCCCAACAAGTCGGCCGGGCCGCGGGTTGTGGCCCGCCAGTTCAGAGGTTCTGAAAATCTCTATACAATCCAGCTCCCGTCCGGACAGGTCATCCACAGCAGTGAAAGCTCAACCTGCGTCTACCAGGAAGGCACCGCCGTCGAACTCCGTGTCTCTGCCACGCACACGGTGCTCTTTCCCGCAGAACAGCCTTCCTCCTCTAGACCTGCAGATTGAAACCGAATGCGTAGGCAGATTGACAGCATTCAGGAGATCTGGCATGGATGCACAGTCGCTCTGGTTCCCAGATTGTGCGATCGTTCCAGGACGTAAGGAGTTTCGATGGACGCGTTGAAAGACGCTATTGACTATGGAATCGTCGGCCTCTTGCTCGTCCTGAGCGTGTGGTCCGTCGCCGTCGCGATTGAACGGTGGCTCTTCTACAAGCGTGTGAATCTCGCACAATTTTCAAACGCACAGCTGCTGGAAATGACGCTGACCAAACGCCTTGTGATTATCGGCACGGTGGCTGCCAACGCCCCGTACATCGGCCTCCTGGGAACCGTTCTTGGCATCATGTTGACGTTCCATACGATGGGAACGTCCGGGACGATGGCCGTGAGCACCATCATGATCGGCTTGAGCCTGGCGTTGAAAGCGACCGCTATCGGTCTTCTGGTCGCCATACCCTGTGTCGTCATGAATAATGTCCTGCGTCGTCGCGTGAGCGAAATCTTAACCGAGTATAAGGCCCACCATGGAACGGAACATTGATCAGATCAACGTCATCCCGCTCGTGGATGTGATGCTGGTCTTGCTCGTGATCGTGCTGACGACCGCCACCTTCATCAGCACGGGACAAATTCCCGTCAACCTAGCCAAAGCCAAAGAGGTCGGGGATCGGAAAGATGTCCCGATCGTGATCTCCTTGACGGCCGACGGAAGTCTGTTTTTCAATGACTCGCCGATTCCCCTCGGAGGCCTTTCCTCTGTTCTCAGCTCTCGACCTCGTGAATCGGCCGTCGTCGTACGGGCCGACAAAGTCACGTTGCTTGAAAAGTTCGTGACCCTCGTCGACGAGATTCGCAGCTTAGGCTTTCAACAAGTCAGCCTGGAAGTCATTCGACTGTAACAGGGACACCCATGCCGCGTTCAGACGATCGGACTGGCCCCATGGCGGCGAGTTGGCTGGTATCGTGCCTGCTGCACGGAGGTCTAGCCGTGGGAGCCATCTTGTTTGTCCAACGTATGCAGCTGGAGCCGCAGACGGATCCATTCCAGTGGGATGTGGCGATGGTCGCACCGCTCTCATCTTCGCACGCGCCCGCGTTGCCCTCCGAATCACCAATTCCACCTGCGCCAGCCCTTCGGCAATCCACGCCACTATCGACGGCCGCTGAGCCAGCCGTACGGACGACTCCGTCAAAAAGGACAACAGCGGCAACTTCACCTCCCCCGGCACCGATCGCCGAGTTCAATCCAGAAAGGTTTGAGGGTCCAAGATGTGATGATACCGGATTCCATCCCGTTCAAAAAATCGTTCGTAATCACCTGCCGTTGAAATTGCTTCATCTTTCAGATCGATCATGGCAATCAACGCCCCCTCCTCACGTGGGTGCCTGATACCGACTGGAAACCCATTTTGGTCCGGAAGGACGCCGAAGGTTTTAATATCCCCGGATAAGGCAACACTTCCCCCGGCGGCTCCCGCTCGTTTCATCTCCTCTACCGCCCGGTCGGCCGCATACCCTTTACCAATCCCACCGACATCGATTCGCATTCCTCCGCGCGGCAGATAGATAGTCCGAGTCTGTTTATTGATTTGAATACTTGTCCAATCGATGAGAGGTTTCAAGTGTTGCAGCTCCCTATCATCGGGAATGTGCTGTCGTTCGGTGAAACTCCAGACATCTATTGCCGGGCCTACGGCGATATTAAAACCGCCATTCGTCAGTTGCGCCATTTCAATGGATCGGACCACCAATTCCAATGTCTCTCGGCTCACCTGTACAGGTTGGCGTCCAGCTTCTGCATTCACATGTGACAGTTCACTGTCTGGACGCCAGGTACTCAGCAGATATTCAAGCCGTTTGATTTCATCGAATGCAACCTGCATAGCCCGATCGCTTACGTTTCTGTCGGAAGCCACAGCCGTGATGGTCACCAAGGTGCCCATATGCATTTGAGCACGTTTTAAGACAACGGGCGGAAGGGCAGATCGCATCTCCGCACAACCGGCCATAAACGCCGTGACAAGACTGAGGATCAGTGTGAAATGCATGCAGACTCGCGACAGCCTCATGGCCACAATCGTTCCTACCACCAGTGTCTGCGAAAATATTTTGGATATCGTGGGTACGGCATCACTTCGTAAAGCCGCGCTTCTAGCTGTGATGGCTGAGGGAGGTGTTCGACCATGGAGTTCTCCTGAAAGCTCGGATACTGGTCATTGAGAAAGCCGCGGACTCGGGCTGTTTCTTCTTGATCAGCGATCATTGACGCCACCACTTTCCGTCCGTAGCGCGGCGAATCGACTCCGAATCGCCATGTCCCCACATAAATGATGGCATCAGGGTCAACGATAAAAGTCGTGCCCAAATCAGCCATTGACATGAACGGTCCTTCGTTGATCTGCACTCGATTGACCCGATAGGTTCCTGGCTGCAAATCAACGGCAAAATATTGATCGTGGGACTTGACCTCCACCTGGAAACGCTTTTGCGACGCCTGGTCTTCCAATTCAAAGAAACGCACTTCCGGTGGATAGCGTCGGGATGTTTCACCAGTTAGGACCGTCAAGACTCGCCCCACGACCAGACTGCCTGTGACCTGATCTGAATTGACCAGTGAAGGCAATTCCGTCACACAGCCTGACATACTCAGAACGAGCGCTCCCAGTAGCCTCCCTTGGAACACCCAGATCCTCTTCATGGGAAAATTATATGGCAAGCCACGATGGAATGGCAGGCCACTCCGCGAAAACTAACCACTTGACAGCGGAACATTGATTGAGATATTAATAATCGTTCTCAATTTCATGACATCGGTCACGACATATCATGGCTATCGCAAGAGCTCCCTCCTTGGAACATTGTCAACCGCTTGAGACGCGCTGCGAATGCGGACAATTGATTGCTAAGGTGTGTGGAGAAGGGCTGGAACTGAAGTGCAAACGGTGCAAACGCATTGTCATTATCCCCTTCTCTTCAATCGAAGGCTGGGGAGCGGCGTCAACTTAATTCCCTGTCAACAAAGGAGGCGTATTTCCACGTTAGCGGTTGCAGACATTTCGTTGACCTGAAGACCAGAGACCGTTGAGTCCCGAGTCAGACCAC
>JABMDK010000013.1:18065-30970 GCA_015903995.1 Nitrospira sp.
ATCGACGGCCGCTGAGCCAGCCGTACGGACGACTCCGTCAAAAAGGACAACAGCGGCAACTTCACCTCCCCCGGCACCGATCGCCGAGTTCAATCCAGAACCTCATCAGGACCAACCCCTCCTCACCGAGCCAAGCCCATCAGATTCGGCACCGGCGCCTGACTCTTCGCCTGACATTCCGCCACCGCACCTTGCCGTTCCGTTATCAGAGCAGCCGGCGCCGCTTCAGGATCATTCGACAGATCCGATTGACTCGCACGTCGCCATGAACACCCCACCTGCTTCACCGGTCGCAACCAACCAAGGCGCACCGGCCAAACCCGATTACGGATGGCTCACCGCTCTCATGGCACAGTGGATCGAAGATCTGAATAAGCAGTATCCGGCCACGTTGCGGGCGGATGGGATTCAGGGGAAAGTGACGCTGACTGCGATGTTACATGAAGACGGACTCTTGAGCGACGTGCGTATCGTGAAAAGCTCAGGCAATCCTGCGCTTGATCACGTCGCCTTGGAAGATGTAAAAAACGGCCCCCCGATCAAGCTCTCTCGCCCACTCGAACGGCACCAAATGCCGGTAAAGTTTTCGATCAGTTACGACCTAAAGACAGCGCGGTAGCCCCCCTCGCACCTCATGGTGAGCGCAGCCGATCACGGAGTCCTGACGAAACGGTAACCCTGCCCTCCTGGTCGACGATAATCGCTTCAACCCCCGGCAACCGCTCCACCAACGCCATTCCCTGTTCTGGGCCTAGCACAAAAATCCCGGTATCCAATCCATCAGCCACCGTGCCTTCTTTGGCAATCACTGTGACACTCTGACAGGCTCGGGCCGGTTGCAAGGTGTGTGGGTCCAAGATGTGATGATAGCGAATTCCCTCCCGTTCGAAGAATCGTTCATAGTCACCCGCCGTTGATACCGCCTCATCCTTCAAATCGATGACGGCAATCAATACGCCTTCCTCTCGTGGGTGCCGGATCCCGACGGGAAACCCCTGTCGATCGGGAAGGACGCCAAAGGTCTTGATATCCCCCGACAATGCGACCACCCCGCCCGTCGCCCCCTCTTGTTTCATCCTCTCCGCTGCTCGATCGGCGGCATAGCCCTTCCCGATCCCACCGACGTCGATCCGCATCCCCTCACGCGGCAGATAGATAGTCCGCTTCGGCCTATCGATTTGAATGCTTCTCCAATCGACGAGCGGCTTCAGTCGCCGTAACTCCTCATCAGCAAGAATCTGTTGTCGCTCAGTGAAACTCCAGGCATCGATGGCGGGCCCCACAGCAATGTTGAAACCGCCGTTCGTTAATTGCGCCATTTCAATGGATCGGACCAGCAGTTCCACCGTCTCTCGACTCACTCGAACAGGCTGGTGCCCTGCTTCTGCATTGACATGTGACAGTTCGCTGTCAGCCCGCCAGGTGCTCAATAACTGGTCGAGTCGCTTGACCTCATCGAATCCAGCCTGTATCGCCCGGTCTCCCACGGCCTTATTAGAAGCCACCGCCGTGATCGCTACCAGAGTGCCCATATGCATCTGCGTACGTTTTAAGAGGACAGGCAGCGGAGCTGAGGGCAATAGGGCGCAACTCTCGAAAAACGTCAGCGCAAAACCGACTATCGCTATGGACCTGGCTTTTAGAAGTAGAGGCTTCATCACCGGATTATTTGCACTCCCAATGCCGATGAACGACTCCGGGGTATCGCAGAAAACACATCACGTCGTACACAGCTCTTTCCTCTGTGCCGGATAAGGCATGATCTCAAACGTAAGCACCCGTCGAGAATCGGGCATTCATCACCAGACCTTCTTGGCAATAGCGCGTACCCCCTCAAGAAATTATAAGACAAGCCCCGCTGGAAACACACACAGACCTCCACTTTGCCAGAGATGACTTCCTACTTGACAGCCACACAGTGATTGAGATATTAATAATCGTTCTCAATTTCATAACAGCAATCGACATGTTTCCATGACTATTGCAAAAGCTCCTTTGCTAGAACGTGACCGGACGCATGAGACCCGCTGTGAGTGCGGACAATTGATTGCCAAGGTGTGCGGAGAAGGGCTGGAACTGAAGTGCAAACGGTGCAAACGCATTGTCGTCATCCCCTTCTCTTCAATCGAAGGCTGGGGGGCGGCGTCAACATAATTCCCTGTCAATAAAGGAGGCACATTTCCACATTGAGCGGTTGCAGACATTTCGTTGACCTGAAGACCAGAGACCGCTGAGTCCCGAGTCAGACCATCACCTTACTCATGAGGGAGGATACCGATGAAGATGCGGTCAATCCTCGGGGCTTTTTCGATTCTCGTGCTGGCAGTTGCGCCGGTCTTCGCAGAAGAAAGCCTTGAGGAACGAGTGAAAAGACTCGAAGAAGCGTTACAGAAAGCCCAGGAGCGTGAATCTCGCGAGGTTCAGAGTGAAGGTTCGGCTCCAAAACAATACCCGATGCCGGCTGGACCGATGACCGATATTAAAGTGGGGCGCCCAGGAGAGGAAAAAGCCTCTCTCGGATTCGGATCAACCGGATCGGGAAAATTGATCTATGCAAAACCCTTCTTGAGCGTGCCGAAAGCCACCATCGGCGGCTATGCTGATGTGATGTACAACATTCTCTCTCGCCAAAACTTGGACAACCCCAGTCGCAATAGCTTCGGGCAACAGCGGTTGGTTCCTTTCATTTATGCCGATATCACCGACCGTATAAAATTCGCGACGGAAATTGAAATCGAACGTGGAGGCACCAATTCACCGCAAGGAGACGGTTCGATTCAGGTCGAATTTGCTCAACTGGACTATCTGGTCAATGAGAAGATCAACCTCCGTGGCGGTATTCTTCTGATGCCGGTCGGCAAATTTAACTTGCTCCATGACTCCCCCTTGAACGACCTTGTCGATCGGCCGATGGTGTCGAGAATCATCATCCCGAGCACCTGGTTCGAAGCGGGGGCCGGTATTTATGGAACGTTGTATCCCTCTACGCTCTCGAAGATCGACTATGAAATCTATGCGGTCAACGGTATGACGCAAACCGCCGGTGCGCTCACGGATTTAGGTGTCCGCAGTGCGCGTGGCAGCGTGTCCCGAGACCGTGACGACAGCAAGGCCATCGTCGGACGTGTTGCCTTTAGCCCGATGTTGGGCATTGAAATCGCCGGGTCAGGGTACCATGGCCAGTATAAACCCTCGACGGCCACCGTCGGCTCCGGCAATCTCGATATCTTCGCCGTAGACTGGACCTTGCAGCGTGGCCCGTTTGAGTTAATCGGTGAAGCGGCATGGGTCAGAATCAGCAATAACAACGCGACCGGTGTGGCCGGCAATGGCATCGGCCCTGCAGGCATGTTCGGTTACTATGTTCAGGGGAACTACCATTTCATGCCGGAATTATTGAAAAGACTGGCGCCCAGTCACTTCTCCGATGCCTCCACTTTCACGGCAACGGTTCGCTGGGAACAAGTCGACACCGATACGGACAATCGCACCCTCGGAGGAGGAAACACACTCGGTAATCGGCGAGAATTAGATCGGTTGACGGTGGGTCTGAATTTTAGACCGATCGAAGATACCGTCTTCAAAATCAACTGGCAGTATAACGCACAGAACGGCGCGGCGGGATTAACCCCCGCAGGAGATTTAGGGACCGCCAGTAGTCCAATGGACGGAGACGGGTTTCTGTTTCAGGCAGCGACCTACTTCTAACTGTAGAGGAAGGAGGCTCCCCGCCTGATCGGCGGGGAGCTGATGACATGACGAAACTTCAGCAGATGGGTTTGCAAATTCTCCCACTCCTTCTAGCCGGAAGTGTAGGCGGCTGTGCCTGGATGACAAGCGGCATGCAACAACGGTTTGCCGTATGCAGCTACGACCATGCCTGGGATGCGGCAATCGATGCGGTCAAGGATCGATCAGCCGACACCATGGACAAAGACGCCGGCTTGATCGTGACTGAATGGCTTGAGATTCCAATGCCGGGGCGGCCCTACGGCATTTTCCGGCGGGATGTCGCCGACAGTAAAGATCGCTCCCGCCTCACGTTGAAAGTGAAACGCGTGGATGATGTCGCGCGGATCTCATTCATCGAAGAACGGCAGAGCTGGGTCTTTCGAGGAGGATCACGTCTCTTCGGTTGGGCTCCAACGGACCCTTCCGATGAAGTCATGCGCGACATACAGCGCCGCCTTGATGCCAAACTGCAGGAGCACGGATGTACGGTCACCTAAACGTCATGTCAGGGTTGGTACTCGGCGTCTCACTCTGTCTGACGCCCCCTGCTTGGGCCGGACTAGAGAAAGTATGGGATAACGACCTGAAGCGTTATCTCACCGAAGACGAATTAAACCATGCCGAGATCTTCATGACCGAGGAAGCGGCCGTCAAGATCATCCTCGGAAAGTCAGAACGAGTTCGTAAGGAAGTCATCCAGCTCTCGCAGGACAAAAAAGACCTGGTCGAACAACGCATCGGCTGGAAGTTTCCGGAACAAGCGTTTGAAGTCTACATCGGCGAGACCGGCGAGAAGATCGATGGCTATGCCATGGTGCATAACACAGTCGGCAAACATAAACACATGACCTATATGGTCGGCGTGGATGCCAAAGGCGCCTGTTCGGACGTTGAGCTACTCGTCTTTCGTGAAGCTCGCGGAAGTGAGGTCGGTCGGAAACGATTCAACGTGCAGTACGAAGGCAAGACGGTGCTGGACCCAATTCGTATCAACAAAGATATCATCAACATCACGGGCGCCACGATGTCCGTACGTTCCATCAGCGCAGGGGTGAAGCGGGTGCTCGCGTTGATCGATGAGTTCTACTTGAAGCCGGCCGGGATCGGCAGCGATACGCTGGCCGCAAAAAAGGACAAAGGGCTGTTACCGTCCATCTTCGGAAACTATCTGGCGGAGCCTGCGGCGCTGCCCGCCTCACCGACCGAAAGAAGCGCCGGCAAGATCGGGAATTGTATCGCCTGTCATGCCGCACCCAACTTTACCGATTTCAAGCTGCATAACACCGGCACGACACAGCGGGAATACGATCTCATCCATGGAACCGGACAATTCGCGGGTTTATCGATCCTAAACCTGGCCACCCGCAATAGCAACTACAATCAGTTCCTCCCCGCCACCGAAACCCATCCGGCCGCGCTTGAGCCATTCCGCGCCATCCCAACAGCCGGCCTTCCTATCTTGACGGATCTCGGAGTGTGGAACGTCTTCGCCAATCCGGACATGCCGGAACCGCAGACCAAAATCCGTGCGACCCTCTGCGACGATCAACAACCCTGTCCACTACCCGATGCCACACTCCTCGATCGTGCCATTGCACGGTTCAAGACACCTGGCCTTCGCGACCTCGGACATTCGGCGCCCTTCATGCACAACGGACAATTCGACACCCTTGAGCAGATTGTAGATTTCTACCGTGAGGTATCGGATCTCCAACGTACAAGTGGTCTACGGAACGGCGATCGTGAGCTGGGGGGGATTGCCCTCATAGCCCAAGACGTCGCTCCC
Organism: Nitrospira sp.; assembly: GCA_015903995.1. Classification (GTDB taxonomy): domain Bacteria; phylum Nitrospirota; class Nitrospiria; order Nitrospirales; family Nitrospiraceae; genus Nitrospira_D. The sequence continues at coordinate 23,584 of JABMDK010000013.1, forward strand.
CTCACGGCTTTCTTGAAGGCCTTGAACGAGGACTATCAATAAACCGGCTCGGCTAACGGCCACGGCCCAGATACCCTCATTGAAAGAGGTTGCACTCAGTATGACCTGCCGGCGCTGTCACGAACCGATCTGTCATCGCAATCCTCAGTTGTGGTGCATCAAGTGCCGATGTTTCCAGCGTCAACGGGGGCAGGCCAGAGGGCTCGCACGATCCCTCAAGGCACGACGGCTCAAAGGATGGCTCAAGACTTTTCCTTGCCCATAACTGAGGAAAACCTTCCAGAACACATACAAGGAACGTTGTCCTGTTTCAAAGGAGCGAATAGAGGACCTCTCACATGAAGAGTGGAACGAACACAATCTCGGAAGGATTCCGCTCCCCATAGATGAGTCGACCAATCGGTCGAGACCACGACCGGCATAGATGCGGCCACAGGACTTGGAGTCCAGAGCCCATGGTTGTTCACCAGCCATGGGCTTTTTGTTTTTCAGATCAGGCGAGTGTCGGTACAGCATGAAACAACGCCGGCAGACGTCTCTCGATCTCTGCCCAAAGGCGCCAGATCGAGCCGGAGAGGAGGGCATCGAAATGACACGATGACCAACGGACTCACAAACCGGGTTAGTCGATAAGAATCGGCGACAGCGTTCAGTATTCACCATCACCACTATCGTAGAAGGGGAAGTTTGCTATGACATTACACATTGCACCGCCCTGCTTGCATGGCTCCTTCGGAACCTATTTAGGACTGCTCTTGATCAGTTCCGCCTTGGCGGTCTCGGGATGTAGCGGAGAGGACGCCCCCCAGACATCCCCTACTTCAACTCCAGCCACACTGAACAGTGAGATATTGCCGACCCCACTTTCCGCCACAGAAGGAGACCGGTTCTTCGCGGTCACCGCAGCGACCGGGAATCAGTATTATGCAGTCGGATTCACCACTGTCGCTGATGACAGTCAGATGGCAGTCGCACGGTTTGGGCCGACCGGCGGGCTCGATACATCCTTCGGCTCAAACGGACTCGCCACAGTCAATATCGCCGTCGGCGCAGGCAAAAAGGCTGAACTCGCGCGGTCCGTCGTCGTCCAATCGGACGGGAAGGTCGTCATTGCGGGGCCAATAGAGCATGATACGGCAGCAACCGGAGACGCAGCACGCGATACCGACATTGCCATTGCCCGCTTCGACACGACCGGGCAATTGGATCAGACATTCGGGACCAACGGAATAAAACGGCTCGATCTCAGTACAGGCATTGTCTCCGAGACCGCGTTTCGAGGGGATACTGTCTGGGGAATGACGTGGTTGCCGGGAGACAATCTCCTCGTTGTCGGCGGGAAACTCGCAGACGGAGCCGATCGGACGGACAACGATTACGTGGTCGTGAAACTGACTCCGAACGGTACCGTAGACACAACGTTCGGCACGAACGGTCTCGTCACGCTCGATATCGGAAAAGGAAACGACACCCCACGCACCGCAATCGTACAGCCAGACGGAAAAATTGTGGTCAGCGGTCATACCTCCGATGCCGGGGTGATCACCACTGTCCTGTTTCGGCTGCTCCCGGACGGCCAATTTGATTCCACCTTCGGCCGTGACCGCGTGGTACATGTCGCCTTGCTCGCATTCGTCGCCGAAGCCTATGACGTCGCCTTACAGGGGCAACACTTGATTATCGCCGGTTATGGGCGCGATGCCTCAACCGGCACCGTCGATATCATCAGTGCGCGATTCTTGCCAGATGGAACCTGGGATAAGACCTACGGGGATGGAGGCGTGGCAGGCATCGACATTGCCGGCCAAGACGACCGAAGTCGAACACTAAAAGTCCTGCCGGATCAGCGCATCTTGATTGTGGGATAGGGCAAGCAAACTACGGCCACACAAGAGGGTGCGATAGTCCTCCTCACACCCAACGGCCGACGTGAGACGAGACTCAACGGCACCGGTGTGGCCCTTCTCGATTTCGGCGGTGCAACCGATGCGCTCTTCGGACTCGCCCTTTCTCCCGACCTGACAAAAGCAGTGGCTGTAGGCTGGAAAGGTGTTCCTCCCACGGAAAGCACCCCGATAAATAATGATGACGCCAGAGTCGTCCGATTCTCCCTACCGGCAGGCCTCTAGGAACAGCCTGGGACGTTCTCATATCTACACTGCTCGACGCTTCATCGGCGGTGGTTCTTCACGCATGCGTGAAGAACCACCGCGGCTCCGAGTCGTACAGTTCGGTTCTTATTTGCGCACAGTTTGAGTAACTGGGCTTCAGCTACAAGACAGGTGTGGAAAGGGAACAGGCTCGTTCCAGCACTGAGGCAACCCGTCGCTTACTTCTTGATCTGCTCTGAAAGAAATCTCTCAAGCCCGACCTGGCTGATGGTCCGGAGCCGAGTCTCAAACCAATCGACATGCTCTTCCGAGTCTTCGATCATATGCTCCAAGAGATGACGTGTCGTAAAATCACCGACTGTCGCACAATGAATGATCGCTCCTCGAAGCGATTCGACGTCTTCGCGTTCAAATTCCAGATCGGCGCGAAACAGCGCTTCCACATTGGGCCCATGCGCCACGGGGTCGAGATGTTCCACATCCGGCGTACCGTCCAAATACAAGATATGATCCATCAGTCCTGCAGAATGTTGCACTTCTTCATTCGCCAAGTGACTATAGTGTTCATGCAGCCGCTCATATCCCCAATTCTTGCAAAGCGCCGCGTGCAACAAATATTGGTGGACGGCCGTCAGCTCCGCTCGCAAGACCTGATTGAGCAGTTCCAGAACGCCTTCTTTAGCTTTCACGATCTCCCTCAGGATTCTTTCTTGATTTGTTCGGCCAGGTAGTTCTCCAGGCCGACTTGCTTGATGGTTTCCAGCTGGGTTTCGATCCAATCAATATGTCCGTCGACATCCTTCGCCATATCTTCCAGCATGTGCCGAGTCGTAAAATCCGTGACCTTCGTACAGTGCACGATCCCCTCATTCAATAGGGTCAGCATCTCCTGCTCTGCCTTTAAGTCCGATTTCAGCTGCTCCGACACCGTCTCACCGACCTGAACCGCGTTCATTCGCTGTACATTAGGCACACCCTCCAGGTAGAGAACATGGCCGATCAGTTCGTCGGCATCCTTCATCTCATCGATACTCCGCTCCCGTACCTTATGGTACAACCGTTCATAGCCCCAGTTCTCACACATTTTGGCATGGACGAAATATTGGTTAATGGCCGTCAAATCGGCCGTCAGGATCTTATTCAGGATGTTGATCACCCCTTCTTTCGCTTTCATCTCTGGCCTCCTTCCGAATAAGTCATCACCCGCTATCTCATTATCATCATGTATCGCGTGCGTCGTCAACTCGATAAACAGACGCATTCTGATTTCATCTCTCAAATTCGACGAAGCGAACTCTCAATAGTTATGCAGGGCACACCTACGCCGAGGTGATATGCCATCGAGGCGCATGGTTCAAGCACTTGAAACAACGGTCTGCAGGGTGGTAAATTCCGAGAGATCTGGCTACCTAGGAAATTCATTCAGCGGATAACGTTATGATTAAGTATGCAATCCGAATAAACCTCCTCATCCTGGCCGTGGTCCTCGGAACCGTCAGCGGCCCTAGTACCGCCGCTGCACATGGAAATGTATCGATTGAAGACGACATCTGCGTGCGCAGAATCGGTGGGAATATGGTGCATTTCAGTGCTTACCAGCCTCAAATTGAGCCGAAAGCTCAGTACTGCACGGAGATCCCGGATGTGGGGGATACCTTCCTTGTGGTGGACCTTGTCGACCCGAGCCTTCGTAATATGCCGGTAGGAGTCAAGATCATTCAAGGAGTCAATGAAAACGAGCAGGACGAGGCCAAGACCGTGGCTTATTGGAAGCCGATCTCTCATCCAGATGGGATCGTCAGGGGTGAAGCCAAGCTGGAAAAAGGACTCTACAAATTGATTATTACAGCGGAGGGGCTCAGCCCTTCCGCATACCTGCTGCGGGTGCAGCAGGTTGACTATTCGAAGCTTGGGCGCTCAGCTCTTGGACCATTGGCACTACTGCTGGTACTTGGGGTCGTCGGGTATGAGCTCTCAAAATCGAATCGAGTGCGGGGCTGGCTTGCCGCTCGCCGCCGCTCATAAGTAGCCAGGCGACGCATGTCGGTATCTGAGCATTCTCTTCACCATTGCAAAAAAGAGGACACGTTCATGAAGCCTTTCGTATTCCTGAAGCTGACAGTCGGATGTATAGTAGTTGCTCTGAGTGCGCTCATGTCCTCGCAAGTCCATGCTCACGGTGGGCTCTCCATGGCCGAAGATATGTGCAAGCTCACGGTCGGCCCCTACACAATGCACTTCAGTGGTTACCAGCCGGAAAACACGCAACAAAAGCAGTTCTGTGAGGATATTCCGGCGACCGGCCAAACGATCGTCGTGCTGGACTACATCGAACAAGAGCTTCGCGCCCTGCCGGCCGAAGTTCGGATCATCAAAGACACCGGCACAGAGGACAACCTTGAGGCCAACACCGTATTTCGCCTTCCGGCCAAAGTATATCCAAACGGCTCCATTGACTTTGCATACACATTCGACAAACCCGGTAAATTTGTCGGGATCGTCACCGTGGGCGACAAACAAGAGCACATCTCCAAGTTTCCATTCTCGGTAGGGGAACCGAAATTCTGGTCGAAATTTTTGAATATTTATATGATCCCGGTGCTCGCGCTTGTCATCGTACTGGGAATTGTCTTTTTCATGCGAGACCGCAAGCCATCGCAAATCGCGGCTTCCTAGGATTTTGACGGCAACGGAACCGTTACGAACGTTGAGGATTCGAGAAACAAGAGGATTGAAAATGTCCGGTCATCTTCTCATCCGTGCGTGGGTATGTTGTGTGCTCCTTCTGATCGTCACTCCTTATTCGGCGATGGCTCAACATGGGCATGAATTGGCAGCAGATACGTGCGTCCTCCACGCCGGCCCCTATAAGATGCTTTTCGCCAGCTACCTACCTGACATGTACTACGATCGGAAATTCTGTCAGGATCTTCCGGCAATGGGGAACACCGTTTTAGTCCTCGATTATGTCGAACAGGAGCTCCGCTCACTCCCTGTAGAGGTCTACGATCGGAAATTCTGTCAGGATCTTCCGGCAATGGGGAACACCGTTTTAGTCCTCGATTATGTCGAACAGGAGCTCCGCTCACTCCCTGTAGAGGTCAGAATCATCAGAGATACCGGCTCGGAGGATAATCTCGAAGCTGTGACCATCACCCACCTCCCGGCCAAGGTCTACCCCACTGGATCGATTGACGTGAAATACAACTTTGATCAGCCTGGGAAGTTTGTCGGATTGGTTGCAATAGGCGAAAAACGAGAACATGTCGCACGGTTTTCTTTTTCGGTTGGCGACCAAGGAGTCATCTCTCATCTCTCTCACTACATGATGGTCATTGTGCCGGTCTTTGTAGGCATTGCAGTTGCCGTGTTCTTCGCCTTCCGAGATCGCCGCAAGCCGTCGCAAATCCCTGTGTCGTAAGGCGACGGATTCTCAAGGGAACGTACGCTAGACCGACAAATGCATCACCTCAGGCGTGACGATTGGGCACATGGAGGGTTCATGATTGGCTCAGCAGGTATGGATATGCTCACACGCTTCATCTTGATCATCGTGTTCGCTTTGACAATACCCGTAACCTCGGCTTTCGCCCATTCCATGTTAGTCAAAGCCGAGCCTCCACGACGAGCGGTGCTTACCAAGTCGCCGACACAAGTGCGACTGTGGTTCAACGAGAAAATCGAGGGAGACTACGCCTCGCTCGTGGTCCTCGATGCCCAAAAACAGCCCATCACCGATGCCAAGCCCACCCTTGCACCGGATGACCAGAAATCGATCGTATTGCCCCTTCCCGAGCTGGCTCCCGGTAAATACTCCATCAAGTTCCGTGTCCTCTCGGTTGACGGCCATGTAGTTGATTCCACTTTCGACTTCACCGTAAAGGGCGAAACTCAAAGGAAATGATCGAGGCCGTCGGTGCGCTGTTTCGCTATCTGCAACTAGCGTCTAACATGATGCTGATCGGGGGTTGCGTTTTTTTGGCAATCGCCGAGCAGAGGAGCCTTGAATCCGGGCATTCGTGGCCTGCCCGCCTGAAAAAGACTTTCCCTTGGTTGGCTACCTTCCTACTGATCGGTCTAGTCGGTCTCTTGGCTACGACGACCGCGCAGGCGACCGGATCTCCTGAGAATGCCTGGAACCCCTTTTTACAAAAGACTCGTATCGGGTTTATCTGGACCCTACGCGCTGCGAGCGCCCTCACTGTCCTTGTGATTGTTCTGTACATTCGGATTGCCCCTGCCGCGCAATGGCGCTACGTCGTGGGTGCGTCAGCGGCGGCGCTGACACTGGCGCTCGGTTCTCTCGCCAGCCATTCGGCTGCCGAAGAACAAGCGCTGTTGGCCACCGTAACCTATGCCGTGCATCTCATCACAGCCAGCGTCTGGTTCGGCGGTCTCCCTGGCGTGATTCTAGTTGCCTCCACCACCAGGACCGGATCAACGGACGAAAGATCGTGCATCGGCGACGTGCTGTCTCGCTTCTCTAGATTAGCTCTAGCCACAATGATCGTTGTTGTCATATCAGGCGTTGTCGTGGCCAATCGCATGTTTGAGACCAATTACGCCGGACTGGTCGCGACTGCCTATGGTTGGCTGCTCATCACAAAGCTCACGCTACTTGCCGTCATTCTTTCCATCGCCTCACGAGCGAAGTCTCTGTGGATACCATCGCTTCAGCAAAGTTCCGAGCAAGCAGCAGTCGGTGGTCAAAAACTTCGGACATGGGTAACAGTCGAGTTTGGCCTCGCTATCCTCCTGGTCATTGTCGCCACTGTACTGGCCAACGCGGTCCCGGCGAAACATGACGTCATCGATAACTGGCCCTACCCATTCCGTTTCTCCATTGACGCGACATGGGACGACTGGCTTGTAAGAGCCATTGTGCTAACCGGCCTTGTCCTCCTGATTATAACCGGAACAACTATCGTGCTCGGTCGTAAGAAACAGTGGGCAATCTCGTGGCGAATCGCTGTTCCAACTCTGCTGGGGATCATTGGACTTGGTGCGACCTTCTATCCTATCGCCGTCCAATCCTATCCGGAGACTTACCGGAAGACCCCGGTTCCGTTCGATGCCATCTCGATTGCCAATGGCGTCGAGCTGTTCACGGCGAATTGTATTCCCTGTCATGGCCCACAGGCTAAAGGGAACGGGATATTGGCCAAGACATTGCCGAAACAACCAGTCGACCTTCTGACGGAGCCTCATACCGCCATGCATACGGCAGGTGACTTCTTCCATTGGCTGACCTACGGACGATTCAACGGTGTCATGCC
>JABMDK010000013.1:31070-71536 GCA_015903995.1 Nitrospira sp.
TGTCGAATCTGGCGGATGTGATCTGGAACAACGCGCCGAAGAGCATCCTGGATCCGTTCCCCAGCCAGGTGAACCCCAACGCCAAGGCCGGGTACTAAGTAGTAGTAGGGCGGAGCGCAGATTATATGAACCATAGGTCGGCATCGGCTGGTAGTCAGGCGCACCATCCCATGGAGCGCCTGGCTGGCCACGGCCGACTGAAATGACGGAGGATGTCAGTTATGTTTAGAACCGATGAGATTATCAAGGCCTCGAAGTTACCCCCTGAAGGGGTGGCGATGTCTAGAAAAATCGACTATATCTATTTCATTCCTATTTTGTTCGTGACGATCGTTGGAACCTTCCACATGCACACGGCTCTGCTGTGTGGAGACTGGGACTTCTGGCTCGATTGGAAAGACCGTCAGTGGTGGCCGATCGTGACGCCAGTTACCTTAATCACATTCTGTGCTGCCCTCCAGTACTACAACTGGGTAAATTACCGGCAGCCATTCGGTGCGACGCTCTGTATTCTTGCTCTTGGTGCAGGAAAATGGATTGCCGTCTACACTTCTTGGTGGTGGTGGTCTAACTATCCACCCAACTTCGTCATGCCTGCTACGGCAATTCCCGGTGCCTTGGTTCTCGATATCGTACTCTTGTTGACCAGGAACTGGACGTTGACTGCAGTGATCGGAGCATGGCTGTTCGCGGCACTGTTCTATCCGAGCAACTGGCCTATCTTTGCCTATAGCCATACGCCTCTCGTCGTAGATGGCGCATTGCTCTCATGGGCAGATTATATGGGCTTCATGTATGTTCGTACGGGAACTCCTGAGTACATCCGGATGATCGAAGTTGGATCGCTGCGCACGTTCGGTGGTCACAGCACCATGATCTCCGCGTTCTTCTCCGCATTCGCGTCTTCATTGACGTACATCCTGTGGTGGCAGTTCGGGAAGTTCTTCTGCACCTCGTATTTCTACATCACTGATGACAGACAGCGGACCACGAAGGTGTACGACGTATTTGCATACGCCACTTTGGGACCACAAGCAGACAAAGCTAAACTTTCTGGGGGAAAAGCATGAATGCCAAACACGTCTTCAAACTGTGGATGATTGGACTCTGCGGGGTGGCGACGCTGGCGGTCACGCCGGCCCTCGATATCACTCCTGCATTCGCTCACGGAGAGCGATCGCAGGAGCCATTCCTGCGGATGCGTACTGTGAATTGGTATGACACTGAATGGGTTGGAAAGTCGACCAAAGTCAATGATGTGACAGAGCTGAAGGGCAAATTCCATTTATCTGAGGATTGGCCTCGTGCGGTGGTGAAACCCACCCGCACCTTCATCAATGTCGGATCTCCTAGTTCCGTCTTTGTACGATTGAGCTCCAAGGTCAATGGAACACCGATGTTCGTCTCGGGCCCAATGGAAATCGGGCGTGACTATGAATATATAGTCAAGCTGAAAGCCAGACTCCCGGGCCACCATCACATCCATCCCATGTTTGCCGTAAAGGAAGCCGGTCCTATTGCGGGACCAGGTGGATGGATGGACATCACGGGTAATTATGCGGACTTCACCAATCCGATCAAGACACTGACTGGTGAAACATTTGACTCAGAGACAATGGGGAGCGCAACCGGAATCATGTGGCATATCTGGTGGATCGCTCTTGGAATCTTCTGGGTCGGATTCTTTGCTATCAGACCCATGTATCTCATTCGTGCTCGCGTCCTGGCGGCGTATGGGGATGAAATCCTGCTTGACCCCATCGACCGAAAAGTGGGTACTGCGGTGTTGATCCTCACATTGGTTGTTGTGGTGGTCGGCTATCTGGCGGCAGAAGCAAAGCACCCGATTAGCGTTCCTCTCCAGGCTGGTGAGGCTAAGATCAAGCCTATGCCGATCAAGCCTAATCCGCTGACTGTTGACGTGACCCATGCAGAGTACGATGTTCCGGGCCGCGCATTGCGCATGACCATTCATGCGACCAATAACGGCACACAGCCGGTAACCATCGGAGAGTTCACAACCGCAGGTATCCGGTTTACCAACAAATTCGGAGCAGCCAAGGTTGATCCGAACTATCCGGCTGAACTGGTTGCAGCGGCTGGTCTGACAATGGATAGCGAAGCCGCGATCCAGCCTGGCCAAACAGTGGACATCAAAATCGAATCAAAAGACGTCCTCTGGGAAGTGCAACGGTTGGTGGACATTCTCCACGATCCGGATCAGCGCTTTGCAGGATTGTTGATGTCTTGGACAGAGTCTGGTGAGCGACTCATCAATCCAATCTGGGCTCCGGTTCTCCCGGTCTTCACACGGTTGGGAGCGTAAGGTAGTCTGGGTCTAAAGAGACGCCGGTTCGTCCCCATCTCACGATGGTCAGACGAGCCGGCGTTTTTCTTTGATCCCCCTACTCACTCGATCGACTCCTCATCTCTCCCTATTCCCGTCTGGCATATCCACTTCTTTATCCAATCAGCGTGTTACATCTGTGGTCTGGCTCACTCCATGAGCATGATATTTCTTTGTAAGAAAGGGCCATTCGAATATCTTCCTGTAGGTAGCCTGATCATCCGCGACTTGGGTAGATCTTGCCCGCGCCACAGACATCCTGTAAGATTCCAGTGGTGTTAGGTACTGCAGGTTGAACGATCTTGGATATAGAAACACTGAACGCCTCCCACAATTATTTCTCTCTACATCACGTTTAATCTATGAAAGCTTTGTCAAGCACTTCTTCTCCCGGACTGTGGTTCGATAGGGTCAGGCGGACCGCTCTCAGACATTTTCCGAACACCGATACAACCAGTATGCATCGGACGCGAAACAAGACATCCCCCTCACCCATAATGGCCTTCCTCACCATATTATGGGAATACTGCCCTTTGTAATACATATGACAGGATTGGCAGGTGGGAGCAATGTAATTGGCGTCCTTGAGCGGTTTACTCCAGTCCCAGTCTTTTCCTTCGATAAAATAGATCGAACCGTGCTTGGAATCCCGGTAATATTCAATATCAGGATGATCAGGTCCGTTGTGACAGGTCTGGCATGCCTCCGGCCTCCTGGACTCAGAAGCCTTAAAGGCGTGGCGGGTGTGGCAGCTGTCACACTTGTGCTGGATGTTGTGACACATATCACAGCCCTGAGTAATATTCTTATCAACCGCTGCCCATACATCCACGTCCAGATTGGCATCATAAGCCTTTGCATGGCTTTCTCTGCCGGGTTTCCAATCAGGAATACCGTATTGCTTCTCTGATTCAAACTCCTGGTATTCTTGTTTATGGCATTCACCGCACAGGGCTGAATTAGGCATAATGAGCTCTTTTCCATGATCCAGCTTCTCCGCTCCAACCTTGCCATGGCAATCGATACAGCCGACTTCTTTTAAATTCTCGCTCTTTCCCAACTTGCCCATTGAACGAAGATTGTTTTCGACCTTTTCAAGTAGAGCCTTCTTGTAGAAAGTCTCGTCCTTCGGGGTCAGCTTCCGAATCTTGTCCAGATTCGCATGAGTACTCTTCTTCCACGCGGCCACCCAGCCCGGCGATTCATCCGTGTGGCACTTCACGCACTGTTCCCGACTCGCCACTTCTTTCACCGCCTGCGGGGGCGGTATGCGGATCGAAATACTTGCTGAACGACACCGGCTGCCAGTAGTCGCCGTACTTCCCTTTCCCCACGCCCTGCGCGGGATCCATATAGCGCTTGAGCAACGCTTCATACAGTTCCTTCGGCGAGGCCGACCGATCAATCTTGAGGGCCTCGTAGGTCTCCTTCGGAACGGTGGGGAAATCCGCCTGCGCCTGCACTGCCAGTAGAACACCGCAGACCACCAGGGCATACTTCACCAAGTTCTTTACCATCACAGTTCGACTCCTTCCGTTGATGGGCACTGCATACTGTCCTTCACGAGAATATTCTCGGCACACTAGTTTGTTTACAGTCTTATCCATTCATGCACGTTCTTCACAAGAATAAAGACGGCGGCGAAATATAACTGAGCCCTACTAGACTGTCAAGATATTTCCCTTCGAACAGGCTCACCCAAATCGCTGATGACTCTTACAAAAATCACATGCCTATGGCGATCACTACGGTCGCTCCCGATCGATGACAACGGTGATATTTTCGGTGCCCGGCTTAATCGGTTGACTCATACCCTCAAGATCACCACTTTCAGCCATCGCTTTTCCAGATCTCGACAGGCGCGCGACAATGACAACGGTATCGATATCCGACAACTTTCTTGACGGCATGGGACTCGTTGAGTCATCCAGTCGGAAGGTGAACGGTAAATCCTTTTTTGATGCACGGACGATCGATACCGGCATCGGTGGACCGGCCACATCCTTTGCAAAGACGAACAAAGTATCTGGGAGTGTTTTACCAGCCATGTTCGGTCCTAATACCACTTTGCCAGTGATCGCACGTGGCTGTCCGGATGGCGCCGACGGCTTGGCAGGTTTTGTCTGTTCCATCGGGGGATTCGCAACCATCATCCCCATACCGGGACCACCACCAAGACGTCGTTTGGCTTCGGCAATACTGGCTTTCAGTTGCTCCGAAGATTCCTGATCATCGGGAGGGAGATAGGCGTGGGCATCTTCCCACTCCTTGGCGGCACGTGCAAAGTCTTTTCGGTTGTACGCCAACGTCCCTGACAGCATCAACGCCTTGACATTGTGAGGGTCGACCTTCAGGGCTTTTTGGATCAAGGCCTCAGGCCTTCCTTCCAACTTGCGCCCCTGGTGGACACCGAGTGCATCCGCATAGTCGGCAAGCAGACTCGCATTATCGGGATCGAGCTTGGTGGCCTTTTCAAAAATGGGAACGGCATCAGCATACCGTTCCATGGCCATATAGGATCTGGCCAAGAGCCCCCATCCAACCCCATCATTGGGATTCTGCTCTAATTTCTTCCGCAACTGCTCGATCAGCTGGTTCAGGCTGTCGGCCATCTGAGGATCATCCCCCGGGCCGTTCGGAGCGGCCGACGACACTGCGGGATGCGTCATTGCAGCCGGATTCCCCAACGTCCAGTAGAGTACACCACTGGCCGCCGGAATGACCAGGACCAACGACAGTGCGACAAGCCGAAGATTCACGAGCCCTCCGGAAACCATCGATGATGTTTCAGTGGAACCAGTCTCCTCCAGCACACGACGCTCCAGCTCATGTCGAGCCGTCTGATACTGGTCATCCGTCAGCAGCCCGTTGGTGAGATCTTGCTCCAGCTCTGAGAATTGCTGTCGATACACCGGCAACGTTTTTTCCTGTTCGCTCGTCAGCTGCACCGGGCGCTTCAACAACGGGCGCAATATCAACCCCAGAACGGCTACCGTCATGGCGGACACGATCGCCCAGAATGTCACGGTCATGATCGCTTGCCTCCTTCTGCCAAGAGTTGTTCAACCCGTCGATGTTCTTCATCCGTCACCGGCACGTCAACCACCGTACGCGCCCGACGCCGCAACGTAATGATCAGCGCCGTCGCCCCGATCGCCATTAAGACAAATGGTCCCGCCCACAGCAGGGTGGTCGTGGCCTTGAGCGGCGGTCGATACAGGACGAAGTCCCCGTAGCGGGCTACCAGAAACTCGATGATTTCCTGGTCGCTCATATTCTTGGCGATCATCTCTCGAACTTCCCGACGCAGGTCTTCCGCCAATGGAGCGTTTGAGTCGGCCAAGGTTTGATTTTGACAGACCAGACATCGCAGCTCGACGGCGAGATGCTTGAGTCGCGCCTCGGCGGCGGGATCATCGGCCAATGGCCTGGCTTCTCCAGCCCAAGCCGTTCCAGACAACAACAATATGACGAGCATCACCCAAGTCATTGCGATTCAAGCTGCTTCACAAGGGGAATAATCTTCTTAGCGACCGTGTCGGAATCCAATGGCCCGATCTGCTTATAGCGGATCACGCCCTGCTTGTCGATGACGTACGTTTCAGGAACTCCGTAGACTCCGTAATTGATGCCGACTCTGCCGGCATCATCCACCCCGACAATCGGATAGGGATTCCCCCATCGCCTCAACCAGGTCATCGCTTCGTCCTGCTGATCCTTATAATCCATGCCATAGATCGGCACCTCACCGGACTTGGCCAGTTCCATCAGTACCGGATGCTCGGTCTTACACCCGCTGCACCACGAGGCCCAAAAGTTGAGCAGCCACACCTTCCCCTTGAGGTCTGCCGGAGAAAACACCTTTGCTGGATCATAGAGCTGCGGCTGGGAAAAGTCCGGCGCAGCTTTCCCGACCAAGGGAGACGGAATTTCCCGTGGGTTGAGCTTGAGGCCCACCCCGAGAAATCCCACGACAACGATAAAGATGGAAAGCGGCAGAAGAAACCGGTTCATGCCACTTTTCGCCTAGCTGCTCGTGCGGGGGCAGGCACAGCCGGCTCTTGCCGACGCCATGCCAGTCGATACCGGCGATCGCTGACGGCCAGCGCACCACCCAGCGCCATGATAAAACACCCACCCCAAATCCAATCCACGAACGGTTTATGATAGAGCCGCACACTCCAAGCCCCGTCGTCGAGCGGCTCTCCCAACGACACATAGAGATCACGCAATAACCCGGGATCAATAGCCGCTTCGGTCATGACCTGATTCTGAACGGCATACCGTCGCTTCTCCGGGTACAGAACCGTTGTCTCACGACCGTCATAGCTTACACGGAACGTCCCGCGGGCTGCCGTATAGTTCGGCCCCACCACGTCCTGGGCCCCGTCGAATCGAAACGTATAGTCCCCGATGGTTGCCGTCTCGCCCACGTTCATCCGCACATCCTTTTCGGATTCGAAGCCTTTCACCATCGTCACCCCGACGATAAAGACCGCAATCCCACAATGCGCGACGAGCATTCCCCAGTAGGACCTGGGCACCGAAGCCAGGCGTTCGACGAGACTATTCCCGTTCGTATGAGCCAACCGCTCACGCAACGTCACCACCGCGGTCGTCACGATCCAAACGGCCAAGAGAAGGCCAAGACTCAGCAGGGGTGTCCAGCTTCCCATGACAAAGGGTAACGTCAGTGCGGACACAAGACTGACCCCGAACGCCCACTTCAATCGCTTCGCCAAATCAGGCACACTCGCCTTCTTCCATTGGGCCAATGGGCCGATTCCCATTAAGAAGATGGCAGGAACCATTAACGGTACGAAGACGGAGTCGAAATACGGAGGCCCCACGGAAATTTTCCCGAGGTCCAGGGCGTCTAAAAACAAGGGGTATAGCGTGCCTAACAGCACCGAGCCCATCGCGGCCACCAACAACACGTTGTTGGCCAACAGCATGCCCTCTCTCGACAACATCGCAAAGCTGCCGCCCAGCCCGACTTTGGGAGCGCGCCAGGCGTACAATGCCAACGACCCGCCGATGACGACCGCCAAGAACGCCAGGATGAAGAGACCTCGCTTCGGATCGGTGGCAAAGGCATGCACGGACGTTAACACACCGGACCGGACGAGAAACGTCCCCAGGAGACTTAACGAGAACGCCATGATGGCGAGCAAGACCGTCCACACCTTGAACCCGCCCCGTTTGTCGGTCACGGCCAATGAATGCACCAACGCGGTTCCAGCCAGCCACGGCATGAACGAGGCGTTTTCAACCGGATCCCAGAACCACCACCCACCCCATCCGAGTTCGTAATAGGCCCAGCCGCTGCCCATCGCAATTCCGACCGTCAGAAAACACCAGGCAACCGTGGTCCAGGGCCGAGACCAACGGGCCCAAGCCGCATCAAGGTTGCCCCCCAACAATGCCGCGATAGCAAAGGCGAAGGCAACAGAGAAACCGACATAGCCCATATAGAGCATGGGCGGATGGATCACCATGCCGGGGTCCTGCAAGAGCGGATTGAGATCACGCCCGTCGGGTGCCGCAGGAATCAGCCGTTCGAACGGATTCGACACCGTCAGCATGAACAGAAGGAATCCCACGCTCACCAGACCCATGACTCCAAGAATCCGAGAACGTGTGGTTTCCGGAAGATGCGCGGAAAAGAGAGTCACCGCAAACATCCAGATGGTCAGGATGAAAGTCCATAAGAGAAGCGATCCTTCATGTGCACCCCAAATGGCTGCCAAGCGATACTGGAGGGGAAGTTGCGAATTCGACGTCGCCGCCACGTACAGCACGGAGAAATCCTTGTCGGCAAACGCATAGGCAAGGCAGCCAAACGCCGTGAGCACCAAAAGAAACTGTCCCCTGGCCGCCGGTTTCGCCACAGCCATCAGGCCCGAGTTCCCGACGGCGGCACCGTAGATGGGAAGAATGCCCTGCACGACCGCGACGCAGAGGGCAAGAATCAACGCAAAATGACCGATTTCTGGAATCATAGCGACTCTTTTCCACCTTGAGGAACAACGAGTGACTTACTTTGCTGCGCCCCGGACGCCTTGGCCTTCGCTAAGGCTTCAGCCGCTTCGGGCGGCATATAGTTTTCATCATGCTTAGCCAAGACTTCGCTGGCGACAAACGTGCCATCGACGCCCAACTGTCCTTGGGCCACGGCCCCCTTCCCTTCCTTGAACAGGTCGGGGAGAATCCCTTTGTATGTCACCGGCAAGCGCTTCGCCGTATCAGTCACGATAAAATGGACGGTCAGGCCGTCCTTTTCGCGAACCAGACTCCCGTCTTCCACCATCCCACCGATGCGGAAACTGCGGCCTTTCGGAGCTTCTCCGCTGACAACTTGCGTGGGCGTGAAAAAGAAGACGAGGTTGCTCTGGAACGCGTTCAAGATCAACACGGTCGCGATACCCAACACCACCAACCCCAACCCGATAAAGGCAAAACGTTTATGTCGCGGTTTCATCCGTGCCTCCTAACAACGCGGCACGCTGTTCGGCGCGCGCGGCAACCCGTCGACGCCACAGGGCCAGTACTTCCCAAATCATACACAAGGCCGTGGCGAGAAACGAGGTCCAGACATAGAGGCCATAGCCTCCCATCGCAAAGAATTCCGACGCACTCCCCCACTGCATCAGCGAGCCTCCACGGCTTCCTGAATCACGGCCGGCTTCTCATCCCATGCCGGCATCGATTCCCGCTCAACCACAATACAGCGCACGCGAGCAAGGATGACGGCAATGCTATAGAGCCAGAACGCGACCGTCATGATGAGCATCGCCAACAACATCGTCGCCGCCATTTTCGACCCCGTCGACATGCTGACGGAGGCGCCTTGATGCAAGGTGTTCCACCATTGTACTGAATAATAGATAATGGGCACATTGACGACGCCGACTAATGCGAAGACCGCGCTCGAACGGTCGGCGCGGCGCTGATCGTCGATCGAGGTCCGCAAGAGCATGACCCCGGCGTACTGAAACAATAAGATGAGTTCCGACGTCAGTCTGGCATCCCACACCCACCAGGCGCCCCAGGTCGGCTTGCCCCACATCGCCCCGGTCAGCAAAGCCAAGAAAGTAAACATCGCCCCGGTGGGTGCAATAGCCTGCGCCATCATGAACGACAATCGGGCATTGAGCCCCATACCGACGCCGGCCCAGATCGCCATCACCACATAAAGAAACATCGACATCCACGCCGCCGGAACGTGAACAAAGATAATCCGGTACGATTCCCCCTGCTGAAAATCGGTCGGTGCAACGAAAAACCCCATATAGAGGCCAACGATCATCAGGATGACCGCCACCGCCGAAAACCAAGGAATGAGGCGGCCTGCCAGAGGATAAAAAGCTTGAGGAGCTGAATACTTCGACCAGATCACGTGAATGCAATCCTTCTATTCCAACGCAATACGTACCGCCGCTGCCGTGGCCCAGGGTGCCAGAAAGAGCGAGAGCACCAGACAGGCTCCGAGAAGCGACAAATTCGCTTCGCCGCCGATCCCAGCCATACTGCTGGTCACAGCGCCGGCCCCAAAGATCAAGACTGGAACATAGAGTGGAAGCACCAGGAGGGCAACCAGTAAACCACTCCCTCGCACGCCAAGGACCAACGCGGCGCCGATCGCACCAATCATACTCAACGTCGGCGTCCCAAGCAAGAGCGACAACACCAGCACGCCCAGCGCGTCTCCGCTTAAACCGAACTGAAGACCCAGCAGCGGGGAGAGCAGCACCACCGGTAATCCGGAGATCACCCAATGGGCGACCACCTTTCCGGCCACCAGCACGGCAAGTGGTTGAGGAATCAGCACCATCTGCTCAAGAGCCCCGTCCAGATAATCAGCGGTAAACACCCGGCTAAGTGACAAGAGACAGGCCAACAGGGCAGCCACCCACAGGACACCAGGACCAATGACCCGTAACACCGCCGGTTCCGGTCCCACGCCCAGTGGAAAGAGGCTGGCCACGATGACGAGAAAGAAGACCGACATCGCCGCGTCCGAACGCCGCCGCATTGCAAGCAGCAAATCCCTCCGAACGATTCCGCCGACGGCCTCCCACATGCTGGAGCGATTCATCCCGTCAGCCTCAGCCGTTGGACCATTGGAGCCGGCAGCGCGACGTCTTGATGCGTGACCACAACCACCAGCCCTCCACGCTGCAAGTGTGCGAGAAAACGCTGCGTGACGACGGTCGTGGACGCGGCGTCAAGCGATGTGAAGGGTTCGTCCAAGAGCCAGAGGGGGCGCGTGGAGAGCCACAGCCTGGCCAGCGTCACGCGACGCTTCTGCCCCTGCGAGAGCACCTTGGATGGCAACCGATGGATCGGCCGCTTGAGCCCAATCGCCTCTAACGCCTCTTTTGCCTCGCTCTGTGAACAGGGCTCCCCGGCCAGAGACATCGTACTTATCAAATTTTCCAGTGGAGTCAGGTCGTCCTTAAGGCCATTGAGATGCCCAATATAGGTCAGCTGGGCAAAATACAACTCCTTGAGTTGTCGGATATCCTGCCCACCCCAGAGGACCGCTCCCCCTTCTGGCGGCAACAAACTCGTGAAGATCCGGAGCAGGCTGGTTTTTCCGCTGCCGTTCTCACCCACCACCGCCAATAGGGTTCCGGGCTCAACCTTGACAGTGAGGTCGGAGAACAGCCGGCGCTCGCCTCGACGGCAACTGAGTCCAACAGCTTGCAACATGAAGGTTTACTCAACAAGAAAGCGTCGAGAGTAAGGGAATAGAATGTGGAAAAACAAGGGGCACGAAGCCCAGCTTGAATTTGGCATGATCGGCCTATTAACTTGTCCCTGTACTAGTAGCTTGAGAATCTGTCATGGTGAGTACTTTGGTATCTCTCTCGTAAAAGGAGCTGAATCATGAGCCAACTGGTCTGTATCGCATTTAAGGACTTAAGCACTGCCGATCAGGTGCTGAACGAACTCCGGGCGATGGAAAAGGAATACGTCCTGGATCTCGAAGATGCGGTCATCGTCGTGCGCGATATGGATGGCAAAGTTCATCTGAAGCAGTGCGTAGATGTGTTCGGAGGCGCGACCACACATGGCGTTTCACTGGGCATGTTGTGGGGTGGCTTGATCGGTCTTCTCTTCATGAATCCTCTGGCAGGCCTTTTAGGAAGCATCGCGGGGGGCGCAGGGGGGGGAGCCATAACCTTTGCCGCAAACGAGCATGGACTGTTGAGCGACTATGGGATTCCTGACAATTTCATCAGAGCCATCGGCAGCACCATCTTGCCGGGTACCTCGGCGATCTTCCTGCTGATTAGGAACTTCGACCAAGATAAGCTATCGGCGAGAATTTCACAGTACGAGGGAACGATCCTCAAGACCTCACTCAGCACCGAGCATGAAGAGAAGCTGCGAGTTGCCCTTTCCAACCAGCAAGGCTCAAAGATCCGTAAGGGGTAGCTACAGGCTTGGAGCCAAATAGAAGTGAGATTGGCAACCTGATCCAGAGGTGAATACACGTTCGCACCTAAGTCCCTCCCTTCTGCTTCCCGTCCAACAGACAACTGACGTTCATGTCGCCCATGACGTTGATCGTGGTGCGACAGCGATCGAGGAACCAGTCCACAGTCAGTAAGACAGGGATGTATTGCACGGGCAGACCGACGGCAGTAAAGACCATCGTCATCGTTACCAAACCCGCCTCGGGAATGCCGGCGGCGCCGACCGAAGCAACGATGCTCGTGAGCACCACCAGCAGTTGCTGCTGAAAGCTCAGGTCCATCCCGATCATTTGCGCGATGAAGAGGGCCGCCATCGCTTCATACAACGCGGTGCCGTCATTGTTGAAATTCGCGCCGACCAACGCCCCCATGCTGGCGGATTGCTCACGTAACCCCACTCGCTCCTTGAGCGAGGCGTAGGTCACCGGCATCGTCGCTGTCGAGCTGGCCGTGGAGAAGGCCATGACCAGCGCATCACGCCCTCCACGCAGCAATTCGCCAGGACGCACCCACGAACCAAAACGGATACGAAGAAGGTAATAGGCCGCCTGGATCGCCAGTGCGAGCAATACGCTCAGCACAAAAATCCCGAGCGCCTTGAACGGAGCGAACCCCTCTGTCCCTACAATGCTGGCGACAATACCGAAAACGGCAAAAGGCACCACGGCAATGATCCAGTGCAAGATCTTGATCAGCGATTCCAGAAAAAGTCCGACTACCTGCTCGACCGTACCGAGGGGGCGGTGACGTTCTTTGCGCAGCGCCATGCCAAACGCCACGGCGATGAAGATGACTCCGATCACCTTTCCATCGTCACCGAGTGGCCCCAGCAGACTCTTGGGCACATTCTCAAGAAAGAGAGCGAGCGGCGGATTTTGCCGGTTCGTCGTGCGGAGCTGGTGGCGTCAGTCCCGCCCCTTGTCCTGGCTGAATCACGTTTGCGACGGTTAGACCAATCGTGATCGCAACCAACGTGTTGAGCAGCAACAACCGTGGCAGCCGCGCCGCAAGTGGCCCACCGAGCTGCGTCGTTATGAACGTGTGCACAATCGCCGCGAGGATCAGCGCAGGCGCGAGAGCCCCGAGGAGTCGCAACACGAGCTTCCCCGGAACCAAAAGGACCGCTGCCTGGCTGCCCAGCATCAGCCCCACTATGAGACCGCTGATCAACGCGATCACGATGCGTCCATAGAGCGGGATGCTCTGCCATCGAGCGATCAAACCCGTGTTCGCTGTAGTGACCATCTGGTTTTCCGAGGCGTGTTCGTCCATCAGCTGTTACTCTGCCACTTCCGGCTCCCCCACTGAGCAAGACACAAACCGGCAGCAGAATGCTCAGACATTGTATGGTACGAGGTTGGAGATCGTATCAGATCTGATTCAGAGCTGGCGAAAAAGATGCAGCGCGGATGGAGGGATGAAAGCGTGCTGATATCAGGGCGCAGAGATCACCGTCAGATACTCTGCCTCTTGTCGCGCTGTATGAGTGCACGCCACATTTTTCTTGACGGCAACCGGCTCCCAGCGTAGCCTCCCGCCGGACTTTCATCGGAAGGAGAATATGACGGTGGAAGAATGGCGCTATCGCCTCATTGCGGGCATCGGTTTCGTCACGATCGCATGGCTGGCCTGGGTAACAGGGAAGCGCAATCGGCCGAACTGGAGGACCATTGGGGGCAGCGCGGCCTTGGCTTGGGGACTCGGCATCCTGTCTTTTTGGTTTCCGGGATCCCGCTGGCTTTGGAGCATGATCAACGATCTGGTGGTCGCCGTGCTCACCGCCTCGCAAAAAGGCACAGTGTTTCTTCTTGGGCCTCTCGCACTTGGCCCCGGTCAGACGTTGCCGAATGGGACGGCCTCGATCGGGTTTATCTTGGCGGCACAAGCCCTGCCGGCAGTCGTGTTCTTTGCCGCCTTGATGGCGGGTCTCTACTATGTGGGCGCCATGCAAGCAATCGTGGGATTATTTGCCCGGCTCTTTTATCGGACCATGGGCTTGTCGGGAGCCGAGTCGCTCTCCGGCGCCGCGAATATCTTCGTCGGGATCGAGGCGGGTTTGATCATCCGCCCCTATCTCGCGGCCATGACACAATCTGAACTGCTCTTGGTGCTGACATGCATGATGGCGACCGTAGCAAGCACCGTCATGGGCATCTACGTGTCGGCGCTGCAACAGACAGTGCCTCAAATCGTAGGACATTTGATTTCCGCATCAATCATTTCTATTCCTTGTGCGGTGCTCATCAGTAAACTCACCTTTCCCGAAGATGGACAGCCCGTGACGCTGGGCGGCGTGCCTGCTGTCCCCACCGGCCGGACCCCCTCGCCTTCATCCGACGGTGAAACAATCCAGCCGCCCTCCAACCTCATTGTCGCCTTGATCGATGGGGCGGGGCAGGGCATGAAAATGGCTGTCGGCATTGCCGCGTTGCTGATCGTGTTTCTTGGATTGGAAGCGTTGGTCGATTTGGCTCTGGCACAGCTTCCGGCGATCGGTGGAGCACCGCTCTCCGCCACGCGAATCCTCGCCTGGCTAACCTGGCCGTTCGCCGTGCTCCTCGGTCTTCGTCCTGAAGAATGGCAGATCGGCGCGGACTTGCTGGGCTCACGGTTTATCGAGACGGAAGTCGCGGCCTATTTCAAGTTGGCCGCGGTGCAATCCGCGTCTCCGCCGCCGCTCTCTCCACGATCCCTCACGACCATGACTTATGCCCTCTGCGGATTCGTGCATGTGGCGAGCATGGGCATCTTCGTCGGCGGCATCTCCGCATTGGTGCCGCATCGGGCAAAAGATATCTCGGTCCTTGGGCTTCGCGCCTTGTGGACCGCCTATTTGACGACGTTGCTGACCGGTTGTATTGCCGGAGTGCTCTCCTCTTCCTAGAAAGTGGCGCTCACCGGTCCACACTGGAACCTCATGCCAACGGACAAACCCTTCTCACGTGAGGCGCCACCTTCACAATGCCAACGCAAGAGCAACAGCACGCCTTTGACGAGCTTGAACACAGCGCACGCCTTTGACGAGCTTGAACACAGCAATGGCCACGAGGCCGGTCTGGTAAGAATGCGTCGTCATGCTGTGACAAGGCTAACACGGCCGTTAAAACAGTCGATGAGCACATGCGCCCTCCCAGCCCTGAAGAAAATACGTGAGGAGCCATGGGTCTCAGCAAACAAACAGCGGAAACATTGCAGATTTCTGGAGGATACGAGTACACTCATTTCCGATCAACGTCCAGCAGCTTCGTTGGCCTACACGAGAATACGGAAGAGCTGCTCCAAGGACACAGACGACAGAACGAGGACACGACTGAGTCCGACAATTTTCAGGGCAGGAGGATTTCGGTTTTACTTCTTCTCTCGTGAAGAGACACGACCGCATGTTCATGTGTACTCTGAACGTGGAGAGGCGAAATTCTGGCTTGATCCTTCCGTGGAACTAGCCAAGAACTCTGGTATGACGACTCGACAGATCCGGGCAGCCAAGACCTTAATCGAGGAGCATGAGGATGAAATCCGCAGCGCTTGGCAGACACATTTCGGACGCTGAGGTGACCAACATCTCCAAGCATGGCTTCTGGTTACTGCTGGCCAATGAGGAACTGTTTGTTCCGTTCAAAAACTTCCCCTGGTTCAAAGACGCCTCTATCTCGGAGATCGTGCGAGTGGAATGGCCACATCCCCATCACCTCTATTGGCCGGATCTTGATATTGATCTCGCAGTCGACTCTATCAGAGCCCCAGAGAACTTCCCGCTCATCTCAAAGAAAACACGCCCAGCCAAGCCACCAAACCGACAAACGAAACTCAAGCGCGGCTAGCCCATCCATTCCGGCGAGTCGAATCCCCACCTCGATCAACAGCAGGCTTTTGACGAGCGTGAACACGGCGATGGTTGCGATGCCGACCTGATGAGAACGTGTCGCCTTGCTGGGAGAGATGGGGGTCAGCACTTGACTTTGCACCCCACTCACATGACGACAGGATGCACGAATGCAATGCTCATGGGTCATTACTTGATCTCACCTCTCAGGCACGCCGATGAACCTCGCCACCTGGGAGCAGGCAGTGCAAAGTCAAGAACCGACCCCATTCTTCTTTCTTGAGGCGACATGAAACTAGGCTGACTATGGAATGTTCCAACCTTAGTGAGTGGAGAAATAAATATGTTTCTGGATAGGTCGAGGAATCTTGAAATTCATGCTGTTGTGAGCTATTTCACTCGCCAGCTACTTTTCCTCCCGCCACTTCCACACATGGGACAATTGAAAGCACTACCTCTCCTTCTCAATGTGACGCGATAGTTCGGAGATTGCTTCCAATCGTGGCCGTTAGGGCAGTGCCACCAAACCAGTCGATGACTATTGCTGCTGACATCGGTTGGTGAAAGCGTCCCATTCATTGTTGGGTGCCATTCAGACGCTATTTCTGGAAAGTTGTCCTTCAGGCTACCTGTTCGTGCGAGCTTACTTTTTCGGATATTTTCTGCCCGATGAATGCTTGCGCAAACGGGACATTCATATCCACGAACCTTGGTGGCTACCGCTTGTTGGTAGGGATGCCCAGTGGGACAACGCCACCAGCATTTCGCCTTGCTACCAACACGTATGTGGTCAGGCGTGACCTCCGCGTTCAATGCATAGTCCCATTCGGACAGACAAGGGGGATTCACTTCTAACAGACTCTTTCCCTCTCTCCGCGCTGCCACCAAATGGGGTGTTAGGCTACGGCGTTCTTCAAAGCACTGTGGGCAACCAGTACCGTGTGTTCGCTCGAAAACCCTTGCCTGCCACCGATGTCCGTTTGGACAGCGCCACCAAACCTTCTTGCCGCTGCCAGGGAGAATCCGTTCAGGAGGCTTGCCCCCGTTGTGTTCAATATCCCACTGAGCGGCTAT
This sequence comes from Nitrospira sp., assembly GCA_015903995.1. Taxonomy (GTDB): domain Bacteria; phylum Nitrospirota; class Nitrospiria; order Nitrospirales; family Nitrospiraceae; genus Nitrospira_D. Next base: position 47,800 of record JABMDK010000013.1, read on the forward strand.
TTCGGGAAAGCGTTCGGCTAAAGAACTACACTGTGGGCACGCGGAATTGTTTTCCATTTGGTCGGGCGACCGTAGGAACCCATGACCCTGAGGACACTGCCACCAAACGCGGTGCCGACTAGTAAATGGCAGGTCCGAGGGACTAATCTCCTTGTTTTTTGCGTAATCCCACATGGTCAAAAATGGCTTCGCAGCATCTTGAAGAGTCCCAATTTTTGCAGCAAGCCGCTGACGGGTTCGATGTGGTGCTTGTCGGTAGCATTCGGGGCAATCGGAGCCGTTCTTTGCGCGATTCTTGATCGTAGCCAGCCACTTATGTCCGAGTGCACAACGCCAACCAACTTTTTGATCAGAGCCGGGGGAGAAGAGTTCGGGCATTAGAGGAAGATTGGCTTCGTAATCCCACTCGGCAGCCACGTCTGGATACAAGTCGGCCAACGTTTCCCCTTTTGGTGGCGCTGGAAGGCGCGCAATCATTTCGCGGAAGTCCCGCTCGTTCCGCTGTACCCCCGCAGCCAAGTACTGGCGAAGCACGTCATCAGGATACTTGCTGTGTATCTCAGCAACCAACGTGACGCAAACTGCAATCGCAGGTTGTGAAGGTGCAAATGGAACGGTATTCCCTGGAATAGCAGGCAGACGACTGTCTCGAACGCGGAACAGCGTGATGCCCTGAGCTTCGAAGAATGCAGTTTTCCTTTGATCGGCCTTGATTTTTGACTTGTGCCAATACTCGCCATCTATCTCGATCGCGACGGATTTTTCTGGGACGTAAATGTCGCACTCAGTTCCGTCGAATTTCCGACGCCAATCCACAGTTCGAAACATAGACCTCAGTTCGCAAAGAATGAAAATCTCAAGGCGCGACGTCTGGTTGGTGCAAAATGGGCATCCACTCAGGTTGTGAACGCGATTTACAACAGTCGCCTCCCACTTATGGCCGAACCGGCATTTCCAGTGCGCCCTGAAATTGCTCTTGGGTGCCAAGTCAGTTGGTGCTAGAACATTGTTGTCGTAGTCCCATTCGGCCAGCAAATTCGGGGATGCGTCAGCGAGTGACCGTCCCGCTTTGCGTAACCTCCAGGCGCGCACTCTACTGCCCGCACTTGCCCTCGCACAAACGGGGCACCCGTCACCCCTGGCTCGCCGCTGCGGTGTGCTCTGCCACTCATGGCTCTTTTCACAGCGCCACCAGATGGCTTTATGACTCTTTTCGGATACGTCGAATGGCCCAAGATCATTCCGTTCGTAGTTCCATTGCGAAAGCAAGTCGGGACGCCCCTGGCCAAATGATCTGCCCTTGGAGAGTTTTATTCGCCTAATTTTGTCAGTGTGACGCGGTTGGTTGCAGATCTTGCACCCACCGGTTCGAACGCGAGTGTGCACAGAGACTTCGTATACATGCCCGCTTGAACACTTCCACCACGCCTTTCGCTTTGACCAAGCGTCTACCTCAAAAGGAGTTGCTGTCGCATTTCTTTCTCGATCCCAGTCGGCCGCTATATTCGGGTGAGTTTCCGATAGCGATTGCCCCCTTTTCCCATGGGTATTCATTCCAAACGTCACACAGAGACGGAGATTGCAGGGGGACGAACCGAGAAGGGCATGGGAGCCTCCGAGGAATGCGTATTCTAGGAAAGCACTAAGGAAACCGCAAGGCGGGATTGTGGCGGAGCGTTTTGACTCAGTCGAGTGCTTACGGTGTCCGTGGTTTCGTCACGCCAGCTTGTGGCGTCGGTGGTGGCGAGTAATTGAGCAACAGCCATACCGAGCAAGGACAGAATGGAAGGATGGAAAACCAGCATAGATTCGATTCAGCAAGCCTGATTCAGGTGAGTGTGCGTATCGGTCTAGATACGGAACTTACGAGAACGATACGGATTGTGGAGCCTTCTAAGCGCTAAAATTTCAGGGAAGTTGTTTTGATGTATCTTGCGATCCCCAAATTCGTTGATGTACTTCCGCCTCCAATTCGTTGATGAGATTGGATGTATCTTGCGATCCCCAAATTCGTTGATGTACTTCCGCCTCCAATTCGTTGATGAGATTGGGCCCCTTTTCCTTTAGATCATCTTGCTTTGTAGTGTTTTTGGGCCGAATGTCATATTCCTCATTGGACTGATTCTCCATCAAGGCTTCCCACACCAAATCCGATACGTCCATAAACTTTCCCTTGAGACTGGAAGGTAAGAAAATTCCGTATCGTTGGATGTGAATGTGTGCGTCGGCTGCAAGATCCCTGATCTCTACCAGACGATGCCAATATACATGCTTAATATAATATGCGTTGCGATCCCTTTCCCCCTTTAGTTCATCTTGCTCCCATTTCGCAAGGACTGAGGACTCTAAGAACTCATTGAGCTGAGGATCAGTCATGCGGCTCAGATCCGGGTACGTCTTGATTGAGATAATAAACGCCTGAGTCCTCCAGTAGACATCATTGAGCTTGGCCCACACTTCCGGCAGGACCTCAAATTCACGTTGATGTAACTTGGTCGTCCAATCAAAGAGGGACGAAAAGATGGGGTCAGTTCTTGACGTTGCACGTTGCGAAGAGTTGAGTCTGCTGCGGGGAACGTGGTGCTCGTTCGATCGCCTTCTGAATGTTCGAGATGCGCGAAGGGGAGATTCGAAAGCGCCGCGCGCCTCAACAGGTAGACGGCGGTCTGGTACACGTCGCGGTGCGAACGAGTGAGGATGGCGGCCACGTGCTGGAGGCGCGACAAAGATCCTGCTCGGGCGTTTCAATCACCAGGTGATCGTGATTGCCCATCAAACAGTACAGGGAGCAGCGCCAGTGCTGTTGCTGCCCCTCGCGACCCAGTAAACGGATGTATTAAGGGGTCGGGAGTCTTAACTAATTGGCTCACGCGTGGCATCTCCACTCCCTCAGCATACCGCTAGAAAGTGTTATTGGGGTCACATCTTGTTTTTTCATAGGAACACCAATCAGACTGACACTCCGTCAGTATCCTGAACCACAAAAAGATGCTCAGGCATGAGAGGTGACTGATGTCACGAAAGAGTCAGCTTAGGCCGCCCGACGAACCTTGACGGTCAGACGAACCGTCGCACCGAGCCGAGCGAGCATATCGATGAGCGCATCAGTGCTGAAGAGGTCGATCCGCCCCCGGAGGAGATCGCTCACTCGGGGCTGAGTCACGCCGAGCGTCTTAGCAGCAGCCCTCTGCTTAAGACCGCGAGACGCAATGAGCTTCTGTATCTGAATCATGAGATCCGCCCGGACCAGCAAATGTTCAGCCTCCTCACGACGAAATCCAAGGTCACGGAATACGTTTCCGGTGGACGGTGTGATCTTCAGCTTCATGAGAGTTGTCCTTTCTCGCATTCTTCTTGTCGTTCAGCGCTGTGCCACGAGGGCCTGGTAGCGTTGCCTGGCCAGATCGAGATCGCGTTGCGACGTCTTCCTCGTACGCTTCTCAAAGGCATGCAGCACATAGATCGCCTCTGCAAACTTGGCAATGTAACAGACACGATGTTCCAAGGCGGTATGCACTCTGATCTCACGAACACCAGGACCGATCGCTGGCATCGGTTTCCAGTCAGCCGGCTCTACCCCTTCCTGAATCTGTCGAAGCTGAAAGCCTGCGAGCCGCCTAGCATCCGGTGGGAATGCCTGAAGATCATGCCGCGACGACCCAAGCCACAGGATTACCTTCCCTATCACGGCATGAATATGCAAGTTTCAGTATATCTCTGTCAAGAACAACGGCCTATGCTACACAGAAATGTCGGTACCTAACTGGACAGGACGCGACTGATCGATGGTCCTTCGACTTTCGTCCTGCACCACGCAACCACGGCGGCGACGTGAGGTGCTTGAGATCACGCTTGCCTTATGCATTGCAGGGCCAGAGACGACATGACATAACACCTCCGCCAGCCGCCATTCATCCTCACACAAATCGGCCACGTTCAGCTTTAGTCGGGACGCGACAAGTAGCCGCTCGGCCCATCCACTGATACCGGTGACGCGCGACGAAATCATAGACCACATCGCGGATTGGGGCAGGCACCAACACACAGAGGTAATACAGGGGCCACCACTTCGAGAGCTGTCGGATCACTCTCAGAGCCGCTGCGGACTTGGTAGAGACATGGCCTTCTTCCAGCAAGAGAAAGGTCTGGTAGTCCGTGGCGGACAAATCCAGGTCGCGGAGGATGCGTTGCGCCTGTTCGGACTGGAGTGTCCCGAACTTAAACTGTCCGTCCGGATCATGGGCAATCACCATATTCACCCAGGCATTGCACCAGTTACAGACCCCGTCGAAGAGAATTAGCCGCTCGTACTTGGTCCATTCATGCACGGAGGGATCAAGCTGGTAGGTCATGGAATACCTCACGTAGGACCTCGCCGCCTCGGATAGGAATTGAATACGAAACTATACCACTCTCCTCAATAGTGGATACGCAACTGAATCGTGCACCGGAGAACTCGACCCAAGTGCTGAGGGCTGAGTGAGGAAGCGGTCTGATGAGGCGATCACGCCGTTAGGAAACGCTTGGCGGACGGGTTTCGTACCGACGAACTATCAATCTTCCGGCATCCGATCTACCACACGATCCCATTCCTTGATCGCGGGCTTCACATGATGATCAAGATGTGTGAGCGCTCCATAGAGGCGGCCTTCGTACTCATCGCGTTTGGAATCGGTAGGTGACAACGTTTTGAGGAGCGCCACAAGACCCAGAATCTCCTCCGAGGCCTCCACGATCTCATCGAGATGATTGTCCAACGGAGGGCTCGACGGCGTCAGAAACGAGCGCTTGTCGGCAAGCACAGCCGACCTCGTTCTCTTAATCATAGCGTTTCCCTTTCTTCAACCGCCGCTCGAGATTCGACACGGTTTGTTCCCACGCTTTGATCTCAACATCCCAGTGCTTGATGAGCCTCCGATCAGGATGTGCACCCTGCTGCTCAAGAGCAATCTTGATCCGATGATCCGTAATCCGCCCTCTCAGACTTTCAAGGCGGAGTCGCAACTTCTTGTTACGCCCCATAGTTTCCTACGACCACAACCGTACCGCCAATAATGATACGCTGTCAATGAATCGGCCAACACTGTGTCCCTGCCACTTCCTACCCCGTGAACTTCCCCCCTACCTACTTGTATCACCATCCGTCTCTTTGGAACTCCTCACGAACTTGAGCCAGAGAAACCCGGCGGTTCCCGCAATGAGCGAGGCAAGCAGAATGGCCAGTTTGGAGGCGTTGGTCGTCGTTGGGTCTCCGGGAAATGCCAGATTGGCAATGAAGATCGACATCGTAAAACCGATCCCGCCGAGAATCCCCGCCCCGGCAATCTCTCGCCATGTCAGATCTGAAGGCAATCGACAGAGGCCACTGGCCACGGCAACCGCACAGAGCACGAGCACGCCCACCGGCTTGCCCAGCGTCAACCCGGCGATGATGCCGATGCTGTTCGGGCTGCCCAGATGCTCCAGCCAGTCCGCGCCTACCGCGATGCCCGTATTGGCCAGCGCGAAGATCGGCAAAATAATGAAGGCGACAGGTTTATGTAAGAACTGTTCGAGTCTATGCGAGGGAGACGCCTCATCCTCGGCCTTGGCGGAGAAGGGGATGGCAAAGGCCAGCGCGACGCCGGCAATCGTCGCATGCACACCGGACTGAAGCATGAGCCACCAGAGCAACAGGCCACCAAGCAGGTACGGCACAAGCGACATCACGCGGAACACACGATTCAACAGCGCCAACAGGATCCACAGGCTGGCGGCACCGACCAGATGCCACAGGGACAGGTGCGTCGTATAGAACGCCGCAATCACGACGACCGCGCCCAAATCATCCATGATGGCAAAGGCCACGACAAACACCTTCAGCGAGGCAGGCACACGGTTGCCGAGGATCGCCAGCACGCCGAGCGCAAACGCAATATCCGTGGCCATCGGAATCCCGATTCCAGCCTGGGTTGGAGTTCCTCTATTGAGCCCCAAAATGAATCAACGCAGGGACGGTCATGCCCCCGATGGCCGCACATATGGGAAGCAGCGCATTTTTCACCTGAGCCAGTTCGCCGTTGTACAGCTCGCGCACCAGCTCCAAGCCGATGAGGAGAAAGAAGATCGTCATCAACCCGTCGTTGATCCAATGTTCGAGACTCAGACCGCCGATCGAGCTCTGCCACAGCGTCACATACCGTGCGCCGATTGAGGAATTGGCCGACACAAGCGAGATGATCGTGCAAAGCATCAGCACAATCCCACTCGCCTTTTCAGAGTCCACGAATCTCGTGAAGGTGTTGGAGAGGCGTTGCTGGAGCATGCTCATGATCGCCTCGTCGTCCGCCACGCAATCCCAGCAGCGCTGAGAAGCATGAACGAGGCCAGGATAAACGGCGCGCCGGGAAACTCTACGGACGTGCTGGAACTCGAGTGCTGAGGATTGAAAGAGGAGTCGGTCTGAATGAAGTAGGCAAAGGTCTGTGTGAACAGCATCGGCCCGATCAGGCCGGTGACGCCGTTGATGCTGGCGATGGCGCCCTGCAGCTGACCCTGCTCCGCACTGCTCACGCGGCGCGTCATGAGCGATTGATTTGCGGGACCGGCGAGTCCCCAGAAGGCCATCACGGGAATGCCGAGGCAGAAGATCCAGCCCTCCGGCGCAAGGCCGTAGACGGAAAAACCGATTGCTCCGCAGAGTAGACCGATCACCACTGTCCTGCGTTCACCGAACCGACTGGTGATCGGACGGATCAATCCACCCTGTACGATCATCGCAGCCACGCCCACACCCGCCATCATCAGCCCAACGCTGGCCGGTCCCCATCCATAGCGATACCCCATGTACAGGACCGAGACGCTCGGCAACACCGCATGGGCGAGATAGCCGAAGAATGCGACGGTCGCCAGGCCGAATAGCTCACGATGGGATCGCAGCAACACGAGCGAGCCGATCGGGTTGGCCCGCTTCCAGGAAAAGGACGTCCGTTTGTCAAACGGCAGGGATTCGGGGAGCACGAAAAATCCATACCCGGCGTTTAGGAGACTGAGCACCGCTGCGCCCCAGAACGGCAGCCGAGGATCAATGGCGCCGAGCCACCCACCCAAGGCCGGACCGAAGATGAACCCCAAGCCGAAAACCATGCCGATCTTGCCGAATGCCGCCGCGCGCTGCTCCGGAGGCGTCACGTCGGCGATATACGCGCCCGCGGTGCTGAAGCTGGAGGAGGCCATGCCGGAAATGACGCGGCCCACAACGAGCCAGGCGACGTTCGGCGCAATCGCCATTACGATGTAGTCGAGGCCCAAGCCCAGATTGGACAGCAGCACGACCGGACGGCGGCCGAATCGATCGGACAACGCGCCCTGGATCGGCGAACAGAAGAACTGCATGAATGCCCAGGCTGTTCCCATCAATCCATAGAGGACCGCTGCCTGCGCCGTGTCGCCGGAGAGAAATTCCTCGACGAGTTTCGGCAACACCGGAATGATGATGCCGAACGACAACATGTCGAGCCCAGACACAAGCTGCCGCCCGAGCCGGTCAGCCCCGGCGGCCGCGGAAACTTGCGGACCCCTGGCTGTGGCAGTATGTTCAGACACAGCTGACTCAGGGCTGCTCACCCGAACAGATTGCTGGGCGGTTTCAACGCGCGTATCCTGATGACATGAGCAAGCATCTCTCAACCGAGACCATCTATGCGGGGCTCTACGTGCTGCCCCGTGGAGCCCTGCGGAGCGAGCTGTTGGCGGCGCTGCGTCAGGCGCGCAAGACACGTCGGCCGCGAGCACGCGGGACCGACCGCCGCGGCCAGATTCCCAACATGACTCCCATTGTGGAGCGTCCCGCCGAGGTGACCACTCGCACGGTGCCGGGCCACTGGGAAGGCGATCTGATCAAGGGGGCACAAAATGGCTCGGCCGTCGGGACCCTGGTGGAACGGACGACTCGCCTAGTCATCTTGGCACGGATGGAGGGGACGGATGCGACGAGTGCCCGCACGGGCTTCATCAAAAAACTCCGGCAGGTGCCTGCGCCGCTGCGCAAAACCCTGACCTACGATCGAGGAAAAGAGATGGCCGAGCATGAACGCCTGGCCGAGCGGCTCTCGATTCGGATTCGGGTGTTCTTTGCCGACCCATACAGCCCCTGGCAACGCGGCACGAACGAGAACACCAACGGCCTGCTGCGCCAGTATTTGCCCAAAGGCACGGACCTGTCGGGGTATACGCAGCGGGAGTTGAACGCCATTGCCCATCGCCTGAATACACGCCCGAGAAAATGTCTCGACATTGCCACACCCTTGGAAGCCTACGCGCAAGTGCGCCTTCATTCACCTGTTGCACTTGGAACTTGAAACCGCCAAGCCATTGCCGATCAAGCCGAAGCTTTCGGCGACGGCCGGTCTACCGGAGAGAGCAACAAAGACGGTATCGGTTCCTCCTCCTACGCCGCTCTCGTCTACCCTTAACGTACGGCCAATCTCGCCGTAGATCCACTGCGCGGTGCGGACGAGTGTGCGCGAGGCGTCGGTCGCTTCCAGCGATGGCCGGCGTTGTTCGAAGCGCGTCTCAACGGTGGTTCGCAAGACAACACCGCATCGTGCTCGGCGGCCAATCGCTGAATGCAGGTTCGCGAAGCCGGCGAGTTGATTTCCTCATCGCCATTGATCACCACCGTAAGCGTCCCGAATTCTCGGAAACCCATCGCCTTCAACGCTGCAAGAGTGTGAAGGATGAGCGCGCTGCCGCCCTTGTCGTCTGCGATGCCTGGACCGTAGATACGCGATCCCGCCATATAAAACGGCCGCTTGACAAGGATCCCGTGCAGATAGACTGTATCCCAGTACTGTTAAAAAACCCTGGCAGAGACCCCGGCAAACGGCAGCAGGTAATTGACCCCGCCGTTCGGGCTATCGATGCCGCCATTGGAGATGTGGCTGAAACGGACTCCGGCGTTCAACAGTCAGATCATAGGTCGCACCCGCACCGCCCCAAACCAGAAAGTTGAAATCCGACCCTTGTTCGGGAATGCGGCCGTCAAAATTTGTCCAACTTGGGCCGCCGCCACCTTCAAGATAGGGCTGCAGCGAACCGAACGAGGTGAGGGTATAGCTCAGTTTTGGCGTGATGCCAATCCCATAGGCGCCGACCGGTTCCGTAATCCCTAAAAACGCCGCTTCAACTCCCAGAGCGACCGAGCCGCTCCACCACCCTTCGCCGATTGGATCCGTCAGCGCGATCTGCCACGAGGGGTGCACCGCCACCCCATATAACTTGGATGACTGCCCCTCCATCACGCGAATCGGCGACATCCCGCCGACCACCACGCCGACGGTCTGCCTTCCAATCAAGGTCGAGGATGGATCTTCCGCTGCGGCTGGTGATACCCAGACCACGCCTCCCAAAAGCATCATCACTGCATACACCCCGCTCATACACTTCATGAGTCAGCCATGAGCAGGGACATAATTGATGGTTCAACGAGACAGCAAGGCATGGAGCAGTCTACACATGTGCGCACGATGAAGCGTGACGTTACACGATCCGAGATTCACACAAAGATTGATCGCCGTGATCGATGGACTTGACCGGAAAGAACGCGACCCGCTCACCCTGCTTCGCGATAGCCGCACTCTTGGTTACGGCATTGGACGCTCCGACCGTCTTGCTTACTGATTTTTTCAACGAGGAACGGGGCCTGGCATGTGGGACAGACTTTGGGTACCGGACGATCCCAGAGCGCATATTCGCACTTGGGATAGTGGCTGCAGGCAAAGAATGAACGCCCCTTCTTGGTCCGTTTCTGCACAAGATCACCGCCGCAATCAGGCTGCGGACACTTGACCCCGAGCGCCAGAGGTTTGGTCGTCTTGCACTGCGGATAAGCGGAGCACGCAATGAACTTCCCGAAACGTCCGGTCTTCACCACCATCGGACTGCTGCATTTGTCACAAACCTGATCGGTGGTAATGTCCTCCTTGGGGACGATCTTGATCGTGCCGTCCGGCAGCTTTTCGAAGTTCTGTGTGTTCTTGCAGGGAGGATCATCTTTGTACGCGGGACAGGCCAGGAATTTCCCGTTCCGCCCCCACTTGATTTCCAACATCCGCCCGCACTTCTCACACGGAATGTTCGTCGGCGGTTCGACGATGTCTTTCGGACCAGGGATCGTCTTCGCTCGCTCCATTTCTCTGGTGAACGGCGTGTAGAAATCCCGTACCGCTGTAACCCAGGGCTTACTCCCCTCTTCCACTTCGTCCAGCTGTTCTTCGAGCTGGGAGGTGAAGTCGACATTGATCAGTTCGGGAAAGCCTTTCATCAAGAAATCGTTGACGGTTTTCCCTGTCTCCGTCGGGACCAATCGCCCTTCTGTTTTCTCCACATACTTGCGGTCCTGGATCGTGGAAATAATGGCGGCATAGGTCGATGGACGGCCGATACCTTTTTCTTCCAGCTCCTTGATCAACAGCGCTTCGTTATAGCGTGGCGGCGGTTGTGTGAAATGCTGTTTCGACAGCATTCCCGGTACCGTCTGCCCATCCTGTTCGACTAAGCGCAACCGCTCCCCTTCTGACAAGGCCGGGAGCTGGCGCTCGTCGTCGTCCGCCTCCTGGTCGGCCTTCGGCTTCTGCGAGGGCGCTTCTTTGTCGACGCCCTCCATGTAGACGATCGTATGACCAGGGAACTTCACGACCGTTCCCGTGGAACGGAACACGTACTTCTCCTTGGTGCCGACCGGTGTCGAATCGATACGAGTGACATCCAAGACGGCCGGCACCATCTGCGAGGCGATGAACCGATTCCAGATCAACTTATAGAGATTGTACTGATCGTGATCCAAGTACTGTCTAATGGATTCAGGATCGCGTCCCGCCAACGTCGGCCTGATCGCTTCGTGAGCTTCCTGGGCGGCTTTCGATGTTTTGTAGACATTCGGCGTCGCAGGGAGATATTGCGTCCCGAATCGAGCCTGGATCACCTCCCGCGCATCCGTCATGGCCTCGTTGGAAATGCGAGGCGAGTCGGTTCTCATGTAGGTGATGAGACCGGTCGCACCTTCCGCACCGATCTCGATCCCCTCGTAGAGCTGCTGCGCCAGTGTCATCGTTTTCTTCGGCGAAAAGTGCAATTTCCGCGAAGCTTCCTGCTGCAGACGGCTGGTAATGAAGGGCGCGACGGGGTTCCGTTTCTTCTCTCGACGCTCGATCGATTGGACGACGAAGGCTTTCCCTTGGATCTCGCCGACGATGCGACCGGCTTGGTCGGCGTTTTCAATCGAGGCCTCTTCACCGTTGATACTGTTGAGCTTCGCTTCGAACGGCGGTGGATTGGTTCCCGCCAGCAGCGCGGTGATCGACCAATACTCTTCAGTTCGGAAGGCGTCCCGCTCCGCTTCACGCTCACAGATCAGCCGCATCGCCACCGACTGCACCCGCCCCATGCTGAGCCCGCGCCGAACCTTATTCCAGAGCAACTGACTGCCTTGATACCCCACGATGCGATCCAGTACACGACGGGCCTGCTGGGCATTCACCAGCTTCATATCGATTTCGCCCGGCGACTGGAGCGCACGTTTGATGGCTGATTCCGTGATTTCGTTGAAGAGGACCCGGAAGATCTTCCCATCCTTCTTTTTCTTCTTGGATTTTCCGAGCAGCTCTTGTTCAAGGTGCCAGGCGATCGCCTCCCCTTCTCGATCGGGGTCCGGTGCCAGAAAGACCTTGTCGGCTTCCTCGGCCTTCTTCTTGATCTCGGCCAATACTTTCGACTTGCCTTTGATGGTGACGTACTGCGGTTCGAAATCGTTCTCAAGATCCACGCCCAGCTTGCTGGTCGGAAGATCCTTGATGTGCCCTACCGACGCCATGACGGTATAGCCGCGGCCCAGATATTTCGTAATCGTCTTCGCCTTCGTCGGCGACTCAACGATAATCAAATTTTTTGCCATGACAACTCCGTCTGCCTCTCAAGAATTGTATCATCCGTACCAAATATCGGAGTTTCGTGCAACTAGAATGGTAGTCGGCAGCAATCAGCAGGAGGTTAGGAGCCGTGGGTGGAGAGACGCACCTGCACGGGCGCGTTGTTCATTCTCACCTGATCGACGGTTGACGGATGTCTTGATGCGGGCTACCGGCGGATGTATTGCTGTCCCGGCAGTTGACGAATCCGACCGTTCAATTCCAACGAAAGCAATGTCGCCGACACCTTCGCAACGCTCAACCCTGTACGCTCGATCACCGCATCAATGGAACGCGCTTCATACGACAGCGCGTCGTACACCAAGGTCTCTTCCTTTCCTAACGACACCGGCACTTCCATCACGGCATGGTCGAGCTGCAGCCCGGCCCGCTGCCGGGCATCGACTTGGGGAAGGATCTCATCGAGAATGTCGTGGGCCTCTTCGATCAGTTTCGCCCCCTCTTTGATCAAACGATTCGATCCGCGACACGCTTCTTCCTTGACGGAACCCGGCACCGCGAACACGTCTCGACCTTGCTCTAACGCCAGTTTTGCGGTGATCAACGAACCGCTGTCGGTCGCGGCTTCGCCGACCAGCACACCCAACGACAGTCCGCTGATGATTCGATTTCTTCGAGGAAAATGATGGCTTTGAGGAGCGGCTCCGATCGGCAGCTCTGAGATGACGGCGCCATGCGATTCGATGTTCCGCCGCAGTGCCTGATGCTCTGGTGGATAGGTCCGATCGATACCGCACCCCAGGACTGCAATCGTGCGACCCTTCCCCGTCAGCGCACCTCGGTGCGCCGCAGCATCGATTCCGCGAGCGAGACCGCTCACGATCGTCACCCCCCACCCAGCCAAGTCCTTCGCAATCTCCTCGGTGATGAGTCTGCCGGACGGCGTCGACCTTCGTCCGCCTACGATCGCCACCGCAACCTCGTCTCTCGGCAATACGCTTCCGCTCACGTATAACAGCGGCGGCGGATCGGAAATGGCTTTGAGTCGGGCCGGATAGGATCGATCGAAGAGGGTGATGGTTTGGATCTTGAGCCGTTCAACCGTCTTCACCTGGCCATCGACCCGCCGCCGAATGCTCGCCTCAGGCCCCCGCCGCACGGATTCAGCCAGTTCCGGACTGCAACCGACACTGATCAAGTCGGCCACCGTTGCGCTGAGCACCGCTTCGGGCGTTCCAAACGCGTGAATTAACTTGAGAAGCGTGCGATCGCCGACACCGTCGACCGCTTGGAGCGTGAGCCAGGACGTCAATGATGCATCATCCATGATCGATCTTGAGCATCGGCAGGGAGTTCGCTTCAACGGCTGGGTGGCCCGGCAGGCAGCACATTGCCACGGCACAGAGCGGTGACGGTGACGGCGCTCGGCTAGAGCACGACCAGATCGTATTGTTCAAGATGCAATTGGCTGTCCGGTGTCACGATAATTTTCGCGGAACAGTCCCGCTCCAATACTTCCACGCCGTATCGTTCTTCGTCTTGCAGCAATTCCGCCACGGTGGGATGGGCTCCCACGATAATCCGTTGCTGATCGGCCGACGGTTCAATCCGTCGGATCTCACGGAAAATTTCATACGCCACGGTCGTCGGAGACTTCGTATATCCACGCCCCTCGCAGTAGCGACACGGCTCCGACAGCGAGCGTAGGAGATCTTCTCGTACCCGTTCACGGGAGATCTCGATCAAACCGAGGTCGGAAATCCTGGAAATCCTCGTTCTGGCCTTGTCCGATGCCATGGCGTCCACCAACGCATGATAGACTTTATCCCGATTCTTCTCCCGCTCCATATCGATGAAGTCGACGATGATGATGCCGCCGATTCCCCGCAACTTCAATTGATAGGCGACTTCTTTGGCCGCCTCAAGATTGTTGCGGAGGATCGTCTCTTCTTGATCCCGTTTCCCCACGAAGCGTCCCGTATTGACGTCGATCACCGTCATCGCTTCGGTATGATCGATCACAAGATACCCTCCCGACTTGAGCCAGACTTTCCGGCTCATGGCGCGGACAATTTCTTGCTCCACCCCAAGATGCTCGAACAAGGGCTCATCCTTCTCGTAGAAGTGGATCCGCGCGGTCTGTTCAGGGGAAAATCGCTGCACGAAGCCACGAAGGGCTTCGTATTCCGCTCGTGAATCGATCCACAATCGATCCACCTTCTTCCCGAACAAGTCTCTCACGACACGGAAGCTCAAACTTAAATCAGAATGCAGCAAGGCGGGAGCGGGCAATTGTTCCCGCTTCGTCAAAATGTCCTGCCAGAGGACGTGCAGAAAGTCGACGTCGGATTTCAACTCATCTTCCTTAACACCTTCACTGACCGTCCGCACGATATAGCCGAAGCCGGAGCGCCTCACCCGGCGCATAATTTCTTTAAGCCTCGCTCGTTCTTCATCCCGCGGAATTCGCCGAGACACGCCGATATGTTCGACATTCGGCATGAAGACAAGGTAGCGCCCTGGAAGCGAGACGTACGTCGTCACACGCGACCCCTTGGTGCCGATCGGGCCCTTTGAAATCTGGACCATCACTTCCTGCCCTTCGCTGAGCAACTGTTCGATCGGCTTCGCGCTCTGGCGCTTGGGCCGCAACATATCCGAGTCTTTATCGTCTTCCTCGGCTTCGACCAACACGTCGCCCGGCTCGGCATCCACCAGCAGATCTGAGACATGCATAAACGCCGCTTTGTCCAGGCCAATATCCACAAACGCGGCTTGCATCCCCGGCAAGACTTTGGCCACTTTTCCCTTATAAATGTTTCCGACAAAATCCTTATGCTTCGCACGGTCACCGAACAAATCGGTGACGACTCCGCTATCCAGCACGGCTACGCGGGTTTCTTCCCGTGCCACGGTAATTGCAATTTCGCTTCCCATAATGACTCCTTTGGTCTGCATGCCACAGGACCCGGCAGAGAGTGCTGGACGCGGGCCAGGGCCCAGGTCCGCCACTCACTCTCCACACCGGCTCTCCCGGCCTTCAAATTGTATCTTCTCCGAATGACGGAACCCGAGCGTTCCGCTTGTTCGGTCATCGCTCAATAAAACAGGCTTAACCGCTTCCGCTTCACATTCAATAACAAGCCTAATGCCGCCATGGTCATGATCGTGGCGCTTCCGCCATAACTCACCAGAGGCAAGGGGATACCGACGATCGGAAACATCCCCGCCGTCATGCCGATATTGACCACGACACAGAAACACAACATCGCCACGATCCCTACGGCAAGCAGCGCGCCAAGCTGATCCTTCGCCTTGGACGCAATTTCCAGCGAGAGCCAAATCAGCGCCACAAACAAGGTCAACAGTACCAGCACGCCGAGAAATCCCCATTCTTCCGCAAAGACGGCGAATACGAAATCGGTATGGCCCTCCGGCAAAAACTTCAGCTGACTTTGGGTACCGCCGTAGAGCCCCTTCCCCAGCAGTTCCCCGGACCCGATCGCGATTTTCGATTGCAGGGCATGGTAGCCCTTCCCGCCCAGGTCGTAATCGGAATCGACAAACGCCATAATGCGCTGTCGCTGGTAATCATGCAAGGACCCCCACACGCCCTCCCAGGCAAACGGGAACAACATGATCGAGAACAATAAGATAAACCCTAAGGCTTGAGAACGAACGCCCACCATAAGCAGCATCGCGGCATACACCGCGACAAAGCTCAGCCCACTCCCCAGATCGGGTTGTTTCAAGATCAGGAGGAGGCCGGGCAACACCAACAACCCCGGAACGATGACCCGCTGCAACCATCCCACACGAGGAGCCTTCGAATAATAATGAGCCAGCACCAAGACGAGGATGAGCTTGGCGAACTCAGACGGTTGAAAACTGAATGGGCCCAGGGCGATCCACCGTTGCGCGCCCTTGCTCGTTCGCCCTTCGAATAAGACAAACACCAGCATCAGCAAGATAAAGCCGTAGGCAGGATAGGCAAACCGCGCAAGATGGTGGTAGTCCGATGCCCACATGACAAGAAAGGCCATCGCACCGAGGCCGATCCAGATCAACTGTTTGAGATAATACGGCGCTCTCCCGCTCTGTTGCCCCTGCGTGACACTGTAAATGGACAACACGCCGATCCCCAGAATAGCCAGGATTAAGCCGACGTAGCGGATGTCGAAACTGTCGAGTCCTCGATGTTCGGTCAATCGATCGATCATGAGTCTTTCGCGGACCGCTCCGGCCCATTCGCGCTGGAGAGATCTGATGTGACGGCCGGCACCTGAGGGGCGAGCTTCATATACGTTTCAATCACTTCCTTCGCAAGGGGAGCGGCGGCGGCCCCACCATGCCCCATATGCTCAGCGAGCACGGCGACCGCAATCTTCGGTGATTCCACCGGGGCAAAGGCGACGAACCACGCATGATCTCTGAACTTTTTCGGGATACTTTCTTCCGGTCCGGTCCGGAGCGCCGCCACCTGCGCCGTGCCGGTCTTCCCTCCGATCGTCACCATGGAGGATTTCGCCCTCGTTGCCGTCCCCTTTGTAACGACATCGGCAAGGGCCTCCTTGATGATGCGGAAGGTTTCCGGTTTCGCATTGATTTTCCCACGCGGAACGGCCGGCAACTCTTGAAGATTCCCCGACGTTCGATCCATGACCGCCTGTACCAGACGAGGGCGGTAGCTGACGCCGTTGTTCGCGACCGTACCGACGAGACTCGCCATCTGCAACGGCGTCACGGTCACATACCCCTGCCCGATAGCGGCTGAAATAGTTTCGCCAGGCAACCATTGCTCATTCTTGGCTTTTTGCTTCCAGGCGGTCGACGGCATGATGCCGGATCGCTCCGACGGCAATTCCACTCCGGTAGCCTTTCCAAGCCCGAAATCCCTTCCAAACTCGGCTATCACATCGATCCCCATCCGTTGACCGATCGTATAAAAGTAGACGTCACAGGAATGAACCAACGCGTTGTGCAGATCGACGTAACCATGCCCGCTGGCCTTCCAGTCATGATACACCCGCTTGCCGAACTGATATCCCCCATTACAAAACACGGTGCTGGAAGGCGACATGGTTTTCGTCTCCAACGCAGCAACGGCCATGGGAATCTTGAAGGTGGAACCCGGAGGGTACTGCCCCTGGGAGGCTCGATTGTTCAACGGACGTCCTTCGTCCTGCACGATTTCCACCCATTGCTTGGCGGTCAGTTCCCGTGAGAGCACGTTTGGGTCGAAGCCGGGACGGCTGGCCATCGCCAGAATATCACCGCTGTTCGGATCCAGTGCGACGATGGCGCCGTATTCTCCGCCCAACAGATCCTCGGCGACCTTCTGGAGCCGCACGTCGATGGTGAGATAGAGGTCGTTCCCCGCTTGCGGCCGCTCGACCACCACCGCTTTCTTCTCGTGGCCGAGCGCATCGACCTCGACGTTCTTTTGTCCGGCCATTCCCCGCATGTGTCGATCATAGGACTTCTCGACACCATATTGCCCCACGATGCTGCCTTGGTGAAGATCGATAAACTCCGGCTTCTCCAATTGATCCGCCGAAATTTCTCCGACATAACCCAGGAGATGAGCCGCCGTCACGCCGCCCGGATAGTTACGCTGCGACTCGACCTGAATCATGACCCCAGGCATGTCGAGACGGTGGGATTCCACCAGCGTGGCATCACGCAAGGTCATGCGGTCTTTGATCTTGCGCGGCAGCAGCTTGCTGCCTTTGGCGGTCATTTTTTTTCGAACGAGAGTCGGATCGAGGCCGAGCAAATCGGTCAGCTTCTGGATCAAGGATTCGCGATCCTTCACGTCTTCCAGCGTGACATAGAGGCTGAAGCTCGGGACGTTATTCGCCAAGAGGACACCGTGCCGGTCATAGATCAGGCCACGTGCCGGTTCGAGCAGCACCAGTCTGGTGCGATTGTTTTCCGACAAATCTCGATAGTACGGCCCTTCGCGAATTTGAAGGTGCCAAAGGCGAAGGCCGAGCAGCGCCACCACCAGCAAGAGCCCCACACGAAGAATGAAGAGCCGTCGATGGAGATCCCCGAATTCTGTTTCCGGATAATGCACCGTCGCCATCCTGAATGCCTACATGCGAGACTCGGACATCAACTGCTCAATATTCAAACGACTCCACATGAGCCAATAGATCGCTCCGCCAAGCACCGCATCAAGACAGGCTTGCGGCAGTACCACCGTCCAGACCGCCCACCACAGATCTTGCTGAGCGCTGAGCTGCATGGCCAATGGCGTGATCAGCCCCACCACACACGAGACGACGAGCAACCCTATGACGAGCACGACGGGACTCAGATAGACCACCTGCCGGCCTGCAAGACCAGCGATATACCCGGCGGCTCCCTTCATGACAGCACCCGAAATCAAGTCCTGCGCAGAAAACAGACTCATCGCCCATCCGAGTGCGAGCCCGACCAACAGGCCGTCAAGCTCTCCCGCTAACAGACCGATCAAGCACACCGCCACAAAACCGAGATCCGGCCTCACCCCCCACACACTGAAGTGCGGGAGGAGAACGGACTGAATCGGCACAAGACCAACGATTACGGCAAAATAGATGAGCGCTTTCATGGCTTTGGCCTTGGAGCTCCAAGCCTCTCCCCTTCGGTCAGAGTCAAGGAGGGCCGAATGACCAACACATCCTCGACCCGATTGGGATCCACCTCCGGAGAAATTTCGGCGGATTGGAACAGTGCTTCCTCTTCTTTATCGATTCGTATGATCGTGCCGATCGGTATCCCGCGGGGGAATCCTCCGACCAGGCCTGACGTGACGACATGATCGCCGGGCCGTGCATTGGACAACAGCGGAATGTACTTGAGTCGAGCCTGTCCCTGCGTCGTCCCTTCGACGATTCCCTCGTCTCTCGTGCGTTGGATGAGTCCGGCAATCGCATTATTGGGATCGGTCACCAGCAGAACAACAGCGGTGGAGGCCGTGGTCTTGACGATGCGACCGACCACACCGGCCGGGGTAATCACTCCCTGGTCCGTTTGAATCCCGTCGGACGTCCCCTTGTTCAGAATGATTGTCTTATACCAGTTACCGGTATCGCGCCCGATCACTTGGGCGGCCACGGATGTGGGAAGGGCTTGTTTCTTAAACTCCAACAGCGCGGACAACCGCTCCGTCGCCACTGCGGCCTCTCGCAGCTGCCCGTTTTGTTCCTTGAGAAGATCCAGCTCTCGCTTCAACTGCTGATTTTCTTCCTCAACCCCTTGGAGGGCCACGTACCGCCCCCAGACATCGGCGATCCGATCATGGATCCCAGCCACGACCTGAAGCGGCCAGCTGATAATCCATCCGAAGGGGCTGCTTATCGGTTGCAAGACACTTTGGAGTTGGCCGGGAAGGAGGAGGAAGCCAAGCACGAGAATGACGGCGAGCACGAGAGCGACACGCCGAGCGCTGTACGATAGGCGTAAATTGACCATCCGCATGAGGGATGGGACCTTACCGGAGGTTGTTCGCTTGCGACATGACCGATACTTTCCGGAGAAGATCCAGTTCGTCGAGAATCTTGCCGACCCCAAGCACCACGGACGTCAGCGGATCGTCTACTGTAATAATCGGCAAATTCGTTTCTTCGCGGAACCGGGTGTCCATCCCCTTCAGGAGCGACCCGCCTCCGGTCAACACAATCCCGCGATCGATAATATCTCCGGCCAGCTCGGGCGGGGTGTTTTCCAACGCAATCTTGATCGCATTCACGATCGTTCCAATGGGTTCTTGCAATGCTTCACGAATCTCAGCGTCATCGATGACCAACGTGCGCGGAATGCCGGAAATCAAATCCCGCCCCTTGATCATCATGGTCTTCCGCTCCTCGAACGGGTAGGCGGACCCGATTTCAAACTTGATCCGCTCCGCCATATGCTCGCCAATGAGCAGATTGTACTTCTTCTTGATGTAATTCATGATCGCTTCGTCCATCCGATCGCCGGCGACCTTGACGGATTCGCTGTACACGATCCCGCCCAGCGAAATGACCGCAATGTCCGTCGTCCCGCCTCCCACATCGACGACCATGTTGCCGGACGGCTCTGTGATGGGCAATCCCGACCCGATCGCAGCAGCCACGGGCTCTTCGATCAGATACACTTCCCGGGCCCCGGCCAATTCCGCGGAGTCACGCACTGCCCGCTGCTCCACCTGCGTGATACGGGAGGGCACACCGATGATGATACGCGGCCGCACAAACGCGCTGCGATTGTGGGCCTTGCGGATAAAATGTTTCAACATTTGCTCGGCCATCTCGAAGTCGGCGATCACCCCTTCCTTCATCGGCCGAACGGCGACGATATTTCCAGGCGTGCGGCCGAGCATTTTCTTCGCATCGGCGCCGACAGCCAGCACTTTCTCGCTTTTCTTTTCAACTGCGACCACGGAAGGCTCATTGAGGACAATCCCCTTGCCATGGACATACACAAGCGTGGTGGCGGTGCCCAAATCAATCGCCAAGTCGTCGGAGAACCACCCAAACATGTTTCCCGGGAACCCCACGGCGTCTCTCCCTTCATCTTGGCCGGGCGATCCAGCGCCCAGCCTGTGTCCTTCGTGTACGACTTACTCTAATCCGGGACCGACAGTTGACCGGCGTCTAACACGTGAGTCCTTGCGACTTCATCGCCAAGCCGACGACCCTGCTCATTCCCAATGATCAAAAAACTTTCAAATGCTAAAATGGCAAGCGCGACGAGCCAGCCAATGTACGGAACTGCATACGCGATCTGTGCGCCGCCCAGCGGAAGATTCCGGATGATCGACTCTCGGAATCCAGTCGCATCCGGACCATCCAATCGCATGGTTTGCAAGCCAACCAGCCGCTTGCCGATACTTTTTCCACCCGCAAACCCATCGGCAATCAAAATGTAGACCAAGCCGGAAAGAAAACCGACCGGAGGAGCAATTTCGCCGGCAGCGACGACAATGAACAGATCGATTAACTTCGCAATGAACCGATTCAGGACATGGGCCTTCGGATAGACTCTTGCCTGTAGCGTCGTCGAGGTTAGCCCATCCCCTGCCAAGGGATCTCCTTCTAATTAGTGGCAAAGTATAACAAAATCCAGCAACTTGCACAAACAAAGTACAATCTTTTTTAGCGTATTGGTTTCGGCGCCTTCCTGAGTCCTTCTCAGGACTTTCCCGGAAAGGAGGGGATCGTCCCGTCCACCTCCGAAACCAGCTGTGAGACTCCTCTGCCGAACATCTGCGCTGGAAACGGCTCTTGCCTTCCGCTCCACCCATAAGTACACTGTTGGCCTCACAAAAGGAAGAGGATTCAGATGATCAAGACAATGCGAGATGCCGCTCACAACTATCCCTGGCTTCTTAAGTCCATCATGGGGCTCTTGGCAGTTGCGTTCGTGATTACGATGGGGTGGTGGGGATTCGGTGAACAAGCCGGCGGACCTGTGGCCAAAATCGGGGACCAATCGGTTTCACTCGATGAATTTAAGCGCACCTACGAAAACATGCACCGCATCTACAAAGAAAACGTCAAGACCGATTTCAAAGAGGAAGAGTTCAAAGAATTCGTCGTCGGACAACTGGTTGATAGTCGCGTTTGGATCATCGCCGCTGAGGAAATGGGCGTGCGGGTTTCCGATGCCGATTTGCGTGAGCTGATCATGCAAACGCCGGTCTTTCAGAAAAACGGCGCCTTCGATCCAGAACTCTACAAGCGCATCCTTGCCGCGAACCATCTCACCCCAGCCTCATTTGAGTCGATTCAGCACCAAGAAGTGTTGGCGAACAAGGCCCGAATGATCGTGCGCGATTCCGTCGCCCTCACGCCGGCGGAGATTGCCGAAGGTCAATCCCTGATGACCAGACCCCAAGATTCCGATCCGGCTAAGGCAGCAGAGTCCAAACAGCGGGTGCTGGATGACATGCTGTTGCAGAAACAGCAACGAGCCCTGGTCTCATTTCAGCAGTCGATGAAGGCGAAGCTCCCTATCACTATCCGGAGGGAGTTACTCTAAGTCCCAATGAGAAGCCGGAGGATTTCCTTGTTTCAATACCATTTCACTCAGGTGCCTGCTCTAAATGGGTTCATAACTCGCAGCTTTCCAAAGACGGCCCCGTTCTGAAAATCCTCCGAGTAGAGAACCGTCGCCCCAGCAACCAGCGCCGACTCCACAATCAACGAATCCCAAAAGGAAATCTTTGCCTTGTCGCTACGACGAATGGCCAGCAAGATCAGAGGAGTATCAACCTGAACGACTGGGAATGCTGCCAGATCTTGGACGGCCTTACAAGCCGTGTCCGGATCAAGTGGTATCGCTAGCTTCCTGGTCACTGCCACATAGAACTCTTGCAGCACCTGTGTGCTCAGAATGAGCTGTGCCCGTAGTTCTCGGTCCGACAAGAGTTCTTGTGCACGGCGTTGTTTGGGGAGATCATCGGCATCAAACAGATACACCAGCACATTCGTATCAAGGAAGAGGCGCTCCTTCATCGCTGGTGGAGATCCTCACGGACCCATCGGCGATTCCCCCGCTTTGTTGTGGCACGCCGAGACAACCTCAACAAGTCATTGATCGCCTCATCTTTTTTGGCCTTCATCCCGGCATAATCAGCTAGATAGTCCCGCACGACCGCGTTCACAGACGTCCCTTCTTCGAGCGCCCGCATACGGGCTCGCTTCAACGTATCACTCTCGATCACAACAGTTAAATTCGCCATGCCGCCACCCCTCCTATCTTTACACAGGATCAGTGTAGCACGGGATCTCTATCAGCACAAACAGCGGACGGGATGAAGAAGACAGAATGGAGCCAGGACGGGATCACAGCGGCAGGGGGTCACGTTTCAGCCAATCACCATAAGAGTCAACAAACTCATCACGAGCACGCGAACCGAACATCATACTTTGTTGGTTGTTCTGCCTCCCCCTTTTCCTTCTGCGCTTACTCAATTCCTCCGATGCGGACGATCAACCATTTTCGGCACTTCGTCGCAACAAAGCTTTGTCTTCATTCACGACAATATTTCCTTCCGCAAAGAGAACTACGAAATAGCTCAACTCGATGTCATTAGCAGGACCTATTGTGAAATTCGTAACTGCCGCAAGTTGTACAGATGTCTCTGGCACAATCAGCTTAGCAAGTAGGGGAGCGGGATTCAGTCATTTTAAAAAACATTACTGTCAGTCGAGCAATCAGCAACTCCTCTCTCCGTTTAAAACTCAGAGCCTTCTCCTTTTCAGGATCAATCCCAAATGTGCTAGAGCAGTTTCTATTTAGTTACGCATTGTATCCAGCGGCTTTAAAGTAGTTTGAGCATTCTGTTTTGGAGAAGGTATTGAGAAGTTGTCCGATTTCGTTCCAGAGTGCATCCATCGTTCGGTGAGCCGCTTTTGCCGTGCCTTCAGTTTGGAGAACAGCTTTTCGATGGGGTTGAGATCGGGGGAATATGGCGGAAGATAGCGAAGTTCTGCACCTTTTGCCGCGATAGCCTCCCGGATACCGGTGGCTTTGTGACTGCTGAGATTGTCCGCGATCACGATGTCGCCCGGCTTCAATGTCGGGCATAGAAAATCGGATACATAGACGAGAAACGCATCCCGATCCATCGGACCATCGATCACCATCGGTGCGGTGACTTCGTCGACCCGCAATGCAGCCGTGACGGTGGTTGTCTTCCAGTGTCCGTGCGGCACAGCAGCAACACAGCGTTCACCTTTGGGCGAACGCCCGCGCAGGCGTGTCATGTTCGTGCTGGCGCCGGTTTCATCGATGAAGACGAGCTTCGCAACATCAAGCACGGGCTGATCCTCTTTCCACTCTGCGCGTGCTTT
>JABMDK010000013.1:71636-91515 GCA_015903995.1 Nitrospira sp.
CAGGCGTGTCATGTTCGTGCTGGCGCCGGTTTCATCGATGAAGACGAGCTTCGCAACATCAAGCACGGGCTGATCCTCTTTCCACTCTGCGCGTGCTTTCGCCACGTCCTCGCGCTCTTGCTCGCTGGCGTGCAGGGTTTTTTTAAACGTCAACCCCCACTTGTCCAGCTGATGCCACAGCGCAGTCGTTTTTATCCCGATACCCTGGGCCTCCAGGCGTTCGCAGCGTTCACTCAACGTGAGATCCTTGCGCTCTTTGATCCAGCCGCGAATGAGTGATTCCTTGTCTGCCACCCGCGATACACGATATCCCCCCACTTGCGCGGAACCTCGCGCCCCCTTATGCGCGAAGCGAGCTTTGACGCGATAC
Source organism: Nitrospira sp. (assembly GCA_015903995.1). Lineage (GTDB taxonomy): Bacteria > Nitrospirota > Nitrospiria > Nitrospirales > Nitrospiraceae > Nitrospira_D. The sequence continues at coordinate 72,007 of JABMDK010000013.1, forward strand.
ACCCAGCGAAGGCTTACCTCCAGCCACCGTGCAATGGACGTCGCTCCTTCGCCCCGCTCCAGCCCGCGCAGCACACGGTCCCGTAAATCTTGTGAATAGGCCGCCCTGACTGCCCCCCCTCATAGGCGAGGACAGGATACCCCTCTCTTATGTAAGATTAAATAGAAAGTGCTCTAATCACGACTGGTGCAAGCAATTTTCGCTCAAAAGCACTTTGTGTTGGCTGGCTCTCAGCTGCTGATGCGATCAGCACGCTCATACTCATGAGCGCGAGCGTCAGAATGGCGTGCATTGCTGTCCCCAACAACTATCAGTTTCGAGAGCTTGATCTGCTTCCAGGCACCGTCAGTTTTACTCGCTCACCACCTGTGAACACTTGCAAGTTTTTTCATGATCCGTTTTCACCCCTATCCGAGCAAGACATTCTTTGACATGGACAGACGAAGAGAGATGGTAAGTTACTGAAGAGTTGGGAATCTACAGGATCAGCATGGCATCGCCGTAGCTGTAAAAGCGATAGCGCTCTTTGACCGCTTCTTCATAGGCCCTGCGGATCGGCTCGATGCCGGCGAAGGCCGAGACCAACATCAACAAGGTGGTCCGTGGGAGGTGGAAGTTCGTCATGAGGGCATCGACGACCTGAAACTGAAATCCAGGGGTCACAAAGAGTCGGCTCTCGCCGGACATCGGAACGACCTCCCCTCTCTCTTGCGCCACAGTTTCCAGCGTACGAACGACCGTGGTACCCACGGCCACGACTCGACGACCAGCCCGCTTGGCCTCCTGAATCGCTCTCGCAGTCTCTTCGTTGATGGTGAACGATTCTCCCCCCATCCGATGATCTTCTATCCGCTCCGTCGTCACCGGCTTGAACGTGCCGGGGCCGACATGGAGCGTCACCGTAGCCACGTTGATCGTTGCTTCGCGCAATCGTCGAAGCAGGCCCTCAGTAAAGTGAAGCCCCGCCGTCGGGGCCGCAATCGCTCCGGCATGTTTGGCAAAGACCGTCTGATACCAGTGATGATCTTCCCGCATCGGTGCGCGCTTCATGTATGGCGGGAGCGGCATAGCGCCTCGTGCTTCAAATAATTGCGTGATCGGCTCAGGACTGTCCACCACCACCTCAGTGCCTGCCGCATCGCGCTTCACGATGGTCGCCTTGGACTGTTGATCGAACTCGATCACCTGGCCGATGCGGAAGGACCCTTTGACCATAATTTCCCATCGACCCTGACCGAGGTCCTTCACGAACAGCACCTCGACCGGCGTTCCAGTTGGTTTCTTGATTCCCGGCACCCGCGCGGCCATCACCTTTGTGTCGTTGATGACGAGAAGATCACCAGGCCCCAACAATTCAAGAAGATCGGTCACCTGGCGATGGGACAGTTGTTGGGTTCCTCGATCCAAGACCAACAGTCGCGCGCGGTCACGCGGGATAACGGGCTGTGACGCGACCAGGGACGGATCGAACGGAAAGTCGAACTCGGAGAGTTGCATTAGCCCACATTATTCATGATGGTTCGTGACGAAACCGCTAAGACGCCAAGCGAGACGGGCATGCGGAGGCCTGAGGTGGCCGAGGCATACTTGAAACAGTATGTCGAGGCTACGAAGGACGAGCCTGCCCACTGGCCGCGCGAAGCTGGCCGCCAGGGTGATCGCAGCGGCGTATCGGCGGTTGCAGTAGAAGCACTCATGAATAATGTGGGCTAGGAAGGAGGAGCCGAAGGGGTCGGAAGCACAGGAGGTGCTTGCGTCAATGACGCATCCTGAAGCTCTGTCCCAGGATAGTAATAACGAAGAATGCTCGAAAAGGAATAACCCAACTCCGCCAACTCTTTTGCGCCCCACTGGCAAAGACCAACCGCATGACCGGCTCCGTAGCCGGAAAAGACGACGTCCTGCCCGACCGACTCTACTGCAAATTGCGTACTGGGCACCAACGTATAGCCCAGCGCTTTGCGCAGGTCTTCGCCCCGTAGCGTCAACTCCCCGCTCGAGTGCGTAATCCGTATTGTCGCCACTCGCCCAGCACGGCTATAGGTAAGCGGTGTGATGGCCGAGATGGCTCCCACCGCAAATCCTTGTTGCCGCAAACTCTTCTCCAAAGTATCGAGCTTGACGGAGGCCTTCCACTGATAATACGGAGACTCAAGATCGAACGGGCATTCCACCCCCCCCTTTAAGTACGGAAGATCCTTCGACCATACGACCATGGCGTCTTCCGTGATCCCGGCAGCGGTCGACGAGAATGCCGCATAGATCGGAGCACCTTGGTGCGTCACCACTAAGCCTCTTGTCGATTCCACTGCCTGTATCACCCGTTCATCGATGCCCTGACGGCCACGATAGACCTGGTCTTGAATGCTGGCAACAACATCGTAGTCCCGTGCAACACTGAGCATATGGTGATACAGCGCATAGGTCCTGGCAGCGACGGCCTGAACCTTCAACATCTCAGGATGCCAGGCAGGATTGACCTCCGCCGGCACCACCCCTTTGACATACTCCTCCAGATCGACATGATTGACGAGGAGCAGTCCCTTCCCTCGCCGAAGGAGCTGGATCACCCCACTGATTTGCAGGCCACCTTTATCATCACTTGCATGAAGCGCGGTCCTCCTGCCATTCCCATTCAGCCAGAGCTTGAGGTCGTGGTTCCCTGCCCGTAACGTCAGCTGATCGCTCGCCACCGCTTTTCCATTGAGGATCAACGCACGGCCACGCACCCTAATCCGCAGAACCGGCCGATATGACCATGCTTCATCATGTTCATCCGTTACCCAAATAGTCTGATCGCTCTGCACTTCCAGCTGCTGAACATCCGGCGCTAACAGCACGCGAATCGATTGCGCCACCCCCGCCTCCGGCATCATGATGATGCCAAGGCAGACCCCCAACCCCGCTGCGCCGGCCCAAAGCCGTGCGGCTATCATCGGCGAAAGAGCCATCCTATAAGATAGAATAGCAGACTCAGAAAGATGCTGAGAACAATACTTGTCGCAATGGGAAAATAGAAGCTGATGTTGTCACGTTTGAGAGAAATGTCACCAGGGAGCTTACCGAACCAACTGAAGGCGTTCCCGAAGCCAGGAATCCGATCCGCAACGAGCAACAGAACCCCGAGCACAACGATTCCCAGCCCGAGTCCAATGAAGACTTTGCCAAGGGTCGTCCATTCCGCCATCGACATTCATCCCGATTTAGCTCGACCACACCCGCAGGACGTTCAAACAATCCGGCAGCAAGGCCGCAGCGCGCAAAGAGACGAGGCATCCATTGAGCCGTATGTTGAGCCTCTGAACCACGACACGAGAACGTAGCTGACGGACTTGTATCAGCGTCCTACCAGACATTCTGCGATCTGAATGGCATTCAGCGCCGCTCCTTTGCGAAGATTGTCGGAGACGACCCACAGATTGAGGCCGTTCGTGATTGATTCATCCTCCCGCACGCGACCGATATAGACCTCATCTTTCCCTGTCGCATCAAGCGGCATGGGATACAGTTTTTTGACCGGATCGTCATAGACGATTACGCCCGGCATAGCCGCAAGCGCAGCACGCGCTTCGTTTGCCGTCAAGGGACGCTCCAACTCCACATTGATCGCTTCGGAATGGCAGCGCAGCACGGGAACCCGTACCGTCGTGGCGGTGACCCGAAGACCCGGTGCATTAAGGATCTTTCGAGTTTCCTTCGCAATCTTCACCTCCTCCGAACAATCCCCCCCCTCGTTAAACGAACCGATGTGGGGCAACAGATTGAAGGCGATCTGGTAGGGATAGACTTCCGTTTTGATGTCCTGGAACGCTAGGAGATCTTTCGTTTGCTCCATGAGTTCATCCATCGCTGCCGTACCCGTCCCTGAAACGGACTGAAACGTCGTGACCACCACACGCTTCACTCCCACCGCGTCATGAAGGGGCTTGAGCGCCATCACCAACGGAGTGGTCGTACAGTTTGGGATCGACACGATTCCTCGAGGCATCATGCCTAATGCAGCAGCATTCACTTCGGGGACCACCAAGGGCACCTGCTCATCCATGCGGAATACGGCGCTATCGTCGATGACGACGATTCCAGCCGCGCCCAGTCGCTGGCCATACTCTTTGCTGATGGCATCCGTAGCCGAGATAAACGCAATATCGACTCCGGCAAAAGAAGACGATTCCGTCAACTCCTCAATCGTCCATTCCTTGTCCTGGCAGGTCATCACTTCGCCGGCTGACCGTTTGGACGCAAAGAGCCGGAGACCGGCGAGGGGGAATTTCCGCTCCTCTAAAATCTCCAGCGTTTCTTGCCCAACCGCTCCGGTCGCACCGAGAACCGCCACCGTGTACCCTGGTTTCTTTTTCAACATGAAGCGCTCACTCCAATACTAATACGCGAATACGATGATTAAAGGTGTCGGCCACCAGCAACGTTCCGTCGCGATCCGCAACGATACCGAATGGGTAACACAAACTTGCTTCTCGTGCGATCCCACCATCGCCGGAATAGGACGGCAGGCCTTGTCCCGCCACACAGAATGCCACCCCGGATTCCCAATCCCACTGTCGAATAAGGTGATTGTCTGAATCGGTCAGAAAGAGCCGCCCCTCATGGTCGACGGTAATTCCTGTCGGGCGTGAAAGGCTGGCTGACGGCGCCTCCGACGGCGACGTATACCGATAGACTCCGCCGTCGCCGGCCACCGTGGTCATCAATCCCGACGAGAGATCGAGGCATCGGACTCGGCCATTGAAAGTATCGGCAATATAGAGTCGCCCAGCCACGAGAGCCAAGCCGCTCGGACCGGCAAGGCCCGTATCAATGGCGGGCTTCCCATCTCCGTCGTACGTGGCAATCCCAGTTCCAGCGATCGTCTGGATCACACCGGTCTTGAGAGTGATCATCCTGACACGATGATTGCTTTGATCGGCAATATAGAGTCGGCCTCCGTCGTCGACGGCCAGCGCTGCCGGTTCATTGAGTGTCGCCTGGTCGGCAGGGCCACCATCACCAGAAAATCGGGCCTGACCAGTTCCAGCTAAGGTCGAGATCACACCAGTTACGGCATCGACCATCCGCACGCGATGATTCATGGTATCGGCAATATAGAGATTCCCTTCCCGATCCACCGCGACGGCCGTCGGGAAATTGAGCTGCGCACTCACCGCCGGCCCGCCGTCTCCGCCGTACCGTTTGGAAGATGTGCCTGCGTGGTTCGTCCAATACCGGACGGTTCCGCTCACATCAGCTTGTTGAGTGAATTTGGTCGAACTGGTTTCACCGGCATTATCGGCTAAAGGGTCGTCATCCGTGGGCTGGACAGGTGTGTCCCGTTGCACGGCCACATGCATGTGGTCCTCGCCGAACATTCCGGCGACCGTTGTAATAATACCGGTCGCACGATCGACTTTGCGAACGACATGGTTTTCCGAATCGGCTACGTAGACATAGCCATGGCCATCGATCGTCACGCCCTTCGGCTCGTTCAAACGGGCCTGCCGTGAAGGTCCGCCGTCTCCCGTAGAACCAGATTCTCCGTTGCCGGCAACTGTTCTGATCATCCATGTGGAAAGAATGGCTGCCATAATTCTGAGCCGATGATTAACAAGCTGCTGAAAAACTATTTGTCCGCAGGATGTTCAAAAAGGCCGTCCAGCGACGCGAGAACAAAGCTGGCGGACATTTTAAACATCCTGCTAATTCAAGTTTCTGACAATAGCCTCCCCCATCTCCACAGTCCCGACGATCTTCGCTCCGGGACTCTGAATATCTTTGGTCCGATAGCCAAGGTCGAGTGTTTTGACGATGGCCTGTTCGATCGCCTCCGCTTCTTTATCGAGTTGAAAGGCATACGACAGCATCATGGCTACGGATGAGATCGTGGCGATGGGATTCGCGATATTTTTCCCTGCAATGTCCGGAGCGCTCCCATGAATCGGCTCAAAGAGACCGACCTTGGCCCCAATGCTCGCCGAGGGCAACATCCCGATCGAACCGGTCAGCATCGCCGCTTCATCGCTCAAAATGTCTCCGAACATATTGTTGCAGAGAAGGACATCGAATTGTCGCGGGTTCCGCACCAGTTGCATGGCTGCGTTATCCACGTAGATATGCCCCAGTTCAACGTCCGGATAGGACGCGTGGACATCGATCACCACCTTGCGCCATAGCTCGGACGATTCCAAAACATTCGCTTTATCAACCGAGGTGACCTTCTTGCGACGTTTCCGCGCCGTCTCGAACGCGACCTTGGCGATTCGCCTGACTTCTTCGGTCGTATACACTTCCGTATTCACTCCACGTTCGTCGCCATTCGGCAGCTTTTCGATCCCCTTCGGCTTGCCGAAGTAGATCCCGCCGGTGAGCTCGCGGATCACAAGGATATCGATCCCCTCGACGACCTCGCGCTTCAACGTGGACGCATCCACCAAATTCGCATAGAGCTTCGCCGGCCTCAAATTGGCATAGAGCCCTAAGGCTTCCCTGATTCCGAGCAGTGCACGCTCCGGTCGCAGGCTATACTCCAACCCCTCCCATCGAGGGCCTCCGACGGCGCCCAATAAGACCGCATCGCTTTGCTTGGCAAGCGCCAAGGTGTCCTGCGGCAGCGGCACGCCAAACTTGTCGATCGCCTGTCCGCCGATATCAGCGGACGTACACTCGAACGAATGTCCATATTTCTCTGCAATGACCTTCAACACTTTTACGGCTTCAGGAACGATCTCGCGCCCCACTCCGTCCCCGGCCAACACGGCAATCTTGGCCTTCACTGGTGCTCCTTTCGATGAGTCAATCGATTCATATCCTATTCCAGTATCGCTTCATCTTCCATCCGCCAGGCCGGATCGACGAGGCAGAGAAACTCGATATCGGTCTCTCCGGTATTTTCCACAAATTGTTCTCCTCCCGGCGGCACATAGATGGTCGTTCCTGGTTCAATCAACGTGGCGTGGTCGTCCATCGTAAAGCGGCCCCGCCCTGAAATGAAATAATAGACTTCCGACGAGGCCAAGACATGGCGCTTCGAGCGTTGACCGGGCGGTAACGTCCCGTGAGCAAGACTATAATTCAGTTTGAGCTGATGCTTGGCAGGGTGAAAAATCTCCCGCAAGCGAGTCTCGTCCCCCGCCAGAAACTCGGGACGATCCGCCAGCGTCACCTTGAACACGGACAAACCCTCTCAATCCCTCAGACCTCACCACGGTACGATGAAACTGTACCGTGGCGATCTGCGTTAAATCAAGTTCACCTTCTGCTCGCCTTGCGCCTGCTTCGTCGACAAATAGGCCAGCTTATTCAGCGCGCTGATATAGGCCCGCGCGGACGCCGTGATGATATCGGTATCGGCACCGTGACCTGTGACCGTCCGGCCATCTTCCTGCACACGCACCGATACTTCCCCCTGCGCATCTGTTCCACCGGTGATGGCCTTTACGACATACATCAGTAACTTGCTCTTTGTCTGTGTCATGGCGGCAATCGTGCGGTACACGGCATCCACTGGCCCATCTCCGGTCCCCGTTTGAACGATGGAGGTACTATCAATCTGCAGTTCGACCGTCGCCGTCGGGACCCGATCCGTGCCACTCGAGGCCTGAAGCGCCTTTAAGGCGATGCGCTCGGCCATCTTCGACAACTCTTCGGAGACAATGACTTCGAGATCTTCCTCGAAAATCTCTTTCTTTTGATCGGCAAGTTTCTTGAACCGCTCGAATGCGTGGTTGACCTCGGCTTCGCCGAGCTTATACCCCAACTCTTCCAAACGCTGCCGGAAGGCGTGACGCCCGGACAACTTGCCCATCACCATCTGGCTTTCGACCAATCCGATCGATTCCGGGCGCATAATTTCATAGGTCGTCTTCTCTTTGAGCAAGCCATCCTGGTGAATGCCCGACGTATGGGCAAAGGCGTTCGCCCCCACGATCGCCTTGTTGGGTTGCACCACCATCCCCGTGATCTTGCTGACCAACCGACTGGTCTTTGCAATCTCCTCGGTTCGGATCTTGGTGTCCGCTTGATAGAAATCCGTCCTAGTACGGAGTCCCATGACGATCTCTTCCAAGGACGTATTACCAGCACGCTCTCCGATTCCATTGATCGTACATTCCACCTGGCCTGCCCCATTCATAATCGCCGCCAAGCTGTTCGCCACCGCGACACCGAGATCGTTGTGGCAATGGACGGAAATCACCGCTTGTTTGGCATTGGGGACCTTGTCGCAAATCGCCTTGATCAGTGCGCCGAATTCTTGTGGAACGGCGTACCCTACCGTGTCAGGAATGTTCACGGTGCCGGCTCCGGCCCCGATGACCGCCTCGATGACCTCGTAGAGGAACGAGGGATCCGATCGGCTGGCATCCATGGGAGAGAATTCGACATCATCGACATACCCCCGCGCTCGCTGAACCATCTCCACGGCACGCTGCTTGGCCTGTTCCCGCGTCATCCGAAACTGGTGTTTTAGGTGAATATCGGACGTCGACAGAAACGTATGGATGCGGACCTTTGGTGCCCCTTTTAACGCTTCCCACGCCCGATCGATATCTTCAGGTCGAGCCCGAGCCAAACTGCAGATCGTCGGTCCTTCGACTTCCTGGGCGATACGACGGACCGACTCAAAGTCACCGGGCGAACTATAGGCAAATCCAGCCTCAATGATATCGACGCCGAGCCTGGCCAGCTGTTTGGCCACCATGACCTTTTCTTCCACATTCATACTGGCGCCTGGCGATTGCTCGCCGTCTCTCAAGGTCGTATCGAAAATTCTGATCATGCGCGTCATAGCGTCACCTCTTCTCCTATCAGAAGATCGCTCAAAATGTCTTTCCAGCAAGGCCACAGGGAGCGGGACGACTGAGGCGTACCTACAAGGTACGTCGCAGGAAGGCACGCGACTGAGAACGCCGCTGGAAGGCATTTTCAGCGATCTTAAAATAGAAAAGCCTAAAAGCCTTCATCCCGTTAGACCCAGGGACGAAGGCTTCACGCACTCCGTGGTACCACCCTGATTTGGTCTGAGGACCGCCTGGTCGTCAAACCCTTCATTCAGCCCTTACGTAGGCAAGGCGGAATCTCCTACTTCATGTTCGGAGATTCGGCTCGGAGGCGAGTTCGGCGACATCTAGACTGGCTTGCACCACCCACCAGCTCTCTACAGAATGTTCTCCATCCTGTTTCTAGATGGCTCGCGTACTACTCCTCGTCTTAGCCGTTCACAACTTTTTCAGTTCCCCCACTGTTCTCTTCTGTTATGAGTTCGATTCGATCGGCGGAGGCTCGATTTTTCCGATGCCTTTTTTCCCGGCTGCCGGCGCAACCAGCGAAAAGACTTTTTCGACCGGTCCCATCAGGGCATAGCCGGCAAAGATGACGAATAACATGACCGCCGGCCAGGCCGCCACCATCATCAGCGTCAGAATGCCCCAGACGAGGTAGGTGATCTGCCGGTGCCCCTTGAATTTCAGCTCTTTAAAACTACGATACTTGATCGTGCTGACCATCAAAAACGAAAGCGCCAACGTCATGAGCAATACCACGATCGGCCTGACATCTCCTCCCATCTTGAGGAGGTAATGATCAAAGACCACCAGAGACGCCACCACCCCGGCCGCGGCTGGAATGGCCAGGCCGGTAAAATACTTCCCGTCTGCCAGTGCAACGGTAGAATTGAATCGCGCCAACCGCACGGCCCCCATGGCCACGTAGGCGAACATCACGGCTACTCCGAATGTTCCCTGCCCACTTAATGCCCAGGAGTAAATCAATAAACCCGGTGCGACACCGAATGACACCACATCGGACAGCGAGTCATACTCCAGTCCGAACTGACTCGTACTATTGGTCAATCTGGCCGACTTGCCGTCCAACACGTCAAAAATCATGGCGACAAGAATCGCGATGGCTGCTTCCAGATAGTTGCCGTTAAAGACAGACAGAATCGCAAAGACGCCGCAAAATAAGTTGCCGGTCGTGAAGAGGTTCGGAATGAGATGCATGGCGGCTTTCCGCCGTTTCCCATCTTTCCCGAAGGAATTTTTAAAGCCTGCTGTTTTCATGGCAACTCCCCAATAATGGTTTCGCCACCTTTCACGCGATTACCCACCGCCACCCGAATCTTTGTACCGACAGGAAGGAACGTGTCCATGCGCGATCCGAACCGGATCAATCCAAACCGCTCACCACGTATCGCCCGTTCCCGATCGGAAATCCAACAGACAATGCGACGGGCGATCAGTCCCGCGACTTGCACGCACAACACTTTGATACCCTCGTGCGTCTTGATCATCACGGCGTTCTGTTCGTTCCTCAGTGTCGCCTCCGGCTTGCTCGCGACCAAAAACAGCCCCGGCTGATACTGGACACCTTCGACGACACCATCACAGGGCATCCGATTGATGTGCACATCGAACACATTCAAGAAGATCGTAAGCCGAATAGCGCGTTCTTTCAGGTATCGCGGCTCGAACTCTTCCTCGATCGCAATCACCTTTCCGTCGCCGGGTGCAACAATCAGATTAGGCCCTTGTGGGATAACCCTAGCTGGATTCCGAAAAAACCAAGCGGAAAATAGCGTCGCAACGGCGCCCACACATGCGACGACTGGCCACCCCAGCCATCCCGTCAATAGTGTAACGCCGGCAGGAACCGCAATGAAGGGAATTCCTTCTTTAGCAAAGGGAACACCGACCGCTTGATCCGCCACAGCCTTGCCTCAGTTTTTCGTTTTGTCGACGAGCTGATCTTTTTTAAGCCACGGCATCATTCCCCGCAGCTTTGCTCCAACGGCTTCAATGGGATGAGCCTCGCCTTTGGCCAAGAGCGCATTGTAGACCGGTCGATTGGCTTGATTCTCCAAAACCCATTCTTTGGCAAACCGTCCTGTCTGGATCTCTTCGAGAATTCGCTTCATCTCCTGCTTCGTCTGTTCAGTCACCACACGAGGACCTCTGGTCACATCACCGTACTTCGCCGTCGTGCTGATCGAGTAGCGCATATTGGCGATCCCGCCCTGGTAGATCAGATCAACAATGAGCTTTACCTCATGTAGACATTCGAAGTAGGCCATCTCCGGAGAGTACCCGGCTTCGACCAGCGTTTCGTACCCGGCCTGGATCAGCGACGTCAGCCCTCCGCAGAGCACGGCCTGTTCGCCGAAGAGATCGGTCTCGGTTTCCTCTCGAAAATTCGTCTCGATGACACCGGCACGTCCACCACCGATCGCACTCGCGTAGGCCAATCCGACCTGCCTTGTGGTGCCACTGGGGTCCTGGTGAATCGCCAGAAGACACGGCACCCCGCTGCCCTTCGTATATTCAGACCGGACGAGATGGCCCGGCCCTTTTGGAGCCACCATGAAGACATTGATCGAAGGCGGAGGCACAATTTGCCCAAAGTGAATGTTGAACCCATGCCCAAACGCCAAATACACCCCAGGCTTCAAATTCGGCGCGATGTCCTGCCGATAGATAGCCGCTTGTGCTTCATCAGGGGCAAGAATCATAATGACATCCGAAGCCTTCACGGCATCGGCCACCGGCATGACCTTGAGTCCGCTCTGCTCTGCTTTCTTCCACGAGGCGCCTTCGCGCAAACCAATCACGACCGTCACTCCGCTCTCTTTCATATTGAGCGCATGGGCATGCCCCTGGCTGCCATAACCGATCACGGCAACCTTCTTGCCTCGAATCTGTTGAATGTCGGCATCTTTATCGTACGAGATGTTCATGACTAACCCCTTCCATCATCCATCAGTATATCGCAAATGTACGTATGTTGCAGCACACTACTCACGGGCGATTTTCTTCGCCTGAACAGCAGCGGGACGGACCGGCTCCCGTGCAACAGCCACCCGACCGGTACGGACCAATTCCTTGATTCCCAGCGGTTGCAACAAGTTGATGATCGCTTCGATCTTCTTGGGATCCCCGGACACCTCGATCGTGTAAGTGGTCGGTGTGGAGTCGATCACGTTCGCCCGAAAGATATCCACGATCCTAAGCGCCTCGGCTCGATCTGCATCCTTCGTATGCACCTTGATGATCGCCGTCTCGCGTGAGACAAACTCCGTTTCGTTCAAGTCCACGACCTTGATGACGTCGATAAGTTTGTTCAGCTGCTTCACGATCTGCTCGATGATCCGCTCATCACCAGACGTCACGATCGTCATCTGGGACATCGAGGGATCAAGCGTCGGGGCAACCGACAGACTCTCGATATTGAACCCACGGCCGCTGAATAATCCCGCAACCCGTGACAAAACCCCGAATTTATTTTCAACCGTCACTGAAATAATATGTTCCATACAACGCTTTCAGCTGATAGTCGTTCGCCGACGGTTTCCCTATGCCGTGAGGACCGTATCTTTATCCTCCGGCGTCACCTTTTCCGCCCCAACCTGCTTCTTCTTCAACTCCGGAGGATCTTCCAGAAGCATCTCGTGATTGCAGCCTCCTGCCGGGATCATCGGATAACAATTCTCATAGGGATAGGTCGGGACATCCACGATGACAGGTTTATCCGTCGCCAAGGCTTCTTTCAGGACGGCATCGAGGTCTTCGACCTTCTTGACCCGCAATCCCACCGCTCCGTAGGCATCCGCGAGTTTGACGAAATCCGGCGTCGTATCCAGATAGCTCGACGCGTAACGTCCTTCGTAGAACAGGTCCTGCCATTGGCGGACCATACCGTGAAATCCATTGTTCAAGATGATGATCTTCACCGGCAACTTGCTCACGACCGCCGTGGCCATTTCTTGCATATTCATCTGAATGCTGCCGTCTCCCGCAATACAGAGGACCAGTCGGTCCCGGAACGCAGCTTGCGCGCCCATCGCAGCGGGAAATCCAAAACCCATCGTGCCAAGCCCGCCCGACGTCAACCATCGATTTGGCTTGGCCAACTTGAAATACTGTGCGGCCCACATTTGATGTTGTCCGACATCCGTCGCGACGATCGGGTCCCGATCCTTGGTCAGTTCATACAGCCGCTTGACCACCTGCTGCGGCTTGATCGGCCCGTCCTTCTCTTGGTGATACGTCAACGGATGGGCCTGCTGCCATTCCTGAATTTGATCCCACCAAGGCTTCCGCAAGTCTTTCTGTTCCCCGTTGACCGTTGCGCGCAAGATCTGATTCAACTCACGCAGCACGGTCTTACAGTCACCCACAATCGGAATATCGACATGGATGTTTTTCCGAATAGAAGTCGGGTCGATATCGACATGAATCACTTTGGCATAGGGACAAAACTCCGACACCTTCCCCGTCACCCGGTCGTCGAACCGTGCGCCGACGGCAATCACCAGATCGGAGTAATGCATGGCCATGTTCGCCTGATAGGTCCCGTGCATCCCCAGCATCCCGAGGGATAACGGATGCTCTCCCGGAAACGCGCCAAGCCCCATCAACGTCATGTCCACCGGGATCTGTGTCATCTCGGCTAACTCCAGCAGCTCTTGCGAAGCTCCCGAAAACACCACACCGCCGCCGACATACAGAATCGGTTTCTTGGCCTTCATGATCGCTTCGGCGGCCTGCTTGATCTGCCATTTATTCCCGTCGTAGGTCGGGTTGTACCCTCGAATCGAAACCGAATTCGGATAGGTGAATTCCGCCTTGGCCATCGAAACATCTTTAGGGATATCCACCAAGACCGGACCCGGACGGCCGGTCGTCGCGATATAAAATGCCTCTTTGATCGTGGCCGCCAAGTCGTTCACGTCCTTGACGAGAAAATTGTATTTCGTGCAAGGGCGGCTTAAACCGATATTGTCGGCTTCCTGAAAGGCATCGTTCCCGATTAAGCTGGTTGGGACTTGGCCGCTGAAACAGACCACAGGAACAGAATCCATATAGGCATCGGCCAACGCCGTAATGACGTTGGTCATACCGGGGCCCGAGGTAACCAGACACACGCCGGCCTTTCCGGTCGCCTTGGCATACCCTTCCGCCATATGGCCCGCACCCTGCTCATGGCGAGTCAGGATGACTTCCACATCTTTCTGCTGGTGGAGTGTATCGAAAATCTTCAGGACGACTCCGCCAGGAAGCGCAAAGACCGTCTTGACGCCTTCCCGCTTTAGGCATTCGATGAAGATTTCTGCACCGGTTAGTTTCATAACACCCCCTCCCTCTACCCCCAACATAAGGCCTACTGGAGATAATGAGACCTTAAAACGGCACCCCTTGTGAAGCACCCATCATCTTGCAGAAATGTGTTTGAAATCAAGGAGAAAGATTTACGATCCTAGCACCCTTGAACAAGGACCGTCAAGACAACCACTCCCGCCCTGTTCTCCGGCTAAGTTGGGCTGAGCGCCAGGATGTTGCTTCGCGCCAAGACCAAGAGCTCCTGCTGAACCGCTGCAGTGAGGCGCAACCACGTTTTCGGCGGTTTGATTTCTGTGGTGCTGGTGTCGGATTGCTCCGCCTGGGAGTTACCCAGCGCCCTGCCCATGGAGTCCGGACTTTCCTCCCGATGCCGAAAGCACCGAGCAACCATCCAGTCTTCCACCCACGCAGAGTCAGTATAAAGAATAAGGCGGGTCTGGGACAAGCAGACTGATCACTTCCGCTTACAACCAACCACCAACGGTGGACGCCTTTACCTGCCACCTATTTCAGGCAGAGGTGCGGGCGGCATGGGCGTTCTTTTCTGATAGATGGCCATAGCCTCCGGCATCCACTCCTTCAGTTGCTCGATTCGGGTATCGTGGCCGGGATGGGTGGAGAGAAATTCGGCTTGTCCCCCACCGCCCGATGCTTGTCCCATTCGTTCCCAGAGTGCGATCGATTCGCGCGGATCATACCCGGCATCGGCAGCAAGAAGGATCCCCACATAGTCGGCCTCAGACTCATGTTTGCGACTGAACGGCAGCAATACACCAACCTGTGCCCCTACGCCCAATGCCGCCATCGTCGCCTGACCAAGCATGGGATTGCCACCGCTGAGTCCAATCGCCGCACCCGCCACCTGCAATAGCGTGTTGGTGAGTTGCCCTTGACTCATCCGCTCCGCGCCATGGCGAGCCAAGGCATGCACGACTTCATGCCCCATCACAGCGGCCAACCCCGCCTCAGTCTTGGCCATGGGGAAAATGCCGGTGTACACCGCCATCTTTCCACCAGGCAAGGCAAAGGCGTTCGCCGTCTTGTCATCCTTGATCACCGTGACTTCCCACTGAAATTGTTGGGCCATCTCGGCGTACTTTGAGCGTTTGGCGGCCTCGACAATGCGCGCAGCGATCCGTCTGACCGGTTCAATTTCACGGGGATCTTGCGATGGTCTCATCTTCGGATCGCTCTTGACTTGATCGTACGCCTGAGCCCCCATTTGCACTTCCTGCCCAATTGACGTCATGAGCAATTGCCGTCGACCTGTATAGGGATTGGTCTCACAACCTACCAGAGCTGTCCCCCCTGCCAGAAGGCAGAACATCGTGATCACGCGTATGAGTTTCTGGGTACGCATCGTCCACCTCCAGCCACCAGAGTTCTTCCAGGATCGATCATGTTTCATTGACCAACTGACAAGTGATTGAGTAGATTACCGTGCCCCTAGGAAGAATTTCCAGAGGGACGCAAACCACCTCATGACTCCACAACCACCTCGCATGATTGAACGCATCGGCATTGATGAATCCGGAAAGGGCGATTACTTCGGACCCCTCGTCATCGCCGCCGTATTCGTCGACGCCACGACACAAGGGGAACTCAGACTCATGCAGGTTCGGGATAGCAAGAAGATTTTGGACGGACGGATTCTTGAGATGGCTCCCGACATCAAAACCATTTGCCCGCACAGCGTGATCACAATTGGGCCACACAAGTACAACGAACTCTACGCCAAGATCAAAAATCTCAACCGCCTGCTCGCTTGGGGCCATGCCAAAGCGCTGGAAACCCTGCTCGACCGAGTAACCTGCGCGCGGGCCATCTCCGACCAATTCGGGAACGAACGGTTGATTCTCAATGTGCTGCAGGAAAAGGGACGAAAGATCGTACTGGAACAACGACCGAAAGCGGAATCCGACCTGGCCGTAGCCGCCGCCTCAATTCTGGCTCGTGCCGAATTCCTCATCCGGCTGAAACGCCTCTCCGGCGAAGTCGGGACAACCCTGCCTAAAGGAGCGTCACCAGCCGTCGAACTCGCAGCAAAGATGGTCATCAAGAAACATGGACAGGAACGATTAGGACAGGTGGCCAAACTACATTTCAAAACGACGAAGGCCGTGCTGGCGGGACTGGCTTAGCCCATTCCTTCGAAATGGATGCAGCAAGTCCCCTGAGATCGTCCCATGGCTTGCATGAGAGCAGGCAAGCAAGAGAGTAGTCCAAGAAACACACATGACGACACTCGCAGAAATATTGAGAAGTTGTGAATGTCTGCTTGCGTTATTAGCTGATGATAGCAGGCACGAATTGGGGCAACCAGATTCGTGCTGATTCTCATGAGGAGAGAAGCTTGAGAGGATTGCGTATGCTTGAGTCACGTCGTACGTTCAATAGATTATACTGACTCCCCCACTTCCAGATCTGATTTTTTCGCTTCACTCAGAGCGGACGAGCTTTCCGTGGGCGGCTCCCCTTCCCAGTACAACATCCGCCGGCAGTAGGGGCAGATATGCAGATCGTCGGAGCGTTTGACTTGTGCGATGAGCTGGGGCGGGATCTGGAGACGGCAGCCGAGACAGATACCATCCCGCACGGCTGCCAGAGGCTGATCTTTCCGTGAGGCCTTGACCTGATTGTACCGATCGAGAAGAACCCTCTCAACTCGCGATGACGCCTCTCGATGGCGGACTTCGAGTTGAGCTAGCTCCGTCGCCAGCTCTTTATCCTGTGCGTCCAGTCCCTGCTTCTCCCCGGTAAACACTTTCTCCAGCGCGGTCCTTTTCTCCTGAAGCTCGTTGATAGTCTTCTGAAGTTGATCGACCTTATCCATTGCCAAGAGAATTTTCTCTTCAAAGTCCCCCCGCTTCTTGTTCGCCAACTCAACTTCGAACAAATGCGCCTGATACTCTTTATTAGTCTTCAGACTCGCCGCGTGCGTTTTCATCTTCTCGGTATGCGTTTCATGAGCTTCGAGATCTTTTTCGTGAGCACGCCGTTCCTTGACGGCCGTCTCACAGGCGGCTTTCGTGTCATCCAGAAGTCGGGTTGCCTCTCGAAGAGGAACCTCCGCAATGTACAAACGTTCAGGAATTTTTCGTCGGATTTCAGTGATCTCCAGGATCCTGAGGTCGAGTTTTTGCAAGTCGATGAGCGGGGAAATCTTTGGGTTCAACGTATCCTTTCCATCAATGCTAATGCACCGAAATGGGTCAGACACCGGTTCGGACTGGTGGGCCCACTAGGACTTGAACCTAGGACCAGCTGATTATGAGTCAGCCGCTCTAACCACCTGAGCTATGGGCCCGATCGGAACGGTTCGAACTCAGGCTGATGTCTCGTTGAGTGAATCACACCTCACGACTTCCGTCGGCCTCAGCCTCAACAGGTGTCGCTCCCCGAGCCGCAATTCTAGGCCGGTGCTCCGAGCAGAGTCAATTCATGCCGTCTAAAACCCTGAAACCTAGTCCCCTGAGTCTGAAGTTGAAAAAGTACTCCGTCGAGCCTAAGTCATTGACTTCACAAACATTGAGAAGACGGACTTTGTCCTGAGATTTCAGACTCAGGACACTAGATGCTCTCGACAAAACTCCTCAGCTTTTTACTGCGGCTCGGATGTCGCAATTTCCTCAAAGCCTTGGCTTCGATCTGCCGGATTCGCTCGCGCGTCACTTCGAAATCCTGTCCGACTTCTTCCAGGGTATGATCCGTGGCCTCTCCAATGCCGAACCGCTTACGCAGCACCTTCTCCTCGCGAGGCGTCAAGGTCTCCAAGGCACTGTTGATCTGCCGCTGCAAATCATAGCGAATGGCCGCTTCCAGCGGAGACACGGCTTTCTTATCTTCGATAAAATCACCCAGATGGCTGTCCTCTTCTTCACCGATCGGTGTTTCGAGCGAGATAGGCTCACGAGCAATCTTCAGAATCTTCCGAACCTTGTCCAAGGGGAGATCCATGCGCTCGGCAATTTCCTCGGGAAGCGGCTCGCGACCAAGCTTCTGCACAAGGTGCCTGGAGGTTCGAATGAGCTTGTTGATCGTTTCGATCATGTGCACCGGGATCCGGATCGTTCGGGCTTGATCCGCAATCGCTCGGGTGATCGCCTGCCTGATCCACCAGGTCGCATAGGTACTGAACTTGTACCCGCGCTTATACTCGAATTTGTCCACCGCCTTCATCAACCCGATGTTGCCTTCCTGAATCAAGTCAAGGAACTGCAGACCGCGATTCGTGTATTTCTTCGCGATGCTGACCACGAGCCGCAAATTCGCCTCCACCAGCTCAGCCTTCCCTCGCTTGACCTTTTCTTCGGCAATATCCAAATGTTTGACGGCATCTTTGATCTCTTCAGCCGGAACTAGCGCCTCTTCCGTTTCTAACTGGCGAATCTTCGCTTTGGCATTTTGGTAAACCCTCCGAATCTCCGTCAGCGCTTCTTCCGACACTCCGGTCTTCCGCTTGACCGCCAGGAAGTCAGGCCGGCTCCGGCACATTTTCCTCAGCAGTTCGGCACCGGCCTCTCCCCCCACACCGATCCGCCGTTGGCAGCTGATCGCTTCACGTTCAGCGACTCGAATCTGCACCGCCAGATCGCGGACACGCTGGACCATTCGGTCTTTCAGTACACCATGGAGGTTGACCGATTCAATTTTGTCGACCACTTGCTGACGGACCGCATCGAACTGTTTTTTGAACTTCTTCTGCTTGATCGGGTCACTCCCGAGATGCTGGCCTTTTTCGGCCAAGGCCTTCAGCGCAAGCGAGACTTTCCGCACGGTATTTAACGACTCAAGCGTCTTGACCCGCAACTCCTCGTAATCCCGCTCTACCGGTGGCTGGTCTTCTTCAAACTCTTCTTCGGTCTCCTGGATCGGCACGATTTCTCGCACGTCGATCTTGGCGTTCTTGAGCTGATCTCGGAGAGTCAAGACAAATTCGATGGTCATCGGCATGCCGTAGATCACCGACGCGATATCCTTTTTCCCCTCTTCAATCCGTTTGGCGATTTCGATCTCGCCTTCTCGGCTGAGGAGGGCCACACTCCCCATTTCCTTGAGGTAGAGTCGCACGGGATCGTCGGTGCGGCTGAGCGCGCCCGGCGTCAAGTCGATGGCCTTCTCGTTTTCCTCCTCGGCCTCCGACTCGGCGTCTTCCACCTCTTCGCCGACTTCGCCTTCAGACCGCTTCTGAATCCGGTCTCCATCGCTTGCCTCGATGATTTCGATATCCATTTCACCGAACATCGCCATGATGCTGCCGAACTGATCCGATGACACAACTTCAGCGGGTAAGGTGCTGTTGAGCTCGTCGTACGTCAGAAAGCCTTTTTCCTTCCCGATCGTAATCAGCTTCTTCACCTCACCGAGCAACTCTTGTTTCGACATGACTACTCCTTCACCAATGAAACCA
>JABMDK010000013.1:91615-93564 GCA_015903995.1 Nitrospira sp.
AGCCTTTTTCCTTCCCGATCGTAATCAGCTTCTTCACCTCACCGAGCAACTCTTGTTTCGACATGACTACTCCTTCACCAATGAAACCACACCGGCGGTTGGCGTGCCGGCTTTCCGCATTCGTACCTCGTTGATCTGCATGTTCAGCATGCGCGCATCGTCCACACGGCCTTCGCGCTCGGCCGTTTTCAGCCTGGCAATCAGCTCTCTCAGGACCTGTTCTGCTCGCTTTCGGTCCAGACAATCCAAACAAGCCGTAATGTACGCCGACGCGTCGTCGAAATGATCGTCACGCAGCGACAATTCCGTCGCCAGGGAGCCACACTCAGGGTCCTCCACTGACTCATCCAGCAGCGACTGGACCTGAATGCGCCCATCGCGATCCAGATGGGTCAGGGCAAGCTCCGCAAGCTTGCGACAGGCTTCGACTGAAAACCTCTCAGGCTGCAGTCGCCGGACATCGGCCGGAGACAGCTTACCCCGCAACATGAGGAGTATGAGGTCTCGCTCTTCTGGAATTCCCTTGAAGAGTGAGTCCCCCGACGTTCCGACAACGGTCGGGCGACGTGTTCCCAGATCTTGCTTCTGTTGGGCCATGAGTGCGGGGTACCGTTCGATCAACCGTGATTGATTGATCCCCAGACGTTCCGCGACAAGCTTGAGCCGCTCTTCCCGCTCAATCGGATGCTCGCTCTTCTGTAAAATACGCAGAACTTCGTCCACACTTCGGATCCGCCCTTCGATCGTACTGGCCTCCGTCGCCTTGAGACTGTTCTCCAACGCGAAGTCCAGTAGGCTTGGGGCTTGCTCCTCCAATCGAGCAAAGGAGTCAGGACTTCTCTTACGAATGTAGGTGTCGGGATCTTCCCCGGCAGGGAGAGTCACCACTTTGACGCCCAACCCGCTGTTCACAAACAAGTCCAACCCCCTCAGCGCCGCTCGGACGCCGGCCGCATCAGGATCGAAGAGCAGCACGACCTTTGACGCAAACCGCCGGAGGACTTGGATATGTTCAGTCGTCAAGGCAGTACCGAGCGTAGCCACCGTATGGGTCAACCCAGCCTGATGAAGCGCAATCGCATCAAAATATCCTTCGACCACGATGACGGTCTTCGTCCGTGCAATCGCTTCCCTGGCATGGTCGAGCGCAAACAGCGTCTGCCCTTTCTTGAAGAGCGGCGTATCCGGAGAGTTCAGATACTTGGGCGTCCCCTCGCCCAACACGCGGCCTCCGAACCCCACCACACGTTTCCGTAAATCCGCGATCGTGAACATGACACGGCCTCGGAACCGATCATAGAACCCTGCTGTGTTGGTTCGCGCGATCACAAGACCCGCCGAGGCAACCTCACTGTGTGAAAAGCCCTTCTTGACCAGGCCCCTCAACAACCCATCCCAATCGGCGGATGCCACGCCGATTCCGAACTGATCGATAGTACGGGGAAGGATTTCCCGGCTCGCCAGATACTCGCGAGCCGCAAGGCCTGTTCGTTCATCGCGCAAGTTCTGCTGAAACCAGGCGGCTGCCGCTTCATTGACTCGCTCAACGGTCTGCGCCAATTCGGCCTGCGGCCCAGAGCGAGCCGTTGTCTCCTCAATCTCAATCCCGACCGTTCGTCCGAGATCACGCACCACTTCAGGGAAAGTGCCTCCCGTGACCCGAGTCAAAAATGTGAACACATTTCCCCCGGCCCCGCATCCAAAACAGTGAAAAATTTGTCGGGACGGGCTGACCGTAAACGACGGAGTCTTTTCAAGATGGAAGGGACATAAGCCCTTGAGGTTCTGCCCAGCCTTGCTCAAGGACACATGTCGGTTGACAATGTCGACGATGTCGAGGCGGTCCTTAATCAGATTAAGAGTCTCGTCTGAAATCAAGCTTCGGCCCACCAGAGTCGTAGCTCCTACGTTCCCGTCGCGCACGACCGGACGAGTCGGTTGGTAAGTAA
>JABMDK010000013.1:93664-100684 GCA_015903995.1 Nitrospira sp.
TCAGATTAAGAGTCTCGTCTGAAATCAAGCTTCGGCCCACCAGAGTCGTAGCTCCTACGTTCCCGTCGCGCACGACCGGACGAGTCGGTTGGTAAGTAAGCGGAATAATTGACCGTTCAGATTAACAGACGAGTGGGAAACCTGTCAATTCGGAGAATTCCGTCACCCGGGAGGCCAACCCATATGCCGGCCACCCAGGACATGAAAATGGAGATGGAAGACGGTTTGTCCGGCATCGCGACCGGTATTCGTCACCAACCTATAACCGGACTCCCGCAGTCCTTTCAGCGCTGCGACCTTCGTACAACTCATCAGCAATCGCGCCAGCAACGACTCATCCTCCACCCCTAAATCTTGAACAGCCGAGACATGCCGCTTGGGTATCACCAACGTGTGGACGGGCGCTTGTGGATGGATATCGTCAAACGCCACCGTGTACTCATCTTCTTGAACCAACTTCACTGGAATCTTCTTTTCCACGATCTTGCAAAAGAGACACTCACTCATAGCGCACCTTTCACCTGTCTCGTAGGCCGGACTTGCCGAACCGCTTTCCCAATTCCTGAAAAACATCCTGAAGACTGATCTCGTGATAGCCCAGCACCATGAGGGTATGAAAGAGCAGATCGGCTACTTCGTACACGATCTCCTCTCTCTTGCCACCTTTGGACGCCAACAGGACTTCTCCGGCCTCCTCCGCCACCTTCTTCAGAATCTTGTCATGCCCTCCCTCAAACAACTTGGAGGTATAGGAACCAGCCTGAGGATTGGCGCGGCGCTCACGAATTGTCCTGAGGACACCGTCAAGAATTCCGCCATGAGCATCCTGTGGGTTCGAACGGACGACCTCGCCCGGTTCACCTACTCTAGAAAAGAAACAAGCCCGCTCGCCTGTATGACACGTCGGCCCAACTGGTTGCGCCTTCACCAAAATAGTGTCGTGATCGCAATCGACAAAGAGTTCCTTCACATGCAACGTATGGCCGGAGGTTTCGCCTTTTTCCCAGAGTGCCTTTCGAGACCGACTCCAAAAGTGCACCCTCCTTGTGGCAACCGTCTTGGCTATGGCCTCTTGGTTCATGTATCCAAGCATCAGCACGGTCCCGTCGAGCCAATCTTGAATGACGGCCGGAAGCAGGCCTTGCCCATCGAATTTCAACTGAGCTGCCGATTCCTGGCTCATCGTGTCATACCACTCGGGAGAGACTATCGAATCGAACGGGAACGCCACGTTCCTGCAAATACGCCTTTGCTTGGGCGATCGTATAGGTCCGAAAATGAAAAATGGAAGCGGCCAAGACTGCGTCCGCCTTCCCCTTCACAAACCCCTGGTAAAGATGGTCAAGGGTGCCGACTCCGCCCGAAGCGATCACGGGAATCGACACTGCGCCTGACACCGCGGCCGTCAGATCCAAGTCGTACCCGGTTTGCCGACCATCCTGATCCATGCTGGTCAATAGGAGCTCTCCGGCACCGTACTGCCCCATACGCGTTGCCCACTCCACCGCATCAAGCCCTGTCGCGTGGCGACCGCCGTGAGTGAAAACCTCCCAGCGATCACCCGCTGCACGCTTGGCATCGATGGCCACGACGATACATTGCGTCCCAAAACGCTGAGCAGCCTCTCTCACGAACTCGGGCCGTCGGACTGCCGCGGTATTGATGCTCACCTTGTCCGCGCCGGCATTCAACAACGCCCGAATATCGTCGAGCGTTCCCACGCCCCCGCCAACCGTCACCGGCATGAAGACTCGGGCCGCCGTCCGCTCCACAACATCGATGATCGTCTTCCGCTTTTCATGCGACGCGGTGATATCGAGAAAACAGAGTTCGTCCGCGCCTTCGTGATCATACCCCACGGCGACTTCAACCGGATCCCCGGCATCGCGGAGATTCACAAAGCTGACACCCTTGACCACACGGCCCTCTTTGACGTCCAGACAGGGAATGATGCGCTTGGTCAGCATATCAGTCGGCCGACCCAACGGCGGCAACTGCATCCCGCAACTCAAACTTACCGTCATACAGTGCCTTGCCGACAATAGCGCCCTCGATTCGTGGACCAAGCGACCTAATGGCTCGGACATCCTCCAGCCGAGTGATTCCCCCCGAAGCAATCACCGGAAACGAAGAGCATTCCACCACTTCTTGCAAGGCTGGAATATTGGGCCCGTTCAGCATGCCATCACGCGCGATATCCGTATAGACCACGGCAGCAATCGCGCAGCCAGAGAGCTCCTTCAACAAATCAATCGCCTTCACATCGGACACCGTCGTCCAGCCTTTGCGCGCGATATCCGTATAGACCACGGCAGCAATCGCGCAGCCAGAGAGCTCCTTCAACAAATCAATCGCCTTCACATCGGACACCGTCGTCCAGCCTTTGACCGCAATTCGACCGTCACGTGCGTCGAGCCCAAGAACAATCCGTCTCGGAAATTCCCGGCAAGCCTGCTCCAGGAACGCCTGATCCGTGAGCGCGGCCGTGCCAAGAACCACGCGCGACACACCGGCGTTCAGATACCGTCGAACGGTTTCGATCGTTCTGATCCCGCCACCGACTTGAATCCGAGCACTGACCGATTTCAACACCGCCTCAATCTGCGGCAGATTTTTGGGCTCACCGTCGACTGCGCCGTTCAGATCAACCAGATGGATCAGGCCGGCTCCATGCTCTTGCCACTTGCGCGCAACCCCGACCACATCCTCGGAATAGATCGTCTCGGCCGCCATGTCGCCTTGACGCAGTCGGACACAGCGTCCATCTTTCAGATCAATTGCGGGAATGACCAACACGCTATCGCTCCTCTCCCCGGCCAAACGGAAATTTCTTCAATACCTCGTCGACACCATATTCCGCGAGTTCCGCTGCCGTCACGAAAGCCCAGCGCTGCAAAAATCCCATAAGGTCTTCGGTCATGGGCCGCTGCCGCTCGTAATAGCCACCGACCCAGAGCACCTGCCCATCAGCCGCCACCACCTTGGCCTCAAAGCCGACTGTCGCCGGCGGGTCAGCACCCAATCGACTGCCCACTCGCTCTTGATAGGCAGACACCAGGCCGATCAGCGCCGCATCCACTTTTAATTGCGTGGCAACGAGAGCAGCTGCCTTTTCCGGCCTCGCACTAGCCAATTCTCTGTCCGCTAACGAAATCTTGACCGATTCACCGGGGGACAATACTTGTATCCCTTTCAGATCCCGAAGCCGCCCCCAGAACAATTCCGTGACCTTCTCTGCCGCATAGCCCGGCACCGCCATGGTTTTCCTGGGCTGGGGTTGCCCGTCCGGAGGCACTCCCATGGAGATATCGGACCGCCGGATACTGTCAGGAGTCGGAAGAAAGAAATCGTCTTGATCCTGCGCCTGGGGCGTGGCAATCGATGTAAAGGGAATTAAGGCAATGGAATGAATCCGGTATCGACTAAGTTCCGGAGCCGATTTCGCCGCGACCTTCGATCCGCTGCAGCCTGCCGCTAGGCCTCCGAATCCCACGACGCTTATCGCCAAGACCATACGGAGCCATAGAGAACACATGCTCACTTCCATGCTCCAAAGTTCTTGATCAATTGCAACCCAACCGCTTGGCTCTTCTCTGGGTGAAACTGACAGGCCACTACGTTGTCTTTCCAAATACTGGACGTGAAGGGAACGCCGTAGCTCGTCGTGGTGGCCGTAATCTGTTTGTCTGCCGGATCCACGAAAAAGGAATGCACAAAATACCAATTGGATCCGTCCATGATGCCTTCGAACACCGGACAGGGTCTTTGGATCGCCACCTGATTCCATCCCATGTGCGGAACCTTGAGCGCTCGGTCCTTCGAGAAGGCTCGAACGTTTCCTGGAAACAGGCCCAGACCTTCATGCCTCCCGAACTCTTCACTCTCCGCAAACAACAATTGGAGCCCTAAGCAGATCCCCAAGAATGGCTTTCCTGATTGAATCGCGGCCTTGATGGGCTCGATCAGCCCATATTGCCGTAGATTCGCCATGCAATCCCCGAACGCTCCGACGCCGGGCAGAACCACATGACTGGCATTGTGAATGGCGCCCGCGTCGCGAGTTACAATCGCCTGATGCCCCACTGCCTCAAAGGCCTTGTGGACGCTGCGCAGGTTGCCCATTCCGTAATCAATAATGGCGATCATCGTGGTCGTCGCAGGAATCGCAACAATACCGCAACTAGACTTGTCTCGCTACTCCAAATTCGTAAAACAAAAAGGGGACAGACGCGACAGCCTGCCCCCTTCAAGCAATCAACATTGCTGATCCAGCCTGTCTATAAACTCCCCTTTGTAGATAAGACTTTCCCGGCCAGCCGCTCTTCCAGCATCGTGGCTTGATCGAGCGCCTTGGCGAGCGCTTTGAAGATGGCTTCCATGATGTGGTGGGGATTACGGCCATACATGAGATTCACGTGCAGGTTCAGGCCTCCGTGGGTAACAAAGGCCTGGAAGAAGTCTTCGAACAGACCGAGATCGAACGCTTTGATCTTCCGATCCGGCAATGCCACGTTGTAGACCAGAAAGGGCCGGCCGCTGAGATCCACGGTCACTTGGGCTAATGTTTCATCCAGTGGGGCCGAGGCAAACCCGAATCGCTTGATACCAGCCTTTTCACCCAATGCCTGGTGCAACGCCTTCCCCATCACGATTCCGACATCCTCTACTGTGTGATGTTCGTCGATGTCGATATCGCCCTTCGCCTTCACCGTCAGATCGAAAAATCCATGTTTGGCCAGGAGCTCCAGCATATGGTCGAAGAACCGGACGCCGGTGTCGATTTTCCCCTGCCCCCTGCCGTCCAAGGCCCACTCGACATGGATATCGGTTTCCTTAGTGGCTCGATGAATAGTGGCCTGTCGCGGAGCAAATCCGTTCTTCTTCATGAAAACCTGCTCTGAGCCGACTTGGCATGGGCGTCAAATCCTTCGATCTGCGCGAGTCGAATCAAAGGATCTTTAACTTTGGCCAATTCTTGTTTCGTGTAATGCACGATGTTGCTGACCTTCACGTAGTCGTTGACCGACAGCGGCGAGAAAAACCGTGCCGTTCCCCCTGTGGGCAGGACGTGATTCGGCCCCGCGACATAATCGGCAACCGAGGGTGGCGTATAGCGCCCCAAGAACAGTGCTCCCGCATGGCGGATCTTTTCCAAATAATCGAACGGATTATCCACCGAGAGCGTCAGATGTTCAGCCGCAATTTCGTTCGCGACCTCGATGGCCTCGTCCATAGTAGTTACGACAAATGCCACCGAATGGCGAGCGATCGACTTTGACGCGATCTTTTCTCGTTGGAGCCCCTTGAGCTGGCCTTCGATCAGCTTGGACACATCCTTGGCTAGTCGTTCCGACGTCGTCACCAGATAGACCTGTGCATCTTCGTCATGCTCGGCTTCACAGAGCAGATCAGCAGCGACATGTGCCGGCTTCGCCTCATCATCGGCCACTACCAAGAGTTCGCTCGGTCCGGCCACCATATCAATTCCAACGGTGCCGTAGAGCAATCGTTTGGCGGTGGCGACATAGATATTCCCCGGTCCAACGATCTTGTCGACCTTCGCGATGGTGTTCGTCCCGTAGGCAAGAGCCGCGACGGCTTGGACGCCGCCGACGCGATAAATCTCCGTGACCCCGGCAATATCGGCGGCCACCAGCAAATAGGGATTAATCCCGTCCTTCTGGGGCGGGGTGACCATCACAATGCGTGGAACGCCGGCAACCTTGGCTGGAATCGCGCACATCAGCACCGATGACGG
Source organism: Nitrospira sp. (assembly GCA_015903995.1). Taxonomy (GTDB): domain Bacteria; phylum Nitrospirota; class Nitrospiria; order Nitrospirales; family Nitrospiraceae; genus Nitrospira_D. Next base: position 99,423 of record JABMDK010000013.1, read on the forward strand.
ATAGACGGCCTTGCCCCCTGGAACATACACACCGACTGCGTCGACTGGACCAACGAGCTGCCCCAAGGTGGCATCCCCATCCTGATACATCCAGGTCTTCGTCCGTTGCCGCTCATGAAACGAGGTAATCCGTTCGGCAGCCAACCGAAGCGCATCCCCCTCATCCTTTCGGATGTGAAAATAGGCATTCTTGACCTCTTCAGGAGTCACACGCAGTGCGTCCGGCTTCAGCGAGACCTTATCGAATTGCTTGGTATAGCGGAGGATCGCTTTATCGCCCCCCCGCTCAACCCCTTTCAGAATGGCCTGCACGGCTTTTTCAACCACCGCACCGGTGGCCCGTCCACGAAGCGCAACTTTCTTTAGGGATGGAAGAAAACTGCGATCCGCCTGCGTCACAATTTTCATGAACGAGCCGCCTTCCGCTTGCGCACGCGTACCGTCGAGGGGCGACCGTTGCCGGAGAGTGAGCGCTGACTCCGTACCGCTGCCCGAAGTTTACGAATCAACTCCATCAGTGGCTCCTGTTTGAGCCGAAAACTCGCCCGATTGACGATGAAACGGGCCGACGATTGAGTAATGACTTCGATCTCGGCAAGATCATGGGCTTTGAGTGTGCTGCCGGTTTCGACCAAATCCACGATCCGATCCGCCAACCCCACCACAGGAGCCAACTCAATCGAACCATAAAGCTTGACGATCTCGACCGGAATTCCCCGCGTATTAAAATAGCGTTCGCTGATCCGTGGATATTTCGTCGCAATCCGAATCTTCGACGAGAGGCGATCGTGCGATCCCTCTCCCCGGAGCGCGGCGACGGAGATTCTACACGCTCCGAAGCCTAAATCCAATGGTTCGTAGACGTCACTTTCCTGCTCCAGCAAGACGTCTTTTCCAACGATTCCGGCATCCGCGCCCCCATATTCCACGTACGTCGGCACATCGCTGGGGCGAACGATAAGAAAGGTCATATCGTTCTCGGGGCTGACAAAGATCAGTCGACGGCTCTCGCCTGACAACCCGGGAATGTCGTAACCGGCTCGTCGGAAGAGATCCAGCGCGGACTCCATGAGTTTTCCTTTTGACAACGCGATCGTCACCATGTGTAATCCCTACGGCATCTTCGCCGATGACTTTTGGCGCTGCACCTCAGCCCCCAGCGCCCCTAATTTTTCTTCAATCCGCTCGTATCCCCGATCGAGATGGTACACACGTTGGATGTGCGTCACGCCCTCTGCGGCCAGCCCGGCGACGATCAACCC
>JABMDK010000013.1:100784-113295 GCA_015903995.1 Nitrospira sp.
CCCTAATTTTTCTTCAATCCGCTCGTATCCCCGATCGAGATGGTACACACGTTGGATGTGCGTCACGCCCTCTGCGGCCAGCCCGGCGACGATCAACCCAGCACTCGCTCGAAGATCTGAGGCCATGACCGGCGCACCGGTCAGCTTCTTGCGTCCCGTCACCACCAGCCGGCTCCCTTCGACGCGGATATCGGCCCCCATCCGCCGCAGTTCCTCGACATGCATGAACCGGCTTTCAAACACCGTTTCAGTCACAACACTCGTGCCTTCGGCGAGACTCAGCAACGCAACCATTTGAGCCTGCATATCAGTGGGAAATCCTGGGAAGGGCAGCGTCCTAAGGTCGGTACCTCTCAATTTATCAGGCATGGTCAGACGCACATGGTCGTTGCCTTCCTGCACGTCGGCCCCCGCCTCACGCAACTTCATCAGCACGGCCTCTAGATGACCGGGGCGACAATGCGTCGCGATGACATCCCCTTGGGTCACGGCTGCCGCCGCCAAGTATGTGCCGGCCTCAATGCGATCTGGAATGACATCATGGTCCCCACCGTGCAGTTCTCGTACTCCTTCAATCGTAATCACATCGGTTCCCGCCCCTCGAATTCTCGCGCCGCGTTTGACGAGAAAGTCGGCCAAGTCGACGATTTCCGGTTCCTTCGCCGCATTTTCCAGCGTGGTCACTCCCTCAGCCAATGATGCCGCCATCATGAGATTTTCAGTACCGGTGACGGTCGGCGTATCACAGTAGATCCGCTCGCCTCTCAATCGTTTCGCCTTGGCTGTGATATAGCCGTGCTCGACGGAGATGTCAGCCCCTAACTTTGCCAATCCCGCTAAATGAAGATTCACTGGCCTGGAGCCGATCGCACAGCCTCCGGGAAGAGACACTTTGGCCTCCCCCCAACGGGCAACCAACGGACCAAGAACCAAGACCGACGCCCGCATCGTCTTCACGAGATCATAGGGAGCTTCCGTTGATTCAATGGCATCGACCTGGATGACGGCCCGATGGCCCTCATGGGATACCTTGGCTCCGAGAATGCCGAGGAGCTTTCCCATCGTGAGCACATCAACGACTCTTGGGAGATTGGTGATGACGCACTCCCCGCCTCCCAAAATGGTCGAGGCCAAGATCGGAAGCGCGGAATTTTTCGCGCCGCTGATGCGCACGTCCCCGGCAAGTCTCTTGCCGCCGCTGATATGAAGCTCATCCATACCGTGGTCCTAGCCTGCCCGCCGTGCGATCATCACCCGTTCAATGCCGGCTTCATCGTTGACGGTTTGAAGCCCTGTATACCCTCCGGTCTGTTCCGCCACCCGCCGCACAAGCGGAGCTTGGTCCTGCCCAAGTTCCATGACGAGCAAGCCACCAGGCACAAGAAATTGTCGTGCATCCTGGAGCAATCGTTCATGGAACTCCGTCCCCTTCTGTCCCGCTACTAACGCCAGCCTCGGCTCAAAATCACGGACCTCTGGCTGCAAGTCGGCCCAGACCTCTTCAGCAATGTACGGTGGGTTGGAGATGATGGCATCCACGGCTCCGACTAACTGGTCTTCGCCCAAGGGGGACAACAGATCCCCTTCCTTCCAAGTAATTTTATCGCTGACTCCGTGTCTCGCCGCATTCCTCTTTGCGACCGTCAACGCCTCCCCGGAGCAGTCCAGGGCAAACATTCGCATATCGCTCAAGATCGTCGCCAAGGTTACCGCGACACAACCGGACCCGGTTCCCACATCGACCAACACGGCACCTTCCGCAAACCTGCCCTCCCTGAGAGTCTCTTGGACAAGGAGTTCGGTCTCGGGCCGAGGAATCAACACCGCCGGAGTCACATCAAAGTCGAGGCCGCAAAACTCCTGTGTCCCTAAAATGTACTGGAGAGGCTCACGCGCCATCCGCCTTGATACGACTGATTCGGCACGAGCGAGTCTTTCATCGGATACCGCTTGGTCTCTCCGACTCACCAACTCGTGATGTTTCAGACCGAACGCGTAGGCCAACAACCAGAGCGCTTCTTGAGACGCATTCGTCGATCCGGATCTCTCCAACGAACGTTGGGCCCACGTGAGCGCCATGCCAATCGTCTTCGGATCTGCGGTAATCGGAACAGCCATCATGACACGTTGGCGGTTTCGGCCTGCTGCTGTTGCGCCTTCAGCGCGTGAACGATCTCGTCAAGATCACCTTCCATCACCAATTCCAGCTTGTGAAGCGTCATGCCGACTCGGTGATCCGTAACCCGATTCTGTGGAAAATTGTAGGTTCGAATTTTTTCGCTTCGCTCTCCGGTCCCCACCTGAGACTTCCTGTTCTGAGCGATCTCCGCGTCTTGCCTCTCCCGTTCAGCCTCGACAATCCTGGCACGCAACGTCCGCATGGCTTTGGCCCGATTTTTCAGCTGAGACCGTTCATCCTGGCACGTCACGACCACACCCGTCGGCAGATGCGTAATGCGAACAGCCGAATAAGTGGTGTTCACACTCTGTCCGCCGGCTCCGGACGAACAAAACGTATCGATCCGCAAATCCTTCGAATCAATCTGCACATCCACTTCGTCCACTTCCGGCATGACCGCCACCGTCACGGTGGAGGTGTGAATGCGACCACTGGCTTCAGTGACCGGAACCCGCTGTACACGGTGAACACCGGCTTCATACTTAAAGTGACTGTAGGCTCCCTTGCCTTCGATTAATGCCACGATATTCTTATAGCCCCCAATACCGGTCTCCGACGCTTCGACGATATCGACCTTAAATCCTTTCTTCTCAGCATATTTGACGTACAAGCGAAAGAGCTCCCCGGCAAATAAGCCCGCTTCGTTTCCACCGGTCCCAGCTCGAATTTCCAGCACCAGACTCTTCTCGTCCCGTGGGTCCCGCGGGATCAGGAGCTCTCTGACTTGCGCCTCAATTTCTGCCTGCTGTCGCTCCAACTCAACTCGTTCTTCAGCTGCCAGCTTGTGAAATTCACTGCCGGCCGATGGGTCGGCGAGAATCCCCCTCGCATCTTCCAGCTGCCTTGCGCAGTCATGATAGACGTCCAAAAGCCTGGCTGCCGGTTCGAGATCGGTCCGCTCCTTACTCAGTTTGTGCAACAAACTTGGTTGAGTTGCGACAGACGGGTCCATGAGCTGATCCGTCAACTCCTGGAACCGTGAGGCAAGACCCTCCCATTTTTTGAGTAATGCCGTTTCCATTGTCTCGACCCTAGACCTCCACCGTCACACCCTGACGACAAAAAAAGAGACCCTGCTTCACACACGAAGCAGGGTCTCTTTTTTTACACATAATGGTGCGCTACTTACCCTTCTTCGCGTACTTCTTCTTGAACCGCTCAACACGCCCTTCAGTATCGACGATCTTTTGCGTACCCGTGAAGAACGGATGGCAATTGGAGCAAATATCGACGCTGATATCACCGATGGTAGTACGTGTCTTGAATGAATTTCCGCAGGCACAGTGAACCGTTGCCTCGCGGTATACCGGATGAATACCCTTCTGCATGACCTAGAACTCCTTACCCAAGAATGGCAAACGCACGTGGTCCTGTCTCTTCCTAAGGGCCACCACTTTACCCGAAGAAAGATGAAGAAACAAGCACCACATTATCGATTCATCGATTGCAGAAACTCCTGATTGGTCTTGGTACCCCCGATCTTATCCATGAGGAATTCCATGGCTTCCATCGTCCCCAATGGGCTGAGCACCTTTCGGAGGATCCACATCTTGTTAAGACGATCCTTATCCACCAACAGTTCTTCCTTCCTGGTACCGGACTGACTGATATCGATTGCCGGAAACAGGCGCTTGTCGGCCAAGCGTCGATCCAAATGAACCTCCATGTTCCCGGTCCCTTTGAATTCTTCAAAAATGACGTCGTCCATGCGACTGCCGGTATCGACCAGCGCCGTTGCCATGATCGTGAGACTCCCGCCGTTTTCGATATTGCGGGCCGCTCCAAAGAAGCGTTTTGGCCGCTGCAGTGCGTTGGAATCCAGACCTCCGGAGAGCACCTTGCCGCTGGGAGGCGCAATAGTATTATAAGCCCGAGCGAGGCGGGTGATACTGTCCAACAGAATGACGACGTCTTTCTTATGTTCGACAAGACGCTTCGCTTTCTCCAACACCATTTCCGCCACCTGGGCATGCCGCTGCGCCGGCTCATCAAACGTCGAACTGATGACCTCCGCCTTCACCTGTCGTTGCCAGTCGGTGACTTCCTCCGGGCGTTCGTCAATCAACAGCACGATGAGTGTGACTTCTTTGTGATTCCTGAGAATGGCCCGAGCGATCGCCTGGAGAAGCATCGTCTTACCAGTACGAGGAGCCGCCACGATCAGCCCTCGCTGGCCTTTCCCAATCGGTGTAATCAGATCCATGACCCTGGTACAGTATTCTTCTCGGTCGAATTCCACTTGAATCCGTTCTTCAGGGTAAAGCGGCGTCAGGTTATCAAAGAGGATCTTGTCTCGAGCAACCTCAGGATCCTCGTAGTTGACCTTCTCGACTTTCAGGAGAGCAAAATACCGTTCGCTCTCTTTCGGTGGACGGATCTGTCCCGAAACGATATCACCCGTACGAAGGTTGAACCGACGAATCTGCGACGGTGAAATATAAATATCGTCGGGACCCGGCAGGTAGTTGGAATCCGGCGCCCGCAAGAAGCCGAATCCGTCTGGAAGAGTTTCCAGAACACCTTCGCCGAAGACCACGCCGTTTTTTTCGGTCTGGGCTTGGAGGATCGCAAAGATCAACTCCTGCTTCCTCAAATTAGCAGCCCCTTCGATTTTGAGCTCTCGAGCCACATCGTTGAGGTCTGCAATTGACTTCTGTTTCAATTCTGCAAGATGCATTACTTCCCCCCTAACTACAGACATACGACTCCTCTCGAACCTTGGGTTTGTTACTCTCCGGAATACACTCGAACTGATTGGTCATGCGAAACGTGCTTTTATCGTGGTGATGAGCGTTCGGTCTTGGTCTGTTTGGGTTGGAATAGCTTGTGGAAGATTTCGTTGCTCGCTTCTTTATTGAATTTACTCTTTATGAACCGCAGAAAACTACAGCCTCGAAGCCTACAGCCCAAGCAGGGTCTTTGATCGGCTCACTTAACGTTACGTCACACTCACTGCTGCTAGAGTTTGATTCGAGACAGGTTCCGGAATTGAATTATTCGATGGAGAGAATCAGCCCAGCCTTAGATGATAGCCCGATGATACCCAGGCATCGACCGGTTGTCAACTAGTATCTGGAATTTTCCCCCAGCTTCGCAGCGATCAACCTACATACTACATGCCTATTTGAGCTCGATCACGGGTTGTTCCCTGAATTTAAAGTGTGTTACACAGATACCATCGAACCACCATTAAGTAATCATTAAGCTATCAGACAGCGAGTACGACATCACGTGACGAAAACGAAACCAGCCCGGGCCGCGTATTTTCACTCCTCGAAGCCAATCAGCTCATCCCTCAGCTCCAATTGCATCTGTCAGCCGTGCAAGAAAGTAAAGCCGTCCTGATGCGAACTCGAGAGGAGGCAAGCAAAGCATCGGCCAATGCATGTTTCGGGGGTGGAACACCTGCGGGCGTATCTTATGTGAAAAGCCTCCAGGACATTAGCGCCAACCTCCATGCCATCCATGAGTTGGAAGTCGTAGTAAAGGACATCGATCTTGGCCTGTGCGACTTCCCGCATATCCGTGATGGTCGAGTCGTCTACTTATGCTGGAAACTTGGTGAGAAAGAAATTCGTTGGTGGCACGAAGTTACCTCCGGCTACGACGATCGTTGCCCCATCGAAGAAGATCCCGTCTAATCCCATCGTCCTCAACAGGGATCAAAAAACGGCACCGGAGCACACATCAAACTTACTTAAGAGATTATGAAGTTCGTCATCATTGGCTACGATGGCCCGCAAGGTGAGGCCAAACGGAAAATCCATCGGGCAGCCCACTTGGCTAATCTTGAACCACTCGACCGACAAGGGCGAGTGGTTCTCGCGGGCCCTCTTACGGATAAGACTGGAAGTCTGCTGGTTCTAGACTTTGAGACAAGGGAGGAGGCTGAAGAGTTCGCCCACCGTGACCCTTATATGGTTCACGGAGTCTTTGAACGAGTTGAAATTCACCCGTTTCTGCAGGTTTTCCCAAAATCTCCCTCGTAAACCTCTCTCACTCCTTAGGATTTGGCTTCCTCTTCGGAAACATTGTCCGATACTACCCAGAGCGGTATAGTTCTCCTATGGATTTTCGACCTATAGTGACAATTCCTCCCGTCGTCGCCTTCTTCTTTCTCCTGTATCAGCCTGCGAGTGCTTCAGAAACCACGGTGGTGACCGAAGGGTGGTACGTAATGGGAGATAGCGATACGCTTGCAAAAGCTGAAGAGCAGGTCATCCGACTGGCTCAGCGCAGAGCGGTCGAAGAAGCCGGACTGTATATTGAGTCTACCTTTCACGATATAGAAAAAACTTCCCCCAGCAAAAGTTTCCAGTCCAGTTCATTAGAGATTCGTACCATTGCGGCCGCAATCACAAAAACCGAGATCTTGGAATCGCGGCGTTCCCTTGAAAATAATCGACCAAGCTTCTATGTCCGCATCCGCGCAGTCGTCAACCTCGACAATCTTCACGCCGCCGTTCGACGCTGGCAATCCGAAGAGCGACTTGCCGAACACTTTCGTCGGCTCCAAAGCGAGAATGCGGAACTCAAGGCCCAACTCCATGAGCTACGAACCTCTCCGACGGGCGTGCGAACTCTCACCATTGAGCCGCTCAACCACACAAACAATCGAGAGCAGGCTCGTATATTGGTCGAGAAAGCGATTCTTACTCATCACCTTCCCCTGAAACTCGATTTAACCTCACAGGCTGCTGCTTTAGACCCTCAGTCTGTGGACCCCTTGATCGTACGTGGGCAAACGTATTTGCGGCTCGCCTCCGCTACCTATTCCGGCAAATCCAAACCGAGTGAATATTCCGAATATATCGACAGTGCCCGAATGGATTTCGATCGAGCCCTCCTCATTGATCCCAAGAATACCTGGGCCATTCTTGGCAGAGGAGACGTCAACACATGGCTCCATCGGCACATCGAGGCAGCTCACGCATTCGAACAAGTACTCAAATTAGATCCGTTTTTTGACTTAGCACGTTATCGCCTTATCAATCTGTATACCGCCGAGGCTCGCAAATTGGTTTCCCTCAAGCAGTTGTCGTCTGCCCTTACCCTCTTACAAAAGTGCTTGCCCCCGCAAACTCCTGAGAGTTGGACCCCCTATCAAAAGGAGGCCTATTTGCTCAGGAGCGAGATTTACAAGAGTTTGAGCCTACCCACCCAAGCAATTGACGACCTGAGTACGATCCTGCGAACCGACCCTACTGATAGACAAGCCTTGCTCGCAAGGGCTGCGCTTTACCAGGAAGTACTGCAGGGGCGTGCAGCAAAAAACGATCTTGAGCATGCGTGCATGCTTGGAGCGACAGCTGCCTGCGAACAGCTTCCGTAGTCGCATTCCTGATACCCTCGCCAGGCTTGACTCCAGACCAGCTGCTCACACATCATCTCAGCATTTCGCCAGCCGGCCCGCATGGCCTGATCCCATACAGTCATTTGACAATCCAAAAGGGCGCCACCTATAATGTGTTGGACTTCGTTAATCGACGCTTGAGCAACTTCCATCAACACGCAGCTGAGAGCGAATGGCCTACATTATCTACCCCAAAATGGCCCGAAAGCTCTTTGAGGTGGGCCTTCTGTGATCTTGAACACGAGTAGGGAAACAGCTTAGAGTAACCAAAGAGAATCAAGTACGTGAAAAACCACCGTTTACTCCATTTTAACCAAAATTTTCACGGAGTGTAAGTTGTGATGAGTGATTATCGTGTGCTCCCAGGTCCAGAACACTTTCTTCCCCCGGCTGCCGCAAGCATGGGGATTCGCTTACCGAATCCAGGAGAAGCTCATATCAATGGCGTGATTGCTCCAGAAGAAAAGGCTTATGAAGAAGCCGCACGCCAATTCTTAATGGCGAAAGTACCGACACTTTTCCCAGGCCCCCTCGTGTTATGGGCATGGAACGAAAACGCCGCTAAGAAAGCTACGGCAATTCGGCATCTGTTTAATACGCTCGTTGAATGCGTTCAGCCTGGCCAAAAACCCATGTTGATCCCTATGCCTGATTACCGTCCCAAATATCCAAAGATCAACCCTGAAGTCGAGATCAACCCGAACCATCCAAACTTGACGATCTGGCACAACAGAATCGACTGCTGTATGTTTATTGGTGTGCATTGTCATCAAGCCAACCTGTCACTGAAGATCATTCGTGGAGGCACGTCTTGCTACACGATCGCGATGTGCGCACAAGCCGGGCACGAAGATGCAATGCTTTCATTCCGGGATGCGTCGGTTGAGAAAATCATGAAGTTGGCCGATACCGTAAAGCGATTGAAAGGGACCGTCCAACCACGGCTGACATCGGCTAAAAATGGGGTTTCAAGTTGACGGCCAGAAACCTTTCGAGCCTGTAAAAAGGAGGCTGGATCCATGGCGGATATACACTCAGTCATCGGCACAAAAAACAAAAAAGGCCAGACCTATACGGATACGTGGAAAATGATGAACGAGGCTCCACGAACCCCGTCGTTCTATACAGGTTCCGAGGTCATCAAGGAAGCGGTTCGCCGAGCCAGCTGCGATGTGATGATCGCCTATCCCATCACACCACAGAGTGAAGCCGCCGCATTGATCGGCGAACTATTCGCCGAAGGCTATATCGGAGACTACTTCCGCGGTGAGAGCGAGTTTGCCGTCATGTCGCAGTGCGCCGGGGCTGCGTTCGGCGGAGCCCGTGTCTTTACGACGACCGCTGGACCAGGCACGATGCGTGCGATGGAAAACTTCCCAATGTGGTCTGGCGCGAGGTTGCCGATCCAGATGATCGTCACCTGCCGCGGCATCAACTCGCCGCTCTCGATTCAGCCGGACACACTCGAGATCGCCTATCTGTTGAATACCGGCATGCTGGTCTGGCATGCGGAAACCGCACAGGACTTCTTTGATTGGATTCTCAAGGGCTACATGGTGTCGGAGGAGCCGGATGTACATCTGCCGCTCGCGCTCTGCTGCGACGGATTCTTCGTGACGCATACGAAGGATGTCGTCAATCTCACACCGGCCGACATGTGCTTGCCACCGTACGATCCCTATCGATCACCGGTACCCTGCATGGACATGGAATGTCCACCGGTTCGCATGATGCGTGATCCATTCGTGATGAAGAGCAACTACATCAGCTATGCGACCCACGCGTCCTGGCAGCAAGAAATCTGGGCCGCAGTCGAACGCTCGCGCAAACATTCGATCCACTGGCTGAACGGCCTGATCGACACAGAAAACACCGACGCGGAAATTATGATCGTGGCATCCGGCACTGCTGTCTCTCAGGGTCGCGAAGCGATCCGTCTCCTGGAAGATGAAGGAGTGCGCTGCGGACTCATCAAGGTAAAGACACTCCGACCTTGGCCGGAAGAAGAAATCCGCGAAGCGACGAAGAATGCTAAACACATCTTCGTCCCAGAGTTTAATGTGACCGGCTGGCTGGCAAAAGAGATCAAGGCGACGATTCCTAATCATGAACGGGTGCATGCAGGACCCCATGTCTGTGGAGGCATGACAATGCCACCAGAGATCATCGTGTCAGAAATCAAGACGGCTCTAGGGATGAAGACCTTCTCCTTAGCCGGTCGTGGAAGCTGAGTTGCACTGACTTCAAACTTGTATCGCTCTGAATAGGGCGATACTGAGGAGGCAATATGAGCAAAGAGCGTATACAAATCTCCGAAGCCTTGTACGATATCATGCCGTCGGATTACCAGGACCTCGTCAAGAGTGCCACCTATGGCAAGGAAGATCGGGGCTGGAAAGATATTGGGACATCGAAGGAACTGATTGAGCAACACTCACTCTGTGCCGGCTGTCCTGAGTCGATGGCATTCCGGTATATATTGGCTTCTCTCCCGAATCCTGAAGACACGGTCATGGTTGGATCAACCGGTTGTACCAGCCTAGTATTCCCGATGGTAGCCGTACATAACATCCACTCGTTGTTCGGCAATCAGAACGCCATCGCATCAGGGCTCAAACGTGCCTTGAGTGTCCGCTTCCCCGGTCGCGTCAAGGATGTCGTCGTCCTCGCTGGTGATGGTGCAACCGTCGACATCGGCCTGGATATGACGCTGCAGGCCTGGTTCAGGCAAGAGAAGTTCACCACGATTTGTTTTGACAACGAACTATATGCCAATACAGGCGGCCAGGAAAGTGGATTGATGCAAAAGGGATTTGTGGCCAAGATGGCACCGGTCGGAAAATTATTCGATAAGGTGCGGTTGCCTGAAATCGCTCGAGAGTCAGGTTGTCACTATGTGGTCAACTGCACGGTCAGCAAACCGTCACTGGTCGAGAAAGTCATCCGCAATGCCGTGCATATCGCCCGTGAAGTCGGCCCGACATATCTCCAGCTTTACACGCCATGCATTCTTGAAATCGGGAAGAACAGCATGGAAGGCCTCCAGGAAATGCGCGACTCTGAAAAGCCGAACGAGCGGTTCGCCTACAAGGAATACGTCAGCGAACCGGCCAAGCAATTGCTGGCCGAATTGGCGGCAAAGGATAAGGAACGGAAAGCAGCCGCAAAACAACTGGCAGGGCAAGTATCAGCATAGTCAGACCGGAGGCAGACATGATTAAGAGACGATTGAATATCCGGATGTCAGGCCTGGGCGGACAGGGTGCGGTCACCGCAGCACATGTCTTGGCCATGGCTGCCAACCGGGACGGGCTGAGAAGCGCATGGCACCGGCGGAAAGCTATTGCCGCATCGGTATCGAGAGAATCTACGACCGCGGCGAACTGGTATTTCCCGATGTCATCCAGGTTTTTCATCCACAAGTCATCACTATGGGTAAAAGCTATACCATGCCCTTTTACTCCGGCGTGAAGGAAGGCGGCGTCGTCATCATTAATTCGGCTCAGCCGTTGCTCTCCGATGAGGATGTAGAACGTCTCAAGGACTTGAACGTCGCCGTATTTTATATCGCTGGCACCGAGTTGGCCATTGAAGTGGCCGGCACTGAGCTATCGACCAATATGGCGATGATCGGTTCGGTTTCAGGCATTACGAAATGCGTCTCGCTGGAGGCTCTCGATGGCGCACTCCAAGAGCGGTTTGGAAAGAAGTTCGTAGCGTCCGGAGGGACGGCATCCCTGGATGAAGCGATCAAGAAAAAGTTCGCCAAGAAGGAAATGCTGTTGGCCAAGAACCTGGCAACCGTGAAGGCCGCGTATGACATCGCGAGCGAATGGGCCGAGAAGAATAAGATTGAGCTGCGCGTCGGAAATCCGGCCGTCGCTGCCTAAGAGAAGAAGGAACCAACTCGTATGTATAACGTAGCGCAAGTCATCGAGGAAAAATGTACAGCGAAAAAAGGATGCAGGCTCTGCATCATGTATTGCCCGGAAGCAAATTGTCTGGACTTGAATACTTCCAAGATGATTGCAGAAGTTACGATTGATCGCTGCAAGGGTTGTGAACTCTGCGTTATTGTCTGTGACGCAGCCAAGCATTTTGCCATCACCATGCAAGCCGTCAGCGCCACAGGGCAACTGATGACCAAGAAGGGTGAGTCTGCGGCCTTGGGACAAGCGTATCAGGGATAATTCGTCACGGGCTGAACTTTCTAAAGCCCCATGGCGTTCGCGCTATGGGGCTTTTCTTTAGGCATGAGGTAACTAATGGAACACGAAGACAACACGATCGACGAGCTGCTCGGCGAAATTGCCGGCTTGATCACCCTATACCCCAAAGCCATCGAACGGCAGGCAGCAATCATTCAAGCGACGGGCAAAGACCCTGAACTTGTGGACAAGATGATCAAAGCGGCAGACACGATGCGTGATAGCGGTAACCTCTATCTGACATGGGCCAAACATTACGCCGCCATGGCGAAAGGCAACACAGACGCTTCTTCCGACGAAGACGAAACCGAAGATTTTGACGTCTAAAAAATCTCCCTATTCCTAGAAAAGTTTTGCTAAAATACACCTCGTCATTTACTGAAATCTCTGTTCCCCGGTAGCTCAGTTGGTAGAGCAGCCGGCTGTTAACCGGCTGGTCGCAGGTTCGAGTCCTGCCCGGGGAGCCACCACACTTTTCCTAGCCGACACTCAGTTCTTTCCTCTTTTGAATAAATCCACATTTCAGCTACAAGCTTGACCAATCCAAGACATTTTTATAATTCCTTAACCAAAATAATTTTTGACCGACTACCCTGTACTCAGAGGTACCTGTGTTGTCAGCTTATCTTAGTACTAGAGCAGTTCGCGTTGAGTTGGAATCTTCAGGGATATCCAACTGGCCAGGAAGAAGCGAGAATCGGCATGGAGGTGGACCCTGCCGAGAGCGTACTCTGAAGAGTTGCGCCGCCGCGTGGTGGCGGATACGGACCA
>JABMDK010000013.1:113395-121051 GCA_015903995.1 Nitrospira sp.
CCCTCGTAAACTTCTCTCACTCCTTAGGATTTAGCCTCCTCTTTCGAAGCATTGTCCGATACTACCCAGAGCGGTATAGTTCTCTTATGAATGTTCGACATGCATTAAGAATTCTTCTCGTCATTGCCCTCTTCCTTCTCCTGTATCAACCGGCAAGTGCTTCAGAAACCACGGTAGTCACCGAGGGGCGTTATGTAATGGGTGATGGCGACACTCTCGCAAGAGCTGAGGAACAGGTCCTCCGATTGGCTCAGCGCAGAGCGGTTGAAGAGGCCGGACTGTATATCGAGTCTACCTTTCGCGACATAGAAAAAGCCTCCCCCGGCAAAAGCTTCCAGTCCAGCTCATTGGAGATTCGTACCATTGCGGCCGCGATAACAAAAACCGAAATTCTGGAATCACGGCGTTCCCTCAAAAATGATCGACCAAGTTTCTATATCCGCATCCGCGCAGTCGTCGACCTCGACAATCTTCAAGCAGCCGTTCGACGATGGCAATCCGAAGAGCGGCTTGCCGAACATTTCCGTCGGCTTCAGAGCGAGAATGCGGAACTCAAGGCCCAGCTCCATGAGCTACGAACCGCTCGTACGGGCGTGCGAACCCTCACCATTGAGCCGCTCAGCCACACAAAGAGTCGAGAGCAGGCTCGGATATTGGTCGAGAAAGCGATTCTTGCTCATCACCTTCCCCAGAAACTCGATTTAACCTCACAGGCGGCTGCTTTAGACCCTCAGTCTGTGGAACCTTTGATTGTGCGTGGGCAAACGTATCTACGGCTCGCCTCAGCTGCCTACTCCAACAAATCCAGACAGAGTGAATATTCCGAATATATCGACAATGCCCGAATGGATTTTGATCGAGCCATTCTCATTGATCCAAAGAATACCTGGGCCCTTCTTGGCCAAGGAGACGTCAACACCTGGCTATATCGGCCGGTCGAGGCAGCCCACGCATTCGAACAAGTACTTGAATTGGATCCTTTTTTTGACTTAGCACGTTATCGCCTCATTAATCTGTATACCGCCGAGGCTCGCAAATTGGTTTCCCTCAAGCAGTGGTCATCCGCCCTTACAGTCTTACAAAAGTGCTTGCCCCCGAAAACTCCTGAGAGTTGGATTCCATATCAAAAAGAGGCCTATTTGCTCAGGAGCGAGATCTACAAGAACTTGAGCCTACCGACCCAAGCCATCGATGACCTTAGTGCGATCCTGCGAGCCGATCCCACTGATAAACAGGCCTTGCTCGCGAGAGCCGCGCTTTACCAGGAAGAACTGCAAGGGCGTGCTGCAAAAGATGATCTTGAGCGTGCGTGCATGCTCGGAACCACAGTCGCCTGCGAACAACTTCCGTAGTCGCATATCTGATGCGCTCGCTTGGCTTACCTCCGGCCCAGTTCCTCATACATCATCCGGCATATCGCCCGCCGTCTCACATATTCTACCCCCATCACTCATTTGACAATCCAAAAGAGCGACACCTATAATGCAGTCGGCTCCATTAATCGACGTTTGAGCAGCTTCCACCAACACGCAGACTGAGAGCAAAGGGCCTACACTATCTACCAAGTAGTGGCCCGAAAGCTCTTTGAGCTGGGCCTTCTGTGACCTTGAACAAGAGTAGGAAAACAGCTTAAAGTATATGGACAGAACCAAGTACGTGAAAAACCACCGTTTCTTCCATCAACCAAAATTTTCACGGAGTGTAGGTTGTGATGAGTGACTATCGTGTGCTCCCAGGGCCAGAACACTTTCTTCCCCCGGCTGCCGCAAGCATGGGGATCCGCTTGCCGAATCCAGGAGAAGCCCATATCAACGGCGTGATTGTTCCGGAAGAAAAGGCTTATGAAGAAGCTGCGCGTCAATTCTTAATGGCGAAAGTGCCGACAATTTTCCCAGGCCCCCTCGTATTGTGGGCCTGGAACGAAAAGGCCGCTAAGAAAGCCACGGCGATTCGGCATCTTTTTAACACGCTTGTTGAATGCGTTCAGCCTGGCCAAAAACCGATGCTGATCCCTATGCCTGACTACCGTCCCAAATATCCAAAAATCAACCCTGAAGTCGAGATCAATCCGAACCATCCGAACTTGACGATCTGGCACAATAGAATCGACTGCTGCATGTTTGTCGGTGTGCATTGCCATCAAGCCAACCTGTCGCTGAAGATCATTCGCGGAGGCACTTCTTGCTATACAATCGCAATGTGCGCACAGGCCGGGCACGAAGATGCAATGCTTTCATTCCGGGATGCGTCGGTTGAGAAAATCATGAAGTTGGCCGATACGGTCAAGCGATTGAAAGGAACCGTCAAACCACGGCTGGCATCAGCTAAAAATGGGGTTTCAAGTACTCATCAAGGTAAAGACACTGCGTCCCTGGCCGGAAGAAGAAATTCGAGAAGCCACCAAGAACGCCAAACACATCTTCGTACCGGAGTTCAATGTGACCGGCTGGCTGGCAAAAGAGATCAAGGCGACGATTCCCAATCATGAACGGGTGCATGCAGGACCCCATGTCTGCGGAGGCATGACGATGCCACCGGAGATCATCGTGTCCGAAATTAAGACAGCCTTGGGGATGAAGACCTTCTCCTTGGCTGGTCGTGGAAGCTGAATTGGACTGACTTCAAACCTGTGTCGCTCTGCCGAGCGATATTGAGGAGGCGATATGAGCAAAGAGCGTATACAAATCTCCGAAGCCTTGTACGATATCATGCCATCGGATTATCAAGACCTCGTAAAGAGTGCCACGTACGGCAAGGAAGACCGGGGTTGGAAGGATATCGGAACGTCGAAGGAACTGATTGAGCAACACTCACTCTGCGCCGGCTGTCCGGAGTCGATGGCCTTCCGATACATATTGGCCTCACTCCCCAATCCAGAAGATACGGTCATGGTCGGCTCCACCGGTTGTACCAGCTTGGTATTCCCGATGGTCGCCGTGCATAACATCCACTCGTTGTTCGGGAACCAGAATGCCATTGCATCAGGTCTCAAGCGTGCCCTGAGCGTTCGATTCCCCGGTCGCGTAAAGGACGTCGTCGTCCTCGCTGGCGATGGTGCAACGGTCGACATCGGCTTAGACATGACACTGCAGGCCTGGTTTAGACAGGAGAAGTTTACAACGATTTGCTTCGACAACGAACTGTATGCCAATACGGGCGGCCAGGAAAGCGGGTTGATGCAAAAGGGCTTCGTAGCCAAGATGGCACCGGTCGGAAAATTATTCGATAAGGTGCGGCTACCTGAAATCGCTCGTGAGTCAGGTTGCCACTATGTTGTCAACTGCACGGTCAGCAAACCGTCACTGGTCGAGAAGGTCATCCGCAATGCCGTGCATATTGCCCGCGAAATCGGCCCGACCTATCTCCAGCTCTACACGCCATGTATTCTTGAAATCGGCAAGAACAGCATGGAAGGCCTCCAGGAAATGCGCGATTCGGAGAAGCCGAACGAGCGGTTTGCCTATAAGGAATACGTCAGCGAACCAGCCAAACAATTGCTCGCCGAATTGGCAGCGAAGGATAAGGAACGGAAAGCGGCCGCCAAACAGCTGGCAGGACAAGTATCAGCATAGTCAGACCGGAGGCAGACATGATTAAGAGACGATTGAATATCCGGATGTCGGGCTTGGGTGGACAGGGTGCGGTCACCGCAGCACATGTCTTGGCCATGGCTGCCAACCGGGACGGTAAGTTCTCCATCTCCAATCCGTTCTTCGGCGCCGAGAAACGCATGGCGCCGGCAGAGAGCTATTGCCGCATTGGCATCGAGAGAATCTATGACCGCGGGGAGTTGGTATTCCCCGATGTCATTCAGGTTTTTCACCCCCAAGTCATCACCATTGGCAAAAGCTACACCATGCCCTTCTACTCCGGTGTGAAGGAAGGCGGCGTCGTCATCATTAATTCCGCCCAGCCGTTGCTCTCCGAGGAGGACGTAGAACGCCTCAAGGACTTGAACGTCGCTGTGTTTTATATCGCTGGCACCGAGTTGGCCATTGAAGTGGCCGGCACTGAGCTGTCTCGAGCGTGCCGTCCTTGCGAAGGCCTAAACACTCCGCAGTTACATCGGCCAACTCACGGGACAACGCCGGCAAGGGAGGAACGGTACGTCCCACTCGTGTATAGCGCGAAATTTCTGGAAACTCTGCGCTGATGAGCTGTAAGTCAAACCCGGCATAGATCGCCGCCACAATATGCGTCGCATGGACATGCACCACGGTTCTGGTCCGTTGAGAATCGCGCTGCATATTCCAGTGCATCCAGAGTTCGCCGGATGGCTTCTGGTTATCGCTTATCTTCGGCACTCGCTGTCCCGTCGCAGGATCAGTGACGATCTCCAACCGAACAACATGTTCCGGATGAACGATGGTCTTACGCCACCCCGATGGAGTGATGTAGAGGTATTTCCCACCCTTTTTTTTCATGCTAATGTTGCCATCTCGGGTCGTAATCCAGCCTCTCTCATAACAACGCCTCATGACATCACCGACAGCTGTCAGCATGATTCCTCCATTACAATGATGGTATGGTTCCGTACTGAATGTCTTTCATGTGAAGTTTTTAGCTCGAACCGAAAGGTTGTCAGTATCCCCTTCAAATTTTTACCACAGCAGGCCCGATATGATCACCGATTCCACAAAGATTGATATCGCCGTATCTTTTCAACCTTCGATCCTCCTCCGGAACGCTCATCTTATGACCCTTGTTCCTCGCTACCTGCCGCGGGACACATCCTTGTCGGGATTACCTCAGGAATCTCGTTTCTTTTTCGTTGAGCCGCATACGCAGCTCCAGGGATTCTGCCATTGGCAAACCAATCGCAAGGCCTCACCCACAGCGGTACTGGTTCATGGCCTTGAAGGCTGCAGTGAGTCGAGATACATGCGTGGCATTGCGGCAAAGGCCTATCGGGCCGGCTTCAATGTCATTCGCATGAATCAGCGTACGTGCGGTGGAACCGAGCATCTCACCCCGACTCTCTATAACAGCGGTTTGAGCGGAGATTACCGCGCGATCCTCAACGAACTGGCCCACCGGGACGGACTCGACCGCATATGGCTGATCGGGTATTCGATGGGCGGGAATCTCGTCCTGAAAGCAAGCGGCGAGCTGGGCCGAACCGATCCTGCCCTAGCCGGAGTGGCAGCAGTATGCCCGAATATCAACCCTTCCATTTGCGCTCGTGCATTGGAGGAGCCTCGCAACTTCATCTATCATCGCCACTTCCTGACGAGGTTGAAATCGAGGTTGCGGAGAAAGGCAGTCCTTTGGCCTGGGAAATGGGATCTTTCCCGACTCCATCGGATCGCCACGATCAGCGAATTTGACGATCGCTACACTGCTCACGACGGTGGCTACCAAGACGGCGTCGATTACTACGACCGGGCGGGCGCACATCATGTACTCAATGCCATTGCAGTTCCTACCCTCATCATAACAGCACAAGACGACCCGTTTATCCCTTACTCAATGTTCACCGTGCCGAAGATTCAGCAGCACCCGCACATTCGTGTGGTTGCGCCTCGCCACGGAGGCCATTGCGGATTTTTTCACCGGAGCCGGAATGGAGAAGACTCGTACTGGGCAGAGAACAGAATCATAGACTTTCTGCTGGGGAGGCTATGACGGACGCTGCGTCAAGCTTGTTCCCTGAGCAGAACGGCTACGCCGCTTTGCGAAGTTTGCGAGACTCCGTGGCTGCAATAAGAGGAGCACACTTCCATACCCAGCTGAGGATGAGCCAGATACTGTCGGCAACGATGGCCACGATGAAGACCCAGTTATAAATCGCCTTACCTACTTTCCCCAAGAACGGCTCAAGAGCAAAGAGTACCACGCCATACGCAATGGTGGTGGCGAACAGCATCGCGAGGGGTACGACCAGGCCTTGAAACGGTACTATCCACTTCCATTCCGCTGGAGGATTCCTTGCCAACTCTCGGGCACCCAGCCACCCAATCACAAGTGAGCCACTGTAGCCCACGAATTGGACAAGGTCTGATGCCCGAAGTTTCCCCAGCGAGGTTTCGCGAAACAGCGACACCTGTCCAAGGATCATGGCAAGGAGAAATGTCAGAACCAGAGCGACGCCATATTCCATCACCCATCTTCTGGCCGTCATCACGCACCTCTCATACAGCGTGACCGTCGAAATTGCCAGTCCATCGCATGAGCAAAAGCTTAACACGGGGGGATTCCGGCTGAGAAACAAACTGTCATTCCTGAATCTGATCAGATTAGACGATCACGCTGTCGAGGTGTGTCCGCACATCGTCCAGATAGGTCTTAAACGGGTCCGGCATGGGAAACGGAGCACGTCCACGCACTTGAAAGATCGACCAATTGATGACATAGGACGGGAACAAGCCATCAGGGGCCGAGAGCTGATCCACTGCTGAAGCGGGCCGCTCACTCAGCAGATGTCTGACCAGCTCACTGCGACCGTAGGCGCGCGTGTTCTTGGGCCCGGTTTCCATCGCGAGATCAATAAGACGGTCCGTCGTCACA
Organism: Nitrospira sp.; assembly: GCA_015903995.1. Taxonomy (GTDB): domain Bacteria; phylum Nitrospirota; class Nitrospiria; order Nitrospirales; family Nitrospiraceae; genus Nitrospira_D. The sequence goes on from JABMDK010000013.1 coordinate 119,903, forward strand.
CGAGGGACACGCCCCTCTTCCAAGAGTCCGTGATACAACCCCTTCGCCGGGTTCAGATTGTGATATTCCAAATCCAAACTCTTCAGCATGAGATCGGTCCAGTCGACATGCTCCGCGTCTCGAAAGCTTTCCAGCAACCACAGCTTGGACGCCCAATCGACACGCCCGACGAGCTTCTGATACTCGCCCCGCAGATCATGAAGCACCGATGCCCATTGGGCAAGAATCCAATCGGTTTCTTCGTCCTGTCCCCTATAATGTCGGACCGCACAGTCAAGAAACCGTTCTTGAATATCGACAGCCGACATCGTCTGACGAGACTGCAACCGGACCAACCAGCGCCGCTCTTGATCCTGAGAAATCTCCTGGAGCGCTTCCACCGGTTCATCGAGTTCCAAGTCTTGAGGGGCATGCCCTTCTTCAATCAACTGCAGCACCAGCCCGGTCGTCCCAAGCTTCAATGCCGTTGCATATTCGGCCATATTGGAATCGCCCAACAGCAGATGAATCCGCCGGTATTGATTGGGATCGGCTAACGGTTCATCCCGCGTGTTCACAATCGCCCGGTTGTGCTGCACCCATTCGAAGAAATCGTTCACGATATAGTCGGCACGTTGAGAAATCTGAAAGGGCGGCTCCGCTAGTTGCTGCGCCACAAAAGACGAGCGCGGCACGAGCAACCGATCCGTCTGAATCCAGGCATCCTGGAGCGGGGCGGAACCGACACGCCCGGAGCCGGTAAAAATCTGCCTGGTCACAAGAAACGTCACGAGCGGGGCCATCCCGTGTCGCGAAAAGGGAAACCGCCGGGACACCAGGTAATTCTCATGCGAGCCGAAGGTCGCATCCGTCTCATGGTCGATGTTGTTCTTGATCAAGGACACCTGCTCGGAGAACCCAAGCGCTTCGATCGTTCGCTGCAACAAGAGATCCCCGGCACGGTCCGACGCCACCACATCCATGAGGGAATGACATTCCGGTGAGGCATATTCCAAATGCCCCATGTCCAAATAGATTCGTCCGGCGTTGGTGAGAAATCCCCCATTGCCGGGAGGCTCGTCATGCCCTCGATGATGTAAATCGAGCACACCGCGCCGCTGGACTTGGAACAGATGGTCGCGAATCTTATGTGCAAACCACGTCGGGGAA
>JABMDK010000013.1:121151-123209 GCA_015903995.1 Nitrospira sp.
TCGTCGTTGCGCTCGATCACCGACCGCCCACGTGCGAATCGCCACACCTACAGCGTCCTCAAGAGACGCAATAGACTGTTCTCGGAGATATCCAGCCATCTTCTGCTCGACCGCCGACGTCGCGGCAAGCACCGCATACTGGCTCTTTTCCTCAAAAGTCCCATCATAGTTGATCGTCAAGAAACTATCTTTCCCGGCTTTCCGGCCTAACTCTGCCAGCAAGATTTTTACAATGAAGGGAGCCTTGAACACCTCTTCGAACGCCTGCTTGATTGACGGCGCCATACCGTACTTCACCAGACGGCCTCCGGTCACATCGGAAGCTGAGCGATTGAATCCTTCGACGTGAGCCATCTCCAACAGATTGAAGCGCAGCTTCTCGAGATCAGCCGGGTGGCCCATTCCCCCCAGGGCAAGACGATCGTAAATCTCATAGAGCTTGGGAGTGCCCTTGCTCATCGTCATGAGCAGAATGCCGCGCTCACACGTAACTCCGACAACAGGGGCTCCCTCCTTAAACTGTTCGTCGAGATAGGCCCGACGATTGCCGACCGCTTCGACCCATTTATATGGTTCTTCATACATGGCGGCAGACCTTTGCCTCGAACAAGGGTTTCAATTGCGCGTCCGGCATCGGGCGCACACCGGAGGCGGTGATGAATTTGACCACCGGATAGAGGCCGGCATCCCGGTTGACTCCTCCAGTCGCGCTGTCGAATTCTGCGGCGCTCGTCAACAGTCGCAATGCCTGAACGGTGGCCTGCTCCTCCGGCATCGCGCTCAGCGGCTGTTCGCCCCATGTATTCAGGTAATGCAAGATGCCTCGGATGGTCGGTGAACCGGACCCCGATACCGCATAGTCCACTCCCTCAAACTCCGCACCGAGAATGTCGTAAAAATAGATCTTTGCCGTTTCCTGCTCGAAGTCGTACCCGGCAAAGATCGGCACCACAGCACCCGTACCCGCCAGCGCCGCCGGGACGTTGTCTTTCAGCAACTTTGAGAGGGCCCTGAGTTTACCCTCAAAACTGAGTTCCTGAAGCTGTGTCCGCCGAAAATACTTGAACGAATGTTCAAGGATGCGCGCCATTTCATACGCAGTCGCTGGCACTCCGGCGATCGCCATGACACTATGTCGATCGATCTCCAACACCTTGTCAGTGCGGTCGTACATCACCATATTGCCGGCTGTCGCACGCCGGTCCCCTGCGACCAACACCCCATCGCGGTACCTGAACGCAAGGATCGTCGTAGCCGTTGTCAGTTCATGCCCTCGCGCAGCCTGGCTCGCCACGCCAAACACATAGCCTTGTTCTTTCAACAGCTGATAGAAATCGCTCTGCAAACTCATATGTCGCTCCGCTCCAGTAAAGGGTACATGGTGAGGAGAGCTTTCTCCCAATTCTCACACCTATCGCCTAACCCTTTACCCCCTCACGTCTATTCGCCCGTCCGCTGTCGATACCGCTCTGCCTGTTTAGGATCGACCTTGCGCATCCGCTTCATGAGGCTATCCTTCTCAGGCGATCCCGTATCGGGCCGTCGCGGCCCGCCGCCTTCTTCCAGCGGACTTGGCGATTTCGGCATGGGATCAACTGGCCCCTCGCGTCGTTCCGGCATCATACTGTGTGTCATGCCTCACCATCCTTCCTGTGTCGCCACGTTGCCAGCGCATCAGCCGGTGAATGGGCACACTGGAAGACACCCATGCATCGTCGGACTTCCTGCGGATCAAAAAGATCTCCCATGTCCAGACTGTGTGCGCGCAACCTTCCAGCAAACTGAATCCGTTCCCATTGCATCGATTGAATCTGATCAGAAAAGCGCTGTACGCAAAGTCCGCGCAACCCGCCACGGGTATCGCTTGGGCCGTTCCGAATCGCCTTGTCAATTGCCTCGTCGGTCGTCATCCGCCAAGCTTTCCCCTCGGCTTCCAATCCCAGGTACAGCCCTTGTTCGGGGTTGATATTGTGATACTCCAAGTCCAAGCTGGCCAACCAGGGATCGTCCCAGCCGATCCGCTCTTCTCGCAGAAACGTCTCGAGTAACCACTGCTTC
>JABMDK010000013.1:123309-132736 GCA_015903995.1 Nitrospira sp.
GGAGGCTCGTCATGCCCTCGATGATGTAAATCGAGCACACCGCGCCGCTGGACTTGGAACAGATGGTCGCGAATCTTATGTGCAAACCACGTCGGGGAATGGTCGGGGCGATCTTCGTGGATGAGCAGCCCGTATTCGGTTTCCAAACCAAAAATACGGTTTAACATGGTGTCATATGAGTGGGTTGCTCATACCTGTTGGGAGCAACCGGCTCAACTCGCCGTCATCAAGTGCACGATATTTTGACGAACCTTGCAGGGAACGATCGAGCACGGCGCATTCGATCGTTTTCTCCGCAACGCGTTGCCGCATGTGCGCATACAAAGCCTCATCATTAGTCGGCTGCTGTCTGGGATCAGCCCGTCCCTCTCTAGGAGCTTCAGCTTCCTCAAGCACCTGGCATTGAGCACGATCACCGACGGCCCAAGCACGAATGGCAGCCCCTATGGCCTGCTCAAGAGAAACAGTCGGCTCCTGCCGTAGATACGTCACCATCTCCTGTTCGACTGATGGTGTCGCTGCCAGAACAGCGTAGTGACTCTTTTCCTCAAACGTTCCGTCATAATTGATCGTCAGAAAACTGTCTTTGCCGACTTTATGGCCTAACTCTGCCAACAGGATCTTAACGATGAAGGGCGCTTTGAACACTTCTTCAAACGCCTGTTTGATGACCGGTGCGATGCCGTACTTCACCATGCGGCCCCCCGTCACATCGAAGGGGGAGCGATTAAATCCCTCGACATGCGCCATTTCCAACAGGCTGAAACGCAGTTTCTCAAGATCGGTGGGGTGGCCCATGCCGCCAAGGGCCAAGCGATCGTACACTTCATACACCTTGGGAGTCCCATGACTCACGGTCATCAGCAGAATGCCGGACTCGTACGCCACCGCCACCACAGGACTTCCCTTCTTCAACTGTTCGTCAAGATAGTGCCGGCGATTCCCGACCGCTTCAACCCACTTATACGGCTCTTCATACATGGCGGGAAACCTTTGCTTCAAAGAGAGGCTTCAGTTGGACATCCGGCATCGTCCGCACACCCGATGCCGCAATGAGTTTGATCACCGGATATAGATTCGCTTCGCGATTCACCCCACCGGTCGCACTGTCGAACTCTGCGGCACTCGTCAACAGCCGCAATGCCTGAACGACGGCTTGCTCTTCCGGCATGCTGCTCAGCGGTTGCTCTCCCCATGTATTCACGTAGTGCAGGATCCCTCGAATGGTCGGTGAGCCGGACCCCGATACCGCGTAGTCCACACCTTCGAACTCCGCACCGAGAATGTCGTAGAAGTAAATCTTTGCCGTTTCTTGCTCGAAGTCGTACCCGGCAAAAATCGGCACGACGGCCCCCGTGCCCGCCAGCGCCGCCGGAACATTGTCTTTCAGCAACTTGGAGAGGGCTCTGAGTTTGCCTTCGAAGCTGAGTTCCTGGAGCTGGGTTCGCCGATAGTACTTGAAGGAATGTTCAAGAATCCTCGCCATTTCATACGCGGTGGCCGGCACTCCGGCGATCGCCATGACGCTATGCCGATCGATCTCCAACACCTTGTCGGTCCGGTCGTACATCACCATATTACCCGCGGTCGCACGGCGATCGCCGGCAACGAGAACGCCATCGCGGTATTTGAACGCGAGAATCGTCGTGGCTGTCGTCAGGTCCTGACCGATTCCGACCTGTCCCAATGCTCCAAATGTGTACCCTTGTTCTTTCAAGACCTGATAGAAATCGCCCTGCATACCCATATGTCGCTCCACTCTAGTAATGGGTCTAGATGCGGAGGCGTTCCCCCCAATCGCACCCCTATCCCCTCACCCCTCACATCTTTATTCACCCGTCCGCTGTCGATACCGTTCTGCCTGTTTGGGATCGACCTTGCGCATCCGTTTCATTAAATTATCCTTGTCCGGTGATCCCGTCTCCGGACGGCGCGGCCCGCCTCCTTCTTCAAGGGGCTGGGGCGACTTGGGCATGGGATCGACTGGCCCCTCGCGTCGTTCTGGCATCGTACTGTGTGTCATGCCTCACCATCCTTCCTGTAGCGCCATGCTGCCAGCGCATCAGCCGGTGAATGGGCGCATTGAAAGACGTCCATGCATCGTCGGACTTCTTGCGGATCAAAGAGATCCCCCATGTCCAGGCTGTGTGCGTGCAACTTTCCTGTGAACTGAATCCGTTCCCACTGCATCGATTGAATCTGATCAGAAAAGCGCTGGACGCAAAGTCCTCGCAGCCCGCCTCGGGTATCACTTGGGCCGCTCCGAATCGCCTCGTCAATTATCTCGTCGGTCGTCATCCGCCACACTTTCCCCTCTGCCTCTAGGCCGAGATACAGCCCACGGTCGGGGTCGACATTGTGATATTCCAAGTCCAGGCTGGCCAACCAGGGATCATCCCAACCGATCCGCTCCTCTCGCACAAAGGTCTCCAACAGCCACTGTTTCGTAACCCAATCCAACTTTCCGACCAACTGGGAACGGTCTTGGGCCAACAGACGCAACGTCTCGCTCCATTCATTCAACAACCAATCGGACTCTGCATCGGAACCCGACAGCGTCCGCTTCGCTGCCTCGTAATACTGTTCCTGGATTTCCACTGCGGAGAGTGCTCGCCCATTATTGAGCCTCACAACAGCCTTCAAGTCCGGATCTCGCGACACCTGCTTCACTGCCGCAACCGGCTGCTCCAATTCAATATCGGGTACAGCGCCTCGCGCAACCAGATCAAGCACCAGCTGAGTCGTCCCTACCTTGAGCGCCGTCGCATACTCGCACATGTTGGCATCGCCGATGATGAGATGGAGCCGCCGATACTTCTCACGATCCGCATGAGGCTCGTCTCTGGTGTTGAGAATCGGCCGGTTATGCATCGTATCGACGCCTAACTCTGTTTCCATAAAGTCGGCGCGCTGGGAAAGCTGATACCGGCCCGGAACATAGCCCGACTCCTGCGCTTCGGTGCCGACCTTGCCGGCACCGGCAATCACTTGGCGGCTGACCAGGAACGGCATCAGACCAGAGACAAGCGCTGAAAAGGGAACCGCCCGCGGAACGAGATAGTTGTCATGGCATCCGTAACTGTGCCCGTGAAAGTCCGTATTGTTTTTGTAGAGCCGGATCGCCGCTCCTCCGATCGACTGATTGCGGCGCCGCGCGGCGCTGAGAATAACCCGTTCCCCCGCACGATCTTGGGCCAGCAGATCTCGAAGCGTCCGACACTCAGGCGTGGAATACTCCGGATGGGTATGATCATTATAGAACCGAGCGCCGTTCGGCAAGACCAAGTCGCTCTTCATCTCATGGAACGAAAAGGGGCGATGCGCATCGACTTGCGCGAACTCATCCTCCTCCTTGTCTTGCTGCAATCCTGGGACACGAAACCCCCGCGCGTCCTCATGCGGATCCTCGCCGACATAATCCCACCGCCGTTGAAACGAAGCCGTGAGGAATGCGCGCACCAACTCCATGGATTCGACGACCGGATCCATCGCCTCCACATCGTCCCGTGTTATTCCGTACTCGGTTTCGATCCCAAAAAGACGCATACTGGTCGGCTGACATACCGACAAGCAACAGGCCGACAGGCTCGAATCGCCTGCATCTTGTCGGCTTGTTACCTGTCGACCTTTCCTCAAATGATCTGATTCACGAGCCGCTCTTCCGCCTGGCGGCCCCGCCGGAACGAGGACACTCCCACGACTTGTTCCGGATGGTGATCCAGCAACTTCAACCATTCTTCCGCGGCGTCGTCCGGCGGCAACATGTCACCCTCTCGAAATTCCTCCGAGACGGCGTCCAGTAAATCCTTGGCCAGCAACCCTGCCGGCTGTCCCGTCTGAATGGTACGATCAATCGCTTTTTCTTTGGCACGCTGAATGATCGAGGCCAAGATGGCTCCGCTTGCAAGATCCCCTCGGTACAGAACTTTGCTCTGACCGCTTCTGAGCCGGATCGACAGGATCCGGTTGTCGTCCGTTCGACGAAAGATCGACTCGACGATCTCTTCGACCAGCCTTGTCACAGCCTGAGCCTTCTCGCCACCCCGCTCTATGACCAGATCCTGATCAAGCGGAAGCGTCTCGGTCAGATATACTTTCAGAATCTCGGCTGCCGCGTCCTTGTTCGGTCGACCGACTTTGATTTTTCGATCGATGCGGCCCGGGCGCAGCACCGCCGGATCGATCAAGTCAGGGCGGTTCGACGCCAAGATGATGACCACGTCGCGTAGCGACTCGATCCCGTCCATTTCGCTGCAAAACATCGGCACCAGCGTATTCGAGATATTGAAGGACCGCATGGCACGTCGCGTCCCCAAAATCGACTCTGCTTCGTCGATGAAGATAAACGGTAAGGCGCCGTCCCGGCGTCGCGCCCGGGCCTGCTCAAAGAGGTCGCGAACCATCCGCTCCGATTCCCCGAGCCACATGTTGAGGATCTCGGGCCCTTTCACATGCAGAAATGCGCCGCTTGTTACCGGAGGACGCTTGTCCCCATTGAGCTGGCGCTCTTGCTCGGACTCACTGACGAGTTTGGAGAGACTGCCGGCCGCCGCTTGCCCGATAAGGGTCTTCCCGCATCCTGGAGGCCCGTAGAGCAGAAACCCCTTGGGTTGCGAAAACTTGAACCGCTCAAAGGTCTCGGCATGGAGCAACGGATACTCAATCGCCTTGCGAATGGCAGCGATCGCCTCATGCTGTCCGCCGATCTGCGCCCAGGTAATGGTCGGGGTTTCGTCAAGGACATGTCGGCTTGCTTTGCGATCACCCAGTTTTTCGATCGCCACACGGTGACCAGGATCGATACGGATCTCATCACCCGACTTGAGCTCCACGCCGACGAGATCGGTCGACCGCTGGAGAATCATCGATTGCCGGCCCATCTCCTGTTCAAACCGCAATCGCCCGTCAGGCATGGCCTCGGCCAGTTTCAAAATGGGGCCGTTCCGATCGTACCCGAGCGTCTTGATCACGGCGTAGGCTTCATTGACCAGAATCTGAGTCCCGACCTTCAGATCCGTCGAGGAGACACGAGGATCCACATTGGCATAATACTCGGCCCCACCGACGATGATGCGAGCAAGTCCCTCACCTGGAACATCCAGCAAGATGCCGATTCGATTGGCCGGTGCCGTCAGTTTGGCGACCACCTCGCCGACTTTCTTGAATTCCAGTTCACGTTGTTGATGGGCAGCCTGCGACAGCGTCACCGCATGGCGCAACTTATACAGCAGCTTCTGTCGAGCATCCCCCTCGGGAAATGACGCCAGACATTGCTCGATCAATTCGAGCGGATCGGTCCCGGTCTTCAGCGACGGCTCATCGCGCCAATCGTTGGGTTCATCCTGTTCAGGAGCTCTGCGATCACTCATGGGAGGTCCTCCAGAAGACGGTAACGGATGATCCTACCATACGCATGCCGTCAATTACCGGCACGCTAATTGATGGCCTGCAGGATCACCGCGATCTTCTCACGTCGATTTCCGCGCAGAATTTCCACGCTCACTTGGTCACCGACTTTGTACGCTTCCAGCGCATCCATCAGGTCATCAATGGTGGCCACCGGCTTTCCGGCAACCGCAACGATGACGTCGCCTAGCTGGATCTGCCCGACCATGGTTTCACGCGCACCCTTGAGTCCCGCGCGATCGGCGGCACCGCCACGCGTCACCTTGCCGATGATCACCCCCTTGATCCCCCATCGCTTCGCCATCGCATCCGGCACGAGGGAGACACCCAACCCTGGACGGATGAGCTTGCCGTGTTTGATGAGCTCAGGAACGATACGGTTCACCGTATCGACGGGAACGGCGAAGCCAATCCCGGCGTAAGCTCCGCTCGGACTCACGATTTGCGTATTCACGCCGATCAATCGTCCAGCGCCATCCAGAAGCGGGCCGCCTGAATTACCGGGATTGATCGCCGCATCGGTCTGGATCACCCCTTCAATGGTCCGATTCGACAGAGATTTGATGGTCCGCCCCAACGCACTCACGACGCCGGTCGTCAAGGTATGATCGAGTCCAAAGGGATTCCCGATCGCCAGCACCTTTTGCCCCACCCGCAAGTCATGCGAAGCCCCAATCGCCAACGGTTCCATATGACCGTCAGGCACCTGAATTTGCAACACTGCGAGATCGTGATCGGGATCGGCACCGACCAGCTTCGCCTCGTGTTCGCTCCGATCGGCCAACGTGACCTTGATCGAACTAGCCCCATAAATCACATGAAAATTGGTGACAATATGGCCCTGCTTACTCCAGATAAAGCCAGTCCCAGACCCCTGCGGAACTTCCATGACATCCAGCGACCAGATATCCTGTTGAATCGCCGTGTTGGCAATGAACACGACGGACTTGGTCGCACGCTCAAACACCGCGATCGTCGATCGTTCATCGGCGCTCAGCTCCGGTGGAGCAGGCGTTACCGGGCGTGGCTTCCCTTCAGGACCGTCATAGACAGCACCCAGCGGCTTGCCCCACTCGGCCGCATAGACCGGTGAGCACAGCATGGCTGTAACCAAGAAAAGCGTCGGAAGTCTGGTTTGGTTATTCACCCAGGACCTGCACAACCAGTTCACGCGTTCTGGCACGGGTATCGAAGTCCACCAACACGATCTGTTGCCAGGTCCCGAGCAGAAGCGCACCGGCCGCAAACGGAATGGTGACGGACGGACCTTGGAGTTGCCCCCGTAGATGGCTGTGGCCGTTGTCTTCTCCTGGATTGACCCTGTTGTGCTGCCACCGGGGGTCGGGAGGAACAAGACGATCCCAAAACGTTTTCGTGTCTGCACGGATCCCTGGCTCGTCCTCAATAATCATGACGGAGGCGGTGGTGTGTTTGACGAAGACCGCCACGATTCCGGCTTTGAGGTTCGAGACGGCCACGGCATCGGCAACGGATTTCGTGATGTTCTCGACCTGCGTGCAGCCGTCCATACGGATCGTCAGCGAAACGGTATGGACGCCCATCAGATTCTCCCACCCGTGAGGGTCCGAAGGTAGCGGCGATCACTCCGGGTCAGTGGCTCGCCTCGCGCGGCTTCCAAAACCGGATCGAACACCCCTTCAGCCGTCAGTCCCCGCACGGCGTTGAGAACCTCACGACTGAGGATACCTTCCTGCCCAAGTTTGTCGAGATAGACAAACGCCTCAGGCAGGCTCTCTTTCTTTCGAGCATAATAATCGCGCCCCCGACGCTGATTGCTGTAGGCCTCAAACTGCTCACAGGCAACAAGAATCTCCGCCAATTGCCGCACCCATGCCTTGGCCTTCGTCAGCCGCTCCGGGTAATAGTAATAGAGCATCACCTGTTGCATCCACGGCTTCCACTCGACGCCCAGCATCTTCAACGTCGGCTTCACCGCACACAATCGCCTGGTAAGGCGCCGAGCATAACCCAGCCGCATTTCGATTTGCTCGACTGCCCATGGGTCCATGGCCACACCGGCGGCGATCAGATCCCGGCGATATAACGAAACAAAGGCCTCTGTCTCCCGGCCATATATCGTTCTCGGGTGAAGGGCACGCCATTCACGAGGTCTCGTCGGAATGCCCCGTTGCTTGGCCCAAGACCATATCGTTCCAAAGAGTTGCCGATCCAGACCGGCGCGGCCCAGGTCATGCAAGAGACAGGCAATATGATAGAGCCGGATGCGATCGCGTGGATGTCCTAAGCGATCGGCGACGGTCACGCACATCTTCGCCGTTCGCACGGCATGTGGCCGATCATAGCCACGGATCATGCGTCCCGGTCGACGGGGGTGCGGATAATCATAGAGTGTCATGAGGGTCTTCGCGAGAGAACGGGAGACTTCCAGAGATTCCAGTCGGCGGGAGTCAGATAGAGCCATAGTTCGTCGCGAGAGCTGAATGACTACATAGACCGTGGCGAGAATATCGTCGGCTGAAACGGTGTGTCAAGACAACTCCGAGGAAATCGGCTCGCTCAATTCCACGGACTTTGCTATGCTCACCTCCGCTACGTACGTGAGACGATTCAGATGATGAACTGGGTACGACTTTATTGGCTCGGCTTAGCACTGGCCATCACCATGGAGCCGCTGTGCGGCTTCGCCGGATCACCCGACCAGGTGACCGATCTGACCGGACGCGTACAGGCCATCGTGACATTGAAGGGTCGGGACAACTTCACCAGCGAATATCGCTACGATGTGAGCGTCAGGAATCTCTCGCCGGACGCCATCATCGGCGACTCACTGGTCATCGTCCTCGACAAGATTACCAACTTGGCCGGCGAAGACCGAGAGGGGTTGACGGGAGAATCTTTCCTGAAGCGATTCGACATACTGGACCAAGACGGCCAGACGGAGGATGGAAAGCCCTACTTCCGCATTCCGGCCGGAACTTCCCCGGACCTTGTCCCGCAAACCGATAGTCTGCCCGCCGTAGTCCGAATCAGGAATCGGGATTATGTGGCGGTCTTCACTCCTTCATTCAAAGTTCTGGGACGGAAGCGACCCCCTCCGGAGGCAAAGCGTGCAGAGGCCTCGATATCTCCCTCATCTCCGGCTCCTGGGCCGCCGACAGCCGCCAATCGCACTGCAGTCGATAGGCTGATTCAGCTGCTGATCAAAAAAGGCGTGTTGACTGAAGAAGAGTGGCGCAAGGCCAATCAGCCGTGACGGACGCACCCTGCAGGGCCTGCCAAGGAACCAAGGAACCTGGCCGAGGCAAGACCATTTCATCGCAGACCTCGGATTGTCCAAGGTCTATCTCCACGATGACCAATTCTTCCCCGGCTGGACCGTCGTGGTCTTCCAGCGCCACGCCACTGAATTGTTTCAACTCACTCCGACCGAACGTTCTCAGCTGATCGAAGAAGTCAATCGAGTGGCCAAGACTGTCGCCGACGTCTACCACGCCAAGAAGATTAATTATGAACTCCTCGGCAATTCCCCGTCTCGCAGGTGATCCGGCCCCGCTGGAACCAGTGTGGCAAGCACCACATAATCCCCTGCTTCTGACAGGAGCAGCACTGCATGACGCCATCACCAGCCTTGCAAGCGCCCTTCGCATAGCCCGGTGAACCCGTTCATCCCATATTCCTCGCAGATGGTATAATCAAAAGCTCTTGAGGCTCTCTGTTGAGACATGAACGTGTTCTGATGCGTCCCGGATCAATACTGTTCGCTCTCACTATTGCCGCAGCCGTTGGCTCATCATCTCTCGCCCACGCTCATTCACCCAACGAGCACCGTCTCTCTGCCGACGACAACTCAGCTGAAGTCTCTGGGGTCGCGTCCGCACGTGAGTTCAACACACCAGCCGACGCGGTGGCAGAGATTGCCTCATTGCGCCGAACGATCCGCCTCTTACCGAACGACCCAGACTATCGATTGAAACTGGCCGAAGCCCTTTTGCGTGTCGGTGATCTGGATGCCGCCGTTGAGGAATGTCGGGCGGCGACG
>JABMDK010000013.1:132836-136757 GCA_015903995.1 Nitrospira sp.
CCCCTCGTTCCGAGTGCTGGGAGAGAAACGTCCGCCCCCGGAGCCGAAACGCGCGGAATCACCAGCACAACCCGCTCAGGCTCAAGCGCCGGCGCGGCCTGGCCCTGCTCCCTTGGACAAGCTCATCCAGCTGCTGATCAAAAAAGGCGTGTTGACTGAAGAGGAGCGGCGCAAGGCAAATCAGCCATGACGGACACAACCTGCCTGGCCTGCCAAGGAACCTGGCCGAGGCAAGACCATTTCATCGCAGACCTCGGATTGTCCAAGGTCTATCTCCACGATGACCAATTCTTCCCCGGCTGGACTCCAGCGCCACGCTACTGAGTTGTTCGAGCTGGCCCCCACCGAACGCTTCCAGCTGATCGAAGAGGTCAACCGAGTGGCCAAGACCTTAGCCAAAACCTACCAGGCTAAGAAGATCAACTATGAACTGCTTGGCAACCAACTTCCCCATATCCATTGGCATATCATTCCACGCCTCGTCGGTGATCCGGCCCCGCTGGAACCAGTGTGGCGGGTACCGCATAGTCCCCTGCTTCTGACAGGAGCAGCGCTTCATGAAGTTATCAACGGCCTCGTAGCCTCCCTTCGCGTGGCCAGGTGAACCCGCTCGTTCCGTATTCCCCGCAGATGGTATAATGAAAGGCTATCCTGGCTCTCTGTCGAGGCGTGAAAGTGTTCTGATGCGTCCCGGATCAATACTGTTAGCCTTCACCGTTGCCGCGACCGTTAACGCTTCGTCTCTCGTCCACGCTCATTCACCGAGTGAGCACGGTCTCTCTGCCGACGACAACTCGTCTGAAGTCTCTGGATTAGCGTCCGGACTTGGGTTCAACAAGCCAGGAGACGCGGTGACGGAAATCGCGTCATTGCGTCGAACGGTCCGCCTCTTACCAAACGACCCAGACTACCGGTTAAAACTAGCCGGAGCCCTCTTTCATATCGGCGATCTGGATGCCGCCGTTGAGGAATGTCGAGCGGCCATTAAACTCCAACCGGATGATGGGAACGCTCATCTCCAGCTTGGCCTCATGCTCATGGCGAAACAAGACTGGCGTGCAGCCGCTTCCGCTCTGGGAGAGGCCATTCGGCTGGAACCGGATCTGCCCCAAGCCCACTACAGCATTGGAAGCGTACAGTACTCACTCGGCAATGTGACTGCTGCTGTTCAGTCCTATCAACGAACGCTCGAACTGCATCCTCATTTCCCCGACGCACACTACCGACTCGCGCTGTTGCTAAGAGTTGCGGGACGCACGCGAGAAGCGGCGCAACATCTTGTAACGGCGGCGGCCAGTGGGGTGCCTCAGGCCCGATTATTCCTCGGCAATGCCTACCAGACCGGGCAGGGCGTCGAGAAGAACCTCGGTTTGGCGATTTTTTGGTGGATGCAGGCAGCCGACCTCGGCCAGCAAACTGCCGCCGACTCGTTGTCCAAGGTGCGGCGCCAGGTACTTTCCTCCGAATCGACGAAGCAGCGACGCATGGAATTGCAGAGCGCTTTGCAGATCTACCGCAACACACTTTGGAACGACTTTCCCGAGGTAAGTCGCCCGAGTGAACCGCAATCGTTGGGGAAGGTCCTTCTTGAGCAGAACCGTGCAGAAGATGCGGTTCCAGTACTATTGAAGGAATGCTTCGCGTTGAGCGAAGAGGCCCATGCCGAACTGGCCGCGCTCTATGAAACCGGATGGGACCAGCACCTGAAACCATTCGACAAGAACATTCTGACTTGTTTTGAAACAACCTCCGCTGACGGCTTCGCCCCATCGAAGAAAATCCTGACTCGTATTTATGCCAAGGGGCTCGGTCTCGAGGCCGACATTCCGAAAGCGAAGGCTCTCCTCAAAGGTCTCCCGAAACGAGACACACAATCCTTACTCGATGAGCTAGGGCTCAACTAGTCGTATGCTGGACCGGCAGAAATTCTGGCGCCTGTTCATCGCGTCGCTTCCTCTGCAAGCGTTGGGCATCGGCTCGCTAGCCACGCTCCTATCGGCGATGCTGTGGTCCGCCGCCCCAGCTACCTTCACGGCGCTGGATCACACCGTCTACGACAGCTGGCTTCGCCACCGCACGACCACCCAAGTGAGCCCCTCACTGACCATCGTAGCTCGGGACGCGGCCAGTGAGGAACGATTCGGGAGGGGTCCTTGGGACCGCAGCATCCTTGCTCAGTTGATTGTGACGATCCATGAGGCCGGCGCTGCAGTCATCGGCGTTGACCATCGGCTGGACTATGCGAGCCCTGCTCAGCTTGGTGGAGCCGCCAGCGATGCGCTCTTACTTGAAACGCTTCGTACGGCATCTCCCGTTGTCCTGATTCACGATACCGATTCACTCCTTCAGTCCGACGCCGCAATCTATGGACATCTCACGGTCACGAGTGATCTCGATCACGTATCCCGTCACATTCCGCCATCTACCAGGATCGGAACTCAAACCGTTCCAGCTTTGGGTTCGATCCTATCGGAGGTCTTTCACCGACACACCGCCCCCACGCAGGTTCTTTCGACCCACTCGGATGCCGACGTTCTGATCAACATCGTCGGCGACGGATCACTGGCTGCCCTTCAGCCAATCCCATTGTCATCGGTCTGGAATGCAGTCGAACGACACGACGAACCATTGTTGGCCTCCTGGTTCAAGGATAAAGCCGTTGTGATTCGAGCAAGTCCTGGAGGCTCGGAGACATGGCTCTTACCCTCCAACTCCACAGTCGACGGCATGACCGCCCACCTCCATGTCCTGAATGCCTTACTCAACCATGTCAACCATGAACGGATCGACTCACTCAGCTGGTTAAGCCGCTTCACCGTCACCATCGTGCTGGCCTCACTGGCTGCCTGGAGCCTCTTACAGTTTCGTGGGATGATGGGCCTCCTACTTGCCGGTGCCGTCGTTGTTCTATATGGAGCACTGGCCGTCGCGATGTTGAGCTGGGCATCTCTCGTGATGCCGATCGCCACCCCTCTCGCAGCCTCATTATCCGTCTTCATCAGCACCACTCTGTGGGTGAATCTGACGGCAAGCCAACGTCTGATCTTGCTTGAACGTGACATGATCCGCATCCAGCAAGAGTCTGCTGCCGTGAGAGAGGCACTTGTTCTGCATGAGGATCGAGCGGAAGCCCTGCAAGAAGATTTAGACACCGCGAACGCGGCCATTGCCTTTTCGGCTGACCAACAGGAAGAGTTGACCAGAACAACAAATTTACTGCGGCTCCAAATCGCTGAAGCTCAGGGTCAGGAACAGGATGCTCGTCGACACCTTCAGGAACTGGAACGACAGCTCGGCGATCTCCGGGCGGCCAGCACCGTATCAAGCACCATCGGCGATGCAGAACTCAACCGCCTTCAAGCCGAATCCCGCCAATTCGGCATCATCACCCAGGATCGTTCCCTGCTGCGGTTGTTTCACGACGTGAAGAAGAGCGCAAAGTCTCCGTTGACCGTCCTCCTTCTCGGAGAACCAGGCACCGGCAAAGAGCTCTTCGCCCATGCCATCCACCGGCTCAGCCCACGGTCGGGAAAGACCTTCATCGCCGTCAACATGGCAGCCATTTCTCCGGAGCTGTTTGAAAGCGAGCTCTTCGGTCATATGAAGGGCAGCTTCACCGGAGCGACGGGTGACCGTCGCGGCTATTTCGGGCTCGCCGACCACGGCACGATCTTTCTCGACGAGATCGGCGACCTTCGGATGGATCATCAGAGCAAACTCTTGCGGGTCCTTCAGGACAAATCATTCTATCGAGTGGGCGCCGCCACCCCGACGACGGTGGACGTTCGTATCGTGGCCGCAACCAATCGCGACCTGCAGAAAGGTGTCTCAGAGGGCTGGTTTCGCGAGGACTTGTACTTTCGGCTGAACGGGATAGTCCTCCACCTCCCGCCGCTGCGTGAGCGCACCGGAGACATTCCG
>JABMDK010000013.1:136857-145496 GCA_015903995.1 Nitrospira sp.
CTCTTACCGAACGACCCAGACTATCGATTGAAACTGGCCGAAGCCCTTTTGCGTGTCGGTGATCTGGATGCCGCCGTTGAGGAATGTCGGGCGGCGACGACATTGCAACCGGACGATGGAAATGCCCATCTCCAGCTTGGCCTTATGCTCATGGCAAAACAAGACTGGCGGGCCGCCGCTTCTGCTCTGAGAGAAGCCATCCGCCTGGAACCGGACCTCCCCCACGCCCACTATAGCCTTGGGAGCGTCCAGTACTCACTCGGCAATGTGGCCGCCGCTGTTCAGTCCTATCGACGAACCCTCGAACTGCGCCCTCACTTCCCCGACGCACACTATCGACTCGCGCTGTTGCTGAGAGTGGCGGGACGTACGCAAGAAGCGGCGCAACATCTGGAAGCCGCAGCAGCCGGCGGGGTGCCCCAGGCCCGATTATTCCTCGGCAATGCCTACCAAACCGGGCAGGGCGTCGAGAAAAACCTCGGGTTGGCGGTTTTTTGGTGGATGCAGGCAGCCGACCTCGGCCAGCAAACCGCCGCCGACTCGTTGTCCAAGGTGCGGCGCCAATCCCTTTCCTCAGAGTCGCCCAAGCAGCACCGGCTGGAATGGCAGAAAGCCTTCCAGTCGTACCACCACATGCTTTGGAACGACTTTCCTGACATCAGTCGCCCGAGTGAACCGCAATCGTTGGGGAAGGTCCTTCGCGAGCAGAACCGTGCAGAAGAGGCGGTTTCTATCCTATTGAAAGAATGCTTCACGTTGGGCGAAGAGGCCCATGCGGAGCTCGCCACACTCTATGAAACCGGATGGGACCAGTATGTGAAACCGTTCGACAAGAATATTCTGACCTGTTTTGAATCGACGGCGTCTGATGGCTTTATCCCGGCCAAGAAAATCCTGACTCGTATCTATGCCAAGGGGTTCGGTCTCGAGGCCGACATTCCGAAAGCGAAGGCTCTCCTCAACGGTCTCCCCAAACGAGACACACAACTATTGATCGATGAGCTCAGACTCAACTAATAATCGTATGCTGAACCGGCAGAAATTCTGGCGCCTGTTCATCCGGTCGCTTCCCCTCCAAGCGTTGGGCATCGGCTCGCTCGCCACGCTCCTATCGGCGATGTTGTGGTCCGCCGCCCCCGCTACCTCGACGTCGCTGGATTATAGCGTCTACGACAGCTGGCTTCGCCACCGCACGACTGCCCGGGTGAGCCCCTCATTGACCATCGTGGCTCGCGACCCGGCCAGTGAAGAACGATTCGGGAAGGGACCATGGGACCGTGGCATCCTCGCTCAGTTGATTATGACGATCCATGAGGCCGGCGCCGCCGTCATCGGCGTGGACCATCGGCTGGACTATGCGAGCCCTGCGCAACTTGGAGGAGCCGCGAGCGATGCGCTCTTCCTTGAAGCGCTTCGTACGGCATCACCTGTTGTCCTGGTTCATGATCCCGATTCAATCCTGTCGGCCGACACCACGAGCTTTGGACATCTCACCGTCGCACATGGACTCGATCACATATCCCGTCATATTCCGCCGTCGGCCAGAATCGGGACTCAACCCGTTCCGGCTTTTAGTTCGATCCTGTCCGACCTCTTTCACCAACACACCGCCGCATCCGCACAGTCTCGTTCGAGCCACTCGGATGCCGACGTTCTGATCAATATCGTCGGCGACGGATCGCTGGCTGCCCTTCAGCCGATCCCATTGTCATCGGTCTGGAATGCCGTCGAACGACACGACGAACCACAGCTGGCCTCCTGGTTCAAGGGGAAAGCCGTGGTGATCCGATCAAGTCCTGGAGGCTCGGAGACATGGCTCTTACCCTCCAACTCCACAGTCGACGGCATGACCGCCCACCTCCATGTCCTGAATGCCTTACTCAACCATGTTCGGCATCATGACTCAGGATCGCTTCCTGCTGCGGTTGTTTCACGACCTAAAGAAGAGCGCACCGTCTCCGTTGACCGTCCTCCTACTCGGAGAACCAGGTACAGGGAAGGAGCTCTTCGCCCATGCCGTCCACCGGCTCAGCCCACGGTCGGGAAAGACCTTCATCGCCGTCAACATGGCCGCCATTTCCCCGGAACTGTTTGAAAGCGAGCTCTTCGGCCATATGAAGGGCAGCTTCACCGGGGCGACGGGTGACCGGCGTGGCTATTTCGGTCTCGCCGACCATGGCACGATCTTTCTCGACGAGATCGGCGATCTTCGGATGGATCATCAGAGCAAGTTGCTGCGGGTGCTTCAGGAGAAATCGTTCTATCGAGTCGGCGCCACCACCCCGACGACCGTAAACGTTCGGATCGTGGCCGCGACCAATCGCGATCTGCAGAGAGGTGTGTCTGAGGGATGGTTTCGCGAGGACTTGTACTTCCGGCTGAACGGGATGGTCTTTCACCTCCCACCGCTGCGCGAACGCACCGGAGACATTCCGCTGCTCGCCGACATCTTCCTGAACCAGCTAGCCGAGCAAATCGGAAAACCGGCTCCGCAGCTCACAAATGAAGCGCTTCGTGCCTTGACCGAACATGACTGGAGAGGAAATGTGCGGGAGCTCCGCCACTGTTTGGAACAGGCCGTCACGTTGACCGATGGAACCCTGTTATCCAGAGACTCACTCAGACTCGGCGAAGAACGTGAACACGCGGCAAAACGTACCGGGCAGACAGCTCCGGACCTCGCCGGTGATGCGGCGGTCCTGAACTGTCTGCGACAGCATGGCTTCGACATGCAGTCCACGGCCAAAACCCTTGGATGGGATCGCAGCACGGTGACGCAGCGTTTGAAGGGACTCTGCTTTCAGGCGCTTGTCGAAGCCAACGGCGACCAGACCAAGGCCACGCTGACTATCGCGGGAGACTCCGCTAACCTACGAACCGTTGAGCTCAAACTGATGGACTACTATGATCACTTACGATCCGTCATCGAACCATTCACCACCGCCGAGGAAGCCCTGGCTGATTGTCGACGGCGTTTCAAGAATCTGCCGGAGCGGCACTTTGCATCTGTCGAGACGATGGTACGACAGCACTACCAACGGGATCGATCAGTTCCGCCGGACAAACACAACGAGCCCAGCACCTTCTCCCCCACACGAGCAGTCCCCTAGATAAGATGGACGAGCCGACAACCTGCGTACCGGTAGGCATAGGGATACTCAGAAGCTACGGATGACCATGAGGCTTTCGGCTATTCGAAGCAGCTCAAGTCGCCGCAAGACCGCCGAATTCTGGCCTCTCTGCTTGAGCGCTGCCGAGCCATCCCGCAATTGCGCGGGGCGGGTGTACGGCACGGACCGCGATAGTTACGACCAACCTTCAAGACGCCACCCACGCGAAACAAATAATGGCACGAAGGTCGGCGGAATGAACAGCCGGTCTTCCGCATGAGGAATACGGAAATAGTGCTGCGGCTGTAGCATGACATTGTCATTCCGACTCAAGTCGATGACCGCACGATTGGGTGCTTCGCGTCGCCCGAGGTAGCGCACCTCAAATGCCTCAAAGCGAAGATGGTTGGATGGGTTGAAGATGCCAATTCCGCTCGCACGAGCTTGTCGAACCAACTCACGCGCACGGTGCAGCCCCGGGGTTGTCCCGGCGACCTGACTCGCAGTGCCGGGAGCGATGACCGCGTCAAGAATCGACGGGGATTCGCGGAATGGATCAATATTAGGCCACACGAAGAACGGCATGGCTGCCCCCTGTTCAAGCATTCGTTCATTGTAGCTCGGGGGACGTGGCCCAGGACTGTTGCCATTCGGCTGATTCCGATTGATAAATGCCAAGAAACGCCCAAAGGAATCAAAGACCTCAAAGGAGAAGGACAGAAAATACCCGAATGTACTGGAGGTCTGCCCCAGTGCATCCATGTCGGCTTGAATCAGCCCGATCAGTGCTCGTTCGGCAAAGTCGCCGTGGAAGCGATGGTTGATCCCAGCACCGACTCCAATACGGGTGCGAAGATGGTTCGCAACGAGATCAAAGGGTCCGAACTGCGGCAGGAATGGATCGGTCAGATAGGCCTCCCATTCTGCCGAATCGAGGCGGCGCTGTGCAGAGGAACCGGCGAGTGGGAAATTTTTCTCAGGCGTATCCACGCCAAGAAAGCGGACCGAGCCACTCCCCCCGATATGAATTCCGGCTGTATCTCCGTCCGGGATCGAAGCCTCCAGTGACTGCGGTTGGCCGTTTGCCCCACGGCGGATGGATCCGATCGCCCGTACATTGCCATTCATGGTGAAGAATGCATCGGCCATGATCACACTCCCCCTGACAGTTGAGGATCATTCATGAGCACAGCTGGTACCTCCCGCGTTCACGCAAGGCCTGTACCGCAGTTGTTAAAAACATATCTTTTTTATTTTCCAGCTATCTACGCAGTAGCTGGACCATAGACACTAGCAGGATGCGGAAAAAGTCCGCCAGCGGCGTTCTCGCCTCGCTCAGAGGCTCAGCGTACGGCCCAGAGTACGATTCGCCTCTTCGCTCGCTGCGGCCTTGCCGGTTCCCTCGGCATACATCACGCCAAGGTTGTAGCAGCCTTTCATACTTCCACCGTCACACCCTATCCTCGAGAAGGCAGCAGCTTGAGCGTCGTCCTGTAAGACCCCGATTCCCTCAGCATACATCACACCAAGATTGGAGCAGCCACCCACATCGCCACCATCACAGGCTTTCTTGAAAAGGGCAGCAGCTCGAGCGTCATCTTGCTTCACCCCCTCACCTTTCATATACAACAATCCGAGAGCGTTGCATGCTGTGGCCGTGCCTTTCTCACACACGGCTTTTATCTGCTGCGGCTGGTCGGCCGCCTCTGAAGATCTCATCTCTACTGAGACCAATGCGCCGAAGACAATGAATGCGTGAAGTAGCTGGCGAACCGTCATTGAGAAACCTCCAAAGCTGCGGGAATACTTGAGCGGGGCGCAGTCTAGCGAGACGGGCGACGAGATTCAAGACGGTGAGCTCAAGCCTACCTGATACATCACTTGTCGCCTGGATTTGATCTCAACATCGCGGACGTGCTCATGAATAAGTTGTCAATTTCGCTGAGAAAACAAGGCCATGTCATTACGATGAAAAACCTTGATACGATTCGGAGTCCAGATTGTTAATATCTAGAAAGGTTCCCTATTTCTCACTACCAGCAGCGCAGCATTCGGCAGTTCGTCTTGCCCCGCATAAGCCGCACCTCAACGGCGCCGTGAAACAGGCGAACCAGCCCAGTTCTCCGCCCATCGCACCACTTACCGCCTGACGCTGCAAAGGACATGGCCTGGTGCACCCCGTTGCAAAGTGAATCGGGAAGGCGCTAGGATTGATTCCCCCTTTTCGTTTTTTCATGATGAGGGGAAAACGCCAACATCGGTGAGGTCAACTGAGGCGCTTCCGCCTGGGCTTCGTGAGCGGATTTCACGGACACATGAGTCTGTTGACG
Source organism: Nitrospira sp. (assembly GCA_015903995.1). Lineage (GTDB taxonomy): Bacteria > Nitrospirota > Nitrospiria > Nitrospirales > Nitrospiraceae > Nitrospira_D. The sequence goes on from JABMDK010000013.1 coordinate 142,298, forward strand.
TCCGTTGGCAAGACGAGAATCCATTCGTGCTCACTACACCTTATCCATCTGCGGGTAAGACATGATTATCCATCGATCTGCCTTCGCTCTTGTAGTCATCGTCATGCTCTGCGGACACGCGACGGTCTCGAGAGCCGTTGGAGATTCAGAGGGCCAGTCGTCGCAAGACGAATTGAGTGCGACGAAGGCCCAGCTTCAGCAGGCCAAGCAAAAAATCGAGGAGCTCGAACGACAGCTCAAGCAACGGATCGGTGAGCTCGTGCTCCAGCTCCATGCTAAGGAAAATGAGATCGCAGCCCAGATTGCCAACGCCCATGCGAATTCCAAACAGCTTCGGGAAGATCTTGCGTCACGCACCGAAGAACTCAACCAAGCCAAGCGCCGTGTTGCTGAACTCGAACAACAGATAGCCACGTCGGGGAAAGGGCAGGAGCTGGCGCAGGCGAAACGGCGCGTCGCCGAAGCCGAACAACAGGTCGCGAGGAAAGAGCAGGAACTAGCCCAAGCCAAACGCCGTGTCGCCGAGGTCGAACAACAGCTGGCAGCTGTGGCCAAAGAGCAGGAACTAGCCCAGCCAAAGCACCGCGCGGCCGAAGTCGATCAGCTGACGGCGGGAAAAGAGCAAGAACTGATGCAGGCGAAACGGCGCGCCGCCGAGGCCGAACAACAGTTGGCAGGAAAGGAGCAAGAACTAGCCCAAGCCAAACGCCGTGTCACTGACGTTGAGCAACAACTGACAGGGAAGGAGCAGGAACTGGCCCAGGCCAAGCGTCGCGCTGGTGAAGTCGAACAGCAGTTGGCGGGGAAAGAACAGGAATTGGCCCAAGCCAAACGTCGCGCAACCGAAGCAGACCAGCAGACCGCAGGGAAGGAGCAGGAACTGGCCCAAGCCAAGCGTCGCGCCGGTGAAGCGGAACAGCAGATAGCAAAGAAAGAGCAAGAACTGACGCAGGTCAAGGAGGAGATCAAGCACGTCACGCAAAAGCTGGCCGATCTCAACCCCCAACTCCTGGCGAAGGATGCAGAACTCGTGCGCGCAAAGCAATTGCTGGTGGAGGTTGAGCTCAATGCATCCAAACCAGCCGCGCCAACTGCCGCGCAAGAGGAGAGCCCACCCTCCCTTTCTCTATTACCTATCGATCACAACCTATCCTTGAGCACCCCGACCGGACCCGACCCTGAAGGTACAGATGATGGCGAAGGCTTCTCATCAAATGGTGACCTCCGCAAAATCAGCGAAAGCCTGGCGAATCTCTTACAGCCTGAACTCAAGAAAGGCAGTGCGACCTTGAGGCAGCGAGGAAATCGATTGACCCTCGCCTTGGCCACCAGTGAGTTATTCTCCACCGGTGACGCGACGGTCACCCTCGGAGGGGCCTCATTGCTCGAGCGAGTCGGAGTCGTCTTGCACGGATTCCATTACCAGAGCATCGAGGTTGCCGGGCATACCGACAGCACGCCGCTCCGGAACGATCCTCGGAAGGGCTTTCGGGACAATCTCGAACTCTCCCGGACACGGGCCGAACATATCAGTCAGGTCCTCATCAATGGAGGACTTGAAGCCGACCGAGTCAAAGCCGCGGGGTATGCTGATAGCAAACCAATCGCGACGAATGAGACGGACAAAGGCCGGAGTAAGAACCGGCGCATGGAAATCGTGATGACCCAGGGGTCAGAATCAGCGAGCCCTGTGGGCGACGGAAAAACACACAGCGGTAGGAGCTCCAAGGATGCGCTCATCAAGCGGTGACCCCTCGTTGAGAGCACGAAACTGATGAGGATGAAGACGGAAGGATCCGCCTCCCTCAACTCCGCACTGAAACCCCATCCGTGGCTCGTTGCCGCGTTTACGATGCCTTCCTTATAGTCGGCTTCGGAGCCGCTCGTAGCCTTTCTTCAACTCGTCGATCGCCAGGCCCAACGCGGCGCCAACGGATTCCGCCGTCTTCCCGGCTTCCTCCCGTGCCGCTTCCAGCTTAGGTTTAGTTTCCTCCCACTGCTTCTCCAGACGAGCCCATTCGTCCTTCGCGTCCGCTTTCGCCAGGTGAAGCTGGACTTGAAGCTCATCGCGCTGTTGCTTGAAATGCTCCAACGCGTTCGTGATCTGCTCTTTGACGTCTGCCATGAGTTGTGCTCCTTTGTTAAAAGTGGACGTACACCGCTGTGACTTCTGTGGTACTCGTAGTCGAGAAAGAAGTCTTATCGGGCATGAGATCCCACAGTGAAATGAATGGTAGCGCGCTCCAAGGATTTTGATGCGTCACGGTCAAGATATGGTCGGGAGTGTATCGCGTCGAGCTACATAGAACTAGCCCCAACCTCATCCTTTACTCAGGTACCCGATGCATTCCCAGTGACGAGGCATCGCGCTTGAATCTTCACCGTGACAGAAAGAAAGCAGGTTACGCGCCGCTAGGTTGCCATGTGGATGGATCGAAATGGACCTGCCGTCGGCGTTGGCTCACAGACTTGCGATTCACCTGGAAGTGCGGATAGCGAGGCGGGCGGTCAATCTCGCTTGGAGCAACGTGGCGCGCATCGGACATCTCCTCATGATCCGGACGCTGGTGACACTAGAAGGTGTCACGCGTCAGCCTCAGGTGCTGCCCCCAGCCCTTGGCGCGAGAAAGTGTCCTGCGCTCTACGGACAAGCCACCTTTGTGCTGGAGGATGAGACAGGTTCGTTGCTTGTGCTGGTCTTGGGAAGCTGTAACCCGGGTGCGGTTGAGGCCTTGCCGAAGAATGGAGATCGGGTGCGAGTGACCGGGATGGTACAGGTACTGAAGAGTGTGGCTCCGCGTAACGTCAGAGTCCAGGCCACACAGCTTCAGATCCTTGAATCATACTGATTCAGTAGTACCCACATGACCGGCCTGATCCGAGGAAACGGGTCCCACCCCTTTTTATTTCTGCCCCAGAAGCCTCTCCTTTCAATCCGCCTCATTGACAGAAGCGCGTATGAAAGTGCAACATACGGCTCCCGTTGATCTATAAAAGCGCGCATCTGACAGCGTGACTGCCTGATTCAATACGACTCGTGGTTCACCAAGGATGCGTGCAGGAAATACGATAAAGAAGACGTTCAGCACCCTCTTACATCTTACAGAATTAAGGAGGCCAGAATCATGGCACTGCTGATTACCGACGAATGTATCAACTGTGGCGCCTGCTTACCGGAATGCCCGAACGAGGCCATCTT
>JABMDK010000013.1:145596-198104 GCA_015903995.1 Nitrospira sp.
ACAGCCCTTCGCATCCCCAGCATCACAGGCCTTCCGGTAGAGAGTGGCGGCTCGAGTGTCGTCCTGCTTGATCCCGGTCCCCTGGGCATACATCACGCCGAGATTGGAGCAGCCCCTCAGGCTTCCCCCGTCGCAGGCCTTCCGGTAGAGATCGGCGGCTTGAAAGGGATCCAATTGGATCCCGGTTCCCTCGGCATGCATCACGCCAAGGTTGTAGCAGCCCCTCGCGTTCCCGCCGTCACAGGCCTTCCGATAGAAGCCGGCGGCCTGCACGTCGTCCTGCGGAGCCCCGACTCCCTCGGCATACATCACGGCAAGATTGTAGCAACCCTTCATATTTCCGCCGTCACACGCTTTTCGCGAGAAGGCGGCGGCTTGCGCGTCATCCTGAGCGACTCCGATTCCTTCGGCATACATCACGCCAAGGTTGTAACAGCCCTTCGCATTCCCGCCGTCACAGGCTTGCCTGTAGAAATCGGCGGCCTGCACGTCGTCCTGTTGGCCTCCGGTTCCCTCGGCATACATCACGCCAAGGTTGTAGCAGCCTTTCATACTTCCGCCGTCACACGCGATCCGCGAGAAGGCGGCGGCTTGCGTGTCGTCCTGCAAGACCCCGATTCCCTCGGCATACATCACACCAAGATTGGAACAACCACCCACATCTCCGCCGTCACAGGCTTTCTTGAAAAGGGCGGCGGCTCGAGCGTCGTCTTGCTTCACTCCCTCACCTTTCATATACAACAATCCGAGGGTATTGCATGCTGCCGCCGTGCCTTTCTCACACACAGCTTTCATCTGCTGCGGTTGGTCGGCTGCCTCTGAAGATCCCATTCCGTCTGAGAACAATATACCGAAAACAATACATGCATGAAGGAGCGGGCGAACCGTCATGGGGTAACCTCCGAAGATGCGGAAAGACTTGAGCGGGGCGCAGTCTAGCGAGACAGACGCTGAGATTCAAGACGGGAACTTCAAGCCTGTCCGAACATCAATTTATCACCATGGCTCGGTCTCAAGATCCTAAACATCCCCATGAACAAGTTAAAAACCTCCGCAAGACACCGATGCGATGTCATTGCGGTACGCACCATCACACTATTCGGGTTCAAGATGGTCATTATCAAGAACGGTTCGCTTCTCCTCACTACCAGCAACGCAACATTCGGCTGTTCGTCTTGCCCCGCATAAGGCGACCCTCAACGGCACTATGGAACGGACAAACCGTCCCAGCTTCTCCTGCATCGCGCCTGCCTCACCTACCGTTTCATATACCATGACCTCGCATACCCCGTTGCAAAGCGAATCACGAAGGCGATAGGATCGCCATCCGTTTTTTCTTTATTTTCATGGCGCGGGAAAAGCGCCGACATCGGTGCGATCAACCGAAGTGCTTCCACCTATGCCTCGTGAGCAGACTTCATGAATACATGAGTCTATTGCGGTCCGTTGGTGGAGGGCGCATCCCTTGTGGCCACCGGGCGTTCGCCATTAGTGAGTAAGACATGATCATCAAGTTATCCGCCGTTGCTCTTGTATCAATCGTCATATTCAGTGGAACCATCCCGGTTTCTCTGGCTGCCGAAGATTCGGAGGGACCATCGTCGCAAGACGAATTGAGCGTGACGAGAACCCATCTTCAACAGGCCAAGCAAAAAATCGACGAGCTCAAGCAACGGATTGGTGAGCTCGTGCTCCAGCTCCATGCCAAGGAGAATGAGGTCGCAACCCAGATCACGAACGCCCACGCGAATTCCAAGCAGCTTCGGGAAGATCTTTCGGCACGAGCCGAGGAGCTCAACCAAGCCAAGCGTCGCATTGCTGAACTCGAACAACAGCTGGCCGCGTCGGGGAAAGGACAGGAACTGGCTCAGGCGAAGCGCCGTGTCGCCGAAGCCGATCAACAGCTGGCGAAAAAAGAACAAGAACTGGCCCAGGCCAAACGCCGTGTCACCGACATTGAGCAACAGCTGGCAGCGGTGGTAAAAGAGCAAGAACTGGCCCAGCCTAAACGCCGTTTCACCGACGTCGAACAACAACTGGCAGGGAAAGAGCAGGAGCTGGCCCACGCGAAACGCCGCGCCGCCGAAGCCGATCAGCAACTGGCGGGGAAAGAGTACGAACTGGCCCAAGCCAAGCGTCGCGTGACTGAAATCGAACAACAACTGGCAGGAAGAGAGCAAGAGCTGGCCCACGCTCGGCGCCGTGCCGGCGAAGTCGAACAGCAGATGGCGGGGAAAGAGCAGGAACTGGCCCAGGCTCGGCGCCGCGCCGGTGAAATTGAACTGCAGCTGGCGGGGAAAGAGCAAGAACTCGCCCAGGCTAAGCGGCGCGCCGGTGAAGCGGAACAGCAGACGGCGAAAAAAGAGCAAGAACTGGCGCAGGCCAAAGAAGAGCTCAAACAAGTCACGCAAAAGCTGACCGATCTCAACCCCCAACTTCTGGCCAAAGACGCAGAACTCACGCGTGCGAAGCAATTGCTGGTGGAGTCCGAACTGAATTCGTCCAAACCAGCCGCACCGACTGCCGCTCAGGAAGAGGGCCCTCCCTCTCTTTCTCTGCTACCGATCGATCACACTCTGTCCTTGAGCGCCCCGATCGGGTCCGACCCTGAGAGCACAGATGAGGGAGACGCCTTCTCGGCAAATGGTGATCTCGGCAAAATAAACGAAAGCCTGGCGAATCTCTTACAGCCTGAGATCAAGAAAGGCAGCGCGACCTTGAGACAGCGAGGCAATCGATTGACCCTCGCCTTGGCAACCAGTGAGTTATTCTCCACCGGCGATGCCACGGTCACCCTCGGAGGAACGTCGTTGATCGAGCGGGTCGGAGTCGTCTTGCACGGATTCCGTTATCAGAGCATCGAGGTCGCCGGACATACCGACAACACGCCGCCCCGGAACGACCCTCGAAAGGGCTTTCGGGATAACATGGAACTCTCCCGAGCCAGGGCCGAACATGTCACTCAGGTCCTGATCAACGGAGGACTGGAGGCCGACCGAGTCAAAGCCGCGGGGTATGCTGACAGCAAGCCCATCGCGGCGAACGAGACGGACAAAGGCCGGAGTAAAAACCGACGCATGGAAATCGTGATTGCCCAGGGAACAGAACCAGCCGGCACTGTGGGCGATGGAAAAACACAAGCCGGAAAGAAACTTCAAGACTCTCCGATCAAACGGTGACCCTCCGCGACATGAAAGAACCGACGAGGGCGACAACGCAGAGAGCCGCCCTCGTCACTCTACACTGATCACCCTTCAACAGCTCGTCGCTGCTTGTCTACCACTTTCCTTATAGCCGGCTCCTGAGCCGCTCATAGCCCTTCTTCAATTCATCGATCGCCAGGCCGAGTGCGGCACCGACGGATTCCGCCGTCTTCCCGGCTTCCTCCTTTGCCGCCTCCAGCTTCGGCTTGACTTCCTCCCACTGACTCTCCAGGCGAGCCCATTCATCTTTTGCTTCCGCCTTCGCCAGATGAAGCTGGACTTGAAGTTCATCGCGCTGCTGTTTGAACTGCTCCAGTACATTCGTAATCTGATCTTTGACGTCTGCCATGATGATGTACTCCTTTGTTAAAAGTGAACGTACACGGTTGTGACTTCTGTGGCGCTCATGACCAATCAAGATGTCTTATCGGGCACGAGCGCCCGCAGTAAAATGAATACTAGAGCGCCTCAAGGATTTCGATACATCACAATCAGAACATGATCGTCAGTGTATCGCGTTGAGATACGTAGAACCAGCCCCCGCCTCTTCATTTACTCAGGTACCCGACACATTTCCAGCGGCAAGGCATCTCGACCACACACCTGCTGAAGAGTGAGACTCCGCATGACATCAGCGTCGGGACAATACAGACTCTGATCCTCGAATCAAACTGATTCGACAGGACCCGCATGGCCGTCGCGGACGAGACACAAAGATAGCCGACCCTTGACGTCAGAAGAGCTCCTTATCGACCAGCCGCATTGACAGGAGCGCCGACAAAGGTGCACCATACGTCTCCCGTTGATCTTATGGGAAACACGCATCCAACAGCTTGACGGTTGTATTCATTGCACCGAGTGGTTTACCAAGGATGCGTTCAGTAACTACGATAAAGAAGACGTTCAGCGCCGTGTTAACACTTACAGAATTAAGGAGACCAGAATCATGGCACTGCTGATTACCGACGAATGCATCAACTGTGGCGCCTGCTTGCCGGAATGTCCGAACGAAGCCATCTTCGAAACGCGCAGCGGCGCGGAAGAGAAAGGCCTCCATGTGGGTGACGGCCAGGGCGTGGGGGACAATATTTACGTGATCGCTCATGATCGCTGCACCGAGTGTGTCGGCCATTTCGACGAACCGCAATGTGCGGCGGTCTGCCCGGTCGATAATTGTTGCATTTCCGATCCGTTGTATCCCGAGGGGGCCGATGTCCTTCTGGAACGGGCGAAGACTCTCAATCCGGACAAGGCGATCGATCCGGCAAAAGTGTGGAGCGGTGTGCGGAACTGATTGTTTCCGCGTCGAGGTTCCGTGCCATCTCGGCTGTTTGGAACGCCACCGGTACAGGTATGTGGCCTTTGGCTTCACCGAAACGATGAGTCATGGCTGATAAGAGTCCACGATTCCTGACCAATGCCACCGTCATCAAGGTGTTAGCAAAAGTGTTTGCGTTCCAAGCCATCGAGATCAACCTCTTGCGTGCCCATGCGGGAATATCCGATGCAGATTGGAAAACGCTGAAGACGGACGCATTTAAGAAAACCTATGCGAAGCAACGGGCATTTTATGAAGATCGTTTGACGGGGGCATTCGCGCTGGAGCACATTTCCCAGTCTGAACGCGAAACCAGACTGCTGGAACTCTGGCTCAAACAGAGCGAGGAGTCCTCCAAAGACGAACCCTAAGCCAAACGTTCCGTAGGAAGATACATCCGACACGGGGTTCCCGTCCCCAAGAAGCCCAGAAACACGTACGCGAGCACTCGAGCGAGTCTCGGATACCGGACGGACCTCACTACTGGAGAACAGCCATGTGCAAGAATCGCTTTCTATGGGTGCAGGCCGGGCGGGTGTTCCTTGTCGGAACTGTCTTCTGTACGATACTGGTCGCGACAGGGGAATCCGCACTGGCTCATGGTGACGGCATATCCGAGATGAGTCCACCGCACTCGAGCCCGTCCAGCCAACCGGATCTAGCCAGCCCCGAGGCAGCCCGGCTCCAAGCTGCCTGCTGGGCACTGACCGTTCCCTATGGTGCCGCGAAAATGGCCTATGCGATCGGCGGAGGCATTGTGGGTGGATTCGCGTGGGCGGTTACGGGAGGAAACATGGAAGCGGCCAAGTCCATCTGGGTTCCCTCCATGACAGGCGACTATATCGTCCAGCCGCAGCATCTCACCAGAGAAAAGCACCTCTACTTCGTGGGCTCGTCGTCAGCAGGCCCTCCGTCATAACTCCCTCTCCCAGGTCTCATCCCCTCTGCCATAGCCCGCGAACACTCGCCAGGGACAAGGACATGAACACGGATAGATCGAGGGGTTCAACTTTCCACGACAGTCCCATGAACGGTATATCGCAACCACCCGCCAGTCCTTGAACGGAAGTTTCGACACGAACACCCTGAGTTAACCGATATAGAAATCGAGGAGCTGGTCGATGAGGCCCTCGCAAGAGGGTATAGCTTCGAGCAGCCCAGGTGGGCTGGCGACGTTCGATCTCCCATCCAAGCGGCAGCAGAAGATGTTACAATAGTCCGCCAAGAGTAATCGTGACAGGGTACCTGCTTGAGGGTTTCAGATTCAGTCAGCCCTGATGATGGGGATTGAACGATGAACCTGGTGACCTTTCGCTTCCGCCAATCCCAGGCCGTGGACTTTTATTGGAACCTGGAACTCGCCAAGCGAGGATCTCTACGCGAATTTAAGGTCCATCCCAACATCATTATTTATGAGTCGGCGTTCGACCTCCTCAACCCGATTCAAGTAGGACACGCCCTGTCCCTAGCCAAGGCCTTGGTGCTCGACAAGCGAGCCGAGGTCTTCTCAGGAAACACGTCGTGGCCCATGACGACCGTCCGTGATGTCTTGCAGTGCTATCAGCAATCGATGCAGGTCGAGGACTATCATGCTCATTGTTGGTTCAAGATCCGGCTCACGTTTGACCTGGCCGTGACACGATTCGAGGTGGAGTCCGACCACTCAGGGAAGTCGTTCATCTTTCCCTGTCGATGCGCGGCCCCACAAGCGTATGGCATTCACTATGAGCACCCCGGAACGATCTATGCCCAACTGGACTCGGCCTTGTGGCGTGCCGGTACCCGTTGGTGTCCACGGCTCGACGATCTCTCGGAAATAAAACTCGTGAACGTGGAGTTCCAGACGAAAAGATGAAGCGCCACAGATGCCCACCAGGAAGTTACGGTGAGCCTGATAGTCGAATGGTGCGAACCCATGGCTAACCCATTGCATAGCAGAAACAAGAGCCCGTTTTTAACTGTCCGCCGCTCCATATACACCTGAGCATAGAACTGAGAGTTGATCTCCCCCTTTGCTTGGCAACACAACATGAGAGCATGATCCACCTCCCATACGGGTACTAACCTCCACATCGTTGTTCACGAACACACACAGAACAAGTCGTGCCCCCTCCTCCCCATAGACAAACCTTTTCCTCTTGTGAGCGTTTCATCAGAATTGAGTCACATGTTACCAAGAGATATGGTACTCTAATTCCTGAGACCTACCAGAAAGGAAACCTACAATGCCTACGAAGGCGCATCTGACTCCGAAGGAGAAGCAACACCGCTACCGCCGGCGTCTACGTAGCAAGGGGTTGCGGCCGGTGCAAATCTGGGTGCCCGATACGCGCACCGAGGGATTCGTTGGCGAATGCCGACGACAGGCGCGGCTCGCCGCTCGCTCGGCCCAGGATAAGCCCACTCTTGACTTCATCTCGGAGATCGCCGATTGGGACAGCGCATAAAGCGTGGCGATGTCGTGACCGTCGCTGCCAAAGGGCACTACAGGGGCAAACCACGCCCTGCCCTCGTTCTCCAATCCGATCTCTTCTCCGCCCTTGGCAGTGTCACGATTTGTTTGTTGACCACCGACATGCTCGACGCTCCGCTGTTCCGACTGACCGTTGAGCCCTCCTCCTCCAATGGCCTTCAACACAGGTCACAGATCATGATCGACAAGATTGTCACCGTCCCGCGAGATACCATCGGCTCCCGTATCGGAGCGTTGGACCACGAACTCATGGTTCGTGTCGATCGCTCACTGGCCGTCTTCCTCGGTATCGTCTGATAGTGAGAAGATCGGAGACTGCTCACTTCAATTTACCTTGGAGAGCTGTACGCCAAGTGCGGTTGAGGCGCTCCCGAAAGATGGGATCGGGTGCGAGTGACCGGACTCGTGCATGTACGGAAGAGTGAGGCTCTGCGTGACGTTAGAATCCTGACAACCGTGATTCAGATCCTTGAATCACACTGACTCAGCGGTACCCACGCGACAGCCTGATCCGAAGAAACGGGGCCGTCTCTTCAAATCATTGCTCACCGGCATGCACAAGGCAAGACGCGACCCCAATACTTACTTTCTTGGATGCCTGACACTCCGGCCATGTGCGGTAGATCTTTCCGTTTTTTGGTGAGATGAACGCATACTCGATGGGAATAACTGGGGCAACGTCTTCACCTTGAGCAACGATGACACAGCCGTGCATTGGGCTAAATCGAGCATAGTAATCGCCCTTGATATTTGACCTAAGAAAACTAATACAAGTGTCAGCACCCCCGGCGTTTGTAATTGAGAGTTCTAGATCGCGCCCGACTTGATAATTGCAGTTGAGCATTCCGCTGGAATTCTGTTTACATGAGCTACCACGTACGGTTGTTTCGAACAAGGACTGGGCGGCAGCAACCTCGGCGAAAAATCAGAAGGCAACAATGGCACATCGCAGGATGCGTTGAAGCTTGTACTGAGCCACATGCATATTCAACGGCTAACAATGTTCAGACCGATCCGTAGAAGAACCGGATCTATATATTTTTGTCCATATAACACGTCACTACTCTTCGCGAACAATACATCATACCCACGCCGCTTCTAAAGAGTTGTGACGTTGGAGCCCATGCGTGGCAGACGCCTGAACTTCGCGAGCTGAGTCCTGATTCTTGCGCTTGCCTAATCGCTTGTCAATGTCTGTCAGGCTGTTACACATCCCTTAGCGGGACAGGCACCGGCAGGGCGGGAGCCAGTCCCCTTCAACGTGTTGATCCTCTGCGCGCTGCAAGAACGCAGCAGGAAGCCAGTTTCAACATCCTAGTTGCGGGGCCATCCCCGCACGGCATGATGGGCACTACTTCCCCGCATCATTCTTGGAATTAGCTCAATCACTTAACCTCTCAACTTTCCTCACAACTTTCTCACTTTTCAAATTTTACTTCCTCGGCATTCTCATTGCTCAAGCACAAGACCAACAGGCCACGGGCATCAAGACTGAAAAGGAGGTGATGAACGCGTGAACGCCCTGACGCCTGTCAGCTTGTCAGCCTGGAACTTTAAGACTTTCTAACTTTGAAAGTTTAACCACGAAGGAGAATCGCCATGCCACAGGGCGCATCACAGGTGTCATCAGGAACTATCGCCCCCAAGATTCTGGGGCCGGAGAAAGATACGAAAGAAGTCATCGTCCTAGGTGGAGTCCTCCTCTTTCTTGGAGGATTGCTCGCCGCTGCCTGGCTCTACGGCCAAAACAGCGACCAGGTGCAGACCGCTCCCACCACAGAGAAGGTTGAGAGTGCCATCGTCCCGGGCTTGCTGATGAAATCCTCAGCCTTAACCCAAACTGGGGCTTCAGCCACCTACTCCACTCAGGTCACGGCTCCAGTCCAATCGATCTCGGAGATTATCCATGCCGATGTCTATTTTGAAGTTGGTCGCAAGGGACTGACCGATGAAGGGAAGGCTCAACTCGCCGCACGAGCCGACATGCTGAAGCAGCATGAAGACTATGGTGTGCTGATCCAGGGCTATACCGACCAGCAGGGGTCGGCGAGCTATAACATGCAACTCGGCATGAAGCGGGCAGAAACGGTGAAGGCCGAACTGGTGAATGCCGGGATCGCTGAACACCGGATCAAGGCCATGAGTCTCGGTGAAGAGGGTGTATTGTGCGTCGACAGCAGCGATGTCTGCCGGCATATGAATCGACGGGTGCATCTCGAAGTCCGCAAGATCGGCCAGGAGCACATGGCTCTCCCTCCCGTCCCTTCAACCTTCACTGATCCCTCAGAGACCGGTATTACCCCAACATCCACGACGAAAGAGGGTGGTCCGATGGACGAGAGCCTTCCGCCCTCGTGGTCTGAACCAGCCGTCTTTCCTGAGCCGGCAAAAGGCAAGTAATCACGCCGTAAGACTTGGGGACGACCTTCGTCGTCCCCAGGCCCCTGCTGCCGTACTCAACCTCTCTTACCTGAACCGAACGAGGACACCATGCTGAATGAATCGCTCATGGCACGAAACTGCCGTGCCCTCCAGACTGTCTGGCGCTTGACGCTTTGTCTCCTGTTCTCAACCTTGTGCATCGCCACACTTTCCTCTCCCGCTTCACAGTCGAGCCCGAGTCGCTGGGGACCGGCATCGTCCCCACCATGGGCATCAACGAAGTGACGGAGGGCACCCTCCTCTTTAAGACGAACCAGTCGGGTCGCTATCTGCCGGCGCCGATCCTCAAAACCGACGTCCAGATTGCAGTGACAGGCATCATTGCCCGTGCCACCGTGCGACAGGAGTTTACGAACCCCAGCACGAAGAAAGGAGACTGGCTCGAAGGTATCTATGTGTTCCCCCTTCCGGAAACTGCCGCGGTGGACCATCTCCGCATGAAGATCGGTGAACGGATCATCGAAGGCCAGATTAAGGAGCGGGCCGAGGCGAAGAAGGTCTACGAACAGGCCAAACAGGAAGGGAAACGGACGAGTTTGGTCGAACAGGAACGTCCGAATATCTTTACCACTTCGGTGGCGAACATCGGCCCCGGGGTACATATCACGGTCGAAATCGAGTATCAGGAAACGGTCCGGTACGACAGCGGTCAGTACCAACTCCGCTTCCCCATGGCTGTCGGCCAGCGCTACATCCCTGGTACCCCGGTCATTATTGAAGGCCAGGCGCCCAAGGGAACGGGCACCGTACTGGACACCGACCGTGTACCGGATGCCTCACGGATCAGCCCGCCGGTACAATCATCCAGCCACGGCTCCAGCAACTTCGTGAGCCTCTCACTCGTCCTCAATCCTGGATTCCCTGTGGCCAAAGTGGAGTCCCCGTACCATCCAATCATTGCCATCCCTGATCCCGACGGCGGGTTTCACATCAGCCTCAAGGCAGACGCGGTCCCTGCCGATCGTGATTTTCAACTCATCTGGCATCCCGCCGCCAGAACCGAACCACTGGCAACCGTCTTCACCGAGCAGAACAACGGCGAGATCTACGGCCTCTTGATGATTGCCCCTCCCACAGCGCAAGACGAAAAAACGCCCCACCTTCCACGGGACCTGACCTTCATCATCGATACCTCCGGATCGATGGCCGGCCCATCGATCGAACAGGCGAAAGCGTCACTGGTTGCCGCCCTCACACGATTGACCACACAGGACCGGTTCAACATCATTCAGTTCAACAACACGGTCCGCTCGCTTTTCCCCACACTCGAACCGGTCACCACCACCACGATCAAAAGAGCCATCCACTACGCAGAACACCTCTCGGCGGACGGAGGGACTGAAATACTGCCGGCACTCCGGCAAGCGTTGAAGAGCCCCCAAGACGCCGCACGTATTCAACAGATCATCTTGTTGACGGATGGCCAGGTCGGCAACGAAGACGAGCTGTTCGAGCTGCTGCATCACCGGTTGGGTTCGAGGCGGTTGTTTACCGTCGGCATCGGTGCCACACCCAACAGCCATCTCATGCGCAAGACCGCGGAGTTCGGACACGGCACCTTCACCCACATCGGCAATGTGACTGAAGTGAAGGATCGGCTAGACCTATTGTTGAAGAAATTGGAACATCCAGTATTCACAAATATTCGGTTCGACCAAGCAGGCTGGCCGGGACTTGAATCCTATCCGACGCAGATCTCCGACCTCTATGATGGTGAGCCGGTCCTGCTCGCCTTCAAGACCCGATCAGTGCCCCACGAAGGCACGCTCGTAGGACAGGCAGGCACTCAGCCCTGGTCGCTCCCCGTTTCCTTCAAGCAGGCGTCATCACGCAGTGGCATCTCCGTCAATTGGGCCAGGCAGAAGATTTCGGCCCTCATGGACAAAATGTATAAGGGTGAGGAGGAAGGGCCGATCAGAACAGCCATCATCGACGTGGCGCTGGCACACCATCTCGTCAGCAAGTACACCAGCCTGGTCGCGGTTGACGTGACACCAGCCAGGCCGACAGACAAGTCGGCCACTGAACAGGAAAAGCAGAGAGAGGATCTCGCCTCCGTTGCAAATCTTCCTAAGACGGCCACGAGCGGCCAGTTGCAGATCGTGTTGGGAATGCTCGCAATCATGCTGGCCTCACTGCTATGGAGCTACCGGAAGGGCATCGCATGAGTCGCACTCCATCTGTTCTTGCCCTGTTGATCGCATGCCTCTTGGCGATCGGAATATGGCAGATCGGGGAAGGGTCGTGGATCTATGCGAAAGCCAAGCTCGCGCAGTATCTGTTGCAGCGGGCTTGGTCCCGCACCCTGGCCGGCGAAACGACCGTGAAACCCTGGCCCTGGGCTGATACCTGGCCCGTGGCTCGATTGACGGTTCCTTCCAAGAAGGTCGATCTGATCCTGTTGAACGGCGCCTATGGCCGCACCCTCGCCTTCGGCCCTGGCTATGCCGAATCCAGCGCGCAACCTGGTTCGGTCGGCACAACGATCCTCACTGGGCACCGTGACACCCACTTTCGCTTCTTGAAAGAATTGACTCGAGAGGATGAACTCGTGATCGAAACGACACGAGGAAACACCGTGCGCTACATAGTTTCAGCGCGTCGCATCGTGGATTCACGTTCCGGCACGATTGCACTCGATCACCGGCAGTCGAAACTTGTCCTCATCACCTGCTATCCGTTCGATTCCATCATGTCCGGGGGGCCATTGCGATACATCGTGGTTGCCGACCAGATCGATGCAGCTCAGAATATTTGGGCTAGCGTCAAGTGACGGGCATCATAGCAGCTCGCCCGCCGATGGAATGCCTCCCGCTCTATCTGATCCAATCACCACGTTCGAACAAACCAGCGGAAGCTCCCCTTTCGAATCTGCGATGGGAATAGTGCCATCCGCAGATTCGACTGCATGGGAATCTTGGCCTCCTCGCTTGCTATCCGATCTCAATCCAAAAACATTCAGATGGTGTGAAGACGAGTTGTAGTGGCAGAGGAGGTGCTCCTGTATACAATTATTCCTGGGAGCAGCCATTTGGCTCTGGCCTTGAGAAATTGGTCTCTAGATCTTTTTCCCCAGTCAATGGAGCCGTCTTTTCTTCAGGGGCGCTTCACTCGAAGCGCCCCTTCGATCTCCCTTCACACACATTCACCTTTACAAAACCTCTTGCATGAAACCATTCCCTCATCCCCACGTACGGTGGACTTCGCTCACCTGCTCACCACCCTCGGTCTTGGCAATGACCCAGTTCACGTTGTCAGGAATCGATACGACTTTGAGTTTGGCGGCATGCCCATCGGCTGCTTCCAGAAGTTCTTCCACCACACGAACCAAATTCTCATCATCCCGCGGGATGAGCTTCCCATACTGATTCAGGCTCGGTTCCCGAGGCCCCGATGCCTGTGGCCAATAAGCTCCGCGATCCGTCTCCGCCAGTGCCTGCGGTTGGCCTAGTTCACGCAGCCGAATCAACGCCTTATGGCTGATGCAGAATTCGTCATAACTCCTGTTGATCACAATTCGCTTCATGTTTGCTCCCTTGGTTCATATGACCATGGCATGGACACCGCGTGACGACTCATCTACACTGCCGGAGCTGCATCTTGATATCCAATGTAGTTCCCCGTCCAATGGGAATACCGACGGTTGGCCCATGTCACCACCTCATCTTTCTGAAGCTCCCCATAGCGCTTCTGGAGAACCGTGCCGAACCTGTCCAGATCTCCCTTGATCTCACTGAGGTCCTCCTCCGTGATATTCACCCACTTGGCCTTGAGGGGTGTTTTGAGTTGCTCCCAGAATTGCCCGAATTGCTCCTTATTCATTATGGACTCCTTGGTGAGAAGATGAGGTCTCCACTCCTCTCGGCGGCAAGCCGCCTCTGGCGTGCTCGGCAGAGAGACTACCGTGGAAACTCAGGCGTAGAAGCGGCGACGACCGGGGAATCAGACGCGCAAGAACGGCATGGAAAAGAATCGCGCGAGGGATAAGATAGTCAGCGATGGCTCAGTACGTCATTGTCTCAGCCTACAAGGCCATCTCAGTCTCTGTCAACGGAGACAACGAAGAGACACGCAGGCCCTTGACCAGGCTCTCGTCAAGCCGCAGCAGCCGGTCGGAATTCCTCTCGATGTACATATGCCATGTACCGATTCGCTATCATGGTTCTCAATATGTTACGCTATGGTACGCTTACTCGTCACGCATCCCATCCTTCGCGCCTTTCTTCTCAGCCTGCATTCGCGCGAACGATACTCCGGTGGAAAAATACCGTTACCTGTCCACTAGGGCAATTGGTTTCGGTCGTATATGTGCGACCGGACACAGGTTTGCGGTAATTCCTAACCGGCGCAGGCCCATACATCTGCATCCCAATACTCCCTATCCCTGATGTGAAACGGAAGGAGTCCCGATGAGCCGTCTGAATCTGCAACCCCTGATGACATTTTCTGATGGATCCTATTTGGCTATCAGCACAGAATGTTCAAAGGAAGGTCACTTCTCCTGCTCAGTCTATACCGTCCTAGAGGAGGGGGATCGCACAGCCTTCCGCAACATTGCCAGCCACTTCCTCTCGGCATCAACCTGTTTGACGGCCCAAGAACAGGCCTATAGTTACACCATCCGGCTCTACCCTAGCGCAGCAGAATGTATGAAGAAACCGCCGTACTTGATCTGGCATGGGCCGCAGTCGTTAGAGCACTCATGATCTGCTTTTCATGCCGATGAGAAAACGTACCCACGCCAGCAGGCTGGTAGTGGCACGAGTCCGATATACGAGGACGAACGCGCAACCACGCCCCGATTTATTCCTCAGTCCGCATAGCGAACTGGCATTCGACACGATTCATCGCCGAGGCATTGATCGAGAATGCAGGATTCGCAATCTAGATCAGCATATGGTACTATAAGGTTATAGGAGTGCTGATCCTCGCGCCCCTCCCTCCCTGTTCCGTTTCTGGGCGATTGTTTTGATCAGTCTGCGGCGACCTTGTCGGAGAGCGTCCAGTGTGTTCAAAACATCAATGGACGCAATGGAGGCCCCGACATCGACGCTGTCATGGTTCTCTACCGTCACATGAGGCAAGGGTGGCTGGTGCAGGCTGCACAGGCCCAACTCGATCAACCTGGTGCCTTCGCATCAAGGAGCACACACTGATGAACACCCACAATCAAAGTGAACGTCTATGAGTACCACCAAACCGAACCAACAGCCATCCGTTGAGCGTTGGGTCCGCATCCCGGACGGCACGAAAGTACGTCATCGCTCGGAGGCCTATGATGGGGTCATTGACGGCCTGACAGAGATCGTATCCGGATCGGAACGGAACCCGGACGGAAAAACACAGTATCGCGTGAATGTGGGCGACAGTACACGACTGCTCGTCTCGGAGGATCATCTCAATATTCTGGTCGACAACAAGAACATGGTTCTTCTCGCTCGTGAATCCGAACTCTATCGCCGGTCGGTGACCGACCGCCTCCGAGCAGTTCTTCCGGAAGATCGGTTCGTGACGACTGGGAGCAAAGTGCCTGCGTCCGTTGAGAAGTCTCGGTGAATGACTGGCGGAGATCCTAGCATCCATTTCATACGTTTTAATCTTAGCTGATGGAGAAACCATGAATACATCATGGGGGACCAAAGCCCCACACCGACGGAAGCGAGCTATTCTTCGAACCAAGGTCCGTTGGGAAATGCTGGGACTCCAAGATCCAGCACAGGCATCATTGACGCCGTCGATCGAGGACATTCGCCGCCAGATCACATCAGCCGCAAGTCAGGGATTGAGCCCCGATACAGTCTCACGCTCTCGCGAGAAGGAGGGGCGCCAAAAACCAGGGTCCAAGGCGTCGGCGGCTACCCGCAAGCGTGGTGCCGCTTCGCAGTAGCTTGACAGAGACGGATTGCTCCTGAAAGGAGGGCATCATCGGAGGAACAGGCAAAACCACACCGGCTAAACGAGACCGTGAAAAAGCACGTCTGCAGAAGCAGCGGGATAAGGAAGAGCGCCGTGTGCAACGAAAGTCAGCCAAGGTCAACCGGCCGGCGCAAGAGGGCGAAGACCCTGACCTTGCTGGTTTACAATGGGGACCCCAAGCTCCGCTCTATTGATGGACCGTCTGCACGTGGCATGGTTTTCTTCGGCAATGCCTACGGACCGGAACTCACTGCATTGAAGCCGTAGGTTCTGGACGAGCACCTAACTCAACACGAATTGTTTACTCCATACGAAGTCAGCATGGTCGATAACGTACTACCCCACTAGAAAGGATAACCCATGGACGTCAATACTCTCACTTTTGCATTCGTTATTGTGGCGCTCGGCATCGGCGGTGTGATCGTCTACCTAAAGGGCAGGTAGCTTCACCTGGGCGATCCCTTCATTGCTGACGACCTATTTCTTGATCGGTCTATCAGCGCCGAGCGATGCTCGGCTGCAACCCGCCATGAGAGATCCACAGCTTTACGGGGGTGGTTTCTTCCGTTTATTGAACCTTCCTCGGTGAAACAGGGCCTTCTACGTTAGGACTGCGGAGAGTACTCGCTCCGCAGTCCTGCATGACTTTTCCGTTGCGGCTTGCTGCGAAAGAGAACACCCGCTCACGGCACCGACAAACCGTTTCAGCTAGAAACGAGAATCATGGATGATGGTTATCCGCCGTCATCAATGACGATGCGGCGATGAAGAGTCTGTGGAACAGACACACTGCGATATGGAGCCGGCGACCCGGATTGAACGGGCGACCTGCGGTTTACGAAACCGCTGCTCTACATGCGGCGATGAAGAGTCTGTGGAACAGACACACTGCGATATGGAGCCGGCGACCCGGATTGAACGGGCGACCTGCGGTTTACGAAACCGCTGCTCTACCAACTGAGCTACGCCGGCACCTGGGTAAGACAGAAGGGGAGACTAAATCTCGTCCGGCATGATAACGGCCACCGGAGAGCCTGTCAATAAAGCAGATAGGCCTCACCCAATCTTATGGCCCAATCTGCATCGGATTGGGAGCTGCCACGGATGAATCGGCAGGAAGGGGTAAGGGTTTCTGTACCGAAACCGGCTTAGGGTTATGCCCCCTCGCCACCGGATGGATTCGCACCATGCCTCCCCGCCCGGTCGCTGGCAAACAGAGCGCCTCTTGTTTGTTTCTGAACTGTTCACGGGCTACCAAAGCCGCCTGCCCACGAGCATAGGTACAGAGTTCGCCGGCGATGACCGTTCCATCTCGATCCACATCAGCCAGGCCTTGCAACCCTCTTAATAGGTGGTAGGTAAACAATCCGTGCTTCCCTTCGTCGTACGCAAGCGCTTCTTGTAGACTTCGATTGCCCACCATCCACATCTCCACATCTTTCCTTGCGTCGCTGACAGGGGATTCCCAGGCAGGCGACGGGATACCGGCAAGGCCGGTGTCTGGAGACGGATCCATCGAGACATCGAACATCAGAATCGCCCGTTTGATCGGCAATCGATAGAGCGCTTCCTGAAGGCGGGTAAGGGGATACAGCTGCTTCGCCTCGGAGAGTGCCCCATCATACGGGACGAGTGAGATCGCACCGGTCCCGCCATCTACAAGTGCCCGTCCTGAAAAAAATACATAGACAACGGTTTCTCGGTCCGCCCGCTTGCGAAGCCACTGCTCAAACGTGTCTTCCAAGTCCCGTGCGAGAGCCTGACGGTCGAGCAATATGCGGATGCGCTCGCCTGGGATACCGCCGATGATACGCAGATATTCGGCCATGACTTCCGCATCGTGGCGGGCATACTTGACCACCGGTACCTGTTCCTCTCGAAACGTCCCGATGCCGATTGAAATGATGACGGCCTTCGGTTGATGAAACGCCGTCAGAGCCTTCGGCAGGTTGTCGACATCCTGCACCAGAGCCGGATCCATGCCTCTGGGTTTGATCCCAAAATAAAAGACCTTGGGTGGTGTAACGGACGTCACCGGGCTAGCCGTCCGCAAGCTCAATGTCAATTCTCCATGAAGGGCCTCTTGGGAGGCAGTCACCCGTTGTGTAATCGAGGTGCGCTTGATCTCTCCCGGCTGGAGCATGCCGAGGTGGACTTCAGAGGGGACCAAGGCTGCCAACTCGGCTTTTCCTTCAGCCTTGACGGTCACATCTTTCGCTTCCCCTCTGCCTTCATTTTTGACTTCAATTTCGACCGTGAGGGATTCGTCCGGCTGGAGAAATTGGTCCCGGTTTTCGTCTCGGATGATGGCACGAAAACTCAGTTGTGCCGGCTCACCTGTCGGGGACAACGGGACCTGCGTCGGTTTCTTCTCCGCTTCAACTGCCGTGGGGGGCGAGGTGACACCGCCCGCCGTCGACGGCTCCACCGAGGGACGTGGACGTGACGCCAGCGGAACCCATGTCTCTCGCCGGGCGGCATATTCCCGGATCGGCACTGATTGCGTGATCTGTTGAGCCAACCCGCTAGTCACCGAATCGATGGCGCCGTGGACAATCGCCTCCAAACCCTCTACCTGGCAGGACTGTTCCCCGACCGTCACCGTACCGCGTCCAGTCCCTTCCAGCTTCTTACTGAAGAGTAACGTTCCATCCCGCGCCAAAAACACCATTTCCATTCCGACCGTAGCCGCGGCTGGATAAGTTCCTGGCGTCTGTTTTTGGACGGCGAGCTCGATCCTCCTCACTCCCACTCCAACCTCAACCACGCCGTCTGACGCAATGGGCTCATCAGCTTGGCTCTGAGCCTCGACACCGGTAAAGACGCCCGTCAACTTCTTTGGAACGGAGGAAACCAGCGCGTCACCCAGGACCAATGATTTCATCTCACCACAACCATCGTGGTATGGGACGTCAGCCGTGGTCACGCTCGGCGAGAACCAGATCACCGGCGTCAGTGGAATCGGTTGAGTATCGACCGGCTCCGTCCCTCGCTTGAGCAGCGAACAGCCGACACCTATCAAAACGAGTGTGCTGATGACACAGCAGGCGATGACGTGGCGGCATGACTGGAAAGAGGCGATCGGTATAGGTTGTACCTTGTTCACGTTGTGGTTATACCGAATTCACACTGGCGTCACAACCTGGGGGAGACGCATTGACAGCCCATTTCCCCTGGGCTAAGGTCGCGGGATGTCCGGTTCGACCGCGTCATCATCCGAGTCCTTGGGGATTTCCCGGTCTGCACTTGCCCGATTGATCAGGCTTCCGAACCAGACCGGTACCTATCTCTTACTCCTGCCCACACTTTGGAGCCTCGTGCTGGCCGCCCGAGGGACTCCTCCGCCCCATCTCGTAGTTATTTTCCTCGGCGGATCGTTTCTCATGCGAAGTGCTGGCGTCATTCTGAACGATTTAGCGGATCACACGTTCGACCGGCAAGTCGCCCGGACCAAGACACGTCCATTGGCTTCCGGCGAATTATCGCGCCGCCAGGCGCTGATCCTACTCAGCGTGCTGATTGTCGTGGCGGCAAGCCTCCTGTTCTTTCTTCTGCCGATCGTGACCTGGCTCGCCCCGGTCGCGGTCTTTCTTGCCACCCTCTACCCATACGCCAAACGATGGATCCACATCCCTCAAGCCATACTTGGCATCGCATTCGGCTGGGGAACGATCATGGCGTGGGCTGCGGTGCGAGGGCAACTCGACCCACCGGTCTGGTGCTTATTTGCCGCCACTGCGGCCTGGGCCGTTGCTTACGATACGATTTATGCCATCCAGGATCAAGAAGATGATCGCCGCATTGGAGTCAAATCTTCAGCTCTGTACTTCGGATCATCCATTCACCATGGGGTAGGACTTGCCTTCGGCCTGATGCTGGCCTTCTTATGCCTAGCCGGGTGGCTGGCACACATTGGATGGCCTTATTATTTAAGTTTATTTGGTGTGGGATTGTTTTTCTGGACTCAGGTCGGACGGCTATACGGAACAGTCACGCCACCTCAGGCATTCGCGATGTTTCGAGCACACACCTGGGTTGGAATCGCCATCCTCATCGGCCTGTTTGTGGGCTTGTTGGATTAAGGCTTTTCGACGGGTTTCTCCACCACCGGCTCCGCTTTGGGTGCACGTAACGTTGCCACATAGAGCGTAACCGCTTTGGCATCGGCATCGCTCAATCCCAATGCCGGCATGCGTGTGTGTGCATCCATAGCCTGTGGATTCTTCAGCCAGCGATAGATCCAGGTCGCATTCAATCGAAATCCCGCTCGATCCAAGGCAGGGCCAATCTTGCCACCTTCACCGGCAAGATTGTGGCACCCATTACAACCATACTTATTTTCGTAGAGCTGTTTGCCACGATCGACTAATTTTGCCGTGTCCGCTGGTTTGACCGTCAAATCCGGCCTTGGAATGTTGAGCCCTTTGCCGGGTCTGGTAGAGAAGTTGTTCAGCGCGACCTGGGCCGCATCCATCTCTTTCTTGGCTTGCCCCATCGCTGCTTGCTCGGCTGCATAAGCGGATTCGTCCACATCAACATCTTTCTTCAACTGCTCACTCTTCCGCTCCGCTTCATCGCTGGCCTTCTTCTCAGCCGCTTCATAGGCTTGTTTAGCCTGTTCAAACTTGGCTTGAGCGGTCTTTAGCCCCTCTTCGAGCGAGGTCTTGCGTGCCGCAACATTAAATTCCATCTTCATGCCATGCAACGTGCGCACGTGACCGACGATCGCCCAGATTTCATCCTCAGAGAGCGTATATTTGAATGTCGGCATGGTTGGAACAGCAAAGTCGTCGTCGCCGATCGTATCGCCACCTTCCTCACTGGTGTCCAGCATGTCTCGTGAGATTGTTGCGAAGAGCTCCTCATCCTTGAACGTGCTCATCTCCCCCTTATTGGAGAGATCCTTGGGCTTCGGATCCGGCATGGATGACCAGTTAAATCCCTCATTTTGCTTTCCGCTCTCGCCGTGACAATCACTGCAATAGTGGGTATAGAGTTCATGGCCCCGCTTTTCCTGCTCGTTCGCACAACCACCGGCGATCAAAGCCACGCCTCCGATCACTCCCACCGCCAATCCTATGATACCCAGCCTTGGCGCCTTCATGCTCACTGCCCTTTCTTGAGTTTTCGGATCAGGACAAACTGAAACCCCAAGGCTAATGCAGCGGCGATTGCCGCGTACAGATAGCCGGAGTAGTCCGGCGGGGCATCGGCTCTGAAATACCACCAGGACGAGACGGCTTTTTGAGACCCTTTTTCAACTAACTCACCGACGGCATCTTTTCGTCCGTCCCATACCGCAAACGAGATGCTGATAAATTCGCCCGGTGTAATTTGGACATCCTCGTCAGGATGGTCGGTCGACAGATTCCTGGAAAAGACCACTTTCCAAGCCCCGTTGGAGTATGTCCCCTTCGCTTTCACATCTTGATGGGTTTGCGGCTTCAAGGTACCGAAGCCTTTGGCGGTCATATCGGTTGCCTTATCTGCCTTATTCTTCCAAAACCAAATATTGACCGGCCCGCCTTCCACCTGGAGCATCGGCTGTCCATGGGCAAAGTGCGCTTTTTTATCACCGACCATGAACTCGAATGCCGCGGCGTCGTCAGGATCCTGGCTGGGGTCGCTGTACTCAAGGAGAAAGACCACTTGCTTGCCGTCGTGTAACGCACGCACAGCCACATCCTTGACGGTGACTTCCTGGATGCGATTCGGCCAATGCACTTGTGGCGACATCGGAAAGGTCGCAGGCACCGCGCTGCTCCACGCCGCAGCGTTCGGATCGTCAAGGGGAAGGCCACCGGTCACCAGTGTCGCCCGGACCGCCACACTCTCCTGTGCAACGCTGACCGGGACACCTCCAATGACCATGGCCGCAATCACAACCGCCCCACCCCGCAGCACCTGCTTCATCATTTGAGTCGCCGGTTTCATGCTGGCCTCGTTCTCCCTACACACCTAGATCCATCCACGTTATCCACGCTCCTATTCCCATGTTCGTGGGGATTGATGGGCTCCGTCGTATTCGCCCATGATGATCTTCCAAATCCATTCGTCCGGCAATTCCACTTCCCAACGCGGCATGGCTGACTTCCACGGTGCACCTTCGATCGGAAGTCCGACACCGCCCTTCTTGATCCGCCAAAACAGATAGCTTTCCTGCAACATGGCGATCGTCGTCGGATCGGCAAAATTAGCGGGTGGCGGATTGTATCCTCTCGCAGCAGGCCCTTTGCCATCAAAATTTCCACCATGACAGGGGGAGCAGAAGGCGGCATAAAACCCTTTGCCCTGCATTATATTTTCCGGAGTCTTTGGGACAGGATTCGACAGCCCCGTGTATTCCCCTGGCGGCGCAGGATGGATCGTTCTGCTCTCCGCCGGCGGCGTATCACTCGATGCGGTGCTGCCGTACGTTTGCCACCCCACCAGTAGAGGAAACAGAACCAGGACTCCATAGCGAAGTGCCTGCAACCCTCCGATATTCTCTCCGGTCAGGAACCGCTGCATCGGCCCCCAAAAGGCATCCTTTGATTCTCCGCTCAATGTTTCAAAAATGACGATGCCGGCTGCCGTCAGGAGGAGATAGAGAAAGATGAGGCTGGATGGAAGGGGCGCTGAGCCTGGGATATTCGGCAGCACGAACTTCAGGAACACGTACATGGCTACCATAAGTATGATTGGCTTCCCTAACGCGCCCATATCATTCCTCCCTAATGCGCTTGTGCAATGGCCAATGGAGCAGATTCAGCCGCTTTGACAGGAGCTGCTGGTGCCCGACCCGGTATTTCGAGCTCCGATGTGCTGACAGAGATCGGCTCACCGCTCATTTGCTGCAGAAATGCGATAATGGCCAAGATTTCATTCTTTGAAAGCCCGATCGGATCCTTATTAATGGCCGGCATCGTGGCCGGATATTCCTTCGGCACCCCACCATGACGGTAATCCTGATATACGAAGGCCTGGGGATCAGTCAGGCTTTCATAGAGAAAATCCTTGCTTAACTTTGCACCGATTCCCTTTAAATCGGGACATCGAGCTGATTCACTGGGTCCAATGGAATGGCAGAGGGCACATTGCCCCTTACTGAAGAAAACCGTCTGCCCGATCGCGGCGATGTCAGTCGGTGTCTTGATGCTGGAGATATCGATCTTTTCCTCTGCCGGAGGCAGAGAGGCCAGCTGAGGCACCGCAAGCGACATGAGTGAAAACAGCCCCAGCACGATGGCGACGAACCCCGTCACCCTGACAAACACAGCCTTGATGAACAGAAGGATCAGAATCCCGACCCCGATGATGGACAGTGCGATTAATTGTAGTTGTGCGACTTCACTCATAGCTCTCCAACTCGTCAGTGTGTCGTTCGGTGTCTTCTGGATGCATGACGCTCACCTATTGCTGCCGCTCTTCCGGAGCCCCTCCGGCCATTGCCGGAATCCCATGCGGGAGCTCTCCCTTTCCAGGCCCTGAGGCAGTTTTGTACTTATCACCCATAGTGGCCACCCAGAAGATAAACGCCACAAGAATACAGAAGAAAAATGTGCAAAATGCCATGATCAGCGAGGCGCTGCCGAGCGCCGGCGAATAGGCGTACGGCGACGTATCGCGCATCACCCCATACACATGCCAGTGGACGCGGGATGATGACCGCGCGTAACCCATCAACGTCATAAGGAGGATCACCATGACGGCATTGAGGACAAGGGCATACCCTGCACGAGGAGGCATGCTGCCCCAGACCATCTCCGTCGTTGTCTTGGCACTCTTGAGTAACAGCGCCGTCAATGGCGTGATCGTGAGAATGACGAAGCCAACGATCGCCACCTGAGATGTGGAAAAGTAATTGATGCGAACGATCGCCGGCACAAAATATCCCCACACGCCGAGGACGATGACGGCGAGGCTGGCCAACACCAACACGGCACCCATGACCGCCTTCCCCAGCTTCGCCCATCCCGCTGTATCTTGTTTGCCTGCTCGCCAATACATGACAAAGCTCATGAAGGTGATAAGAATCATGAGGTTAGACACCGTCATTTTGGCTGACATGACACCGAGCACACCCAGCAATGGGTGGTGCGCCCCTCCCATTTTCTGAGCTTCTTCAATGCTGGCCACCAGTGAGTGTGGGGTCATCCACACAGCCAAACACAGCAACAAGCTGATCAGCATCATCAACATGGCTCGACGATATTTTTGTTCCGACCCTGGGATTCGATGCGTAATGCCCAGCCAGAAGTAATAGTTCGACCCCAGGAACAGCACCCCGATCAGCATGGCCTGGATGATGAAGAGCCAGGACAAAAATCCTCCCATGAGGGTGATGCCCATCTGTTGGTTGTACTGGTAAATTTCCCGCATGAGCCAATACCCGGCAAACGGCAGGGCCAACAGCCCGAACACCCCGATGAAGTTACCGACATACCCCATCCAATCGTAGTGCTCCCGCTCTTCGGTACTCTTGACCGACAAATACCGGACGCCGGCATAAGCTCCACAAATGTATCCGCCGAGCACGACGTTGGCGATGAGCCGATGGATATTGATCGGCCACCAAGTTGGATTCCAGGTTGCCGCCCAGGCTCGCTCGAAGGCGGTCCCTTCCGAAAGCACGACCGGGCTGGATTGGAATGTCGCCCAGGCATTGGGGACAATCATAATGAACAAGGCAAAGAAGTTCAGGAGGAACCCGAGAAACACATGCAAGGTCTTCTTCCTGCCGTACTGCATGGCATCCCACCCATACCAATACAGATAGAGCGTCGCTGTTTCGAATAAGAACAGGAGGCAGTACAGCAAAAATGACGGGAAAAAGACGTCCGTCAAATAGTTCATCAGCTTGGGGTAAAACGCCACTAAGAGAAACAGCAAAATACCGCCGAACAACGCCGTAGTGGCATACGCAGAGGTTAGAAGCTTCGTAAACTCCTTGGCGAGCTTATCGTAGCGTTTTTCGCCGCCTCTCCAGGCGATCACCTCACAGAGCCATGCGAAGATAGGCACGCCCAGGACGAATCCGGCAAGCAGGAGATGCAACTGTGCCACGATCCACACAAGATTCCGACTACCGATATAGGGAATATCGCGATATTCGGTCGGGCCAGCCGCAGTACCCTCCGCTGCAAAGCCAATTGAAGGGAGCGCAAGCCAAACCCCTGTCAACAAGAGACCTGCGAGCCATCCGCCCTGACCTCTGACGGCCCGGAGAGCCCGCTGAATCATTCCGACCCCTTGTTGTATGACACTCACCTCATCACCTCGTAAGTTACGGTTTCGTCTTGACAGAGGAATCTTTGGCCGTTCCACCGTCGGCCTTTCCCTTGCCCTTTTCTTTCTGACCTTTTGGTTCTACCTTGAGCTGTTCCATGGCCTCAACTTGCGCCGCAAGCGACGCGATTCGTTGCGTATTCTTGTTCAATGACTCAACCGGCTTGAAGGCCGGCTCGGCATGCACCTCAGGCTTCTTACAGCAATCATGCGGATGTGGAGTCGTCACGGGAAGGATGGCCCAAAACATCAGTGACATGACCACACCAACCCCCGCCAATGAAGTCAATAACAACCCTTGGTCGGCCGGCACCCGCATTAAGTCCCAACGGGTAACGATCCCTTGGTAGTTCTCTG
The DNA here is from genome assembly GCA_015903995.1 of Nitrospira sp. GTDB lineage: Bacteria > Nitrospirota > Nitrospiria > Nitrospirales > Nitrospiraceae > Nitrospira_D. Next base: position 170,573 of record JABMDK010000013.1, read on the forward strand.
ACACCGGGCGGGCATTTTCCGCTATGCGGCGAATGATCTGCCCAAGAATTGAAATCCCAATGACCGTCAAAACAATTAAAACTGCAGATGAAATGGATCCCCAGATCGTAAGCTCAAGACCGATTCGCTCCGCAACGGGAAGACCCGTCTCAAAGAGATGCCTCATGCGCTCCATTTCGGCCATCGAGTGCGAGGCGGTGATGGCAGTCTCCGTGACACGACTCACGATCCACCAAAGGAGAGGAAGAAAGAAGGTCCCAATGAGCGCGGCTCTCCACCAAATGGCGAACCCCAGCCCATCATGGGGTGGTTCTTTCCGGAGACGCTCCAGGAAAAATGTCTGGCCGACGACTCCAAGCGCCCAGATATCGACAGGAATGGACGCACCGAAGATGAGCGGAAGACCGATCCCTTCACCAAACTGCGTCTCAAACATGGCCATGATGACGGGAGCGGCAAAAACGGTCACAGGACTGGCAAACAACATCAAAAAGGCAAGACCAAATCGTCCTTCAAAATGCACCAACCCCATCGTCATGGCAAGCACCGCAAACACGGCTTTAATAGGAATAGCCGTCCAGAAGGCCGGCCAGAGGATACTGAAGCCGATCTTTGTAGGAGACATGGAGTCGCGTTCCTCAGCCATAGCCCACGTATACCAGAATCAGTCCAGGAACTCTCGATTAATCACCGACGCAACCGTAAACAAGACGATCACCACCATGATCGCAATCCAGCTGATGAGGGCGATCGGTCGCTTGAAAATATTTCGCTCGGGATCCTTATCGAAGAACGGAAGCGCGACCAGCAATGCCATGAAGGCGACGGGCAACGCCACAGCCCCCATAAATTGACCGAACTCGCCGGCGAACAATTTCAACCGGAGCAGCTGGAAGTAGAACAGGAAATACCATTCCGGCTCGGGATGGTAGTCCCCGGGGTCCGGCGCCGCTTCATCCAATAAGACGACCGGCTCCCAGAGAGCCAATGCGCAGATACTGACAAAGACGAACGCCATCCCGACCATGTCTTTCCAAATTTGACGGGGAAAGAAATAGTCGGTCTTCGCCTTGATTTCCTCCACCGTACCGGTAAACGGTCCGGCAGGAGCGGCCACGCGAAATAGAAATAAATGCAGTCCTGCCAGAACCATGAGTGCGGCCGGAAGAATCATCACATGCAGGACGAAGAATCGACTCAAAGTCATCTGCCCAGGAGTCGGCCCACCTTTCAAAAATCGAGCAATGAAATCACCGACGACAGGGGTCTTATCCAAAATTTCGACACCGACCGTCGTCGCCCAGAAAGCCCGCTGGTCCCAGGGCAGAAGGTACCCCGTAAACCCGAACGTAATCACCACCCCGAACAGAGCAAGCCCCACAATCCAGAGCAACTCACGAGGCTTCTTATACGCTCCCCAGAGAAATACCTGTGACATGTGTGCGATCACACACACGACCATCGCGCTGGACCCCCAAAAATGGTAGCCCAGAATAAACCAGCCATAATCGACATCGTGAATAATAAATTGCGTACTGGCCCACGCATGGTCTGCCGTCGGCACATAATAGAACATGAGCAACGTGCCCGTCAGCGCCTGCATAATAAAGATGAACAATAGGATAGAACCGAACACGTAGGCCCAACGAGAGCCTCCGGGGATCGGCTCGTTGAGCATCTTGGCCTGCATTTCCTTGAGGCCGACACGTTCGTCAAGAAACGCGACAAGCTTTTCGATCATGCTGGGCTGATGATCGGAAATTGTTGCAGGAGATGAATGCTTACTATCCATGTCGATAGCTTTCAAATGATCCGAATTTGCAACTTCGTACCGGCCTTGAACTCCATGTCGATGACCTCAACCTCGCCCCCTACAGAAACCCTCACCGGCAATGCGTCAAGGGCGCGGGGGGCCGGGCCGTCGAGCACTTTTCCCGCAGCATCGTAAATACTGAGATGGCACGGACAGAGAAACACTTGCCCGAGGGTTTTGTGCTGTCGCCACTTGAACGCACACCCTAAATGCGGGCACTTGCCGGAGAATGCCAGGTAGGGAATATCTTTCTTGTTGGTCCAGATGGCTTTCCCTCTGGCATCACGGAATTCGACGTCCTTCCCTTGATAGACTTTCTCAAGAAGCTCCGGAGTAGCCCTTAACACCCAGACATTTTTATCGACTTCTGCCTCCGGCATATAGGCTTCTTTGACCTTTTTTTTGTACTTAAACTGCACACCGACATCTTCTTGCTTGATCTTGCTCACATTCCCGACCTTCAACCATTCGTTGTCGAAGTCGGCATACATCGGCTTCATGAGAAAGCGGATGATCGGATAAGCAATAGGTAGACCGATCAAGAACCCAATGACATGGGTGAAATTCATGAAAAACGTTCGGCGCTTAACACTTTTCTCCAGGTCCGGCAGAGGAACCAACACCTCACCCGGGGTCACGTGGATATTATCTTCAAGATGCGAGATCTCCACTTCATGCGTGGTGACATAGTCATCTCGCTTGAAAGGAGGCAATGCGAGAATCTCCGTTGACGGCGCGCGCAATTGCACAAGGTCGTCCGTCACAGTCTGGACATGACCCATGGCAACTTGTCGCTCGCCGCTCCCATTCATCGACACCACGATGTGGCTGATCTCATGGGAAAGCGGGTCGAGCACGACTTTCGTGACTTCACCAATATCGAGGTCAGTGCACCGGACCTTGGATTTCAGCTTCGGTTGCAGCATTAGTTTTTCTTGATAGGCTTGGGGGTATTCACCGAGGTGTTCTTGAAGGTCCCTAACCAGGCAGCAAGAGCCTGCATTTCTTTGGGTTCCATGAGATCTTTAAACTTGTTGGGCATGATACCCTTCTGCCACTCCTTATCATATCCCTCGGCCATAAAACTCTTGGGATCGGCGATTTTCTGCTGAATTTCCTCAACCGTCAGCAACGAGCCGATGTTATCCAATTCCGGCCCCCGCTTCTTACCGCCTTCACCCCTCAGCTTATGGCAGTTGTAACATTCTTGGAGTTGCCACTGCTCCTCGCCCACCTTCATCACATCACCGGAAGCTCCGGCACTAGTACCGGCAGCAGAAGCGGGCTTCTCTCCACCTTGTGGTGCCTGCGATGCAGTCGTAGCCTGACCACCGCCCAACCCCTTGAGTCGATCCTCCAGCGCCTTCACCTGTTCATCAAGAGCCTTGGCTCGAGCAATCAACTCTTCCGCTTTCCCCTGTGCCGATTGCTTTCGCTCCTTATCTAAAAGCTTGCCGATCTTTGCCTTCTCATCTTCAGGATCGAACTGAGGCAAGAGCGCCGGCCCAGCGACAGAGACGGTCAACATGAAGATCCAGAACGCGATCACGGCGAAGAGAGATTTCCCGCCGCTCATCGTACCGAGCGGTCTGGCATCGAGCAGCATGAAGACGAGCGCCCCGACCAACGAGATGATGAAGAACAGCAATTGAAAAGAGAACGGCAGCTCCTGTGAGTGCGCAATAGCGACAAGCCCACCACCCACCACCAACCCCAGTCCTAGCTTATTAAATATATTCCCCATGCAAATTCCCGTGCCTTGGTAGGCGCTCCGAACTGTGATTATTTAGCTGCGACTGGAACGGCCCTTCCCTCCGGCTCGCGCACCCGTGCGACGGAAGTCCGAAGCGCCACAAGCGCGGCCACGCTGACGATAACCATAAACACGACGGTAATCGCCGTAATCCATCCCGCAGAATACGAAAGCGTCGGAGTAAACGACTCCGGGCTGAGATCCGACACCAAACTATAGGTATGGAAATATTTCTTGAGCAATGACCGCACCGCCCCCATCAGGCCCATGATCCAGGTGGACGTGAAAGCCAGGAAAATCAAAACAAATTGTGATGCAAAGTCTATTTTCCCCCAGAGGATCGTGCCTTGCTTGATGGTCCGGTTATACAAAACGAAATTAACGACTGTTACAAACACCAGCGTCAAAATCGCAGAAAGTTTTGCCGGCATCGACGCCAGATAATCCCATCCCTCCGGCAGCTTCATCTCATCCGGCATATCGGTTCCGGTAGCCACAAATCCAGCCGGAGTAAGCCAGACGGCATCACTGAGGAGCATGACGATAAAGCCGATCTTGATGACGGTCCTCGCGGAGACGGTCTTTGGAACGAACCGACCCAACAGGAACGGCGACACCGCCAAGGGCAAGAGGAATACCAAGGACATCGGATCCGGAATCCAATAGGTATTCATGACCCACATCGTGACCGGCAGTAACACCACCAAAACGATAGGAGCAAGAATGGTTATCCGAACATTGTCCGCACCCTCGATTCGCTTGAGACTGAGCCAACTGTAATAATTGATAGCCAAAAACAGGAGCCCGATCATCACCCCCTGCATTTCAAAAAACATGGACAGCTGGTCGGCCATCATGTACGGGCAAAATGAAAAATCATAATCGCACATTTCGTAGGCCAGCAAGAGCCCTGTGAACGGCTGTAACAGCGATCCCCCTACCGCAATCCAGATGGCTGCAAAACCCATCCAATCGTAGTAAGCCCTTTCCTCCTGCGTCTTCGACCCCATGTACATATAGGCAGCAATCATCCCGGCGATGAACCCTCCGAACGCCACATTGCCGTCGATTCGGTGAAGACTGAGAGGGAACCAACTTTGGTTCGCAATCTTATCCCACAAAGTCGCCGCCGCGATAAAATCCTGCGGGGAAACCCCCTCGGCCTTCGGCGGTGTATTCATGAACGACGTGGGACCATTGATCACAAACAGGATCAGCAAACACACAAGATTCAAGAGTACGCCCAGCGCGATATGCCGCCCTTTCTTCTCACCCTTCCACACATCCCACGTATAGAGGTAGGCATACATGAGGATAGTCTCGGCGATAAACAGCGCCGGATATAAAATCGCAAAGACCACATAAAATTGGTTAATGAACGATGTGGTGAACTGCGGATAGGCCGCAAGAAGAACGAAAATAAATAAGCCACCCGTCACAGCCGTCATACTAAAAAGAATGACCGTGACCTTCGTGATCTCTTTCGCCAAACGGTCGTACCGTGGGTCCTGCTTACGGTAGCCCAACCACTCCGAAATGACGACAAAGATTGGCGCACCGAGAATAAACGCCGCGAATAAGATATGCAGCTGAGCAACGATCCATACCGCCGTTCGATTTCCGGTGTATGGAAACTCCACCGACGACAGCCCACCTTCCTGGGCGTAGACAGTGGAGACAGCCGTCAGACACAGCGAGAATAACACCATGAGAGCCAGGAGACCGCTCGACAGTTTTTTCACGATGCCTCGATGCCCCCTATACGTTTCTTTCTGTCTAGAGAACCCATATACCCCATGCTAGCGCTTTTCTTGAAAAATCAATCTTCTGGAGCACAGTTACCTGGCGTCAGCAGAAACCACCGCAATACCGCCAGCATCAACCCACTGCTTTTTCTCTTCGCTCCAGGCTTTTCCCGACATGGCAAAGTTCCGCTCATACAGTACGAGCTTCCACCGATCTTCCTCTGAGAGCTTACTCTTCCAGCCCTTCATCTTGGTATTGGGCACCCCCTCGGAGATGCGCCAGAACCACACAGAATCCGAATAGAGCTTCATGCGCTCAGGGTTTCTGAAATCCGTCGCGCCCGCCTTCACAGGTTTCCCGTCTTTCCCATGGCAGCTGGAACAATTCACGTCTGGATTTGCCTCACCCGCGTACAACTTCCGTCCTTCTTCGAACTTCTGAGCATCCCCCCACCAATCTGCCGGCATGTGCTTATCGGAATATTCAGCTGGGGCAGGAGGTGGCGGTACAATCGGACCCTCTCCACCTTGCTCCCCGCCGCAACTCGATAAGAACCCGAGAAGCATGACCAACACAGCGGGAACCGAGCCCATCCTCACGTTCATTGCGATCCACCACTCCGCAAACAAGGAAAGATTCCCGCCAAGACCGCAACGCGACCAAAAAGCGGAAGACAAACAAAAAAACGCTTCCGCCGAGGCATTCCACCCTCAACAAAAGCGTTCCGCCTAGAACCCATTCGACAGCTCTGCACAATGATCCTCGCCCCACATCAGCCGATCCGCGAGGCACCCCGTAGCCCCGCGGCCCACCATCGGCGATTATGATTTTCTTTTCCCCTGCGGCTTCACCTTAACCCGCTTCCGCTGAGAGCGGGCTAGCTTCATCCCGATCAGACCACCAGCTACCGCAACCACTGCCCCACCCCCCCACCAAACCCAGGAAGGAGGCCCACTCGCCGCACAACCAGTTCCAAAGTTCACGCGGATCTTCCGGTCACTCTCTAAATCTTTTGGATCGAATTCTACTTTAAGGTGTTGCTGCTCCCCCTTCGCCTCTACCAGAAGAGGATCACCTAAATTGTCGTTGTGCAGATGAAACGTCGCTTTGTAGTAGCCATCTCCATCCGTCCGAACGACCTGACCATATGAAACTCTAGTGTCCTTAACAAGAACATCCGTATTCGAAACCGCTCTGCCATCCGCCCCACAGACGTACCCTTCAACCATGAAACGGTGATCCGCCTCGTGGGTGGCTGAGGTCACGGGAGGGAACACAGTATGATTCAAGAAACAGTAGGCGAGAATAAGCAGTCTCGCCGGTACTCGCCTGCCAAGCTTTGAACTAGATTGCTGACTCGTTGTTTGCTCCTTCGGAGAAGTGCACGCCGCAGGACAACGAGCGCGCTCTATTCGGGCGTGGTTTCTAGCACAGCACTCTGTCTTTGTCAACGGAAAGAGAGGCGATTTCGCTGATACAGAAAGGGTTTTTGTAATTTTACTCTTTAGGAATGCGCAGGGTTGGCAGGTGTATCAGAGATAGCCCTTCGTGCGTGCAATCTCTTCTATTTGTGCGGCTTCCGCTCGACGCTCGGACTCTTTTTTTGACACCCAGACTTCCCACGATCTCCCGTTCGCCGTGTCTTCCCCGGTGAATGCGATCGTGGCGATCCCGGAGTACGGAATGCGCTGAGCGTCCGGACGGTCAGAGGAGAAGAGCTCGATGTACGACTCAGTGGCGACGACGTGTCGATTATAGATATAACCGGTCACTGACTCACCGGAACGAAGCGTTAACGTCACATCACCACGATAGTCAAATGCGAGTTCGATCGCTTCGGTAATTTCCTCGGTAGAACTCGGCGTGAACACGCGCCCTTCAAGCGAACCGGTCATGCCGGCTATATGATGTCTTGTATCAGTCATGGAGCCATCATCGTTCGTGATGCATAGGTCGCGAATTGCCGTCCTCTCCGACAAGTTGCGGACGACGCTTCACGAATACAGTTATCGCGAGGTAGGCGACAACGTCAGTTTTGCCGTCCGCACAAATCCAGAGGCCGTACTAAACGTATCTTCAACTGCTGACGCCTCATAACCGCAATGCACCATGCAATCGGCACACTTTTCATTGCGACCGGTCCCATACTTCTCCCACTCCGTCAACTCCATCAACTCCCGGAAGGTTTTCGTGTAGCCCTCTTGAAGCAAATAGCAGGGCTTCTGCCATCCGAAGACGTTGTATGTCGGATTCCCCCAGGGCGTACATTCATACTGACGGCGCCCCATCAGGAAATCCAAAAACAGCGGGGATTGATTGAACTGCCAACCCGGCTTGGGGCGAGCCAGGATCTTGGAAAAGAGCTCTTGTGTCCGCTCCCGCTTCAAGAAATGTTGTTGATCCGGAGCCTTTTGATAACTATACCCCGGGGAGATCGTCATCCCCTCCACGCCGAGCGCCATCATCTCATCGAAAAATGTTCTGACCCGCTCAGGATTCGCATCATCGAATAGGGTGGTGTTGGTCGTTACGCGATGGCCACGTTTAAGTGCCGCCTTGATGGCCTTGACCGCCACCTCATAGACTCCATCCCGACAGACAGCCAAATCGTGTTCATCCTTGAGTCCATCCATATGGATGCTGAAGGTCAAATACTTCGAGGGCTGATACTCGTCCAGCTTCCGTTCCAAGAGGATGGCGTTCGTACAGAGATAAATGTACTTCTTCCGATCCACCAAGCCCTGAACGATTTTGGCAATTTCAGGATGAATGAGCGGCTCTCCTCCGGGAATACTCACCATAGGCGCTCCGCATTCCTCCGCTGCCGCCCAGCATTGCTCAGGCGTTAACCGCTTATCGAGAATATGATCAGGGTACTGGATCTTCCCACACCCAGCGCAGGCCAGGTTGCATCGAAAGAGCGGTTCAAGCATCAACACCAAGGGATATCGCTTCACTCCCTTCAGCTTCTGGGAGAGCACATACGTCGCCACGGTATACATCTGGGAAATCGGAACAGCCATTCCGTTCTCCTTCACTCGCTCGCGTTGTTGTTCTTTCGGCCCTGTATATATGAACAGCTACGAGCCGTAGCTGCACTTGGAAGCACATGAATGTTCGGGATTGTAACATTCCATCTAGGATGCGTCAATTTCCAGATCTTCCATATACGACACAGACGCACGAAGTGTCCCATCACTCCATAGGCAAATCAGGTCTGGAAGCAATATCCGAATGAATCTTTCGATTCCACAGTATCATAGCAAGGAGCAGTGCCTGCGATGCGATAAGGATCTTTGTGCTCACGAGTAGGCGGATAGCTCCAGTGCTGATGCCCTTAAATAAGGTTGCGATTGATAAGTCAACGAGAACACGGAGGGAGTTTAACTCTCGGTGGTAATAGAATGAACCTAGCTCTGAAGAGCAGAGTGAGAAGGCACGATTACTAGAACCGCTTTCCAGGCAGCAACAATTACGGGAGTTTAACTCTCGGTGGTAATAGAATGAACCTAGCTCTGAAGAGCAGAGTGAGAAGGCACGATTACTAGAACCGCTTTCCAGGCAGCAACAATTACAATCCTACACTGAAAAGCCGGCTGGTCAACGGAGGGTTGTTATGGAGGCGCCGAGCGGGTTCGAACCGCTGCATCGCAGTTTTGCAGACTGCTCCCTTACCACTTGGGTACGGCGCCCCGGAGGTCGTATTATAGTCGCTTCTTTTTCAGGAACACAACACGAGACCGAACCTGATATTCGGTCTACGGTTGGTTTGTTTGAGAATCAACCGACCTCTGTCCCGCGGCAACATATTACACTCCACTGGCAACATGGGAAGAGGCGGAGAAGGTTTTTCCCGGATGGGGATTGAAGAAGGTCGAGCCACCCCGACTAGTGAGAAGTAACCCGTACAATATCAGCATGGCGATGCCAAGATGATGATAGCTCTTGAGCATTTCCCATTTTGCCGAACCGACGACTTCATAATTCAGCACCATTGTCAGCATGATATAGACTACCAGCATCACGTATCCCGTACGGGACAATGCACCGGTCAGTCTGGCTGCGGCTGCGACGACCGTAACGGCCGCTGGAATCATCCAGACGAGGTGCTGATCCCACGTAATCGGTGAGAATAACAAGGCCAACATCATGGTACCAGCAACGTCTCTAGCCCAGCTAGGATCGCCTGGCCCTTGATATACTCGTCCGCTCGACCAAGCAAAAAGACCGACTAGGACCAGAGCCGAAACACCAACAATCAGTGCTGCAACTCCAGACGGCAAATCCAAGACCGGTCTATATCCAGGGTCCACTTGCCGAAGCCGATGGCCAGGCGGATAGGTGACCAGATACCGGAGCATCGTATGGCGGAGTGAGAGGTTGGCTTTCTGCAGTTCGTTTTCCTGCCGCCCCTCCACCTGCCGATCAAGTACGGATAACACTGCATTCCTGGTCCACTCAGTCTGATGCTCCCACCAATTCGTAGGTCCCATATACACAGCCGGAAGAAGGATCCACAGGATAGTGGCTAGCACCGTGTATGAGGCCAACCACCACTGCCGCTTCCAGAGAAACAGCAGCACAAAGAGCGCGGGAGTGATTTTCAGCGTGATGGCGAACCCAAGCATGGTCGCACCGAGGCGTTCTCGTCCGACCCATATCGCATAGCTCGCGCAGGTCAAAATTCCCAACAGAATGAGATGCGGTCCACCGTCATCAAGATCGTTTAAGATAAATTGGAGCGTCAGCGCCCCCGCGCCCACGCCGACCAACAACCTGCTCCACACCTTCGAGTCTGATGTACCGCACAACATGCGGTGAAACAGCATGATGGTCATGACTAAGCATCCGACCGCGACAGCATAACGCAGCGCCAAGCTCGGATTTCTCTCCAGAATGAGCAAGGGAGAGAAATAAACGCCCGTGGTCGGTAAATACATGTAGCAGTAGTCGTTGGCGTAGAGATATTCCCCGGAGAGAAAACGCCGTCCAATCTCTCGATGAATATCAATGTCTCGGAAATGAAACGACCGGCCAAATGAAATGATGTAGCCGTGCACCACGGCCGCAATGACGAGGCCAACCTTCACTAGTCTTGCCAACAGCTCGGACCTGATGAAGGTATTGATTTGCCGACTGATGGGCTTTGATTCCATGACTCAGCAGCACACTTACATGACCCTGGGAGAGTGCGTCAATCGTTTCTTTTGCAGAAGAAGCCTGGGGTTGGATTCTGGGAGGTGAGAGTAGACCTTGGCAGCGCCCGTTATCTTCGTGGCAAGACCGGTATTTCTTTTCCAAGCGTCGAGAGATGATCGGACTGAGGGATCAGGGGCTCCCACCCGTTTTCCGTCGAAGGCGTAATCGATTCGCCAGTGTGTTCCGCTTCTTTTTCCTTGGCCAGCAGTTCCACTTCCGCAATCAATGTGTCCATCAACTCTTCCATGGGAACCTTTCGGACAAGCTTACCCTTCTTGAACAAAATGCCTTTGCCCTCACCACCGGCAATCCCGATATCGGCCTCTTTCCCCTCTCCGATACCGTTGACAACACATCCCAACACCGACACATTCAGCGGAGTCTTGATATGCCCGAGTTTTTTCTCCAGTTCGTTCGCCATCCGGACGACATCGATTTCAACACGCCCACACGTCGGGCACGCGATGACATTAATGCCCCGATGACGCAATTCGAGTGACTTGAGAATTTCAAACCCGACTTTGACTTCGTCGACCGGATCCGCCGCCAACGACACACGCAAGGTGTCTCCAATGCCCTGCGAAAGCAAGTACCCCAGGCCGATGGAAGACTTCACTGCACCGGTCATGGCCGTTCCCGCTTCGGTAATCCCGATATGCAAAGGATAATCGGACTGATGAGCAAAAAGCCAATACGCATCAATGGCATGATGGACGTCCGAAGCTTTGAGCGATACCTTCATATTGGTAAAGCCCACGTCTTCGAGCGCACGCACGGCATTGAGTGCCGACTCGGCCAGCGCTTCGGGGGAAGGCCATCCGTACTTCTCCAACAACGGCCGTTCGAGTGATCCTCCATTGACGCCGACTCGAAGCGGAATCCCTCGCTCATTCACGGCCTTAATGACTTCTTCCACTTTCCACCACGCACCGATATTGCCGGGATTGATACGGACACAATCGACGATTTGGGCGGCCTTCAAAGCAAGCCGATGGTCGAAGTGAATATCGGCAATCAGCGGTACGGTCATCGCCGCTTTGATTTTCGGAAGAGCTTGGGCAGCCTCGTCGTCCGGAACGGCCACGCGGATGATTTCGCAGCCGGCGGCTTCAAGCTGGTGAATCTGTGCAACCGTGGCGGTCACATCGCGCGTATCTGTCGAACACATGGATTGCACGGAGATGGGAGCATCGCCTCCGACCTTCACTGTGCCGACCGCAATCTGTCGAGTTTTTCGCCTGGCTATATGCATCGCTGTGTGACTCTCTTACGTCTTACGCTGTGCCCCTCACGTCCCGATCAACTCCCCTGTTCATCTCCATGAGGGAGGTGACCAGCGAGTGCCGCACCTGCGAGCGGCGATTTTCCGGCTGGTGCCCTACCGATCACTTCCTTCACGCTTTGATAGATCCCTTCCGCCGTCAACCCATACCGTTCCCGCAAGAGATCCTGTGGTCCCTGTTCGATGTACCAATCCGGCAAACCTAAAACCTTTGTTTTCACGCCCGTCACCCCGGCTTCCGAAAGAGTTTCTAGGACAGCCGAACCAAACCCGCCGATCTTGCAACCTTCTTCCACGGTCACGACATGGCGCACCCGCTTCGCCACCTCGACGATCAGTTCATGATCGAGTGGCTTGACGAACCGTCCGTTTACAACCGCGGTGGAAACCCCTTCCTTACTAAGCCGTTCGGCTGCCTGGACCGCCTGCCAGACCGAGACACCGATTGCCATAATCGCCACATCCGTTCCGTCCTTCAGCAACTCTCCTTTCCCAATAGGCAAGGCTTGAGGAGCCGGATCCATCTTCACCCCAAGGCTCACCCCGCGCGGATATCGAACTGAAATCGGTCCGTTGAATTCCAAACAGGTTTTCACCATGTGTTGCAGTTCGTTTTCATCCTTGGGAGCCATGACGACCATATTGGGAACATGCCGCAGGTAGGCATAGTCGAACGCTCCATGATGCGTCGTCCCGTCCTCCGCGACGAGTCCGCCTCGATCGATAAAGAACGCCACTGGAAGATTCTGGGTGGCAACATCATGCACGACCTGATCATAGGCCCGCTGCAGGAAGGTCGCATACATCGCAACCACCGGCTTGATGCCCTGCGTCGCAAGCCCCGCCGCGAACGTCACCGCATGCTGCTCGGCGATGCCGACATCATAGAGGCGATCCGGAAATTCTTTTTCGAACGCCGTCAGCCCCGTCCCTTCACACATTGCCGCCGTGATAGCCACAACACGCTTGTCCTCACGGGCCAACTTGACCAGGGCGTCCATTGCAATCGCCGTGTACGAAGGGCGTGCGGCTTTCTTAGCCGGTGCGCCAGTCGACCGAACGAACGGCGGACAGGCATGGAACCATACCGGATTCTTCATAGCCGGTTCGTAGCCGAGGCCTTTTTTGGTAATGACGTGCAAGAGGACCGGCCCCCTCATCTTCAGTACGTTTTCGAGAGTCGGAAGGAGATGTTCAAAGTTGTGGCCGTCGATGGGACCACTGTACTGGAACCCGAGTTCTTCGAAGAGCAATCCCGGGAGAATCACGCCTTTCGCAAGCTCTTCGGCTCGACGAGCGAGCTTCTGCATGTCGGAGCCGATGTGCGGAATCTTCCCCAACAGTTGGCCGGTTTCTTCTCGCACTTTCCCGTAGAATTCACCCGTGATGGTCCGACTCAGATAGGCGGAAATAGCCCCGACATTCTTCGAAATCGACATTTGATTGTCGTTCAAAATCACAAGGAAATCTTTTCCGAGCCCTCCGGCATGATGCAATCCTTCCAGCGTCATCCCCGCCGTCATGGCACCATCACCGACGACACAGACAACCTTGTTCTTCTGCTTCAACTGTTCTCTGGCTTCGACCATACCGAAGGCGGCCGATACACCAGTTCCCGCATGGCCGGCATTGAAGGTATCGTACTCGCTCTCTTCCCGTTTACAAAATCCGCTCAATCCACCGTACTGGCGAAGCGTGTGGAACTGCTCACGCCGACCCGTGAGGAGTTTGTGGGTGTAGGACTGATTGCTGGTATCCCAGACGATCTTGTCGTTCGGTGTATCGAGGAGATGGTGCAAGGCGACTGTGAGCTCAACAACGCCTAAATTAGAAGCCAGGTGTCCACCCACATTCGAGACCGCCCCGATAATCTGCTCGCGAATCTCCTGGCACAAGGCTGGAAATTTGCCCGGAGACAATCGCTTCAGGTCGGCAGGACTATAGATCGTCTTCAGTAGGGACATAGATGGTCTCCTTCGTTCGTTCGCGCCCCATCGGCAGCATGCCTACGCACAGGACTACCCTGCACCATACGTTCAGGTGCCAAATTTTGGTGGAGTGTCACATATGAACCACATGAAGTCAAGCACTTGCGAAAGATGTCCTGGTGAAATACCCTCGCTTCAGAACCTTGCGCATTTAGAAACCGGACTGTCCTGATTGGCGTGGACACCGGATGAGGCAATTAATATGGAAAGTCAAGCCCGGCAAAAATCGCACCTCCTTCTTTACTGAATCCGTAGTCGATCCGTCCTACGACATTGGGCCGAATGATCCCTCGAAATCCGATACCCGGCGTAATGCGATAGTCCTTGAAGCTCACATTCTTAAACGAGTTGAACACTTGTCCGGTATCGATGAACGGCGCGATCTCAAAATCCGCCATGACCCCGGCAAGACGGGTCCGCAATATATGAATGCGTTCCTCAATGCTGAAGGCAACCAGCTGCTTATCGATGTACCGATCCACGCCGAAACCGCGCAGATTATTCTGTCCCCCGAAAGAGCTCTGTTCATAGAACGGGACATCCGTACCGATCGTGGCTTGCAGATCGCCGCGAATCACCAAAATCGCCCGCTTGGATTCGCTTGCAAACATCTTTTTGACCTCGAGCCCATACCTGGAATACAGCGGGTTCGCACCATTATGAAAATTGTAATTGAGCTCGGCATAGGCTGTGATCGCCATCCCATCCGTCGGTGTCACCAAGTTATTCCGCGTGTCATAATGGAAACTGATCCGCTGGCCGAGAATCGTCGCCCCTCCCACACCCGGGGCATCGGGAAACACATCCCCGGAAAAGGGGAGGTCCGTGGCCCCCTTCTGGATTGACTGCATGTACCGTAGTCGCTGGCTCACGGCGACCTGCGTCACCTCGTTGGCATAGATCCCGAATTTCCAGTTTAATCGCGTCTCAGACGCTGTGTAGTTCGACTCATCGTCCTTGACCGTGGTCGGCCCAAGTCCGAAAAATCGCACCGTGGCATTCTTGAAATGCATGGCACTGAAGCCGATGCTGTACCGTCCGTTACTGAAACCCGGATCCACATAACTCAACAGGAATTTACGCTCGATCCGCTCCGTCCAGGAGGCAATACCTCGGAGCTCCTTTCCCCCTGGCTCATAGCGGAACAGATTGACGGTTCCGCGTGTGCCTACGATCGAATTGTAGACCACCATCGGTGCAACCAAATACTTGAGGTCCCCATCCGGCCCGGTGATGAGAGCCGGTACAATCATCCCGATATCATTCCCGTCGTTTTTACTTGAACTGACGGCGGGGATAGGAAAATATTTCACCTCCGCCTGGGCCAGATCAGAAACGGCGGAATAGAGGGTCGCACACAGCACGAGGAGAATGCTGACGGAAAGACAGCGCAGAAACGTCTTCATGTTTGCTTGGGAAAACGCTAGGGAGCCTTGATTTTATCGGTCTTTTTGCGAAGCTGATCGACGAGATCCGAATAGGAAGAGGCACGGAGAATCTTCGTAAACTGCCCGCGATAGTTATTCACCAGGCTGACCCCATCCACAACGACGTCATAGACCCGCCAATCATTTGCCTTATTGATCAAGCGATAATCAAGCGGAATCTCCGTCTTCCCCGACAGTACTTTGGTCCTGACTTCCGCGTACTCTTTCTCCATTCGTTCATTGAGATACTGGACGCCTTCGCCGGAATAGGTTTCGACCTTGTCCGCATATGAATTCGTCAACAACGTTCGAAAGAGGTCGACAAATTCTTGTTTCTGCTGATCATTGAGCTGGTTCCAAGGAGCCCCGAGCGCCCGCCTGGACATTTCCGTATAGTCGAATCGAGCCGACACGACCTTCTCAAGCAGGTGTCGACGCTCCTCCGTCTTCTCCGGTTGTTTGAGTTCCTGTTCTCTGACGATGCGGAGCACTTCGTCGATCGTCGCTTTCATGGAATCGGTAGGAGGTCCTGCGTACCCTGGTACCGCCATCACTCCGATGCAGATCACCGCCATGAGCACCATGAACCATGAGCTGCCGCCTCTCCGCTCAGTCCACGTATTTCTGATCGCTATCATCGCGCCCCTCACTCCGACACCAAGTATATATTTATGTTCGTCTTTCCCGCCATACCTTAAGGGCTGATCCGATTAGTTGACCTTACCATGAACGTATTGACTCACCAACTCCTCCAAGTCGAGACCTGATTCCGTATCACGAATGGTATCTCCGGGTTTCAGAGGGTCCCCTCCTCCTCCCGGCGAGAGCGCGAGATATTTTTCACCGATAATCCCTCTGGTTTTGATCGAGGCGATGGTATCGGAATAGAGCTTCGTCCCATGTTGTACCGCCAGTCTCACCATCGCCCGGTCCTCTTTCAGGCTGATTCCCTTGACTCGTCCCACCTCGACGCCGGCAACCTCCACAGCCGCCCCTGCTTTCAGCCCTGTGGCCGAATTGAACAGCGCGTCCACTTCGTAGACATCTCCCCCAATCAGTTCCAACTTGCCGAGTTTTATCGAGAGATAGCCCAAACAAACAATCCCGACCAGCACGAAGACCCCGACAATCAGCTCCAACCTGCTTTTCTCCATCATGACACTCCTCTAACCCGCAGATGCCACCTTGGTGAACGGCACCGTCCCACCCACTGAAATAAATTCTCTGATCTCCGGATCGGACGTCTGTTGAAATTCCGCCGGCGCTGCCATCACGGCTATTTTCCCGCGTTTCAGCATCGCGACATAATCCGAAATCCAGAATATCTCCGGAATCTCATGGCTCACCATCACGGCGGTAAACCCGAACTTGCGCTGCATGCTTGTAATCAGATCATGGATCGACTTGGCCATGAGCGGATCAAGTCCCGTCGTCGGCTCGTCGAAGAGAATAATCTCCGGTTGCATCACCAATGCGCGGGCCAAGCCGGCGCGTTTCCGCATACCCCCGCTCAATTCCGCAGGGAACTTGTGGCCCATTCCCGCCAATCCTACTTGCTCCAGCTTTTCATCGACACGGCTGGTCACCTCCGAACCTTTCATTCGAAGTCGCTCTCTAAGCGGAAACGCCACGTTCTCGAAGACCGTCAGTGAATCGAACAGCGCCGCACCTTGGAACAACATCGCAAACCGCTTGCGCACTTCGTTGAGCGCCTGGCCGCGGAGCCGAGAAATCTCGACTCCATCGACCCACACTTCTCCGGAGTCAGGCTGGAGCAAGCCGATCATGTGCTTCAGCAACACGCTCTTGCCTTCCCCGCTTCGTCCAATGATCGTCGTAAGTTTCCCTTCGGGGACGATGAGGTCGATACCTTGCAGCACAGGTTGCCCTCCCAACACCTTTGTCACACCCACGAGCTTCAGCATGATTACATCAGCAATGAGGTCAGGAAATAGTCCCAGATGAGAATCAAGACCGACGACAACACGACCGCCTCTGTCGTGGCAGTGCCAAGCCCTTCGGCGCTCATCTTGGTGTAAAAGCCTTTATAGCAACAGACCCAGCTCACGATCAGACCAAAACTAATGGACTTGAGAATACCACCATAGACATCTTTCCATTCCACCGCGGACTGGATGGAGTTCCAATACGAACCTGCATTGACCCCGAGCAGTTCCACTCCAACCAAATGACCTCCATAGATTCCCACCACGTCGAAGATGGCCACCAACAGAGGCACACCGATCAAACCGGCGACAAGTTTCGGCGTAATCAGGTATTGGAGCGGATTGATGGCCATCGTGTCGAGCGCGTCGATCTGCTCCGTGATCCGCATGATCCCGATCTCCGCCGTGATCGCAGAACCGGCGCGCGCCGTCACCATGAGCGCAGCCAAGACCGGCCCCAGCTCCCGGATCATGCTGATCGCGACCGCAGAGCCCAACAGTCCTTCCGACCCAAACTTTCGTAACGTATAGTAGCCTTGCAGCGCCAGAACCATCCCGGTGAAGGCTGCCGTCAGCACGACAACAAACGTCGACTTGTAACCGATGAAGTGGAGTTGCTTGATGATTTGCATGCCACGTAGCGGCGGACGCGCCAACCAGGCGAAGGATGCCACCACGAAGATCAGCATCCGGCCCATTTCCGCCACAAAGGCAAGGGCCCATCGGCCCATGAGTGCGAGTAGCGTCATGGTTAAATCGGCGAGAGTATCTTTGAGGGTCGATCAGTTGCCATCGCCGCCACATAGCTCCTAAAAAAGGCCGTCAAGGCTTCTCCTGCGACCAGACTCTGTCGACGAAACCGGCCAAGGCCCAAGAGACAGGCAGGAGCAGCCAAGACCGTCCCGATACCTTTCAGCCACCCAGTGGGCCTGAGAAACAGATTGAAGTCAAGTGGAAGATCTTCGTCCAGAAGATCTGAAACGGATCGGATGATCACAAAGGGAACCTGTGCCCGTTGTGCCTGGACAGCCAACGCGGAACTTTCCATGTCGAGACCGATGGCCTGAGTGTTCAGCGCAAAGGTTCGCTTTTCTCGGGCGCTGCCGATCACATGATCGGTCGAGACAAACCGCCCAATGTACTCGGGCGGCACGAGAGTCTCGATGAACGTCACGGCGAGATCTCGTTCATCACCCGGCACATGAAGCACTTCCGACGACGTGGCATCGTGATGTCCGTGATGCACCACTTCACGGCCTACCAAGAGCGCGCCGATATCAGCCGTGACGAGCGCACAGGCAAACCCCGTCGACACCACAAGACTAAACGACTGATGATCAAGCAGCTGGGCGGCGCTTCGCCCCGCCTTCTCAGGACCGACGCCGGTTTGAGCAAGCCAATATTCCCTGTCGCCTACGGTACGCACAACAATAGGGCGACCGCCGATTCGACGTTCATCCCCTGGAGGAAACGCCGACTGAACGGCACTCATTTCCCATGGAGTGGCCGCAAAAATGGCGATTCGTTTAGATGGTTCAGCACCGGATAAGCGCGATGAAAGAGAACCGGCGGGGGTCAATGCTCGGACCGATACAAGTCAGTTCCCTGAATATGATGACGAAGTTCGTCGGCCCTCATCTTCCCACGGGAACGGAGATTACGATACATCCCCAGAGCCCACAGTGGGAAATACTGACAATACCAATGATACCGAAGATAAAACACACGCGGAAATCCCGTCCCGGTATGGCTGATTTCCTCCCACGACCCATCCTTCATCTGCCGACGAAGGAGAAACTGCACTCCTCGCGCAACACTGAAGGAATCAATCGCTCCAGCCGACATCAGCGCCATCAAGGCCCATGCTGTTTGTGAGGGTGTGCTCTCCCCTCGACCGCGATACTCACCATCGTCCCTGTAGGAAAGACAGGACTCACCCCATCCACCGTCAGGATTCTGTTTCGATTCCAGCCACGCAACGGCGCGACAAATATACGGTGCCGAAAGATCTTCACCGATGGCCCTGAGCCCGGCTAAGACGGACCAGGTCCCGTAGACATAATTGACCCCCCAGCGTCCATACCAACTCCCGTCTTCCTCCTGCTCTTTTTTCAGAAACGCCAAGGCCGGTCCTGCAGCCGGATGAGTCTTGTCGTACCCCAATGCACCGAGCATCTCCAGACAACGCCCGGCCAGATCGGAGGTACTGGGGTCCAAGAGCGCTTTATGATCAGCAAAGGGGATATAGTTAAAGACGACTCGGTTGTTGTCTTTATCGTACGCACCCCAGCCGCCGTCGGATCCCTGCATGGCCAAGACCCATCGCATCCCGCGGCCTATCGACTCGTTCAGCTGGTCTTCGTGGCCAGGAATTTTCAACTTGGAGAGCGCCATGATGACCACGGCGGAATCGTCGACATCGGGATACGACTCATTCTCAAACTGAAAATACCACCCCCCCGGTTCTGCGTTCGGCGAAGAGACAATCCAGTCACCCACAGTTTTGGTTTGCCTGGAGATGAGATACTGGCCGGCCTTTTGAAGCGCAGGATGATCTTGAGGCACTCCCGACTCAGTCAGCGCATTCGTGAGCAACGCGGTATCCCAAATAGGCGAAAAACAGGGCTGGAGATGGAGGGTGGAGACCGCCTCACCATCGACCATTGCGGAATCGTAGACCTCCAACGCCTCGATCTCATGAAGCGCCTTGACGACCAGGGGGTCATCGGCATCGTACCCTAAACATTGAAGCGCCATAATGGAGTTGGCCATCGCCGGGTAGATGGCACCGAGCCCCCCTGACCCTTTGAGATGATCCACCATCCAGCACGCGGCTTTATGCAACGCCTTTTCCCGTAACACCCGCATCGGCATACGATCATACAGTTTGAGCATCACATCCAAGGCCACAAAGAAGTTATGCGGGGTAAACCAGGCCTGATCCTTGTTGAACGGAGGGTATTTCCAATAGCGAACCTCCGAGCGCGGTATCGGGTACAACTCGTCGATACCTTGTTCCTCTGGAATTCGGCAGACCGGGCGGTGCGCGAATACGATGAGCAGTGGAATCAGCACAGCCCGAGACCAATACGAGATCGCATAGATGCTGAAGTAGAACTTCTTCGGCAGCAACATCAGTTCAACGGGCATGTGGGGGACACCTTCCCAATCATACTGATCGAACAAGGCCAGCGTGATTTTCGTAAACACGTTGGCCTGGAGGACACCGCCCATCGCCAGAATCCGTTCTTTGGCCAGAACCATAAACGGTTCGTCCGCCGACACGCCGCTTAATTTGAGCGCAAAATATGCCTTGACCGATGCGCTGATCTCCGCCGGTCCGCCGTAATAGATCGGCCACCCGCCATCAGGCAGTTGCGTTGTTCGAAGGTATCGAACCGCTTTGGCCTCTCGCTCAAGATCGACCCGATCAAGAAATCGACGCAGCATGACGTATTCGGAGGTCAGTGTGGTATCTGCTTCCAGCTCGGCAACCCAATACCCTTCGGCATGTTGGCGGTTGAAGAACCACGATTGACTCCTCCTGATCGCGTCATCCACCGCATCAGGCTGGCTCACGGCATGACCGATGGGTCGGCGAGCAGCCGAAGAGTCCAACGACGGCAGAATAACCGGTTTGTCGGAAACCAACCGAAGCGATGCGACAGGAGTCAGCTCCGTAGCAGGATCGAATCTCCCTTGAACAGTCGAGAGCAGGCTGTCAGAGAGGCGGTTGAACAACGCCTTGATGATATTCATGAATCGTTATGACTTAACCGACAAGACTGAGGAGGGTGAAAGACCGGCATCTTGCAATGGTCTCCCTTCGTAAACCTTTCCAATACTCCCTGAGGATATACCGGAGGCTTATAACAGACGATTGGAAACGAGTCAAGCGCGCGAGGGGAGAAGTGCCTGAAGTATCTATATTTTTTGGAGGTGTAGACGATCAACAACACCGCTCCACAGTATCCATAACCGAACGTCACGGCGTTACGCTGCCCATCGATCACTTCATGAGGAGGACGTCACCACCCTATCCCAAAAGCTACATAGTAGGTGGCCTGCCGCCCCTGCACAAAGCTGCCACTGAGCGACACTACGATCAGTGCCAGTGGGACCGTCAGTAGCGATCCGGAAACTCAGGCTGTTCAAGGCAAGTCCCCCAACGGTCACAGTCCCCGGGCTCTCGTCTGGACCTGCACTGTAATCGTCGCGGCAAAGAGAATTATGGCCGGCACACCGTTGAACCGGAGAGCGAGGTGCCGACAGTGCCAGCGTTCACCGCTCCCCGGTAGAAACGCTCATGAGTTTTTGGAATGAAGAAGGTTGGTTCGACTGGTGACTTATGCTGCTATTGGCAACATGTCCTCACCAAGAATACCTGGGTGTGAGCCCCCCAAAGCTGCGCGCAGGGGAGCACTGACGACACAACAGAAAAAGGTTATCGCGTCAAGATGACAACGAGAGCAACAAAGCTCCACAACGTGACTGATAGGCGCAGTCCGTTGACAATACCTCTAGCGGACCCCAACGGGTCATACTCCAACTTTTCCTCTTCCTTTCGTTCATCCCGTACCGCCTGCAACGGCCTCTCCGGCATTTTGCAGTCGGGCATGAGCAGTGCTTCCAAGGTCACATGGGCAAGCGCAACCGACTGTGGATGGAGTCCTCTATCCTGGGTTTGCAAAAGCGCCATGATCCCTCCTCGTTGATGGTGATGCAGGCTGTGACGCAGCTTTCACACTCTTGCTAGAGCAACAACGATACCGTGAGTCATCTGCTCTTCATAGCAAAACCACTTTTCCAGGCCCCACATCCACGATGTGGGGCCTGCGGGAGAGCACATCCATAAACCATTGACAAACCATGTCCTGCTTCGATACTGGCATCCACATCTCAGGACATGGTGGAAGCTCGCCCCACAATGCTGCAGTTCTTTCAGGCAACTTGAGCATTGCCCGGCATATGACCTGGACATTCTTGAACACTAAAAGGTCAGACACCCTACGTGAATTGGCACTGCAGAGACAAAAAGAGGCTATATCGGTAAGTAAATAACCCCGCCCTTCCAGGCGGGGCTTTTGTAAACCAAGAGGGGATGTGCCTCCGCTTCGCTACGGGCTGCCATTCCTCCCCGCTCTTCCGAGCCTGGCAGATTTTGGTGAAAAACGGTGTTCGTCACCCTGGAGACGGGTCACGGTTGACGGCAAACCCGTTCAGAAACGAGTTTACTAGGACAGCGAAGAGGAGCGTAAAAACTCCCACTCCTTCGATTGATCAAAAATGTGTGGCGCCGGACGACCTCCCCTATACCGGCTGCAGATCGCCCAGCCGGACGGACACCAATTTCGACACCCCCGGCTCTTCCATGGTAACGCCAAAGAGAGAATCAGCGATGCTCATCGTCCGCTTATTGTGCGTAATGACGAGGAACTGGGCATTCTGCGCCAGTTCTTTCAAGACTCCCGTGAACCGACCGATGTTTTCCTCGTCCAGCGGGGCATCGATTTCGTCCAATAGGCAGAACGGTGTCGGCCTAATCAGAAAGCTTGCAAACAATAGTGCCATCGCCGTGAGCGTCTTTTCTCCACCTGACAGCATGGTGATGCTCTTCAGCCGTTTCCCAGGCGGTTGTGCCACGATTTCAATACCTGGTTCTTGACTGCCTGAAGGCTCCCCGTTTTCAGCAGGCGGCTCCTCGACCAGCTGCAGCTCGGCTCGCCCGCCAGGAAAAAATTGGCCGAAGACCTCGGTGAACTTCTGCTGCAACTCTTGGTACGTGGCCGCAAACATTTCCTTCGTCGTCTGGTGAATCCGCTGAATAATTTCCTTCAGTGACGCGATCGAATTCGACAGATCCTGCTCCTGAGCAGACAAGAATGTATGGCGTTCCTCCAGCTCTTGGTGCTCGCTGATCGCGGCTAAGTTGATGGGGCCCATTCGATCCATCCGGTCACGGAGCTTCTGCAACTGCTCTTTCAGCTCGGCATCCGAGCGATGCTCGGTCTCCTGCACGGCCGTGACATCACCTTCGTTCATCGGCTCGTTCGATGTTACCTGATTCTCGATCAGTGCGAGGGGATCAAGCTGATAGGTCCCCGACAATGTTCCTTCGACCGTCCCCAATTGCGTGCGAATTTCCGCTCGACGAACCTCGACCGTCATCCGAGCATCCCGAATGATCGACATGCCCCGTCGCAATTCCTCCAAACCGGATTCATGCGTGTGGCTCACTGCTGTCTGTTGCGCCTGTCGCTCCTGAGCGGCGACCAATTCTCCCTTCACCTGCCCAGCGGTAACACCGAGTTCTTGGCAGAAGCCCTCCTGACGAGCTTGTTCTGCCTGGCTCTGTTCAATGAGTCCCTTCAGACTATTCAGATGCTCACCCAATGCACGACGCCGATCTTCCGTCTCCTGAATCTGCTGTGTCACCCGAGCCCGGTTCAGTCGCTCATGTTCCCGTTTGGCTCGCAAACCCTCCGCGGTCAGCTTCGCTTGAGTCACCTGTTCCTGGTGCACCCTCATCTGCTGATCGAGCAGCCCCAGTCGTTCGCGCACCCTCCCCAACATCGTGTCCTGTCCGTTTTTCTCAGCCTGCCATTGAGCCAATTGCGTCCGGACTGAGTGTGATTCCTGTTCCAACCGCTGCCCTTCGCTGATCCCCTCCTGAATTTCCGTCTCTATCCCGGTCAGGCGATGGTCCAGGTCGTTCAACACATGCTGAAGCTTCTCTTCATCCTTGCGGAGCGACAGATTCTGCATCTCGGCGTCACGCAGCGCATCTCCGAGTTGGCGATTCTGCTGGGTGAGCATCTGGATCTGGGCGGATATCATCTCTCGCTGCTGCTTGCTCTGCTCGAGCTCCGTCACAAGCACATGGCGTTTGGTTTCAAGATCGATCACCTCGCGCCGGCGCTCCAGCAAACCCGGCGTTCCTTGCACCTGACCGCCCGTCACGATGCCCGACGCATCCACCACTTCCCCATCCAGCGTCACGAGAATGGGACCGTTCGGAGCACTCCACGCATGCTGCTCCCACAATTGCATCGCCTGGTCCAACGATCGAATAATGACGACGCGATCGAACAATGAATCTCGAGCCGCCGTTCGAGCCGCGTCGGTTTGGACCAGATCTACGGCGAGCCCGACGACGCCCGGTTGCGTGGCGATCGACGTCCACCAATCATGAGTCCGTCCGCCTTCCCATCGTGGGCGCTGGGGAATAAAACTGCCCCGCCCCAACGACTCTTGTTGAAGGAATCGAATCAACCGTTGCCCGACGGACGGTTCATCCACAAACCATCCTCGAACGCGCTCCCCCAACACCGCCTCAACCGCCCGTTCCATCCCCGACGGAACCACCAACCATTCGGCCACCGCATCCCGTACCCCATCACAAGACTTCAAGGCTGGGCCTTGCTGAGTCCCCTGCCGACCGTAACCCATCTCTTCACGAACCACACCCTGCAGCGCCTCCAGGCGAGAATCCACTCCGGCCAGCTCTTCCGAACGTCGCAAGATCACCGGATCCAACGACTGGAGGGCGCTTGTAGCTTGAGCCGCCTCCTCTTGCACGGTGCGTTGTTCCGTCCGGAGTTGCGAGACGAGACGATCTGCCTCTCCATATTCCTTGCGCAAAATCTCGTAGCGCCCGATTGCCGATTCACGCTGGCTGCGCAGTTCGTCTCGTTCCGACGACAAGCGAGTGCCGCGGCCCGCGAGATCTTCCATTCGCTTGGCCAATTGCGAGATACTTTGTTCGGTATTGGCGACAAGCACGGCCAATTGCAGTACATCTTTGCGCCCTCGCTCCTCCTCCGCAACGGCCGCAGCCCGTTGGTTGAGCAAACGCGTCAGCTCTTCATCGAGTTCCACGAGCACCCGATCCCGAAGCGCCATCTCCTCCTCGACCGACGTCAATGAGGACTCGATGGTTTGAAGTCCGGCAGCCAACGTCTCTTGTGATCGGACCAGCTCCTCCAGCTCGGCGGATTCCTGTACCTGTTGTTGGCTGAATAACAACCCTCGGTTCCGTTCGACCTCCGCCGCCGTCAGCGCATGGGCCTGCTGTTGTTCCACACCCGCCAGTTCCTCCCGAATCTTCCCGATGGAATCGGCGGTCGCGATCGCATCAAGACGCGCCTGTTCGAGTTCCGTCGTCAGGCGAGCCAGATCGGCCGCTTTCTCGGATTCTTCTTGATCTAGGTTCAGAACTTCTGTTTCCGCCTCCTGTAATGTTTGTCGTAAGCCCCTGAATTCCCTGGTCAACAATGTCACTTCGATCTCGCGCGCCTCACCCTGCAGAGCCTGAAAGGTGCGCGCCTGGCGAGCTTGGCGTTCCAACGAATTGAGTTGCTTCTTGACCTCTGCCACGATGTCTCGGACACGCAAGAGATTCTGCTGCGTCGATTCCAACTTCCGCAGCGCCTCGGCTTTCTGTTTCTTATACCGGACGATGCCCGCCGTCTCCTCAATCAGCTCGCGCCGGTCTTGCGGCGAGGCATTCAAGATCTGATCGATCTGGCCCTGGGCAATGACCGTGTGTCCTTTGCTCCCCGCCCGCGTGTCGAGCAACAAACTGCGGATATCCTTCAACCGGCATTGAATCTTGTTGATGAGATACTCGCTCTCGCCGTTGCGGTACAACCGGCGGGTAATCATCATCTCTTGCGCCTCAGTCAGCTCGCTCGGAAGTCCTGAGCCGCCGTCCAGCTTCAGCATCGCCGGATCGAGCCCGCCCATCACCAGCGACACTTCCGCCATGCCCAAGGGTTTTCTGAGTTCGGTGCCGTTAAAAATGACGTCTTCCATCTTTTCGCTTCTGAGCGTTTTGGTGCTTTGCTCACCCAACACCCACAGGATGGCGTCTACGACGTTGCTCTTGCCGCTCCCGTTCGGACCGACGATCGCTGTAACCCCCTCGGGGAATTCAATCTTAGCTTCCGCGAACGACTTGAAGCCCATCATGTTCATGGATTTCAGATGCATCAGCTCACCTTCTGTGACGTACACATACAATCAATAGGGAATGCGTGCGTGGAAAACAAAAAACTTCCGGCCCTTGTACCACAAGGGTTCTGAGAAATCAAAAACAAAACACATTGCGTAGTGGATGAATTGATATGGCCCTACAATAGGTAGGGCCATATGGAGATATGTACGGACGCCACCGCCGGCTACCTAGCGATACTGGCGACCGGCTTCTTTGCAGATTCGATCTGGACAAGTTCCTTCGGCAGGAGGAATTCCACGTCTTCCTCGATCACCGTGAGTTCCTCCACATCGGACGGCTCCGATGCTCTCAGGAATGCCACCACTTCCGTGACCAGGATTTCCGGAGCTGACGCACCGGCTGCAATCCCGACTGCCTTGGCCCCTTGCATCCACACGGGATCGATGTCGGCGGCTGAGTCAATGAGATAAGACGGAATACCGCACTGTTCCCCCAGTTCGCGGAGGCGATTGGAATTGGAGCTGTTCGGCGAACCGATGACCAGAATGACATCCACCAGACGAGACAATTCCTTGACGGCATTCTGCCGGTTTTGCGTCGCGTAGCAGATATCTTCCTGATGCGGCCCCTTGATGTTGGGAAATCGCTTGTGCAGCGCGCCGACGATATCCCGACATTCATCCACGCTCAGCGTCGTCTGCGTGACATACGACAGGTTGACCGTGTTGTCCACCTGCAGCTTTTCCACATCTTCCACCGACGACACCAAGTGAAACTTGTCGGGAACCTGGCCCAGCGTCCCGATCACTTCCGGGTGACCGGCGTGACCGATGAGGATCAACTCATACCCCTGCGTATAATCACGATTGACTTCGTTGTGCACCTTGATGACGAGCGGACAGGTTGCATCGATCACGTGCAGGCGCCGCTGATTCGCTTCTTCCCACACCGACTTCGCCACGCCATGCGCGCTGAAAATGACGACCGACCCCTCAGGCACTTCGTTCAACTCTTCCACGAAGACCGCGCCCTTTCGCCGGAGCGAATTCACGACGTGGCGACTATGGACGATCTCATGCCGCACATAAATAGGCGCGCCGTACTTCTTGAGCGACAGATCCACGATATCGATCGCCCGATCGACACCGGCGCAAAACCCACGGGGGTTGGCAAGGTATATCTTCATGGTCGTCGTAGCTCCTTCGTTCAGGCTCTACAAGACAGCCTTCTACTCTCCCATTATTGACGGCTCACGATACGTCAGATCCATGGGGTCCGTCAACCGAATTGGCTGACACTCCATGCGTGACTCGTTGCCCGAATAGTAAATAACCCCGCCCTTCCAGGCGGGGCTTTTGTAAACCAAGAGGGGATGTGCCTCCGCTTCGCTACGGGCTGCCATTCCTCCCCGCTCTTCCGAGC
>JABMDK010000130.1 GCA_015903995.1 Nitrospira sp.
GAGCGACTTTCTGGAGTGGCCGTGTCGGTACCACCGGGGTTGGAGGATCCCACATCAAGTATGGTGGGATCAGGGTCAAATTCCCTGGCGGGCCTTTAGTGAGAAGGTCGATGTCATCCACGCACCGGCTTTTTCAGGCGCAGTCTGCCGCACCCAGCCGCTTGTGTTGACGGTACACGATCTGATGTACACACGGCATCCGGAATGGCTTCCCACCCAACGGGCTCGATGGTACTGGTCTGAATGGATTCCGTTTACCGCTCGGCATGCGTCGGCCGTGATCGTTCCATCACAGGCGAGCAAGCAGGATCTGATTGAGTTAGGCGGTGTCCTCGCGGAACGGATCACGGTAGTTCCGGAGGCGGTCGACCCGTTGTTTGCCCGCCAGCCGACGGCAGATGAGGTTCGTGACTATCGGAACCGAAAAGAACTGCAGGCTCCATATGTGCTCTATGTGGGTGCGATCGATCGTCGCAAAGATTGGCGCGGCCTTCTACAGGCGTTTCGTCGAACGCGCCAGCGTTTCAAGGACTTGCAGTTGGTGATTGCCGGAGTGATCAGCCCTGGGCGAAGCCCTCTCCCAGAAGAACTTCGCACATCGGGCCTTGGCAATGAGGTGGTGCTGCAGGGGTACGTTCCCGATCAAGAGTTACCCTTGCTCTACGCGGGTGCAGCACTCTTTGTGTTTCCGTCCTGGTGGGAAGGATTCGGCTTGCCTCCTCTGGAAGCCATGGCGATGGGGGTTCCCGTGATTGCGTATCGGACGTCGTCATTACCGGAAGTGATGGGAAAGGCCGGTGTTCTGATCGACGCTCCCCACGATGCTACAGCTCTGTCAGAGAGCATGATGCATATTTTGTCCGATCAGCGGCTGCGCGATGAGCTGGTTGCGAACGAGCTTCAGCAAGTTGCCACGTTCAGTTGGGAGCGAGCCGCGGATCAAACCATGGCGGTGTACGAACAATGCGCCAAGATAGCGGCATAAAGTCCTCGCGCCAACCATGCATCAGGTCGAGGACCATCGATCGCTCAATAGATGGACGGACGATGTAGTTCAGTTGTCGGGTGAGTACGTTGTCAACGAGTCAATTGGTTGAGGTAGATCGACTTGTGTAATGACAGACTGCGGTTCCTCACTTTGAAACTATGACCGTATGGCGTACGAACTGAAAAAACACATATTCGATGGAGTCATGCGAGCTTACCGGCCATCTCCCTATGAAGCATTCGGGGTAGCTGACTCTCGCTTCACCAGGGAGATGAGCCACACCGTAAAGTGCCGCGATCGGTTTCATGTCGCGCTACAGAGTGGTCTGCGAACGTTGTCCCAGGACAGGCAGACGATTGTTGATTTCGGTCCGTTCCCTGGGAGTTTATTGCGCCTTCTGCGCATTTTGGATTTCACCAAGTCGGCACAGTTGTATGGAGCCGGGCTCATGGTTTCCGAGGATTTCGTCAACTTTATGCAACACGATATCCAGGCACACATCCTGACCGTTGACCTTGATCCAGTAGGAGGTCATTTTCAGACCAAGGGGTATTCCGACAAGGTTCCTCTTCCGGATCATTCGACGCAGCTGGTATTCGCACTGGAAATTATTGAGCATCTGACATCACCCTTCCATTTGCTGGCGGAGGCCTATCGAATACTTCGATCGGGTGGTCACATCGTCCTCACAACACCGAATGTGACTCGGATCGGGAATGTCTTCAAACTGCTGATCGGCCGCTCTCCAAACGACCGGTTAGCCCCACCAGGCTACAAGAATCCAGATGATGAATGGCGACCGCATGCCCGAGAATACGCCATGCATGAATTAGCCGACATGCTCCGTCAAACGGGGTTTGACATTGCAGAGTCACGATACTTTCTTGGGGAAGACACGCAAGACTGCCGTCAGACGGCGAGCCAACACGGTATCAATTGGGCGAAATGGCCATTCTATGCCGTGCCTCATCTACGGGGAAGTCTGTTGATTGTTGGGAAAAAACCATGAAGCCCGTGGTTCTTGCAGAACTAGCTGGTTCGGCCGGGTATGGAGGAGGGGAACGCTACCTGGAACTCCTCTTTGAACACGCAGACCGAGTCCGTTTTCGCCCGATACTGATTTGCCCAGAACCAGGCCCATTTGTAGACAAGATGGTAGCGAAGCAGATCCCGACTCATATCGTTCACCTGACGCCGCTCTTGAACCCACTGGCAGTTGTGCGTTTGGCAAACCTACTCAAACGGAATGAGGTGACCGTCCTTCAGACCCATGGAGCGCGGGCCAATGTCTATGGATGCCTTGCGGCACGGCTAGCCAGAGTTCCCTGTGTTGTC
The DNA here is from genome assembly GCA_015903995.1 of Nitrospira sp. GTDB lineage: Bacteria > Nitrospirota > Nitrospiria > Nitrospirales > Nitrospiraceae > Nitrospira_D. Next base: position 2,324 of record JABMDK010000130.1, read on the forward strand.
GCAACGATACATAATTCCATTAGAGATTACGAAGTGAGTCTGATCAGGCGCTACCTCTACCGTGCAATCCTGCGAGTTCTGTTACCGAGGACGGACCGAATTATTTGTGTGTCGGATGCGATCAAGCGGGATGTCCTCGCCGATTGTCCCGGTGTCACGACCAGAACGATAACCGTACGGAACGGCATTGACCAAAGGCGATTCTCCCGGAGTGGAGATCCTCACAAGATCAGGAAGGAATGGTCTGTCGGCAACGGTCCGGTGCTGCTTATGGTGGCGAGACTGACGGAGCAAAAAGGCCATCGCTTCTTAATTGAAGCGTTGCCGAGACTGTTGGCAGAGTGGCCGTCGCTGGTCTGCTTATTTGTGGGAGAAGGTGAGTGTCAAGAAACACTTTGGTCGTTGGCCAAGGAAACGGGAGTTGAGCATGCTTGTCGCTTTGTCGGAGCTCAGAATAACGTCGGTGATTGGTACGCGGCGGCAGATGTGGTGGTCTTGCCATCGCTTTCAGAAGGCCTTCCGTTCGTTGTCCTTGAAGCTATGGCCATGGCTCGTCCTGTGGTCGCTTCCAGCGTCAATGGTGTACCTGAAATCATCCAGGATGGCCTGAATGGATTACTCATCCCGCCTCGGAATCCCCAGGCATTGGAGGAAGCGATTCGGAGTCTGCTTCGCGACCCTGTACAAGCCGTACGTATGGGCAAGGCCGGGCAGCAAAACGTGGCCACTGCTTTTACGGTAGGCAAAATGATTGACGACACTGTCAGGGTGTTCGAAGAAGCGATGCCCGCTTTGCGCAAGGTATCCGTTGGGACTTCTCCAAAGGTTCAACAGGAAGCGGCATGACTATCCTGAGCGATCATCAAGCAGTCGGCATCGGGTGTCCCTGTGGAGCCAATGAACCACTGGTCAAAGCCTTTCAGACCCCGACTAGGCGATACGTTCGCTGTCCTGTCTGCGATCTGGTGTTTCTCGAGCCTCGTCCGACTCGCGACACCTTAGAAGCGTATTTCCAGGAAGACTATGACGGAGATTATGGAGAGGTCGAGTCATCAGACGACCGACAGCCGGTTTTCCAAAGCGTCGTACATCACCTTTCCCTCTACCGATCTCCTCCTGGCACCTTGCTGGACATCGGATGCGGAGACGGGGAGTTCCTCGTGCTCTGTCGCGATGCTGGGTGGAGCTGCTCAGGGGTCGAGTTGTCGAAACGGGCAGCCATGCGCGCGGCTCAGAAAGGCCTCACAGTTCTGTCTCCAAACATGCTTGAAAGGGGTGAATGGGCGCAGCACTTTGATGTTGTGACCATGATCAACGTGCTCGAAACTGTCGCTGATCCTGTGATCATGTTGCGGCAAGCCACAACGCTCCTCGCACCGGGTGGACTTGCCATCGTGCGAGCTACCAACGGCGTGTTTCATCTGTCGATGAGGGCCCCTGCGCGCTGGATTGGGTCGCAGTATGACCAAGCGTTTCATTGGTACCTCTATAGCGCCAGGGCGCTCACGGTCTTAATGGAAGGGGCCGGGCTCACCGTCATCAGTCTCCGCAACTCAAAACCGAGTCGAGGCCCTCTCTCGTCTGTACATCCTTGGATAAGCCAATTGAAATGGACTCTTAGCCGGTCGGTGTTGTGGCCACTTTCCCAGAGCCTCTATTTCATGACAAGGGGGTGTCTCGTGTGGGCTCCTTCGTTCGAGATCATTGCTCAGCGGTCGGGGGCACCAGGGGCGTTATGAGTTCTTATCGGACGCACAAGCGGTCTTGGAAACGGATACTACGCGCGTGGGCTGCGCTCCTCCTGG
>JABMDK010000131.1 GCA_015903995.1 Nitrospira sp.
TTGAATCGGATGCCCGCGTGCGCATACTCGATGGCCAGCGCAGCCGTGACGGCATTCAGCCCCCCCTTCGTCAGAACGGGAATGGATGCCGGAACGCCGGCCACCGGCTGGTCGGCCAGCGTCGTCGTGATATTGACCACATGGCCAGCACCCTGCCGCACCATCTGCCGAACGGCGGCTTGGGTCACATAGAGAAATCCGGTCAGGTTGGTCGACACGAGCCGTTCAAAATCCTCCGTCGAATAGTCTGTGAACGGCTTCGGGATGAAGATCCCGGCATTGTTGACCAGCAGGTCCACCCTGCCGAATCGTTGAACGGCGGTCTCGACGATCCGGCGCGCCACATTCGGATCCGCGATGTCGCCGTCGATCAGTACCACGTCCTCGGACGGCGCCACGGTTCCCGCCTCCGTGATTCGTCTGGAATTGGCCACGACGCGATAGCCGTGCTCGACTAATGCGGTGGTGAGGCCCAGGCCGATTCCGCTGGATGCCCCGGTGATGATGGCGGTCTTCTTTGTGATCATGATGCGACTCCTTTGTAATGAGTGAAGTGAATGGCGTCTCTCCTGTGAGCCACGGTAATGCCTGTACTGGCATCTAGTAATATGCTAGCTTTCAGTAAGTAGCGATTCGACTTTCCGTTTGGTAAGTCTCTACAGACAGAGTAGGAGAGGCTCAGATGGCCGTCAAACGACGACAATCCAAGGTACTTCCGCCGCCGATGGGCTGTCCCCTGACGGCCTGCATGCAGTTTCTGAAAGGGGCCTGGACGCCGAATGTGATTTGGTACCTGCGAGGAGGGCCGCGCCGGTTCAGCGAATTGCTGGCTGATATTCCGGGCGTGTCGCCGAAAGTCTTTTCATCGCGGCTCAAACGATTGGAACGGGATGGGATTTTGACGCGTCACGTCATGGCCACCTCCCCGCCGACCGTGGAATATGCGTTGACCGACCTGGGCCACGAACTCACCCCCGCCATCGATGCCATCGTGCAAGTGGGACACAAACTCAAACGGCGATCGATGCCGTCATGATCGCAGTCTCGGCTTTCGCCGCGTCGTGATTCGTTCTTGCCGGAACGATGTGGGCTCCTCTGCGTGCTGCTGTCTCGGAACTTCTCGCAGGTGATGGTTCTGACGCAATGCGGTCGCCTGAGTATTGACAGGCTCTTTCCATGCTCGTAGCCTGTCAGCCGTTCTCTCCTTACAGACTGCGGAAACCGTGGCAACGCCGGACGAACCAAGGAGCATTCAATGCCTGAACGCCAATGGACGGATGTCGGGTCGGTTGAAGAGTTGAAGCAGACGCAGCTACAAGAAATACTGTGCGGCAAGACACGCCTTGCGCTCACCTACAGGAATGGAACATTCTCGGCGATCTCCGGAGTCTGCAATCACGTCGGCGGACCGCTGGGCAAAGGTCGGCTGGATGGCGACTATGTGGTCTGTCCTTGGCACTACTGGAAGTTCCATTGCGAAACGGGAAAGGGAGAAGCAGGCTACGAGCAGGATCAGGTACCGGTCTATTCAACCAAGATTGAGAATGACCGGCTGTACGTTGACTTCACCTCGGCCACGAAGCGGACAAAGCAACCGCATCAACCTCATCCCCTGGCACGTCCTGTCATTCGCCGACCGGGCCCAGTGCGTGTCGTCGGCATTTCCACGACGGCCATGACAGCGGACCACCCCCGCTATAGCACATCCGATGCGTTGCTCGGCGTCGCATTGGACTATGCGCGAACAACCCTCAAGCTGGAGACGCAGCGTATCCAGTTGCGCGACTTGACCTTTCGCCCGTGCGAAGGCTTCTACTCGAAGGCGGCACAGGCCTGCACCTGGCCCTGCTCGATCACCCAGATGGATTCCACCGATCAACTCGACCAGGTGTACGAAGCGATCGTCCATTGGGCCGATGTCATTCTCGTATCGACTCCAATCCGTTGGGGCAATGCCAGCAGTCTCTATTTCAAGATGGTTGAGCGGATGAATTGTATTCAAAACCAAGAAACGATCGCCAATAAGCATCTGCTTAAAAATAAGGTGGCAGCGTTCATCATCATGGGCGGGCAAGACAATGTGCAGGGCGTGGCCGGACAATTGATGACCTTTTGGGCCGAGGTCGGTTGCCAATTTCCGCAGTTCCCCTTCATTGCCCATTCACGAGGCTGAAGTGCGGAAGATATGGAACGGAATGTCTGCGAGGTGCCAAACAGTCGTGAGCTGCGTGCGGCGGCGCAGCAATTGGTAACCCGCGCTGCGGACATGGCGAAGCTGATGGTGGGAGGACAGGTACCGGAGCATCCTCTGGCCGGCGGCGGCCGCAAGGCGCATA
>JABMDK010000132.1 GCA_015903995.1 Nitrospira sp.
TTCCCATGATGGCCTCGCTCATCACCGGCCTGCCGGTCGACAAACATGGGATCACGTGGAATTCGTTTGAGTTCAGCAGAGGCTACCCGCGCGCCCCGAGCCTCTTCGACTACTTGGATGTCAGCGGAGGACGAGACAGCGCCGTCTTTTTCATGGACGAAGCCCTCTATCAACTCGCGAAACCGGCTCCCTACACCGACTATCAACTCTGTGGCGCCTTGCGGCCCGAGTGCGGCCCTCAGAAGCTCGTCGCCTACATCCAGCAGTATTTCCAGAAGGCTACAAGCGGCCATGGGTACGGCCATGCCGTTCATGCCCTCCCGCATTTGTTAGTGGTGCATCTTCCAGAGGCCGGACGAGCCGGCGTGACCCATGGTTGGAATTCGAAGGAATACCAACAGGCCCTCAAGACAGTTGATACCGCGATGAAATCCGTCCTGGACCTCTTCAAGCACTACAATCTGTTCAACCGCACGACCGTCCTCGTGACAGCCCTGAGTGCAAAGGGGAATGACGCTGGTGGGGAAGTGACACAGGCCGAGACTCCGACCGTTCCTTGGATTGTTTCCGGAGCCGGTATCGCGCGTGGCCAAGTCATCCGTCAACCGGTGTCCATCATCGATACCGGGGCAACCGTCATGCGAATGCTCCAGCTTGAGACCCACACCGAATGGGAGAGCAAGGTAGTCGAGGAGATCTTTCAAACCGAGACAGCCACTCAGCCTTTGCCCCGTACCAAGAAGCGTTAACCATCTATGAGCTTCCATACAGTCACAACACACAGGCTTTTGCATCTCTGCATCACCGTCATTGGCCTACTGACGACGGTCTTTGCTCAAGAGAGCGTTGCCGGAGACCGGCCCGCTGCTCATCTGCAGGAACATCAGATCACCATCGATGCCACCAGGTTAGTGCCGATGTCATGGTGGCAGGTGCCCGGCGTCACACCCTCGATATGGAATTCCGATCCGGAGTCGCTCGATGCCCCGAAGACATCCGAGCGTCGAGACCTGTCACTCCGGCCCGGCAAGTACAAATTCATCAGTTTCACGTTCGATTTTCCCTTTACCGTCGGCATGAACGGCGCCATCGATTACTCACCAGCCTTGGACCAGTGTGTGCAAGGCCGTGGAACAAAAACCTTAGTTGTGCTGTGCAAACGCACCTACCCCCACGGCGGGCAACCTGACCCCTATTACGACCAGAAATCAAACAATGGCTAACGTACTCGACAATTTATTGGATGCGCTTGAGGATGTGGACGACGCCACCCGGGAGGAAGCGGCGAAAACGCTTGCCGACCTGGGTGATCCCTCAACCTTAGCGGCACTACTCGCCGCCTGCAGCGATGACTATTGGTCTGTTCGAGCCTATGCTGGTTGTGGCGTCTCGAAAATCGGCGGCCTCAAAGCGATGGAGGCCCTGATCGGTCTCTTTAATGACCCGATCATGGAAGTTCGAGACCAGGCGGTCGAGGCCATGGCCAGGATAGGATCGCCTGCCCTGGATCGTGTGGTGGCGGCTTTGAAAGACGAGCGCTGGCGCGTCCGAGAACATGCCGCCAAGGCCGCCGGTAAAATGAAGGATCCTCGAGCCGTCGATGCACTGATTGCCTCGTGTCGCGACCGCGATGGGGCCGTCAAGAGCGCCGTCGCGGAGGCCCTTGGCCGCATCGCAGACCCTAAAGCTGTTCCCGCTTTGATCAAACTGTTCAGAGACTCTTCGAAAATCGTCAGGGAAACCGCTGGGAC
>JABMDK010000133.1 GCA_015903995.1 Nitrospira sp.
AAGGATGAGACAGAGTTATTGTCCGCCTCTGCGGCGGTCTTGCAGGATTTGGGATTTCAGGTCGAAGAAAGCGTGCGGGAGGTGGGCTTTCTGCGGGCGACGAAAGAGCGGAGTGCCCGCGAGCACGGTCAGGACATCAGCCGCTTCTTTGTCTTTCTCCTGAGCACCGCGCTGGTGTTGGTTCAACAGCCGCCGATCGTCATTCCCGTGGACCTGCATCAAAAAATCGCCGCCGCGCTGGTCACCAGGCCTGTGAACCCGGAAGCCACACGCCAGGAGGTCCGTGTTATGTTTTACCGGGTCGTCTGGAAAGGGGATGGTTCGTCCGGCCAACAGGCGATCCCACCAGGCCAGCAACGGATGGAAATGCTGCGTGACCCTGTGCTGTACCAAACGTTTTTCGCCAAATTATCAAAAGCCGTGTTCCTGGAGCCATTCGCGCTCTAATGAGGCCATGATGAAACTATATAGGGTTGGGGGAATCGTCGCGATTGCCGTACTCGTCATCGTGCAGGGCTGCACCGCCCCCCAGCCGAGCGTGGACTTGCTTGCGCCAACTGAAGCCCAGATGAAGATTCGTAGTGTTCAAACCCGATCGTTCGATGTAAAAGACCGCCAAGTGGCCATGCGCGGTGTGATCTCGGCCCTCCAAGATTTGGGTTTTATTATTGAGCGGGCCAATGAGCCTTTGGGGTTGGTCACGGCCGCTCGGTTCGCAGAGCCGAATTTTTATGATGTCGTGGGTGTCACCGTCACCGTACGCCAAGAATCCGAAGGAAAAATGACGATTCGCGCCAATGCCATTTACAACAACAAGCCCATCGAAGATCCCAAGGTCTATCAAAATTTCTTCGCCACATTGGAACGGTCGTTGTTCGCCATCAAGCACTAACCGGGGTGTGTTCCGCCGTGATGAACCGAGAAAAGCACAACTGGCAGACCGTGGAATTCAAGGTCTTGAGCCTCATGCTCGGCGGCGTGTTCTGCCTGCTGTTGCAGGGTTGCCCGATGCCCTACGAATTGCGGCACGACAACCAGTGGGATTCGCATGAGCAAATCTGGCTCTCCGAAGAAAGCCAGGTCAAGCTCCGGGCCGCCCAATCGCGTGCATTTGACACCACGGACCGGATGCGGATGCTCGCGGCGATCGTCTCCACCTTGCAAGACTTGGATTTCAAGTTAGAGGTGCTGGATGAAGAACTGGGTGTCGTGTCAGCAAGGAAATTCGTCGAGAACGAACGGATCTACGGTATCGATCTGAGCTATTTACTGTACCAACCGGATGCGCTGCTTGTGCTGAACCGCAATTACCGAACATGGGGCCCCTTTAATCATCGGAGCAACCTCGTGCGCGTAACTGCCACAGTCCGCAAGCGCAACAACGCTCAACTTGTCGTGCGAACCAGCGCCCAATATTACCTGCGCGCAGTCGAAGATCCCGCGCCCTATCAACAATTCTTCCGCACTCTGGAGCAGGCACTCTTTCTCCGGGGGCAATCCGTCGAATAGGATCGGCGGTGATGCCGTGTCTGACGTCGACGATCAGCGTAGACCATTGAGCGCAAGGGGCGCGCAGTTTCGTGAGGCGCGGTGATCAGCAGTACGGGCCTATCTGTTGCTGACTTTAAGATGATATGATTGCATTCCATTGTGCGGACGTTCCCTTGATTCACAGGAAGAAGAGGAAACTATGACTCAGGCCAGATACGGGCTCGCCATTGTAGTGGGTGTCATGCTCTCCGCAGCCGTCGGTTTGGCAGCGGAACCGGTTGAAATAGAAACGTTTGTGAAAGCCCGCATTGAAATCGGCGAGATGATGATGAATTACTTTCAGGGCGGACCACAG
>JABMDK010000134.1 GCA_015903995.1 Nitrospira sp.
CTGCAGCGCATCATGCCCGAGGTTCATGTGAGCTTCTTCGATTTCCTGCGGTACTCGGCAAGCGCGATACTGCTCGATGGAGGCGCGGCCCTACAAGAAAGGGTGCTGTTGCAACGGTTTCCAGAGATCGTCATGTTCCGGTTGCTGCAGTTTCTGGGGGCGTATCAGGGCAATCATGAAACCCGCAAGATGTCCCGCGTGCTGAAAGAGAAGTATTTCTATCCCAAGTAGGCTTTTTGCCGAGAAGGAATACCGCAGTGAATGGACGTATCGTCGCGCTGTTGCCGATGAAGGCACACAGCGAAAGGGTGAAAGGCAAGAACTTCCGGTTGTTCAACGGCAAACCGCTGTTTCGCTGGGTGCTCGACTCATTGCTCGGCAACGAGTCGATCGATCGGGTCGTGATCAATACGGATGCCCGGGCCATCCTCGCTGAGAACGGCCTTGTCGATTCCGATCGTGTGTTGATTCGCGACCGTCCCCCCGAAATCTGCGGCGATTTCATCAGTATGAATCGTATACTGGCGGACGATTTAGCCAATGTCCCGGCCGATATCTATCTGATGACACACACAACCAATCCGTTGTTGAGCGGCGCGACCATTCGGACTGCACTGGCGCGCTTTATGGCCGGCCGAGACGAATTCGACTCACTGTTTACCGTCAATAAGTTTCAGACACGGTTCTACCGGGCCGACGGAAGTCCGGTGAATCACGATCCGAATAATCTGGTGCGGACCCAGGACCTTGAGCCGTGGTACGAGGAGAACTCCAACCTGTATATTTTCACGCGTGAGAGTTTTCTGAGAACCAATGCCAGGATCGGCAAGAAACCCATGATGTTCGAAACGCCCCGCATGGAGTCATTTGACATCGATACCCCCGTGGACTGGACTATTTGCGAGATCGTTTCCAAACACGTAACTTCTGAGAAAGGTTAGTGGTTTGTGCGAGTCCTGATAACCTGTCCTCCGATGCTGGGGAAGATCGATGATTGTCGGCACTTATTTGATCGAAAGAAGGTCGATATGTTCTGTCCCGCTATGGTCCAGACCTTGAGTGAGGAAGAATTGGTCCGGTTGGTGCCTCAGTTCGACGGGTGGATCATCGGGGACGATCCGGCCACGCGACGTGTCTTTGAGGCAGGGAAGAAGGGATTGCTGAAGGCGGCTGTAAAGTGGGGGGTGGGGGTCGACAACGTCGATTTTGCCGCCGCCAATGATTTGGCCATCCCCGTTACGAACACGCCGCATATGTTCGGAAGAGAGGTGGGGGATGTGGCGATGTCCTATATCACCGCCCTGGCGCGCGAAACGTTTCTGGTCGACCGGGAAGTGCGGCTGGGGAAATGGCCAAAGCCCAATGGTATTTCTCTCGCCGGCAAGACCCTGGGTCTTGTCGGACTTGGGGACATCGGCAAGGCAACAGCAAAGCGCGTGCTGGCAGCGGATATGAAAGTGATCGCCTATGACCCCATAGTTAAACCGACGGGCGAAACCAATGCCGTTGAGCTCGCCACATGGCCTGAGCGAGTCGAGGAATGTGACTTTATCGTTCTGACCTGTTCGCTCAACGAGGGAAACCGGCACATGTTGAATGCCGG
>JABMDK010000135.1 GCA_015903995.1 Nitrospira sp.
CCGGAACGAATGCCGAGCAAGGTCCGCCGCGCCTCTTCTTCGCCAGAGATGAGTTCGACCTCGAAGCCACATTCTGCTTTGACCCGTGCCAAAAACTCCTCTCGATTGCTCGCATCGCGAACGGCACTGGTCGCCACGACAGCGGTGGCTTCCACTTGATGGCCATCGATGGTCCTTCGCCACTCTTGGAGACAGTGGATCACCCGCTCCATGGCGGCAGGACTCAGTCGTTTCGTCTGGTCGACACCTTCTCCCAGCCGGAGAATCCGCCGTTCAGATCGGAGTTCTTTGAGGGGATGCCCTGAGGTGAGATCTGCAATTAACAACCGACAGGTGAGGGTGCCGATATCGATGCCGGCCAAACGCCGTGTCCGCTTCGTCGGCTCGGTCATTGCTCGTTCCGAATGGCTTCCATCTCGGCTTCCAACTTCTTCTGCGACTCTTTCACAACTTCAACCTCTTTGACCAGACGCACGATCTCGGCATCGTAGACGACACGCTCTGCCGTTTCGCCCCGTTCCTTCATATCCACCGCCCGCTCGCCTATATCCTTGTACAGATCTGACAACTGCTGGTCGAGATTGCGTAGTTCCAATCGCATGCGGAGCAGTTCTGTCTCTTCCAGCGCACGTCCCGCTGCATGAACAGTCCCGAGGCGGAGCGTGGCGATCCCGGTCCGCAGATCATCCTTGATTCGCTGCAACAAGCCCATACAATCCCCAGGCTGACAAGGTAGCATGCGTGAAGCTGACAGTGAGAATTCCATCTTGTCAGCCTGCACACCTGTCAGCATATCAGTTCATTCAACTGATCGAACCCAACTCCAACTTTTTCTCCCACTTCCGGAGCATCGCCTCGCGAAGCCTCTGATGGTCTGGCCCTTTCAATCCTGGATCAGATTGTAGCAGTGAAAAGGCCTCCTGCCTGGCCTGCTCCAGCAGATCACCATCGCGCACCAGGTTGGCCACGCGAAACTCCGGCATGCCCCATTGCCGTAACCCAAAGAACTCACCAGGCCCTCGAATGCGCAGATCGTCCTCAGCAATGACGAACCCATCGTTTGACCGGACAAGCGCCTCCAGCCGTTCTCCTGCCGCCGACATCGATTCTTCACTGCCCAGAGTTCGTCTGCGAGATTCCGTTTTCCTTCGTCCTAGGTTTTGTGCCATCAACAGACAATAGGCTTGATGGCTGCTGCGCCCGACGCGGCCGCGCAGTTGGTGCAACTGTGCCAGTCCAAATCGCTCGGCATGTTCAATCAGGATGACCGTCGCGTTCGGGACATCCACGCCAACTTCAATGACGGTCGTGGCGATCAACAACTGAATCGTACCGGACTTAAAATCGGCCATCACCGCTTCTTTTTCAGCCGCCTTCATGCGTCCATGCAACAGGCCGACACGAAAGTCTGAAAACTCTCCACTCTTCATCTGTTCAGCGCCCTGAATCGCCGCTTGAAGGTCGACCTTCTCCGATTCTTCCACCAGCGGATAGACGATGTAGGCTTGTTTATCGGCACGCAATTCATCGCGCACAATCTGGTAGGCTTTCCGCCGTTGTCCCTCACTAAACAAGAACGTCCGCACCGGTTTACGCCCTGGAGGAAGGGCATCGATGACCGATACATCAAGATCCCCGTAGGCGGTCATCGCCAGCGTGCGGGGAATAGGAGTGGCCGTCAGCACCAGTACGTCCGGCCTATAGCCCTTCTCGATCATCGCCTTTCGCTGCAACACGCCAAACTTGTGCTGTTCATCGATGACCGCCAAGCCAAGATTTTTGAATGTGACACCTTGCTGCAGAAGCGCATGGGTCCCGATTGCTACTTTGACATCACCCGCAGCCAGCTGTTCAACCTGCACATTCTTGACCGAGGCTTTCTCACCACCGCGAACTAAGACCGCCTGCAGCCCCAAGGCCTGCAACATTCCTGAGAGGTTGCGGTAATGCTGTTCCGCAAGGATTTCCGTCGGAGCCAACAAGGCAGCTTGATAGCCTGACCCACAGGCCATCACGATCGCCTGCAACGCGACCGCAGTTTTTCCTGATCCCACATCACCTTGGACTAACCGATTCATGGGGCGTGGCGAAATCATGTCCCGAAAAATTTGCCGAATGACTCGCTCCTGCGCCGCCGTGAGACGAAAGGGCAAAAGACTGGCTAGCTGTGCCAGCAGAGGGGTTTTCGGATTGAACCTCATCTCTTTCCGTTCTTCATGGACCGATCGGTGCCGGGACGCTAACGCCAGTTGCAGCAGCAATAGTTCCTCAAATGCCAACCGCCGATGGGCCGCCGTCTTTCCTCGCTCCAGTAAATGGCCATCAGTTCCTGACTTTGGGAAATGCACATCTTGGAATGCCTCATGGATCGGGATCAGT
>JABMDK010000136.1 GCA_015903995.1 Nitrospira sp.
GGTGGCTGCGGTGGGGACGACGGGCAGGAAGGCGGCTGCCCACCGGATATCGTCGGCAACAATGCCTTTGAAGCCCAGGCAAGCTTCAGCGACTCGGTCATCGTTGCCAGCCAATCTCAAATCACCCTGGTAGGCGTCAATGGTCGAGTCACCATCACGGGAACCATGGGGGCCACGTCGATCATGATTTCCGCGATCAAACGCGTTCAATCCGAGAGTCCCCAGGATGCTCAACGGCACTTGGAGAAATTGAATGTGGATGTCCAGAATCTGCCGAACGAGGTGCGCGTGCACACCATTCAACCACCATGTAACGAGGGACGACGCTATCTCGTCGATTACGGCATCACCATCCCGATGAATCTCAGGACCTCAGTCACTAATTTGAACGGCATCATTACGTTGGACTCCGTGCAAAATCATGTCGCCGTCAACAATCTCAACGGCAATGTCACATTGACCAATATCCTTGGCGGCGCCCTGGTCAGGTTGCTCAACGGCACGATCAATGGCACGCTGACCATGCCGCTAAACGAAACCCTCGAGATGAAGACGCTGAACGGAAACATCGACCTCAAGCTTCCGGTGAACACATCCGCACAGTTCTTGGCCCGAATTTCCACGGGCACGATTACCGTTTCCAATTTGGTTCTTCAGAACGAAGTCAAGACCTCGACTTCCCTGAACGGCACATTCGGCGCCGGACAGGGGACGATCTCCTTGGTCGTTGACCAGTTTGGCGATATCACCGTGACAGGACTCTAGCCCGAGTCGGGATCTTGGTCAAATTAAGGTAGTGCCCTGACTAAAGGCAGTTGGTGAGGCCACAACGCGTGCTTCTCATATGGACCGGTCTGCGTATAACCAAGCCAGCGGGCTACATCAGGCACCACGACGCAACGTGGCGAAACTTGCTCAAGTCGCTCTCGGGGACGCCATGCTTAGGACCAGGTTGAGGTGATCCCGATTCGACAGGCACGTTTGCAGGGAGCTGCCCAGTTCCCGCGCCCGCTGATTGACGTGACCCATCCGTGGGCCTCGGCCTTCGCGAGTCTAGGCGGAAGTCGCGTCTTACAATCCGACACACCATTTAGCCCTGGTCCCAGTCTCAGGAATCGTTCCAGAGCCAAGGTGAGACTCAAGAATACCGGGAGTCTTTTCTGACGGTATCGGCCTATCCGTCATCACTAGAAATTTGGGCGCCACCGGCTGCGGCCGACCGGGCTAGCACCTGCGAGGTGCACCGCTCGCGCCAGTGATTCTGACACTCTCGCTGGATGATCCCCTCCAGTCCGCCGGTTCCAGTCTCTGCCTCACGTTTCCTCCATGACCTGTGCGGTGCCTCTCCTCCTCCCGTGAGAGAGTCATCTTCATTTCACACAAGGAGGAAACACCGTGGCGACCAACAAACAATCCAAACGACCGACGACCACGCTGCGATGCGGGACCATCAAGGCCACGATCTGGCAGAATGGGAGCGAGAAGGGCCCGTTCTTCGCGACGACCTGTTCCCGACCGTTCAAGGATCAGTCCAGTGCCTGGCGCAACGGCACCTCGTTTGGGCTCAACCATCTCGAGGCGCTCATGAATGTCGCCTTGAGGCAAGAGAGTGGATGACCGCTCACACACTGAAGCGCTGAGGTGTTTCACAGGGATGGCCGTAGGTTTCCCTTTCCCGCTGTGCAATGGCCATCCCGTTATTGCACAGCGCACCGTGGTTTACGATACTCGGAGGATCGTGCCTGGACAGCCTGATCCTATAGGAATCCCATAATTCAGCTGCACGTAATTGCGGGGTAGCGAACGCCAGTTTGTTATGTTCTCGAATCTGTGGGGTAGGGAGCCCTTACGCCTGCACGGCACGCACGCTATGACACACTGGCGAGCAACGTTCCAATAACATGCTTGCTTTCACGGCTACTCTCTGGGTTCAGGCTGCATGTGGGCAAGGCGCTTGGGGCAAGGCTTGTCGCAACCCGCATCGCACTCCATACCAAAACGTTCAAGGCCGCCACAACTGCCGCTGATCGGACGGCGTCCGACCATGACACCCACCGCCATAACCAGTATGGCAATACCCATGACGATGAAGGTCACCAGAAAAAGCGTCATGATAGCTCCTGTCTGCGATAACGCTGGAAGGCGCAGCAAACACGCTCCTCGAATTGTCCGTCGCGTTCGATGATGAAGAGAACGGGCAGACCGAGTCGTTCGGCTATGGCCATGCCACGCTCAGGCCCCAACACCATGAACGCGGTGGCCCAGGCATCGGCCCGCATGCTGGTATCGGCCAGCACGGTCACCGAAACCAGATGATGATCGACCGGCCAGCCGGTTGCCGGATCGATCGCATGGGAATAGCGTCGGCCGGCGATTTCAAAAAAGTTGCGATAATCGCCCGACGTGGCGAGCGCGATGTCACTGAGCGCCAGCACCGTTTGCACCGAGCGTTCCCCCGGCAACGGTTTCTCAATCGCGATCCGCCAGGGTGTATCTCGTTCCTTGAAACCACGCACACGCACCTCGCCACCTATCTCAATCATATAATGTTCGATGCCGCGCACTGTCATGAGTTCGGCGACCTGGTCCACACCATACCCCTTGGCTATCCCGGAAAGATCCAGGAATACATCAGGACGGTGCTTGCGTATTGCCGGTAGAGTGTCGTGCAGTGTCAGCTTATCGAGGCCGCTACGCGCGCGCGCCGCCACGATGTCGGCTTCGAGCGGGATGCGGTCTCGACGAAATTCGGGGCCGAAGCCCCACAGATTGACCAGGGGGCCGACCGTGATGTCGAACGCGCCTTCGCTCTGGGCTCCGATTTCGAGCGCCGCTTTGAGTACGGCAAGTAGCGAAGCGGATGCGGGGACCCAGTCGGTGGTACGCAGACGGTTAACACGCGACAATTCTGATTCCGGGTCGTAGGTGGACATGGTTTGATTGATCCCCGTCAGCAATGCATCAACTTCTATCTGCAGAGCCTTCAGCGATGGAGCGTCCGGGGCGGGGCGGTACTTAACACTATAGGTGGTGCCCATGGTACGACCACTCAGATGCAGTTCTGCGACGTGCGTCTCAGGGCGCGTCAGGCTGAAGATGACAACCGCAGCCAGCAGGGCGATTGAAGCAATACGAGCGGGGAGGCGCGGAATGGATGGATACATGGGTGATCAGCCCCCGAAGTCGTCGAACATGATGTTTTCGCGCTCGACCCCCAGATCCAGCAGCATCTTAATGACCGCGGTGATCATCATCGGTGGTCCACACAGATAGTACTCACAGTCCTCGGGTGCCGGATGGGATTTCAGATATTCATGATAGAGCACGCTATGGATGAAGCCGGTGTGGCCGCTCCAATCGTCTTCCGGGAGAGGATCGGATAAGGCGACACGCCATTCGAAGTTGTCGTGTTCGGCGGCCAGCTTGTCGAAATCGTCGACATAAAACATCTCGCGTTTCGAACGAGCACCGTACCAGAAGGAGATCTTGCGTGTGCTCTTGAGGCGGCGCAATTGATCGAAGATGTGCGAACGCATCGGCGCCATCCCTGCACCACCACCGACGAACACCATCTCTTTATCGGTTTCCCGGGCAAAAAACTCGCCGAAAGGCCCGGTGATGGCGACCTTGTCGCCCGGTTTGAGTCCGTACAAGTAGGAAGACATCTTCCCCGGTGGCACATCTTCGGTGTTGGCTGGGGGGGTCGCAATCCGCACGTTAAGCGTGATGATGCCGCGCTCCTCAGGATAATTTGCCATGGAGTACGCGCGCTCAACCGGCTCACTCACTCTGGACACCAACTCCCAGAGATTCAGCCGATCCCAATCGCCGCGAAATCGTTCTTCGATATCGAAAGCCTTGAACGATTGCGCATACGGCGGGCATTGAATCTGAATGTACCCCCCGGCGCGGAAATCGACCTGTTCATTCGGAGGCAGTTCCAATATGAGTTCCTTGATGAAAGTGGCGACATTCCGGTTGGACCGCACGGTACATTCCCATTTCTTGACACCGAAGACCTCGTCGGGAATCTTGATCTTCATGTTCTGTTTGACGGTTACCTGACAGGAAAGTCGGTATCCCTCCCGCGCTTCACGCTTGGTGATATGCGTAGTTTCCGTCGGCAGAACGGCGCCACCCCCCTCGAACACCTTCACCCGACACACACCGCAGGTGCCGGCGCCGCCGCAGGCGGAGCTGACAAAAAGCCCGGCGTTGCCGAGCGCGCCGAGCAGTTTACCGCCGATCGGAGTCTGGATAATCTTTTTATTGTTGACCGAGATCATGACATGGCCGCTTGCCACCAGCTTCGCACGCGCACTCAAAATCAGGCCTACCAGGATGAGGACGATCCCGGTGAAAAAACCGACTCCCAGTAGGATCTCGATCATGCGCGCTCGTTCGCCAGAATCAGAGTTGAATTCCTGAGAAGGCCATGAAACCGAGAGCCATCAGCCCCGCGCTGATGAACGCGATACCCAGTCCCTGTAACCCCTCTGGCACATCCGAATATTTGAGCTTCTCTCGCACCCCTGCCATCGCGGCGATCGCGAGCGCCCAGCCGAAACCCGATCCCAGTCCATACGTGACGCTCTCGCTAAAGGTATAGTCACGTTCGACCATAAACAGACTGCCTCCGAGAATGGCGCAGTTGACGGTGATTAACGGCAAAAAGATCCCCAGCGAGTTGTACAGTTTGGGGACATGCCGGTCGAGAAACATTTCGAGTATCTGCACCATCGCCGCAATGACACTGATGTAGCTGATGAGTCCGAGAAAGCTTAGATTCGTATCAGATAGCCCCGCCCATGCCAGTGCTCCATCGCGTAGTAGAAACTGATGGATCAGGTTATTGATCGGAACCGTCAGGGTCTGCACAACGATCACGGCGATCCCGAGTCCTATTGCCGTGCCGATTTGCTTCGACACAGCAAGAAAGGTGCACATCCCGAGAAAAAACGTCAGCGCAAGATTTTCGACGAATACGGCGGTGATGAATAGATTGATCAGCTCTTTCATCGGGTCACCTCGGCGCGATGCGTCTGATAAATCCGGTATTCAGGCTCCTCGACCTGTTCCGGCTTCCAGGAACGCACAACCCAAATAATCAGGCCAATCAGGAAAAACGCGCTCGGGGGCAATAACATCAGGCCGTTTGGCACATACCACCCGCCGTCGCTTTCAAGAAGCAGTACCGGATACCCGAACAAGGAGCCGGATCCGAAGAGCTCGCGTACGGTGCCGACTGCCAGTAACAGTGCGCTATAGCCGAGGCCGTTGCCGAGGCCGTCGAGGAGGCTGGGAAGAGGCGGATTCCTCATCGCATAGGCTTCAGCGCGCCCCATGACGATACAATTAGTGATAATCAATCCGACAAATACCGACAGTTCCTTGCTGATGTGAAACGCGAAGGCTTTGAGGAACTGATCGGTAATGATGACCAGCGAGGAAATAATGGTCATCTGCACGATGATACGGATGCTGCTTGGGATATGATTTCGGATCGCACTGATAGCGGTATTGGATAAAGTGGTCACGAGTGTCAGCGCCACGCACATGGTGACCGTGGTTGAGAGCTTCGACGTCACGGCCAGCGCCGAGCAAATCCCCAGGACCTGCAAGATGATCGGGTTATTGTCGATGATCGGTTCGAAAAGAATTTTGCGGTGATGGTATGGCATGAGAGCTAATTCCTTTCGTGACGTAATCGGGAAAGGTACGGCCCGTACCCTTTGTCGCTCAGCCAAAATTTCAGCAGATTTTCCACGCCTCGGGAGGTGATGGTGGCGCCAGCGAGAGCGTCGACCTGGTGGCGGGCTTCGGGCATGGAACTCTCGATCGAACCCCTGACCAGTTCCACCTGAACGCTCCATTCATCATCGAATAGGACTTTGCCCTCCCATTGCGCGCGCCACCTGGGATTGTCAATTTCTCCCCCTAGCCCAGGGGTTTCGGCATGCTGATAGAATCGGAGGCCCTGAACCGTTCGCAAATCCCCCTCAAGCGCGAGAAACCCATACATCGTGGACCAGAGCCCGTAGCCGTACACCGGCAGAATCACTATCTTCAGTTCGCCGTTGTCGCCGACAATCCGATAGACCGGTAGATAGTGCGGTTCACGCCCGATCTGGGCCACATCTTCACGGCGGGCGAGCGCTGTGGATATCGTGTGATCCTTTCCGGCTCTGGCAATATTAAAGGCTTTGGGGTCCATCACATCCACCTCGTCGCCGGTTGCCAGTTCGACCAAACGTGCCTCAATCCGTTCAACCGCCTGCTCTGTCGTCAGTCCCTCCTCCAGGAGGCCGGAGACCTCAATGATATGCCGTATACGATCGGCTTTCTGATTTGATTCCTGAATCGGACGAAGGAGCACAGCCGCGCTGGCGACCACAGCCGAGCAGACCAGACAGACCATAAAGGCAACCAGCAGCGTTCTGCCCCCACTCTCTGCAGACGCTGCGGATGCAGCGGAATTGGGTTCAGGAGCGGACATGGCGGCGTAGCCTCCGTCGGATGTTGAGCTGGATCACCGCATGATCGATCAATGGCGCAAAAATATTGGCAAACAAAATCGCCAGCATCATGCCTTCTGGAAAAGCCTGATTCACAACCCGGATGAGCACGGTCATAAACCCGATCAGCAAGCCGAAGACCCAACGTCCGGCTGTGGTCATTGCGGCTGAAACCGGATCAGTGGCCATAAATACCATGCCGAAAGCAAAACCACCCAGAACCAGGTGCCAGTACCAGGGGATCAGCATCATTGGATTGCTGTCGTTGCCAACGGCATTGAACAGGAGCGTGGTGCCGACCATGCCCAAAAAGACCCCGAGGATAATGCGCCAGGATCCTACCCGAGTATGGATCAGGAAAGCGGCGCCGACCAGACAGGCGAGGGTGGAGGTTTCCCCCAGGGAACCTGGCATCAGACCGAGAAAGGCATTCCACCAGGTATAGCCCCCGCTAACGATCGCCTCCATGCCTCCGACTTTACCCAGACCAAGCGGGGTAGCACCAGAATACCCATCCACTGCCACCCATACTCGATCACCGCTCATTTCGGCGGGATAGGCGAAGAAAAGAAACGCCCGACCAGTCAAGGCCGGATTGAGAAAATTCTTGCCGGTCCCGCCGAAGATCTCTTTGCCGATCACCACCCCGAAACTGATCCCGAGTGCAACCATCCAGAGGGGCATGTCTGGTGGCAGCGTCAGCGTGAAGAGCACGGATGTAACAAAATGGCCTTCATTGATCTCTTTGCGACGCAGCGTGGCGAACAGCACTTCCCACAAACCGCCCACTATCAGAGCAACCAAATAGAGCGGCAGAAAATACAAGAAGCCGTGCACCGTGTCAGCAACAATACTGCCTGGATCAAAACCGACATTAAGCGCCGCAAGCAGTTCACGCCGCCAGTCTCGCTTGACTGTGCCCATCCGTGCAAGTGCCAGATTGGCCTGATAACCGGTGTTAAACCAGCTCCACAGGATACAGGGACCGAGGGCCACCACCACGCACATCATCAATCGCTTCAGATCAATTCCATCGCGCACATGAGGCGCGGTGCGTGTAGCGTCTGGAGGGGAATACAGAAACGTATCCACCATTTCGAATACGGCAACATACTTTTCAAACCGGCCACCCTTTGCAAAGAGGGGTCTGAGACGTTCAAGAAACTGTCGCATACCTGCCGTCAGCCTTCTTTCTCGATCCGGCTCAACACCCTGCGAAGCGCCGGACCGTACTCATTCTTGCCCACGCACACGAAGGAGCATAATGCGAGATCTTCCTCGTCCAGTTCCAAACAACCTAGTTTTTGTGCCATATCCGTATCGCCCACCATGAGATAGCGCAGCAGATGGGTTGGCAGAATATCCAGAGGCATGATTTCTTCGAAGGTGCCGAACGGAATCATGGCGCGTGGACTGCCGTTCAGGCTGGTCGTAAAAGGAAACGGTCCTCCGCGGTGACGGAAGAGGCTCGACAGCATGACGTTGGTCTGAGAGTATTTCCTCAGTCCCGGCGAGAGCCAGCCCATGAACTCTCGTTCTGTTCCCTCTTGAAGCACGCACACCTGCAGATGATGGCGTCCCAGATAAGACGACCAGCCGACGGCCTGTCGCCCGGACAACACCGAGCCAGAGATAACGCGGTGCTCACCGTCCTGCAGCTCACCTTCGACCAGTTCCTCGAGGCAGGCGCCAAGCCGGGTGCGCAACAAACGCGGCTGTTTGATCTGAGGTCCGCCCAACGCCACAATGCGGTCGGTCCATAACCGACCGCTGGTAAACAATTTGCCGATCGCAATCACCTCTTGATAGTTGAGGTGCCAAACGATCTTGCCTGTGTCTACCGGCTCAAGAAAATGAATGTGCGTCCCCGCCAGGCCGGCTGGGTGGGGACCTTCGAAACTAGCCTGACGCAGTTGGTCCAAACCCTGCGGCAGCGGCAGTTCGGCGTCAGGTGACTTACACACCCAAATTGGCATGGCACCAAGGCGCGAAAGCACAGTCAGACCTTGGCCGAACGACTCAGCCTCTGCGGCAATAACCGGAGCGGGATCTGCAGCCAACGGGTTGGTATCCATAGCGGTCACGAAGATTGCGGCCGGACGGATGGTTGGATCGGGGATCTTGCTATAGGGACGGGTGCGTAACGCCACCCATAGACCCGATGCCAAAAGATTTTCCACAACCTGCGCTTGAGTCAGGTCGGCCAGTTGATCGGCATCGTACGCAGTGAACAGCTCCTCGTCTTCGGTCTCATCAAGCCGGAGGACGACTGACTGGAGTTTGCGTTGAGCTCCACGATGGATAGCCATCACCTCGCCGGCACCCGGAGCGGTGAAGCGCACGCCGGGCAGGTTCTTGTGCTCGAATAACGATTGACCGAGCCGGACCCTGTCCCCTTCGGATACCAGCGTGGTGGGCTTGAGATCTATGTGATCCACACCCAGAACGGCAACGTGGCGGACGGCTTTGGCCGCATGGACACGCTGTTCCGGTTTCCCGCTGATCGGCAAATCCAACCCTTTTTTGATTCTGACAAGCATGGACGTTGTGATGAAATTAATGCTGCCGCGACGGGTCGATTCGACCAACCTTATTTGAACTGTCGGATTTCATGATCCGAGTTGGTACAAAACGCCGATGTCGGGGATGAAAGCGCCTCCTGCTTCACACGCTGATCGTCGTTTCCTAATGACCGAGCTGTTCGGTTCCGTCTTCAGCGCGCGCTAGCTGCGATCACATTCCGAACGGATGCGGTCAATGATGAGAACTCCGGTATGAGAAGGAGCCGCAGTAGGTCATCCACGAGGGTGCGCTGAGCACGCGAGGCGCACCCTTCTCTCCATTCGCCATTCGTGCCAGACGAGGGGCAGCAGACCACAAGATTGCTTCAGCATATTAAGGGGGGGGTGTATTTTTCAAGGTGCTTGATGAGTGTTTTCTTTTCGTCGATCACGAACTCCGCCAGATCGCGCAAGGAAGCGATGCTGATGAACTCGTCCTTTTCAAGAGCCAATAGGCGGCATACGAGATGCTATCTCTGAGACCGCCTGATCCCAGCTGGCGTTCTGCCCCTTCGCGTCTTAATGATCAGATCATCCGGCAGGATTGCATCCTGATCTTGTTTCCCAGGATCGCCAACACGCCGTGCAGGTTGCCCATTTTGGCTCGGGAGCTGATCCATACTGCATCTGCGCGTTCTGAGTCGGTGCGCAGCCATCCGTCGAATTCGTTCAGTCCAGAGCAGGGACGGTCTTTGAAGCAACTCGCTAATCGACGAAACAGCTTGGGCCACAGGGCCAACTTTTTAAGTGTCTCAAGATTCCGAACGTTCGCCCCTTTGGTGCTCCGCTTGTTCGTTCCTTCGCGTCTTGTTTAGAATGTTGTATCCCCGAGGTGTGTATGCCTCAGGTTCTCGCTCCCGGCCTTCTTCTCTGTGTTTTCCTCGCACCGCCGTCATGTGGAGACTTCAGTTACCAAGTCGGTCACCCTCTGGGCTATGGCGTGACACCTCCGGGAGAAAACTGGATGTCCGTTGACAGTGCCTACCAATCCCCGGCACGTAACCAGGTGTATTTCGATCCAACAACGATTCGCCGAGACGAAGCTCTTGTCACGCTGTGGCAGTTAACCGACTATAAGGTGGATGCAAGGGAACGCGCCGTTTGGACAGTTCATGATGGGTCCCCACCGGTTTTTCTCGACGAAGATGCACAAGGGATTTGACTGTGTCAACAAACGTGTTCGGTTGTTGGCGTCTTCTGAGCACTCTCAGCACATGTGCACCGGCATCCGAAATGTGGTGGCGGTTCCCCAAGGCTCCG
>JABMDK010000137.1 GCA_015903995.1 Nitrospira sp.
CGGCTTCTTCTTGGGCGGATTCATCGGCGCAAGATTCGCGACCGGCCTCTCCAACGTCGCGTTGGAACGGATCTTCGGTGTCGCTATGTTACTGATCGGCGTGAAGATGCTTGTGGCGAAATGAGGAAGTAAGTACGAAGACTCTCCGAGGGAGCTCTTGATCGACGAACAATAGCACCGGGATACGACGCTGGCGAGTGACACAATAAGAATAGGCGCTGTCCCCTTCAGGGGTGAGGTGGGTTGAAGCCTTTTCGGCAGCGTCATAGAATGACGCGAGATCCTCTCTTGGCAGACTTGCAGTCAGCCCCAAGGCCGCATGACGATGCTGCCGTCTCTATCGAGGAGCGCCACATGACAAAACGCCTTGGATCGGAAGAAACCGCGGGAGATGGTGCCTCGCCTGAAGCTGAAGGTGCACGTCTTCTGAATCGTCGAAGCCTCTTGGCAGGAACAGTCAGCCTAGTGGGCTCGATGATTGTGGGGTCACATGGGCCTTCCGGCGCAGGGGCCATGGAAAGCTTTCCGGACGATCCCACGAGGGTGCCAGGCAAGGCTCCGACGACGTATGGACAACGTTCGACCTTTGAGACGGCCGTTCGAGTTCCTCGTTCAGGGGCGATTTCTCTGACCCCCCTTCAAGATTCTCATGGGATCCTGACTCCTTCCGCCTTACACTTCGAACGGCATCATAACGGAGTGCCGACCATCGACCCGGCGCGCCATCGGCTCCTGGTTCACGGGTTGGTGGACCAGCCGTGGACCTTCACCCTGGATGACCTGAAGCGATTCCCCGCTGTCTCGCGGCTGGCCTTCATCGAATGTTCCGGCAATTCCTCGATCGAATGGAAAGGGCCGACAGGAAAGACCGTGCAGGACACTCATGGCCTGACGAGTACGAGTGAATGGACCGGCGTGGCGATGAAGACCGTGTTGCAGGAAATCGGAGTGAAACCAGAGGCTTCTTGGATGTTGGCAGAAGGCGGCGATGCAGCTGTCATGACGCGCAGCCTCCCGCTGGCATCCATCCTGGATGAGGCGATGCTCTGTTATGCCCAGAACGGGGAACCGCTTCGACCGGAACAGGGCTATCCGCTCCGTCTCGTCATCCCAGGGTGGGAAGGCAATACCTGCATCAAGTGGTTGCGGCGGTTGAAACTTGGCACGGCGCCGTTTATGACCCGGGAAGAAACGTCGCACTATACGGATTTGATGCCGGACGGCACGGCGAGGCAATTCACTATGGTCATGGACGCAAAGTCCGTCATTACCTTTCCTTCTGGCGGACAACGAATCCAACCGGGATTCGTGGAAATCCGGGGCTTGGCTTGGAGCGGCAGGGGACGCATCACAGAGGTCGAGGTGAGTGTGGATGGGGGGAGGATCTGGCAGCAAGCAGTCCTACAGGATCCTGTGCTGCCAAAGTGTCATACGCGGTTTCACCTGCCTTGGCGATGGAATGGTGACGACGTGATTCTGCAAAGCCGCTCTGTGGATGAGACAGGGTATCGACAACCGGCGAATCAGCCAGCGAGAAGATAGCCCAGAGGTAACCCATCGAGAGCACGATGAAGAAAAA
>JABMDK010000138.1 GCA_015903995.1 Nitrospira sp.
CGTTGCTGCATATTCGCAATTGTAGCCTTGGTATGCTAGACTAACACATACGAATTTTGCTCCTCGCGCCCATCCCTCCCGACAACGTGTTTGCGCGATCGTCAGCAGTGAATTCCCTGGGCAAGATTTTCTTGTGCGCCATTGAGGTACGTGTGAGAATACCACGGCCTGCGCCGGGCAGAATTGTAGTAACATGAACAATTCCCAAGAGCACAGTGTTTGGTGTCAGGCCCACAAGCCGCACTGGGTACTTAGACTCGGAGAGGATCTCTTATGACAACAGCGAGCAATAACCGACCAGCACCCGCAGAGCATTGGGTCCGCATTCCGAACGGCACGCGAGTGCGTCATCGATCGAAAGCCTACGAAGGAATAATCGACGGACTCACAGAGATCGTCTCCGGATCGGAGCGTAACCCCGACGGAAAAACGCAGTATCGCGTCAAGGTGGAAGGTGGGACCCGATTGCTGGTTCCAGAGCAATATCTGAATGTTCTGATCGACACCAATCAGTTAGTTCTGATCGGTCGTGAATCTGAACTGTATCGGCGATCTCTCACTGACCGGCTCCGAGCCGTTCTTCCGGAAGATCGGTTTGTAGCTGCGACCGAAAAGGTACCTGCGTCCCGTGTAAAGACTCGCTGATGGTCAAGCAGAGATCGAGCCACCGATTTGCACATGAACGTGTCACATGGAGCTAGCATGAAAACATCATGGGGAACGAAATCCCCGAATAAGCGGCGGCGAATCGTACTTCGGACCAAGGTGCGGTGGGAGAAGCTCGGGCTTCAAGATCCGGCAGGATTATCATCGGCAACCTCGATTGAAGACCTTCGTCGTCAAATTACATCAGCCGCCAGTCAAGGATTGAGTCCCGATACAGTGTCCCGCTCTCAACAGCAGGCTGGACGCCAAGGCGCAAGCGCCAAGCGATCTCTGTCCGGCCGCAAACGCAATCCTACTTCGTCGTAAACCAAGCATCGGCCTATCGCGCCCGAAAGGAGGACATCATCGGAGGACCAGGAAAAACCACAGCCGCAAAGAGAGATCGCGAAAAGTCACGTCAGCAGAAACAGCGTGACAAAGAAGCCCGCCGCGTGGAGCGCAAAGCGAACAAGCCGGATCGCCCGGCCCAAGAAGGCGAAGATCCGGATCTCGCTGGTCTACACTGGGGGCCGCAAGCGCCGCTCTATTGACCACATGTGCCCTCTCCGCTTCTCGGCTTAGTTGGACCAGGGACGGCACAATACCTTCACAGGCTTTCTACGGTACGTTTGGTGTGACAGCCATCAGGCCACCCCTGTCCCGCCTCTCGTCATGATTTTGCCTGAGCGCACAATCGGCTGAGACGAAAGGAGTCGTAATGAGCCGCCTGAACCTAGAACCACTCATGACGTTTTCAGATGGATCCTATCTGGCGATCAGCACGGAATGCTCGAAGGACGGCGACTTTTCCTGCTCAGTCTATACGGTCGTCGAGACCGACGATCGCACGGACTTCCGCAACATCGCGAGTCATCTCCTCTCTGCATCCACATGCTTGACCGCTCAAGAGCAGGCGTACAGTTATACCCTGCGCCTCTACCCCAACGCGGGTGAGACGATGAAAAAGCCGCCGTACCTGATCTGGCATGGGCCTCGATCATCGAGCAACCAGTGATTCCTCTTCAAAGCACAGAACGGATACCGCTCACGCGAGACGCCGGATAGCTATTTACTCCCCCATCTGCTAGGATGCACGGGTCTCATCGCGAAGGGCCTCGCATGAAACGAGATCATAATGGCCCATCACCGATGTTGTTGTTACCGAGAAACCTGATCGGAAGCCTGACCTAAGCCGCCTCCCTGGTTGCGTCTTCGGCCCTCTCCTTCCCCTCGTAAACTATTTCTCGAGTCTCGGCCATATCATCACACCTGGAAGGAGATATGTTTATGAGTGCAAAATTATACGTCGGCGGATTGCCGTACGCAGCGACCGAATCGCAACTGACCACCCTCTTTGC
>JABMDK010000139.1 GCA_015903995.1 Nitrospira sp.
TTTGCATGCGGGGATCAAGGGCACCTTGGATCGGAGTATTGCTACAGGTGTGACGGGCGATTGCAGGGGATCACGGCACACACAGTCGTCCGCCTTGGTTAAGGAGGCTTCATGACTGGCACCAGCACAGTCGTTCCATCACTCACCATCGCGATTATCAGCAGTCAGTATGTCGTAAGGCTGGGATTGCAAGAGATGTTCAGAAATGGCGAGACCCGCCAGATCCTCGTGCAACCGCATCAGCGGATGACACCAGATGTGCTGCTCCCGGAGAAATGCCCCGATGTAGTCATCCTTGATATGGAGACCGAACGAGACATCATCGGCAGTCTCAGACAGATTAAGGCGTCGGCTCCGAAATGCAAGATCGTTTTATTGAGCGGGTTTGAGAACAAGGCACGCATGCGCGAGGCATTTGAATGCGGCGTCGATGGCGTGATCTTAAAGGTGCAGCCTCCTGAAGTCGTGCGAGCTGTGATCAAGGCACTCTACCCTACCCCTGACAACGGCTTCTATCTTGAACGCAAGGGACTGCTCTTGGAAGATCTGAGGGGAACCTTTGAGAAGACGGCTGAGTTTGAAACGCACCGACCTGTGTGGCTCGGCGCATTAACCGAGCGCGAACGGGAAGTGACCACATTAGTCGGTCAGGGGCTCTCAAACAAAGAGATCGCCTATCGCCTATCCATTGCTGATAGTACGGTCCGTCATCATCTGACCAACATTTTCGATAAGGTCGGTGTACCCAATCGGCAGAAGCTCCTGATTCACGCGCATCATGGTCAGTCTACCCTTGGCTAGCCTGACGAGTCACGGGCCGTTCTGCCGAAAGTGCCGATTCATCGGTTCAGCGGTGGATCGCAGGTGGTCGTGCATTCAACGGTGTCATGCGACGAAGTCCTGACCGGCAACCGCTGGAGAGAGGATGAAGAAATGATTGCACAAGGACTGCTCGTTGGAGGCCCGAACGGAGAGGAGTTCTTGCTGACCACTGAACCGCATTTGGAAATGAAACGCAGCGGTTGGTGGTGATGCAAAGACTCAACGGCAAGTGGGAGCACATGAAGGGAATGCAGGAGCCGGCCTGTCGAGAAGCACTGATCGGTGCGTTCGTCGATTTTTTTGTCGATCTCTGCAGAGTGTTGAACACGTCTGGGCATGAGCCGGTCGCCGAGGTCCTTTCCATGAGGCCGTCCAGTCGTAATCGATCACAAACCGTAGAACTCACGCTCCTCACGCAAGGGCGGCCTCGATGATCAAGTGGGCGGACTCAGTGTGGCGTAGGATCTCATCTGTACAGGCGCGAGTAGGTCTTCCCAGATTCTGGTATGGCTGGGCCGGTCCGAACGCAGGAGGTGCCGGAATAGCTCAGCAGAGGAGACCCCATTCAGCATCTCGAAGAGTCTCTCTGGATGGGTCGGAGGAAGGGCTCCTCGCGTCGTGAAGCCAAGTCTTGGGAAGCGGGAAAGAGATTGCTGGGAGGGATGGTGTGATGCGGTGTAAACGATGTGGTGGATTGATGATTGTGGAGCTGGGTGCGGATGAAGATCTCGCAGAGCAGGCGGCAGGGCGGGGGGCGCTGCGCTGGCGCTGTGTGAATTGCGGGGCGATGGTGAATATCAGGATGCTGAGAAATCTTGCGGCTCAATATACCGAAGGACTCGCACCTGTCAGGCAATCCGTTCCGAGGCGTCGTCACACTGAACGCCGGCTTACCATGAGAGAGGATGTGTGAGAAAAGCAAGAAGGGTTAGGGTCGTATCGTGCCCGATGAAATCCCAATGGCGAAATGGCAAGGGCAGATATCACCCATGTGTGTATATGAAAGGGCCAACCTGTCGATCGCGATGGGTGACATGTTTCCTCTGGGCTGAGCACAGCTGAGTTCTGGCACTTTCACGAAACAGGGTTGACCGGATGGACACATTCACTGGAAGACGAGAACCGGTTCGTGTGCTGCTGATCGATAATTCCATCTTCACGCTTCAGGGGCTGAAGACGTTCCTCCTAAAGAGCAGTTGCATCGTTGTTGTCGGCACAGCACGCACCGAAGCCGAGGCCTTTGCATCGATAGGGATGTGCAGGCCGGACGTCGTTGTCTTGGATGTCCGAGTTGGTCGAGCAAACGGAATTGACATGTGCAGAGCCATCCGCGAGTCACATCCGAACATCGGCGTTCTGTTCTTCACCCAGCATGACGACAAGAATCTATTACACGCCGCTATTCTGGCCGGAGCACAGGGGTATCTCTTAAAGACTGCAGCCGCTGATGCGGTTGTGAAGAGTATCGAGATCGTCGCGACAGGTCAGGCGATCACGGACCAGCGTTTGACTCAGCAAGTGATCACGTGGCTTCAGGATGGAAATTGGGAGTCACCGGGGAATGCCGAGACTGGCTGTTCGAAAGACGATCGTCACGTGCTTTCCTTGGTGGCATCCGGCAAGACGAACAAGGAGATTGCGCAAATACTCAATGTTGAACCTCGCGCTGTGGCGACTCGCCTGCAGAAGATATATAAACGTTTAAGGATATCCCGGAGATCCGAAGCGGCTCGGTACTATGTGTGCTTGGAAAAGAGCATGGATGGGCTTGAAAGCTTTTCCCACTAATATTGTAAGCCTTTCAGGTCGGCAGTGAGACGGTCTGGTTGCCTGAAGGTCAGAGGCCTCAATCATTGAGTAATGCTCGATATGGTTTTCCATGGTGAGTTGCGAGGCGGATCATTGAGTAATGAGATCATGCGTGCGCGTATTTGATGGGGAACGGAAGCAAGTCCATGGTCGGATGTTGTCCCAACAATCTGTTGCAGTGTCATTGTAAACGCGGTATATCCCTAAGGCTGACTAACATTATGACAATACTTAGCCATACGAAGGAGGATCAATGAGGCAGTTTATGGTGACGGTCGTCCTGATCGCAGTCTTGTCGGTAACGGCTACGGTGAGCGTTGCCTTTCCTGCTGATGACTCGGCCTCGGCGCCACAGGCTACGGCTCCGGTTCTGGACGTCGTGACATTGAAAGATGGCAGTATCATCTACGGCGAAGTCATCGAGATGTCGGGCGGGTTACTACAGATCAAGAACTCTC
>JABMDK010000014.1:0-34274 GCA_015903995.1 Nitrospira sp.
CACCCTGGATTTCTTGCCCAGCCCGCAGCACCACTCGTTTTTCCCATTCAGAGCGTTCCGCCGGCTCCTCGGCCCAGCCGACGTTCGGGAAGTCGAGCAACACAATGGTCATAACGAGAAGCGCCTTAAGTACCATAGTACTTCATATTCGTTGTTCAGCCGGCGCTTACGCGTACGTGAGCGAAGTTCATCATGCACTCATTCATCAATTTTCTATGCCAGGAGTGCATCGGGCCGAATAGCATCCCCTTGGAATGGCGAGGACGAGTTCTCAGTCGCTCTTCCTCCGTGTGAGACAAATAGAAAGTGGTCGCAATGGCTCAGGCGATGCCATGTCCATTATCGAACTGGAATGGAAATGGAGACGGCTCCTAGCACGTCGTTAAGCTGATAGTCCCGCTTGGGGCTCTGCGGATGGGCATTATGACACGTGACGCAGACAGCGGAAACTGCACGGTCTGCGTACAAGGCTTCAAAGCGTCGTTTGCCTCCTTCCGTGACGAATCCCTTATAGGGACGATCGGGCTCCGCCATGACGGCCTCCAGTCCTTTTTTCTCAAACTCGGTCGCTGGTCCGCTTTGCTTGTTGATCGGATGAAGGCTGACCAGCCGGTATTGAACCTGGACGCCGGTCAATGCAGCTAACCTCGATGATTCTTGGAAAAATTGAGCTGGCAGCGGCAGGGCACTTTCAGTGCGCCATCGTTCTGAGGATTCGATCACTCCACGCCGTTGCATCCCTTCCACGACGTGAACGGTGTAAAAAGTCCGGTCAGAGGCCAACACCGCATAAATGTAATCCACGACGGTTTCTACGGGAACCGTGGCCGATTCCTTACCGGCCAAGCCGGTTCCCCAAGCCACAAGCACGCACAGCATGACACCTAACCATCCGGCAAGCACCTTCCTGAATGGCATAACACCCTCCCTTCTAAAGAGCCTTGCTGTCTATCGTCTCCTTGCTCTCTCGATGCCCATCGGCGGTAATGACCAGTCGGACATCACTGTACTCCTACGGGATGCTTGAAGGTTTCTAAAGAAAACCCGGCGACCACGACGGAATTGTTCAGTCATATGGGCGCATGCATAGCGCTCTTGTCTCATGATCCTTCGCAAGGACGCGTCTCATGATCCAACCTCCGATTCCGAAAACACTGCCGGGAACAGGGCCTTTCTCACAGCCTGGTAGACACAGTTCGCTACCGCTTCATTGCCTTGCGGAGAGTAGTGATCCACTAAAAACCGTTCATCGGAATTGCCCTCGAACACACAAGAGGCGGAGTCAACACCCATTTGCACTAGCCGTCACCGCGTATCCGTGAGGGGATGGCGACCCACCGTGAAAGCTCGCTGTGGGCCGCACGCCACGGAGTTTGACCGTGCGCAACAACCCCACCGTCTTCAAGCAGCCAAAGACCTCTGGAGTTCGAACGGCGGATCAGTGAGGCCTAATCCGGTGTCCACGAAACCCAGGCCAGCTCAGACCGCCCCTTTTGTTTCCCTCATCCATCATTTTCCATCTAGCTACCGACCGGGGAAGACCACCATTGATTCACTTGGGATCACGAGGGTATCACCAGACTTCAGTTCAAAGTTATCCGCTATTCCGCTGCGAAGCACAATATCGTCATAACTGGCTGTGAATCGCTTCAGCCCTGGAGCCGTTTCTGTAAACCGAAAAATGACAATCTGATTTCTAGCCGCAGTCTCCTTAAATCCTCCCGCGATGGTAATTCCCTGCAAGAGCGTCGTTTTGCTTTTCAGTGGATACTTGCCGGGATTAGTTACCTCGCCGAGCAGAAAGATGTTGGAGCTGTTGACCTCCTTCAAGGTCACCGCAACAACCGGGTTTTGGACATATTCTTTGAGTCTGCTTGTCATTTCTTCAGCCAATTTGGTGGGCGTTTTCCCTACGGCTACTACATCGCGAATGATCGGCATTGAAAATCGCCCATCAGGACGTACTTGCACTTGTCTTGATAGGTCCGGATTCCTCCAGACGGTAATGTCCAAGACATCTTCGGCGCCGATCACATAGTCACTGCTGACCGCATTCGACAGCTTATCGCCCCTCGCCTGACCAGTCGCTTTCTCAGCCTGCGCTGTCGCGACAGGCAATGCAGAGGTATCTGCCGGTAATTTACCGGCATCCGGCTCAACCGCCCCCCCTGGGAAAATCCCGACCCAGAGAATGTTGCAATCGTGAACACAGTGATTGGAAACCATAAGGAGCGCTTCATGAACATGATCCCTCCTATCCTTACGCGTACACCTTGCCTCTCGTGGTTGAGGTAAGGAAGAATCGTTCTCGTTTCGAGCGCGACACCTCCGGAGTCATGGACCGTCCTACCAATCGCTAAAACTTTGCTGATAATTTTCGTTACTGCGCGCGATGGCCGTTTGTTGCAGATGTCAACGGGATTTCCGCACCATCCTTTGTGGGCACTTCGGCATTCGCACACTACGACTCTTCTTTGGGTTGTCCTTCATCGCCATCCTTCTACCTCGGTGTGACGCTGTCCACCAATGAGGGGCTGACGAATGTCTCACCTGCCAATGCGGCACGGACAGCCGGCGCAAGATCCTCATGGGCTGACTGCTTGCGCACAAACCCCACCGCACCAGCCGCAAAAGCCTCCTCGATCAACCGAGAGTGCGTATGCATCGTACAAATGATTACCTTGCATTCCGGTAGGTCTCGCTGAAGGAGTCGCGTCGCTTCAAGCCCATCGACTCCCGGCATCATAAGATCCAACACCACCACATCCGGGTGAAGACGCAGCGATTCGTTGTCCGTCGGAAACTGCCGCGACCACCTCACCCACCGCATCCGCCAATCGACGGAGGTTCGACAGGATGTGTGGATGATCATCTGCCAATAAGATCTGCGGTGTAGGCATGACCTCTTGTGGTTCCCGTGTATATAATGGTTATCCTCAGGCGAACGGAGGGACTCGGATGGTCGGTCCTGCTGGATGAGCCCGCATTATTCCTGACGGTTCCTGACGAATCGGCTACCACTGGGAGACAAGCCCAAAGAGCCAGCCTCCCGTATCCAGCAAATCCAGCGGTTGCCAATGTCGCGTGCCTGATTGCTACACCGCCCAGCTCTTCCTATTGGAATTCTCTCGACCGACCAACGCGCCGCTCGAACTCATCACGGAAGAAGCGACGCAAGACCCGGTCGCCGAAAAGAGGCGGAGGCCATCGGCAAATGACTGACCTCAGCCCACGACAACACCGCGATCTCCTGCTCGACGCAGCAAGATTGAAGGAGCAGTAGCACACCGAAAAATAGGGCGATGATGCCGGGCCAGATCATCGAGAGCGCACCGAGAACAAGGACGAAGGTGATCGCCACCAATGGCAGCCGGAAGAGTTGGTTCTTGTCTCGGATCATCGGATCCTCCATGGTTTCGATCTCCCGCCGGCCACGCTTAGCCTGTGTGCATGCGGATCCCAACACGTTCCCGACTTCTTCGTCATCATCGGTGATCATGTAAGGCGTAGGCTGCTGATGTAGGATATCTCATGCATGACACACCCTTCACAGTTGCGAAAACACAATATATGAGTTTGGTTGTCGAAAGAGAACTAGGAGAAAGCCTAGGGGAAAGACAAAAGGACCCTGGCTCACATTGTTCGTGAGTCATGAGTTACCGTCAAACTGTACTGGATCGGCTTTGCGTAAGGAGCGGACTATTGGTAAGGTGAAGAATGAAGAGCGTGGAATGGATTACGGCACATCGCAACAGTAGACGAGAGACTGGCGCAAGATGTGGAGACCGCCTCTCGCACAGGATCTGAAAGTCAGAAGTAGTTCGAGGCCAAGGTATGCGCTCAGTGGGTGGGATGCGTAACAAAGCACGGGGGAAGTCATGAGTTCCATTGTAAAAACCCTCCTGTTGTGGGGAATGGTCGGCTTGTTCATGGCAGTACTCTTTAATATGTTTGCGGTACCGACGCAGGCGCCGGAAGAAGAAGTCATCTTCAGCGAGTTCATGGCGAAGCTGGAACAAAGTGCCTTGGACAAAGTTACCATCCGGGGCCAGTACATCAGCGGAGTCCTGAAGGACCACACGCGGATTCGCACCTATGCGGCTGATGATCCTGAGATGGTCAAGGTGCTGCGTGAAAAAGGAGTCCAGATCGAAGTGAAGCCGTCCGGGGAGACCCCCTGGTATCTCACGCTTCTCTACTCATGGGGCCCCTTTATTCTGTTTCTTGTACTCGTTCTGTTCTTCATGCGCCGGATGCAGGCCGGTGAGAATAGTCCCTTATCGTTCGGAAAAAGCCGGGTATGAATGCTGACGGAGGAGCACAAGAAGATCACCTTTGCCGACGTGGCTGGTGTCGATGAGGCCAAAAACGATGTTCAGGAGATCATCGAGTTCTTGAAGGAACCTCGCAAGTTTCAGCGGCTCGGTGACCGCATTCCCAAGGGGGTACTGATAATCGGCCCACCTGGAACAG
This sequence comes from Nitrospira sp., assembly GCA_015903995.1. Taxonomy (GTDB): domain Bacteria; phylum Nitrospirota; class Nitrospiria; order Nitrospirales; family Nitrospiraceae; genus Nitrospira_D. Next base: position 4,474 of record JABMDK010000014.1, read on the forward strand.
GGAAGACATTGTTAGCGAAAGCGGTCGCGGGTGAGGCCGGTGTTCCCTTCTTCAGCATCAGCGGGTCGGATTTCGTGGAGATGGTTGTGGGAGTCGGGGCGTCACGGGTGCGCGACCTGTTTGAGCAGGGGAAGAAACATGCACCCTGCATCATTTTCATCGATGAGATCGATGCGGTTGGTCGCCTGCGAGGGGCGGGGCTTGGTGGCGGCCATGACGAGCGGGAGCAAACGCTGAATCAATTGCTCGTCGAAATGGACGGCTTCAATACGACGGAAGGCGTGATCTTGGTGGCGGCAACCAATCGCCCGGATGTCCTGGACCCTGCGCTGCTACGACCAGGGCGCTTTGATCGTCAGGTCGTGGTCGATCTGCCTGACCTTCGTGGCCGGGCAGAGATTCTCAAGGTCCATACGAAAAGGGTGCCGATGGCCGGTAATGTAGAGTTGGCCAACATTGCGCGCGGGACGCCGGGATTCTCAGGGGCCGACCTCGAGAATCTGGTCAACGAGGCCGCATTGTGGGCGGCTCGTCAAAATAAAACGGAAGTAGGCACTGTGGACTTCGAGATGGCGAAAGACAAGATCCTCATGGGGGCTGAGCGCAAGAGCATGATTCTGACCGAGGAGGAGAAGCGGGTCACGGCGTATCATGAGGCTGGGCACGCTCTGATGGCTAAACTCTTGCCAGGGACGGATCCAGTGCACAAGGTCAGCATCATTCCGCGCGGGCAGGCGCTGGGTGTTACAATGCAGTTGCCGACTGAAGAGCGGCACAGCTACACGAAAGAATTCTTGTGCAACAGACTGGCCGTCCTGATGGGCGGCCGAGTGGGGGAAGAGCTCGTGTTCAACCACCTGACCACCGGCGCGGGGAACGATCTCGAACAGGCGACGGATCTCGCTCGCAAGATGGTCTGTGAGTGGGGAATGAGCGACAACTTGGGGCCGTTGACGTTCGGACAGAAGAACGATGCGGTATTCCTGGGTCTGAACTTGGCCACCAAACGGGATATGAGTGAGCGAGTCGCGGTGGAGATCGATCTCGAGGTGAAGCGGCTTGTCACCGATAACTATGAGCGAGCCAGGCGAATGTTGACCCAACACATGGCCAGCTTAACAGCCCTGGCTGAAGCACTGTTGGCAAAAGAAGTGCTGGATGCGTTCGACATCGACCACATTCTGATGCAGTCCTCCGTAGAATCCGTGCCGGTGTAGGAAAGACTGCGCCGCGACTGCCTACGATCCCTCCCCACGGTTGAAATTGCACCATCTGTGGACAGTCACTCCAACCGATCTGAGCTAGTCATGACAAGCATACCGACGTGTGCCTGTCGACACCACTAGGATTACACCGAGAGAGAAGAAGACAGAATACTAGCAGGCTGTTGACAAACCCTCTCCCGCATTCACGGTAGATATGCTAAGAGGATTCTCCATCAGGAGGACCTCCCCTATGATGGGCACCGCCGATCCCCAGCCGTCGATGTTCTACCACATCAGGTTAGAGCAGTATGTGACCGCCGATCATCCGATGCGGAAGATCCGGCCCTTGATCGATACGGCGCGGATTCGACAGCTCTGCGCGCCGTTGTATGCCGACACTGGCCGCCCATCGATTCCACCGGAGCAACTGTTTCTGGCCCTCCTGGGCGGGTATCTGCTGGGGGTGACCTCGGAACGAGCCTTGGTACGCGAGCTGACGGGCAATCTGGTGTTGCGCTGGTTTGTAGGACTGGATTTAGATCAGATGCCCTGGGACCACTCCACGTTTTCACAGAATCGGAAGCGGCGGTTTACCAAGAGCGGGCTGCTTGAGCGGTTGTTTGATGAGACGGTGACGCTCGCGATCAAACAGAAGCTGGTCTCACCCCATACCACGCTGGATGGCACGCTAGTCCAGGCGAATGCGTCGCACAAGAGCTTCGTCCCCCTGGAGGTCTTTCTGAAGCCGGAGGAGTACAAGCAGCGGATTCGGTCCCTGGATGCGGGGCCAGAGCAGGCTCACGATCCGGGAAATCCCACGGTCACGTTTCGTGGGGAGCGGCGTTCCAATCAGACGCATCGCTCGACGACCGATCCCGACGCCAAGCTGGCCAACAAGGGGAATGGGACCGCAGCGATCGTCGGCTATACGGTGAACGGCCTGATGGAGAATCGGCATCGGCTGTTGCTCGGCATCAATGTGGAGTCATTTCGTGGGCCGGCTTCAGAGACGGACGGCGGGCGGACGTTGCTCGACCGGTTTCATGCCACACACGATCTTCGGATTCAGACCGTGGGCGCGGATAAAGGGTATTTTGCGAAGCCGTTCCTGACGGCGCTCTTCAAACGACGGATCCTCCCCCACATTGCGGCCAAGACGACGGGATGGGAGGCGGTGCATCGGCGGGTACGACGACTGAGTCGGACGGTGGGCTACCAGCTTTCACAACGGGCCCGGAAAAAGATCGAAGAACTCTGGGGCGAGGCAAAATGCTGGCACGGCTTCCGGCGCTTTCAGCGGCGAGGACTCCTGCAGGTCCGAGACGAGGCCTATCTCATGGGCTGGCTGCTGAATCTGAAACGGCTGGCCACCCTGCTCCCAGCGTGGGCCTAGCCGAGATTATTCATGACTGATGGTCAGCGGGGCAACGGCCGCCATTCTGGAGAAGCCGACGACTCTTCTGCCCCTATCGCAATCGCTGATGGCACCTTCATTCCCGTGTAGATCAAGGATTGCCATGTCTGCCGTTCTTTGTACACATGAAGCGAGAGTAAGAGCGCCGAGAGGAGAGAGTCCGTCGAAGCATCAATGAAATGAAACCCAGTTGCACACCTAGATTTGACCGTTGAAGGTCGAAAGGGAACGCCAATCCTCCGGTACGGCGCACAATAGGTACGGTGCCGTACCGAAGGCTATAGAGCTGACTTAATCCACATGGTTCATAGCGAGACGGCATAATTAATATGTCGGAGCCAGCTTCAATGCGATGCGCCATCCCTTCATCAAAGCCAAGACATAGGCCGATTTGATCGGGATATCTAGCTTTGACTGCAGTAAATTGTTGTTCTAAATGGTGATCTCCAGTTCCCAGTACGACAATTTGCAGATCCAAAGACATAAGCTCGGGAATCACATCCAACAAGAGATCGAAGCCCTTCTGGAAAGTCAGCCGGCCGATCACAGCCAACAAGGGAACATCACGATTTGGTAGTCCAAGCTCCCGTTGTAGCACTCGCTTGCATGCTTGCTTCCCCGACAAATCAGCAACCGTATACTGCGCCGGCAGGTAGGGGTCGCTCTCTGGATTCCAGAGAGCGACATCGATTCCGTTAACAATTCCTTTAACACCATCCGCACGGCTTGCCAGTACACCTTCAAGACCGCATCCATACTCTGCGGTCATGATCTCCTTCGCATAAGTAGGACTCACGGTGGAAACAACATCCGAAAAGATGATGCCACCCTTCAGACAATTCACCGACCCGTAGAACTCAAGGCTGCTCGGAGAAAACAGCGATGTGGGAAGCCCCGTCTTCACAAACTGCTGGCCAGGGAAGATTCCTTGATATCCCATGTTATGCAGGGTCAAGAGCACTTTCAGCTGATCGAATCCCCTATACTCATGAGGAAGAGCTTTCAGATACACCGCGCATAGTGCCGTCTGCCAATCGTGCAAGTGCAGCACATCAACCTTCTCCCTTCGTGCTTCGATCAAACCACGTACTATTTCGAGGACTGCACGACAGAATAGGACAAACCGATCCAGGTTGTCCGGATAGTCCTGATGGTCTTGTTGGTAGAGACCCGGGCGATCAAAGAACGGATCGTACCGCACAAACAGCACTCTCAACCGATGCAATGTGCCTGTCACCGATATGTTCTCTTCTTCTACCGTGACATCAATAGGCTTCCCATCCACCGGAATAGAGAGTCGCATGGCCGATTGACGAGATTCTCCGATCGCTCGACCTCGATAATCCGGCATCACTAATGTCACATGATGTCCCAACTTCGTCAGCTCGATCGACAATGCGCCGACCACATCGGCCAATCCACCCGTTTTGGCATACGGAACAGCTTCGGAAGCTGCCATCACAATATTCAAACTATCTCCTGACGCTTGTATCATGCAGGTATTCGGTGGAAAATCTAGGGCCGGGAAGCGTCATCAAGCCGGGTCTTGAATCGATCCTCATAGGCCCAGGATTTTGCAAGGGCATACAACTCCTCGCCTTTGAGTTCTTCCTTGTAGACAAGGCGATCATCGAGAAATACCAGGAGCCAACCGCGATCGGGGTATGCGAAATACACTCCTTCGCCCGCATGCACACCAGCCTTCCACCCCCGCGGAGCCTCTCCTGTTGCCACGCGTGATCGAGGAATCACGCTGAAGTCCGGCATCACGAAAAAATGGCTGAACTCACTGTGATAAAGCGGCGGTTTCCCCCAGGCGTTTACCACTGCCCTAGTAGTGATTTGATCCAGCACGAGATTATTGGCTTGCACCAACTGCTCTTGCTGCTCCAGCGTCGGCAAGCTCTTGCAGCCTGCGATCAATCCAAGCACCAACACTCCGCACAAGCACCGTACCACCGTTGTCAGGACAAGGAAAATGTTGGCCACGTTGTATCCTCGCCTTACATAAGCCGTCTGGATTTTTGTTCAACTGGTTTCACCGGTTGACAGACGTCGCACTGACACAATTGCCGTAACAATGCATACGAATAGATACCGGTATCATGGCCGTCGCTCCATTTGAACTGAAACGCATAACGCCCCACCGACTCGATGTCCTGGAGCATAATCAAGATCGGAACATCCTCTGACTTAAGACGCCGCTCACCTGTCCACTCATCGACACAGGCCGCACAGGGACAGTGCTGGCGGAGAGAACGAACCGAATATATCCCCTTATGGCCATCGCTCCACTGGATTCCCAACACTCCCTTGTCGAGCCACTCCATATCTCGTGGCTCCAGAGCAGTGACTGTCATGTGTTCATCCCTCATAATCTTGCTTATCCTGGCAATGCGAGCGACAGGAAGTCAACCGGTGGTAACCGTTTCCCGGCCACAACCGTGACGTACCCCTCAATCGCCTCCTCCACCTCATTCCGTACTTGCCCCGTCGCTCGCAACCGCGTGAGCATCGTAGGCGCCAGCCGAATGGCTTGCTGGAGAAACAACAAGCTGCCTCGTGAAAATGCAACACATCGAACGCGTTGACGGGCGGCACAGATCAGACACACGAGGCCCCCGGCAATCGGAGAAAATTGAGGATCCCCGACGAAATGTGTCTTCCCACAGGCGGCACAATGATCGGTCTGCGGTCGAAATCCCGTCAACCCCAACAATCTGATCTGAAACAGGAGTGCCGTAAAGGTCGGGTCGTCACTTTCCTGGAGCAAGGCGAGGCCCTGCTCCAAGCTATCAAACAAAAGCGGGTCCGGATCTCCATCCGGAGTGATCGCGGCGACGACATTGACCATTCGCGCCGCCGATGCCATCAAAGCAAGATCTTCCCGCAATCTTTGAGAAGACCGGACCAAATCTACCTGCGAAATACGAAACAGGGAGTCCCCTGTTTTTTCAAACAAATTCAGACGACACACGCTAAATGGTTCGATCGCGGCGCCGAAGCGGCTTTTCTGACGGCGGGCACCACGGGCGACCCCTCTGATTTTGCCAAGACTCTTAGAGTACACGGTAACGATTCGATCGGCATCGCCCCACTTGCGACTCCGCAAAATGATCGCCGTCGTTTTTACCAGAGGCACGACTCTCTCCATTCCCAACTGCGACAGAGGCGCAGAGATGCTCCAGTCCGTGTCACCGGAGATACTCCAAGAAAAGAGTGGCTAATGTGAGATAGATTGTAATACCGGTGATGTCGTTCGCTGTCGTGACAAAAGGGCCGGCCGCAACAGCCGGATCGACCCCCACTCGTTTGAGAAGAATCGGCATAATCGTCGCCATGCTGGTCGACACCAGAAATGCAATGACCAGCGAAGCCCCAAGAACCATACCTAAAAACCCTTGATGCAAAACCCAGGCGACCAGTGTCAGCGTCACACCACAGGCCACCCCCATGACCAAGCCGATCTTCACTTCACGAAAAAAGACAGGCCATACATGAGTGAGCTCCACAGAGCCGGTGGCCAACCCCCGAATAATCAGTGTCGAGGACTGCAACCCCACATTCCCACCCATCGCCGCAATCACAGGAATAAAACTCACGATCGCCACCACCTCCTGGATCGTATAGCGGAAATACCAGAGGATCGCACCGGACAGGAGACTACCGACAAGGTTGGTAAAGAGCCATGGCAACCGCAGTTTTGCCGAACCGAAGCTCGAAGGCTTTAAACCCGTGTCTTCTTCAATGGCCCCGGCCATTTTCAACATATCTTCGGTCGCTTCTTCTCGGATGACATCGACCACATCATCGACCGTGATGATGCCCACAAGTTTGCCGTCCCGTTCCACCACCGGAATCGCCAGTAAGTTATAGCTGGCCACCTGGCGCGCGACCTCTTCTTGATCCATGTCGATCGCCACGCTCATCGCCTCTCGAGTCATGATATTTTTTAGTGGCGTCGTCGGAGGGACCGTGATCAGCTGTCGGAGCGAGAGGACACCAACCAGATGATCATCCTTATCCGTCACATAAATATAGAACACCATCTCCGCATCGGTAGCTTGCTGTAACCGACAGATCGCCTCCTGTGCCGTGGCATCCTCCGGCAAGGAAAAAAACTCCGTGGTCATGATCGCACCTGCCGTATCCTTTGGATATTTAAGGATGTCGGCAACCTCGGTCGAGTCTTCGGTCTTCATCAAGGCAAGGATTTCTTTGCTGCGCTCTTCGGGAAGAAATCCAAGAATGTACGCCACGTCGTCAGGACCGAGGTCTTTCAAGAGCCACGCGATGTCGGAATGCAACAGATCTGCGAGTACTTGTTGGATGCTTTCGCCGTCGAGTTCACTGAGCGCCTGCCCACGCTTGCCTTCCCCACGGACCAGCTCGAAGATCTCTCGTTTTTCTTTCGGAGAGGAAAGATGGGTCACGACTTTGGCAATGTCCGCGGGGTGCATACGCCCCAGCATCTTGGAGAGGTTCGTGATGGCGCCGCGTCGCAGCAGCTTCTGCACAGACTGGATCACAATGTCCGATTTTGTCTGCCCACGTTCGGTCTGATCACGCAAGAGTTCGCGCAGCACATCACGTTCGGACTGGTGGGGGCGCTGGTCCGGTGCCTGCGACTCTATCGATCGTTCCGTCGGCTGCATCATTCCTTAGTACCCCAACTGCACCAATGTCTGCTCATCTTCGCGCCAGGATTTTCTGACCTTCACCCACAGCTCCAGAAACACTTTCATTCCGAACAGCCGTTCCATATCCAGCCTGGCCTGCGTGCCGATCAATTTCAAACGCTCTCCATGTTTGCCTATCAGGATGCCCTTCTGCGTCTCTCGCTCCACCAAAATCGATGCCCGAATCTTCGCGAGTTTGCCCTGCTCGACGAATTCATCGATCTCGACTGCAACCGCATAGGGCACCTCCTCTTCAGTCTCTTGCAGCACCTTCTCACGAATCATCTCAGCCGCCAGCGTTCTCATGGTCTGATCCGTCACCACGTCATCGCCGTAAGCTCCTTCTGCCGACGGAAGATAGGGAACCGTTACAGCCAGCAACCGATCAACATTGTCGTCGCCCTTGGCAGAAACCGGCACGATCTCCGTCCATGGGAAGAGTTTGCCGTACCGCTCTAGAGTCGGGAGCAACTTCTGCTTGTTGACAAGATCGATCTTCGTGATAACAAGAATGACCGGACGCGGCCGCTTAGCCAGCGCCTCCTTCATATGCTTGATCGCCGTCAGATCTCCCGGACCCGGCAGACTGGTCGCATCCATCAGCATGTACAGCAAATCCGCATCTTCTAAAGTCTCCACGGCCGTCCGCAACATTCGCCGATTGAGCAAATGCTCAGGTTTATGAAGCCCCGGCGTATCGAGAAAGGCAATTTGTGCCCCTTCCGCATGCACGATGCCCATAATGCGGGTCCTAGTGGTCTGAGGTTTACTCGACACGATCGAGATTTTTTCACCCAACAGGCAATTGAGCAACGTCGATTTGCCGACGTTGGACCGTCCGATAATCGCTACCGTTCCGAATTTCATGGCTTTGATAAAGACTCCAGTTTCTTGTCAGGGTCTGGTGCCAACTGATACACCGTCTCTCCCTTACGCACATACCCCAACTGTTCTCGAGCCAACTGCTCGATTTTTGCAGGGTCATGCTGGAGACGAGTGATATCGTGTTGCAACATGGTATTTTCTCGACGTAGGGCTGAGAGTTCTTGTTCCAGGTTCCATGCATGAGCACGCATGGAGAGATACCGAGTCAGGCCCATGTCTCCCGAAAACAACGCCACGAATAGCCACACACAACCACCAGCGCCGATCACCTGCAGGACAACAAAGACGCGCTGTCGCCATTCCAGCCACTGCCGTCCACGATTCTGTTTGATACTCATCTGTTCATCCACCGCCGACGGAACCAGCTAGGCTCCGGCCTGCACAGCTTCTCGACCACGATAGAGCGCCACGGCTCCCAGCTCTTCTTCGATTCTGAGCAATTGGTTATATTTCGCCACACGATCCGTGCGGGATAAAGATCCGGTCTTGATCAATCCGCTGTTCGTCGCAACCGCCACGTCCGCAATCGTGGTATCTTCGGTTTCACCGGACCGATGTGAAATGATCGCCGTATAGCCCGAACGCTTCGCAAGTTCGATCGCATCCAAGGTTTCCGTCAGGGTCCCGATCTGATTGAGCTTGATCAAAATCGAATTCCCGATTCCCTCCTTGATGCCCTTCGAAAAGATTTCGACGTTGGTCACGAAGATGTCGTCCCCGACAAGCTGCACCCGCTTCCCCAGCTTCTCCGTAAAGACTTTCCAGCCCTTCCAATCCAATTCACTCAACCCGTCTTCAATGGAGAGGATCGGATACCGATCCAGAAGCTTGCCGTAATAGCTGATCATCTCATCCGACGAACGCTCCGGATTCTTTTCCGCTTCAAGCACATACCGTCCCTTGTCATAGAATTCACTCGCCGCGCAGTCCAATGCCAAAGCAATATCTCGCCCAATCTTATAGCCAGCATCTTCTATTGATTGTGAAATCAGGCTCAGCGCTTCTTCGTTCGATTGCAGATCCGGGGCGAACCCACCTTCATCCCCCACGGCCGTGTTGAGCCCCTTCTTCTTTAAGAGGGCCTTCAACGAATGAAAGACCTCGGTAGCCATGCGGAGGGCTTCGCTGAATCGGCTGGCACCGACCGGCATGATCATGAACTCTTGGAGGTCCAAGCGATTATCGGCATGGGCGCCGCCGTTGATGATGTTCATGAGCGGCACGGGAAGCACGCGGGCATTCGCCCCGCCGAGATAACGATAGAGCGGCTGTCCCGTTTCATTGGCCGACGCTTTCGCGACGGCCAACGAAACACCCAAAATCGCGTTGGCTCCTAGTTTGCTTTTGGTCTTCGTCCCATCCAAGGCAATCATGGCCCGATCGATGCCGGCCTGATCGAAGGCTTCCTTCCCAAGCAATTCCAGGGCAAGGACCTTGTTGATATTCGCGACCGCCTTTGAAACACCCTTCCCCATCCACCGCTTCTTGTCACCATCGCGGAGTTCGATCGCTTCTTTTTCTCCCGTTGACGCACCGGATGGCACAGCCGCCCGCCCCTTCGCGCCGCTTTCGAGCGTCACTTCGGCTTCAATCGTCGGATTGCCCCGTGAATCAATGATCTGCCTACCCCTGATTTCTCTAATTGCGCTCATAATCTCTCCGATCCAGTTGTCAGGTTATCCCTCACCCCAGTTTCTTCCTCAACAACTCATTCACCTTCCCCGGATTCGCTTTTCCCCCGCTCGTCTTCATTACCTGCCCGACTAAAAATCCCAATACTTGTTGTTTTCCCACTTTGAACTGCGCAACCTGCCCAGGATTCTTGCTGAGGACCTCTTCGATGATCTTTTCCAACGCCCCTTCGTCAGAGACCTGCGTCAGCCCCTTCTCTTGCACAATCTGTTCGGGAGCCTTCCCGCTGCTGTAGAGTTCTGGAAAGATTTCACGAGCGACCTTCAAACTGATGGTCCCTTTGTCCACCATCTGCAACAGGCTCACCAGCCGTTCCGGAGCGACCGGCGATGCTGAAATATCCGTCCCGGAGTTGTTCAACTCCCGCATCAACTCTCCCATCACCCAATTACTCACGGTCTTGGGTTGAGGGAACCGCTCTACACATACTTCAAAGTAGTCCGCCATGCCTTTCGAAGCCGTCAGGATGGTGGCGTCATATTCAGGCAACCCATAGTCCGAAACGAATCGCGTTGTCCGCACGGCCGGCAGTTCGGGCTGGCTGGCACGGAATCCATTGATCCACGCTTCATCCAACTTCAACGGCACCAGATCCGGATCAGGGAAATAGCGGTAGTCATGGGCTTCTTCTTTTGAACGCATGACCGCCGTTTCCCCACGTTCGATATTCCAGAGCCTCGTTTCCTGGCGAATTTTGCCTCCCTCATTCAACACCTTGGTCTGCCGTTTGATCTCATACTCGACCGCATCCTTCACATACTTGAAGGAGTTGATATTCTTCAGCTCGACTTTGGTCCCGAACTCCTTTTGCCCCGACGGACGCAACGACAAGTTCGGCTCACATCGAAAGCTCCCCTCGTCCATGTTGCCGTCACAGACGTCAAGGTACATGAGGATGTCTCGCAGCCCTTTGAGATAGGCCACCACCTCGTCAGCCGAATGCATGTCCGGTTCCGTCACGATCTCCAGCAGCGGCGTGCCGGCGCGGTTTAGATCGACCCGGCTCCCACTAGTACCGGTCTCATGGATGTTTTTCCCGGCATCCTCTTCCAAATGCGCACGACGGATGCGGATTCGTTTAATCTCGCCACCATCACGGATCTCAATCCACCCATGCTCACAAATCGGGGCCTCATATTGGGAAATCTGATAGCCCTTAGGTAAATCGGGGTAGAAATAGTTCTTTCTCGCGAATCGATTACTCGCTGTGATCGTACAGTTCAGCGCCAAGCCGGCACGAACCGCCATTTCCACTGCCATCCGATTGATGACCGGCAAGCTGCCTGGCAAACCAAGACAGACCGGGCAGGTTTGACTGTTGGCCGACATCCCGAATGTCGTGCCGCACCCACAGAACATCTTGGAGTTGGTCCGTAGTTGTGCGTGGACCTCCACGCCGATGACCGTCTCAAAAATCATCCTCGATCAGGCCCCTCATCTGAAGTGCGACCGCGTTCGCGCCTCATCGCTTCACGTCCGGCATCGAAGGCTTCTCGCAGAACCGACTGCTTCGTTTCGACAAACTCCTTGCCCTGATCGACGACGTCTTCAAATACCTCACCGGCCCGCCCAGCAAGATCTCGAAGATCATGTTCCGCGCGAAGGGCATACCCTCGGAGTCGATCACGTGATTCGCTCCCTGATTGAGGCGCCAACAACAAAGCCGCAACCGCACCCATCGCTGCCCCGCTCAGAAAAGCCAAAAAGACCGCCGCTGATGTTCCTCGTTCATCCGCCATTGTGTGTCCCTCCTTCCGGTCTCATTCGTTCCCGCACAACGTGAGAGGCTGCTTTGAAGCCTGCAACCATGCTCGCCACATTATTCAACAGCGTCCCACCTGACCCACGAACGATGTTATGGACTTGCTGCACGGACTCGCCGACTTCACCCACCGCATGGAGCAAGACCGCTGCATGCTCGACACCCTCGCGGGCCTGATTTGTCACATCGTTTAAGTTCTGGCTCACCGCACGCAATTCTGCCACGAGGGCCGGCATCTCGGCGTTCAGCTTCGAGAGGAGCTGTTCGGACTCGGCCACCGTTTTACGAACCTGCATTAATACCGGCACGAGATACCCGACCAGCACGGCGAACACCACGGCCACAAGAAGTGCAGCGATTTCGACGATTGTCATTATTGTCAACCCTCCTGCTCAGTCATCTCGTAGGTCTGTCCTCACTCCTCTAGTTTCCTGATAACCATCACCGCATCGTCGGTTTCTTAAGATGCCATTGGGTCGATTGTTCATAGGCATGAGCCGCTCGAAGTATCGTCTCTTCTTCAAACGCACGCCCGATCAGTTGCAGTCCGATCGGAAGTCCCTCCTTGCTGAATCCGCAGGGCAAGGCGATCGCCGGCAAACCGGCCAAATTGACCGAGATCGTAAAAATATCGGAGAGATACATCTGCAACGGATCTTCGCTCTTTTCACCGAGTCTGAAGGCCGGCGTTGGCGTCGACGGAGTCACAATCAGATCCACGTCCTTGAAGGCGGCGTTGAAATCCTGACAGACCAACGTTCGTACGGCTTGGGCCTTCCCATAGTAGGCATCATAGTACCCGGCACTGAGCACATAGGTCCCCAGCATGATTCGACGTTTCACCTCAGGACCAAACCCTTCCTGTCGTGTTTTCATGTAGAGTTCGAGAAGATCTTTTGTCTCCTTCGCACGAAAACCGAATTTCACTCCATCGAAACGAGCAAGATTCGAGCTGGCTTCCGCCGTGGCAATCACATAGTACACCGCCACGGCTGCGTCGGTCCTCGGCAGACGGATTTCCTTGATCTCCGCTCCAAGATGCTTCAGCTCCCCGATCGCCGCTCGCACCGACTGCTCAACATCCGGATCGAGTCCTTCGGCAAAAAACTCAACCGGCACACCGACCTTCAGAGCCTTGAGATCCCGTTTTTGCAACGCTTTCATGTAATCCGGAACAGGGCGGTCGACCGACGTCGAATCCATCGGATCATGACCCGCAATGGCCTGCAGGAGAAACGCCGCATCGGATACATTTCTCGTGATCGGCCCGATTTGATCCAGCGAGGAGGCAAACGCAACCAACCCATACCGCGAGACCCGTCCATATGTCGGCTTCAGCCCGACCACGCCACAGAAGGCCGCCGGCTGCCTGATGGACCCGCCGGTGTCTGATCCAAGCGCCGCCACACATTCCTCTGCCGCCACCGCGGCCGCAGATCCGCCGCTTGATCCGCCCGGCACACAGTGCAAGTTCCAAGGATTCCTGCTGGGACCGAACGCGGAGTTTTCCGTTGATGATCCCATCGCGAACTCATCTAAATTCGTCTTGCCCAACAAGATGTACTCCTGCGCACGCAACTTGGCGACCACCGTCGCGTCGTACGGCGGAACGAAGTTCTGCAACATGCGCGAGCTACAGGTCGTAGAGACCCCGTCCGTACAGATATTATCCTTGATGGCAAGAGGCATTCCGGTGAGCGGCTGAGTCTTCCTCCATCCCTTGAGTTTGCGGTCCAAGACGTCCGCATCCATGAACGCCGAGTCTTTCGCCTGCGTGACAAAAGCCTTCACTTTTGGCTCAACCTGGCCGATGCGCAAGAAGTACGCACGTACGATTTCCGTCGCCGTCACTTCCCCTGCCTGAAATTGTTTCTGCAGTTCACAGAGGGTTAGTTTATGAAGGGACATGAACCTCTCGTTCCCGACTGGTGAGATGAGTACGGGCCGACACGACGCCTCAGCAATCAGCCTATCTGCGACATATCAACTCACCGCCACAATTCGATTTTTCTCATTCACCCGAACAATCTTAGGGATGTGTTTTTTGATCTCTTCTTCGCCGTAATACTCGTAACAGAAAATGATGATCTGATCCCCGACCGCCGCCTTTCGTGCGGTGGGCCCGTTCAAAATAATCTCCCCCTTCCCGCGCGCACCGTTGATCGCATAGGTCATGAATCGCTCGCCGTTATTCAAGTTCGAGCAGACAATCGCCTCATAGGGAAGGATCCCGGCCGCCTCCATCAAGTCTTGATCGATCGTCAAGCTGCCTTCATACTCGAGATGCGCCCCTGTCACTGTGGCACGGTGAATTTTCGAACGTAACATTTGTCGAAACATGTATCTTCCCGTTCTTCGTCAATCGCTGTGTAGCTGCGTTGTTGTCAACGTGCGAGTCGGCTCTCTGACGATTAACGCTCCTCTAGAATTTTAGGCACAACAAACCCGTCCGCTTCGCGCTCCGGCGCATTCGCCAACGCCTTCTCCGAAGACAGTGACGGACGCACCAGGTCTTCACGAAACACATTCACATGCCCCATGACCGTGGTAGTCGGTTCGATTCCCGTCGTGTCATACTGATTCAGCGTATCGACATGCGCGAGAATTTGGGTCAACTGTTTGGCAAAGGTCTCTTTTTCAGCAACACTCACCGCCAATCGCGCCAACTGCGCCACCTTCTCGACATCCTGCTGCGTAATCTCCATCTCGTTCTCTTTTTCCTTCCCCTGGGATGTTCAAAATGGTCTTCCAGCAAGGCCGCAGGGAGTCCCGCGACTGAGGGGCACCCTCTGGGATACCTCGCAGGGAGAGGGGCGACCGAGAACGCCGCTGGAGGCCATTTTCAACATCCGTCTATTCTACCGTCACGCTCTTCGCCAGATTCCTCGGCTGATCCACATCCGCCCCGCGCAAGACGGCAATATGATACGCGAGGAGTTGAAGCGGAATGGTAAACAAAATCGGTGAGATCAGCGGATGGGTGTCAGGAACGGTAAACACCGCATCCGCGATCTTGCCGAGCTCCCGCTCTCCTTCAGCCACAAAGGCAATCACCGGCGCGTGCCGCGCTTTCACTTCCATGAGGTTGCTGACCGTCTTGTCGTACAATCGGTCTCGAGGCGCCAAGACCACCACCGGCATATCTTTGTCGATCAGCGCGATCGGGCCATGCTTCATCTCGCCCGCCGCATAGCCTTCGGCATGGATATAGGAAATTTCCTTGAGCTTCAGCGCCCCCTCCAGTGCGATCGGATAATTGATACCTCGCCCCAAAAACAGAAAGTTCCGCTTTTTGTGATACCGCTTGGCGATCGCCACGATTTCGGCCTCTCGCTGCAGCACACGCTCGACCAACACCGGCAACTGCACCAATCGGTCAAGCCAGGCTTTTCCATCCGCACCCTTCATCACATTCCGAACTCGCGCTAAATGCAAGGCCAGGAGATACAGCGCGGTGAGTTGCGCCGTAAAGGCTTTTGTTGAGGCGACACCGATCTCCGGCCCGCAGTGCGTGTACAGCACCCCGTCAGACTCACGCGCCAGGGTACTCCCGACGACGTTGACGATCGAGACCACGCGCGCGCCTTTTCGCTTCGCCTCTCGCGCAGCCGCCAGCGTATCAGCCGTCTCACCGGATTGAGAGATCGTAATGAACAAGTCGTTCTTCCCGACGAGCGGATCGCGATACCGAAACTCGCTGGCGATATCCACTTGAACCGGAGTACGGACCATTTCTTCAAGCAAATACTTTCCGACCTGTCCGGCATGCCAGGACGTGCCGCAGGCGACGATCCAAATCCGCTCAACCGCGGCGAATTCCTTCGCCGTCAACCCAATATCAGGCAGATCTGCTTCCCCGGTTTCATAGGAATACCGGCCGCGCATGGTATCAAGAATGGTCTGCGGCTGCTCGTGAATCTCTTTCAGCATGAAGTGAGGATAGCCGCTTTTCTCCGCTGCCGATGCATCCCAGGTAATCGTGGATGATTTACGCTCGACGGCATGGCCTTCGACGTCGGTGAGGTCCACTCGGGTTTGCGTGACGACCGCCACATCTCCTTCTTCGAGATAGGTCACTTCCCGCGTGTGCGCCAGCATCGCCATGACATCGGACGCCACATAGGACGCGTGTTTCGTCCGACCGACGACCAACGGACAGCCGGACCGTGCGGCAATCAACGTGTCCGGCTCCCGCTCGGAAATAACGGCCAGCGCATAACTGCCTCGCAAGTCTTTTGTCGCCGATCGCACCGCATCCGCCAGGGATTTCCCTTTCTGCAAATACCGATCGATTAGATGCGCAACAACCTCCGTATCGGTCTCCGAATCAAATTTGTAGCCGTCTTTTTCCAACTGCTGTTTCAGCTGCTGATAATTTTCAATAATCCCGTTGTGCACCAACACGCAGCCCTTCGACCGGTGCGGATGGGCGTTCTGTTCCGACGGTTTCCCGTGGGTGGCCCAGCGGGTGTGGCCGATGCCCACCGTCCCTTTGAGTTCTTTCGCCTTGAGCGAATTTTGAAGATTGACCAGCTTCCCCACGCTCCGCCTGACGACAATTTTCTCCCCCTGCATGACGGCTACACCCGATGAGTCGTAGCCCCGATATTCCAACTTTGCCAATCCTCCGATGAGAATCGGAACCGCATCTTGATTGCCGATATATCCGACGATCCCACACATAGCCGTTGCTCCCAGATCTGAGTCAACTGACGGCGAACGAACGATCAATCCGCCGCGATCATCTTCTCGCTGACTTTGCGCGCCTCTTCTTCATAGGACTCGAAGTTTTGGGGGCCTTTTGTTTCCTCGGCCTATTGGACGCCTTTTTTGAATCTTTGCCCGGCGTGCCTGCGCTCAGCAACATCCGACGTTTTGCCGCCCACCCGACTCGATTGACCTGTAGCACCCGGGCGATCGCCAACGAATCAGCCGGCACATTCTGCGTCACGGTCGTCCCTGCCGCCACCACCGATCCCTCTCCGATCGTAACCGGCGCAATCAGCTGCGTGTCGCTCCCGAGAAATACATTCTTGCCGATCACGGTGTGATGCTTGCGCATGCCGTCGTAGTTGCAGGTGATGGTACCGGCACCGATATTGACCCCTTCTGCGATCGTGGCATCACCCAAATAACTGAGGTGGTTGGCCTTGGACCCTTCGCCCAATTCGGTTTTCTTCATCTCGACAAAATTTCCGACTTTCGCTTTCCGCCTGACCACCACACCAGGGCGAAGATGCACGAAGGGTCCCAGATGCGCGTCGTCATGCACTTCCGACTCAGTGAGCACGCAGGAGTCCAAAATCTCGACGTGATTGCCGAGCATACAATCCGTGATGCGGACCCCGGACCGGATCGTCGTCCCTTCACCGATACTGGTTGTGCCTTCGAGACTCACGTTGGGATAGAGCACCGTATCTCGTCCGATAGTGACCCCGGCATCAATCCACACGGAAGCAGGATCCCGCATCGTGACTCCGGCTTCAAGCCAGCGCTCGCGAATCTGCTGCCGGACGACCTGTTCCGCAGCCGCCAGCTGTTGTCTGGTATTGACTCCCAGCCCCTCCTCGGGATCGTGAAGGGTCACGGCCGCAACACGCCGCTCTTGTGCGACCGCCATCTGAACAATATCCGTCAGATAGTATTCATGCTGAGCGTTGCGTGGCTCGATCTTATCCAGGGCGTCAAAGAGAAATGCTCCGGACACGACATACGTGCCCACGTTGATTTCGTTCGTCGCTCGTTCTACCGGAGTGGCGTCACGATCTTCAACGATCTTCAGCACATCGGAGGAAGCGACTGCACTTTGGTGATTCCCGCCTGACTGCCGGCGGATGACCCGGCCATAGCCGCTGGGATCATCGAGCAGCGCCGTCAGAATCGTCACAATGGCGCCTTGAGACTGATGGACTCGCAACAGTTCGCGCGCCGTCTCTTCCTTCAGCAACGGGGTGTCACCGTTTAAGATGAGGTAGTTCGTCGGATGCGCCTCGTCACCAAGACAAAACACCGGGCGGCTTTGCATCACGGCATGGCCGGTTCCGAGTTGCTCGGCCTGTTCGACGATGCTCACAGAATTCGATCCCGGCTTGCCCGCAATACCGGCCTCAATCACCTGCCGAACCCTGTCGGATTGATGCCCAACCACCACTGCAATGCGGTGGCCTGCCAGTTGAAGCGCCACATCAACGGCGTAGAGCACCATCGGCTGCCCTGCGACATGATGCAGCACTTTGACGTGGCTGGACTTCATCCGCTTGCCCAACCCAGCCGCCATCACAATCACGCCTAAGCCGGGAATGCGCGAGGCCGTCGTGTCCTCATCAACCAATTGTTTCATCGAAGACTCCGGAAGTGATGAGAGGTCACCATCGAGTATCAGACACCATATTTATCCGATCGGCACACCGGCATCCGGTTGTTTGACCGGACTCCACTTCGACTCCCCCCTCAGAGCCGAGGCCATGGCACCGGACGGCGTATAGAGACCGCCCGACACAATCAGTTTCATCGCTTCTTCAATACTGATATCAACGGATGTCACTTCCCGTTCCGGCACTAAGAGAAAATAGCCCGACGTCGGGTTGGGCGAGGTGGGCACGTAGACATGAATCAGCGCCTCCTGGCCCAATGCCGTGGTTTCGCCTTTGGTCATGCCGGTCACGAATGCAAAACAATAATGGCCGTTCTTCGGGAATTGAATCAAGACCACACGCCGATAGGACCCTCGTTCTGAAAACGACAAAATATCCATCATCGATTTCAATGTGGAATAAATTCCTCGGACAAGAGGCAGCCGGTTGAGCCAATCCTCCCAGTGCCCCACAATCTGACGTCCGATGAAGTTCGCCGCGAATAACCCGACTAAAAAAATGAGGAGAACCAGCGTCACGATCCCTAGGCCCGGGATATAGTGATCCGGTACCAATTCGGCGACGGCATCACCCAAGATGCTGTCGACCGCAACAAACAAGGTCTTCAGAACGAGAATAGTCCCCCAGATAGGAGTGACAAGCAGGAGTCCCGTCAGAAAATATCGTCTTAGTGCGGTCTTGAGCATGAATCACCGGCACCCAGTCACAGGAAGAGTATTCCGTGGTTCATCTTACAGAGTTCCGGACAAACCCCGCAAGCATTTTATTGTAAATTTCAATGAGTTATGTGCTTGGACCGGATGAATTCCACAAAGGTACTGGTCTTGCTATTCGCCTCGACCTGACATAGGATCGCTCTCCGATTGTGATGGTTCATGAAAATCGCTGATGCGTAGAACATCCGGAAAATCCACGGGCATCTTCATCACGCTGGAAGGCGGTGAAGGAAGCGGAAAAACTACACAGGCTCGAAGACTGTGTGAACGGCTGACCGCGCAAGGCCTGGACGTGCTGCATACCAGAGAGCCGGGAGGAACGCTTCTCGCTGAACGTCTGCGGAGCATCCTGCTCGACCATTCGGCGGAAACAATCGCCCCGGAAACGGAAACCTACCTCATTCTCGCGGCAAGACGCCAGCATGTGGATCATGTCATCAAACCCGCACTCGCGCAAGGACAGACAGTCGTCTGCGATCGGTTTTCAGACTCGACGATGGCCTATCAAGGATATGGACGAGGATTGGATCTACGGGTATTGCGCACAATGAACGACTGGGCGACCGGAAAGCTGATTCCTCAGCTCACGTTGCTCTTCGACGTCCCCGTCGCGGTCGGACTCGGTCGACGCCGTGGCCGCGCCGCCACCCAAAATCGCCTTGATCGAGAAGCCGAACGATTCCACCGGAAAGTCCGTGCAGGGTTTCATGTCTTGGCACGACGAGAACCTCAACGCATCATGGTAATCGATGCCGCACAATCGCTGGAGTCTGTGACGAGAACCGTGGAGGAACTGGTTCTGAACTGGCTCAAGACCTCTCGCACACGCACATCAAGACGCCGATAGACATGCCTTTCGCCGATATCACAGGCCACGAGCAACCCATCTCCCTCCTTCAGACGACGCTGTGCAATGGACGCCTGGCCCATGCGTATCTGTTCTACGGCGAAACCAGGGTCGGAAAGCTGATGACCGCCGTGCGGCTGGCTCAGGCCCTCAACTGTGAACAGCCCTCGCAGACTGACGTTCAGGACAGCTGCGGCCGATGCCGATCCTGCCTGCAAATAGCCGCTCGCACACACCCGGATTATTTCGTCATCGAGCCTGATCCGAAAGCCGCCACGCCGCAAATTAAGATCGAGCAGGTGCGGGAGATCGAACAACAGTTCGTCTATCGCCCACTCATCGGGGAACGAAAGATTTGTCTGATTGACGACGCGGACCGCCTGACGATCGGTGCAGCCAACGCGCTGCTCAAAACCTTGGAGGAGCCTCCGGGTGATAGTCTCTTTATCCTCGTCACCAGCCGGCTCCATGCGCTTCCGATCACCATTCGCTCGCGCTGCCAAGCGCTCCGTTTCACGACTCCTGCCCGCACACAAGTCGAAGCAGCGATAATACTCAAGAGGGAACTCCCACCTGCCGATGCTCGGTTCCTCGCAGTCTTCGCCGATGGCCGTATCGGAGAAGCACTCACGGTGAATGTGACTGATGTTCGTGCACGACAACACGAATGCCTGAATTTGGTGAAGCCGGAAAGCTTGACGTCGAGTGCAACCATCCTCTCGGCAGCGGAAAGCTTGGCCAAAACGGACCGCGGAGAAGAAACGCTCACATGGCTGACGCGATGGATCCGTGATCTGGTCATCGTCATCGTGGATGGAGACCAGGATCAGCTCCTTCACCTCGACCAACTCGCGGACCTGCGACGATATGCCCAGCGAGCGGACATTGACGCACTCCTGACCCTGCTGCACGACATCGAGCGAACCGAACAGCAAGCCACGCGGCACCTGAACATGCAGATGGCGCTGGAAACGATTCTGCTTCGCCTGCGTGAGGCACTCGGATTGGTCGCCGCCGGAGTCTCTGCCTAGAAATCGGCCCGCCCAACCTGGTATCGTGCCCTCGATATGGCGGAAACGAGACCCTGTTACATCACTACCCCGATTTACTACGTCAACGACGTCCCGCACATCGGCCACGCGTACACCACTATAGCCGCTGACGTCTTGGCGCGCTATTGGCGGCTACGTGGACGTGAGGTCTTTTTTTTGACCGGGCTCGATGAACATGGTCAGAAAGTACAGCAGGCCGCTGCCAAAGCCGGCATCGCCCCTCAAATCCACTGCGACAAGCTCGCACCGCAATTTTCCCAGCTCTGGAACACACTGAATATCTCGAACAACGCCTTCATCAGGACGACGGATCCCGAGCACAAATCCATCGTCCAACGAGATTCGTATACCGGATGGTATTGCACATTCGATGAACGGTTCTGGACCGAGAAAGACGTGGAGTCCGGGCTCTGTCCGGACTGCAAGCGCCCCGTCGAGCAGTTGAGCGAGCACAACTATTTCTTCAAGATGGGGCAATACCAGAACCAGCTCCTCGACCACATCAAGCAGCACCCGGCCTTCATCAGACCGGAGTCACGCCGGAATGAAGTCCTGGGGTTCCTGCAAACCCAGAAGCTGGGCGACCTCTCAATCTCGCGGCCGAAGTCGCGGCTGTCCTGGGGCATCGAACTGCCGTTCGATAGCGACTATGTGACCTATGTCTGGTTCGACGCCCTGGTGAACTATATGTCCGCCTTGGAATACCTTCCCCGAGAGAAACCGATTGGCCATCGGTTTTGGCCGGCCACTATCCACCTCGTCGGCAAGGATATCTTAACGACGCATGCTGTCTACTGGTCCACGATGCTGATGGCGTTGAACCTGCCGTTACCAGAGACCGTCTTTGCCCATGGCTGGTGGACGGTCGATGGGGAAAAGATGTCCAAGAGCCGCGGCAACGTCGTCGATCCGAACAAGATGGTCGACTCCTATGGCGTCGATGCCTTCCGCTATTTTCTCCTGCGTGAGGTGCCCTTCGGACAGGATGGAGATTTTTCCCAATCGGCCATGGTGACACGCATCAACAGCGATCTTGCCAACGGCCTGGGCAATCTCCTCAGTCGGACACTCACCCTCATCGAACGGACACAAGGAGGGGCGATACCGGTTCCCGGAGAAGTCGGGGCAGCAGAGCACGAACTGCAGCACGCCGCCGTGACGCTCTTGAACGAAGCATTGTCGCACCATCTGGAGCAATTAGAATTCAATCGAGCCCTGGAGGCCATCTGGCACGTCGTCCAACTTGCCAACCAGTATGTCGACAAGACTGCGCCTTGGGCACTGGCGAAGGACGAACGCAACGCAGGACAACTCAGAACCGTCTTGTACACGATGGCAGAAACGCTCCGCTGCCTCAGCCTGGCCACCTATCCTGTTATCCCGAAAAGTGCACAGTCCATTTGTTCCCAACTTGGCATCTCAACTGAATTCACAAGCCCTTTACTGAGCAACACAATCGAATGGGGTGGCCTGACACCTGGCACCATCATCCTTAAAGGCCCATCCCTCTTCCCACGCATCGAAACAAAACCGGGAGTACAACCAGTGAGCGAATCATCTGTCCCTTCACAGCCAACCTCTGCTGCGCCACCATCCACCGCAACTCCGCTAGCGACGCCCCCTGCAGCAACCCCAGCCGCTACACCACAGATCACCATCGATGAGTTCATGAAGATCCAGCTCAAGACGGCGAAGGTGCTCGCCGCCGAGCGCGTGCCGAAATCGGAAAAGCTTATCAAGCTGCAAGTCTCCCTCGGCACTGAACAACGTCAAATCGTGGCGGGCATCGGCAAGAAATACGAGCCGGAGACGCTTGTGGGAAAGACCATCGTGATCGTGGCTAATCTGAAACCGGCCAAGCTCATGGGCATTGAGTCACAGGGCATGGTGCTCGCCGCAGGGGATGCCGACGTACGGGGGCTCCTCACCATTCTAGAAGAAGTCGACCCCGGCACCAAAGTGAAATGACGCAGGTGGCTCTCGTCCTGTTTGGTCTGTTTGGATTGCCCCTCTCGCTCATCCTGCCCCCCTGCTTCACACCTCCGGTCATAGGCCAGACACTTCCTGACGTGCCCCTTAACGGCCCCCAACCGACGCTGGTGCTCGTGCGGGTCGTCGCGCATGGGGCGATGGTGTTGGGCCGCGAAGTCGGTGGAGCGCGCGTGACGATTACCGAAGTCTCGAGCGGCCACATTCTGGCAAGCGGCCTACAGCAAGGTGAGGCTGGCGACCAGAATCAGATCATGCGCACGCCCCACCTGATGGAAGAGCCAATCTACAGTTCTCGCCCCTCGGCCGCATTCAGCGCGATCGTGCACCTACAGACACCGACGCTCGTGGAAATTTCCGCAGAAGGTCCGCTCGCGTTTCCCGCTGCATTACAGAGGGCCAGCAAGACGCTCCTGCTCGTACCCGGGCAGGACCTGACACACGACGGCATCGTCCTGCACCTCTCCGGCTACCTGGTGCAGATTGAACGGCCCAAGCTGCCTGATGCATTGCTTGCAAAAGACGATGTAAAACTCCGAGCTTCAGTCCGAACTCTGTCCGGCTCCTTGGTCCGTCCCCATGGAGATTGGGACTCGCGGAAGATCCGTATTTATGGAGAGGTCTTGATCGGAGACCGGATCATCGAGCGGCTGCAGATGTTTTATGACGAAGGGAGTCGCACATTTGAGGCACCGTTCTTTGTCCCACCGTCGAAGGACATTCCAGACGGGCTCACGCTGCGGGTAATCGCCACGGACCTCTCAACCGGCAATGCAAGCCACCTATCCGGTCTTGAGTGAGCGCCTGCCGCCAAAATCCGTTCGTTAGCCTGCAGCCAGGCGAACCTAAACTCTCGGCAAGACTTGCCGCGTCGCTTCGCCCATGCGACACTATTACGTATGGCAGCGCTGGCCTCCTATGCACACCTCCAATCACGGCTCCGCTTGGCCCTAGCCATCAATGCGATCGTCATCGCGACTGAGTTTATCGGCGGCTGGTTCCTCAACAGTATCGGCCTCATGAGTGACGCGGGCCACAATCTCGTTGATCAAGGGTCGCTCTTTCTCGCGCTCTATGCCCATCTCCTCACCGCACGCCCGGCTTCCGAGAGCCGGACCTTCGGCTACCATCGAGCCGGTATCATCGCGGCGTTTCTGAACAGTTTCGTGCTTCTGCTGACCGCCGCCGGCATCGCACTCGTCGGCGTGAAGCGACTCCTGCAACCGGTTCCCGTTGACGGTGGCTGGATGATGGTGGTCGCAGCCGTCAGCTTTGCGGCCAATCTCGGCGTAGCCCTGTTGCTCCAGCACGGCGCAAAAGACGACCTGAACATTCGAAGCGCATTCTGGCACATGGTCGGAGACGCCTGGGTGTCGCTCGGCGTGATTGTGAGCGGAGGCGCAATACTCCTGATGGGATGGACCCTTCTCGATCCGCTCGTGAGCCTCCTGATCGTCGGAGTCATTCTCCGAGGAGCCTGGCCGATTTTTAAGGAATCGATGGAGGTCTTACTGGAATCGACACCGCCAGGCATCAGCGCGTCTCAGGTTGCCGCAACCATGGAGGCCATCCCCGGCGTTACAAACGTCCATGATCTGCATATTTGGGCCGTCGAGCCTCGGTTGGTCATGCTCACGAGCCACGTCATAATCGAACACCATCGGACTCCGCTTGAATTACTGCAGCTGATCCAGAACCGAATCACCACGGACTTCGGCATCAAGCACATGACCATTCAACTGGAAACTGAATGTTGCGATCCCGACGACATCCATTGTGATCTCCGAAAACTGACCGAGCACCACCACGAAGCCCATACCTTCGCGCATCATCACTGAACCCTCTCAATTTTAGGAAAGAATGGCTGGACACCTGGCTGTCTTTCGTATTCCTTTCGGCTAACGTATACTTTCCATGCATTTTCCAACCTCCATGTCCTATCTCACTCGCCGGAAATTCCCAGTACCGTTCGACCGTGACCAAGTAACTCAGGACTGGCGACGACGGGGCTATTCCTGTGATGTGTTTACGGACCCGCCCGGACGCGAATGGAATGATTTCGTCCATGGGACCAACGAACTCGTGACCGTCATGGTGGGGAAACTCAAACTGACTATCGGTGCAGAAGAAATTCTCGCAGCGCCTGGTGATGAAGTGTTTATTCCAAAAGGCATCCTTCATTCCGTGAAGAATATTTCCTCCTCCACGACCCACTGGCTGTATGGATATGATTAGCAGGCTGTTGGAAAAGTCCGCCAGCGGCGTTCTCGCGGCGCTTAGAGGCTCAACGTACGGCACCGAGTACGCTTCGCCTCCTCCCTTGCTGCGGCCTTGCTGGACGGCCTTTTTGAACAGCCTGCGGGGTATTCTGCTACTATCCCAGGTCGTTCATTACCGCCTCTGGCAGGGTGCTCAAATAGTTTTTCAACAGCCGGTTAGGGCAGAAAGGTTTGCGAAGTAACTCTCGCCGAACTGATTCTGCTACGAATCCCGGATCGGCTCACCCCTAACTTTGGCCTGACAAACAGCGATGTGTTTCTGGTATCCTAGCCACGTTTCTTCACCACCTGCACTCACTTTACACAGACTTGAGACGGTTTGAGGCCACGCACCTCACTACCTGTGACTATCTAAAGGGGGACAGCAGATGATTCCCAAATCCATAAGCAACTCTCTCGTCGTCTTATCCTTATTGCTGTCGTTAACGGGTTGTCTTGCGCGCGAGTACGTTGTTCGTCCACCGGCACCGACGCTACTGCCGGCACCCCCGCTCCCCCTCACACCGGCCACAGAGTCCTCCATCAGTTTTCCTGTTCAGATGAACCTCGCGCCGTTTCTGGCCATGGTCAACGATGAGAACATCATTCCGAAAGTATTCGATCAATCCGGCAACCCCATCAAACACTCGAAAAGCGTCGAACACAAGTATTATGTGGAACGGGATGATTTTACGACCGAACGGTCCGACTCCTACCAAGCCATGAGCCCCGATCAAGGTGCCGTGCTCCGTGATTGGTGGAAGGGAATCGATCTTCCGGGAACTCGCCTCCCCCTCACCGCCGATCTTCGTTCGCACCTCGGTGCGCATGCATCCACACCTACCCTCAAGGCACCCGCCGATTGCGGCACCGGCCAGGAGCGGTTACGAAAAACGACATTGCATGGAGGGATCGCAATTGGCATGACTCCGAACTACGGGGTGTCTGCATCGGTCGCCGACGTGGCAGTCAACACCATTGATCCATGTACCTCTCGCATCACCACGACCGACCTTCCCCAGGACGTCAGCAACAGATTGACAGACACGGTACGAGGAGGCCTCCATCACGCCGTTGTGCGCTTGAATACGAATACGGTTCGTCCTCAAGTGGAAGAGGCATGGAACGCGTTACGTACCCCCATCCAACTGGAACCAAACTCATGGCTCCAGCTCAACATTGAAAAGATCAAACGGAGTGAGTTCTCGATAGAGCGACAGGGCCTTCATGACACCCTGCACATCATTGCTGCACCTGTGATCGTCTTCGGCTCCGAACCACCTACAGCCGCCGCTGCACTTCCTCAACTCGATATGCAACCTGTTTCCCCTGGATTCCACGTCGTCGCTGACATCCCGCTGGACTATTCTTCGCTGTCCCAATCACTTGCGGCCCGGTTGAAGGGAAAACGTGTCGCCGTAAAAGGGGACTTCATTCAGATTGCTGATGCGGCCATTTTGGGCCGCGGTGGCAACCAGGTGGTCCTGCGGATTGCGTTTGGAGGAGATGCGACCGGCCATCTGTATTTCGTGGGGAAACCTGAAATGAACATATTGACACAGTCTGTCCAGATCGGGGGCCTCCGTTTGGACCACGATTCCGAACAGTTCCTGGCGAAGAGCGGCCCCGATTGGCTCGCCCACTCTTCCATTAGAGAACTCGTGATGAGTGAAACCGTCCTCGGCGTGTCGCCGGCAACCGACCGCCTGCGCGACCTGCTTCGAACGGCACTGAATCGATCAGTCCGTCAGGCGCTCTCCCTACATGGAACCGTCGCGTCGGTGCAAGGCATCGGCGTGTTCGCCGATGTGAACTCGCTGTATGTTCGGGTGATGAGTGACGGAACACTCACGCTGAAGGGCGACGGCAAGCCGTAATCCCCATTTAGCGAAGAAACACCAGCCAGAGGTAAATCGCGCTGAGCGCCACCGACCCGATCATAACCGGAAAGCCATACTTGAAGAACTGCCAAAAGGTAATCCGGTAGCCGGCCTTCCTGGCCATATCCACGATCACGACGTTGGCACTCGCACCGATGATCGTGCCGTTACCGCCTAAACATGCGCCCAAGGCCAATGCCCACCAGAGCGGGATAATGTCCGGTTGATGGACTAACGCAACATACTCGGTGATTTCCGGATGGAGCGACCGGGCAAGATCGACGATCAGCGGATTCATCGCCGCGACGTAGGGAATATTGTCCACGACGGCGGAGAGCATCGCTGATCCCCACAGCACGGCCATCGTGGATCCGGCAAGATTGCCCCTCGTCACCGCCACCAATTGATCGGCCAGATACCGGATGACGCCGACCTTGACGAGTCCACCGACCAGAATGAACAACCCGATGAAGAAGAAGATGGTCTTCCACTCCACTTCCGCCATATGTACTGCCATCCCGGCAAGAAAATGCTCTTCATGGGAGGAGAGTTCGGCCAGTGGCGGGAATGGAACCATGACACCAGCTTGGATTGGCATCTCTGCGAGGACGAACCACATCGTGGACTGCAACGGTTGATCCACGACCTAAACCGAGTCTATCGCGAGGAGCCGGCGCTGCACGAAATCGACTTTGACTGGAGCGGATTTCAGTGGATTGACTTCAGCGATGCCGACAACTCCGTCATCGCCTACCTTCGAAAGGCAAAAAGCACGCAAGCGACCATCGTCTGCCTGTGCAACTTTACGCCAGTGCCTCGCCAGCAGTACCATATCGGAGTTCCGGACCCGGGTTGGTATCAAGAGAGCAACATGGGGAATGGCGGCGGTGTTCACGCTGCTGAAACCCCGAGCCACGGCTTTCCCTACTCACTGACGGTCACGCTCCCGCCCCTGTCCGTTCTTTTGCTGAAACGACAGGCATAGCAGACCACTGATCACAAAACCCAGCGGATCGATGGTGGTGTTACAAAGCGCTCACGGCATTCGCGCAACCAGCTGTGGGACTTGGGAGGATTACCGGGTTCGCAGTTGTTCCACTTGACCCTGGGCCCGAGCCAGATTGACCCGTGAGGCATGCACACGGAAAAGGGCGTCGATCATATTATCCTTCGCTCGCACGAGTGAAAAGAGGGCATTCGATAATTCTAATGTGTTCGAGCTCAACGTCCGGATGCGCTCGCGGGCCAGCCCCACCTCGGTCATCGACACTTTGAGACCGTCTTTCGCGATCCGCTGTTGTTCGAGTGCAGCTTTCAGCGTCACCAGCGCGTCCCGGACTTCCATCCCGATCTGGTTCTTCACCACATCCAGTTTGTACGTCTCCTGATTATATTCGCTCAAACTCTGCCCGATACGGCCTTCGCGTTGGCCTCCGTCGAAAATCGGGATGGAGAGCTGCACCCCGAGATTGTAGGTGGCGGTATTGTTGTCGAATTTGCGGCCGATGAGCCCGTAGTTTCCCTCTGCAGAGAGCGACGGAATCCGCTCCCCCTTAATTGAACGCACACTCAGTTCCGCCGTCCTTATCCGCTGCACCTGGGCCTTGAGCTCCGGCCGATCGGTTCCGGCTGCTTCCAACGCACTGTTTAATGAGGGAATCGCCCCCTCGTAGGCCTTCAGTGGGTCCGTGAGGTGGAGCGCCAGATCGTACCCGATCCCGATGGAATTCAGCAGCGTGAACTTGGACCGCTCGACCTCCCCCTTGGCCAATTCGAGGCGTTGCCGTTCATTCTCCAGTTGGGATTCCAGCCGTGCCGTGTCAAGGCCAGTCGCCATGCCTCCCGCTTGCCGATTCTTGACGAACGCGACGAGGTCCTCATAGAGAGCTACGTTGGCCGTTCGCGCATCGAGCGTTTCCTGGTTGCGCAGTACCTCAAAGTAGGTCAGGGCGACCTTCGCGACGGTATCATTCTCGGTGGTCGTGGAGTCCAGTTCGGCAACCTGTAGAGCTGAGCGCGACGCCCGCCACCGTTCGATGAGGCTCAGGCTGAAGATTGACTGGGTGAAGGAAGCGCGGCCGTCGACAACGTCGAAAGGATCGGTCCGAACCGGCCGTCCACCGATGGTGCCGAGGAAAAACGTTTGGTGGTTGTACTTGCCAGCGGCGGTTATGTTCGGGAGCAGCGCGCCCAATTGGGTGCGGGTCGCCGCACGCGCTGCCTCAATTTTTTCACGATACAAACGGACGTTCGGGCTCTTGCCGAGCGCCAAGTCGATAGCCTCGGCCAACGACATCTTCAGAACCGGCAGATTCTCCGCCGGCAGCGGAATCGCCGCGCTCTCTTGCGCCGATGCCGCCATGCCGGTCGAGAACATCCAGGCCAGGACGACGAGACCAATGAGGGCTCGACCATGAGTGACTCGACCGCCCAATAGCCGACGCGGCACCTCTGTCTCTCGACTATGTTCCCAGGACGCGGGTATACCTCTCATCGGGTCCCTCCTCCTGCTAGCGCGCCGTCTGAAACTTCACGGTACAGGCAAGCCCCGCCGGCAACGCATTATTGGGATTCGGCATCTCGAGGCGGACGCCGAAGGTCCCGCTCGCACTGTCGACCACGCGGTTCACGACGGTAATCTTGGCCTGATAGGTGGTGGCGGCACTGCCTTCCGGGCGCACCTCCGCCCTCATGCCCGGCTCCAGCTTGCCCAGCAGGCTCAACGGTGCAAACACCTCGATCCGCAAGGGATTGATCTGAGCCAGTTTGAGGATCGGCGTCTTGCCGGCCGATTCTCCGGGGAACAACAACCGTTCGACCACGACACCGTTCAGCGGGCTATAGACCGTGCGGAGATTCAGGGCCGCCGTGGCTCGTTGCCACTCCAACTCATCGATGTGTTTCTTTTCCCTCGCCTCCAGATGTGCGATGTCGGCGAGCATCCGCTCTGTCTCAGCCTCATCGAACTCATGCCGCGCAATCGAGTTGGATTTATACAAATCCGTCGCCCGCTCGAGTTTCCTG
This sequence comes from Nitrospira sp., assembly GCA_015903995.1. GTDB lineage: Bacteria > Nitrospirota > Nitrospiria > Nitrospirales > Nitrospiraceae > Nitrospira_D. Next base: position 34,251 of record JABMDK010000014.1, read on the forward strand.
GCACTAAACGCCATTTTGGCCTGC
>JABMDK010000014.1:34374-45419 GCA_015903995.1 Nitrospira sp.
CCTTTTTGCGCATCCTGCGGGCCTATTCAGCATCGTTCTCAACCTCGATGTCTGTGACGGCTACATGAGTCACAAAGAGTTTTTCCGCAGCCTGCTAGAAAGCAGGCTACCAAAACCGGAAGGGCCCGGAATCCAAATGGACATAACTCGAACGTTGATACGAACCAACCCCTCCATACCGTAACTCTAACGCGGCCTGGCGAAGCTTCGTCGTGGGCACACCGGGGATCAGAAGATCGATCGCCTGTCCTTGCATATGTAAGCTGTTCTTGGCGACATGTCGGTCCGTCCGAACTAACATGGCGTTGTACTCGGGAGACCGAAAGCCGGAAATCACATGAATCTCTTGCTGGCTGCCGAGTTTCTTCTGCACCAAATTCACGTGCTCCAGCACACGTACATCGATCGCCCCGACTTCACCCGTATAATGGCAGCGCAAAAGATAATTCACATCATCGAGCGCCGTCAGGTCATAGTTCCCATCTTCGTCTCGATAGGTGATATCCAGCCGTTCATTGGTCCATACGTTCACCAACGTCAACCTGCCCTCCGGAAGTTCACGAGCCTGCACCGCCTGCGGGCCGACTAACCGCCCACTCAGCAAGAGAGTCCCCACCAAGGAAACCTGAAGAAACGCTCGCCTGCTCCAAGCCCATTTTGACTGATCTGTAGTATTCACTCAAACAGCTCCCGAAAAAAGTGGACGATAATCATTGAAAGAACGTTTGGCCTTGTAACAAAAATCCAAAATTGGGTCAAATAATTTGTCCAGAAATGTTTTAAATAGCCTCCCTTCTTAATGTAAGTGTATGCGCAAGCATCCATGTGAACATTAATTGATGTATGTATTTACCTTCGGTATTTAGAAATGGCGTGCGCTGGTTATCATCAGGATGTCTTGATGTGATGGGTTACACGATGGGGCCAATCGGACTCATCCTCATTTCGTCTCTTGCACCTATGCTAAAAATCAATTTCTTTCTAGACTGTATTGCGGATGCCGGGTAAGATCAGAAAAAATCAGTAGAGCATGTATGGCTACCATTCTAGTCATTGACGACGAACAATCCATCCGAGGGCTGCTGAAAGAAGTCCTGGTCAAGGCAGGGCACCGTGTGCTTGAAGCCGAGGATGGACGCAAAGGGCTCGCGCTCTATCAAAAGGAACCGGTCGATCTCGTAATCATGGACTTGTTGATGCCGGAAACTGATGGTCTTGAGGCCACGCTTCAGCTCACTCGCGAATATGTCGATGCCAAAGTGATCGCGATCACGGGAGCGCAAGGCGATCACAACTTCCTTGATGTCGCGAAACTCTTCGGTGCCCGTCGCGCCTTTGAAAAGCCGTTTGACATCAATACGCTTCTTGATGCGGTGAAAGAAGAACTCGCGGCCTAAGTCATGAAGATGGCTCCCCTCTCCCACACTCATCCGATCGAGTAATCGCCGAATTCTCTCAAGCGGCACAGGCCGACAACAGGCCGCCCCGCGTAACGCTCCAAACGCCAATGCATGACGCTTTTTCCTCGCCCTCGTTCAACAATGGTCAAGCCTCGTATAGAATGACAACTTCGATTGTTTCGAGACGCTCATTCGAGCTTTTGGGATAATCGCATATGGGCGTCAAGATACCCCGAATGCTGACGCTCTTCACAGGACTGCAGCTAAGGAGTAGAGCTCTTTGGTTCGTTCTGGCCAGTCTCTCTATCGCCCCCCTGCTCCCATTGAACAATTTTGTGGTACATCCGCACTGGGATCTTATTCGACGGTGGTTATCGAAGATGACGGGTCAAAAACAATTCAATAGATGTCCTTGCCTTTACAGAAAAGGTCTCCCGCTGGATTAGCGTTGCCGTCACGGTCACATACTCAATGTTTTTCGAGCCAGGCCTCGCATCATAGCGGGATCGGCATACCCCACTTCACTCAGCGCATCCATGAGGTGCATCCCTTTCGAGGAGGCCAACTCCTTCGCTTTTGCATAGTTTTTCGCGCTAAACCGCGCAACCGCCGGCTGACGGCAAGCTAACACCTCACCATTCACTTCGAGCGTTCCACCATGCTCTATCAACGTCTGGGCCTGCCCCACGGTAATGCCGTGAAGCTCGGCGAACTCTTGCAATCCACCAGTCTCGACCAACCGTCCATCCGGCATGATGCAGAGCCGCTTGAAATGCGGCGACCAGTCTTTTCGGAAATCGATGTACTTGATGTCGCCACCTTTTGAGACAGCGCGATCCAACGTTCGATAATCCAGGCCCAAATTTTTCTGCTGCAGTTTGGCTTGCAGCCGCCCGGCAGCGTCCTCCCAAAAACTTCCCACGCCGCCTCAAGCAACGAGAGCCCTCTTGTTCGAACCGCTTGCTCAGCTTCAGCAAACTGCAGCAGGTCCAGCGTCCAGGTTTGTTTCGGCTCTTGTCCGACTGAATCAATCCGGCAGGCAAATAATCCTCGAGTGAGGATGCCGCCAACTTGCGGATACACATAGGTCCCGCCTGTGGTCAGCAAGGTTGTCATCGTCTCAAGCGGGACGTCGTAGCTCTCGGATAGGATCTTGGCATGAACCGGGAGATCTTCCGGTTCCGTCATCGCACAGACGGTGACATTGCCCGGAGCATCGAACTCAGAATAGTCCTCGATGATGTTATAGAGCACCGTCCGCTTCGGCTTTTCAGTTTTCTTTTTGATCTTAAACATACTCCCGCATCTCTCGTTTTCCGGACATTTTCAGTGACACATTTAAAATTTCGACTCTTTGACCCGACCTACAACGTGAAACTCAACCCCCCGCAACTTTTCTTGCGACCACACGCTTCACGAACTGCGCTTCAGGTGTTCGTACGGCGGCAAGGTTTGCAAGCGTCGATCTTCCACCGGCCCACCCATCGTGAAGTGATAGAGGGATTGCATGGCCAACGCCTTCACGCCAACAATCTCGTGAACCGGGTCATCGAAGAAACAGCCGATTCCCGTCGCCCGCACTTCCGCCGCTTCTGCTTCCAGATACATGACCTGCCCGAGCAAGCCTGCTTCCCAAAACATGCGTGGATACCACCAGGCACCTCGTTCCCGCAAGGTGTCTTCGAACTCGGCCAGCATCCCGAACGAATACGCGCTGTCGCCGGCAATGTCTTGATGGCAGCTCACCTGCACGGCCAGTTTTCTGGCATCTCCCTCCAGCAACCGATACAGAGGCAACCCATCCGGACAGCCCGCAGCGGTCGTCCAGGTCAATTCAGAATTCATGGCCTGCTGAACGAAGGACAACTTTCTGCTATCCCGCACAAGACAATACAATCCAGGGACGAGCCCCTCCACACGATGGACAAATATCAACAGATGAATGACCGGATCATAGGGCCAGACATCCCACGGCATCGGCCGTTCTAATTGCGGATGTTCAGCCACCGGCATAACCCGTTGCATCATATGGAAGAATCTGGCGGCGGAAATCGATGTTGTGCCGTCGAAAGACACGGCGCTTCGACGCTGGCGAATGATTTGACCGGCCGACGGGCCTGCATCAGACGTCATTCGTGAAGCGGGACGCGTATCGGATGAAAGCGAAGAACCGACACGAACTGAAACTGTCAGATTGTCAGTCTTCGTTTTCCACGACGCATCAGCTACTTCGTCGATAATGTCCCAGTGGACACCATGCTCCTGGCTCAATCGATTCGCTTTCCCATGCCATGCTCCACCGGCCAACTCCTTCACAATCGCCGCATCGAGGCACAACGGTATCTCCGAATGCTCGCACTTCACGAACGACGCTTCACACTTCATGTTTTCAGGGAGCCACACCACCGCCAAACAATCGGGATGCTCCTGTTCGGCCTCGCCGAAATCTTCCTTGCGATTTGTCCCGAGTAACATCGCCACCGTGTCTTGATCCACTCCGTCCAACAGAGTCATATTCCAACCAAGTGTGGCAGCAGCGATTCGTGCCGTGCCGATCGCATGACCGACATCATGATTGCAGTAGCGGAATGCTCGTTCGCCGTATTTCCATGCCTCCCGCCAATGAACCGATGTGAGTCCGAAGAGAAACGCGTCGGGTGAAAACGGAGCAAGCAAGCGCGCGAGTCGATCCGCAGAGAATTCCGCCCGTAATTCTAACCCGTGCTCCCTTGGCACGTAATGGTACAGTCCTGTCCTCACATCGAGTCCCTCGACCTTCGGCAAGACGACATAGCCTTCGGTCGGATGCAGATTACCGGACGACGGATTACTGCGTAGGGCCCACTCAGATTCGCCGGCTTTCTTCCAGGCGGACAAAGCGAGGGCGAATTCAAAGAAACGGGACAACGTGCTCAAACTGACCGGCTGACAGGCAACAGCACCCGATTTGTAAATCGCATCGTAGGATGGGGAACTCGGCTCGTCTGCGGGATTCAGCAGGGGAAGTGAAACCAACTCGGTTCCATCGAATCTGCGGAACGGATCAGGTTGGTTCGCCCAATCCAGGAAACCCAACGAGCGAGCGTAACGATTGAAATGGTGCTTGGTACGGACATGATAGCGAGTCACCCGATCGAGAGGATCAGTCGACGCGGCCTCGGACCTTGCAGAAGGAATTGGATTCTCGGTGCTCATCAAAGGATACCAGCAGTCTACAGATCCCCTGCCCACAATGTAAATCTATGGCATGAGCGAAACCCATTGACCTCCTTTCATCTGCCTCAGTATGCTGCAGCAGACTCCCACAACCCCCTTCAGGAGATACCAGGCCATATGCGTTTTGACCCCGCCCTCGCTGCGCAAGACGCATTCGGCCAATCCGAACCTGAGCTTGGCTTGGACTGGGATCGCGCCATTGAACTGGAAGAGACGTTTTCTTCCAACGCTGGTGCGACGGCCAGGCAGGCTTATGAAAACTTGCTGACTCTCGCACAACGTCATCCCGACGCCCATTCCTTTCAGGCGTTTTGCATTTACATTACCTGGCAACAGGTGACCGAAGAAACGATCGCACGTCACTTCGAGACAGGGGTAAAGCTGTGCGAAACATATCTCGCCTCTCGTGAAGCACGAACAACACAAGAGGTTGAGCAAATCGAAGAGCTGTACGGCTCGTTCCGCGCCGGATTAGGCCTGGAGGAAGAAGACGAAATGCAGATCGAATATAAGCGAGACACGCCGAAAGGCGGCGATTAAATAGGACACGGCTCTCGTGAAGTGTCGTTCGTATTGTGCCCCGCAGAGAGCCGTCTGATCGTTCGCTTCACGCTTCACGAGCGACAAGAGACAAAGCCCATGTCGGAAGACCATAAACATCGGGCCCGGATCTTCCTCCACCGCGGCGATCTGGTCCAGGCCCGCACGGCCTGGGACGCGGCCGTGGCCGATGATCGAGCGACCGGCAGTCAGCAGGCGCTGTCGGATTCTCTCGGCAATCTTGGCAATACTTGCGCCCTCATGAACGATATCCCACAAGCGGAACAGTGCTACCGGGAAGTGCTCCAGATCCAGCGAACCGAGCGCAATCTCACCGCTGTGGCGCATACCTTGGTCAACCTGGGCAACCTCTATATCGCATCCGACCATCCGGAGAAAGCACGTCCCTACTATCTTGAAGCAATGGATCTTCTGCGCCAACTCCAAGACCACCGCGGCCTCGGCATTCTCTACAACAACCTTGCCTTACAGGAGTCCCGTGACGGCCAATGGGATCAGGCCGTGGCATCATTTCAGCAAGCGCTCGATCACCACCGAACCGTCGGCAACGAAGAAGGGCTCGCCGTCACTTATAGCCAACTCGGCAAATGCTATCTCGATCAGGAAGACCTCACCAGAGCTGAACGCTGCTTGAACAACGCCTCAGAGCACTACATCAAACTCGGGAATGAACCGGCTGAAGCCGCCGTGCTCCGTCTTCTCACAACGGTGTACGAGACCCGTCAGGACACCGTTTCTGCTCGGCGATGTCTCGCGCGTGTAGTGGCAATCGACGACCGCTATACGTTGCCGGAGCGTCAGGCCGATTCCGTCCATCTCTCCAGACTCAGTCCATCCGCATAATCCTCTCCGCCTAGCACTCCATCCACTCTCACGGTCGTGGGCCGTCGTCCAACCTCCCTTCACTTCCCATCAACCCGAACTTCGTGAACTTCTGGACAGAATTCAATCCTCTGCTAGCTTTGAAGCGTCACGCCTGAACGCCTGGCAATCAAGTTTCACTTCATACAAGCCGACAAGATAGTGATCTGGAGATCGTATGACTTTGCTCGTTCGACGGTTCGCGGCCCTGGTATGCGGAACGCTGATGACGGCATCCTTCGCCCAAGCGGGAGATGTCTCACCTACCATCACGGTCGGCACGCAAGAAGTCGGACTCACAGCCGGCTATATGTTCTCCCATCGACTCACCGAAAAACACACGACTAAACAGCACGGGCCGGCGTTGATGCCCTCCTGGATGATAACGATCACTGATCCCATCGGCGACAGCTGGTACCGTGGGCAAGTCTCGCTCGGCGCAGAGATGGTCTATTTGGAGTTCCGAGAACCGTTGCTGACCCATGGCGTCGGGTTCACGCCGAGAATCAAATACACGTTCGTTGCCTTGGATCGTATCCGTCCATACCTGGAATTCGCCGGCGGGCCGTTCTGGACGGATCTCGGCGGACGCATTCGTGAGGAGGCCACGCAGTTCAACTTCGTGCTCACCGGGGGAATCGGCGTGTCATGGTTTCTCACACCGCAACTCGCCTTCAATGCGGGCTATCGCTTCCATCATATTTCCAACGCCGGTATAGCCTTCCCGAATCTAGGGCTGAATGCGAGCTTGCCTTTTGCGGGATTTTCTTTCTTTTTCTGAGGAGACGGCGATCATGACGACACACCTGCTCCGATGGTCGATCCTGAGTCTGGCCGGGTTCCTGCTGTGTAGCATGCCGGGTTGCACCAGATGGATCGACGTCAAACCACCCTCAGCCGGTCACACAGAGACCATGACACACTCGCTCCCCAATGAGGAACGAGTCCCGCTCGTGACGAATTCGTTTCACCTCTCACGAAACGGGTCATTGCAATATCCTTCTGCCGATCTCGAGCGGAGGATTTTAAACAGCGTCCAAGAAACCAGTCTGTTTTCGACCGTGCGGCCTTTGGGAGAACAGTCCGATTCGCTCGGAGAGAAGGCTGTCTCGGCGCGCATCACCGTCGATGAAGCCATCGAACCTCATTCCTGGCTCTCCGCGTTCAAGGGCATCGTCATCGGAGCGTCCATGTTTCTCCTCTCGCCCTTCATCGATCTGGAATATGACTATGCCACGACGGTCGCCCTTGAGCTCGAACGTTGGGACGGCCACGTCACACGTTATGAGGGTCGCTCATCCGGCACGGTCCATTACAAACTGTTCAGCGCCACGCCGGTCATGCTCGATGAGCTCAAGGGACACGTGACGGAAGCCTGCCTCACCGACCTGACTCAACAGCTCGTTCGAGACACCAAGCTCTATATGGCCAGCAGCGCACCGCTCCCGGACACCGGCATTCGTACGGTAACTGTGAAAGCCAAACGACCTTCGACCACACACCCCACTCGCTCTCTTCTTCCCGTCACGACGACCACAGCACCGTAGCAAGACGGCAGCATCCCTCCGCCCAACATTCGCATCTGGCCGATTCTGCCGTTCCAGTGGTATAGTACCGCCTGATCACTGGAACCAGGCTTCATGGACATTGATGCATTCCGTCAGATGGTAGCCAAGAATCCCAAGGGATTTCTCGGTCGCTATGGACTCGGCAATAAGATTCTTCAGGAAAACGGCAGCCTCGAAGAAGCGGTCGAACATCTGACGGTCGCGACACAATTGGACCCGACGCATGTCGCCTCTCACCTGGCATTAGGTCGTGCGTTGATCCGACTGGGCAGACACGCCGAGGCCAAACCGATTCTGATTGCCGGCATCGAGGCGGTCCATTCGGGACGATCCAACGGCGGCAAGGACTTGGTGCCTGAGATGCAGGAGTTGCTACGCTCGTTATGATGAATGCGCCTCTACCATTAGAGATAGAAGGAGTCTCTCCGTGAACCTTGAGGATGCCAAAAAACGTATTGAATCAGCCGTCACCCAATATGGCCAACACGCGGCCCCCGCTATCGACCTTGTCATGGCGGAAGTTCGCTCCGATATGGGGGCAAGCGCATTTAATGAATTGGTTGAAGAGTTCGATCTTGAGCTGACGTATAACATCGCTCCGATGGAATCGGATCATTCCAATAGCTGAGACAGATTCCTCCTGTTCTCTCGTTCACACGTCATTCTCACACGTCCCTGCCTATGCCGCTGATCTGGGCCGCCATCTCAGGACATGGATTCGGTCACGCCGCGCAGGTCGTGCCGGTGCTCAACGCATTGGGCCGTCTTGTTCCCAACCTTCGTGCCCTTCTGCGCACCACCGTCCCCGCTGCATTTTTCAAAGATCGTCTGATGATTCCATGGGAAATCAGCGCCGTTCAGCAGGACATCGGTTGCGTCCAAAACGGGCCCATGACGATCGACGTGGCGGCCACCTGGCATGAACACCAGCGCCTCCACAGCACGTGGAACCATCGACTTCAGGCTGAAGTTGACGCCATGCGGGCCACCGCTCCGGATCTTGTCATAGCCGATACTCCTTATTTGGCCTTGGCGGCGGGAAAGGCGGCTGCAATTCCTACCATCGCACTCGTCAGTTTTACCTGGGACCTCGTGCTCTCCGAGTATGTCGCACCCCCATCAATCGATAGCCAAGCCATCCTCCAACTCATTCGACAGGCCTATGCGCAGGCCGACATCGCCCTGCAGATCACCCCGGCTCCAAAAATGGAAATCTTTCACCGTACCATTGCTATTGGACCGATCGCCGAACCTGTACCTCCCGCTCGTGAACAATTGGCTGAATATCTAGGGGTAGCCCCTGGAGAACAGACCGTGCTCGTTGGGTTCGGCGGAATTCCGTTGAACTCGCTCCCGTTCGACAGGCTGGAATCGCTCACCGGCTATCGATTTCTCTTCGACGGCTCAGTTCCACCAGAAAGCAAGCGATTCGCCTCGATCAAATTACTCCCCTTCTCTTTTAAGACATTGATGGCCTCAGTCGATTTCATCATGACGAAACCGGGCTACGGAACCTTGGTCGAGGCAGTTGCATTGCACACACCCGTGGTGTACGTACGTCGATACAACTTCGCCGACGAACAGCCTCTCGTGGAGTATCTGCATCGGTATGGACGGGGGATTGAGCTGTCACTCGATGACTTCACCAACGGACATTGGGAAGAAGCGTTGCACCACGTGCACTCGCTGCCGGTTCCCTCGACCCCTGTTGTGCCAGCCACAGGCGCCGGTGATGCTGCAACGCTCCTCGCTCAATACTTTTACCGGCCTATGCAGTGATTCACCCACCTACGCAGGAAGCCACAGCTGTAACGCTGTGGAGGAATGCGCAGTGGGTGTCCTCCGAAGCCTTGGCGAAGGAGGACACGCTTCGGCGAGCGTTGAAGAAGCGGTCGAGCATCTGACGGTCGCCACACAATTGGACCCGACCCATGTGGCCTCTCATCTGGCTTTAGGCCGTGCGTTGATCCGACTGGGTAGGAACGCAGAGGCCAAGCCTGTTCTGACTGCCGGCATCGAAGCTGTACGTTCTGGCCGATCGAATGGCGGCAAGGACCTGGTGCCCGAGATGCAGGAGTTGCTACGCTCGCTATAGATGAACGCACCTCTACCATTATCGATAGAAGGAGTCACTCCGTGAACCTCGACGATGCCAGAAAACGAATTGAATCAGCCGTTACGCAATATGGTCAACACGCCGCCCCCGCCATTGACCTCGTCATGGCAGAAGTTCGCTCCGATATGGGGGCGGGCGCATTCAATGAATTGATCGAAGAGTTCGATCTTGAGTTGACGTACAACATCGCTCCCATGGAATCGGATCACTCGAGCAGCTAAGCCCGGTCGAAAGTCTAAGATCAAAGGTCCAATTGCGCTCTTTAACCCCTCTCAGTCTATCTTGTCGTTTTGACGGTCGACGTTCGACTTCTGACTTTCAACCGTACACTTTTTCTTCTCCTCTATGCCGCTGATCTGGGCTGCGATCTCGGGACATGGATTCGGTCACGCCGCGCAGGTCGTGCCGGTGCTCAACGCATTGAGCCGCCTCATTCCCGACCTTCACGTGCTCCTCCGAACAACCGTGCCCCCTGCTTTCTTCAAGGAGCGCCTCCTTCCTCCGTGGGACATAAGCCCCGTTCAGCAGGATATAGGGGGCGTTCAGAATGGCCCGCTAAGGATCGATGTAGACGCTACCTGGCGTGAGCACAACCGGTTTCACAGTTCTTGGGAGGAACGGCTTCAGACGGAGATCGACGCGATGAGGATCGCCGCCCCGAATGTCGTCCTGGCCGATACTCCTTATTTGGCCTTGGCGGCGGGAAAGGCGGCTGCAATTCCTACCATCGCGCTCGTCAGTTTTACCTGGGACCTCGTTCTCTCCGAGTATAAGGCTCCTCCATCGATCGATAGCCAGGCCATCCTTCAGTTAATTCGACAGGCCTATGCTCAGGCCGACCTCGCGCTACGGATCACCCCTGCTCCCGAAATGGAGATCTTCCAACGTGTCATCGATATTGGACCGATCGCCGAGCCTGCACCTTCAGCTCGTGAACAGTTGATAGAATACCTAGGGTTGGCCTCAGGAGAACACACCGTGCTCGTCGGGTTCGGCGGAATTCCTCTGGACTCGCTCCCGTTCGACCGGCTGGAATCGCTCACCGGCTATCGCTTCCTCTTCGACGGCTCGATTCCGCCGCACAGTAGGCGATTTGTCTCCACTTCATCCCTGCCGTTTTCGTTCAGGACATTGATGGCATCAGTCGATGTCATCATGACGAAACCGGGCTACGGAACCTTGGTCGAAGCGGTCGCATTACACACGCCCATGGTGTACGTACGTCGGTACAACTTCGCCGACGAACAGTCTCTGGTGGATTATCTGCATCAGTATGGACGGGGCGTAGAACTCTCTATGAGCGACTTCACACAGGGCCAGTGG
>JABMDK010000014.1:45519-47509 GCA_015903995.1 Nitrospira sp.
TCAAATGTTCGGAAATCGATCCGACCTGTCTCTCAGGCGAAACGATCAACCGTGTGCGCCAGGACGGGATTAAAAAGCTCTTCCTCTATAAGCTCATCCATTACCCCCGCCAGACCTTTCAACTCCTCCGCCGCTTCTTTCGGTATATGCCGGTCCGAGATGTGCTCTATCTCCTTCTCAAGCCGTTCATGGGCCAGAAGAAAGGCGCCACCAAAGCCGAAGTGGTGTCGCGCTTGGTCGAGCACGCCGACATGAAAGATGCGGCAGCACAGCTCACCCAGGTGGCAGATGAGATGCTCCACAATGTGTTTGAAGCCTCTCGCCTTGAACGCCAACGGATTCAGCAAGCCGCCGAAGGGTCGCGCGAACTCCCGATGGTTCAATCCAGATAGACAGTTGGAGAGCGATCAGACCCGCCCAAGCAACACCTGCTTTAACCTCTTAGCCTGAGCCACCATGTGATTCAACAACATGAGGAGGTGTCGTATTGCAACGGTCTGTTGCCCAAACTTATCTTGCCACCACCTCAGCTTCCCCCGCAAAGATCAAAAGCGGGATACCACAAGAATCGAGGAATCTTGCAACCGCACTCGTGAGCAGAGTCAATATTGGGAGGCTTCTCATCATCGATATCGCAGGGCGTTTGCGCGGATCACCGCCGTATCGCCGCAGCACTTCGATGTTTTGGATGGTGGCTGTGAGGTATTCCTGAATGCGGACACGCCACAAGCCGCGCCATCTCGCCTGGTCAAAGCCAAAGCGGCTGGCGCGCGCAAAGGAGCGCTCTATCAAGTGCTGGCGCGTGCGGATATCGCGCCGGGCTTGTGCCGAGCGTGTCCGCTCACGCATTCGCTCGAGCGTGGCTTGTTGCACGTGACGCGTGATCGTGCGGCCCATCGTGCTACGAGTGCATTGATCACGCAGAGGACAGGCGGCGCACGTTTTCCTCGGTGCGGCATAGTCGATGGTATCGCGCTGGGCGTGAAAGGACTTGCGTTTGAGCCGTTCTCCTGCAGGGCAGCGATAAGTGTCGCTGGCCGCGTCGTAGACAAACTGCGATTCGCCGAACATCCCCCGTCGGTCGCTCCGGGTGGCGACGTACCGACTGAGATCGGGAATATGGGCAGCGAGCCCCCGTTCGGAGGCCGCGAGGAAGTTTTCCGTCGTACCGTACTTGCTGTCGGCTACCACGGTCGCGGCATGTGTGCCGGTGTTGGCCTGGTGCGCTTCCCAGAGCGGTATCAGCCGATGCGCCTCGTTGACATCGCCGCGAGTGACTTCTGTGGCAGTGATGACTTCGGCGCGTGGGTCAACGACCCGATGTGTCTGGTAGAGGAGTTTCGGTTTACCGCGCGCGACGATGGCAGCTTCGGGGTCGGTCGTGGAGATATAGCGGCGATTCACCGCTCCGCGCGGGGCGTGCTCCGTCGTCTCCCCCTCGGTTAAGCGTTGCTCGAGTTCGGGGTAGCGTGCATGAAGTTGCGCTCGCAGCGAGTGGGTATCGATCACCGAGCTGTGACAGGCGTTAGCCTCGATCAGACTACTGTCGACAAAAATCTTCGTGCCATCCACGAGCCCTTCTTCCACACACTGCCAGACGATGCGCTCGAAGAAACGTCGGAACACCGTTTCCCCCCATCGGCGGCGCGCTTTGGAGAGGACGCTGTGATCGGGCGTGGGGCTGTCGAGGTCGAATCCGAGAAACCACAGCCAGTCGAGCCGCTCGGGGAGCGTCACCATCAGCTCGCGCTCGGAACGCACGTTGTAGAGCACGAGCAGCAACATGAGCTTCAGTACCACCGGCGGCGGCACCGAGACGTGGCCATTGTTGCCGTAGGTACCGGCCACTTCCTGGTACGCAAAATCGAAATCGATGTGCTGAGCGATGTGGCGAAGGGGATGATTGGCTCGGACGCGCTGCTCCAGAGTGAAGTCCGTGTAGAAGAGCTTATGTTGCAGCGGTGCTTCCCGTCCCATCATGCGGCGACCC
>JABMDK010000014.1:47609-80992 GCA_015903995.1 Nitrospira sp.
GTGGGTGTCCTCCGAAGCCTTGGCGAAGGAGGACACGCTTCGGCGGGTTCCGCCGAAGACACAAAAGGGACCACGGCTGTCAAGCCGTGGGGCTCCACCGAGGGCCGATGTCTGCCGCCTATGACCAAGATGTGAACTTGTTCATCGAAAAAAAATCGCCTATTTGTAGACTGTGCAAATCTTCTCGATCCGGAAACCTGTTCGTTCAATTCTTGGCACGTATCCATGCCGTCACTGCTCCAACGTCTCACCAGGGAAGTCCATTCTGAATCAGGTGGTTTACTCCCGCCGATCACACTCCCCTTCACACCACTCAGTGCTCAGCCAAAATTGGAAAGCAATAGGTTTTCTTTTTTCTGTCATCGAACGGCCTCCGCCTCTTTTTGCGCGATTTCTTCGTCGCGCAAAAAGAGGGTGCTATAGTGTGGACCGATTACGGATCATCATCTCGATTTCGACAAGCACCGATCTTATGGATACCTCTTCTCAACTCACCGCCTCGGCGATCGATCCCAAACTCGTGGCCCGAGTCGCCAAAGGCGAGCTCCAGGCCCTGAGCCAACTCTACGATCAATCCAGTACCGTGTTGTTCACGCTGGCATTGCGCATCCTCGGAAGCCACGAGGACGCAGCGGATCTACTCCTGGAGATCTATCTCGACGTCTGGAGAAAGGCCGTTCGCTACGATGTCGGTCGAGGCACCCCCATGGCCTGGCTCATGACACTGACACGCAACCGGGCCATCGACCGATTGCGGACACGCGGCCCTCGTACGCTCAGCCAGGAAGGCGAGTCCGACAATGCCGCCCAGGCCGGTCACGTCGGCGGACGAAATTCAGGCTCCTCTGATTCACAGCCCGACCACGCGTTACGACACCTGATCAGGGAAGCCTGGGCGAACTTGCCGCAGCTGCAACAGCACGCGATTGAACTGGCCTACTATGAGGGCCTATCCGATACGGAGATCGCGGCGCAGCTCAATCAGTCTGTGGCGGCGGTGAGGACCTGCATCGCGCTCGGCATGTCGCACCTGCACGAGTCGTTGCAATCAGACTGGGCACAGGATGAAGCGGTATGACACATGACGAGTTGGAAGCCGCTGTCCCGTTATACGCCGTCGGAGCGCTCGAGCGAGTTGAGCGACAAACCCTGGAGGCCCATCTGCTTTCAGGCTGCATTCCCTGTCGCACAACGCTGAAAGGATATCAGTCGGTCGCGGTGACCTTACCATTCGGGCTCAACGTCACGCCTCCTCCTCGGTCCTTAAAAAGCAAGATTCTGTCGTCCCGTGTGTCGCCCTCTTCCGCTGAGTCAGAACCCCACCCGCTCTCCAAACCGAGTCTTGAGCCCGGTGCATGGATGAATCATCTCTTTCCACCGTCATCCCAACCGGCCACATCGTTTGGATGGGCGTTGGGTATAGTCATGCTCGTGGTCTTGGCCATCCTCCTGGTTTTCGGGTGGAACTCCTCCACCCACATGACGGAAGACAGGGAACAGTTGGTTCAGCTGCAGGCTCAAGCGGAAGAAACGAGAACTCAGCTGGCAACCCTCCAGCAGCAGCTCGGTGAACGAGCTGAACTACTCGCCCAAACCCAGGAAGAACTGCAGCGCCGCATGGCCGAACTGGCAGAGGTCAAAGATCAGTTGATTCAGCGAGAAACCGAGTTGGAAGAGCTGAAGACTCTACTGGTTCAAGGAAATGGACGATCAGTGCACATTCCCTAGCCCAACCATCGACCCATTTTCCTCTTCCCCCCCTCTCTGGAAGCCAGTTCGCCTCACCCTGTGTCCCCTCTTCTGTCCCTCTCTCCAGTTCCTATGCTAGCATGCACTGTGACCAATCAAGACTCCACGCCACCTCCCTCGATAGAACCGGAACCGCGGGACTCCCACTATATGGAGCTGGCGCTTCAGCAGGCACAACTTGCCCCGCTGATCGGGGAAGTACCGGTCGGAGCCGTGCTCGTGCACAATCACGATGTGATCGCAGCCGGCCACAACTACCGGGAAGTTTCGCAAGACCCCACGGCGCATGCGGAAATGATCGTGATCCGGAAGGCTGCGAAACGATTACGGACCTGGCGCCTTACGGATACGATTCTGTACGTCACGCTGGAACCCTGCCCGATGTGTGCCGGAGCGATCATGCAAGCTCGTATCGCACGGCTTGTCTTCGGGGCCTGGGATCCCAAAGCCGGCGCCTGCGGATCGATCGTCGATATCCCATCGGAACGCCGATTCAACCATCGCGTACAGGTGACAGGAGGCCTGCTCGAACAAGAGAGTCGCGAACTGCTCCAAACGTTCTTTCGAACCAAGCGAGGGACTTTTTCGGAGAGCGACAGCCCCCCGAAGCCCGCCTCCTAGCACCGAAACACAACCAGACCACTGTGGCAACAGAAGAACATCCCGACAAGAGCCTCCCACGTTACCCAATCACCGACAGACCTCTGCCCCGTCATCTGAGTTTTTGGAACAGCCTGACCCTCGGCTTCGCCATGGTATCCCCGGTCGTGGGTCTCTATGCCATCATGGGAGTACAGACGTCCGTGACAGGAGGCGGCTGGTTTATCGCACTGGCCATCTGCCTCGCCATGCAGCTCTTGGTGGCGACGGTGTATGCGGAACTGGCGTCGCAGTTTCCCATTGCGGGAGGGGCCTATAAATGGGCGCACCAGCTGGGGGGATCCGTCACGGGACAGTTCGCCGGCGTCGTCTATGTGAGCTCGACCATTGCGATGCTCACCACCACCGCCTATACCGGTGGAATCTGGCTCGCCCTGTTCGTCGGATCCTCAAGCAGCAGCGGCCTCGCGCTCGTACTCTGGGGCGTGGTCTTTCTGGTGCTCTGCCTGCTGATCAACCTGGCCCACGTCAAGGCCTTCAAGATGGCACTGTCGATGGGCGTGTACGCGGAAATGGTCGGCTCGGTCGGCATCGCGCTGCTCTTGTTTCTTTTCTTTCGACACCATGACGTCTCGGAATTGTTCCAACACCTCGGAACAGGAACGGCCCCCGGCCCGACCGCCGCATTTCTTGCCGCCCTCGCCATTGCCGGATGGGCCTTCATCGGCTTCGATGCCTGTTCCACCATTGCGGAAGAAACCCTGGATCCCAAGCGCGTGGTACCGAGGGCGATCTTCTTTTCCCTCTGCATGGTGGGCAGCGTCGTCATGTTCAACTCCGCCGCGCTGTCTCTGAGTTTCGACCGCACCACCCTGGCCGATACGAGTGCCGCATCCGATCCGATTACACCCGTGATTGTCGGCAGTTTCGGAGCGTGGGCCGAGAAGCCGTTCTTGGCGATCGTCATGGTGTCGTTTCTGGCCTGCGGCGCCTCCGTCGTGAACTACGTCTCGCGTATCATCTATGCGATGGCTCGTGAAGGCAATATGCCGGCTCTCCTCAAGCATGTTGCCATAGACGGTACGCCTCGCCCGGCGATTCTCTTTACCGTGTTCTCGGCTGGAGCGGGCCTCTTGTTAGGGTTGAATGATCAGGCCGTGGCCACGATCATCGCCTTCGGCACCGGCGGGTTGTACGCGATGTTTACGATCACGACAGGCGTTGGACTCTATACACGTCTCACGGGACAGTGGAATCCGGCACTGGGCCAGTTCAGTCTTGGACGATGGGGTCTCCCGATCAATGTGATTGCGTTCCACTGGTCGGTGTTCGAATTCATCAATATCGCCTGGCCGCGCCCCTATGCAGTGTCTCCGGACGCGCCTTGGTGGCAACTCTGGGCTGTCCCGCTGGTGCTTGGCAGCGTTCTTGGGCTTACGTCGCTGCATATGCTCATCGATAAAGTACGTAGGAGTGCATAGCAGACAGGCTTCTCATGCTGATTGTCCTCGCTGCCTGACATACAGGAAGCAAGACCACATCAAACACGCCGACAACCTGCGGGACTAACAGGTTCCTCCTCCCTATCATCGCGCTGCTCGACTCACACTCCGTCATCGCTTGTGATCTGCGTCCGCAAGTCACGACCATATGGATGCCTTGTCTATTTCTCAAAAGTGAGCAATAT
This sequence comes from Nitrospira sp., assembly GCA_015903995.1. Classification (GTDB taxonomy): domain Bacteria; phylum Nitrospirota; class Nitrospiria; order Nitrospirales; family Nitrospiraceae; genus Nitrospira_D. Next base: position 51,646 of record JABMDK010000014.1, read on the forward strand.
TGACCAGACTATCAAATACAGTCCACGCATAATTTCTTTCAAATCGTCATTGGTTTCTCTGAATGGGCCAGGAAACCAGCATAGCGACGGTACGATCAATCGTTATACCTAATTAAATGTCCCGCACAGCGATATGAACATTATGAACCATTCCATATTGGGAGGCAGGCATGCTCGTCTATCTGATCCACGTCCGAGATCCACAGTTTTACGCTCTGCCGGCTAAAACACGGGCTGAGAACGGCAATGTTCGCGTGATGGGGTTCCCTCCCATCGGCATCATGTCACTGTCGTCCGTCATCAAGCAGGCGGGGCACGACTGTGTCATGTTCGATCAGGCCGACCCCGCCACCCCGAACCAGGTCATCGTCGACCGTATCAATCAAGAACAACCGGCCCTCGTCGGCCTGAGCTTTCTCAGTACCACCAGCTATCCCTACGCCAAGATGCTGGCACGGGAAATTCGTGCGACCAATCAGCATGTGAAACTCGCATTCGGCGGGGTCTTTGCCAGCCTGAATGCGTCGTTAGTGAAACTGCAATGTCCCGAAGTCGACTTTGTCTGTCGTGGCGACGGCGAGCAGTTACTCCTCGACCTCCTGGCAAATTTTGAGCACCCGCAAGATGTCGCCAGTCTGACGTGGATGAAGAACGGACAAGTTGTCCAAAACCCCAATCGCCCAATGGAGCGGCAGTTGGATCAGTGGCCGTTCCCGGATCGCGAGAGCCTCAAGCTCGACTATGTCGAGTCCATGCCGTTGGACGTGCCGGTGGTGCTCTCGATGGACCGGTTCACCACGATGCAAACCTCTCGTGGGTGCCCCTGGCCCTGCATCTTCTGTGATATCCCGATCTTCAACGAGGGGAAGTGGCGAGCGCGCAGTCCGCAACATGTGGTCGCGGAGATGAAGCATCTCGAAGCACTCGGCTATAAATCCGTCGGGTTTGTCGACGATCACTTCCTGCTGCAGCCCAAGCGGATCGAGGCGATTTGCAACGGGATCATGGACGAAAAGCTCTCGATCCGGTGGGGCATCGAGGGGCGCGTGGACTCCGTCGCCCAACATCTCTTCCCGGCCATGGCCAAGGCCAATTGCCGCGCCATGATGTTCGGCATCGAGAGCGGCAGCCAGAAGATTCTCGATCGCTTAAAGAAAGAACAGACACTGGACCAGGTCACGACCGCCGTCAAGAATGCGAAAAAGGCCGGCGTGGAGATCGTCCACGGGTTCTTTACCGTGGGGAATCCGGACGAGACAATTGAGGATATGGAGGCGACCTTCGACTTCGCGTCGAAGCTTCCGCTCGATACGTTTGGTTTCAACCGGCTCTGTGTCTATCGGGGTACTCCCTTATGGCAGGAATATGTGAAACGTGGGTTGGTGAACGAAACCACGGATTGGTATAAATATTTCAAATGTTCAGAAATCGATCCGACCTGTCTTTCAGGCGAGACGATCAACCGCGTGCGACAGGCCGGGATTAAGAAGCTCTTTGGGTATAAGCTCCTCCATTATCCCTTCCAAACCTTTCAGCTTCTCCGCCGATTTTTGCGACACATGGCGGTGCGAGACGTGGCCTATCTTCTTCTCAAGCCGTTCATGGGCCAGAAAAAAGGTGCGACCAAAGCCGAAGTGGTCTCGCGCTTGGTCGAGCACGCCGACATGAAAGATGCGGCGGCACAGCTCACCCAAGTGGCGGACGACATGCTCCACAATGTGTTCGAATCCTCGCGCCTCGAACGCTTACGGATTCAGCAAGCAGCAGAAGGGTCGCGTGAACTGCCGATGGTCCAAACCAGGTAGGACGTAGGCGGGCATTCTTCAGAAGCGCTTGGTTGCGACTCCAATAAGATCTCTACCTTGTGGATACTGCTGATCAGCGCCATCTCAAGGCCTTCGGCAACTCCCTGTCGCGCCATCCTGACAGAGCCTATAGCCCGGCTAAGTTATGACTGGTGCTGGTGACGTGCACCAAACTGGCAAACGATCCCCCCTCCCCACCAAATCCACTGCAATACCTGCCTCACCCTCTGTAGATAGCAAGTTACGTTATCCGGTTGATGGAGCACATGATCTGTCCGGGGTTTTCTCTTGATCATTTCAGCCCGAGGCCGAACGTTCTTCGCACACAGTTGGTCTAGGAGCCACGATTGCTTGGTCGCCGGATCGATGGGTCGGGCCGTTGCGGCCTGGCTGGGTGCCGTCAGGCTCGATCACCCGCCCATCCGGCTGATACCGCGCCAAGCATCGGGGCCCATGGAATACAGCCAACGTGCCATCCGGATACGCAGGGACCCGCACCGTAGCCTTCACATCATGGAAGCGGTGCCGGTCGGATGGGATCTGCAGACTCAGCCCCTGATACCGCACGGTGTTGTCCTTGGCCACGACGCGCTCCTCCTGGATACAGAGCATCTCGGCGAGGGGCGTCCCGATCCACGGCACGAAGGCCGTCCCCGTTTCGGCGGCCGGCACCGCAAACCGTCGGTTGTAAGTCGGGAGAAACGGCTCGGCGAGATCCCCGTTGGCTGCGACTATCCTGGTAATCCCGGCCAAAGGACTGTCGCCCGTGTCATGATGGCCCTCCTTGAGGGCCACCCTAAACCGGACACTTCATGTGCTACAAAAGGCAGACAGATGATGTGCTATCTACAGTGATCTGTTGGACATGTCCAACAGACCTTCACTTCATAAGATATAAGATCATGGCCTAGCCAAGCGTGAATGGCATGGTGCGACCGTGACGGATCGGCAATTGCTGAAATGAATGGCTCTTGTCGATTCATGGTTCCCACTTCTCTGAAACAAGGTCTACTAGATGACATCCGACCCTTCAAAAACTCTGGAATCTTGTGAACGATCCATACATGAACATTGAGGCGAGATGCTGAGTGCTGGCGGTCAGCCATCACCATTGGTTCCGCAGTAGAGATAAGACGTGCCGTGACATGCTTTGACCGGTGGTTGACGTGCTGGCTTTCTACACACAAATGAAGAAGATGCAGCGCCGCTTTCCTCGTGCAGATCTAAGCCAGGCTTCTCCGAAATCGTGACGCCCATAAGTGCGCACACAGGCGGTAGACAAACTCATCACGATCTTCTACGAGTGATGCAAATAAGGCCCAGAGATCCAATCAGGCAAGACCAAGAGGACCAGTTCACATACAACGAGCCGCCGCCGCTCAAACCAACATTGCACGATCATGGCTTCGCGCGTTCCCATCATGGAGCTGCGAGAGGATGGTCCATTCTGAAGATTGAATTGGCTGCGCTGAGCGACGACGTGGAAATACATCCAGACACAGATCAACCTGCGACACCGTGATCCGCTTCCCACTATTTACCATCCCAACATACACCCAGCGGAGCAGTGCTCAGATTGCCCCCCCCTACTCACGGACATAACAGGACCTGGCCATCATCGACATCAGCACGATGGCTTCCCATACCTTCATACTCCATTGATATCTGAGTCCATGAAAGAGTCGTGGCAGCAGATCACACCGAGGGTTGGCCATACGTTCCAGACATGATGTCGTCTCAAGAGAGACCAACAACGAGTACAGCACAGAGTCCCATTTTCTCAACGCACGACTGGAGACGGGTCGCGTTGCGGAGTGCACGCTCTACTTGATAGAGCGAAAGCCTCCGTGACACTCCTCAGCCATGGCCAAGCCGTGATGGATATTGTTGGACATGTCCAACAATATCCAAGCTGACCCATATGATTCGCGGTCGAGTTTAGCTGGAATGGCAGGAATCGATTGAGGCCAATTCGCGAAGCTAAGAACTGGTGAGATTACTACGCTGTAGAGGGAGGTTCCGGTCGCCCCCTCCCCACCTGAGAGATGGAGAGGGGGAAAATGGCTGGAACTACTGGAAAATGATCTGCTCAATTTGACATTGTCGAGCAGGCACTTCCTCTTGCTTGCCGTCCGAAAAATTGATGATCAGGTGATTGGGTTGCTGTGGGGCATGCTGCAGATCTACCGTTCCTGATCGCTCCTGAAAGACGACGATCAGGGTCGGCATCGTGGTCGCTGAACCGAGCATCGGCTTCTCGCTTCCCTGTTCGTTTTTCGACGAGGCAACTTTCTGTTTTTGTGAACCTCTGAGCTTTGCGGATAACGCAGACACCGTCGCACGTGTAATCTCATGATCGGCGGCACACCACCGGTCGACCTCTTTCGGAAACTCCTTATGCAGATTCCGCAAATCATAGAGCGTCTTCGCTGATGAACATTTCCCCGACGTATAAATTTCCTCGATGCAGGCCGGGGGATCGATCAGAGCTAAGTGATTCGTCACCATGGATCGATTCACACCAAGGATCTCGGCAATTTGGGCCTGCTTCTCCCCTTCATCCATTTTTCTCTTGATAAACATCGCCAGCTCGCGCGGCTTCAGATCTTCCCGCTGCAAGTTCTCGATCACTTGCTGGTAGTCGGTATGCGATCGATCGACGAAGGCTGGAATCGTCGCTTTTCCGACAGCCTTTGACGCTCTGAGCCGACGGGCTCCAAAATTCAAGATCCATCGTTTCTGCTCCGTGGGGTGCGGACGAATCGAGATCGGTGTTTTCACCCCATGGAGCCTGACGCTCTGCTCCAATTCTTCCATGCTCTCCGCATCGAATTCCTGGCGCGGCTGCCCAGGATCTTCGTCGATATCCTTAACTGAAATTTGCAGCGGACGCCCAAGCACTTCAGCCGTCACCGTCCGTTCTTTGGCGACCGGATCAGGCGTGGGAGCCGGAGCGGTACGGTCAAGAGCCGTGAGATCCAGTGTCGCGGTCATTGGCTTTTTCATTCTGTCACCCCCATCGTATGAGCCACTTTCTGAAAGATCGGTTTGAGATGCATCCATGCATCGCGTGAACTTGTTTTTTGCAAAGTCCAGATCGGCGCCCCCATCGCCTGGGCTTCCGCCATAGCCGTGCGTGAGGGAATAGCGGCCATCCGTCCATCGTCCAGCCTGATGAACAGGGACGCAAATGCCGCACTGAGTTGTTCCATATTCCCGCGTTGAAACGGCGTGGGCTCCACCAGATTCGGAAGGAGGCCGATGAATCGGAGATCTTTATTCAGCGTACTTTGTATCTTGAGGACCTGTGCCCTCAGGGCGGCAATGCCGTCGACGGCTTCCTGATTCAATTGAATGGGAGACAGCACAAAATCACCCACCACCAGTGACGCGAGCACCCGAATATCGGGGTTGGGGTTCGTATCGATGATCGCTACATCGAATCGATCATCCATCTCATTGAGAAACAGTTGGAGATTAGTCGCGAACTGGTTGTGATCTTGTTCTCGTCGCTCGAGCTTGAGCAGATCGCCGTGAGAGGGAATCACCACAAAGTTTCCCTCCTCAATAGTGGTAACCGGTTCAGTCAACAGTTGATTCGCTGTCACATCCGAGATGGTGGCCAGTTTCGAGGTGATGATGTTTTTCGACGTATTCCCCTGATGGTCTAAGTCGATGATCAAGACCCGCTTCTTGAGCAGTTCGACGAGAAAGTACCCGAGCTGGCAAGCAATCGCCGTTTTCCCCACGCCGCCCTTCTGATTGGCCAAGACCAACGTTTTCATCAACAGCTCTCCTTCTTCACGGATGTGTGAATGCCGCCCTCTTCAATTGCTTTCTTGCTAGAGTGCCAGGAATAGTGAATTCGCGGCCTGTCCACCTCGTTTTCCTGGCAGATCTCAGCAATGCACTCTACACTGATTGATTCCATCATAGTCCTCATGGTGGCAACACCAGAGAGCACCAGTCTCTCGACCAAGATCTTTCATGAAAGTAACCACCCTGTTGAAACTGAGCTCTACGTGAAACAACGTACTTCCCCACATCTGTCAGGAAACAAATTTTCCTCTCCGTTTCTGACCGGAGCACTATCCTAGGTAGTGAGAATTGTCAATCCTCTTCCATGATAGGGACTCAAAAACTCTCCGCTCGCGGCGTCAGTGTCGTTACATGACGTGATTGATCCTGTCAGCCGACGAATCAAGCCGGTCCGGTTATCTGCGCGAGATATGCATCGATCAGTCCATAATGAAAGACTTACCAATACACGCGAACATGATCATCATGGATCCACACAGTAGAAGTTAAGGCGGAATACGCGACGCACAGATTGGCGAGTGAACTTAGGGATCGGCACAGATGTCTTCAATGTTCGGAAATCGATCCGTCTCGCCGCTCAGCGGAAACTGATCAACCGCGCGTGACAGGCATCAAGAAAAAATGCAGCTGAAACGGATATTGTTTTTCGCTTGGCTGAGCACGCTGACACAAGAGATGCGGCAGTGCAGTTTCTAAAGATGGGGAATGAGAGGCATTACGATGCGTTTAAGGTCCTGCGCCCCGAACAATTGCGGAGTCGCAACGAGCCAAAGAACTACGCTGACTGCCGATGCTCGAATCTCGATATGGCCTATGCGCCTATTTCCCAGATGTGCTTGAAAAGCACAAGAAAGTCCACGTGCATTTCATCCAGATACAAGAATTCTTTTTATGTCATTGGATTCAGAAGTTCATAGACAGCCCTGCGATGACGTGATGTGTGTTGTAAGTCGTCGTGAATGTTTCATTGGCGAGAGCCGGCACGGTGTTCTGATAGTCCAATTGACTGGCGAAATGCGTGAAGCGATATTGTGCGAATGCCCCGATCCGTTTCGTGACCATAACAGTTACTCCGCCATCAACCTTGGCACCGACGGACACGTCGATTGAGCTTTGTCCGTTCGGCTGAACAAAATCGTTCTGTCCCGCGTAGGTAATGAATATCGTTGGCCCGCCGGCGATATACGGCTGCACCCGCCCATGGATGAATCGTTCGTCTCGAAGAAGCGGTATCCGCAGACGAAGTACATCAAAGCCGATTCCAAATGCCGGCAGACTCCAATGAGCAAATTGTGTGGTAGTCCCCCCGTTGCTAGTCACACCCACTTGCTGTCCCGGAGGCGTCTTGAGGTGGAAGAAGAAGACGTCCAGCCCGAATCCAAGCCAGTCCATCTTTTGTTTTTCAAGCCAATACCCGCCGCGGGCACCGGCCGTCCAATTATTGTGGACATCGAGGCCCTGGTAGGTCGTCGTAGTTCCCAATGAACTGGTCACGGTCAAATCCGTGTTCGGAGTCCAGTTGGCTCCGGCGTAGGCATCGGCATACCATTCAGCAGATCCATCCGTTGGATACACCAGAAGCCCTATCCACAAGGCAAGACCAAGAAGACTAATAGTCTTTCGACTAATCATAATTGCGCCCCTCCCCATGATGAAATCATCGTGACCACAATTACATACCGGCTTCGGCTTCTTTGCTAGTATTTTCAGATTCTTTGCCCGTGACCGATGCTGAACATGGCGCATAGCATCAAAAAGGCGAGAGATTTCAGAACCTATGTCCAAGGCTGGGGAAATGCGGATCATGGACCGACAAAGAGGTATAAACTCCTCCCTCCTTGTCAAACTGTAGGTCAGTACAATGCTCTTTCCATTCTTAATGACAAGATCACACAGAAATCATTGGGGGTCCGAGGAGGGAGCTACTCCCATAACCTCCATCGATGAGAGCTCCGACCTGTTCGCAGCCCTTGACATCCATTCCCATAGCAGATAATCAGGCGCCCTGTTTGGATGAGACGCGATCGTCATGCTGAGATCATTCGACTTTTCAGCCTTCGCCTTGACCTGCGTACTTCTTGCGGGCTGCTCGCTTATCGAGTCTCTGAAAGAAAAAACACCCTCCCACTCATCTGTTTCGACTCAAGCCGCAAGCGTGAACGTCATCGACGACGGTAATTATCTGGAGTCGTGCCGAGAAAATGGGGTTCCAATCCCACCCGATTGGAAGCCGACATCATTAGACTGGGAAAGCCACGGCAATCTTCACACCATCCTCCTAACACCGAACACAATGGAGGAGGCTCCGGTTGATCAGACTTCGTTCGCGAGTGTCTGGTCGTATGCACCACATCAAGGGAGGGGGGCCTGCATTGCACTGGGCAGAAACGGCGGATCGTTCCAAGTTATCTGTCAAAGTGCCACGACAGGATACGCCTGTTTTTGGAGTAACGACCCACGTTCGCCAGAGACCACCTGGACCCCTGCGACAGCCGAAGTACGAATGGCCTTACTTCGCGATCCCGTTCAAGGATTTGCTCCTGGCACCGCACCCTGTACCGACTGCCATCGCGGAAATAACGCCTTTCTGTATGCTCCCGACGATCCGACATGGGCCTCGGTGTTGCGACCGGAACAGAGGCGTCCGACGTTCACCACTCAGGTCGAGCAATCATCGCACCATGGCCAACTTACATTCGGCGAGACCACGACCACCTATCCTCGCTTTATCCCGATCGGAGGGCACGCCGTCGCACTACACAATCCACTGCCGATAACGACCGGGTGTTCAGGATCCTGTCACGAGCTGCACCTTGATATTTTCAAAAAGAATCGTACGGATGAAGGCTATGTGCGGATCCCACGACCTATGGGTCCTAACTGTGCCAAGAACTCCCCACCGGATGATCCGACGAGGAACTGCTATCGCAGTACCGGGCATGAAGGCTATGTGCGGATCCCACGACCTATGGGTCCTAACTGTGCCAAGAACTCCCCACCGGATGATCCGACGAGGAACTGCTATCGCAGTACCGGGCTATGATCGAATAGAGCAGCGTGATCCTAATAAGGCTGAAGTCGACTTTACTCAGTTATTTCAATTACATAGAATCCAGTATTTTGATTGCGCGGTTGATGACTCCGACTCGGTATAGCCTTTCCAAGGAATAGATATCCAATGAAAAACAAGAAGCGCCTTCCCACCGACGGTGGGCCGATCAAGTGGGTGAATCCCTTCCCTAGCTTAAAGCAAGCGAATCTGCCGTCGACGTCACCCGCGCGATCCGATTCCGACCAGGCTGACACAGTGTCCGCCGTGCCCAAGAAGAATCGTGGACGAGTGAACATCATTCGCCAAACAGCGCACCGAGGCGGAAAGACCGTCACGGTCATCACAGGGTTTGTCGGGATTGGCCAGGCGGAGAAAGAAATGCTCGCCAAGCGCCAAGCAGATGCAGAAAGTCTGCGGAGCAGGTGGAACGGTCAAAGAGGGACGGATCGAGATTCAAGGAGATCAGCGCGACGCAGTTGCAAACATTCTCACCGAGGCTGGATTTCGCCCGGTCTTTGCGGGAGGATAAGGCTCCGCACGATCGGCAAACACTACGTCTCGCATGAAGAGAGGGACGTTACGGTCGAAACTCTTTTCCACTCCTGCGTGTTGATCTGACTAGAAATTGGAGCGGTTCCCCGTCAGTCGTTTTGGTCATTACACTATGAGATGTTGGAGACGTTGCCGATGACCAACGGCGCAGCCTCCATTCCTTGTACAACAGGATTCCCACCACTATCGCCGCTACCCCACCGAGCAGCCACCACATGACCATGTGTCCTCCAAGATCTTCAGGCTCAATGCGCCCCTCGCACTCACACGGCTCCACAAGCGCGCGGGATAATCCTACAGAGCATTACCTTCACCATAGCTCTGTTGTTCATGGACGGAACTCAGCGTCAGCCGGGTACCATCGGCACAGGACTCTCTCTTTTATCATAGTTGTATGAGATAGCATACCTTTTGATGCAGCACGGCTTCGTATCCTCCGAGCAGATTTTTCCATAGCGCATACCCTTCATGTGCTGGACCCACTCCGGTACAATGGCTTATGGTGGATCAAGGATACGTATGACCTTCACGCCTGCCCCATTTTATATTCTCTGCGGCTCCCTCGGCGCCGGCAAGACGACACTGCTGATGCGATTGCTTGAGCATTGGAAAGCACAAGGTCGCCGGACCGGCGTACTCATGAACGAAGCGGGGTCCGTCAGCATCGACGGCCCGCGCGCCGGAACACTCGCCGAACAGGTGATGAATCTTGCCGGGGGCTGCGTTTGTTGCGATACGAAGGAAGATCTTTCCTGGGGCATCGCACAGCTGGTTCGCGATCATGGATCGGACGTGTTGATTCTAGAATGTTCGGGACTGGCTGATCCGGCTGAAGTAATCGATGCGGTGACCGACGCCTATACGGCTCGACTGGCGTCTCTCGAACGGGTGATCGCGCTGCTGCATCCGGTCTCGACCGAAGAAAGCCATTCCAGCGCCTATGTGACGACGCAAGCCATTCGCTGTGCCGATGAACTCATCTTGAACAAGCGAGACCTCTATGTCCCAGGCCATTGGGAACGGTTCCGTGCCGGCATCGTCGAGCAAAACCCCTATGCCCGCCTATGGGAAACCTCGCATGCCCGGCTCGATGCCGCAGACCTCTTGGCTCCACACCAGACCACCAAACCGACCGCTCCGACCAATATGCTCTTTGGCAAGCCCCACACCTCATCCCGCCAACGGGCGGCTTACCATCCCATCGCCACAACAGTCCCGTTGCCTGGGCCTCTGAATCGCCGGCGCTTTCTCGCTTGGATCAAGACGATCCCCAAAGAACTTGAACGGGCCAAGGGCTATCTCCGATTCGGGAGCGAGCCTGAGCTGCAGGAATTCCAATATGCGCTGCCGGGGCAGGCCACGATTACTCCAGTCACGTTACTGGATGAACCGAAACCGGTGCTGGTGTTGATCGGGCGAGGATACGATGTAGAGCGCCTGAAAACCGACCTATTGGCGACCGTTGAGGCAGGTGCGGAAACCCCATAATTGTCACAAGCGTACCTGAGCATCTTCAATCGGCGCCGCCGCTGAAACCAGTCTCTTTCTGAATCGCGGCCATTGAAGAAGTGCCCACGCCGCTCCTCCACCCAGCACCCCCCCGAGCAGCCACCCCCCGAGCACATCCGTCACATAATGGGCCCCGACATACACGCGGGCGAAGCCGATGAGTGCCACGATCGGCCACGTCACCCAGCCGGACTTTGGATAGAGAACTTGCAGAAATGCCGCAATGGCGGCGGTGTTGGCTGCGTGGTTCGACGGAAAACTGAACAACCCACCGCAGCCGCTCGGTTCGACCTTGACTACTTCAGTGATCGCCCGGCAGGGTCGAACTCGTTCAAAGACCCATTTGAGCTGTCCACCAACAAAATCGGTGAGTCCGACGGCTGCTCCCAGAACCGGGCCTCCCAACAGCGCCTCTCGGTGAGTGTTCCAGATCCAAAAGGCGATCGCGCAGGCACCAGGAAGATAGAGCGTACTGCGGTTTCCCAGTTGAAGAAAAAAATGATCGACAGCAGCAGATCGACCCGCCAACCCGTTAACGGCAAGGAAGAGAGTTTCGTCCATGCTCATGCGTGTGACGATAAAGCGTTGCCCATCACCCGTCAAGCATCAAGCGATCTTTCGTGGAATGCGCACCGACCGACGCATGACCCGGAACGAGTGGTGCTGCTTATCTGGTTCGAAAATGGATTCGAACCGTCAGCTCGCCGTCCACCGGATCATCTCCTTTCATCTGAGGATCGAACGTCCATTTACCGAGTGCCATGACTCCGGCGGTCGTCAGCTCGCGATGCTTACATGGCTCCAACACCACGACGGTTACCTTCGCATGCTTCGAAACCAGCAACCGGGCCTTCATCCAATCATCGATTTCTTGCCCGTTGAGCGAGGCGGGAATGCCCGGCCAAGGTGTAGACTTGGCCACAGGGCCTAATTGTTGATCCTTATTGAGAGACAGTCCATGGACATGGACTTCCGGCAATTCCAGCACGTCTTCATGGTGATCACTCTCATGTGTGGCCTCATCACCGACCACCGCATAGAGCGCAGCCGGCCACGCCGGCAAAGAGGATTCTAACAATCAGTTCCATACGTTCCATTCTACGCCATCAATGACCGGATGCTCAAACAGGCCACTCAACAAGGCCACAGGTGATGTGCGAACCGGAGACATACCATCTGGGGTACGTTGAGGATTCGCACAAGCCGAGAACGCAGTTGATGGCCCGTTTCAGCATTCGACTAGAAGAACCATTGCCCGCGAAAGAAAAAGGACCGCGGCATCCCGGCATGGGACACACCCAGTCCGATACTACCTTCACCTTGATTGATCAAGTATTTCTGATCCAACGCATTCACGATATCGAACCCGATCAAGAATTTCTGGCCATGCCAGGGCAAGGGAATGACATGGCTAATCGAAAAGTTATAGACCGTATAGGACAGACCATGAGTAGAGTTGGTCTTTCCGCCTTCCTCCGCCGTTCGCAGTCCTGACGCAAACAGCACCTGCCCGGTGAGAGTGGTCCGATCGAACAACCGGTAACTCAGGATTCCTGACGCCGTCAACGTCTGTTGGTGATCGCAATGGACGCCGCTGCGCGAATTGATGTCCCCGATTTCAGCCGCCTCCAATAGGAAGTGGCCGGATTGAAGTCCATACCCCTTACACTGCCCCCAAGCAATGTTTCCACGACCGGTCAGATTGTCCATGAACCATACTTTGAGTGCCGCATCGGCGCCCCTGGTCCAGCCTCGCTCAAAAGCAAAGTAATTCAGCAGGGGCGTCGTCCCAAACTGGCCGGCATCCGAAAGATAGTTGGCCAGCTTGTAGTACCCGGTCAGTTGCAACGTCGCCCAATCAGTCAAGGCATGGGTGCTGCCGATCTGGAAGTAATGGGCCCGTTCAGCACGAGGCTGATTATTGGTCAAGTCTTCAGGTTGAGCGGTCGTGCCGACCGTGTTCAGCTTGGCAAATGAAATGGCCTCGAGATTCGGTGGAGTGAACATCCTGCCATAGAAGACGTGAAAGGCGTGTGATGGAGTGTGCTTGTAGGTCACACCGATCCTGGGACTCACTTGTCCCTCGCTGCGAAGATACTGCACCATATCCGCGCGCACGCCAATATTAAACGTCCAATGGTCGTTCGGCGTCCACTGGTCTTGAATCCAGAACTCCTGCCGATATCCGATTAATCGGTTGTCGGCGTCGAGATTCACCAAGTTGGTGAGCGCGGTGTCAAAGGCCGTGAGTCGAGTCTTATTGATCGCCTGGGTCCGATCGACCTGGAACCCGGCTTTGATCAAATGTTCCTTGCTATGGACGAATGTGTAGTCGAGGCGCACGCCACCGGAATAGCCGGTACGGTCTTGGCTGCCGGCTGAGAAGGGTTCGGTTTCATCCGGCACATACGCGAGGACATTGAAGGGATCGGTCCTAAACGTCGCTCTCGTGTGGCGAAAATACCCGGCGAGACTGAAGAAATTGCGGGTATTGATGTCGTGCCGCCACACCATATGACCGTATTGGTTATTCTCCTTCTGATTTTCATCCACCATGGCCGACGGCACCGGTGTAAATCCTCCCGGCAACAAACCGAGGATCGTCGGATTCGCCGTCTGGCCGGGGAAGGTCGGGATCTGATACTTCGCGATGGAGTTCAAGAACAACAGCGTAATGTTATTGTTATTGTCATACTGATAGTCGCCGCGAAACATCGTTTGGTTCCGCTCACTCTGGCCATGAAAGATCGAATGGCCAAGGGTCGGCGGCTCAATCCCTCGATTCGTTGCCGTATGGCTGTTCAGAAAATAATAGCGGAACTTCTCGCCGATCGTGCCTCCATACTCGAACGACGGGTTAATCGTCTTATTCGAACCGCCGAACATCTGGATCGATCCAAATCCTGGCTTCGTGCCGCTCTTCGTCGTAATGTCGATGAGTGCGGCCGTTTTGTTTCCCACATTGGCTTCCATCCCACCCAGCACGATATCCGCCCGCTCCCACACCCGCGGTGAAATCACATCGGAAAAAGTCGACGAGACCGTATCGGGAATCGGAACCCCGTCGATCCTGAGTTGCAGATTCGCATGGTCCTGCCTGACATGGACCTGCTTCAATGACCCATAGGCCGCGCCCGGTATGGTCAGCAACACCTCGTGCAGCTCATTATTATTGCCCTTTGGAAGGATGTCGATTTCCTTGCGGCTCAGCGAATAGGTTTCGCTCGATGCTTTGGTCTGGATCGGCGGCAGGGGCGACACGACCTCCAGCGACACCTCTTTGGTCTTGGAGAGCGTCAGGGTGACGGGATTCGACACCTCGTCGCCGAGCGTTAAGACGACGTATTCACTTCGATAGGTTTCTTGCACGGCACTGACGGAGTACGTGCCGCTCCCGGGAACGGCAATCTTGAATTCGCCGGCATCGTTCGAGACTCCGGACGACACCATGTCGCCCTCTTGATTTTTTACTTCGATGACGGCCTGCGGCACACGCCGAAGGTCCTGTTGTTGTACCACTCCCTTGATCGTCTGAATTGGCTCACCCTCGGCTGCCAGAAGGATTGAGCAGGTCCCCCCGACACCCACTATGACGATCGCCGCGAACGTCGCATTCAACACACGGTTCACACATGCGTACATTTTGCCACTCCTCACTCACAACTCCACAACGAATCAATGAGAATGCCTAGACTAGGCGCTGATAGACCACGCGGCCTATCAACCGTCCTGCCTGACTGCTTGACTTGGTGGCTCCGCTATACGTGAGGAGGGGCGCGGGAAGGGCCGATAAGAGAGAGCGCAGCCGATAGCACTACCGATTCAGACGGAAGTTCCTGCTGTCGGACAACATCACATACTGCAAATCGTGGGATATCGAGATCTACCGATCCGGCAATGTGGTGCTGGACCCATTGACAAATATCGGTATCCGAATGTTCATGACCGTCCAAATCGGCTGCGGCCAGCTCATGGTGAACATCCTGGGCCACAGCGAACGGAGCCAGCCCGAGGATGATGCAGATCATCCCCACGGCCACTCCCGAGCGGAGTAACGAGGAGAGGTTTCTCAGTCTTCTCAAAAACATGGCACTAGAATAGGTATCCATGATCAAAATTACAACAACTCAACCGCTTCGGCCCATCGCCACTATGAACCATACCGGCCCTACGAGCAACCGGTAGTATGGACTTTTCTGGCATAATTCGTTAAAGTACTTCCCCTTCAAAACTAAAATAGTTAAGACCGCTTTTTAAGGACATAACAACCGATGAATAGGCCGATCGATAATCAACACGTTATTGAAATCAAGGCGCTTCCTTCACCACGCGCCATCAAGACCAAACTCCCGATTACCGATCAGGCGGCGGCACTCGTCGTCGAAACCAGAGAAGCCATCCGCCGCATTCTCCATGGAGAAGACCGCGACAGGCTCCTGGTCATCGTCGGCCCCTGCTCTATTCACGATCCCAATGCCGCCTATGAATATGCCGCCAAGCTGAAACCCGTTGCCGATGCCCTGCGTGACCGTTTTCTGATCGTCATGCGGACCTACTTTGAAAAACCACGGACGACCGTGGGGTGGAAAGGCCTTATCAACGATCCTCATCTGGATGGCACCTGTGACATCGCAACCGGAATGGAGTTGGCCAGGGCAATTCTCCTCAAGATCAATCAATTGGGGCTTCCCTGTGGGACGGAGCTCCTGGATCCGATCAGCCCGCAATACGTCGCCGATCTCATCAGTTGGGCGGCCATCGGTGCCCGCACCACGGAAAGCCAAACCCATCGAGAAATGGCCAGCGGGGTTTCCATGCCTGTTGGATTCAAGAATGGGACAGAAGGCAGTTTGCAGGTCGCCATCAATGCCATGACGTCCGCCCGTGCCCCGCACCATTTCGTCGGCATCAATGCCGACGGCCAGACCGCCATCATCAAGACCATGGGCAATCCTGATCGCCATATCGTGCTCCGCGGTGGAGGCGGACGAACGAACTACGAAGCACAGGATGTCGCCAAAGCTGAGGCCGCAGTCGCCGGGGAAGGAATCGTCCGCCCGATCATGATTGATTGTTCGCATGATAATTCCAAGAAAGATCACACCCGCCAGGGATTGGTGGCCCGGGAAGTCCTGCAGCAATTTCGGGAAGGCCGTCAGTCCATCATGGGCCTTATGCTCGAAAGCAACCTGAATCCCGGCAAGCAAGCCTGGAAGGAAGGCGTCGCCCTTCAGCACGGCGTCTCCATCACCGATGCCTGCCTCGGCTGGGACGAGACCGAGCGCCTTCTGAACGAACTTGCAATGGTCATTACTCCCAAGCCGGTCTCCTGACTTGTCGCCTCTGATTGGTCTTTTCCTCATCGCTTACGCGTGATCTGTCCTCGACCAACGATGAATCGTCACAGCTCTTTTGGTTGATCGCTTAAAGCGGTTGATCGCTTAAAGCAGGCCCGCATGAAGAATCCATAGCAAACACCCCGTGGCAAGATACCAACTATGATAATCGACACGCACACACATCTGGACGACGCCCGTTATAATGACGACCGGGAGGCGGTCATCACCCGCGCGCGGGAAGCCGGCGTCGACGCCTTCGTCTCCATCGGCTGTGATCTGGCGACCAGTCAAGCGGCCGTCGCGCTTGCTGATCAATATCCCTTCGTCTATGCGTCAGTCGGCGTGCATCCGCACGAAGTCAAGCACATCCAGATCAACTGGTACGATGAATTCCGCCGGCTGGCAAAACGCGACAGAGTCGTGGCCTATGGAGAAATCGGGCTCGACTACCACTACAACCATTCCTCCCCGAAAGAACAACGCGATCGACTCCGCGAGCAAATTCAACTCGCGCGTGAGCTCGCGCTCCCCGTGATTATTCACACGAGGGAAGCCCAGGAGGATACCATTGCGATCTTACGGGAAGAGAAGGCGTCAGAAGTCGGCGGGGTGTTTCACTGTTTTTCCGGAGATGCCTGGCTGGCCAAGGAGGCCCTTGATTTGCGATTCTATCTGTCGTTTTCAGGAATTCTGACGTTTCAGAATGCGACCGCACTACGCGAGATCGCCAAAAAGACACCCCTGGATCGACTGCTCATTGAAACCGATTGCCCATACCTGACGCCTGTTCCCCATCGAGGCACACGCAATGAGCCGGCGTATGTGTCACAGGTGGCAAATCAACTCGCAGCCCTTCATCCTGAATTCTCACTGGAAGAGATTCAAAAATGGACGACGGAGAATGCAAAACAGCTGTTCAAAATCGCTTGAGCCGGCGAGCGCGTTGCCGTTGCGATTTCGGCAATTTTCTGGGGTTCCCCTTCTTCTCCGGTCCCCGCGTTGAACGAACGTCGTTCCCTGGATCGAGTTCTTTATACGGCATGGCGCCCCCTGCACTCGATGACATCCGCAGCTTGTCCGAAAATTCGCGCGCTCCTATGACCATGGCTCCATGAGCTCTGGCCGTATTCACGATTTCGTGGTCGGAACTGACAACCGCGCAGTCCGCCCCGTACTCCCGTGCCAAGCGCTGGATGACCTGATCCGCCCGCTCACCCCGCTTTGAATAGATCACCTGGACTCCAGATCGATGCTCCCGCCGTTCTGATGACTGCCCCTGCTGCCAGCCGTCGAAGACGACGGTGATCGCATGATTCTTCCGATGCCGATAGGCGGCCAACTCCTGCAGCAACACGTCCCGGGCCGACTCAAGGTGTCCTGACAAACGTCCGGCACCAGCCAGCAGGTTGTACCCATCGACGATCAGATGTGTCGGCATCCCTCACGCTATCCTGGTCGTGAACCGACAGTCAATCCGAATTCCGCCTACTCAACCGGCCTAATTCTTGACAAGCTGGAGGACATCTGAGAATAGTTTCCTATCGTCTTCTACCGGCAAAGGACCCATGCCCATACGGAAGCCTCGACTGCTTTCAAACATACTCCTCATCCTCCTCTCGCCGACTGTCCTCTTCCTCCTCTCCGCATACGGGTTCTTGATCCACGCGGCCTGGGCCTGGTCGTCCGATGATCAGCGCCCTCTGCCGATGCGGTCAACGGAACAGAGCCGCCTCAGAGGAACGACCGCCTTCCTCGCTCCCGTGACTGTTCGCAACTTCCGCGTGATGACGAGCCCGGAGAAAACCAGACTCGTGTTGGATCTCGATCGTCACACGAGGGTCATCGAGCAACGGGCGGCCGATCCAAGTCGTGTGGTCATCGCCCTTCCCAACGCATGGCTCAGCAGACCAGCGCAAACCAAGGCCACGGATGGAACCATCCCGTCACCCTTCAGGGTCACTCAACTGCCTCCCCATGCCGTCGCGGTGTCTCTTCCGACCGCATCATTCCGAGCCTATAAACACTTCACACTATCCCATCCGCCTCGCCTGGTCATTGACGTGACTCCACACAACGCACAAGCCCCTCCGCACGAGCTCGACCTGCACGAAGTCTCTCAGCGATCAACTGCGCCCGCCCCCCAACCCGTCACGCCTCGCACCAAGGGATACACCACCATCGTAATCGATCCAGGCCATGGGGGGAAAGATCCCGGCGCACGGGGGATCCAAAGGACCGAGGAGAAGGACATTACCCTCAAGGTAGGGCTCCAGCTTCGTGAACTGCTGAGCAAACAGCCCGGCGTGCGTGTATTGATGACCCGAGATCGTGATGTGTTTATTGAGCTGGAAGATCGGGCCAAGTTTGCGAACAGCAGCGAAGCCGACCTCTTCGTCTCCATCCATGTCAACTCGCATCCCTCGCGCATGGTGAAAGGGATTGAAATCTATCACTTCGGAGAGGCCAAGGATCAGCGGGCGCTTGAGGTCGCCGCACGGGAGAACGGCACCCCGATGAGCAACACCGGGGTCGGATGGGAATATCTTGTGGCAGATCTCTTAACGACGAAGAAAATTGAGGAGTCCCTGGAACTTGCGTGGAACGCAAAAGAAGCCATGGTGTCTCAAATGAACGGGCAATACGTGGTCAACGACCATGGCGTCAAGACCGCACCCTTTTATGTCTTGCGGTTTACGAGTATGCCCAGCATCCTGGCCGAGATCGCCTACATTTCCAACCCCGACGAAGAAGATCTTCTCAGGAAACCGGCGTTCGTCCGCGATATCGCTCAATCCCTCCATCATGGTATTGTTTCGTTCCTGACCAATAATCGACCGGACATCCGATGATCGGTTCGCTCATCGCCATCCACGTGCCGCATGCCCATCGTCAAACTGACTCTTGAATACGACGGTACGGCCTACGCAGGCTGGCAACGTCAGCCCGACCAACCGACAATTCAAGCAGCCGTCGAAGCGGCTATCATAGGCGTCACTCAAATCACCACGCCCGTCATCGGCGCCGGACGCACCGATGCGGGAGTGCACGCAATGGGGCAGGTGGCGAGCTTCCGTATCGACCGTGACATGACGCCTCGGGAATGGACCAGGGCGCTGAACGCCCATCTTCCCAAAAGCATCGTCGTGCGGTCGGCCGCGCTCATGCCGACATTCGGCCAAGGGCAAACTGTACGAATACCGTATTCTGAATCGTCCGGAACGTCCGGCCGTTGAGCGTGACTATTGCTGGCATATCCATCAGCCTCTTGATGACGCGGCAATGAATCAGGCAGGACTGGCCCTGATCGGCTCACACGATTTTTCTTCGTTCCAGACCCAGCCCACCGACAACGACGATCCTATCTGTCATCTGCAACAATTCACGGTGTTCCGTGAAGGCGATCGGCTGCGAATCGAAGCCTATGCCGACCGTTTCCTGAAACAGATGATCCGTTCAATCGTCGGCACCCTTGCGGAAGTCGGCTTGCACAAACGCCCGCCGGACAGGCTCAAGCACATTCTCGATGCACGAGATCGTTCAGCAGCCGGCAAAACAGCTCCCCCACAGGGACTGTTTTTAGTGCGAGTTGATTATGAGTAAGACTGTTCCGTCGCACCCTTAACGTATGCGCAGAACGGATTACAAGCTAGCTGGTGAAAAACGGCGCGATGAAAAAGAAGGACGATCGAGTATTCCGTAGAAGCTGTTGGGCTGCACGGCAAACCCCACACCTAGCGCCAGGAGGACATTGGGATCATCTCCAGCCACCAGCATCGGGGAGTACCGCTCATCCTGCCTAAAAGTTTTCACCACCTACCCAGCAGACTCAAGAAAATCCATAAATGCGTTCTTGTTCTGGATTGGAGTCGTTTCCGGACGTCCTAAATCCTTCCGCGCCCCGCAACGGACCTGAATCTCCAAAAGGCTTGGTCCCTGCGAGCATTTGAGCTCCTGAAGGCACGACCGCAGTTCCGATTCTGTTCGAACCCTGGCCACTTGTCTGTACCCTGCCGCGCGAGCGATGCCCAGGATGTCAATATCCAGAGCCACTGTCGGTTGCCCACCCACTGAATCGTGGGCACCATTGTTCAGGACGATATGCTTAAAATTGCTCGGTTTGAGTGTTCCTACCAGGGCCAACCCTCCCATATGCATCAGAAGCGCCCCATCTCCATCGAGACAGTACACGGAGCGTTCAGGTTTTTGAATTGCGATCCCCAGCGCAATTTGCGAAGCATGTCCCATGCCACCTACCGTCAGGAAATCCCGTTGATGGCCAGCAGCCCTCTTGGTCCGATATTCGTACACTTCCCGAGAAGGCATGCCAGTGGTCGAAACAACCACGTCTCGCTCCTCAAGCACATCAATCACCTGCTGGATTGCCTGTTCGCGAGAAAGGGGAAAGTCCGCCTTCTCCGGACGAGGTGCTGCATAAGCGGTAAACGTTCCCTTCTTGATCACCAACGCAAAGGGACCGCTGGTCTTTCGGACATATACCACGGCATCTTTCACGACGGTCTCAGCATGATCCACGTCAGCCCCCAGTACCGAATAGGGAACCTCCATGGCATCAAGCATAGAAACCATCACCCGGCCTTGCTTCTTATGTTGAGGCTCATCATGCACCCCTGGCTCACCTCGCCAACCGATGACAAGCAACATCGGAATAGAGTACACCTCCTTATCAGCAAGTGATAAGAGAGGGTTAATCATGTTGCCCACTCCTGAATTCTGCATGTAGACAAGCGGGACTTGGTGAGTTGCGAGATGATGGCCCAACGCAAGAGCCAGTGCCCCGCCTTCATTGGCGGCGATGATATGCTCTCCAGACCGGCTTGTATGAGCCATGCAGGAGCAGAGTTCTTTCAGAAGGGAGTCCGGCACCCCTGTAAAAAATCTCACACCGTGCTTTTTGAGGCAATCGACAAATTCTTGTGGATTCAACATACGCAATTCCCTATGGATAAAAACTTATCAGAAACATGCTTCGTGAGGTAAACCGGGATCGCGACAGTGAGACGCTATTCGCAAACCAGTGCGCGGGCGAGCAAGCATCGATGTGCTCAATCAAAAGTTCCCCGCCTGAACCACATCGTCGAGACTGTTGATATCGAGCCAGTGCCCCACGGTATACAACACGCGAATTGGCTGCTGACGCTTCAGTAATTCTTGTATGCCGGCTTTTCGATTTGCCGGATCTGCCATCATCGTCGCAAGGATCGTCTGGAGCTGCGCGTTTCCAGCGGAAGACACCTTGAGAAACCCCATCCAGACCCCATGGGTCTGTTCTCTCGGCACCGCATCCCCTAATTGTTTGAGATAGATTTTCGCATTAAAGGCCTTCTTGGAGTTCGGCAGCGAGCACTCTGCAAAGCCGCCCAGACGAGCATAACTGCTCTGGTTCTGCCAATCACTGTCCACGAAGATCACAAAGTCCTCTTTCTCCTGGCAGAGCGCCTGAGGGATGTACGTATTGAACAGCACATCCCCGTACGAAATGATCAGATCGTTGGCTTGCCCCTTCTGCTCACGCAGGGCCTTGTGAAGCGAATCGAGCTCGCCGGTTTCGGCAAAGTCATCGTTGTCGAGATACGTCAGGTTCGGCAACGTCACCGCTTCCTTCTTATAGCCACGGACGACCGTGATGTCCTTGATGCCCACGGCATTATAAGCATCCACGATGCGGGCAAGGATCGGCGTCCCCTGAATTTTCACCATCGTCTTGGGCTGGTGTTCCGTCAGCTCCCGGAGCTCCTCGCCACGGGAGGCGGCCAACACGATGGCGCGGGTATTTTCAGCGCCTCGGGGGAGATAGCGGTCTTCGGCATCTTGCAATTCCGCAGCGTTTTGCAGGCGAAAGATTTCAGAAACCGGCGCGACCTTGTCTTCGATCGAGAGCAGGTGCTCCTGTTCCTTCAAGGTCCGCGCGGTCTTCTGCATCGCAGCCACGGCAGAGCGCAACAAGTGATTGGCCCAAATCACCACTGAAAAGCCATGCTGTCGAAAGACTTCAGTCGGCGTGGCGTAATATTTGGTCGGCACAATCACAACCGGACATCGATTGCCCCATTCCTGCTTGAACGACAAGATCTCATCCGGCACCGACAACGCGCTATGAATGAGGATGCCGTCGGCACCGGCTTGACGATAGGCCTCAGCCCGGCGCAGCGCTTCCGCCAACCCCCAGCCACAGATGAACGCCTCCACCCTTGCGATAATGCAAAAGTCCGGATCGGTTTGCGCGTCTTTCCCCGCCTTGATCTTGCCGCAAAACTCCTGCATGTCCGCCATCGGCTGGGCATCCCCTTTGATGAAACTATTGGTCTTGGGGAACAACTTGTCTTCGATGCAGACGGCTGCGATGCGGCGCTGCTCCAGTTTGCGCACGAGCCGCTGCATGTTGTTGAAATTTCCGTATCCCGTATCGCCATCGAGAAGAATGGGAATCGTGACCGCATCGGACATGAATTCCAGATTGTCCAGCACTTGAGTCCAGCTGGCCTCGTTGTTATCACGAACTCCGAATTGGGCCGAGATGGAGAGCCCGCTGGCCCAAATGCCTTTAAAGCCGGCCTCTTGAACGATCTTGGCGCTCAAGCCGTTGTGAGCCTCACAGATGAATTCAAGCTGCTCCGACAAGAGGAGCGTTCGAAATTGCCGCGCTGGCGTGATGCCTGGAGTTGAGCTCATGGCTGTCGTTCCCTCTTCTCTCCCACACAATCCAAGATAGATGCCACAGCGGCATATTAATTTCCTATAGAGAATATCCTTTTCCTCCGGAGAAATCATCCTGTCTTGTTGAGCACCAAACTACAACATCGACTACAGTAACTGTTACCATCCACAGAGTTTCTTTGCCCATCAATCGGTGATGATCTCCAGACCTCAAGTCTATCCTAGAGACAAGTCCGTATGGCTTTGCTATCATGTGTTTCAGACATGCACCTCATCCCTCACCATAAAGGAGAGCCCGTATGGAGACAGCTTTGCGTACACTGACGATCACCTTGTTCGCGCTGAGTCTCGGCGTGACCCCATTTGCGGTCGCCGCACCCGCCCAGCAAAATAAGATGAAGGCGTGCAATGAACAGGCAAATGAGAAGGGCTTCGGCGAAGGAAAAGGCGACGAACGGAAGGCGTTTATGAAGGACTGTCTCTCCGCGAAGTCGGAGAAAAGCGGAGGCGGCAAGGAGACTCAGCAGAATAAGATGAAGACGTGCAATAAAGAGGCAGGCGACAAGAAATTGAAGGGCGACGAGCGGAAACAATTCATGAGCGAGTGCCTCTCAAACTGACAGCATTTCCCCCGGTTCGGCATGAGCTGCGCCGGGGTAGATGCCCACACCCGCAGTACACCACAGAAAGAGGATTTGCCCGAGTTTTAGCAGGTTGCGGAAAAACTCTCTGCGATCTCTGTAGCCGAGCAGACATCGAGGTTGAGGAGGATGCTGAATAGGACAGTAGGAGAACCGTCGGTCAGGACTTGCGGTCGTCGACTTTCTTGCGAAGCTCGATTAATTCCTGCTCCAATGCGATGAAGCGATCGCTGATGGGGTCCGGTAAATCGACTTGATCCATCGTTGCATCCGGCAGGCGTTCGCCCAGGGACTTGATCACGCGGCCCGGCACACCGATCACCGTCGAATTGGGAGGAACATTCTTCAACACGACGGAATTCGCTCCAATCTTCACATTGTCCCCAATCGTAATCCCGCCCAAAATCTTGGCCCCTGCCCCCACCACCACGTGATTGCCCAAGGTCGGATGCCGCTTACCTCGCTCTTTCCCAGTCCCACCCAAGGTGACGCCTTGAAACAGCGTCACATAGTCCCCGATTTCCGCCGTTTCTCCGACCACCACTCCCATGCCGTGATCGATGAAAAAGCCCGTCCCGATCTTGGCGGACGGATGAATCTCGACGCCGGTCAGCCACCGGGCCAATTGCGAAATCGCACGTGGCAGGAATGGCACACCCTTCGACTTCAGCCAATGGGAGATGCGATAGGCCAACAGCGCGTGGAAGCCCGCATAGGTGAGAATCACTTCCAGCTTGCTGGTCGCAGCCGGATCCCGGTCGAAGACAGCCTGAAGGTCTTGTGTGAAACATGGCTGACAAGGAACCAGGCTGACAAGCCTACACCTAGGTGACTGGGGCAGGCGATTCCAAGTGCTGGATGAAGCGAAACAGGCCTTTTGAAAGTCTGGTGGCCTGACCGTTCAATTCATCAAAATCTGACGGAGTAATGTAATCCAAGTCCCTGGCCACATACAAATGGCTCCTCACCTCACCTGCAGACCCTCTCGCCATGTAGAGGAACCTGGCAAACTCCCGCTTCGAACCTCTTTCAAACCCCTCAGCAATGTTGGCCATGCTGGAAACTGCCGCCCGTCTCAACTGGTCTCGAAGCGCCCCATCTTTACGAAATCTCTGATTGCTCGTCAATTCATACACCGACAACACAAGTTCTCTCGCTCCTTGCCACACCTTTAGCTCTTCGAAGCCATGAGCTCTTCCCATGATTCAATCGTGTCAGCTTGCTCTCCTGCACGCTTGTCAGCAGCTAATCGGCTCGATCAAACAGACGGCATGCGCGATCATCCCCTCTTCATGCCCGACGGCGTCTAAGCCTTCCCCGCTCTTGACCTTCACATTCACGCACTCGGGAGCAATCCCGGCCGCTTCTGCCATAGTCTTCTGCATCGCTGAGAGATGCGGGCCAAGTCTGGGTGCTTGGGCTACAATCACGGTATCGATATTGCCGACCCGATACCCCTTTGCCTTTAGCTTTGTCATGACGTCTTCCAACAGCTTGAGGCTCGAGATGCCTTTGTACTTGGGGTCCGAACTGGGGTAGTGCCTCCCCAGATCGCCCTCTCCCATTGCCCCCAATAAGGCATCACAGACGGCATGAACCAACACATCGGAATCAGAATGACCAAGCAATCCTTTACTATGGGGAATTTCGATCCCGCCAAGAATCAGTTTGCGCCCCGGTCCCAATGGATGAACGTCATAGCCATACCCGATACGCATCGTTTTCCTTTTCTCATCGATCATAGGTCATTCGTAAACAGTTAGAAAGTTTGAAAGTGCCAAGTTTGAAAGTTGAAATTCACAACCGTGCATTCTCAGAAAGCTTTACAACTTTCTAACTTTCACACGTTTTTGCTCGCCTTCCTCGATGCCAAGATGGCCTCACCGATCACCATGTCCTCCGGCCTCGTGACCTTGATGTTTTCGCCGCTTCCCTCGACGACGGACACCGGATGTCCGGCCCACTCGATGAGATAGGCGTCATCGGTTGCACGAACCCCTTCCGCATGAGCCTTCCTATGGGCGGCCAGCAACCAATCTCGACGGAAGGCTTGCGGAGTCTGCGCTAGCCACAAGGACTGCCGATCGACCGTGCGCTCGATGACATGATCCACTCCCACCTGCTTGACGGTATCCTTCATGGGAAGGGCGATGATTGCCGCCCCCTTGGCCCGTGCCGCCTTGACAACCTCTTCCACCATAGACTCCGTGAGAAACGGACGAACCGCATCATGCACCAACACCACATTGACATCGTCATGGACGGCCTCAAGCGCATGCCTGACGGAGTCTTGCCGCTCGTGTCCTCCCGGCACCACTTTTATCACCTTGGTAAAGTGATGCTTCGTCACGATTTCTTTAAGGCAATAGTCCATCTCGCTCTGGGGAACTGCCAAAATGATTTCATCGATGATGGAAGAGGCTTGAAGCACACGGAGAGAATGGAGCACGAGAGGCTGACCGCCGAGGGCAAGAAACTGCTTGGGCACAGAGCCGCCCATGCGAAGACCCCGTCCGGCGGCAGGGACGAGAGCGACGGTACGAGTATTCACAAAACGAGACTCAAAGGATCGTTCTCATCATTGCGGGCGACTCGATGAGTATTATCGGCAACCAGTTAGAAAGTTCAAAAGTTTGAAAGTGCCCGAGTCTGGGAATTGCAAAGTCCAGATGGGAACTTTGTAACTTTCTAACCCTTCCAACTGCCTCATGGACGAAGCGTGAGATAGATCGTTCGCCCCTGTCGTTTCAACAACAGCAAGACGGCTTGATCTTTCGGTAATTTGCCGGCGATTCGCTCAAAGTTCTTCACGGACGTGACGGCTTGGCGATTGACCTCGATCACGATGTCCCCCTCGCGAACTCCCAGTTCTTCCGCCGTACTCCCCGGCTTGACCCGCACAATCACCACGCCCCGTTCACTGGATTTGAGCCCATACCGGCCCGCCAATTCTTCCGTGAGATCCCGCACATCGAGACTGGAGAGTATTCCTGTCGGCGTTGCTGAATCCCCTCCGTCCTCATCACCGCTTTGAGACATCGACTTGGGCTGTTCAACGATGGTGAGGTCGATGGTTTTGGGTTTCTTGTCCCGAATAATTTTTACCGCGACCTTTTTGCCAACCGGAGTCTGGGCCACCGCATTGCGCAGGTGCGTCGGTGAATCCATCGACTTGCCGTCATACTCGACGATGACGTCGGCTCGTTCGAAACCGGCCTTTTTCGCCGGGCTGTCGTCCATCACATCGCTGACGAGAACACCCTTTGTCTCCGTGATCCCGAACTGGGATGCCAATTCCGGTGTGAGCTCTTGGATCGAGACGCCGAGCCATCCTCGGACGACTTTGCCCGTTTGCACAAGCTGTCCCATAATAGACTGTGCCATATTGCTCGGCACGGCAAAGCCGATCCCCATGTTCCCGCCGCTCTGGCTGAAGATAGCGGTATTGATCCCGACCAGCTCGCCTCGCACATTGACCAAAGCTCCACCGGAATTGCCAGGGTTGATGGCTGCATCCGTCTGGATGAAATCTTCGTACTCGGCAATACCGGCGGCTCGACCAAGGGCACTGACGATGCCCAAGGTAACGGTCTGTGTCAGCCCGAACGGATTCCCGACAGCCAGGACAAACTCCCCGACTTCCAGTTTGTCCGAATCGGCCCAGGCGACGGTCGGCAGCCCCGTCGCGTCGATCTTCACGACGGCCACATCGGTCTTCGGATCGGTGCCGATCAGTTTGGCCTTAAATTCTCGCTTGTCCGACAGGGTGACGCGAATCTCGTCCGCCTTGCCGACCACATGATTATTGGTGATGATCAGTCCGTTTGATTCGACGATCACGCCGGACCCAAGTCCTCGTTCTTTTCGTTCCTTCGGGTGTTCAAACTTTTTAAAAAACTCGTCGCCGAAAAACTTTCTGAACAATGGGTCATCAAACGGCGCCGTGCCGGAGCCTTCGGAACGTCCGCTCTTGGTGGCATAGATATTCACCACTGCCGGTTTCACCGACTTGGCAATATCCACGAATGTTTGATTGCTCCCGCTCAGCACGGGTTGGGGAGCGGTCGAGACAGGTCTGGCGATGGGGAGGGACGGAGTCACGGAAGCGGAATCGGGGACCGCATGCCCCGTCGGCAGCCAGCCGAGATCGGACGCGACCACAAATCCAATGATCATCCCGGCCGTCAACAAGCTTGCGGCAACAAGCCAGCGCCTGATTCCTCGAGTCGGTTTCTTCTCGAAATCAACCTGATTCATAGTGACGACTCGCTCTTCTCCATGCTCAGCCGGCCGCTACTGAATCTCCCCGGCATAAATCCCCATAATCGTGTGGAGAAATTTGATGGCCTCGGCCCTCGGACGTTGGAATGAATTCCGACCGATGATCGAACCAAATCCACCACCATCCCGAATGGCCCGAGCTTCTTCAAATACGTTTTTATCTTCGCTCTTGGCACCACCGGAGAAGATGACGATCCGACGGCCATCGAACGAACTCTGCACGACGTGTTTGACTCTCTCTGCCAGCGTCTTGATCGGAATTTGCGCTGATTCGTATACCTTCTTGGCCGCCGCTTGTTCCAAATGTGCCGTCGGCAATTTGACCTTAATGATATGGGCGCCCAATTGAGCGGCAATTTGCGCGGCATAGGCCACCACATCCATCGCCGTTTCGCCTTCTTTGCTCAACTCCGATCCACGAGGATAGGACCAGACGACCACCGCAAGGCCGCTGTCTTTCGCTTCCTCGGCAATCGCTTGCAGTTGCTCGTACATGGCGTTGCAATGGGAAGACCCCGGATAGATCGTGAACCCGACAGCCGAACAGCCCAACCGAAGCGCATCCCTCACACTTCCCGTCACCGACGGCAACGGATCCTTCTCGTCATGCAGCACGTCGTGATTGTTCAGCTTCAGAATGAGGGGAATCCGCCCGGCGAACTCGCTTACCCCGGCTTCGAGAAATCCCAGCGGTGCCGCATAGGCATTACAGCCGGCATCAATCGCAAGTTGGAAGTGATAGTGCGGATTATAGCCGGATGGATTCGGTGCAAAACTTCTTGCCGGACCATGTTCGAATCCTTGATCGACCGGGAGAATGACCAACTTGCCGGTCCCTGCCAATTTCCCGGAACGCAGCATACGGGCAATATTCGTCTTTGTCCCAGCGTTGTCGCTACCATACCAACTGAGAATCTCTTGAACCCGATCTCCCATAATTCCCTCCAGACAGCTCCCACATGTGAAAACGATGAATGACTATGCTTTCCCTTGAACGTACGCCTCAGCCTGCTCGACATCGAGACGACTCCCGATGATCAGCGACACGCGCTGGTGTAATTTTTTGGCTTCGACGTCCAAAATTCTCGTCGTGCCTGTTGAGGCCTTCCCTCCAGCCTGCTCAATCACAAACGCCAGCGGATTTGCCTCATAGAGCAGCCGCAGCTTCCCCTCCGGCTTGTCAACTTCCCCCGGATAGAGATAGATTCCCCCTCCAAGCAACAGGCGATGCACATCGGCCACCAAGCATCCGCAATACCGTGCACTATAGGGGCGCCCCGTCGCCTTATCAGTGACTTTGAGCGAATCCATATACTTCCTTATCCCATCAGGCCACTTGTTATAATTTCCTTCATTGGCGGCATAGACCTTTCCCTTTTCAGGAATCCTCATCCGCTCATGTGACAAGAGATATTCTCCGATGTCAGGATCGAGCGTGAATCCATAAACACCTTGCCCGACGGTGTACACCAACATGGTGCTCGATCCATAGAGGAGATACCCGGCCGCAACTTGTTCGGTCCCTGGGCGGATCAAATCCGCTTCGGTGGGCGATCGATCAGTCCGTCCATACTTGAGTACGGAAAAAATGGCCCCAAGCGGCATGTTGTTGTCCGTATTGGACGAGCCGTCCAGCGGATCGAAGAGCAGCATATACTCACCATTCGGCCAATT
>JABMDK010000014.1:81092-83774 GCA_015903995.1 Nitrospira sp.
GAGTACGGAAAAAATGGCCCCAAGCGGCATGTTGTTGTCCGTATTGGACGAGCCGTCCAGCGGATCGAAGAGCAGCATATACTCACCATTCGGCCAATTGCCCGGTATCGTGATGGGCTTGGCCATCTCTTCAGAGGCCAATGCACACACATACCCACTGGACTGAAACACTTTGACGAAGTCGTCGTTGGCAATGGCATCCAGCTTCTTCACGGTTTCGCCTTGCACATTCGTCTCTCCGGTCGTCCCAAGAATATTGACGAGACCGGCACGTCTGAGGTCGTGCGCGATGAGTTTTCCGACAAGACCGATTTGGGTCAACAGACTGGAAAACGCTCCGGTCGCCTCAGGATGTGACGCTTGGCTCTGGATGATAAACCGGTTCAGCGTGAGCGGAAAATCTCTCATCATAGGTGTGAGTATAGCGACTTTGACTCGCTCGAACAACAATCTCCGTGCAAGATATTTACTTTCCGGCACTGAGGCCCGGGAAACCCTCGACCAAATCGGCCACGATGGATCCGAGTACGACCTTTGCCTTCATCCGAACCGGCGTCCTTCGCTCATCATTCGTGACCCAGACATGAATATCCCCCTTATTCATGAAGAGGCCATGGAACGGCATGATCACACGCACCCGGACCGTCTCCGCCGTTCCCCATGCGCCTTCAATGGTTTCGATCGCCTCAACGCGAACCTCGACCGGCCGATTCTTCTTGTCGTGGTACACATTCATGTTCACTGAGGCCCTCGGATTCGGCGGCAAAACCGTCCGCGTGTAGTACAAGCATGACATGATATCCTGCGTCCCGGCTGGGATAGGAAGGGACTCCGTCGTACCTCCCCTGACAGCCGTGACCATGCCCTCTTTTTGATGGAAGACATACTCGATATCTTCTTTCTTTCTCCCTTCGCGCCGACGGAACGTCATATGGTCCGGAGCCAGCGTCTCCAGATCCAGCTCCGACTCAACTCGATTATCCACCGGGAAGAACTTCGTGATGATCGGGGTCGAGTGCGCCGTCCCCACCAACCTGGCAACCGGTCGATCGTTCTGCCCCTCCATCTGAACCACTTCCATCACGGCAATCGCGGCTGTCATGTTGAGCCACGACACCTCATAGGTCAGCCGTTCGCCGATCTGAAAAGGACGCTTCAGTTCACGTGGAGTTTGAGCCTCGATTGAACCGGCAGGCAAGAACAAGATCAACAAGACAGCTGAAATCCTGGCAGAAAGACACCCACGCGCGATACCGGGAATTCGATCAGGCCGGACCGGAGCAGATACTAACACCCGACCGCTCGTTTCGCCTCCTTGAGCTCCTCCTCGACGATCGCTCGAATAACGGCAAGGTGTGCGGAGGACGTTGCCTCAAATCTGAGCACCAAGGCTGGCTGCGTGTTGGAGGCCCGGATGAGGCCCCATCCGTCATCGAATATTCCGCGGACACCATCGATCGTGATGAGGTCCCGCAGCACCAGCTTGCTCGGTCCAAGGCCTTGCTTGCTCCGCAAATGCTCCGAGAATCTCAGGCGAATCCGTTCCACAACTTTGAATTTGACCGTATCGGGAAGATCCACCCGGATCTCCGGAGTCACCACCGTTTTGGGCAAGTCGGCAACGAGCGTTGACAGCGGACGTTGGGTCTTTACCAGGATTTCAACGAGACGACACGACGCGTACACGGCATCGTCGTACCCAAAATATCGATCCGCGAAAAACATGTGTCCGGACATTTCACCGGCCAATACCGCCGATTCCTCTTTCATCTTGGCTTTGATCAGCGAATGACCGGTCTTCCACATGATCCCACGCCCGCCTCGCTTGGCGATATCATCATAGAGACTTTGTGACGCCTTGACCTCGGAAATGATCGTACTGCCGGGCTTCACAGACAAGATGTCACGCGAGTAGATGACCAACAGACGGTCACCCCACAGCACCTCGCCCTGCTCATCCACCGCCCCGATTCGATCCGCATCCCCGTCATACCCGATTCCCACATCAGCCCCGTGATCCTTCACCGCTTGCATGAGATCGGAAAGGTTTTCAAGAACCGTCGGGTCCGGGTGATGATTGGGAAAGCGCCCATCGAGGTCGCAGTACAGCCCTGTGACCTTGCACCCCAACAACTCGAGCGCTTGCTTGGCGACGAGGGAGGCCGCGCCGTTCCCGCTGTCGATCACGACATGCAACCGGTTCGCGTGAACATGCGAGAAGCTGTTCCGGAGGTACGCCAGATAATCAGGAATAATCGGATGCTCGGAGAGGTGACCGTTCCCCGATACGAATACCCCTGCTTCCATCACTCTTCGAAGTTCCTGAATTTCATCGCCGTGAATGGCGGACTTGCCGACACAGATCTTAAAGCCGTTATACTCCGCCGCATTGTGGCTTCCGGTGATCATGATACCGCCGCCGACCGGCAGCGTGAACAAAGAAAAATATACGAGTGGTGACGTGCAAATCCCGATATCGATCACATCCAGGCCGCCCGCAAGCAGTCCCTTGAGCAGCGCCTTGTGCAAGGACGGAGAACTGAGCCGCCCATCACGCCCCAGACTGATCGTCTTCACTCCACACTTCACGCCGTACGTGGCGTAGGCACGGCCCACCCGCTCAGCCAGATCCTCGGTCAATTCGCTGCCGACAATTCCTCGAAGATCGTATTCGCGAAACAA
>JABMDK010000014.1:83874-117036 GCA_015903995.1 Nitrospira sp.
CCTTCTGACGCAGCAAGAATCTTTTGCTTCACGGTTGTGGAACCGGAAGGAATGGCCACGATGATCTCGTCGACCTTCAGCCGTTCGGCGGCCTTCTTGATATCCGCTATGACTCCCACAACAGGAATCCCATGAATGTTCATCTTGCGCTTGATCGGATCATCGTCGACGAACCCCACCGGGCAGCAGCGATAATTCGCATCGTACAACATGTCCCTGACTAACAGCTCACCCGCATGTCCTGCGCCGACGATCAAAACCCGGCGCGCGCTCGGATCAAATATCTGAATCCACTCCCGGAACCCCCGCACAGCCAATCGGATCCCTGCCAAATACAGCGCCGTCAACAGCCCCGTCAGGATGATCACGGATCGAGGATACTGCGTCACGCCGCCAAGTTGATGGATCACCCCATAAAACACCGCGGAGCTGCTCAATGCGGCTAGTAGAATTCTCCAGAGATCGCGAAGATCGACATATCTCCAGAGCCCTCGCTGAATCCCAAACAACCACAAACCGGTACCGTACATCAGCAGCACGGCAGGCATAAAATCCCACATGATCCTCCGATACTCGGGAGGAACATCCGCATCGAATCGCAGCGCAAAGGCAGTCAGGTTCGCTGCGAAAATCAACAGCAGTTCCACACCAATAACGAGAATCGACCGGTACCTGAGTACCCGATCTCCAAATCGTCTCGTGACGGAATGGAAGAGTTTCGCGGCTGACTGTTTCATACGCTGGTTGGTACTGCGGCGTTGATCTCCCGCTCCCGAAGCATGACTTCAGCAGCCTCGATGACCCGATGCACAGACATTCGCTGGAGGCAGTCACTGAGACTGTTCACATGACGATCACATCCTTCTGCAAGGCAAGGTACGCAATCTCCTTCGCCTTGAAGCAAAACCACATTCCCCTGCCGCTGCGACCCTTGCTTGTGCCATGGGCTCTGTGCAGTTGAAGGAAATTCCTTCGGCCAAGGCCCCCACTTCACCGGGTTGGAGGGGCCAAAGAGAACGACGGAGGGCACGCCGACGGCAGCGGCCATATGACTCACCGCTGTATCCGTTCCAACATACAGCGCAGCGCGACTTAATAGACAGCCAAGAGCCGGCAAGGTTACCCGGCCGATCAAATTGATGGCCTTGGGTAGCCCATGGATAATCTGATCACAATATGATTGCTCAGCCAATTCGACTCCGGTCACAGCAACAATCAGCCCACGCTCGATCAACCACTGTCCAAGCGCCACCCATCCATCGACAGTCCAGGTTTTGTAGGCAAACTTTGGCGATACATGCAGCACAGCGTAGGGATGGGCACTTCGTATAGCAGGAAACAGGGTCTGAACAGATCGCTCCTCCTTGTCTGTCCAGCTCACCACGGGAGTACCAAGTGGTGTAATGCCCAACGGTGCAAGCAGCTGGAGATTCATGGCCACCGTATGGGTAAAAAGATTGTCAAACGGGACCCAGTGATTCAACAACCTCCGCTTCCACCAGGACTTTTTGTCAGGCAACAACGTCCCTACACAATACCGTCCTGCGACCCAGGCATGAAACGTCGGACGATCCCCCGCGAGGACCGACACAGCGACATCGTAGCGTCGCCATAGCAAACGCAGCAAGGCGAGATGAGGACGAATCGCCGGACGTTCGGCAATTGTCCAAACTCGATTGATATCCGCATTGCCAGAGAGAATATCCTGAGTCCCTTCGAATACAAGTATGTCGATCATCACGTGCGGCAAAGCGGCTTTGAGCGAACGAATGACCGGAGTGGCTAAAAATACATCTCCAATTCGACGCGTACATACGACTAACACACTGTGGAGATCCCGCTTCATGTTGTCGTCCGTCGCGGCGTCGCGGATTGATGATCAAGAAACGCTCCATGGTGTTGCTCGAGTCCAACGGCGGCTCGAACTGCCGAGGAACGGAGGAGATCATCCAGGCGTTTCTGATTGTCGGGCAACCTCATGCGATCCTGCTCGGGATGCCATAAATGAAATACCGTCGCAGCGAAGCGCGCATTCTTATGCTTCACGCCGGCATGGAGAAACCGAATAACCAAGTCCGAATCTTCCAGCCCCCATCCTTCGTAGGATTCGTCCAGTCCATTCACCCGGATCAAGTCTGTCCGCCATGCCGAAAGATTGCAGGTCTTAATGCCTTCCCAACGATCCGGTGTCCATTTTCGAAACGGACCATCGGGCAGTTGTATCAACGGAAGCAACCGATTGACTTCACGCCGAAACCAGGCCTGCATCCAATCGATTCCTCTCCACGCATGAATCGGCAGCCGCTGGTGAAGAACACGGCTCGTCAACCCGGCCGAGAGCAACACACGATTCGATCCAAGGAAGTAACCTGGTTCAGCCAGTTGCTTATGGACACGCACGAAATGGCGCGAGGGGACACAGTCCCCATCTGTGAACACCACATAGTCGGCGTCCGTCGATGCGACGGCGCGATTGCGGATGGCGGCGGCCCGAAATCCACGGTCTTCGTGCCAGATATGCGTCAGCGGGAACGGTGTGCGCCGCGCAAATTGCCTCACGACCTCGGCGGTCTCCCCCTTCGATCCGTCATCTGCAACCACAAGCCCAAAATCTTGATCGCTTTGGCCACAGTAGCCTTCCAATACAACCGCCAGCGCATCAGGACGATTGTACGTCGTCACGATCACCGTTGTTTTCATTTCGATGGTGAGTCGCCGCGGCGGTGAAGAGGCGCCTGTTTGGGGAGCGCCCACATCTCTTGCTGCTCAAACCGCTTGGCATACCGATAAAACGTTCCTTCAAAATTTCCGAAGGCAATGACAAAGCCGGGCCAGCCGTCCAGAAACCCTCGCTTCGCGACATAATGCTTGAGGAACGACCAGATGCCGTGAAACAACGCGGTCCCCATCGACACTCGTTGGTCGGCGAGCTTCAGGACCCCAAGCGACGAATACCGGTTGGCCTTCTTAACGACCTCCTCGAAGTCCCTGAACGGGATCTGCCAAATCGCATGTTCCAGCCGACCGAGCGGTTTGGCAGTCAGTAATTCGTACCCTTCGTGGACTGGAGACTCCACGTATTTCATAGATCCTTTCCTGAACAATTGAGGTTGGCGGAAATTCGGATACCAGCCGGAATGTTTGATCCAACGGCCCATGAAATAATTACGCCTTGGCACAAGATAGGCGTCGCATAGGGGAGTTCCAGCAAGGATCGCGAGGATCTCATCCCGGACTTCAGGTGTACATTGCTCGTCTGTGTCGAGACTGAAAACCCATTCATGTGTACAAGCTTTGATGGCTTGATTCCGCAGATGG
Source organism: Nitrospira sp. (assembly GCA_015903995.1). Taxonomy (GTDB): domain Bacteria; phylum Nitrospirota; class Nitrospiria; order Nitrospirales; family Nitrospiraceae; genus Nitrospira_D. Next base: position 87,193 of record JABMDK010000014.1, read on the forward strand.
CCGAATCCTGCAAATGGGATCTGAACCACTCGAGCGCCCATCTCCTTGGCAATACGATCGGTTCCGTCAGTACTGGCCGAGTCCGCCACGACGACTTCATCGGCCCACAGGACACTGTTGATCGCATCGGCAATTTTATCGGCCTCGTTATAGGCGATGATATAGGCGGAAAGCTTCAGCATACCGACACATGTCGAACAGTTTTCATTTCTACTAGTGCTATACACATAGCCCAAATGAAAAAGAGGCCCTTGGCACGATCGAGCAGAAGTGAGTTCGTAAGACATCCAGCGAACATCAAAATAAGCACATCTTGTCCAAATTGTTGATAGAACGAATCGGCAACCTGGCAAGTCAGCCACCAAAACCCTGCAAACACAGCCAGTAAACCGAATAGATCTGGGATACCCAATTCCGCGGCCACCAGTAAATATTGATCGTAGGGATGAGCTAAACTGTGAAAAGTCTTATCCGACCCTAAGGAAGGTCTGATTAATTCACGTTTCCACTCGGAAACCTGTTCCGGGGCTGGTCACCGGGGGGCATCCGGCGGGCATCCACTGGTCCGAGGTCCTTCCCACTCCCTTGTGCGTCGAGTACCTCTACAACTTACGCCGGCGCTCCGATCAACACAAGATCGGGCCAAACACTGCCGCTCCATCCTCATCACGTATTCATGGATACGCGACATGCCGCTCGCGGACTTGTACGGACAACCTGCCGGCATCGGACAACAGCCAATCCGCTGCCTCCGCCAGCGAAGACGCGATCCGATCCGGCGTCGGCCCCGAGGCGTTTAGTTGTTCTGCGTCCCGCGGAAGAACGACTCCCGTCGTCACCAATATACTGCGCGCGCCGACCCGCTTCGCCAACTCGATATCGCGGAGATGATCGCCGATCAGATAGGATCGATCGAGATTCACTCCGCATTCTCGCACGGCTCGGTCGATCATCCCACGGTTCGGCTTTCGACATTCACACCCGTCGTCAGGATGGTGGGGGCAGAAGTAGATCGCGTCGAGTGTCACACCCGCGCTATCGAGCAGAAGACGCTTCAGTTTCATGTGCACAGCATCAAGAGCCTCGCGCGACAAGAATCCTCGCGCGATTCCCGATTGATTGGTGACGACGATCAACCGAGCGCCGGCTCGCTTGAGCTTCGCAAGTACCTCAGAGACTCCCGGAAACAACTCAAACTGATCAGGAGACTTGATATAGCCCGGATCGGGGTTGAGCGTTCCGTCTCGGTCGAGAAAGATGGTGTAGCCTGAAAGAATGTTTGGTTGGTCTCTACGGCCAGACTGGTCTGTTCTGTCTATTCGGTCTGTCTTGTCTGGTCTATCTGGTTCGGACCAGAAAGACGAAATAGATCAGACGGACGAGACAGACCGTTCAGCTGTTGGACGGCCACCTCGTATACCCGGTCAACAGGGATACGAGTCATGCAACGGTGATCGATCGGGCATTCCCGAAGGAGGCAGGGCGCACAGTCGACGGCTTCCCGCACAATCGACCGTTCTTGCCCATAGGGCGCGGTGGTACGTGAATCGGTCGGACCAAAGACCGCCACCACCGGCACACCGCATGCCGCGGCGATATGCATCGGCCCTGTATCGTTGGTGATGAGTACACGACATCGCTTGACCACCGCCATCAACTCACGAATGGTCGTGGTACCCGACAGCACCACCGATCGCCCAGTAATTCGAGAAGCGATGTCCTTTCCCAAGGACTCCTCTCCCCGTGCCCCCAGAATGGCCACTGCCACCTGTGCCCCCTCGTTCTGCCCTATTCGTTCCGGCCCCCAGAATGGCCACTGCCACCTGTGCCCCCTCGTTCTGCCCTATTCGTTCCGCGAGTCGCCGCGCAACTTCGGCGAATCGCTCCGGCAACCAACGCTTTGCGCTTCCGTAGGTCGACCCTGGATTGATCCCAATCACGACATCCGACAAGCCGACACCGGCATCGGCGAGCCTGCCGTCCAACCGACGCCCCTCGTCTTCTGTCACAACCAGCGTCGGCGACAAAACCTTTCCGGACAGCCCTAACGGCTTCAACAAATTCCAATAGTACTCGACTTGATGGACGGCATGACGCCGACTCGGTACTGCAACCGGCGTGGTCAGAAAAAAGACTCGTCCATCAGTGGCATAGCCATACCGCTGCGGAATCCCCGCGAGCCACGCGAGAAATGCCGCCTCGAAGGCGTTCTGAAAGAGCACCGCCAAATCAAAACCCTGCCGCCGCAACATGCCCGCAAGCGCCCATTTTCCCGAAAGCCCCGCATGAAGCCCCTTGTCCTCGTACACCACGACTCCGTTCACCTCCGGAGCGGCACGAAACAACTCGGCAACGGCCGGCTTGGCAAGCATCGTCACCTCCGCTTCCGGGAACAGAGACCGCAGACCGCGAATAGCCGGCTCGCACATCACGGCATCCCCGATCCAATTCGGCACCCGTACCAGGATGTTCCGAGGCAGATCTCTACCCACGAACTCCTACCTGTTCCGTCTCATCGGTGAACGACCCATCGATCAATCTATACAGCCGCTCTTCTCCGCGCATGACTTTCGTCCCAAGACGAAGCATCCACCAGGGATCATTTGGGATGAGCAAGGGACGCAGCTTCCCTCCGTCCTTCTCCGTCGTCAGAACAATCTCGCCACCAATGGCCTGTAGATCGACGCGAATCTTCTCAATATCGCTGTGGCGATAGCCATGATGATCTTCAAAAGCCGTTTCACCCAGGATGACAACCCCCATAGACTCGGCTGATCGGCGGAACGATGGACTATTGCCGATCCCGCTCACCAGCCAGGCTCGCTTCCCCCGACCCCATTCAAGAGTTTGCGGCTCCTCCGAGCCGATAGCGACGAAAGACTCCGGGTGAAACACCACTTCAATGGCGTCTTCGTATGAGCAGGCACTCGCTCGTAATCGGCTATGGATCGCTTCCACATCTTGCCGCACATCGGCCCGGGTAATCACCACCGCGCTCGCTCGCTCTACCCCCTGCAAGGGCTCCCGCAGTCTTCCCGATGGAAGCAGCGCATCGAGTCCTGCCGCATCGGTGGCGTCCAGCAACACCAGGTCGACATCGCGGTGAAGCGCCCGATGCTGAAAGCCATCATCGAGCACGATGCAGTCGATGGGATACTGTTCCAACACCCACCGGCCAAGCGCGACCCGATCAGCCCCCACCGCGACAACAGCGCGAGGACAGCGCTGCGCCATGAGAAACGGTTCATCCCCGGCCTCCGATGGGCCGGCCAACATTCGCGATCCATTGGACACCAGTAGATACGGCACTATGCTTGTCCGTTTGTACCCTCGGCTCAAGATCGCCACCCTCTGCCCTTTGGACAACAGCCATTCCGTCAAGAGGATGACGATCGGCGTTTTCCCCGTCCCCCCGACGGTCAGATTACCGACACTCACGACCCGACAGGGGAGCCGTGTGATCGTCAACCACCCTTGCTGATAGCACCACAGCCGAAATCGGATGATGAGGCCGTACAACCCGGCAATCCAATACAGCCCTTTACGGACCGGTTGTCCAGGAAGCAAGAAGGCCATGTCAGTTCGCGCTGCTCATATCAATGTGTCTCGAAATTGCGGAGCATCGTATCTCGTGAAGCCTATCTCGTATCTCACGAGGAAAGAATCAGGCACACTCCTTCCATCGTACGCTTCACACTTCGCGAACGACGAGCGACGAAGAACGGAGCGACGAATCAGCGGTGGTCACAGGGGTCAGACACGTTTCAATCAGGTCCAGGCTTCGCTTCAAGGCGCCTTGGTTGTCCAAAACCGCCTGCTTAGCAGCTTGCCCCACCCGATATCGAGTGTCGGGCTGACCAAGCCATTCCTCAAGAGAGGCCACAATATCCTCTACCCCCACTACTCGGCGACCTCCTTCGGCCTCGGATAAGAGCGCCGCGACCTCGGCACAATGGTCCGTATAGGGTCCAAACATGACGGGGGTGCCCCACACAGCCGGTTCCAACAAATTGTGCCCCCCCACGGGAACCAGGGTCCCGCCGACGAATGCCACAACGGCTTCTCGATACGCGCGAGATAACTCTCCTCTGGTATCCAGAATGATCACGCGCGGGCCGGAATGCTTCTCCTGAATCCGACTCCTCCGCTGGACGGCACATCCGGCTTCTCGCAGCATGGTTTCGACTCGTTCCGCTCGCTCAATATGACGCGGGGCCAACATCAACACGGTTGTGGGATGGGTCTTCACGATGTGTCGGTAGGCCGAAACCAGCAGTTCCTCTTCTCCGGCATGCGTGCTACCAGCGAGTATCAATTGTTCATCTTCGTCGAGCCCGAAGCTTCGACGGAGCGACTCATCTAAGCGAACGTCCGGCAGCGGTTGATCGAACTTGATATTGCCGGTCACCTGAACCCGTGTCGGTTCGGCTCCTAACGCAACAATACGCTGTCGATCTCGATCAGATTGCATTAAACAGAGTGTCAGCGTTTGAAGTATCGACCGGTAGAAGGAACGGATCAGTGGCAGATCCTGACGGCCGAACGAACGGGACGACAGCCGCCCGTTCACCAACACCGATGGCACATCCTGCTTTCGTAACGTCCACAGCAGGTTCGGCCATAGTTCGGTCTCGACGAACACGTACAGCAATGGGCGCAGGCGTCGGACCATACCGGCTACGGCCCAGGAAAAATCAAGCGGAGCGTATCGATGTTCGGCGATGCCTCCTAACCGTTGTTCGACTGCTTCACGTCCGGTCTCAGTGACCGTCGTCACGATGTAGCGATACTCCGGATGGCGCTCGTACAGTGCTTTCACGAGCGGCGCCGCCGCCACCACTTCACCAAGCGACACCGCGTGGATCCAAATAAGCGGCTGAGACGACCCACCGCCGTTGGAAGAGTGGTCCTGCCAACCCATCCGCTGAAAAAACCCAGGCCGGCAACGGGGCTTGGCAAGAAGGACAGCCACAATCACCGGAGCAGCGAGAAGAAGGCCGATGTTATAGAGAAACTTCCACATGATGACGAAGTTAACCCTAAGAGGTAAAAGGTGAAACGTCTTGCTTGACTCCTTGCCCCCTCACGTTTCACGCCTTACCCATCACGCTCCACGTCTTGTTCCGCCAGATCCGTCAGTCGATTGAGGACCGTCTCAAGTTCCAGGCGAGTCGCCTCGAGCGAGGCGGCATCAGCTTGGCGCGAGACCCAGATCGGATGTCCATAGAGAAACTGGCCCCTCGAAAACGGAGCTGGGACCATGTAGCGGTCCCAGCTCGCAAAGAGTTTTTTTTTGAGCAGGCAAACGCCAACGGCACGATGGGAAGACCCGTCGCCTTCGCCAGTTGAATGACTCCAGGCTTTGCGATATGACGTGGACCCTTGGGGCCATCAGGCGTCACCGCTACATCCCGACCGGATCGTCCCAGCTTGATCAGAGCCCGAAGCGCAGCAGCACCTCCTCGCGTGCTCGACCCACGAACCGCCCCATGTCCGAACCGGGCAATCATCCGCGCAATAATCTCTCCGTCGCTATGTTGGCTGATTAAAACATGAGCCCCTGTTCCTCGATAGCCGAAGGGGATCATCAGCTGCTGGGCATGCCAAAAAGCCAAGATGATATTGCGCCCTTCCCGATACAACGCATCGACCGCTTCGTGCCCGCGCGTCTCATAGCGCATCGAGCGTGCAAGACCACGAATAACGGCGGCGGCGATCGGCGGCAACAGCGACACTTTGGCCCAACGGCTACACGCTTTAGTGAAATCAGACACTGGTCACATCCTGGAACTGCATGGCATGTAAACGGCGATACACGCCCCCCTGCCGAAGCAGTTCGTCATGAGAGCCCATTTCAACAATAGCCCCTCGATCCAAGACGATGATTCGATCCGCATTTTGAATGGTCGAGAGTCGATGGGCGACCACCAAGGTCGTTCGATTCTTCATCAAATTGGCCAAGGCCAACTGTACGATCCGTTCAGACTCGGTGTCGAGTGCCGATGTCGCTTCATCAAGAATCAGAAGCGGCGGATCACGAAGAATGGCGCGGGCGATCGCCAAACGTTGCCGCTCGCCGCCCGACAGCTTGACTCCGCGCTCTCCGATGATCGTCTCGTACCCTTTCGGCAAGCGAAGGATAAAGTCGTGGGCATAGGCCAGCTTGGCCGCCTGCTCCACATCAAGCGGATCAGCATCGGACCGTCCAAACGCGATGTTGTTCCGAACGGTATCATCAAATAAGAAAACTTCTTGCGAGACGATCCCGATATGACCTCGCAGCGATTGCAACTCATACGACGTCAAGGGAATGCCGTCGAGAAAAATGCATCCGGCCGTCGGCTCATAGAAGCGCGGCAGCAAACTGACCAATGTGGTCTTTCCGCTTCCGCTGCTTCCCACAAGCGCCACGACTTCGCCGGGCTTAATGGCAAGATGGATATCGGCAAGGGCGGGAACCGATTGATTCTCATACCGCAGGGAGACGCCTTGGAATTCAATGGCCCGATGGATCCCCGACAGCGGGACCGTCCCGCGATTCTGAGACTGCTCGGTTTCTAAATCCAAGACGTCAAACACCCGATCGGCGGCCGCCAACGCCTGTTGTATCAGGTTGTTGGCCCCGGAGAGCTTTTTGATCGGCGTATAGGCCATAAACATCGCCGCCAGGAAGGAGAAGAACGCGCCGGGTGTCATCATCTCGTGGATGACCAGATAGCCCCCATACCAGATGATGGTCGCCACACCGATCACCCCGATGACTTCCATCTGCGAGTGGCCGATCGACCAGACTTGATTGCTTTTCAGGGTGGTCGACAGCACCTTGCGATTCCGCTCGCCGAATCGCTCAGCCTCCGCATCTTCTCGCCCGAACGCTTTCACCATTCGGATGCCGGAAAACGTTTCTTGAAGCGTCGAGGACATATCACCCATTTGCTCTTGTCCGCTGGCAGCCAACCGTTTCAACCGCTGTCCGACCCGCACCATGGTTATCGCCGACAGTGGAATCACGATCAGAGACAGACCAGCCAGTCTCCAATTCTGATAGAGGATGACCCCGACCATGGCCACAAAGGTCAGGCCGTTTTGAAAAATATCCTTCACGACACTCGAAGCGGCGTTGGCCATCAGCCCCACATCGTTCACGACGCGAGAGACCAGACGGCCTGACGTATTCGCATCGTGAAACCCGATGGAGAGTCGCATGAGCCGTTGAAACAATTCCTGTCGAATATCGGCCACAACCCGATTCCCGACATAGGCCATCAAATAGCCCACTCCGTAGCTGAACAGGGCTTTCAAGACGGCCACTCCCAAGATCGCCAGCGGCAGCACCAGCAACAACTGCTCGTTTTTTTCGATGAAGATGCCGTCCAGAACCGGCCGCGCGAGCCAGGCATACACGCCGCTTAAAATCGCCACCAGCCCTGAGCACACGAAGGCCGCAAAGAACCGTAGGCGATACGGTTTCACATACCCCATGAGCCGCTTGAATCGTTCTATACCTGACATGCCGCCAACACCACCTCCGCCGCTCGGACGGACGCGCCTGGTTCACCTAACGCCTCTCGTACTTGTGCCAAGCTCCGCTTCATTTCCGCATAGGCTGCGGGATCTTCCAAGATCCGCAGCGCCTCTTCGTAGAGTCGCTGACCGGTGGCCTCATCTTGCAACAACTCCGGTACGACCGATCGGTCTGCCACCAAATTCACAAGTCCAATCCATTTGACCCGGATAAAGAAACTCGCGATCCAAAACTCCCAGGCGGTCGTTCGATAGAGCAACACCATAGGAGTACCCACGACGGCCGCTTGCAGCGTGGCTGTTCCCGACGCCACCAACAGCAAATCGGATACGGCCATCACTTCACTGGCTTGCTCTTTGACCAAGGTGACAGGAACCGAACTCTGCTGCAAGAGTGGCTGCAGCAGATTATCCTGAATTGTGGAGGCCTGCGCCAAGATAAACTTCGTTTTGGGCTCACGCTGGGCTAGTTGCTCTGCGGCTCCGATCAGGATCGGCAACAACGCCTGTACTTCATGCGCCCGACTCCCCGGCAACAAAGCGATCACGCGCTCATCAGGAGAGAAGCCAAACTTTGTGCGTAACGCCGTCCGATCGTAGGATCCTTCGACTGCATCCAAGATGGGATGGCCGACAAAGGTGCAGCGCATCCCCGCGTTGTCATAGAGAGATTTTTCAAAAGGCAGAATGACCAACACCTGATCGACTCGTTTCTTGATCCAGTACATCCGCCAAGCTCCCCAAGCCCAAATCTGCGGTGCAACATAGTAGAACACGCGCAACCCAGCGCCCTTGGCAAAATAGGCGTACCGTAAGTTTAATCCTGGATTATCGACAAAGATGACCGCATCCCAAGGTTCGGACCGAAACAATCGCCGCATGAAGAAAAACCGGCGAATGATCGCCACCAACACCAAGGGCCCCACCATTCCCATCACGTCGAACTGCCCCATCTTGCAGACCAATTGAACGCCGGCTGCCTCCATTGCCGCCCCTCCGATCCCCGCCAGAGAGACCTGAGGGGCCTTGGCTCTGAGCGCCTTGGCCAGATTGGCTCCGTGGAGGTCGCCGGAAGCTTCACCCGTAATGATCAGGATACGCGCCATGACGATTTATTTCTTGGAGCACAAGCAGTGACCGCGATTTTTTGCACGCAGCTGAGAAGGCACGTGACGGGTGATCCGTGGAGATGGCCTCATGGCTTGTGAGGCCAAGATACTGCCATCGCAGACAACACGCGATGAGCCAGCTCCAGAGCAGCACCTCCGTCCTCGCCGGACACGAGTGGGCGAGATTCCGAACGAATCGCATGGAGGAACGATTCAAGCTGTTGTCTCAGCGGTTCCCCGTCTCCGGCTTGTACCTCTTCAATTGCCATGGGCTTCCCACCAGGCTCAACCGATCGGCGTCCGATCACACCCTGGCGGGATTGGAAATCGATCGACACAGACCCATCACCTTGGAATATATGCCATTGTCGCATGGCCTTCGGTGAGAATCGACTTGCGGTAAGGTTGGCGACACACCCACTCCTAAACTGGATACGTGCATTGGACACATCACTGGTAGACGAAAGCACCGTGATTCCAGTGGCCTGCACATCTTCGACGGGGCCTGAATCGCAGGACAACACCAGATCAAGGTCATGAATCATCACATCCAGGACGACATCAACGTCGGTGCCGCGCCCGCTGTAGGTCCCCAGTCGATGACACTCGAACAACACCGGTTTCCGAATATGTGGCCGCATCACCTGCATGATAGGGTTGAACCGCTCACTATGCCCTACTTGCAGCGTGCGTCGATGGCGTTTCGCCAACTCCACCAGCTCCCGTGCCTCGATCGGCAGTACGGCGATCGGCTTCTCCACCAGCACATGTTTCCCGGCTTCGAGACAGGCTTTGGCCACGGAATAGTGATCGGATGTGGGGACGGCGACACTGACGACGTCGACCTGCTTCAAGAAATCCGGCAGGTCACTGAATACCTGTGCGCCATGTTGCTGGGCGATGACCGAGGCGCGCCCCTGGTCCTGGTCGATCACGCCGACCAGCGTCGAATCCGGCAACGAGGCATAGAGGCGTGCATGGTGTTGACCAAGATGCCCGACCCCGATGACACCGGCACGGAGCTTAACCATACACCTCGTGGACTGAATTGGGGAATCGCTCGATCGATTGATGTGTTGAGTGTCTGAAATCAATCGATCAACGGATCTTCAGATTCCGAAACTGCTTCGTTGACTCACGTCGCGGTTCTAAGCTCCGCATCACGCGCAAGTCCCACAACGGCGATGTTGGCTTTCTCCGCATTGCGGAGAAGCACGTCTCGATCCAGCATCACGGATCGGCCGGCCTCGACGGCCAACACCGACGCTTTGACGGATTGCATGACCTCAATCGTCCTGGGTCCGACGGCCGGCAGGTCAAACCGGAGATCCTGCTGCGGCTTGCTCCGCTTCACCACGACCGCACCATCCTTGGCCAATTCGCCGCCACGCTTGATCGCTTCATCGGTACCTTCGACCGCTTCGACCGCCACGACGACTCGGTCTTTGATCACGACGCATTGGCCGATATCGAGACGCCCCGTCTCTTTGGCGACATCCCAGCCATAGCGGATGTCCACCCACTCTTTCTTGGTCGGCTGACGTGACGTCAGCGTCCCTTCTTCGACCAAAATCCCCTCCAGGCCGAACGTCGACTCACAGATGGTGATGCCGTCCTTCTCCAGCTCTGCCGCGAGTGCGCGTAGGATGTCGTCGTCTTTCCAGAGAACCAATTTCGTGGCCAGCGCCAGCACACGAAAATCAGGACGGGCATGGCTATAGACGTGCGTTTTCTTAATGCCGCCCAACATGACCACATTCCGGACGCCGTCGGCCTTGAATGCGTTGATCAATTTGTTGAGTTGACCGATCTTGACCCAATGGATCCGATCGACATGCTGTTCGAGCTCCGGTTCGGTTTCGCCCTCGTGAGCCACCGCATAGACTTGGAGGCCCATCTTGCGGGCATTATCCGCAAAAATGATCGGGAATCGCCCATTCCCCGCGATCACCCCGATTCGACCGTCCGCTATAGGCATGGCCAGGGTCATAGTGGCTGATCTCACACCGGTTGATCGAACTCACGCTCTAGGTCAGGACTGACAGCTCTCGAGATTCCACGTTTGGTCCCCTCCATAAACGCAAGGATCTTGGCCACATCGGCCTGTCCCTTAAACTCTTTTTTGGCCAATCGAATCGCCTCGGCAGTCCGGTGGCCTGATCGGAAAAGCAAATCGAATGCCTTCTTCAACACGGCGATCCGATCCACCGAGAAGCCGTGTCGTTGCAGGCCGACCGAGTTGAGGCCGTACAGATGGGCGCGATACCCGCCGGCTGCGAATGTAAACGGAGGAATATCCTGGCCGATTGCACAACACCCTCCGACCATCACATAGTCTCCGATTCGCACAAACTGAAGGACACCGGTCAAGCCTCCGATGACCGCATGATCACCGATGGTAATATGTCCCGCCAGGCTGGCTGCATTAGCCATAATAATATGGTCGCCGAGCCGGCAATCGTGCGCCACATGCACGTAGGCCATCAGAATCCCCTTGGACCCGAGAGAGGTCACGCCCCCCCCCTGAACGGTTCCCCGATTGATCGTGACATATTCGCGGATGATGTTGTCGTGACCGATGACGACCTTGGTCGGTTCCCCTTTATACCCAAGGTGCTGTGGAGGCCCACCGATCGAAGCGAACGGATGTACTTCATTCCGCTCCCCGATGTCCGTCCACCCATCGATAATCGCATGAGAGAGGAGTTGACTCCCCTTTCCAATCACGACGTGCTCCCCCACGACACAGAACGGCCCGATTTCCACGTCATGATCGAGGCTCGCCTTGGGATGAATGATCGCTGTTGGATGTATCTTCACGCATGCCCCCTTTACTAGCGTCGACCGTACGCTTCAGGAATCGAGTAATAATCAACGCGGTCTATTTCGAGTCCGTCTTCTCATCCATCACCATCGCCGTCACTACGGCTTCACAGACCACTTCGTTGTCGACGTATGCCTTCCCCTGCATTTTCCAGAATGGCGGACGCTTCTTCAGGACCTCAATTTCAAAACGCAGCTGATCGCCTGGGACCACTGGGCGCCTGAATTTGGCCTCCTCAATACCCGTCAGATACATAATGGTTTTTCCGACCGTCCCTCCCGACTTGAAGACCAGCACGCCGCCCACCTGGGCCATGGCTTCGATAATCAGCACCCCCGGCATCACAGGGCGTCCTGGAAAATGTCCTTGAAAGAACGGCTCATTGATCGTCACGTTTTTGATGCCGACGATCCGTTGATGCGGTTCAAACTCTTTGACTCGATCCACCAGCAAAAACGGATACCGGTGGGGAAGTAACGCCTGAATCTCAGCCTGCTCGACCGATGCCATGGGCTCTGCCTCCTCTCTGTCCTGAATGGGGCTACCGTCTACGGATTCTGTCGATCAAATTCCTTGATGACTGAATCCGTCACATCCAGCGCCGACTGATGATAGAGGACAATGCGGATAAGCGCTTCATTGCCTTTGTCGAGAATAGCCGTATAGCCCTCTTTTTGAGCCACCGCCTGCGCGGCTGCGGCGATCTTTTGCCCATATTCCACGACCATCTCGCGCTGTTTTTGTTGCACTTCACGATTGAACTCTTGAATCCGGCGCTGATACGCTTCCATCTTGCCGCGCAACTGCTCTTCTTTCTCTTGCCGCGCCTGGTCGGTCAGCTTGACGTTCGGATCCTGCAAGGACTGATCCAAGTCTTTCAACTCTTGCTCATCGGCCGTAATGATCTTTTGCCTGGTCATGGAGTATCCCTTGACCTCTTCCAAGGCCAGTTTCCCGGCCTTTGTTCGCTCCATCACCATCTGCTGATCCATGACCCCGACTCGGATTGCTTCTCCTGCATGGAGCGGCGCAACTCCCTGCGCCAGCAATACCGCAATACCTAGCCATGTCGCCCGCGTTGCACCCGTCATGACCCACCTCCCTCAGAAACTAGGGGTATTCTCTATTGAACTCCTCGATGACCTGGCCTGAAATGTCCAGACCTTCTTCATGATAGATGGTCGGACCACCCTTACTCTTGTCGACCACAACCTGCAACCCAAGGCGCTTGGCGACTTTCGCGGCGATCATTTCGACCTTGTCACGAAACCCTTCCAGAACGTCTTTTTGTTTTTCTTGGACTTCCCGATTCAATTCCGAAGCCTTTTGCTGATACTCCTGCATGCGCCGGCGAAACTGTTCTTCCCGTTCTCGTTTCGCGGCGGGGCTCAGAACGGAGGACTGTTTGACAAAGTCCTCTTCCATCCGACGCAACTCCTTTTCCTCCAATTCCATCAGCGCCTGTCGATTCTTCGAAAAGCCGGCCAGATTCTCCTTGGCCTTCTTGCCCGCACTTGTCTCATTGAGCAAGCGCTGTGAATTGACCACGCCGATCTTTCCATCGACTTTCCCCACGCCGCTGGCACACCCGCCGAAAACCAGCATCGTAGTAACCGCAGCAGACAATGCCGTCCATTCGATCCGTCCAGCCAATCGTTTCCATCCATTTCTGTTCGAACGTGCCACGCCAAGACTCCGACTAGAATAAGGTTCCGATCGTAAACTCAAACACACCGGCTCGCTCACCGGTTCGTGCATCGAGGTTAATTCCATAGGCAACTCGCAAGGGGCCGAATGGCGATATCCACCGGCCCTCCAGACCAGCCGCCGGTCTTAAATTGATCGACAACGGTTCGCCGTCGTCAAAACCCTTTCCATAGTCGAAAAAGAGCACCCCGTTCAATTTCGCTTCGGCAGAAATCGTGAAAATCAGTTCGGCATTGAAAATCAATTGCTTGGCGGCACCGAATGGAGCACGCGTTGTGGGAACCGTGGGACCGGCCCGGCCGAACGCAAACCCGCGCATGGTGTTGATGCCGCCCACGAAGAACCGTTCGTTCAGAGGAACCTGCGTCCCCTCAAGTGCTTGAACCTCTCCATAACGAGCCCGTAGAGAAATCCTCATATCGAGCGGAAGCGGTGTCACCTTGATGACATCCACATAATACTTGATGAAGTTGTTGCTTCCGCCCATATAGGGAGTTCCGATATCAAACCCTCCGCCGAAACGCCACCCGTTCCTGGGGTCAAGGTAATAGTCTCTGGTGTCCCGGAACAGGGCAAACCGAAATCCTGTGGACGAACGTGTCCCCAACTGCCGGCATACGATCGGCACCAACTCACGCCCCGGCGTACAAATACCTGCTTGCGGGTCCTTGAACGTGATCTGCTCGCCGAAAATACTGATGCTCCCCGTCACATATTCCGATAACCAACGGCCGAGTGTGACGTTTCCACCGGTCCGTTCCTCAAAATAGGAAAGGTAATTCGTGATACTACGGTAGCCGTCTATTTGTAATGAGGTCAATGAGTCGTACAAATAGGGATTGCGAAAGGTAATGGACCCGAGACTTCTTCGCTGACCAAGTTGCCCGCGGATGCGACCCATATAACCGTATCCGCCCAAATTCCCCTGGGTAATGTCGGCGATCGCGACCAGTCGATCCAACGTACTGAACCCACCGCCGAGGCTGAACATCCCCGTCGGTTTCTCTTTCACGCGCACGTTCAGATCGACCTTATCCGGCGCGACTTGCGCGGGCAGGATTTCGACCGTCTCGAAGAAATTCAAGTTGTTCAATCGTTGAAAGCTTCGCTTCAGGGAAGCGGTGTCGATGACATCCTGTTCGTCGACTCGTATTTCGCGACGGATCACGTTGTCTCGTGTCTTGTCGTTCCCGTAGATATTGATCTGCCGGATCCGCATCATCTCCCCTTCCTTGACGTTGAAGATGATGACGACGGTCCGTTCTTCATTGTTTGGATTCACATTGGGCACGACTTCAGCAAATGAATACCCCTTACTCCCATACAAATCCGTAATGCGTGTGATCTCATCTCGGATTTTGGCACGCTGAAAGATCTCCCCATCCTTGATCCTCACTCCCGCTCGAAGCTCAGGCTCCTCAAACACCGTGTGCCCTCGAAACCCTATTTCGGCTATCGTGAACGGCTCTCCTTCGGTAATGGGGTAGCTGACGGTGAACCATTTTTTATCTTCGGTAAGCTCCACCGACGGCTGGCCGACCCGAGCATTGAAATACCCTTTATTTAGGAGCACCTCCCTGATCCGCTCCACATCATTCCCCACCTCCTCATGTTTCAAGACGCCCGCGTCGGACACCATCGACGGCAGCTTGAACTTCGTGAAGAAGCCATACCAAGGGATCCATTCCCGAGTCGACATGACATTGAGCATCTCGGCCTTCGTCGCTGCGCGCAATCCTTCGAATATCACCGTCTTGATCTTGGCTTTCTCTCCTTCGGTAATATGGAAGGTGAGCCGCTTCCGATCCTCATCCAATGCCTCGATCACGGGAACGACCTGCGCGTTGTAATAGCCGTCATGTTGATAGACCCGCCGGATGGTCTCGGCACTTTCCTTCACCTGTTGCTGATCGAGAAACGTCTGGCTCTTGATGGTCGTTTTTTCCTTCAGTTTCTCATCGGTCAACTGCTGATTACCGTCGAAGACGATCTCGGTGATGAAGGGCTTCTCCTGCACGACAAACGTCACCCTCATCCCTTCGGCGATCGATTCGGTTTCAACCTGTACATCCTCGAAAAATCCCGTATCGTATAAAATTTTCACTTGCCCACGCACATGATCCGGCATATAGCGATCACCGGCTTTCAGCGTGAGCCGACCAGCAATCGCCGGCATTTCGATTCGTTTGGCTCCTCGAATCTCAAGCGCGGCGATCTTGAGATCAGGTGCCTGAGCGAGTGCTTCGAGCACGCCCCACAATATGGAGACGACCATGACCGCGATTACGAACAATCGAGGTCTGTAGACGGCATGCTCGGTCACCGATAAGGGTTCCTGTGGCGAAGTATGTAAATGAATGATGCGGCTGGAACCATCACACAGGCTTCTCCGTTATCGACCGTACGCCAACTCCCTATGAGTCGGTCCGTCGCGCTCAGGAGAACGCGCTGACCCATAGGAATATTTTCGTCGAAAGCCCGAAGCCGGGCAGCACGACCACGTGAACTTCTCTCACGCTACCCGACCGCGCAAAACTTCCGGATTATATTGAGGTCATCCCGCATTGTAAAGAAGTGTCCCACCTCGCCGCCTGACTCGACGTGCGCACACCTTACTTTACTCCGCAGTGATTCCGCTGTTTCCCAAGGATTGCCTGTCGATCCTCACTGCCATCCACCGATGCGCAGAAGTCTCTACGGGGCACTTCTTGCTCATACGCATCGCTCGGGTGCTCTTTCATGAAAGCGACACCGTCGCGTTCGATGCAATGAGTTCGTCCGTTTCTTGACTTCACCCACCCCATCACATACTATCCTTCCATGTCACGTCTGACGGTCAGAAAAGCGATCATTCCAGCCGCCGGTCTTGGGACGCGATTCCTTCCTGCCACAAAGGCATCCCCCAAGGAGATGCTGCCGTTGGTCGACAAGCCACTCATTCAATATACGGTCGAAGAAGCAGTGGCCTCTGGCATCGAAGACATCATCGTGATTACCGGCCGCGGCAAACGCGCAATCGAAGATCACTTCGATCGTTCCGTCGAGTTGGAAGAAAACTTGAAAGGCACCGGCAAAAGTCAGGTGCTCCATCAAATCCGACAGATCTCGAACCTTGCGAACTTCTGTTACGTGCGGCAATCCGAAGCCCTCGGCTTGGGCCATGCCGTGTTGTGCGCGCAACACCTGATCGGCGATGAACCAGCACGACCTTGAAAGAAAAAGGGCAGGAGCGAGGCATGGCATTTCCCAGCCATCGGCATTTTGAGCAGCAAATTGCCAAAGAGCTGCCGTCCAGCTTAAGACGGCTGCCGTTTCGCGTGGACATGGCCCTGTTGGATCCACGACCGGACCCCAAAGACCACCGAGGTAATCCCCTCTATGTGTACGATCCCGGGACGGGTCAGGTTTCGACCGAACCACTGGAGGAATGCTTAGACCTGTTGCCCACGAGACTCATCCAGTTTCGAATCTACTCTCCCGACCACCACCACGACGCCGCTCTGTCGCAAGCGGCCGCGACCGTCCTCAATAAGACCCCAACCAGCCTCGAATCCAATTACTGACCGATCGTCACCAAGTCAAAGTTTGTGAACAACCCTGTAGAGCAAATACACGGCTTCGTCCATTCCCTCTCCTTTAATCGTGGTCAAAGCAGCCTGATGACTTGAAGTTCCTGCTTATCTATTTTTTCACCACACCACCTTCTTACTTCTTCTGGAGCTGGCAAGTATCCTGCAGAGATCATGTTGATCTGAAGCCCGACTTATTGCGTCAACACGGAGGAAGCTATGATGGGTTTGACCAGAAAACTGATAATCGCTCTCTTTGGATGTTCGCTTTCGTTAGCTATTCCAGCCTATGGCCAACTTAGGGGTGGCCAGCAGGACGCAGCCGGTATCCTGAGCGGCATGCATCCCGACGTCCTGGCAAAGGTGCGATCGCTGGCACAGATTCTTCAACAGGGCCTCAAGGACGGAAAAATCTCAGCTGCCGAGATTCAACAAGGCCTGACGTCCGGACAGCTTGGAGACAAGTTAAAACAGCTGAGCCCCGAGGCCACTCAGCTCCTTGCAGAGATTAGTGAGGCATCGAGACAGGAGAAGAGACCAGGAGAAGAAAACCTGATGCTCTTGATGGGAGAATTTGGTGTCTCGCCGAACTAGAATACGCGGTTCTAACCAACCGCTGTATCACAAACGATCGCTCTTGAACGGCATGGCAAGCAACGACCCATTGCGCATTGAAAAATCCTCGCGATTCTTGGCTCATCGTCATCGTGCAAAACTCACCACGTGGTGTCCTGAAGCTCGACACTGCACGCACAGTTGGACCAAGGTATTCGCCCCTTAAAGTTATCCTGAACCAAACCTCCACGGTCCGGTTCATGGCTCATGCATATTTGAACACCCCTGCACGAATATCGACCTCGTTACAACAATGCGTCCTGATTTCCACCTTAATTTTCATGAACATAGAAATGCTATTACTGGTCTAGGATTTGCAATAAGTGATCTGTTCACTTATGTCTCCACTGGCTACAGGCTGGCAAGGAGTAGCGCTATGTTGAGGATCAAACCATTGACTAGGAGAGGTTTCACGCTGTCGGCGACTGTGGTATGTGCTCTGTTGAGTACTATCACGTCAGCACACGCAGCGCTTGCGACCTATTCGTTTACCGGCGTTACTGCCAATCCTGAGGCACCACTCATCCCGGTAGAAGGGACCTTTCAATTCAATGACAGGATGAGTGGAAGCAGTGGTGTGTATTCCGGCGCGGTAACGGGATTCAAACTGGTGTTTAACAACGGGGCGTACACGTCAGTCTTCGCCCCAGGTCTCAACGGTGTGATTATCTCGCAGAACACTGATCTAGGTAGCGGGATTTGGGGCGATCGTTGGGCGTTAATGACTTCTGCTACCGGTGACGAGTTGGGAGGAGTAACCCCCTATAACTTTGATCTCTATCTGAGCCGTCAAGGGCAGGGGCTGTTTACAAATACAGATCTCAAAAATCCACCAAGTTTGAGTGATCTGGATTCGAAGACATGGCGGCTCTATTTCAAGAATTCGGACGGCGTTCCCTTCGCGTTTTATGGCCCCATACATAGTCTGACAGCCGTGCCCTTGCCCCCGGCAGTGCTTCTATTCGGTGCTGGGCTCATTGCATTGGTCGGTCTGGGCGTGGGGGGATTGAGAAACCTCCGGGGGGCCCAGAGTTAGTCAGCAGAACTCCGTAGAGAGGCTAGCCAAATGTATCCCACCTCTTAAAGCTGCTAGAGTTCTAAGACTACCCAGCTGATCCAATTTGGTGAATGCGCTGTCCCTCAAGACTTCTTCCCTTGTTCCCCCGAGACGTTCGCAGCATTCGGCCCGGCTTCTTTGCCATCTTCTTTTTCTGCCGACGTCTGTGACTTTCGGGCACGTTCTTCTTGATGATCATGCACGAGCGCCCCGATAATCAGCAGCTGGATGCCGATGAGGAGAAAGAATAACCCTCCCCGATTCTGTCCCGTCCCCTCAGCAATTGAAAACTTGTGCGCAGCGAGCAACAGAGAAAGCGCCGAGGAGAGGAACAGGAAGATTCGCATGCCGGACACCCTATGCCTCAGAAAGAGAGCCAGAGCGTATGCCTGCGGGTGAGACGAGGTCAACCAGAAATCATACGGCAGCCAAAAACTAAATAGCGGTCGGAATTACGGAGCTGGAGCACCGATACCAGCAGTAGTATCCGCGACTGGGACTGGAACAGCAGATTGGGTCCCATCCTTAAACGGCAAATCCAGCAAGGCATAGGGATTGACGCGGGCGCCGTTAAGTTTCACCCCCCAATGGAGATGCGGACCAGTGGCCCGACCGGTCGCCCCCACTTTGCCGACGATCTGCCCGGCTTTCACGACATCACCGTCCTTGACCAAAACCTCAGATAAATGAAAGTACATCGAATAGAACCCGAGCCCGTGGTCGACAAAGATGCCTTTACCCGAAAAGAAATGATCGACGGTGAGCCGGACCACGCCATCATTCGTCGCCGCAACATCAGTCCCAAGCGGTGCACTGATATCTTCCCCGTTGTGCGGATTGCGTGGTTGACCGTTCATGATTCTGACACTTCCGAAGATCCCGGTCCGTCTGCCGTTCACCGGCTCGACGAAACCCGGCTGCCATAGCCTTGCCGGTGAATCGCCGGCCAGTGCCGTTTTCACCTGCTCTTGCTCCGCCTTCCAGCGAGCCACCGCTTTGTCGTCCAAATCGACTTTGTCCTTCGGCAGCGTGAGATGCTCGACGTGAAACTTCTCTTTGACAACTGAGACGTTGTAGCGGACAATCCGGCTCTGCTCACCGGTCTTCAGCTCGATAGTCAGTTCATGCATCCCCGGTTCGTCCTGCAGGTCGATCCCGAGCAATCCGACAAAACCTTTCGGCTCATCGAGTCGCGGTTCAGGAAAGAACCGAATGGAGCGTCCTAAAAACGTTCCCTGCACTGTCGTGGCTGAATCATCAATCGGCACTTTGACGACGATAATGTGCCCCTGTTTCCCACTATAGTGACCATTCGCACCTTGACCGATCGGCAAAGACCCGGCGAAGAGATTGCCAGGGAGATACGCGGCGAGCAGCATGGCAAGACCAAGTAGGCACCGCACCCGCCGTGCACGTTGTGGATGTGATCGATTCCTTGATGATGTCATCGGTAGAATCTTCCTCCGGACACTTGGGAAATCAGCTCCTCAACTCGGCGATTGACCGCACTGAAGGGGTCCATGCAAAGGATGGTTTCCTCCCAATACCCGTTCAGCTTTAGATACGTCCAATCGACGGTATAGGATCGATTCTTGGCCCGTGCGAATCGAATGAAATCTCCCCGAACTTTCGCCCTCGTCGTTTGTGGAGGGGTGGACATCGCCCGCTGGACGGCATCTTCCTCCACGACTCGTTCGACTAACCCGCGAGACTCCATCAGATAGTACAACCCTCTGGTCCGCTTCACATCATGGTACTGCAGATCCAGCAGCAACACCCTCGGATCGTCCCACCCACAATTCTTCCTGTCAGCGTAGGATTGGATCAGATGTTTCTTCGTGACCCAATCGACCTGATGAATGAGTTGCATCGGATCCTCTTCCAGCTGCTGGAGCATCCGCTCCCACTTGTCGCATACATCATCGAGGATGGGTTCGTGCGCCTGTTGATTCAGATACTCCTTGGCCCGCTTGAGATAGGCCAGCTGAATCTCGATGGCGGTCATCTGCCGGCCGTCATCGAGTTTCACCTTTTTCTTCAGCGTCGGATCCCGCGAAACCTCTCGGATCGCCTTGACAGGATCCTCGAGCTCCAACCCATGCACCGTGTACCCCTCTTCGATCATCGACAAGACGAGCGCGGCCGTCCCCACTTTGAGGTAGGTGGCATACTCCGACATATTGGAATCCCCGACGATGATATGGAGGCGCCGATAGCGTTCGGCGTCCGAATGGGGCTCATCGCGAGTATTGATGATGCTTCGGGACGACGTCGTCGACGAGGACGTCTTCTCATGAATATGTTGCGCACGCTGCGAGATGAAATACTGGGGCTTGCCGGATACCTTCAACACTTTCCCCGCCCCGCTGAACACCTGCCGGGTCACGAAAAACGGGATCAATTGTTCAGTGACTTTCCAAAAGTCGACATCGCGCCGCATGAGAAAATTTTCATGACATCCATAGGTGTTGCCAAGAGAATCCGTATTATTCTTGAAAATATAGATTTCCCCGGATAACCCTTCCTCTCGAAGCCGTTCTTCGGCAGCCGGCAAACAGGCCTCCAACAAGCGCTCCCCCGCTTTATCGTGGATCACCAGGTCCAGAATGTTATCGCACTCCGGAGTCGAATATTCAGGATGACAGCCAGTGTCTTGATAGAACCGTGCCCCGTTGACCAAGAATGCGTTCGACGGCCAGCTGTTGGGGATCAGTCCTTCAAAGATGTACCCCAGAACTTTTTCCATGGGAAGATAGATACGACCGTTGGGGGAAAAAATGAGGCCGTATTCGTTCTCGAGGCCGTATATCCGTTGCTTCATAGGACCACCAGACATCATGAATGGCCTTCAGACAGAGTATACGCCGTTTAGCGGATCTTCAACAAAAGAAGCCTCTACGAAAGGCAGAGGTCAGGGAGAGAGGATGAGTCGAACATCGGTGATCGATACCCGGCGAAACTTTCGGCCGGTACGGGTCCGGTCCAAGACCGCGACTTCCAACCCTTCCGGCTGCAGCTTTTGATTAGCCGTCTGCTCCAGCGCCGTCACACACAGCTTCAATGCTGCGTCCAAGGGCGGCGCCTGACCGGGACTTTTTTCTTTCAACACGGTGTGCACCGCCTCAGACTTGCCGCCGATTACCGCGAAGTTTTTCTCGTCGATGATGCTGCCGTCGAATGAAATACGATAGATTTCGTTCGGGTGATTGTTGGTACCGGCCTGCACCACAAGGATCTCCACCTCAAGCGGCTTCATTTCCTGACTGAAGACGGTCCCCAGGCTTTGAGAATACCCGTTCGCCAGAGAGCGGCCCGTGACATCCTCGCGGCTGTACATGAACCCTTTGAGATCGGCGTGACGGATTCCCGCCTTTCGAAGGTTCTCGAACTCGCTATACTTACCCGCTCCCGCAAACGCAATGTTGTCATAGATTTCAGACACCTTGTGCAGCGAAGCACTCGGATTATCAGCCGTCAACAGAATGCCGTCGACATACTCCATCGCGATGATCGAACGGCCTTTGGCAATCCCCTTCTTGGCATACTCAGCCTTATCCTGCATCATCTGTTCAGGGGATACGTAATACGGCATCGGCATGATTACGTCTCCCGTGAACGGCGCGCGGCCATCACATCGTTGCACACCGCACGCAGGGTGTCGTCTGATACATCGGCAATGCCTTGAGCCGTCACAACCTTCGCCGTGGGATAAATACCCCGCACGAGATCAGGTCCGCCGGTCCCGACGTCGTCGTCTGCGGCATTGTAGAGCGCCAACAGGGCTAGCTTGATCGCATCCCCTTCGGAAAGCTGCCGTTGAAAATGTTCGCGCATCGTGTTGCGGGCATCTTTCCCACCGGAACCGATCGCATGGTAATCGGACTCTTCGTATCTCCCGCCCGTGATGTCGTACTTGAAGATACGACCCTCGCCGCGTTTCACGTCATACCCGACATACAACGGCATGACAACCAGTCCTTGAAACACCATCGGTAGATTGGCCTTGACCATCTGGCCCAGCTTATTCGCCTTCCCTTCACAGGAAAGCGGTACACCTTCCAGTTTTTCGTAATGCTCCAACTCGGTCTGAAATAGCTTGGCCATCTCGATGCAAGGACCGGCTGCCCCTGCAATCGCCATAGCCGACCAATCGTCGATTTTGAAGACTTTTTCGATTCGCCGATCGGCGATCTGAAACCCTTCCGTGGCGCGACGGTCTCCGGCAATCACAACCCCCTGCTGATACTTGATCGCCAGCACGGTCGTGGCAGAAGGCACGGCAACCGACCCAACGGCACGCATCTGATCGGGAACGGCCGCCATGCCATGGTTTCGCAATGCCAACTCGGGGTGATATGTCGAGACGAAGTCAAAAAAACTGGAGCCGTCATGGTCGGGGAGATAGGGCAGCTTCATCGTGGATTTCGAACCACCGTTCATCAAACCTTGAGTTTCTCGATCAGGGCATCGACCGAATCCGTCGTATCGAGCAGCTCTCGCGTCAATGCCTGCGTCCCCCGATGGGGGTCCATCAGCGGCACTTTCTTGATCGTCGTATTGCCGACGTCAAACAGCACCGACGTCCAACTGGCTCCATACAACGCCTTTGCAAACTTCCTGACACAGCGTCCACGAAAATAGGCCCTCGTTCCAGTCGGAGGATTCAATTCCGCACGCTGAATCTCATCTTCCTCAACGATCCGTTCGATGAGACGACTGCGTTCCAGGGTATAAAACAATCCCTTGTCCGGGCGAACATCATGGTATTGGAGATCCATCAGCTTCATGCGAGGATCATCCCATCCGCAGCCTTTACGTTCCATGTAGGACTCGATCATATGCCGCTTGGCGACCCAATCCAAGGCGTTCACCAACAGCCGCGGATCGCGGTCGAGCTGGTTCAGGACATCCTCCCAACGATGCAAGACATCTTGCGTGATAGGGCTATGATCCTGCGAAGCATAAAAAGTCTTGGCGGCGCTCAGGTACGCCCGTTGGACGGCGAGAGCCGTGGTGGGCCGTCCACCGACGAGTTTCACGGTTTCCTTCACATCCAGGTCACGCGACACCTGCTTAAACACACGGACCGGTTCGTCCAGTTCAATCTGCGGCAGATCGGCACCTGATTCCAGCAAGTCCAAGACAATGTCCAACGTTCCCACCTTCAAATAGGTGGAGAGCTCCGCCATATTGGCATCGCCCGTGATGACATGGAGTCGCCGAAACTTCGCCGCATCGGCATGCGGTTCGTCCCGCGTGTTGATGATCGGTCGTTTGACCATCGTATTGAGGTCCATGAGACATTCGAAAAAGTCGGCGCGCTGCGAGATTTGATATTCCGCCGGACTGGTCTGATTTTCAGCCCCGACTTTTCCTGCCCCGGCGAAGATCGGTCGTGTGACGAAAAACGGCGTCAACACCCGAGCGATCCGGTCGAACGACACAGATCTCGAGACTAAATAATTTTCATGATACCCGTAGCTGTTCCCTTTGCCGTCGGAATTGTTCTTGTATAGGACATACTGCTCGCTTCCTCTCACCCGAGCCAATTCCCGAAGACATTGGGCGAGAATGCGCTCCCCGACTCGTTCGAACGCCACCACCTCCCGGGCGTTCGAGCACTCCGGCGTCGAGTATTCCGGATGAGCTCCGTCGACATAGAGACGTCCGCCGTTCGCCAACACCTTGTTCAGCTGCCGGTTATAGTCGGGATTGGGGCGCTCTCGCTCTCCATCGACTTCAAATCCTCGGGCATCCACGAGGGGATTTTCGTGCTCGTAATCCCAGAGCGCCCCCGGAGCCGGCAATCCTGGGTACTGCCCGATCACGGAAAATGAGCCTGATACAGGGTCCATCGCGGACGGATCTTTTGACGCAATGCCGAACTCGGTTTCAGTGCCAAGTACGCGCAAGCGATTCGTGTGGGTCTGGTCTGTCATAGGTTCGCTAGAGATAATGGCCGGTACTAATGGTTTCAATCTGCCGGTGTTCGGCGGGTCCACCGCTGATGGTCCGGAGATGGATGATTTTCTCGCCCTTCTTTCCGGCGACTTTTGCCCAATCATCCGGATTGGTCGTATTGGGAAGATCCTCGTGTTCCTTGAACTCCTCACGGATGGCGCGGATCAAATCGTCCGAGCGCAGGCCGGCTCCTTCTTGCGCGATCACGCGCTTCACGGCAAATTTTTTCGCGCGCGAGACGATACCTTCGATCAAGGCTCCGCTGGCGAAGTCCTTGAAGTACAGCACTTCCTTTTCGCCGTTGGCGTAGGTCACTTCGATGAACTTGTTTTCCTCACTGGCGGCATACATCGTCTCGACCGTCAACTCCGTCAATCGATCCACGAGCGCCTGCCTATCGCCTCCGTGCCGCTCTAAATCCTCAGCTGCAAAGGGGAGGTCCGTCGAGATGTACTTCGAGAAAATGTCCTTGGCAGCCGTGGCGTCCGGTCGTCCTACTTTGACTTTGACGTCCAAGCGTCCGGCACGAAGCACGGCCGGATCGATCAAATCCTGGCGGTTGCTGGCTCCGATGACGATAACATTGCGCAATCGCTCGACCCCGTCGATCTCCGAGAGAAACTGCGGCACAATCGTCGATTCGATATCCGAGGACACACCGGTCCCGCGAGTCCTGAAAAGCGCATCCATCTCATCAAAAAAGACAATCACCGGATGGCCGTCATCAGCCCGTTCCTTCGCCTTCTTGAACACCTCACGCACCTGACGTTCCGACTCTCCGACGTACTTATTGAGCAATTCAGGGCCTTTCACATGCAGAAAGTAGCTCCGGATTTCTTTACCTGCACGATGGCCTAACTTCTTCGCAATCGAATTGGCGACGGCTTTGGCAATCAGCGTCTTCCCACAACCTGGTGGGCCATAGAGCAGCACCCCTTTCGGGGCGCTGAGCTTATACTCGGAGAAGACATGTGGATGCAGGAACGGAAGTTCGACCGCATCACGGACCTGCTCCAATTCCTTTTGGAGGCCGCCGATGTGCTCATAGTCGACATCCGGAACCTCTTCCAGCACCAGCTCTTCCGCTTCGGACTTCGGCAACTTCTCAATGACATACCCGGAGCGGGGATCATAAAGAAGATGGTCCCCTACGCTCAGCCGCTCAGCGAGCAACGGGTCGCCGAGCTCAGCCACTTTCTCTTCGTCGAAATGGAGGGTGACCAAAGCCCGCCCCCCCTCCAGCACGTCTTTGAGTCGAACGACCTCTCCCTGACTGTCGAACCCCTTCACCTCGATCACATTGAGCGCCTCGTTCAAAACAACTTCTCGGCCCTTCCGCAACTCAACACTCTTAATCGAGGGATGGAGACTGACCTTCATTTTCCGTCCCGACACATACACGTTGCCCGTTCCATCCTCATTCATGCCGGAAAAGATGGCATAGGTCGACGGAGGCGCCGTCAGCTTCTCGACCTCAGCCCGCAGAGCCTCGATCTGCGCTTTCGCGTCCTGCAGCGTCGCCACAAGCTTTTCGTTCTGTTTAGACGCCTGATCGAGTTGATACTGAGACTGGTACAGTCGACGAATTTCTTCTTCCATCGACTGAATCTGAACGCGAAGCTTCTCGACTTCACGACTGTGTTCGTCGTTCTTGTGAATCATTTCCCCACTCCCCTCGGACAACCGCTTCGTAATCTTCTTCACGGAATCGCGGAGGGACCGGAGCCGACCGGGCTGATCTTTGCGAGACGCCATATCGGCACAACAAGAATCGGACGCGACGTCGAATGAGTGCGTGGATCAAGCGTGTGGTCGGATTCTAACACCCGACCTAGAGGCGGTCAACTGCAACAGGTGATTCTACGCAAGACAGGCCAACATGACCTGACGACGTGTCAGACCTGCAACGCATCGTTGAACTCGCGCACGGCGGAACCGATATCGGCACACGTCAACAGCGCGCCGATCACGGCGACTCCATGGGCCCCGGCTCGACGCACATCATGCACCCGTTCACGTGTGACGCCTCCGATGGCAAAGACGGGAGCCACCGATTCACGGCAAGCATCGGTGAGAAGATCGAGTCCGAGCGGAGAGCCGAATGAACGCTTCGACGCAGTATCGAAAATCGGACCGAATATGATGTAGTCGACCCCATCATGATTCGCCCGTTGAACCTCTTCAACGGAATGCGTGGAAATCCCGATCACCCGATCGGGCCCGATGAGTCGGCGGACCGCGGAGACCGGAAGGCTGTTGGCACGAAGATGTACGCCGTCCAAGTTCAGCGCCAACACGAGATCGACACGATCGTTGAGGATCAACGGAACAGCTCGCGGTGCGGTCAATGCGTGAATCTCTTGCGCCAACGGCAGCAACTCACCCGTCGGCAAATCCCGTTCTCGAAGCTGAATGGCCGGCACACCAGCCGTGATCGCTTGACTGAGCACTGCTGAGAGGGAAGATCCTGAAACCAGGTGTCGATCAGTAACCAGAAGCAGTCGAAAGTTTACGGGAGGCATGCTCGAAGACGGTTAGGGGTAAATAGTAAGGCGTCAGGGGAATGGTGAGAATTTCCTTCTCCGATCCTTTACCTTTCACCACTCACGCCTCACCCCCCCTTACCTGCTTTTACAACATTCCCTCGATCGGACTACTGGCCGTTGCATACAGCTTCCGCGGGATGCGGCCGGCCTTATAGGCCAGGCGTCCGGCATGCACGGCATACTTCATGGCTTCCGCCATGGTGATCGGATCCCGCGCGCCGGCAATGGCCGTATTCATGAGTACCGCGTCTGCTCCTAATTCCATGGCAAATGCGGCATCAGATGCCGTTCCGACACCGGCATCGACGATGATCGGCACCTTGATCATCTCCAGAATGATTTTGAGATTATAGGGATTGCGGATACCTAATCCCGACCCAATCGGCGCCGCCAACGGCATGACTGCTGGACATCCCACATCGACGAGTTTCTGCGCGACGATCGGATCATCATTCGTATAGGGCAGCACAATAAAACCTTCTTTGACGAGAATCTTGGCGGCCTCAATCAACCCCGCCGTGTCGGGAAACAATGTCCGCTCGTCGCCGAGCACTTCCAGCTTCACTAAATCGGACACGCCGGCCGCGCGCGCCAGACGGGAGTATCGAACCGCATCCTCCACCGTGTAGCAGCCGGCCGTGTTGGGCAGAATGGTATATTTCTTCGGATCGATATAATCGAGCAGATTCTCTTTCGAGCGATCGGTGATATTCACCCGACGCACCGCGACCGTCACGACATCGGCGCCGGACACTTCAATTGCTTTCTTCGTCTCGGCAAAGTCTTTGTATTTGCCCGTTCCGACCCATAGGCGGGACTTGAACTCACGCCCCGCTATTATCAGCCGATCGTCCGCCATAGTGTCCTCTTACAATGATCCGCCGCCGATAAACCCAAGAATCTCGACCCGATCTCCATCTTTGAGCGGCCGTTGATCAAACATCGCACGATCGAGAATTTCAAGATTCAATTCGACCGCCACTCGCTCCGTTCGCATATCCAGATCCCGCAACAGATCGGCGACCGTTGCGCCACTGCGCCAGGTCCATACCTCCCCATTCACATGGATGTGGATTGCATCCTGCACGCCTGTCATCCTATGAGAGTAGAATTCACCTTGTCAACAAAGCGCCCCTTGCCTGAAGGACCAGGAAAACCGCACAATAGAACTCTACGGTCCTACATATGAAAGAGAACAACCAGCAACTGGCCACCATCTTCCGCTCCATGGCCGATCTTCTTTCATCCCAACGAGCCAACCCGTATCGAGTACGGGCCTATCGGCGGGCGGCGGATGCTCTGCTGACCATCGAAGAAGATGTGGCGTCCGTGGCTCAGCGTCAGGGGCTGGAAGAGATTGATGGGATCGGGGCCGACTTGGCAAAAAAGATTGAAGAGTTCCTTGAAACCGGTACGGTTCGCGCCTACGAAGAGCTGAAAACGCCGCTCCCGGTCGAGGTCAAGAGCTGGGCGACCCTGCCAGGACTCTCGGATTCACTCGTAACCTATCTGTACTTCCGACTCGGCATACGGACACTTGACGATTTTGATCAGCTCATCCGCTCTCACCTGCTTCGGACCCTGCCGAGTTTTTCAGGGTCCGAAGAGTGTTTACTCCAAGCTATTCAACAACGGATGCACGGTCGGGAGCGTTAGGAACTCTTGAGCTCCTTGAAAATCTTCCAGCTCTTCAGCAATTCTACTGCCTTCTGCAGTTGAACATCCTGTTCAAGCGACAGTTCTCCTCCGACTTCCGGCAGGGCAGGTGGAGGCGTCCCATTCTTCGAGGGCTCGTCCGGAGACTTTCCGCTCTGTGTCGGAGCATCCTTTCCTACGGGAGGTTTAACGGCCTTGCTCTCAGCCTCCTTATCAGTCGATTTGCCGTCGGACGCTTTCGCCACCGTCGGCGCGGGCAATTTCACCACAATATCCGGGGTAATCCCGGTCGACTGGATCGACCGACCTTTGGGCGTATAGTATTTTGCAGTCGTCAGACGAAGTCCAGACCCGTCGCCTAACGCGAGGATCGTCTGCACCGATCCTTTTCCGAATGAGGTTGTTCCAATAACAAGGCCCCGTCCATAGTCTTGGAGCGCTCCGGCGACAATTTCCGAGGCACTCGCGGAGCCTTCATTGACCAAGACAATGACCGGTAGATCCTCCAGCTGATCCTTGGCTTTGGCGAACCATTCGTCTTTTTTCCCTTCCCGGCTCTTTGTATAGACGACCAGCTTCCCGCTGGGAAGAAACTGTTCGGAGACTTCAACCGCCGCAGTCAACAAACCGCCGGGATTATTTCGTAGGTCGAGAATAGTTCCTTGGACCTTCTGCTCCTTGAATTGTTTGATTGCTTTGGAAAGATCCCGTCCGGTCGCTTCCTGAAACTGAGTGAGCCGGACATAGCCGAGGTTATCGATGACCTTCGACTTCACGCTTTCAATTTTGATGGTGTCCCGGACGAGAGTGAAAACCAACGGGTCTGGGGTGCCATCCCGTTGAATAGTGAGATTGACCTTGCTGCCTTTCGGCCCCCGCATCTTTTGGACGGCATCCATCAAGGTCAGATCCTTGGTCGTGTCGTCATTGACCTTGGTGATAAAGTCACCGGCCTTGATCCCGGCTCGATGCGCGGGCGTGCCTTCGATCGGTGCAATAACAGCCAGCCGGTTGTCCTTCACACCGATTTGAATGCCAACTCCGCCGAATTCCCCCCTGGTTTCAACCTGCATCTCCTTATACATCTCCGGAGTCATGTAGGCTGAATGAGGATCGAGCGTCGACAGCATGCCACGGATGGCCCCTTGAATCAGCTCCTTCGGTTTCGTCTCATCGACATAATGTTTCTGAACTTGATTCAGGACTTCGGAGAAGGTTTTGAGCTCCTCATAGGTTTCACCCGCATGACCGGTCCGCTCCCACCCTTTTCCGATGA
>JABMDK010000014.1:117136-119141 GCA_015903995.1 Nitrospira sp.
CAGATAGTACAGCTTCGCGCGTCGAACGCGCCCCTGCCGAACCACATCAACCTTGGAGACGATCGGAGAATGCACCGGGAAAATCCGTTCGACCCCAACTCCGTATGAAAGTTTTCTGACCGTAAATGTTTCGGTATTCAAACTTCCCTTGCGCGCAATCACCGTTCCTTCATAAACCTGGATACGCTCTTTTTCACCCTCGACAACTTTGACGTGGACCCTGACGGTATCCCCGATCTCAAAGCTCGGTGCCGATTTTTTCGTCATCGACCGCTGAATTCTCTCCAACTGATTCATGAACTTACCCCTCCTCCTCCCGGCATGATGTCGGGGCCGTCAAGAGGCCCTCGCTCATCAATTCATCCAACAACTGTTGATCTTCCTTCGTGAACACCCGACCTTGCAGAAGATCGGGGCGACGCAGATACGTACTCCGCAACGCTTCCTTTCGACGCCACAACCGAATGGCCTCATGATGGCCCGAGAGCAAAACATCGGGCACACCGATTCCTCCAATCTCCGCCGGCCTCGTGTACTGCGGATACTCCAGCAACGAATCAGAAAACGACTCTTCCAAAACAGAACTGGGGTCACCCAAGACACCGGGCACGAGTCTGGCCGCTGCATCGATCAAGACGAGCGCCGGCAACTCACCTCCGGTCAACACATAATCTCCGAGTGAGACTTCCTCCGGAGCGACGGTCATACGGACACGCTCATCGACGCCCTCATAGTGCCCGCACAGAATGACGATTCGTCGCCGCTCACTCGCCAACTGCTGCGCATAGTCTTGCGTAAAAGGCCTCCCATGAGGACTCGGAAACATCATCCGAATGTCTTCACCACTTGCCTTCGCTTCATTCCGGATCGCAGCGACCGCAAGAAGAATCGGTTCGGCCTTCATGACCATGCCGGCCCCACCTCCATACGGCATATCATCGACCACTTTATGGCGATCCCCCGTGAAGTCACGCAAGTTATGCACCTTCACGCTGAGCAGCCCCTTGTCTTGTCCTCGCCTGAGCATGCTGTGAGCCAAGACCGGAGCGAACATACCCGGAAACAATGTCAGGACATCGAACCGCAACATAACTACTCACCTAATCCATCGATCAGACGAACAGTCATTGTGCGAGCTGCCACATCGACGGCACTCACCAGTTCTTTCGCGGCGGGGATCAAGATCTCTTTGGCCCCTTGGCGAACAACAAAAACAGGATTTCCCGGCACGTCCAAAATCTCCTCCAACACGCCGATCGGCTGACTCGCCTCGGTGTAGACATCAAGACCGATGAGATCGCACTCATAGTATTGCCCATCCGGAAGCTCGGGCACGACCCCCCGAACCGTTCGTATGAATCCGCCTCGCCAGAGACTCGCAGCCTCCGGCGTGGTCACACCAGTCAATCCAAGAATAAAGCCGGTCCCAGCTCGTCTCACATGGGTGACACTGGTCTCCAAGGTCTGCCCGTTCTTTGCGATGAGGCTCACACTTCTCAGTCCTTCAAAGCGACCCGGGACATCGGACAGTGGTCGAACCTTCACTTCTCCCCTGACGCCAAAGGCCCGCTCAATCAGCCCCACCGTCACGGTTTCTAACTGACTCGCCATCAAGAGATCAGGACTTTGCAGGGGCTTTTTTCTGTGCGGCTTTTTCAGCCTCAAACTGCTTCCAGACTCCTGCCCGACGCAGCAACGTCCGCACGGTCACGGTGGGTTGAGCCCCGTGCCTCAGCCACGTCAAGACACGTTCCTGCTTCAACTCCGGCAGACCAGCGTCCTTCAACGGATCAAAAATTCCAAGGATCTCCAAGAACCGGCCGTCACGTGCCTTGCGTGAATCAGCGGCCACCACCCGATACATCGGTCGTTTATGCCTTCCCGTTCGAGCCAGTCTCAAATGTACAGCCACAACGTCCTCCTTAAGATTAAGTGAGCCGACAGCTGTCAGCTTCTTCATTCCAACCATTGCTTGCAGCTCCTAGCTGAAAGCCATTGACTAACA
>JABMDK010000014.1:119241-127495 GCA_015903995.1 Nitrospira sp.
TGTCTTCACCGCTCGCCTGCGCTTCATGTCGGATCGCGCCAACCGCAAGGAGAATCGGCTCGGCCTTCATGACCATGCCGGCCCCGCCTCCATACGGCATATCATCGACCACTTTATGGCGATCCGCCGTGAAGTCTCGCAAATTATGCACCTTCACGGTAAGCAGCCCCTTGTCTTGCCCTCGTTTGAGCATGCTGTGAGTCAAGACCGGAGCGAACATGCCCGGGAACAATGTCAGCACATCGAACCGCAACATCCTACTCACCCAATCCGTCGATTAGCCGGACAGTCATTCTGCGAGCTGCCACGTCGACGACGCTCACCAATTCTTTCGCGGCAGGAATCAAGATCTCTTTGGCTCCTTGGCGAACAACAAACACCGGATTCCCCGGCACGTCCAAGATCTCCTCCAGCACACCGATCAATTGACCCTCCTCGGTATAGACAGCAAGACCGATGAGATCACACTCATAGTATTGCCCATCCGGAAGCTCAGGCACGATCCCCCGAACCGTTCGGATGAATCCACCCCGCCAGAGACTCGCGGCCTCTGGCGTGGTCAAACCGCTCAATCCAAGAATAAATCCAGCCCCAGCCCGCCTCACATGGGTGACACTGGTCTCTAGAGTCTGCCCGTTTCTTGCGAGGAGACTCACACTCCTCAGCCCTTCAAATCGACCCGGAACATCGGACAGTGGTCGAACCTTCACCTCTCCTCTGACGCCAAATGGCCGCTCAATCAGTCCCACCGTCACGGTGTCCAGCTGACTCACCATCACGAGATTAGGACTTTGCAGGGGCTTTTTTCTGCGCGGCTTTTTCAGCCTCAAACTGCTTCCAGACTCCTGCCCGACGCAGCAACGTCCGCACGGTCACCGTGGGTTGCGCGCCGTGCCTCAACCAGGACAGGACACGTTCCTGCTTCAACTCCGGTACACCGGCTTCTTTCAACGGGTCAAAAATTCCAAGGATCTCCAAGAACCGACCGTCACGTGCTTTCCGTGAATCGGCGGCTACCACCCGATACATCGGTCGTTTGTGTCTTCCTGTTCGAGCCAGTCTCAAATGTACAGCCACAAAGTCCTCCTTAGATTAAGTGAGCCGACAGCTGTCAGCTTCTTCATTCCAGACATTACTTGCAGCCCATAGGCTGAAAGCCATTCACTGACAGCCGACTGCGTTCCCTCACATCGAGCGCATGAGTTGGGCAAGCTGTCGACGCCCTCCTGCACCGGTCATCGCCTTTGCCAGCTTCTTCGCGGACAAAAACTGCTTGATCAGACGATTCACATCCTGCACCGTCGTGCCGCTGCCACGGGCGATCCGCTTCTTCCGGCTTCCATTGATGATCGTATGATCACGGCGTTCCCGCGGGGTCATCGAATCAATCACGGCGACCACACGGCCGATCTCTCGCTCCGGCTTGTCGCCTTCGATCGCCTGCTTGAGTTTTTGCCCGCCCGGGAGCATACCAAGAATCTGCTCGAACGAACCCATGCGGCTCATCTGGCCGAGCTGATTTCGAAAATCTTCCAGAGTAAAGGTATTGCTGGTGAGCCGCTTCTGCGCTTCCTCCGCCTGCTCCCGAGTGATGCTTTCTTGAGCTTTCTCAATGAGCGACAACACGTCACCCATCCCAAGAATACGGGAAGCCATCCGGTCCGGATGAAACGGCTCCAGTGCATCCAACTTTTCCCCGACACCAAGAAACTTGATGGGCTTGCCGGTTGCGGCCCGAATCGACAAGACCGCCCCTCCGCGTGCATCCCCTTCAACCTTGGTCAGAATCACACCGGTCAACCCGACTTTCTGATCAAACTGGCCGGCCATGGTCACCGCATCTTGCCCCGTCA
Organism: Nitrospira sp.; assembly: GCA_015903995.1. Classification (GTDB taxonomy): domain Bacteria; phylum Nitrospirota; class Nitrospiria; order Nitrospirales; family Nitrospiraceae; genus Nitrospira_D. The sequence continues at coordinate 121,095 of JABMDK010000014.1, forward strand.
TCGCGTCGGCAACCAACAACACCTCATGAGGGGATACCGCTGTCTTCACGGCAACCAGTTCGTCCATGAGCTCGTCGTCGATATGCAGCCGACCTCCGGTATCCAAGATGATGAGATCAAAGCCCTGCTCGCGCCCCCGCTCAACCCCCGCACGGCAGATCCGCAGCACATCCGTCTGAGAGGCCTGAACGTGATCCGCGCGGTGAACCTCCACTCCGAGATCCCGACCAAGCGCACTCAGTTGCTCACCAGCCGCAGGACGACGCGGGTCGGCTGCGACCAAGAGCACTCGCTTGCCTTGATTCTTGAACAGACGCGCAAGCTTGCCGCTGGCCGTCGTCTTTCCGGCTCCTTGCAATCCGACCATCATCAGGATGGTCGGGGGCATTGAGCTCAGGGCAAGTCCCGTCCGCTCATGCCCCATCATCGCCCTGAGCTCATCCCAGACGACTTTGACGACCTGATGTCCGGGAGTCAGGCTCTGCAGGACTTCCTGACCAACGGCTTTTTGACGGACACGATCGATGAATTCTTTGACGATCTTGAAGTTGACGTCTGCTTCAAGAAGCGCAAACCGCACATCTTTCAACGCTTCCGTGATGTTCTGCTCCGTGAGCACACCCTGCCCTCGGAGTTTCTTCAGAATTTTCTCAAACTTCTCGCTCAACGCATCAAGCATGACGCCATATCACCACAAAGAAAGAGGCCATCGAAGCCTTGCACCAGACATCCGATCGCCTCGAAAATCCTGGAAAAAGAGCATCGGGGAGTGTATCGGACCATACCGGGCAAGTCAAGATCATCCACAAATCAGTAGTTTTATTGACATGCCGAAAACCTTCGGATATGGTGCCTCTCAGCCACCGAATACCATAGGTACGGAACCTCACTACAGGAAAGAAGAGCATCCGCGTGAGAAAATCGCCTTGGATTTTGATCATCTTCGTGTTAATCGGAGGACTCCTTGGTGGAATACTGGGGGAGATTCTCCACGCCATGGCACCCCAAGGCACCATTCAAAGCATTTTCGCGACGAACTTTAATCCTGGTATCAGTCCTCCGCTCACCATCGACCTCGTCCTGATCAAACTAGTCTTAGGATTCAATATTAAAGTCAACATTCTGAGCATCCTCGGAATGTTCATCGGGATCTACCTTTACAAACACGTCTAACAGGCGCGGAAAAGCTCAGGTTGACCTCTGTAGCCGTCTCAGATATCGAGAGCTGGGGCGACGTTGAACAACCCTGCGGGATGCGCAAAAAGGCCGTCCAGCAAGGCCGCAGCGAGCGAAGAGGCGAATCGTACTCTGGGCTGTACGTTGAGCCTCTGAGCGAGGCGAGAACGCCGCTGGGCGGTCTTTTTCCGCATCCTGCTAGTGTAGTGGCGCATAAATAGCTTGTCTTACAATGACCCAGGTTTATTGATGACTTGCGAGCGCGTACCGGTCCAGGGTTGGCTAGGATAAGACAAGAACAGCATGAATCACTACACTAGGATTTCTCGTTCAACGCTTGAAGACGGAGCGATCGAATGTGATTGCGGAGCTCCGCGGCCCGCTCAAAGGCCAGCTCTTTGGCGGCGGCTTTCATATCTGACTCCAGGCGTTCGATAAGCTGATCCGTTGATTCCGAACGTTTGTACTGTTCGATTGATTCCGCTGCGAGGTCCAACCGAACATAATCCATGTCGGCCACCGCATACTCAAGAGAAGGAATACTTTTCGTAATGCCGACCGGGGTAATGCCATGCACTCGGTTGTACTCGGCTTGAATCTCGCGACGTCGGTTCGTTTCCTCGATCGCTTGCTTCATCGAATCCGTCACAACATCTCCATAAAAGATCACCCGCCCTTCGAGATGGCGTGCGGCTCGCCCGGCCGTTTGAATCAACGAGCGGTAGGAACGCAGATAGCCTTCCTTATCGGCATCAAGAATAGCAACCAGGCTTACCTCAGGAAGATCAAGCCCTTCGCGCAGGAGATTGATCCCGACCAGCACATCAAACGTCCCGCACCGGAGGTCACGGATGATCTCGGCTCGTTCGAGCGTCTTAATATCGGAGTGCAAATAGCGAACTTTGACCCCCAAGTCGTGGTAATACTCAGTCAGATCTTCCGCCATTCGCTTCGTCAAGGTCGTCACGAGAACCCTGGCGCCCTTGGCAACCTCCGTGCGGACTTGCCCGAGGAGATGGTCCACCTGACCCTTGGCCGGGACGACCTCAATGCGAGGGTCCATCAAACCGGTCGGGCGAACGATCTGCTCAACCACATCAGGACCGGCATGCTCTAACTCGTAGGTACCCGGTGTTGCGGACACATACACCACCTGATTGAGACAACGCTCGAACTCGGAAAACTTCAACGGGCGGTTGTCGACCGCCGACGGCAGCCGAAATCCATACTCTACCAACGTCCGTTTCCTGGAGTAATCTCCCTCATACATCCCACCGACTTGCGGAACCATCGCGTGAGACTCATCGACGATCAGCAGAAAATCCTTCGGAAAATAATCCAATAACGTGGGAGGCGGCTCACCCGGCTTCCGCCCGCTGAGATGGCGTGAGTAATTCTCAATCCCATGGCAATAGCCCATGGCTCTGATCATCTCCAGGTCAAACTTGGTGCGCTGCTCGATGCGTTGGGCTTCCATCAGACGTCCCGCTTTTCTGAAGTACGTCACACGTTCGTCGAGTTCTTCCTCAATACCGGTAATAGCCCGCTCATAGCGGTCGGGAGCAATGAGATAATGGGTATTCGGATAGATCGCGATCTTGGGAAGCTTGCCGAGCGATTTCCCGGTGAGTGGATCGATTTCATGAATGGCATCCACCACGTCTCCAAACAGCTCGATGCGCACCGACTTCGCCTCAGAGGAGGCAGGGAAAATCTCGATCACGTCCCCCCGTGCCCGGAACGTCCCTCGATGAAAATCCACATCATTGCGCTCGTATTGGATCTCCACCAGTTTCGATAAGATTTTTTCTCGCCGCGCATCAACGCCTTCCTCCAAATAAATCAACATGTCATGGTAGACCTCCGGCGACCCGAGCCCATAGATACAGGACACCGAAGACACGATCAGCACATCGTTTCGTTGCAACAGCTCGGTCGTGGCGGAGTGACGCATCTGATCGATGGCATCGTTGATCGAGGCATCTTTCGCGATATACGTGTCACTCTGCGGGATATACGCTTCCGGTTGATAATAGTCGTAATAGCTCACGAAGTACTCAACCGCATTCCGGGGGAAAAACTGCTTGAACTCCTGATAGAGCTGGCCAGCCAACGTCTTATTGTGAACCAGCACGAGCGTCGGCTTCTGGACACGCTCAATGAGATTGGCCATCGTGAAGGTCTTACCGGACCCCGTCACTCCGAGCAAGACTTGATGCCTCTTCCCGGACTGCAAGCCAGCGGTCAACCTGGCAATAGCTTCCGGCTGATCCCCGCAGGGTTTGAAGGGAGCTTCTAGCTTAAAGGATGGCACGGTTCCCCGGTGAAACGATATAAGTGAGCATCCAGATAAACATCGATGAATCTTGATGTCGCGAGCCTGAAAAGTAAAAAGGGCTGCCGGAAGCTCCGGCAGCCCTTATCGAAGCAGAACAGATCTGACGTTAACCGCGACCGCCTCCGAATCCCCCACGCCCACCTCCACCTGAACGGGGCTCCTGAGGACGCGCTTCGTTCACTGTTAAGGTACGCCCACCGAGGGACGTGCCGTTCAACGCGGTAATCGCCGCTTGCGCTTCGGCATCGGACGACATTTCGACAAACCCAAACCCACGAGACTGTCCGGTGAACTTATCCGTAATGATCCGCGCCGATGCAACCGCCCCATGCGCCGCAAACAGATCACTTAGCTGTTGCTCGGTTGTTGAATACGGTAACCCACCGACATAAATCTTCGCACCCATCAGACTCCTCCTTTGACACAATGATGTTGTCTTGGACTCGAGAAAGCAACGAGGAAGGAATGGGCCGAAGACGTCAACACAGCGGCGGCTTAGCTCTGGCTACGATTGGACTTCACGCAAGGGATACGGACCTGTTGGCCGGCATCCTGCGCGACCTGGCTGCTGCCGGCAACACGGTCGTCGTCGTCGAGCATGACCGCCGCATGATCGAATCAGCCGACTACATTGTTGAACTCGGTCCTCACTCCGGTGTAAAGGGCGGCGAGATCGTCTGCGCGGCGCCGACTCAGGACTTCATCCAGGACCGTCGCGCGACCACAGCCAGGTATTTACGGGGTGACGAACAAATCCCCTTGCCCACCAAGCGGCGATCCGGCAACGGCAAGGTGCTGGTCGTCGCTGGGGCGGCCGAACATAATCTAAAAGACCTGCTTGTTCGCATCCCGCTCGGCATGCTCGTCTGTGTGACCGGCGTGTCCGGTTCGGGCAAGAGTACGTTGGTGGAGGACACCCTGTACCGCGCCGTGGCCCGCGCGTTTCGCGTGGAATCTCTTCCCATGTGGCGCTTCAAGGCCATCAAAGGCATCGAGCACCTCAAAGGCATCAGGTTGATCGACCAACAGCCGATCGGGCGCACCCCGCGATCCAACCCGATTACGTACTTGAAAGCGTTCGATGACATTCGTCAATTGTTTGCTTCTGAACGGGAAGCGCTACGGCAGGGATTCACACCCGGCCACTTTTCGTTCAATGCGGCCGGTGGCCGATGCGAACGCTGCGAAGGCAGCGGCGTCGAAAAGTTGGAGATGTACTTCTTCGAGGACATCTATGCCCCCTGCGAGATCTGTGAAGGTAAGCGCTTCAAATCAGCGGTACTACAGATTCGCTACCGTGGCAAGAATATCGCTGAAGTCCTTAACATGACGGTGGCGGAAGCTCTCTCCTTCTTTACCGGGACACCGAAACTGCAAGAACGGCTACACCTCCTTGCTTCGATCGGCCTCGGCTATTTGCGCTTGGGCCAATCAGCCACCACCCTGTCCGGTGGCGAAGCCCAACGGTTAAAAATCGCCGCCGAGCTGAAGGACACCAGCGCGAAAGATGTCCTCTATGTCATGGATGAGCCGACGACGGGCCTGCACTTTGAAGACATTAAGAAACTGCTCGCCGTCCTCCACAAACTCGTGAATGCTGGCAACACCCTGGTGGTCGTCGAGCACAACCTGGATGTCATCAAATCCGCCGACTGGATCATCGACCTGGGCCCTGAAGGCGGGGCCGCAGGGGGACAAATTGTGGCAGAGGGCCGCCCAGAGCAAATCGCCAAAGTGACGGGGTCACATACGGGGCGATTCCTGGCAGAAGCACTCACAAACTAGAGATGATCCAACAACCAACAGTCTGCTGATTACGGCTCCGGTTTGTCCGTTTTGACCACGGGCGGTTCATCTTCGAGCTTCTTGTGCAAATACTTTTTGCTGAACGTGGTGATGCCAAAGGCAAGTCCGATGGCGATGGGAACGAACACCGCCGAGGCTATATTCGCATTGTTGAGCCAGCCAATTTCGGAAAGTCCCTTGAACACATATCCCGCCAACCCAGCCACATAATAGGCGATGACGATGACCGACAATCCCTCGACGGTATGCCTTGGTCGTTTTGTCCACGCTTTGGAGCAGGGCGAGGTTTTGCGATTCCAGGATCAAGTCGATGCGGGTCCGAATGATGGCGATGATCCCCTCGAATCCACCACGGAGCGTGTCGATACGACGCAAGAGCTGTTGATGCCCTTCCGCCACACCTGTAATACCACTCAACACATAATCGGAGATAGGACGATAGGACTCCATGGGGTGCTCGGCAAGAGACGTCAACGTCGTATGCACGATCTTGTCATAGGGAAGCGACGCGGACAGTTCGAAATGCAAGGTGCCCGCCATGCGGTTGGTTTTCAAGAGATCCTGCGTGAGGGTGGTCAACCAGCGCTGCAACGTCTGGGAATCAGCGTGTCCGATGTGGTTCGTGATGATCTCGCGCTGTTTCAGATGGACCTGCTCGAACTTATAGACCTGATCGACGGCAGCGGAGAACAGCGGCTTTTGCATCAACAGCAAATGATAGTAGGTCTCGATCCGCACAATGGCATCGACAATGTCTTTCAGCCGCGAGGGATCGTCTTGCGACGGCCCGATGCTGACCCAGTACCGTTCTCGCCCTTGGTCGTCCGGTGTAAAGCTCGTTGCGACGCATGTCTGTTCATTGAACATGCGGCTGCCGTACAGAACCGGGCCGGGCATCAGTCCTCGCAGCTCATGACGTGGTGGGAGCATGCCCGTCGTCAGCAGAATATCCAAGCGGCAGACCACCGACCCAAGCGGCTCCACAGGAAACGTGTACTCCGGAAACGTCAATGGTCCGAATGTCACCGCACCGTTCACCTGCGACGGCACATGCCAGAGCTGGTAATTATAGTATTCCGTA
>JABMDK010000014.1:127595-182348 GCA_015903995.1 Nitrospira sp.
TCTTGGACTCGAGAAAGCAACGAGGAAGGAATGGGCCGAAGACGTCAACACAGCGGCGGCTTAGCTCTGGCTTCCGATCAGATTCCCGGGCTGGCCCAATACAACATCTATCCAGGCCTTGTCACTTTCTGAGCCGGTCTTGCCAGGCCCTTAGCAAACCGATCAGCTCATGTTACTCTAGATAAGTAAGAAAAGGCAAGTTTGAGGCCAAGCCGGCTCACTCGCGAACCCATGTTCAATAGGCTGGCGGTGCGGAAAACGGTCGGTGAGAAAAAAGTGGAACGGCATGAAAGCTATCGAACCTCATCGTCGAGGTTCCCGCAAGAGCTAACCCAACCTGCCCCAACCCAAACGCTTGGTCTTCAATGGACAAGACAAGCGTTCCATCCACAAACACTTCGATGAAATCCTTGCTGATAATGGTATTCCGCTGCACCCTGAGCGAGTGCCACTCAACCGGTTTCAGATTGACCGATGCATGACCGAGTACTGTTGCAAGTCCGTCAGAAAGCCGAACAAATCGAACCTGTCGAGAGAGGAGGTCGACGATCGCAGTGTAAAAATTCCTCGCGTCACGCAGCCCCAAGACAACCCCGCCAGAACCGACAGCCCCTTCCGGCGTATGAAATCGAACGCTCAGGTCAGGGTATTCATACTGCATTCCTTCGGCCAACAGAAGCTGGTAACAATTCTGAGTACAGGTCGAAGAGCCAGTGACGACTTGTGGAGGAGAAGGCGCCGTCGCATGACCCTGGACCACCCACTCCGCAAGCGGCTCGTCAGTGGAACTCCTCTTGACGAAACTGGTGGGCTGGGCGTTAGGGAGATCCTGATCGAAGGTCCACTTTTGAAAAAGCCCGCCCGTTGCCTGCTTCCTGAGATTGGCAGCCTTTTCCTCACGGGTTTCGTTCGAAACTGCGTACGCGGAGAGAGAGCCCAGCAGCAGACTGATGCCGGTGACAAGGGAGATACAGACTATCCTGGGAGTTCGTCTCATGACGACGCACGATCGAGTTGGCTCACACACCGACAGGATCCGCACTACTTTGATCTTCCCGTGTTCTTGATTTGGAGAATCTCGCGCTGCAGTCGGTCCCGCTCGGCAAGAATCTTCTTCCTCCGCTGCCCCCGATTCAAGATCCACCACCGCAGCTTCTCACTGAACGTCACGGTCGGCGGTGCAGCACTGCCGCCGGGAGCCTCCTGAAACGAATAGCCGTCATGGCTGTCACGTTGTTCGAAAAATCGCCGGTACAAATGATCGTACAAGCCTTTTCCTGGCTCACCGCCTGCCATATCCACTCCATCCACTGACTTGAAGCATTTACTCTCCCAGTTCGTTCACCAACAGAACGACGCCGAACTCATCGCGGGCAACATCATCACTGCCCTCGTTTGCGTCCCTTTGGGAAGAAGAGGTCCTGAACCGATCCTCACTCACTGCGCCATGAATACTACCTGGGCTCAATGCAGCTCTGCAAGCGACATTGCCCACTGTGCTATCATCGGCCACACAACGTCGTGGCCTGATATGAGCAGACTCTCACCATGAAACGCATTCATCCCTTCACGCAGGTGTGGCACTGTTGGGTCTTCGTCGGGACAGCGCTGCTCCTGCAGCCTCTGTCCAGTCAGGCTCAGTCACCAACGGCGCCCCTTGAGGCTGCCATCGAATCTCTCTCAGCAGATCGGATGCTCTCAAACATCCGAACCCTCAGCGGACCAACATTCAATGGGAGGCAAAGCGGCACGACTGATGATCTGCGATCGGCGCAGTGGGTGGCGCAAGAGTTTCTCTCGACAGGCCTGCGCCTGCCGCTCATTCGCAACAGTTCGCTCACACCCGCTTTCCCAAGCGGAAAGGACGGCACCTCATCAGGCGCAATGACAACAGTGATTCCGGCTCCCCTCATGGCACCATATCCGGCATTGCGGGTCGGCACTGCAGATCAGCTGGCTACCAAGAATCTTGGCTCAGATTATCTCCCGATATTTGATTCTCCCTCTGCCGATATCCAGGCCCCAATCGTGTTCGTCGGATATGGCATTGTCGATACGGCGCATGGCATCGACGACTATGCCGGAGTCGACGTGAACAATTGTATCGTGCTGTTCCTGCGGGGCAAGCCGGAGCATTATTCACATCCTGTCAGCCACGCCGATAAGGTGAAGGTTGCGCAAAATCGCGGGGCAGTCGGCTATCTGACGGCGACCGGTCCTCTTCTCCATCCCTATGAGATTCGCCGGGGTGTCACCGGTAACCCCAGTGCCTTTTATGGACAGTTGTCGCCTGATCAAGCCATTCCTGGCGCCTGGATCAGCACGACACTCGCCCAAGAACTTCTCACCGAGTTGAACAAAACCGGTCCCGACCGCCTTCGCACCATTCAGGAACGACTGAACCATGCAGCGTCATCACAGGCCACACACACAAACCGATTTGCCTCGCTTCACTGGGAGACTGCAACGGAGGACGGCCCCTTAGTCAATGTGATAGGGATGATCCCTGGAACCGGAACAGAAACCCTGATCATCGGAGCCCATCGCGATCACTTCGGTCGTCCGGGAGGGGTACTGTTCCCTGGCGCGGATGACAATGCCTCAGGAACGGCAGTCATCTTAGAGGTGGCACATGCACTCGCTAAATTACAAGTGCGTCCCTCTCAAACGATCCTCTTCATCTCATTTAGCGGCGAGGAACGCGATCTGCTCGGCTCACGCCTCTACACATCCCGGCCGATCATTCCCCTCAATACCACGAAGGCTATGATCAACATCGACCATGCGGGCGTCGGCAATGGACGACTCACTGTCGGCGTAACAGGATTAGAGAAGGAGGTCCTTCTGGAAGCAGGGAAAACCGCCGGCATTCACGAGAAACTGGATCTCTATGGGTTTTTCCCCGGAGGCGACCATGTGCCATTCAAGGAAGCCGGCGTGCCGACCGTTACCGTGGTGAGTGGCGGGGTGCATCCACACTTTCACCAACCCACAGATACCGCCGATACCATCGAATCAGAAATCCTAACATCCACCGCTCGGTATGTCCTGGCCATAACCTGGCAGCTGGCCTATAGGCCATGAATGGCCGCACATCGCCTCACGGAAAGGCCGGCGACGATCGTCATTCATCAAGGATGAAGAGGATCAGATTCAAACGTATCGATCAACCGCCCATTGCAATCAGCGATTGACGACACTGCGGGAAATACGACAACGCGGGTGCAACTAGGGCACACCCCTACGGCATCTCGTCGAGTAACCCGGACTCGATCGGAGGCAAGGGAGCCGTTTCGCGTGGCGGCCCGGGAAGGACAGTTGGGCTCCCTGCCTGATTCGCACCTTGGATAAGCCCGATGGACAGTTGCGGTCCGAATGTCATCACCGCTCCACTCCAAGCCTGTCCACTCGTCGGATTCCGAAAGTTGAAGGACTGAAAGTTCGGGGCTGGTGTATAGAGAAACCCCTGCGTTCCCTGGTTATCTATGTACAGCGTGCCGGCGGCGAATTTAAACAACGGAGAAACCCCTCCAGCAAACGACCGTACGCTCGACGCACTTTGCGCGAAGACTGAGACATCGGCACAAAGCACAGCCACCCCCAGCAAACACAACACACCGCCCGCTTCCTTCCGACGACGAGAGGGATTAATATTCATGACAGGTTCCATCAGACACATTATAGTATGCACGCGTTCAGATCGTCGATCAAGGAGGGATGTATGAACGGCAACTCCTCAGCCAGCCCCCGACGGCTGGCAATCCTGCTGCTCGCCGGCTTGGGGTGGCTCTCATCCCAACCTGCAAGCTGGGGAATGGATATCACACAACCAATTCCTGGCGAACGGCGTGAAACGGTCTCACTGGCTGACGCCGCGGTCCGCGCACTCCAGCACAATCTCGACATCAGCATCAGCCGCCACAACAAAGAAAGCCGGTTGGCCGACATTATCGTCGAACAATCCAAGTTCGACCCGAATCTGAGCATCAACGGTCAATATAACCGAACGGTGAACCCGCTCAATCGACCCGTGTTCGGAGGAACGCAAGGCATCCTCGATCAGATCACGACGTTCGATCAACGCAGCCATTCCGTGACCGTGGATGCCTCAACCAACCTCATCACCGGCGGTAATTTCGACGTGAACTATGCCCCGGCACGAAGCAGCGTGAATCAAAATGTCGCCAGAGGGTTCTTGTTCAATCCCTCCTGGACGGGCGGCCTGGCCTTCACATTCACGCAGCCGTTGCTCAGAAACGCCGGGATCGCAATCAATAAGACCTTCATCAAGGTCGCGCAAAACAATGCCGAAGTCGAGCAGCATGTGTTTCGAGACCGCGTGATGACCGTCGTCTCCACGGTAGAACAGACCTATTGGGAGCTGGTATTTGCGAACGAAAATTTGAAAGTCGCACAGGCAGCCTTGAAGGCTGCGGAAGAACTCTTGGCCACGAACCGCGCCAAGGCGAAAGCGGGTGTCATGTCGATCGTCGATGTGCTCCAAGCTGAAGCCGCTATGGCATCACGGGTCGAGCAGGTGTTGGTGGCGGAGAAATCCATTCGTGACCAAGAAGATCAATTACGGCGTCTCTTGAATCCAGGCGAAGAAGAATTGCGTCAGGACATGCGCCTGACACCCACCGACAGCCCCGTCACGGTCCTGGAGCCCCTCAGTCTCCAGGAAGCCATCGACATCGCGATCGAACAACGTCCGGAAATCACCCAGGCAAAAAAACAGATCGAGTCCGGTGAACTCAACAAGCAGTTCGCCCGCAATCAATTGCTGCCGACCCTGTCGTTTCAAGGCACCCTCGGGCTTGCCGGCCTCGGCGGCGACTACAGTGAAGCCTTTACCAGGAACTTCAGCGGCGACTTCTACAATTATGGAGCGGGGCTGGTCCTCAGTTATCCGCTCGGCAACCGCGCGGCTGTCAGTACGTATAACAAACGCCAACTGGAGGCGAAGAATGCGGAAGCCGCACTCACCAACGTGCGTCAACAAATCATCGTCGGCGTTCGAGAAGCGGTGCGCCGAGTCCAAACCGACTTCAAGCGCATCGAGACGACTCGCTCTGCACGCATCATGGCCGAAAAGCAGCTGCAAGCCGAGCAGGAACGGTTGAAGGTCGGCCTCAGCACGACCCGCTTCGTGCTCGATTTCCAACGCGACCTGGCCACGGCCCAAGGAAACGAGCTGCGGGCTGTCGTCGATTACAACAAGTCACTCTCCAACCTTGCACGTCATAAGGCAACCACTTTGGACCGCTATCATCTCGAACTCTCGTAACGTTCTCATGGCGTCCGGGCCGGATCGGCCGACTCCAAGTCAAGTTGTCACTGGGGGAGCAGCGCTCGCGCTGCTCCCCAGTGCGGCAACATTCGGATATTATGGTCTTCCTGCTTACCTCAGAGCACAGCTCCTCGTTCAACTCACACCGCAGTTTCTCGCCTACGTAGGACTGAGTCTCTGGGCTGCCCATACCCCACAGCTCTCGGCACAACTTGGGTTAGAAAGGAGAAAGATACGGAGCGGGATCCAGTGGGGAGTCTTGACGGGATTGTTGTTGGGCAGTCTGAATACCGTTGTGATTCTGGCAGTCTATCCATCCTTGGGTTTCGACATCACCTTTTTGAAGCTGACACCTCACGGTCGACTCCCCGTCCTGCTCATGGTGCCGTGGCTCATCTGCGGCATTGCACTGTTCGTGGAGGTGAACTTTCGTGGCTTCCTCCTGGGCCGACTGGCCGAACTCGAATCGCAGTGGCTGGGGACCGACTCGCGCCAACGACCGGCACTCCTCGCTCTTGCAGTCAGTGCCCTGACATTTGCATTCGACCCGTTCATGGTGAATACTTTTCAACATCTCCACTGGATCGCACTCTGGGATGGATTCATCTGGGGAAGCATTTGGCTCAGAACATGTAATCTCTACATCACGATCGTGGCGCATGCGGTCGAAGTCATCATCATGTACAGTGCGGTCAGAGCGGCGATAGGATAAGAACCTGAGGATCTGTTGGCCTGTTGATTGGAATCCAATGCAACAGATCATCAGATCAATAGATCGCCGAATAATTCGCTCATGAATCCTTCCTTCTCCAGCTATCTGGTCAACGATGTCTTTGGCGATCCCAGCGTTTATGTGGAGATTCGCTGGTCCAAGCGAGCCTTGCTCTTTGATCTTGGCCACAATGAAGGGCTGGGACCGACCAGATTGCTCAGGGCAGAAGACATTTTTGTCTCTCATACACACATGGACCATTTCATCGGATTCGACGCCGTTCTTCGTGTCGCGCTTGGGCGAGGCAAGACACTCAGGCTCTTCGGTCCTCCTGGGCTCATCGAGAACGTGCAAGGCAAGCTGAGGGGCTATACCTGGAATCTCGTGGATGGCTACCCCCTCACTATCCACGTACGGGAGTTCCACAAGGGCGAGTTTCGCCAGACTGTGTTCAGAGCGAGTGATGGGTTTCAGCCGTCCGAACAAGCAACCTTTCCAGCCTTGCCCACCATCGGTCCACTCTTCAGCGTGCTGGAGGATCCGATGTTCGCTGTGAACGCGGTGGCCCTAAATCATCAGATTCCCTCATTTGCCTACTCGCTGGAAGAGCAATTTCATATCAACGTCAACAAACAGAAATTGCACGAGGCAGGGCTACGGGTCGGCGCGTGGCTCAAAGACGTGAAGCAACATATCTGGCAAGGCAAGCCGGACGATTTCCGCTTCACCGTGGCACTCTACGACGAGCATCGACGAGCAGAGCAGGAATTTATACTAGGAGAAGTAAAGGAACGGTTCTTGACGATCTCACGAGGGCAAAAAATCGCTTACGTCGTCGACGCACGTTACGACGAAGAGAATGAAGCCAAGATCGTCGCGCTCGCTCGCGGCGCGGACATCTTCTATTGTGAGTCGCCTTATCTGGATTGTGATGCAGGAAAAGCTTACGGCCGGTATCATTTGACAGCCAGGCAAGCCGGCATCATAGCCCAAAAGGCTGAAGTGCGCGATCTCGTGGTATGTCACTTTTCGCCTCGCTACACTGGCCAGGGGGAAGCGTTGGAGAGGGAAGCAATGGACACGTTTCACGGACACGAAGGAGGATAGTGCGTGAACGATCTTGGCAAGTATGTACTCTATTTCATCATGGGCGGCTCGATCGTGAGCTTCTCCACCTATCTTGGGTCGCAGGGCAAATCATTCCTCGCTGCCATGGCCAGCACCTTTCCGGCCATCACCGGGGTGACCTTTATCCTGCTCTATATCAGCGGCGGTGGGGTCACAACCGTCGACTATCCCTGGACCGTTTATGTCGTCGCCATGATCATGGGCATCCCCCGCCTCGGCTTCTGGCCGGCGATGGCTGGATCGCTTGTGCTGTACATGGGATGTGTGGGGCTGGTGAAGCTGGTATTGAGATAGATCGCACGAGAGGATCTACATCTTCATCACCTCACCACACTAGGCTTGTTCTTCGAAATGCAGTCGATTGATCTCCCCGAGAGCCGACACCATTCGATCAAGCACCGCCGTGACGGATTGGCTGGCCAGATGGGATGGCCCATCAGTTCCAGACCAAATATCCGGCGGGTCAGCCATTTTATGCACGTTCTGACAGAACCGGCCGATCATCTGCTTCCAGTAAGCTGGTCCGGCCCCTTCACCGAGAACCTGGCCACGGTCTTGTGAAAAAGGCCGATCGAATTGCCCGGCCCGCTGTTGCCACATCTCTTCCATTGCCCGTTGCCGGTCCATACCGAGACCGAGCCCGCTCGCTCGTTCATTGAGCGCGGCAAACAGTCCACCGACAATGTGATCGACCTGCGCCTGAGGAAACACGCCGACGCAGGCCTGCATCAGCAAATACTTGTGAAAGAGAAACACTTCCGCACTGATGTGAGAATCGTCCGCGGAAGGGGCATACACCCGGGCAAGTTCACGAAGGGCCTCCGCCGAGGGCCCGCCCAACGCCGAACCGAGCAGCGGCATAATCCGCCGGCCTAGATCGAGATACTCGGCATTCGTGAGCAATGTCATACAGCCAGTTACTCAACAACAATCGCCGTCCCATTCGCACTGACCATCAACATGCTGCTGTTGGTGCCGATGGTTTCATAGTCGATGTCGATGCCGACGATCGCATTGGCGCCGAGATTCTTGGCCTGTTCCTGCATTTCTTCCAGCGCGATCGTCTTCGCCTTTCGGAGCTCCTTCTCATAGCCCGCCGAGCGGCCCCCGACGATGTCCCGAATCGACGCGAAAAAATCCCGAAAGATATTCGCGCCGAGAATCGCGTCCCCTGATACCAATCCCAAATACTTCACCGCCTTCTTGCCTTCGATATTGTTAGTCGTCGATAGAATCATGGCGCCTCCTCGTACAGTGTCCACATCCTCTCATCCTACCAACCGATCAACAAGTCTTTCCTCGATCCCGTTGAAGCGACACCGTAAGACTGCTAGCATCATCCATTTGGAAACCTTGGGAGAATACTGTGAGACCTACCCCTCTGCCTCAAAATCGGTCTGCAGACCTCATCATCGAGGGAGCGCGGCAGAATAATCTGAAGAACATCTCGCTGCAGATCCCTCACAATCAGGTGACAGCCATTACCGGCGTATCGGGATCCGGCAAGTCTTCGCTAGCCTTCGACACGATCTTTGCGGAAGGCCAATGGCGGTACGTCGAATCGCTCTCGACCTATGCCCGCATGTTTCTCGACAAAGTGGCCCGCCCGGATGTGGATCGCCTGATCAACGTCCGGCCGGCAATTGCGATTGAACAAAAAAACCAAGTGCGCACGTCTCGCTCGACGGTCGGCACGACGACGGAGATTGCCGATCTACTACGCCTTCTCTTCGCCAAGATCGGCAAGCCCACCTGCCCAGTTTGCAAGCAAGAAGCCCGCTCCTTTCAGCCGGACACAGTCGCAGACGATCTGCTCAAGCGATGGCCTGATGCCAGAGCCATGGTGCTCTTCCCGATAGCAACTCCCTTGCGCAAAGAAGAAGCGGCCCTGGTTCAATCGTTGCTGACCCGTGGGTTCACCCGACTCAAAGCAGGCGATGACATGATCGATTTGCATGAAGTCGACACGCCATCACTCCACAAGTGTTCCACCCTCTTTCTTGTGCTTGATCGTCTGGTGATCCGGGGAGACAACCGCACTCGGCTGGTTGAAGCGATTGAAACGGCATTTCGCGAAGGAGAGGGCCGCTGCTCGATCGACATCATCGACCATGGGCGACAGTCCTATAGCACACAGTTTCTCTGCCAAGGCTGCGGACGAACGTTCGAACCCCTGCGGCCGATTCTCTTTTCGTTCAACCATCCGCTCGGCGCCTGCCCCGAATGCAAAGGGTTCGGCAATGTGCTGCGGTACGATCCGGAGCTGGTCATTCCCGACCCGACTAAATCGCTTGCTCAAGGAGCGGTGGAACCCTGGAGCAAGCCTAGCTCAGCCTGGTGGCAGAAGCAGATGATGACTGCGATGAAAAAACATGGCGTTGACGTCGAGACTCCCTTCACGTCTCTACCGGTGGATCAACAACGATTACTCTGGGAGGGCGCCAAATCGTTCGATGGAATCAACGATTTCTTCGAGTACCTTGAAGGCAAACGGTACAAGCTGCACGTCCGTGTCTTTCTCAGCCGCTACCGCACACCGTTCGATTGCCCAAGCTGCCATGGCAGCCGCCTGAAACCGGACGCCCGGTTCGTCAAGATCGCCGGCACCGACATCCACGAGACGACGGAACGCACCGTCGAGAGTCTTTCTGAATGGGTTGAATCCCTGCCCCTCTCTCACGTTGAGCAGGAGATTGCGGCGGATATTCTCCGACAGCTGAAGGCCAAATTAGAGTTTCTCCAGCGCGTCGGCCTTGGGTACTTGACGCTCAATCGGCAAACCAAGACCCTCTCCGGTGGGGAGGCACAACGCGTGGCACTCGCCAACCAACTGGGCTCTCAGCTCGTCGGTACCCTCTACGTCCTCGACGAACCGACGATCGGACTTCATGCGAGAGATACAGACCTCTTGGCCGGCATCCTCCACGACCTCGCTGCAGCCGGCAATACAGTCGTCGTCGTTGAGCATGACCGCCGCATGATCGAGTCGGCCGACTATCTCGTCGAACTCGGTCCTCACTCCGGTGAAAAGGGCGGCGAAATTGTCTGTGCGGCGCCAGCCAAGGAATTCATCCAGAACAGTCGTCCCGTGACCGCTCGATACTTACGAGATGAAGACCACATTCCCCTGCCCACCAAGCGACGATCCGGTAACGGCAAGATGCTCGTGATCGCCGGCGCAGCTGAGCATAATCTGAAAGACCTGTCTGTTCGCATTCCGCTCGGCATGCTTGTCTGCATCACCGGCGTCTCTGGTTCCGGCAAGAGCACGTTGGTAGACGATACCCTGTATCGATCCGTCGCCCGCGCCTTCCGCGTGGAATCCCTTCCGATGGGGCGTTTCAGAGCCATCAAAGGCATCGAGCATCTTCAAGGCATCCGATTGATCGACCAACAGCCGATCGGACGCACCCCACGATCGAATCCCGTGACCTACCTGAAAGCCTTCGATGAGATCCGCCGGTTGTTTGCCTCAGAACGGGACGCGTTGCGGCAGGGATTCACGCCAGGCCACTTTTCGTTCAATGCTGCCGGCGGTCGGTGCGAACGTTGCGAAGGCAGCGGTGTGGAAAAGTTGGAAATGTATTTCTTCGAAGATATCTACGCGCCTTGCGAGATCTGCGAAGGCAAGCGCTTCAAACCGGAGATCTTGAAGATTCGGTATCGTGGGAAAACGATTGCCGACGTGCTCAACCTGACGATAGCGGAGGCACTCTCATTCTTCACCGGGATACCAAAACTGCAAGAACGACTGCATCTCCTCACGTCCATCGGCCTTGGGTATTTGCGCCTCGGCCAGCCAGCCACCACCCTGTCCGGCGGCGAAGCTCAACGATTGAAAATCGCCGCTGAGTTGAAGGATACCTCTTCGCAAGATATCCTCTATATTATGGATGAGCCGACGACCGGCCTCCACTTTGAGGACATTAAGAAACTCCTTACCGTACTTCACAAGCTGGTCAACGCGGGCAATACGCTGGTGGTGGTCGAACACAATCTGGATGTCATCAAATCCGCCGACTGGATTATCGACCTCGGCCCGGAAGGAGGGGCCGCAGGAGGTCACATTGTTGCCGAAGGACGCCCAGAGCAGGTCGCCAAGGTTGCGGCGTCACATACGGGACGGTTCTTAGCAGCGATGTGGCCCGGCTAGCCGAGAGCAAGGGTTGAAAACATGCGCCGCCCTTACGAGTCGTTGTCTTGTTGCCCCTTCCGCTTCTCTTCACTGTGAGGTGGCTGCTCACCTTCCAACTTCTTATGCAGGTATTTTTTACTGAACGTCGTAACGGCAAACGCCAATCCGATGGCGATGGGAACAAAAATCGCCGAGGCAAGATTCGCATTCTTGAGCCAGCCCATTTCCTGAAACCCTTTGAATACATATCCACAAAGTCCGGCCAGATAATACGCAATGACGATGACCGACAATCCTTCGACAGTGTGCTGCAGCAGCACTTGGCTCTTGGTCGTCTTATCAACGCTTTGGAGTAGCGCAAGATTCTGCGCCTCCAAGATCAAGTCGATGCGCGTGCGAATGATGGTGATGATGCCCTCGAAGCCCCCTCGCAGCGTGTCGATCCGCTTTAAGAGCTGCTGATACCCCTCCGCCACACCCGTAATGCCGCTGAGCACATAGTCCGAGGTCGGACGATACGAATCCAGGGGTTTCTCTGCCAGCAACGCCAGGGTGGAATGCACGATCCTGTCATAGGGAAGCGAGGCCGACAACTCGAAGTGGAGTTTGCCGGCCATGCGATTGGTCTTCAGCAGATCCTGCGTGAGGGTATTCAACCAGCGCTGCAACGTCTGAGAGTCGGCATGAGCGATGTGACTCGTGATGATTTCACGCTGTTTCAGGTGGACTTGTTCGAATTTATAGGCCTGGTCGATGGCGGCAGAGAACAACGGCTTTTGCATCAGCAGCAAATGATAGTAGGTCTCGATCCGCACGATGGCATCCACGATGTCTTTCAGACGTGAGGGGTCGCCTTGGGACGGTCCGACGCCGACCCAATACCGTTCTCGTCCATGTGTGTCCGGCGTAAAGCTCGTGACGATGCTGGTCTGCTCGTTCAAAATTCTGCTTCCGTACAGGACGGGCCCCGGCAGCAGCGCTCGCAGGTCGGTGCGCGACGGGAGCAGGCCCGTCGTCAGTAGAACATCCAAGCGACAAACAACGGACCCAAGCGGCTGCAAGGAACAGAGATAATCCTGAAATGTCAGCGGCCCGAAGGTGACGCCGCCGCCCATTTGTGCCGACACATGCCAGAATTGGTAGTTATAGTACTCCGTATGCGCCTGCCAAATAAGGATGAGCCGATCGCCGCTTTCCGATTCCTTCACGCCATAGCCGAACGTCTCCCGAAGCTGGGTCGTCTCGACGGGAACCTTGCAGCGCTCCAGCAGTGACTGAAATTCCAACCGACTGGCCGGCCGCTGTGTCGGCGGGTCGGACATGCGAAAGGCTTCGTAATGCACATGGGCCGGGGCACGTAGCCATTGTCCAATCGGCTGGTGCGGACGCTCATGCAACTTCCTCAAGAAAGCTCCAGCTTCAGTCTGAGGCGTATCCTGGTGATTCACGTGTGTTCTCTCCCTCCTCGAACAGATACCTGACCCAGCTCGACTCATAGACGAACGCACCGGCACCTGGCCAACCAGCAGGGGTAAGCATATGCGATCTGACCCTACCACTGGGCGCCTTCCGCTTCAACGATGATGTCTCGGATTTCAGTGGAGAAGCAAGAGCGAGGCGTCAGTTGCAGGATGGATCAAAGGGCATGTCGGCATATGGCTGATAGGCTTCGCCCAGCGTGAGGAGGATATCCCCCCAGACACGCGTCGGTTCTTTTTCGAACACTGCTTGCGGGTCCGCAGGCAACGTAATCCATGAGCCGGTTTTCATTTCATTCTCCAGCTGGCCCGGCGCCCATCCCGAATACCCAAGATAGGCACGGAAGGATTCCTTCGTCCCGACCCCGGTGAGAATGCGTTCGACCATACTGACATCCCCGCCAAGACAGACCCCGTCGAACACATGGTGCGCATTATCCGGAAACTGATCGCCTCGGTAGAGCAGCATCACTTGATTCGTCTGCACAGGGCCACCAGCATAGAGCACATGGCCCGATCCCTCGATCACCGGAATCTGGGGTAAGGCTTCAGAAATGGACATGGCCGTCGGACGGTTCACGATGACACCGAGCGCGCCTTCCGGCCCATGTTCACACAGCAAGACCACGGTCTGGCGGAAGTTCGGGTCACGCAGACTTGGTGCCGCGATCAGAAAAATGCCTTTACGGAGTTCGGTGTTCATGAGGGAAATCCTACTCTGCCCACGCAACTTGCGCAAGCACTGGGCTTCTCGTAGCAAGAGATGACGGTGGAGGGAGTTTACATCTTGTACAGCGACGTGCGGCGGTCGCGAAGCAGATCGTTGTAGCGATTCAACCTCTTGTTGCGGGCTTGCGCCGGGTCAATCTCAACGATCGTCAGCTCTTCTTGGTCATGAGACGCCCGATGTTGAATGACCCCCTTCGGGGTGACCACTTCGCTCTGGCCGATGTAGGTCAACCGCTCTTTCCCACCTCGTGCCTCGCTACCGATGCGATTGCACGTCACGGCAAACACCCGATTTTCGAGACACCGCACCGGCATGGAATCTGGGCAGTTCGGCAAGACCAGATTGGAGGGATGACAAATGATGTCGGCCCCCTGCATAGCTAATGCCCGCGCGGCCTCCGGATAGTACCAATCGAAACAAATCATGATGCCGATCTTGGCTGAGCCGATATCCCACACAAGAAATCCTGAGTCACCTGGCGTAAAGAACAGCGTCTCCTCATAAAATAAATGGGTCTTCCGATAGCATCCAAGAAAACCAGACGGCCCCACGACCACGGCAGAGTTGTAGCAGTGGGAATCGGATCGTTCAGGGAGCCCCGCCACAAGATGCATTTTGCGGCGTTTCGCGATGTCTAGCAGACGACGTACCGTCTGGCCATCGGGGACCGGCTCAGCGAGGCGCTGCGCTTCCTCCTGTGAAAGAAACTGATAGCCGGACGCGAACAACTCCGGCAGCACGATGAGATCAGCTTCCGCCTGTTCCAGCTTGGCCGTGACTCTCTCCAGATTCTTGGCCACCTCACCGAACTGTGGATCGAATTGGTAGAACCCAACTCGCACGTAACACTCCCTTCATACAAGAACGGGCAGGGATTGTGTCCCTGCCCGTCTAAAAAACTCGCTGACCGCTGAAAGCCGTCAGCTACGAACCCTGCTGCGTTACTTCACTTCCGCCAAATGCATCGCGGCCCCATCTGCATGTTCCGTGCATGCATCGGCATGTCCGGCCTTGCCATGTTTCACAGCTTCCGTTAGGTGTTTTACCCCTTCCATCAAATGGGGATTTTTCACTCCAGCAGCCGTCGCATGCTTGAGTGCCTCCTCTGCATGCTGCACACAGGCATCGGCGTGGCCTTCTTTTCCATGCGACGCCGCGCCTTTTGCATGTTCGACCGCTTCAGCCACATGCTTGTCTCCGGCGAGCGCTAAACCATTCAGCACCGGTGCCCCGACCAACAGACCAAGTCCGAATACAAGCATCGTACTACGACGGATTCTTCTCATCATGGCTGCCTCCTTGCTGGTGGAAGATGCAAAGTTTTACGTTGAAATTCATCGAATCCACTTTACACAGCGCTCCTTTAGACTGTCAAGAAGGCTTGGAGGCTGGATCAAATCCAAGCATTTTCTGGAGCGCATGAAGATCTTTTTCGGCCGGGCAGGCAAAGTCCCGACTCCACTCCCACCACGACCCCGGATAGTTTCTGAGCTTCGAATATCCGACAAGCTTGAGAATGAAATAGAGCCAGGCTGATCGTACCCCGCCAGTACAGTAGCAAATGACTTCCTGCTCGTTGCGTAGCCCCTTTGCGCCCAACATCTCCCTGATCACGGACACATCCTTGACGGTCGCATCCTTATTCAGGAACCCATTCCAGGCCACGTGGATGGCTGAAGGAATGTGACCGGGCCGTGGAATACCCGACACCTCTTTCCCTAAATACTCTTCAACACTGCGAGCATCCAGAATAGCGGTCTGGGGATGCGCCCCCCTGACGAGGCCTTTCAGGTCCTCCTTCGACGCGATCAGAGCCCCTACCGGTTGAGCCTTGAAATTTCCCCTCGTTGGGGAGACCGACCCATGCTCGAACGGCCGCTTTTCCGCCGTCCACTTCACCCATCCCCCGTCCACAATACGCAATCGGGTGTGGCCCAGGTAGTCCAACATCCAAAACATCCGCCCTTCATCGCCCCAGTTGTCGAACGGATTGGAATAGATCACCACCTCGCTGTCCTGATTGATCCCAAGCCGCTGGAGAATACGCTCGATCTCGCCGAGATCTGGATTGAGTAATCCTTTCGCGACGGCGTTGGGATCGCTGTACTCATGCCATGTGGAATGCACGGCCCCGGGGATATGCCCGCCGAACTCATAGGCGGCCTTGCCGCGCACATCGATGATGACAAGACCCGGACGGCCCAATTGTTGCTGAAGCATTTCCGTATCGATGAGTAATGGATGTGTCACGATGCCTGGCTCTTTCTAGCCCACGACGGGCGATTCAGCTGTGCACGCCGGCGTTGCAACGATTGCCGTTCGGTTGGCGACGGACGTGCGATAGCCGAGTTTCTTGGTGTTCCAATGCAGTTTTCAACTCGCCGGACAACGGAAATTCTCGCTCATAGACGACAAAGCGATAGGGGTCGTTGCCGGTCAGGCCATATTTCGTCTGCAACATCTCATGCTGCGAATCAGTCAGAATATGGTAGCGCACTCTGGTCCTCAGCTTGAGTCCGTCCGTTTTCTCGGGTATCCGATACGCAAACCGGTACTCATGGCTGGTCTGCGGGAACAGCCGATTATCATACAACTCTACGATGGCAGGCTGCCAGAGGATCCACCGCCCCATCGTGGAGCTCTGCTGCTCCAGTACGTTTCCCTGCTGATCTTCGACGAGGAACTCCACCGTAAAAAAACGATCGGGGTCGCCAGTCGGGATCTTATGCCCGGCACCGGCATTCGTCAGGGTCAGCGTAAACCCGACCCGATCGCCGGGCTTCGGAGCCTCGGTGTCCGCTTTCACCTGAACCGCCACCGCTCGCCCTACCATATCGGGATCGTGTCCACCTCGCCAGAGGTGTCGACGCCCCTTGCGGACCGGTCCACCCAGGGCCACCGGTCTCTCGATCTCCGGCATGTGGCAACTCTGGCAAATGAAGCCCCGCTCCTGCCAGTATTGTCCTTCATATTCTGCATAGGTCCCGCAGGGTCCCACGTTGTAGAACTGGGCTGGACCGGACACTACATTGTGGCAGCGGTAACACAGCTGAGCGGTCCTAAAATTGGGGTCATACTTCGTGGGATGCGGGGCCACGGAATCCTCAAAAGGTCCGTGGATCACGCCGTCACGCACATGACACGCCGCGCACGTCACCGACTCTTTCTGAAAATCCGGATCGTAACGTGGGTTTGGTTCCTGACTCGCCTTCTCGACTCGTCCACGCGGAATCTCTTTCACCAGCGTCGGCTGCTGATTCTCAAGCGGTGTGTGGCAATTCAAGCACACCCAAATGTTCTTGTCTTTCTTCCAATAGGCTTGAAAAAACGGATCTTCGTACGCATGGGCATGAATGCTCGTCTTCCATTCCTCATAGATCTCACGGTGACATTGGCCACAGGATTCGGCGTTGAGAGTGGTCAGCCCTTTGGGGACGTTCTGGAACGGAATGGCGTGGGCATAGTCATCGCGCAACCCGAAAATCACGACCGGTTTGACCTCCGTGTAGTACAGATAGGTCGCCCCGGCCAGCACGCCCAACAGAATAGGGATGACGTACGCGCGCCTCATACGGCAAGCAGCGTCTTGATGTGGGCCTCGACCGAGGCCGCAAGTGCCGTCAGATTGTAGCCACCTTCGAGAGACGACAGGATACGGCCCATCGCATGTCGTTTGGCGATACCCGCCACGATCTCGGTCAACTCCGCATAGCCGGATTCGGTCAATCCCATACTCGCCAACGGATCCTCTTTATGCGCATCGAAACCGGCTGAGATGACGACAAACTCCGGCTTAAAATCATCGGCTGCCGCTACGAGCACTTTCTGAAACACGGCGCGATAGTCATCATCCCCCTCACCGGCTTCCATCGGCACATTGATAGTAAATCCTTCCCCGGCTCCTGTGCCTCGCTCGGTGCCTCGGCCTGTGCCGGGATAATGCGGATACTGGTGGGTACTGAAGAAGAGAATCGAGGGGTCGTCCTCAAAACTATGCTGTGTCCCATTCCCATGATGGACATCCCAATCGACAATCAGCACGCGAGTGAGTCCATACTTCTTCTGGACATAGCGCGCAGCAATCGCCACGTTATTGAAAAAACAGAACCCCATCGCTCGCCCGGCTTCGGCATGGTGACCGGGAGGCCGCACGGCACAGAATACATGGTCCACGCGCTGTGCCATGATGGCATCGACCGCCGCCAATGCGCCGCCTGCCGCCAAATATGCGGCCTGGAGGGTGCCTGGGGACATGGACGTATCAGGATCGAGCGAGATGCGGCCGCTTGTGGGTGCCTGACGGTTGAGCAAGGCCACATAATTGGGGGTATGGACCTGTGTAATCCATTCATCCTCGGCTCGTCGCGGTTCAATACGAACCAGGCGAGCAGCCGTTCCACTCTCCTCCAATCGCTGCATGATGGCGCGCAGCCGTCCAGGAGACTCCGGATGTCCGGATCCCATATCATGTTCAAGATACGCCGGATGATAGACAAGTCCTGTTTTACCCATAACGACTACTCGTGAAGCATGAAACGTCGTTCGTCTGATTCACTCCCCGCTCTAACGAGATACGCTTCACGCAATACGAAATACGTCCCCAGGTTATCATGCAGAAAACGCCATAGACAATGTGCGCCGGCACTGCTATCGTCGCCCATTAACGATGAGGAGCCCTCATGCCCAATCCACGCATCGAACCGCTGAAGAAAGTCCTCGCCATAGACCCGAACGACGACGTCGCCTGGTTCGGGTTGGGAAAAGCCTACATGGACGACGGGAACTTTGAAGAAGCCGCGAAGGCGCTGCGGCAATGTGTCACCGTCAAACCGACCTACTCAGCCGCCTATTATGGACTCGCGCAGTCACTCCAGAAACTGGAGCGCCTCGACGAATGCCGAACGGTCTGCGCCACGGGTATCGATGTCTCGACCAAGAACGGCGATGCCATGGTGACGAAGAATCTTGAGGCGTTGAAGCTTTCGTTGCCGTCGTGACGGCTGGTTTTCGATCCACAATCCCCTTTCGCCTTCCACCCTGGGCCCTCCGTCTTGCGCGTCGGCAGCGAACGCCGATCGTGGCGGCTTCTGATCGCATGCGATTCGTCATTCAGCTCGCGCTGACCAACATCGCCGCTCAGACCGGCGGACCCTTCGGTGCTGCCGTGTTTGAATCGCGAACAGGCCGATTGATCGCCGCCGGAGTAAATGTCGTCGAATCCACCAACTGTTCATTGGCCCACGCCGAAATGGTCGCTCTTGCTAACACACACCGGACTCTGGGGCAGTTCGATCTTGGCGCACAGGGTATGCCGAAACTCACACTGTTCACGAGCTGTGAACCGTGCGCCATGTGTTATGGGGCGATTCTGTGGTCCGGGGTTCGCAAAGTCGTCTGCGCTGCACGAGAGTCCGATGCAATAGCGATCGGGTTCGACGAAGCTCCCAAACCTAAACACTGGGTGGCAGCCCTGGAAGCTCGTGGAATCTCCGTGACCCGTGACCTTTGCCGAGATGAGGCGATCGCTGTCTTTCGACGTTATCAGGAAACCGGCGGTCGAATTTACAACGCGCGGAAGGGACTCAAATGACGACATCTCGCAAAACGCTACAATGTCTGTCTGATCCAAGCATCATGGGATTCAGAGAGCGGAGAGACGGCGCTGGGATTCTGAATCAGCATACGTACGCGGGGCTGGGTCTTCTGCTGTTTGGGCCGTTCAATCAACTCCACATTCGCCAGCTTGACCGCCGATCGTGAGGGAAGCGGTTCGACATCCCACAGCGAGATCAAGACAGCACTCAGGGTCGAGATCTTGGTGAGTAAGACCGTCACCAAACCAGCGAATGCCTTCAGGTCCAGCCAAATCGGCTCAGGCCGAGAGGCCTTATCCCCTTGAAGGTCGGCTCGTGGAATGGAGATACTGAGCAGGACCGGATCGCAATAGTCGGCCAATTGTTTGGCCTTCTGCCTGATACGCGCGAGAATTCGGTGAGTCAAGATCACCCCCCGATCCTCCTCTTCTCCGGCGACCTCATCGAGATCGAGCCCACGGAGCGGCAAGCGTTGCCGATCCGCCGATCCCACCATCGCCGTCACTTCCACAAAGAACCGTTCCTGTCCGAGACGGCATTCGAGATCGGCTGTTCGTGCTTGTGACTCGGGTAAAAACGTGACTCGAACCCCGGTGCGAATCAACTGCGTGGCAAGTTCCAGTTCGGCGAGTGCGGACTCCCTCACCCCGTAGTCATAGTGCGTGAGCCTCAGGACGAGGCGTCCCAGGCGAAGATGGCTTGGCTGATCAACACAGTGACGATGAAGGGTGGTCCACCGATCGTGCAATTCACCAGAGAGCCCTCTCTCTTCCCGCTTCCATGCCGACATCGGTTCCGGCTGCCGCCCTCGCAGCGGTGCAACCAATCTGAATGTCTTTCGTGGACGAAACCGTGCCACCGTTTACGCGACCCCCGAATCCCCCTCATCGTGACTGGACCGACCCGACAGTTCGGGTTGCCGCTTGGCCAGTTCATCAGCCGCTTCATCCAACCATCGGCCCGCACAGCCCAGGACCTCGCGCACCAACGGCTCCGGCTGACCCGTTTGCTTGATCGTCCATTGGGAAACATATTCGAGCAGCGTCTCTCGATCAAACGATCGAGTTGAATAGGTCGCGAGCGCGGAGAGCTCTCTTAGCCCCACACGGAGAATATCCCCCACCGTCTCTCGGGCATAGGACGTACTGGCTGTGACATACTGGACAATGCGATGGAGTTCGTGATCATTCATAGAGGTATCCCTCATGGAATTCTTGCATCCCGCTGAGTGGCTGTCAACGAGAGTCACCGCCGACCGCCATCCATTTTTTGCTTTGTCCGCCGCGCCGTGATGGTAAGATTTGTGCCCACATGACCGAGCACCCGACGCAACAGTGAGAGAAGGAGCATCTATGCCTGTGACAACGCGAACCCGACGCAAGAAGAGTCAACCCTCGTTCCCCGATCGATGGGACTTGACCCACCTCATCGACGATCCGGTCCGGAAACTTCAGCATCATTTGACCATGCTTGAAAACATCGTGGTCCAGATCGAATCCGTTCGCCCTCGACTCTCCGCCTCCATGACAGGCGAGGAATTCCGCTCGATTCTGGCACTCCAGGAATCCGTCGCCCAAGGCTCGGCTCAGCTTGGGGCATTCGCCTATCTGTGGTTTTCCGAAAACACCAAACACACCAAGGCACGATCGTTTAAGTCACAGGTCGAGGAGCGACTCACCGCCCTGGCAAACCGCCTCTTATTTTTTGACCTCTGGTGGCAAGGGGTCGACCAGGAGAATGCGACCAGGCTGATGCAAGCAGCCGGCGATCTCCGCTACCACCTGGATACCATCCGGCGGTATACGCCCCACACACTGTCTGAAGCAGAAGAGAAAATCATCAATGTCAAAAATGTCACGGGCCGGAGTGCCGTCAATACCCTCTACGATGTCGTGACCAATGGATTGACGTTCACGATGAACGTCGGGGGGAAACGACGGACCATGAACCGGGAAGAACTCATGACTTACGTCAGGAGCCCCAAGGCCTCGGTCCGGGAAGCGGCCTACAAGGAGCTCTATGGCGTATTCTCGGCGCAGCGCGATCTGCTTGGAGAGATGTATCGGACGCTCGTCAACGACTGGAAGTCCGAGAACGTCGGGCTCCGCGGTTTTTCCTCTCCCATCGCGACCCGCAATCTCGGCAACGATGTCCCGGATCAAGCGGTTGACGTGCTCTTATCCACCTGTGCCAAAAACGCCGAGATCTTCCAGACCTATTTCAAATTAAAAGCAAAAATCTGCAAGATCTCCACGATGAATCGCTATCACATTTATGCCCCGCACCGCACGGAAGCCAAGAGATACACGTATGCTCACGCCGCGACCATGGTGCTGGACGCCTATCGAGGGTTCTCGCCTCAGCTTGCCGACCTCGCCGAACAGGTCTTTCGAGAGC
Organism: Nitrospira sp.; assembly: GCA_015903995.1. GTDB lineage: Bacteria > Nitrospirota > Nitrospiria > Nitrospirales > Nitrospiraceae > Nitrospira_D. The sequence goes on from JABMDK010000014.1 coordinate 149,060, forward strand.
ACCATATCGATGGGCCCACGCGGCCCGGCAAACTCGGCGGGGCCTATTGTTATAGTGTGTCGCCGGGACTGACGCCCTACGTCATGTTGAACTTCACCGGCGAAGCTCGGGACATCGCCACCATGGCCCATGAGCTCGGTCATGCGGTCCATGGCATGATGGCCAAAGACCATTCCGTCTTTACCTTCCACTCCACACTCCCCTTGGCTGAGACCGCCTCAGTGTTCGGCGAACGGATTCTGTCCGATGCGCTGATGTCGAATGAACGAAACACGGCGGTGCGGCAGGGGCTGCTCCTCAGCCAGTTGGACGACATCTACGCGACCGTGATGCGGCAGGCCTATTTCATTCGGTTTGAGAAGGCTGCCCATCAACTGGTCGCGGAGGGTGCGACCGGAGACCAACTCGCCCAGACCTATCTGGCGGAACTGAGACAGCAATTCGGGAAAGCGGTAAAGGTGCCGGAAGAATTTCAATGGGAATGGCTCATCATTCCCCATCTCTTCGCCAGTCCTTTTTACTGCTACGCCTATAGTTTCGGCAACCTGCTCGTGTTGGCCCTCTATCGGATGTACAAGGAACAAGGACCTGCGTTCGTTCCCCGATATCTGGACCTGCTGGCCACCGGTGGATCGCAATCACCTCAAGAGATTTTGGCCAAGGTGAATGTCGACATGACCTCCGAGGCCTTCTGGCAATCGGGATTCGACACCATTCGGGAGATGGTGAGTCAGCTGGAAGACACGATGTAAGCCGCTGGATTGCCGGTTCCGGCAGGAGCACTCACGAATCCTGGGCGAGTGGCATGTCGAGGGGCCAGCGGATCACCCCGCAAACATGTTCTGACTGGTTGGCCGCTCAGTCCCTCTTTTTTACAGTCGCGTGGCTGGGAACCTAGGGGTGATGGAGCCTCGCCTCGCCCTGTCATGGCGAGTATATCAAGTCATCTTTCGCAGATTACTCACTTGCTTGATCGCCTTGATTTCAGCTTCCTCCAAGGCGCGCCATTCACCCGGTTTGAGGTCGCCCAGACAAACTGGGCCGATGGCAATGCGCACCAACCGTAACGTGGGATGGCCTACCGCCGCTGTCATGCGACGGACCTGACGATTCAGCCCTTCGTGGATGGTAATCTCCAGCCACGCCGTCGGCACGTTTTTGCGAAACCTGATGGGGACAGGCCGTTCCGGTAATGGTGGCTCCTGATCCAGCACCCGCACCTGCGCGGGTCTTGTTTGTTTTCCCGCCAGTAACACGCCTGAGCAAAGCCGTTCGATCGCTCGTTCATCTGGCATCCGTTCGACCTGCGCGAGATAGACTTTCGGCAATTTGTGTTGCGGATCGGTAATGCGATGCGCCAACCCGCCATCCGAGGTGAGGACCATCAGGCCTTCGCTGTCTTGATCGAGACGCCCTGCCGCATAGACATGAGGAACCGTGATGTAGGCCGCCAACGTCGGCCTGCCTGCCGAATCGGTAAAGCACGGCAACACCCCGTAGGGTTTACTGAATGCGATGGCACAGATGGACATGACCGTTCCAACCCCTGCCTTTTTGTATCAACCTCGTCTTATCGTATTGTGCGCACAACATCGTGAAGATCTGGCCCCTTTCGACCCTGGCTCATAACCTTTTCGTGACTTGACAGCATATCCACCCCACTGGCATACTGATAATGCTTCTCATAATCGCTCCATGGAGATAGCATGTACGTTTGCTTGTGCAATGGCATTACCGAATCAGATGTTCGTGAGGCCGGGCGAGCCGGGTGTGTGATGCCCTGTCAGCTGAAGTCCAAGTTTGGCCTCAAGCAGAGCGGGTGCTGCGGCCGCTGCGCAAAGAATATTCATGAGTTTGTCGAGATTGCTATCCAGGGAGCCTCGACCAGCTCAGTAAAGCGCTAGCCCCCCGCCACAGTCTCTCCCTACCTGTGTACAAGTTACATCACCGTGGAGATGCCGCCTTGATGAGCCTGGCTACCTCAGCCACTCGCACGCCTAGCGCCTTCGCATCGGCCAGTTCGGTCTTGTCGATCCCAGGGCTCTCACCTTCCGTTGTGGCAGAGGCCCCAAACGCGCCGCCTCCACTAACCACAATCATCTGATTGCCCAGCATCGCGGCAAGGATAGTCAACATCGCGACCTCTTTTCCGCTTGAGACTTGCCCCCCCGTGGCGAAAGCCGCTCCGACCTTGTTCCTCATCTTGAATTCAGGAAAGACACCGAACTTGAACTGCCAGTTGTCAAAAAAGGTCTTCACCTCCCCTGACATGTTGGACCAGTAGACAGGTGAACCAACGACGACCGCGTCGGCGGAAAACAGATCCTCCGCAGTTACCTTCCCGACACGCTTGAGAATAACCTGCGTACCCGAAACCGATTGTGCTCCGGCCACCACTGCCTCCGCCATCCGTTCTGTGTTTCCTGAAAGAGAATGGTAGGTGACGAGAACCCTGATCGATGGTGAAGCTTCATCGGCCCAGGACCGAGACAGGCAGCCGGTGCAAAGAGAAACCAATATTAAGGCAATGGTCAGGAGGTGCCGTGATTCACCCAAGGAACAGATCTGCATGAGGTGTACGGACCCGACGTTACGAGCTGGTGAAAGAGACGCAAAAAGAGTTAATGCCGAAACGTCTCCTCCTCCATATGTTCTTCAACCGACACTTCCGTCAACGTTCCACGGTAGGTACAACGATGGCAACGAATCCGCCACTCTTCAATCCACTTTTCTTGCACATAGGATTGACGGCACCCAGGACACACGAACACGCCCTTTTTATAGAGCACACGCCGCTTTTCCTGCATAAAGTCCCCTCTCGATCCAGCCGGAGAATCGCACAGGAGACGAGACGATTGCAAGATTACAGGAGCCGACTGCCTCCCTGTCACAATTTCTCGAAGATGTGCTTCTTGACTGGGAGAGATACGATCATTACGATGCGTTGATGCACTGGAGACTCTCTACGTGGCTCGCTCTTTTCGCCGTGATCACAGGCGGACTACTAGCCGATGCTATGTGGGTGGTCCACGCCGCTGAAGCCGACCTGGTATCGATTCAAACGCCTTCCGGCACCGCCATCAAGGCCGAAATCGCCGATACGCCGCTCAAACGTTCCGTCGGCCTCATGTACCGAGACCACCTCAAGAAGGACCACGGCATGCTCTTTTTTTTCAGCCAACCCCAAGCCTGGACCTTCTGGATGAAGAACACCAAGATTGCGCTCGATCTCATTTGGATTGACGGCAAGAAACGGGTGACGCATATCGAACGAAATGTCCCGATTTGCACGAAGAGCGATGATTCCTGTCCTCAGTATCGCCCGAACAGTGATGACGCAATGTACGTTCTTGAAATTGCGGGCGGGACAGTGGATGGGTACAAGATCGAAAAAGGATCGAAACTGCAGTTCGGCCAGCCTTGACGCCTGGCTCCACAGCGCCATCGATCATTACTTTTCTCGCCAAGACCTCAGCCGCCTGGCCGTAATGACACCCTCCACACGCTCAACGGCCTTGAGCACTCGGTTGAGATGACTCGTGTCGGCAATCTCGACCACAAAATCCAACTCGGCCTTCCGATCTTCTCGGGTGATAATTTCAGCACGGCTGATATTCGCATCACATTCAGCGATAGCCGATGACACATTCGCCAGGACACCCGTCTTATCCTCTGCAATGACTGCAATTTTGACCGCGTGTTGACTCGAGGTAGCCGTATCCCACTCCACTTCCACCAGGCGTTCTCGGTCGTAGTCCAAGGCTTCGAGGTTCGGACAATCGACCGAATGGATCGTGAGCCCCCTTCCGCGCGTGATGTACCCCAAGATCTTGTCGCCGGGAACGGGATTACAGCATCTCGACAGTTGCATCAATAGATCGCGGCCACCCTTGACCTGGACGCCCTGTTCTTCTCCTCTCGTACCGACGACTTTGGGAACACCGACTGGATCAGGTTGAACGGACGTTCCCGCCGATGTCGGCGCCACCAACCGTCCAACAACTTGAGCCGTCGCGACGTGGCCGAATCCCACCGCCGCGGCTAATTCGTCGACCGTGGCGTAGCCTTCCTGTTTCGCAATATCAAGCAGCGCCTCTGACTTGAGGGCCTGCGAGGGGGGCAACCCGTGGCGACGAATCTCGGCTTCGAGCAGCCGCCACCCGATTTCCAGGCTCCGCTTCTGTTCCTCTATCTTGATCCAATGTTTGATCTTGGTTTTGGCCCGTGAGGTCCGCACGAACTTGAGCCAATCCCTGTGCGGCGTCTGGTTGGAGGAGGTCAGAATTTCGATCGTGTCACCGCTCGTCAACTCATGCCTCAGCGGAACGATCTTTCCATTGACCTTTGCCCCGACACAATGATCACCGACTTCCGTGTGAATGGCATAGGCAAAATCGACCGGCGTAGCCCCTTTCGGCAGCTCTTTGACGGTTCCCTTCGGAGTAAAGACATAGACCACATCGTGAAACAACTCAAGTTTCACGGAATCCATAAATTGACGATTATCAGGCAGATCCTTCTGCCATTCGATGAACTGTCGCAGCCATCCGAAGGCCTTGCTGTCATTATCGTGTACCCTCCCTTGTTCCTTGTACTTCCAATGCGCGGCGATTCCGTACTCGGCTACACGATGCATTTCTTCCGTGCGGATCTGAAACTCTACGTGCTCGCCCTTCGGCCCGACCACGGTCGTATGAAGCGATTGATAGAGATTCGATTTGGGAATCGCAATGTAGTCCTTGAAGCGGCCCGGCAGCGGTCGCCACAACGAATGGATGACACCCAGGAGCGCGTAGCAGTTCATCTTTGTGTCGGTAATGATCCGCAAGGCGGTGAGATCATAGACCTCCCCGAACGAAATCGATTGCTTCTTCATCTTTTGATAGATGCCGTACAGGTGTTTCGGCCTTCCGTACACGGCTCCGGCCAACCCATTCTCCGCGAGCGCCTTCTCAACGAGGGCTTGCACCTCCTGAATATACTGCTGCCGATCTTCGTCGCGTTTCGCCACGGACACGCGCAGCGTTTCGTAGGCATCCGGCTTGAGGTGCTTCAAGCACAAATCTTCCAGTTCGTTCTTCACCCACCCGATTCCGATACGGTTGGCCAACGGCGCGTAAATCTCCAACGTCTCTTGTGCGATTTCTTGCCGCTTCTTCTCATTGAGATGTTCAAGCGTTCGCATATTGTGAAGCCGATCCGCCAATTTGATGATCACGACGCGAATATCATCCGCCATCGAGAGCACCATTTTGCGGAAGTTCTCCGCCTGTTTTTCCTCCGAACTGCGAAACGTGATTTTCCCGATCTTCGTCACGCCGTCGACAAGATGAACAACTTCCTTGCCGAACTCCCGCTGAAGTTCGGCAGCCGTGGCGACCGTATCTTCCAACGTATCGTGCAGAAGCCCGGCCACGATCGCCGTCACGTCGGTCTTCAGAGAGGTCAAGACGCCGGCCACTGCGACGGGGTGTTTCACATAGGGCTCGCCGGAACGACGCGTTTGCCCTTCATGCGCCTTCGCCGAAAACGCATACGCCTTCCGCACCATGCCGAGATCGGCGTCGGGCTGATAGGCTTGGATGCGATCCAGCAACTGGTCGATATTGGTCACCGTTTCATACATCATCCGCTATTCGCACCCTGCCGCTCGTATATCTCGGATACGCAACTGAATCCGATCTTGGCCGTTCCAGTGGTTCAGTTCCGGCGTAAAGGCGACATCGATGGGCGTCTTCATCGACAATCCACGATCTTCCAATGATTTCATCCCAAATCCAATGCTATCAAACGGCAGAGATCCACCCTGCCGAACCGTCATCTTCAAATGTTTCTCTCCGACCACGCGAGCATTGAGAACGTTCAGCCCCCTGACGGCGAACGTCGGCTCAGGATTCCCCGCACCGAATGGATGCAGTGTCCCGATTTCACGAATCAGCTTGAGCGTGACCTCATCCAACCGCAGTTCAGAATCCAGGTGCAGCATGGGAATGCTCTGCGTATTCAGAAACCACGTCTCTGCCGTTTTGGAAAATCGTTCGGCAAATTCCGGCAACCGCCCTTCCTGGATCGTGACACCGGCCGCGCTGGGATGGCCACCGAACGCCAGGAGGAGGTCACGACAACCGGCTAACGCGTGATAGAGGTCGAACCCCGGCACCGTCCGAGCTGATCCCTTCCCGATGCCGTCTTCATTCACGGCAATAATGACCGTCGGACGATGAAAGCGTTCCATGATGCGGGCCGCGACGATGCCGACGACCCCGAGATGCCACCCTCGCGCATACAGCACAATACCGCCCGGTAGCTCCCGTGACTCCACCTGAGCGATTGCTTGCTCCACAATATCAGCCTCAAGTTCACGGCGGGCTTGGTTCAACTGTTCCAGCTCTTCAGCCAACTCTTTGGCTTCCCGTTCAGACTCCGTCGTCAAAAGCCTGACCCCTTTGATCGCCTCATCTAATCGACCGGCCGCATTGAGCCGAGGCCCGAGTTTAAAGGCGATGGTCTCCGCTGTGCAGTCACGACTAATGCCCGCAACCTGCTTCAAGGCCCGGAGGCCGCAGCGGGCACCGCGCGAAAGATAAGCCAGCCCTTCTCGGACGAAGAGTCGATTTTCATCTTGTAGCGGAACCACATCGGCGATCGTGGCAAGCGCGACCAAATCCAAGAGCGACTCCACAGGCACCGATCCCGACCCGTATTTCATCTCATAGGCTTGCGCAACTTTGTAGGCCAGGCCACCGGAGCAGAGCCCGTGAAAGGGATACCGAGCGTCTGGCCGATGCGGATTCATTACCGCCAACGCAGCCGGCATATCCATATCGCTTTGATGGTGGTCGGTCACGACGACATCGACCCCCAATTGATTGGCCAGACTAATCTCATGATGCGATGTGGTCCCGCAATCGGATGTCACCAATAACGAGACCCCCTCCCCCGCCAAGGTCCGAACAGCATTCTCATTGAGTCCATATCCTTCACGCAGACGATGAGGAACATAGGCTCGGACTTCGGCACCGAGCCCACGGAAGAATGAGAGGTAAATGCTTGTCGCGGACATGCCGTCTACATCGTAATCGCCATAAAAACAGACGACTTCACGACATTGCATGGCCTGATGTAGACGATCAATCGCCCGTTCCATGTCGGGAATTAAGAACGGATCATGGGTTTGGAGCGGAGACATCCAGGCTGTCGCCTGATCGACATTCGTAACACCTCGATTGAGCAACAACGAGGCGGTCGCTGAAGAGATCGACAAGGCCTTTGATAAAAGGCCTCGTTGGATGGGATCGACTTGGCGAACGACCCAGAGCTTAGACTTCACTCTCGCCTCCTTAAGGGCCCGGGCCGCGTCCACATTCAGACTACGGAACACTGGGAAATGACACAGACTGTAATAATTCGTTTCTTCTTTGTCAAACCGAGAGGTTAGGAGGAGAGGCCGTTGGATGAGTCGAGCGGAAACAGGAAACCAGAACCAGCGCTATTCTCCTCCTTTTTGAACATAATTCTTCACAAACTCTTCAGCGTTCTTTTCAAGCACATCATCGATCTCATCGACCAGCTTGTCGATATCTTCCTTCAGCTTTTTACCGGTCTCGACCACCTTAGGGTTGGCTTTGACCTCCTCCTTACCCTGCGGTTCTCGTCGCGGCTCTTGCTTCCGTTCCTGCTTTTCCATTCGAGCACCTCCCGTGGACCAGGGAAACCCTCGCGATCAGCCAGCAACCGCCATTGATGCACTCACCATACTCCAGGGTACCGAAACCCGTCAAGACAAGGGGAGAAACGACAAGCGCCGTATCCCGGCTGGGACACGGCGCTTCATCACACGAATCACTCGTCTGTGACCGAATACTCAACCGTGCACTATCAGACAATCAACGACACGATGAGTAACGCGACGATATTAATAACCTTGATCATCGGGTTTACCGCCGGTCCCGCCGTATCCTTGTACGGATCCCCGACCGTATCACCGGTCACCGCTGCCTTGTGGGTATCGGTGCCCTTCAAACCCTGCTCTTCGATAAACTTCTTGGCATTGTCCCAAGCCCCACCACCGCTCGTCATTGAAATCGCGACGAACAGGCCGGTCACGATGCTGCCGACCAACACGCCACCGAGGGCTTGTGGACCAAGAATCAAGCCAACGATGATCGGCGACGCAACCGGGATCAAGCCTGGGATCATCATCTTTTGAATTGCGGCTTGGGTCACAATGTCGACACAAGTCCCGTACTCAGGCTTCCCCGTGCCTTCCATAATGCCCTTGATCGTCCGGAACTGCCGCCGCACTTCCTCTACGATCAAACCGCCGGCTTCGCCCACGGCCCTCATACAAAGCGCACCAAAGATGAAGGGTAACATGCCGCCGAGGAATAGACCGACCAACACTTTCGGGTTGGATAGGTCGAATGCCGCCAATGCAGGATTGTGTGCTGCTACCTCGCGTGAGTATTCCGCGAACAACACCACCGCCGCCAGACCGGCCGACCCGATGGCATAGCCCTTCGTCACCGCCTTGGTCGTGTTGCCGACCGCATCCAATGGATCGGTGATGTCTCGAACCTCTTTACCTAGATGCGACATTTCGGCAATGCCGCCTGCATTGTCGGTAATCGGACCGAACGCATCGATCGCCACGACGATCCCGGCCATCGACAGCATCGACACCGCCGCCACCGCCACACCGTACAAACCGCCTGACTCCGCACCACCGCAAACCCAGAAGCTGCTCAGGATCGCCGCTGCAATCACCACCACCGGCGCCGCCGTCGCCTGCATGCCGACCGCCAGTCCCGCGATGATGTTCGTCGCATGGCCGGTTTCACTGGCCTTCGCAATGTACTTCACCGGTTCATAGTTCTTGGACGTGTAGTAGTCGGTAATGAACACGAGCGCCAACGTGACGGCCAATCCGATCAATGCCGCGACGTAGTAGCTGAATCCGCTGACACCGCCTACCCCACCCATGATCATGAAGGTAATCGGCAAAAATGCCACGGCCGCGATCCCGCCGGCGACGAACAGCCCCTTATAGAGGGCCGTCATGATTTCGCCGCCCGGAGTGACCTTGACAAAGAGAATGCCGACGATCGTAGCAAAAATCGTGATGCCACCCAAAGCCAACGGATAGAGAATCGGGGCGGTAGCTCCCTTAAACATCGTAAAGGCCAGCACCATCGCCGCCACGGTCGTGACCGCATATGTTTCAAACAAATCTGCCGCCATACCGGCGCAGTCGCCGACGTTGTCGCCCACGTTATCGGCAATGACCGCCGGGTTGCGAGGATCGTCTTCAGGAATTCCCGCTTCGACCTTACCGACGAGATCCGCGCCGACGTCCGCTGCCTTGGTATAAATACCGCCACCGACACGAGCAAAGACCGAGATCAAGCTCCCGCCGAACCCGAGACTCAAGAGTGCGTGAATCGCTTTCTCTTGCCCAGCCATTGATTGCGCGATCATATAGAAGGTCGTAATCGACAACAGTCCCAGACCGATCAGTAACAGACCCGTCACCGCACCCCCTCGAAACGCGACGGTCAAGGCGGCATTCATACCACTGTGCGCGGCTTGCGCCGTCCGCACATTGGCGCGCACGGCGATAATCATCCCCACATAGCCAGCAATTGAGGAGGCTCCTGCGCCGACCAAAAATCCGACTGCGGTGAGCATGCCAAACTTGTCGGAGACGGCCCCAGCGCCCCAGAGCACGATGAAGAGCACCGCAGCCACATAGCCGACGGTTTTGTACTGTCGATTCATGTAGGCACTGGCACCTTCCTGAATAGCCTTTGCGATTTCCTGCATCTTCGCATTGCCGGCGTCGAGCTTGAACACCCACATCGCCAGGTATAGCCCATAGGCGATACCAGCCACGGCCGCGATGAGGGCAAACGTGATAATCGCTGAATCACTCACTGGAAATCCTCCTCAATAATTAAGCTGTGTCTTGTATAAGCTGCATTAGTGTGCAGAGCCGTCAAAGTCTCTCACTCCACCCCACTCCTTACACAACAGGCCCGCTACACGTTCGTCTAGCAGTATCCGAACACAGACGCATTATGATCCGCATCGCGGAATTATCTGTCACACGGCACCCTATGGCTTCAACCCATGCCTAAGTACGTGAGCGAGGGGGGAAACCGAGAGGCGGTGCGGAGTCTCACTCGGAGCTAACGCCCCGAAAATCTGGGCCATTCTAATAGAGTCCCACGGAACGGATCAAGACTAAATACTACCCGTGTAGAAAACAACTGCCCGTCCAAGCTCGCCACCAACGGCACCTGAGACTCAATCCCTACACGACCCCCTTGGTACTGTACCGGGCGAGAGATGTGTTTATGGAGAGGAATAATCCGGCACCGATCATGGCTAGATGAAACAAGGGTTTACGTAAAATATCGACTCTGGCTGGATGATGCTGCTTGTGTGTTTTACCGTGATAGCTTAGTATGCCATTGAATGAGTTTACGGCGGTCGTCTACTTTGCTATAGTTCGCCAGGCAAACGACCTATGGCATTCGAACCGAACTACATCATCATTGACGGGCAGACGTTCTCGAAAGCGAAGCTTCCCCTCGATAATCACGTCTACAAGAATTGTCAGATCGACGACTGCGACCTCTATTACAGCGGCGGGCAGTACGAACTGCTCGACACCCATATCACCAATTCACGCCTGATCCTGAACCATCCTGCCAAAGGCATCTATAACGCCCTGCAGATCTTCAAGATGAAATCACCGGGATCACGCATTATCTTCGAGTAACATCTCGAAGCAGGCCCTTCTTGCCCTATACCTACGATTACACAAAGGCGACAGCAGATGAGAGCGCCGCTAAACGATACTGGCGCTCCTTAAAAATGCTGCTAACCCGCTGCGTAAGGGACAGGACCTTCCGCTACGATGGGAAAGAGTATGAATATCTCTACCACCCATATAACCGAACCTGGAAAAACGAGCGTGGCGTCGAGATCCCCATCTTCCGGGAACTCCTTTTGAAACATGAAGGCAAGCGCGTGCTCGAAGTAGGGAACGTTCTCTCTCACTATTTTCCTATTCATCATGAGGTCGTCGATAAATATGAGGTCGCTTCCGGCGTGATCAATACGGATATCGTCGAGTTTGTCCCTCAGGACAAATACGATCTGATCATCAGCATCTCGACCTTAGAGCATATCGGGTGGGATGAACAGCCGCAGAAACCGATCAAACTACTGCAGGCGATTGATCATCTACGATCCACATGCCTGGCCCCTTCCGGCCGGCTCGTGGCGAGCCTCCCGATCGGGTACAACCGCTACTTCGATTATTTGCAGAACAACGGCAAGAGTCCGTTCATGACCCAACATTTTCTCAAGCGGATTTCAACGCAGAATTATTGGGTCGAGTCGGATTGGGAACAATGCCGCAACGTCCCTTATGGCCGGTTCGTCGCCCACGCGATCGTGATCGGCACCATCCAGCAATGATCATGTCGGTTGACGATATCAACTCGGCTCTACTGGTTCCGGAAATCAATCACACTTTTGCAGCAACGTCCCAAGGCATTTGAGCGTCCCCAGTGGATTTTGCAGTGGCTTGCGCAGGGCAGATCCAGGTGGTGGATAGAGCGCATGACGCTCGGCGGTCGACAAGAAATTCTCGATCCCGGCGGTTCCTTTCTTCGCCCCATCGACGAGGGACGTGATGACCTTCCCCAACCCGAGATCCTGCCCGAACTCAAGTCCGGCGAGATGGATCTTGATTGCGTCCGGCTCGCCGCAGTCCGGGGCGGAGGGAATCGTCTGATCCTTCTTGACCAAGGCCGCAATCTCCTCGATCTGCTCGGCGGGATCATTGTCAGTCCCCCCGCTCCACTCAACCATGGTCGCAAACTCTGCCCGTACCCCGTTCGCATCCGTCAGGACATGCATCGGAGCGTAGGTAATCGCCGCAAAGCGCTTTGGTGCCATGACCTTGATGGCCGTGATCCCGTCCAACAGGTGCCGCACCTTCACCAGATGCGGCACCCCCATCAACACGGGAATCAGACTCGGTCTTCCGCCACCGAGCACCTGGCTCACAGTCACACCGACGTTTAGATCCCCCCCATCCATCACCGTGATCGGGACCTTCGTACAATCGAGCTGATTGGCAATGACGAGGACCGGCACTCCGGCATAGGTTCGGACTGACAACGAAAGCGTCCCGGCAAGGAGCGGAGATGTCGTCCCCTCCAAGCTCACATGTTTCCCGATGCCGCCCCCGATCAGGGGATCGAAGTGGACATGCAGGTTGGTGCTGGCTTCGATCTCGGTCGAGGCCGAATAGGTCAACCCCTGCTCGCTCCAGGACGACATGACCTGCTTCAGAGTGATGGTGCCCCAGGCGGCATCAGGCCCATCCAACTCAACCGAGAACCCACCGTCTCCCAGAAGATGCTCACGCCACTCTTTCTCGAACAACTTGCCCCGGGAGCTGATCGATTGAAAGAACAGGGTGCGTTCGTCGATGGACCGTTCATTGAGCTGCGCGGTCAGCTTCTCCAACAGTTGTTTCCCGACGATGACGGCAGAATCGCCTGCCGTGAAGGCCAATCCCGCCGCGGCAATGCGGATGACATAGGTCAGCCGCCCAATCTCGGACTCCAGCTGCTCCTGAGGGACCTGCGCGACTGGTTTGAGAACAGAGGAGGTACTGTCGCCGTACCGCGCAAACATCCAGAATCCCGAATCGGTCATCAGAAATTGGGAGTACCGCGCCACGAACGGCAGCTCGAACTTCGGGCTGGCATAGCTGATCTTAATCTGGAAGCCCTTCCGTTCATCCTTCACCACGTCACTTCCGGAAAGCCCCAACACCAGTCGGTCCAGCTTTGCCGTGGGCACTTTCACCACGAGACTCTTCTCCACCTGTTCGATCAATCGGTACCTGAGGTACTCGCGCATCGCCCCGATGCTTTGCAGCGGAAGGGAATACCAGGAGAGGCGTGGATGAAGCTCTCGGACCTTCATCCTGAACGTCAACTGGTCTTCGGATGTGTCCGTATCCAATTCAGGCGGAAGGAACAAGAGGTCGCCCATCATCGTGGCCTCAAACTGGAGATGGTTGGCAGGACTGACAACCGAGCACTCCAGCTCCAATTCACTCCGACCCGCCCGGCTGACCAGTTGGATGTCCTCAATCTTCACCGACAGATCTTCGTACCCCTTCGGTGGCGGTGTCGGAATGATGACAAGCCCCTTGAGCAGCGACAGGAACTTGCTCATGCCCCGATTGGAAATCCCAATCCCGAGATCGGCTGAGGCATATCCCCCTCCATGCTGCTGAAGCGCATCTTGCAGCGCCAGGCTTTCATACACCGCCCGCTGATGGTCCTCACGCAGTTGACGGTCCCGCTCGAAGCCGCACCCGAACAGTGCCATCGCACCCAACGTCAACAGCCACAAAGCTTTCGTTGATCTCCTGCTCATCGTCTTGTTACTCAACGCTACGAACTGGACAATGGAAGAAAGCTCTCTACGCCATGCGTGTTGGGGCTACTCATTGCACAAGAGAAGAACTCTGAGGATATCCCGACGATTATTTTCCGACTGGGACATTCTCGGTTCGTTTGATGATTTCGATCGGCTGGAATGCGGGATCTTGTGATCCCTGAGAAGATTCGGCTTCGACCCGTTCGACAAAAAAAGCAGGACCCGTGAGTGGACCATAATTCAGCACGACTTCGACATCGAAGGTTTTGGTGTCCTTCGGTGTCGGAAATAAGAAGGTTTCGATTCTCGTTTCCTCCGGCTTCAAGACCGTGTCATCCAGCACCTTCACCGCCTCAAAATCAAAGACCGTCTTCTGATCCTTGGCATCCATATACGTGCGCCCGTAGATTCGCTTATCGGCGAACACCGTCTTGAGATTCTTTCCCTTCACATGAAGGTCCAGCACCACGGTGGCCCAGGCCGGATGGGTCGCAGGCAGATTGTGCGGGACGAGGCTCTGGACTTTAACCGTCACCGTGGTCTTCTCACCCTCAACCTTTGTCTGCACATCCAATTTTGCCGCGTTCTGTCGTACCTTCCCAATGCGCCCAGGGAAACTATGGTTTGCAACGGTCCGCTTCTTTTCCCCATTGGCTGACTCCCCCACTTGCTGAGGCATATGGCACGTCTGACATTCTTTGCCGGATTTGACGGCCCGACTTTGGTCCCAATTCCCAAGCAAATCGTTGGCCTTGCCCAAGTTCACCGCTGAAGGCACCGACTGATGACAGTTCAGACACAAATCAGATTTCTGAAACAGGCTCAGTTCCATCGACTGATGGGCGAGGTTCTGGACAAAATCCTTGTACGGACCATAGAGCGTCTTTCCCCCGATCTCGTACGTCGGTTCCGGTGGAGACTTCGCTCGATCCACATGTCTGATGAGATGGCACTGGCTGCAGGCGACACCGTCCAAGGAAGGGGTGCCTGCTTTTGCTTGATCCGCAAAGAGCTGCGCATGATCCTGAAACTCCCGCACATGTGGGGCATGGCAGCGGAAACAGAGCGCTTTGTCCTTTCCGCCGGATGAATTCATATAGACATCGAGCGACGCGCGAAACGCCGGCGAATGGATGGACTTTGCCAGGGGTGAGGTTTCCCACTCTTCGTACACACGCTCGTGACACCGCTTGCACTTGGTGGAATGAGGAAAGGTTTTCTCGATGAGCGCTTGAGGCTTGCCTTCCTGGGCCAGCGTCTCGCTGCTTCCCCCTCCGAACACACAGACCAAGCCGATGGCCACAGCCGCCGCAAACCCAGTCGCTCGATAACTGGATCGTATCCGGCCGTACATCCTTCAATTACCTCGCAATCTCAATGGCTGTTCGTAGCACAGTGTCGCAGCAACATGTTCCTTGTGAAGCATATCTCGTGAAGCGTGATACGCAGGAACAAAAGAGAACCTGTCCCCTCTGTGTTTGCGAGATACGTTTCACGCTTCACAGCGCATGGGCTACAGCATCTTCACACGATACGTCAGAAAATGCCGCTGCGTATATTCCTGAATAATCTGCCTCGCCTCATCCCGCTCAGTATCAGTCCCGAGGGTGGCAAGATATTTCTCCTGTACCAGCGGTTCCGGTGTCGGAATGAGCGCATAGGTGAGCACTGCCTCGATCGCCGAGGCTGCGGTCCCAACGGGAAGCGTCAGGGCAAATGGAACCTTCCTTGTATTCCCCCCCTTAATGAAGGGATCAGGGATCGGGCCTCGAAGGATTTTGTTGTACGGCAACCCAAATTGTTTCGTCTCTTCCGCTAATACTTTTCCCGCCGCATCCTTCGCCGTGACCGTCAGAAAGAACTGTTTCAGTACCGGATCGCCATCGGGAAAACTGTGCGGCAGGCTACCGACCTTCACAACCCCGACTCCCTCCACCACCGTGCCGGTCTTCGTCACCTCGACATCAATCCGAGGCAGCCACTCAGCCTGTACATTCCGATTCTTTAACATTGTGCCGGCGACGACAACACCCCGAAACCAGTGACGGCCGATGGCTCTGGTCATCGCCCCGCGTCTTGACGTAGAACTCCCCGTCGAGGGCTCCATGTGACAGTCCTGGCACACCGTCCCTTCAAGGATTTCCCCCGGCAGATTCTTCTGCGCCACATCCTTCACTTTGTCGAAATGGCAGGACGCACAATAATTGGCCCCTCGAAAATGTTCAGACTGTGCAGCCGGATGGACAAGATTTTCTTCAGGATTGGGATAGGGCCCATAGAGTGTATTGCCTGGCTGCAGTGTAAAGGTCGGCGGTGAGTTCAATCCCTTTTTTATCCCGTTCATCAAATGGCACGCCGAGCAACCGATGCCCTCGATTCCCGGCTTGCGGGCCATCACTTGCGCCATAATCTTCTCAGTATGCTGAGGGAACACGGTGACGGCAGGCACATGACAGGAGAGACATCGCCCCTGTTCCTCCGCTGTCGGATTCGTCTCCTTCCAAAGACCCAACACCGTTCGAAAGACAGGGGACTCCAGCGATGTGCCGTGCAGAAGGGCCGCATCCACCCGGCCAAATGTTTTCAAGTCCGGCGTCTGCTCTCTGACGCCTTTCCACTCTTCGTAATGACGCTCATGGCACTGCTTGCAGTCTTCAGAACGGATGAAGACTTTCTCGATGTCGGTTACCCACTCAGGCACGGACCGACCGTTCTCCCCCTGAGCGATCGCCTGCCCACGGTATAGGCTCGGCATGAGGCCGATCAGACCGACGAGCGACAGGAGGCACCACTTCGCGATGCTCCATCCGACTCGTAATCTACAGCTCTGTCCGTTTGCCTTCCCCCTCACGCCTTACCCCTTACCGACTCTCTCAATCCCGCTTACAACCGACAAAGTGAAAATTCACCCCCCAGCCGACCGGATCGCCTGGATCGGCAGGCTCATAGGTTCCGACCGTAAAGTTGCACGCTTTCATGGCCTTCTTGATGGCTCGTCCGAAGTCCGCCATGCTTCGGATCTCCTGCTTATCGATTTCTTTAATGACGGAACGAACCTTAATCCCTGCGTAGTCCGCTCGTGAATTCCCGATCACTTCGAACACGGCGACTCCCTGCGGTTGCTCCAGCTTGAGCTCTTTTTGAATATCTTCATCGACAGCGCCGACGACAATCCCGAATTCTTCGCCGAGCCGAGCCGCTTCTTCCTCCGTCATCCCATTGGATTGCGCCTCAGCCTGTGCGACCCCGATGTCGGCGAAGAGGAGCTGGCCCAACAACACCACGCCCAGCACTCCTCCATTCACCGAACGTTCCTCCAAACCGGTTGGACTCTTCTCTCTTGCGGGGTGGTCACACAGGCTGTTGTTTCTCACCCGCCCACCCAGTCTTGCCGGACGCGACTTTCACCCGGCAAGACCACACGCTCGCATCCCATTATTCGTATTTCGCAAGGAAATAATCCTTCACGAGATACGCTTCTCGCGCTTGAATACGAAGCAACAACGAAGCTGGCAGCCTGTTTCACCGCCCTGACACGGGATCGATGCTCAGCTGAAACCATGGCGCCACAGCCTTCTGACCGTTTCGCTCTTTGTTTTCGCCATTCCACACGGCGAATGACACGGTCTGCACACGACCAGGAACGAGCGTGGCTTCATTCTCTTGCTCTTCACTTGCGAGAGGGCGGCGCATCACGACATGCCAAACCCCGTCCCTCCAGAATGCCTGTCCCTGCACCCGCCCTTGTTTATCTTTTGTGGTCAACGTGCTGAACCCGCCGCCGATCAAGTCCTCAACCGAAGAAACCCGCCTCGGAATGACTTCGAATGTCCGAACCCCGCCTTCTTTTTTTTCGGATGTCCGAGCCGCCCGCCGATCGATATCGCTTTGCCAGTCCGCCTTCCAATGCCAGATGTTGACGTAGTGGTCCAGCTGCCCCATGCAGAAAAACGCCGGCGCATCGCCGAGCGGAAGACCGATCGCGACGCCATCCCGGAAGGTCCCCGGAGTGAGCCGATCATTCTTCGTGTTGTCCTGCCATTCCATCAGAAACGCGATCTCGGTTCCGTTGTGGACCGATCGCACCGTCAACGCACGCACGGTGGGCTCCGGCCACACCGGTCTCGTGATCACCTGCCCACTCAGGGGAATCGTGATCGGTGAAATCTGTTGCCAGGCAGCATCATCAGCGGCATTCGGCAGATCACCGTGGATCACGTACGATCTGATGGTCATCCCCTCGGAACTGACCAGCGGAATCCCAAACGCCCCAAGCACACTGGCCACGACAATCAGGCCGGAAAAAAACCCAACGAGGTAAGAGCGGGAACTGTCGATGTACGTCATTCGCACCGCACAGAACTCCGAGGAAAAACCAAGCTCAGAATACCACAAAACCCGTGCGGGACAAATGCGAAGGATCGAGGTGGGAATTAGTGGAGCTTCAGACGACGGATCTTGTTTTCACCGCGTTCGCAGATATAGAGATGGCCTTGGGAATCCATGGCTAAACCGACAGGTGAATTCACCACGGCCTCAATCGCCAGCAAGCCGTCCCCATGCTTCAACATCCCAGCCGATTCTTTGGCGACAAATCGAGCGGCGCCGCAGCCGCCGATATTCTTGTCTTCATATCCACTGTCGCCGTTTCCTGCCACCGTGGTGATGACACCGGTCGTCACATCCACCTTGCGGACCCGATGATTCATGGTGTCAGAAATGTACAGATTGCCGTCGTGATCAAAGACCACGGCCTCCGGGGCGTGGAGCATGGCTCTGACGGCCGGCTTCTCGTCACCGTCGTATCCGTATCGGCAAACCCCCGCGACGGTCGAAATAATTCCCGTCCTGGAATCGATCTTTCGGACGCGATTGCTGCCCTTGTCGACCACGTACAGGTCGCCCCCGCGATCGACTGCGAGCCCGACAATGTCATAGAGGCGGGCCTCCATCGCGGGCCTCCCATCGTCCAGATACATCGACATATCCAGTCCATCGGAACAGACCGGCATGAGCCATCCCTGGTCATCGCTGAAATCAATCCCGATCGCATCGCCTGACAGCACGACCAAATTCCTCGCCACCAAGGGCTGTTCTCGCGCTTCATCTTCGGCCGTCCAGGCTCCCGCAATCGTCGTCACCATCCCGGTCTTCGGATCATACCGCCTGACCTTGTGCGCTTGGGTATCAGCGATAAAGAGAACATCATTGTGATCAAAGGTGATCGCCGCAGGCCAGGTCAGATTGACGTCCAGCGCGGGGCCGTCCCCATTGAACCCATGCTGACCGGTACCGACCACCGTCGTGATGATACCGGTCTCATGATCGACCTTCCGAATCCGGTTGCTCCCGGAATCACAGATATACAAATTATTAAGGGAATCGAATGCCACGCCCAATGGCAAATAGAGCCCGGCTTCTGCGCAAGAGCCCTCGTCACCGCTGTAGCAGGTTTCCCCGATGCCGGCGAAATTGTGGAGCGTGCCTTGCAGCAGATCGATGCGTCGAATTCGGTCAGACCCTGACTCGGCAAAGTACAGCCACTTCTCTTCCCGGTCCAGTGCGACGTGATGGGGGAGCGGGATGCCGGCTTTCACCGCGCGCTTGCCGTCACCCGTGCTTCGAGCCTTGCCATTCCCGGCAAACGTTTCAATATAGCCGGCGGCCAATCCGAGTTCGGTTTCCATAAGTACGACGCTCTCTAGGGGGGCGGTTAAAAGATTATTATACCGCTCGCGCACTTTCGACTGTCGACGCAGGACGTTCTAAAAGACGTTCCCGCTGAGCGGTGCGAGAGCGCGGTTGAGCACTTTTGCAGCACTTTTCTAGGCTCGTGGAGCCGGCTGCGCGGTAGCC
Source organism: Nitrospira sp. (assembly GCA_015903995.1). GTDB lineage: Bacteria > Nitrospirota > Nitrospiria > Nitrospirales > Nitrospiraceae > Nitrospira_D. The sequence continues at coordinate 168,389 of JABMDK010000014.1, forward strand.
CCGGCAGGCTGGGTCAACGTGGCACTTTGAGTCGAAGCCGCCGTCACAGCTTGAGGCGCGGCCGCCTGTTGCGCCGCCGCCTGGGCTTCGGCCTCGATCGCATCCGCCTCGTGGACGGACTTCTTGAATCCCTTGATCGCCTTCCCGATCCCCTCACCCAACTGCGGTAATTTCCCCGCGCCGAAAATAATGAGCACGATTATGAGGATAAGAATCAGCTCGGTGAACCCTAGACTGCCAAACATAGTGCACCTCTTCCTATGGGTGAATTAGGACTTCGGACCATCCTTCGGCTTCTTGGCAAATCGCTCTTTCAACCGCTTGCGGGCCTCTTCAGCCTGGTCGAACATCTTACACTTGTCATACACACTGATCAGGTTGTAATACGCGAGCGGTTCATCCGGGTTGTGCTCCACCGCACTCTCCATGACCCTGACCGCCAAATCGGTCTTCTTATGACTGAGCGCAATTTCCATCAGCTTGAAGCTCGACTCCAAGTGTTTGGGATCCAGCTCCAAGGTACGAAGGTAGCACTGAATGCCCATGTCGATCGTGTTGTAGTCGGACACTTGCGGGTTATCCAACTCAATATACACCCCCGCCAGATTATACCAAGCAATCGGATCGTCCGGCGTGATTTCGACAAGACGCTCGTAGTACCCCTTGGCTTCCATGTATTTCTTCTTGTCTGCATAGAGCCGCCCCAGGTTGAACAGCGCCAGGACATCATGGGGGAAGATTTCCAACGCATGCCGAAACTCAGCCTCGGCCTCATCGGCCATGTTCTTGGTCGCATAGATCGTTCCCAGATTGGCGTAATACATGGCCAGTGAGCGATTCATTTCCGCACGGAGAGATTCCGCCATCTCAATGGCTTTCTTGACCTCCGCCAACGCATCGTCGAGCCGCCCTTTACTGAAGTACAATTCGCCGAGTCGACAGCGTGCCTGAAAGTCATCAGGTTCGGCGGCCAGCAATTGTTCGATCCCGGAGATCTCTTCATCCGGAGTGAGCGGCTGATCGCCCGGGTCAAGAACGGTCTCTGACTGCACTGGCGTCGATCCTGCATTTTCCATCATCATCTCGCTCTCACACTAGGCCTGACCGTGGACGAAACCGTCCGTTGCCGGCAGCACTGGGCCGGCAGCAGCCGGCAGCGACTCAGCAGCGGTTGGCTTCACTCGATCAAGAGTAAGTAATATGACTCCAAGCACAACCATCAACGTCAGGTTGGAGAACAGTAAGGCATACCCCGCGATAAACATCAGACCGATGCCATAGCCGGCCAGTCGCCCGATCATCAACAACTTCACAACGGTGTAGGACCAACAGAGCAATCCCCCGACATACAGTGCAAACGGGAGATAGAAGGTGTAGCCCATCCCGAATTGAAAAATCCAACCGATGCCTTGCGAAGCCTGCCGAAAGGCGGATGCAAAGGCCGGGCTATAGAGTTCCAGCAGATAGTCGGCCACGATGAGTGCGGAAAAAACGACCCCTGTCGTCGACCAAAACCACATCGCCCGGTTCCACTGCCGTCGGTTCCTTGTGCGCAGCGAGAGACTTTTGCTCTTGCCGTAGGCCACAAACGCGAAGAAGCTGGCCAGCACCATCAACGCCTCGCCTATACGGTGCGATTCGTAGACCAAGGGCGGCGCTGCTATCGTTCCCATCAAACTGTACAGCGTCGACACGATCTGATAGTAGAGCCACCCGGAAACGCCAAAATAATACGTGGCCGCCAGCACACGTTGTGCCGGCTCACGATGGGTCATCACATATTCCGACATAAACGCCGTCAACACCAGGAGCGTCAACCCGTTGTAGACGACCGCCCCCAGCATCCCGGGCTGCACCACCAGAAACGCAACGGTCAACAGCAACAAGAGCGCCGCCCCTGCACTGCCAAGTTTACTGAGCCGACTGGTTGCAGGCCCTCCCCAGCGATTGATCAAGGCCAACGTCAGCGCCAAGAACAACAGCACGGCGACGATATTGAGGAGCCATGTGCCCACTTCGGTCAGGGCGGTGAAGGTGGGCGTGATCCACGGGTGATCTGCCGCCAACTTGCTGAGATGCATCCCAAGGCGGGAAACCAGACGATAGAGAACCAACTCAAGAAAGGAGGTCAGAAGAACAAGTTTGACGGTATATTCAAACAGCGGCCCGAAGTCCGACACTTTCCCCGTCACCCGTTCACTATGCATTGCTGCCTTCACGACCACATCCATACAGGGGTGACATTATAGCTGGCGCAAAAAAATGCGGTCAATGAGCCGCCATCGGCGCCTGCCCGGCGCCTTCTTTCGCCCGTGAGATATACAGTAACCCATCGGCCATTGCATAGTTGAAGGGAAGTTCGCATACGACTTCACTGATCCGCTCATAGACATACTGATACAGTCGCTCTGCCTCGTCGGGAGTCATGCCTTCCTGCACTTCATAGAAAAACCCGAGACTCAGGTCCTCCGCCGACGGCCGCATAATGCGTCGAATCCCATACCCTCCGGGATCGCTCATAATGGGAGCTTCCTTTTCCAAGTCGAACAGGCAGGGCTGACAGGAAAATCCATAGGACTGGTGGAGCTTCTTGTTGTCGACGATAAAGTTCATGGTTTCAAGCGCTTCTTCTTCTTTTTCTGTGGGGAACCCGACGATAATGTAACAATGCACGGCGATGCCGAGATCCACACAGTCATCCGCGATCCGTCTGACCCATTCCTGCTTGATCCCCTTCTTCATGAAATCCATGATGCGCTGATTGAAGGACTCCAACCCGAAGACGATCTTCAAACACCCGGCATCCCGCATGGACGTCAGCAGCTCGCGTGAGAGATTTTTCTCGAACCGCATCTCGCAGGTCCATTTGAGATCCAGCCGTCTCTCGATCAGCTGCTGGCACAACCGCTTTGTCGGCGCGAGCGCAAAGCATTCGTCGGTAAAAAAGAAATGGCGCGCACCATAGCGTTGTGTCAGCCATTGCAGCTCCTCAACCGTCCGACTAGGGTCCTTTTGTCTAAAGTTCTGGTGGTCGAGGGTCAGGGCACAGAACGCACAATCTTTGTAGTAACAACCCCGAGAAAACTGAACCGGCAACACCGGCTCCGGCGACAAATAGCGATCCAGCGGGAATCCATCATAGTTCGGCGCCGGGAGTTGATTGACATTTTCCGAATAGAACGGTTGATTGACCGTAATCTTGCCGTTCTGTCGATAGATCAGGTTGGGAACCTTACTGTAGTCCTTCTTGCCTGCCAGTTGGTTGACCAATTCCAGCAAAGCCGTTTCGCCCTCAAACACGACGATATCATCGGCTAATTCGAAGAGGCTGGGACAGCGACGAATGTTGTCCACAAGACGGGTGAAGATGCTGCCGCCGATGGTCACGTGAAGATCCGGAGCAGCCTCTTTGATCAGTCGACAAAGCGTGAGGCCTGGGATGATCTGGGACGTGGCCGTAATCGAAACCCCGATGAGATCAGGCCGGCTGTTCACGATCGAGGGAATGAACCGATCCCGGAAGAGGCTCAGATAAGGATTCTGCGATTCGTCACGAATCACCCGCATCAGATCTTTTGAGGAATAAATGGAATAGTTCCCAAACTGATTGTCCACAACCGTGAGCCGGGTCGGAAAGTATACGGAGGACACGACTTCCAGCCACTTGTCGATCATGAACAAACTTGCTCGATAGGCGTCAGGGTCGTAAAATCCTTCGCTGCGCAAAGTGTCCTTGGCAAGCTCAATCCGATCGACGAGATAGGAGAACCGATCGAGCGAGTCCGTCACCTTCGCGTAATGCTCACGACTTCCAGGACCTGTCTCCCCGGCCTGGGTCCGCTCAAGCTCGCGCTGCTTGGTGATCAACTGCTGGTAGACCTCGGCCGCATACCCTCTGGTCAGCACCGCATCCAACAATTCGATACCCAGGTCTCTCTGCGAGACATCAGAAACCCCGCCCTGGTGCAAAAACCCGGTCAGAGACGGCAAGCTGAGGTAGGGTTGAGACGGATGCCAGGTCGGAGGAAAAAGCAGCGAGACTTTCATGCGACGACAGTCCTTTTATGCTTGAAAATCAGCGAGTTCGATACACATTCCTCTTATACCCCCCGCACTTCGGTAAATGCAATCCTGCAGGAGGAGAGAGGCTTAGGGTGCGGTACGTTGAGTCTCCCGGCAACATGAAAATGCCGCTGGTGGACTCCCGCAGCATCCTGCCAGAAAAAAGGCCTCGAACCGTTCCCTCACGTACCGGGATCCCGATTCGAGGCCTCTTTAAGAATCACGCGACGTTGCTGTAGTCGCTGACCGCTCAGGTCGCTACAGCTTCAACGTGAACCAGGTCGACAGCGACTTCATGCCGTTCCGCTCGATGTTGGCACCATCCCACACCGCAAATGCGATCGGCACCGACATACCGGCTTTGAACTGGACATCGTTGGCATCACCGTTTTCCAATGTCCGCTTCACGACGACCCGCCATGTCGGACCGGTATAGCCTCCGCCCTTGACAGACCCTGACGGTTCCCAGACACCATTTCCGATGACATCCTGGTGAGCTTGTGTCGTGAGGGTGCTGAAGCCGTTTGCGCTCAAATCTTCAACGGAACTCACGCGAAGCGTCGGATCAGACATAATATTCCCAGACCAGATACCGGAGTTGAACGGTCCTAGGCTCCGGCCGATACGGTCTGGATAAGTGACACCCCCCGCCGGCTCTTCAAAGTAATAGTCCCAGAAAATGCCGGGATACTGATCGTCGACATCCCAGATACCCGCGCTGTCCTTGCCGAGGTCTTTCTGCCATTCGGCATTCCACCGCCAGATATTGGTCGTCCCACCGGACTGCCCCATACACTGGAACGGCGGAGCCCCCGCCGTATTCACTGGAAACATGACCGCGACCTGGTCACGGAAGTCTTGCGGGCCGATCGCCGTGTCATTCTTCGTCTGATCAATCCACTCCAACCGCAACCCCATCTCCTTGCCGTTGGTCATCGCCTTGACGAACACCGACTTCACCGAGATATTCGGGTGCATCGGAGTCGTGATGAGCTGGCCGCTCAACGGTACGACAACGCCCGGAACACTTTCCCAAATTGGGTTGGCTCCGTCCATGGGAATTGAGCCCTTGACCGTCTTGGCCGGTATGGTGACCGGCTGACTGACGGCCAGCGGTACTCGCCCCAACGTCAGCATGAGGCCGACGAGAGAAGAATGGCAAACACCAATTTCTTGTTGGTCGTCTGCGCTACCCTCATAGTGCTACTCCCTCCTCTGAATTAGTGTAAAGACTGCGTTCGCTCTTCAACCATTACCGCGTGCACTCACGCCGTTCCGGAAGGCCGTCCTTCCTCATTGTCCTTATCCTTCTCTTTCACATCCATAAACGACTGCGCACCGACTTCGTTCAACAACATGGTCAATTCGTTCCCCTGGTCTTGCGCACCGCATTCATAGGTCTGACCTTCGGGAGAGCTGAATGTCGCCGGACGATAGTCGGTTTCCGTATAGGGCTGAGGGGTCACGCCCAAGAAGGCCGTCTCGAACTCCATCCAATCCGCAGTCATATCTGCTACCAACTTGAAGAGACCCGAGTCCGCCTTCTTGGTCAACATGCGACAGAACAGCGGCACCCATCGGCCGATATGATTTTTGACGAACTTCTTCTGCGCGTCGACCACGATCTGTGTCTTCTCCGGCCCGTCGTGGCAGAGCGAGTAGGATTCCTTGTACGCGAGAAAATGCATGAACTCGAACTCGACACTGAGGTGATCGAGCCGTTCATGGATATCTTTCGACAACTCAACGCCGAAGGCTTTGTAGAATCCGGAGATATCGCCCATCACATGGGATTGCGCGAACACGTGGTCGTTCCCGAACAGGGTTTCGTAGGGAGGGCAATCGAGTGTAATCACGTTACTGAACACGCGGCGATGTTCCGACTGGAGATCGCTGAGCTGCCAGTTGACACATTCGGAGGCGATCAGATTCTCAACCAGGGCCAACTGTTTTCTCAGTGCGGTCAACTTCCCCTTGGCTCGCTCGCCCCCCTCGGTGCCAAGGGCGACCTCCAATGCATCAAGGGCGGCCCGGCCGTCCTCCACAAACTCGCCGCACCGAAGATAATCAAGAAACTCCTCATCTTCGGGATACAGGAGGCTCCAGGAGACCAATAAATAGATTTTACTGCGATTGAGCGCACGTTCGACGGCGGGAGAGTCCTTGATGGACACAGGGACCGGCAGCGTGGCGGTGGCAGATGCAGCAACACCTTGCATCGGCTGTTGACTCGTCATACAAATCGCCTCCCGACCACCTTAGTTCTCCCCACCACTTCAACCCCCAAGGCAGGGTAGCAGGACCTCGTATGTATATGAAAAGGCCCGTGCGAAGTCAAGGGTGAACTGGTTTGATCTTGTGAATGGTAATTTCTGTCCAACACGACATCGCAGGATATAACACAATCAACAATCAATTCCCTCTAGCAGACCATATCAAAAAACGCCAGCCAGATGTTCAAAAAGACCGCCGGCCTTTCTCAACATCCTGCCAGCTGCCTCGACGGGACCACACGGATTGCGACATGGTCATTGACGGTCTTACAGACCATTTCACACATTCCACAACCGACACAGGCTTCCTTCACCACGGAAAGATGCAAGGAGGCCACGTCCATCTCAAGGGCATCCGTCGGACACTTTGAGACACAGGCATGGCAGCCTTGGCCGGCCGTGCAAAGCCGATGCGATACGGTCGCGATTCCCATCCGAACGTGATGGATCCCCTCGACCGGTAGAAGCGCTTCCGTCCCACAGGCTGTAATGCAAGGAAGATCCTCACATAACAGGCAGGGCGACTGATCGGCGAAGAGAATCGGTGTGCCATCGGATTGATGGGCCGTGATCGCGCCAGGCGGACAGGCCGTGACACAATCGTTGCACTTCGTACAACGTTCAAGGAACAGCGATTCTCCAACCGCACCAGGAGGACGTAGCCAGTCGAGACGAACTGGTGGAGGAGGCGGTTCCGCCGGAACACCATCCGCCTGTTTGACAAGTTCACGCGCGGCTTTGACGGTAGAAATAACGGAATCTTTCAGAAAATCCCGCCGGCCGTATGAGGGGTTGGTTGCCATGAAACGTATTGGTAACCTTGGCGGATGGTCAAAATTGCTGGCCAGCGCGGCCGCAGCAAGCGAAAGGCCGAGGCGTACGTTCCATGTACGTTGAGGCCTTGAGTGACGCGAGAACAAAGGTGGCAGCGATTTTCATCATCCGCCTACATGACGCCGTCGGCACGCAGCTTATACACCTCCACACAGCGATCACAGGCACCGAAGTCCACGTCCCATCCCGGATGATTCTCGCGGATGAAGTCGAGCACATAGGGCTCCACCTTCGTCCCCATCTCCTCAACCCACGAATAGGTGGGGAACCGACACAGCGGGCATGGGAAACCCGGCATCAGCATGATTTTATTTTCGGTCTCCGGGACTTCCCCACCTTCCACATCCACCGCCCGATCCATCACACGAAGCGTGTCGGCGGCCATCTCAATCAACTCTGAATGGGTGAAGTACGACGTCTGCCAGAGCCCCTCGAACACCGATTTCAGTTGAGGCGGCGGAATTTTTCGGTACCACGACCGGAATTCCTTGAAGCGGTCCTCCTTGCTCAGCATCGGCTCTTTGTCGGCCGCGACCAATCGACTATCCACGCTCAAACTCCAGAGCACACGATAGCGCTGTAAGATCAACGTCTCTTCGCCGGGGTTCTGTCCCAGTTTGGTATCCGGGTCATAGCCGAACAACGGGTCGATCATGTCGGAGATGTGCATCAGCTCATGGCGGCAATAGCGGGTCAGTGCCGGGTCATAAAAGCGTCTGGGAATCAGCTTGATCCCGACGCCCTTCAGACCCTTCTCCTCAAACTGCTTCGCCAAGTCCTTTTCGACCGACCCCCACTTGCGGAGAATATCGACGCCTTCCTGATCTTCCTTCAGCACACCTTTGACCAGGACAATACCCACCTTCTCCTTCAACAGCGGATATTCGTTGAAGGAATCGCGGACGATGTCGGAAAATCCCCAGATACCGAAGAGATATTGATAGAGCTTTTTGAATTCCGCCTCCCGATCTTCGAGCATGAACTTCTCGTAAATCGGATCGGCATACTCATGAAATTCCTTATAGTACGTGGGATCCCCTTCTCGTTCCGTCTTTTCAACGAACGAATCGATGACTTCCTGGAGCAAAGCTGGTTGAAATCTGATTTCCATGAAAAAATCCTCAGCGGCTTTGGAGGGACCATTAAGAATACGGTGCCTGACAACCCATCGGCAACGTGGCCATGGACATCGGCTTGACTTGGCCGCGAGGCATCTCTTACGATCCGAACGACCGACAGAATTATACTGGCCGATCTGTCGGTCAATCAAGGACCAGACCACCAAGGAAACGCGTGCCCATGCCGGAACCGACGATGACTTCTCCGCTGCCGGCTGTCTCCTTAGAGACAATAGCTCCATCAACGCCGTCTCTCGACTTCTTGGACTACTGGGGAGCCGACTGCCGGGAAATAAAAACGTTCCGCGGCCATTCGCACGGAGTCTGGGCGGTCGCCTTTTCACCCGATGGATCGATGCTCGCCAGCGGCGGCGCCGAACGCCTCGTGCGCATGTGGGACATCGAGACCGGCCGGCTCCTGCGTTCCCTGCGCGGCCATACCCACGACATTCGCGCCATTGTCTTCACGCCGGACGGACAGACCCTGGCCACCGGTAGTGAGGACCGCACCATCCGCTTATGGAACGGCAAGACCGGCGAGCCCACGAAACTCCTGTTCACACGCTACGATCATAATGTTTGCAGCCTTTCCCTCTCGCCGGACGGCCTCATGCTCGCGCGCGGGAGCCATAACAAAGACATCAAGATCTGGGAAGTCACCACCGGCACCGAGCTCATGACCTTGCTCGGAAAAGATGAATACGACCATCACTGGTCGGTCTGTGTGGCCTTCTCCCCGGATGGGATTCATCTGGCCAGCGGAACCGACATCGGCAAGATCAAAGTGTGGGAGGTTCTCCCGAGCGGTGAGGAAAAGGTGCTTCACGACGGCCATTGGCGGAAAAACCAGGAAGACTCCACAGAGACCCGCGGCTACTATATCGAGGATGACGGCGGGTTCCAAAAGCCGATGGACTACTGGATCGGAGCCATGACCTTTACCCCGGATGCGAAACTCCTGATCACCGGAAGCCGGGATGCCACGATCAAGCTGTTCGAGATGCCGAACGTCGTTGAAAAGAAATCCCTCACCGGCCACAAGAGCTGGGTCCGCAGCCTCGTTGTGTCACCGGATGGAAAAGTCTTGGTCAGCGCCAGCGACGACCAGACCATCAAATTTTGGGACCTGGCCACTGGGCGAAACTTCCGGACGCTCAAAGGCCATAGCGGAGGAGTCCGAGGATTAGCCTTCTCTCCGGACGGCAAACGGCTCGCCAGCGCGTCCTGGGATCGGACCGTCAAGCTGTGGGAAGGGGGAGCAAAATCGGAAGATTAAGGACGCTGCTTACTGCAGCAGGTCAGGAACGTCTGACACTTTCTTTGCCACCGCAGCCCTCTCCATCCGAGATCCCGATGCCTTTGCACCGTGTCCTGTCCGGGGCCGAACTGCATCTCATGCTCAAACTCACTCTGTGACTCAATTTTTTGATAACCTGGTAGAAGTGGAGCGAGCTGGCCTCGTATGCCCGATTCTTCCCACGGCACCTCAGCGTGGGCCCGCATTTCGATCACCGCCTCAGCAATCGGCGCATGTGCAAGCCGGGGGAACTTTTCAGTGAGATCGATTCTAAAGGGAGGTGGCACCATGAGTAGAGAGCAGCTTAGTGCATCAAGGCATCAGAATCCAGCCAAAGTTCAGATAAATCCAAATCGTGGACGCGAATCTGCATGGTCATGAGTTGATGGTCGTCAAGTACATCACAAGCCGTTTCGCAAAGATCAGCGGCAGGATGTAGTCTTTCCGCTTCGGCGCGTCCTTCGCACTGCGAAATGGAACAGGCAACATCCCAAATCCAACTCTCAAGCGTTTTATCAGCCTGCGCCATACCTTCGTCCTCACTGCTGAACTGGGCGGCGAGGCGAAGGATACAGCTTTTCTTGGCAGGAATCACTAGCCCGATTTGCAGCTTGGATTAGGTCAAGTATGAGTCAAGTTATCCGTCAACCTGCCTGAGAGCTCCGTGTCGGCTTGGCTTTCGGGTCGCATCGTAATACGCGAGGGCAGGGCCTTCCATTTCCACAAAATGTGCTCTCAGTTCGGAGCAACTTCATACACCAGCGTCACGGATGCCTCGACCTTCAGCTCCCCCGATGAGATCGGCACGTCGCTGGCATAGGCCTCCATCGCCATGCGTGCCATAGGAGCGGCAGGCCTGACCATATGGCCACCCTCATGAACTGATAGCACCCGCACGAGTTTCACGTGGAGCGCCTCGCTCAGCACCGCCGCTTTCTCACACGCCTTGGCAGCAGCCTGTTTCAATGCGCTCAGACGTACCGACTGTTCGTCACGCAACCCCCAGTGCAATCCCTGAAAATTGTTCGCCCCGGCCTTTAAGACTTCTTCGATCACCGTGCCGACTTTATCAAGGGCACGGATTTCCACAATCACCATATTGCTGACGACGTAGCCGACAATTTCCGGAGAAGCAGACAGCGCATCAGTGGGGCGGTTAGGCGTCGGCCGATATTGCGGGGAGACCGTAAAGGACGAGGTTTGGATACGTTCCTTGTCGATCTGCAAATCCCGTAGCCGCTCCATGACTTTGCTCATGACGGTACTGTTCCGCTTCTGCGCTTCGGCGAGTGATTTGCCGGATGTCTCCATGCCGAACGTCACAAAGGCCGTATCCGGCGCGTGCGGCACAGTCCCGGTGTCGCTGACCGTAAGGGTCGGCGTCTCGGGCTTCGCCTCATCATGGGCCTGCGTCACAACGGGAAACCCCAGCAGCAGCACCAACAGCCAGGCAATCCGCATGCTCGTCCTCCTTTCACCAAAGGGATAACTCATCTTGGTCATGGCTTACCCACACATCCGAGAGAGCTGTATGGCAGCATAGCGGCCCTTCACCGATGACGCAAGAAATGTAGTCACCTCACGACCACTTGACCCGGCCGACGACATGCGGCATCTTCGCTCTGACAGACTATCGCGAGATAGAACCTCATGGCCATGACTTCAACCATGCTCCCGCTTGGGACGACAGCACCGCCGTTCGACTTGCACGACTTGGTGAGTGGACAACAGTATTCTCTCGACTCCTTCGCCGCCAAGACCGGGCTGCTCGTCATGTTCATCTGCAAACACTGTCCCTATGTGGTGCATGTCGAGCAGGAGCTTGCCAGACTGGGACATGACTATCGCGACACAAGTTTAGGCATCATCGCCATCAGCAGCAATGACCCGGTCGGCTACCCCGATGATGCACCGCCCAAGCTCAAGGAAATGGCCGTACGTCTGGGCTGGACCTTTCCGGTCTGTCACGACGAGACGCAGGAGGTTGCAAAGGCCTATCGCGCGGCCTGCACTCCGGAATTCTATCTCTTTGATCGAGATCGTCGGCTGGTCTACCACGGGCAACTCGATGAGAGCCGACCAGGCAACAACAAACCGGTCACAGGCCGCGATCTCCGCGCTGCCATCCAAGCCGTGCTCGCCGGGAAGCCCGTCGGCGGGAATCAGAGGCCCGGCATCGGCTGCAGCATCAAGTGGAAACCGGGTAATGCCCCACCGTACGCGTGAGAGACTGCTGAAGAAACCATCCCGCATCGCACTCCAATCCGAAACATCCGTCCAGCTCGCAATGTTCTGCCCTGCCTAGCTCGCATCTATCCATCCGGCGTCAAAAAGGTCACGCAACAATGGTCGGCACGTCACTTATTAAGTAAGCTAATAATTCCAGATAGTTGACCAAAAATCCTCTCTCCAGAGTGAGCGTGGCATGAGAATTCGCATTCCACATCTTCTGTGGATAACCATGTGAACAAATCGAGACATTCTGCAAAAGACCGCACAAATGGCGTGTACATTCATCAGAGTGCCTACTTTTTAGGCATCCGCCATTCTCCAGCAGCACCACAAGTAATAGTGGTGCCGAGCCTGCGTTCCGTACTTTCTTGCATATTCCTAGGGAATTAACTTGACATGATTTCTTGAGTCCTCGCTACTACCAGTACTTGCACCGCCAATCCAATGGTTATCCACAGGTTCAACACATTTCTGGGGATGACGGCTCTCGGTATCAGCAGCGAGGTTTCGGATCTGTCAAGGGGGAGAGGAAGAAAAGACGGCTCCATTACATGGGGAAATAGATCTAGAGACCAAACTTACAAGACCAGGGCCAAACGGCTGGTGGCCAAGGCACTCGACTCGAAATTATCCCGTGAGGTCCATTGAGATTATCGACACAGCGTGCGCGGAGCATCAGAAAGACTCCATCATCGCGTAGGCGTCAGAACGCCTTCCCTGATGCCCCGTCTCTCGATCAACACACCGTCAGCCGACCTGAATCTCGATGGCCTTCGGCTTCGCTTGTACGGATTTCTGAAGATGCACATGAAGCATCCCGTCTTTGAAGTCCGCGGTCACCCTGCTCCCATCCGCATCCTCCGGGAGTGAGAAGCTACGCACAAAGCTCCCGTAGGCCCGTTCGACCCGGTGATATTTTTTCCCCTTTTCTTCCTTCTCGAATTTCCGTTCGCCGGAAATCGCCAGAACGTCGTCCTCGACCGTGAGGCGCACATCCTCCTTCTTGATGTCCGGCAATTCGGCCTTGATGAGGTATTCCTTCTCATCCTCCGTAATATCCACCAACGGCGACCATTGAGTCACCGTCAGGGCTTCCTTCCCTCCGTTGCTCGTCGCCTCTCGCCCGGCAAACAGCGTCGCCAAGCGGCTTTCCAGTTCATCGCGATCCTTGAAAGGATTCCATCGAGTTCTGTTCATAGGATCCCAGCGTAAGATGGTGTTCATGGCCTCATCTCCTTGTCGTCATAAAAGTGGACATTTCATGCTCACGGGTATCTGTCACGACCGACCGACTACGCCAACCAGTTGCAGTTCCGCATTCAACCAGTCCTCCAAGGCCCGGCCTTCTTGCCGGCCTCGTTTTTCGTATAGGTCGTAGGCCAACTGTGCAATGTGGTCGTGCGTCAACGCTCCCTTTGATGTCTGCCCAGTAGAACCAGCCTTCTCACCGGTTGGGCTGATCTTGGACGGATTGGCCGACATGGTCGTCGTCGTTTGCTGTGAAACTTTTTCCTTGCCCATCGCACACCTCCTCTCGTTGCCGAGTGTATGATTGTGGAGCCCCACGGCTTGACAGCCGTGGTCCCTGTTGTGTCTTCGGCGGAACCCGCCGAAGCGTGTCCTCCTTCGCCAAGGCTTCGGAGGACACCCACTGCGCATTCCTCCACAGCGATACAGCTGTGGCTTCCTGCGTAGGTGGGTAAATTATTGAGTGAGACGTCTCTCATCAATCGATTCCGGTCACTGGATCTTTTTCTCCGTCTTGGCCGGCGGAGTCTTGCGGTACCACTGATCCGCCCACTTCATCAGCTCACGCTTTTTATCGCCATAGCGCTCCTGAACTTTCGCAGAAAATCGGTCGTAATTTCCTCCAATCTCCAGAAGATCCTTGTCGGTAAACTTGCCCCACTTCTCTTTCAGTTCACCTTTGAACTGCATCCATTTCCCCTTGAGCTCCTCAGCATTCATCGCATTGTCCTCCTTATGTATGATTAAGACTGACGTGCAGGTCGGATCGTCACGCCGGAAACCGCCGGACAACCCCTCACCCCTCCGTCACACCGTTCGAGTGACGCGTTCCATGATGAGGTGAATCGCCAGCAACACGAGCATCCCGGCTAAAACCAGAATCCACGAAGTCTGAA
>JABMDK010000014.1:182448-200254 GCA_015903995.1 Nitrospira sp.
ATCACCGATCCACACGTGATGATGAACGACGCGCCTCGCACACCGTCGTTTTTTACCGGTAGCGAAGTGATTAAAGAGGCCGTCAGGCGCGCGAACGTCGATGTGATGGTGGCCTATCCCATTACACCTCAGAGCGAGGCAGCCGCTCTGTGCGGCGAGCTCTTTGCCGAAGGGTATATCGGCGATTATTTCCGTGGGGAGAGCGAATTCGCGGTCATGTCACAGTGCGCCGGTGCCGCCTTTGGCGGGGCCCGTGTCTTCACGACAACTGCCGGGCCTGGCACCATGCGGGCCATGGAAAACTTTCCGATGTGGGCCGGAGCCCGATTGCCGATCCAATGTATCGTGACCTGCCGCGGTATCAATTCTCCCCTGTCGATCCAGCCGGATACGATCGAGATCGCCTATCTCATGAATACGGGCATGCTGGTCTGGCATGCGGAAACCGCACAGGATTTTTACGACTGGATTCTCAAGGGCTACATGGTGTCGGAGGAACCGGATGTACACCTCCCCTTGGCCCTCTGTTGCGATGGATTTTTCGTGACCCACACGAAGGACACGGTCGACCTGACTCCCGTCGAGATGTGCCTGCCGCCCTACGATCCCTATCGGTCCCCGGTGCCCTGCATGGACATGGAATGTCCGCCGGTCCGGATGATGCGCGATCCTTTCGTGATGAAGAGCAACTACATCAGCTACGCCACGCATGCGAGCTGGCAACAGGAAATCTGGGCCGCCGCGGAACGGTCGCGCAAGCACACGATTGCCTGGCTGGATGGCCTGATCGATGTCGAGGACGGCGATGCCGACATCCTCATCGTCTCGTCTGGAACCGCGGTCTCCCAGGGGCGGGAAGCCATCCGCCTGCTGGCCGATGAAGGGATTCGTGTCGGACTGGTGAAGATCAAGACCCTGCGTCCATGGCCGGAAGAAGAGCTTCGTGAGGCGACCAAGCATGCCTCGCACATCATCGTGCCCGAGTTCAATGTCATCGGGTGGATGGCGCGAGAACTCAAAGCCACGCTCCCCCGCACTGAGCGGATCATTGCCGGACCGCGCGTCTGTGGGGGCATGACCATGCCGCCGGAAATCATCGTCGAGGAAATCAAGAAAGCGATCGGCATGCGATCCGGCGTGCTGGCCGGACGCGGGAGTTGAACAGCCCTACAGGAAAAACGGCACAGGCCCCACAACCAAAATGAAGAGAGAGTGAGGTGTCGGATGAGTCTCAATTATGTGAAATTCACGCCGGGATTCGACGTGTTCATGCCGAAAGAATATCGGGATATGGTGGAGCACGGTCCCTTCGGGAAGAAAACGACGGTCTCGCAGATGGGGAACTTCAAAGAAATCCTCGAGGAGCACCCGATGTGCGCCGGGTGCGCCATGACCCTGTTTATCCGGTTGGCGATCATCGCGTTCCCGAATCCCGAAGACACGATTACGGTCGGGACCGCGGGATGCGGACGGCTGGCTATTTCGCAGGCCGCCATTCCCTTCGTGTACGGCAATTACGGCGACCAGAACGGGGTCGCCAGCGGGTTGTCGCGCGGATTGCGGATTCGGTTCGGCGACCAGCCCAAGGATGTCGTGGTGATCATGGACTCCCAGAGCGCCCCGCTGCTGGCCGGCTGCGAAGTCGATTATATGGAGAGCGTGCAAGGCTCCGGCTTTGCAATCAAGAACCCACAAGCCAAAACGACCTGTGGGTGCGGCAGTTCATTCAGCGCATAACGTCATCACAGGGTGCGCCGGATCGCCGGCCGGCACCGTCGATATGAAGGGAGCAAGTTATGGATAGTACAGCCATCATCGGAACCAAGAATAAAAAGGGGCAAGCCATCACCGATCCGCGCGTGATGATGAACGATGCGCCTCGCACGCCGTCGTTCTTTACCGGCAGTGAAGTCATTAAGGAGGCCGTCAGGCGTGCGAACGTCGATGTGATGGTGGCCTATCCCATCACACCTCAGAGCGAGGCAGCGGCCCTGTGCGGTGAGCTCTTTGCCGAAGGCTATATCGGTGATTATTTCCGTGGGGAAAGTGAATTTGCGGTCATGTCGCAGTGCGCCGGTGCCGCCTTCGGCGGGGCCCGTGTCTTCACGACGACCGCCGGGCCTGGCACCATGCGGGCGATGGAAAACTTTCCGATGTGGGCCGGATCTCGATTGCCGATCCAATGTATCGTCACCTGTCGCGGCATCAATTCTCCCCTGTCGATCCAACCGGACACCATCGAGATCGCCTACCTCATGAAT
Organism: Nitrospira sp.; assembly: GCA_015903995.1. Taxonomy (GTDB): domain Bacteria; phylum Nitrospirota; class Nitrospiria; order Nitrospirales; family Nitrospiraceae; genus Nitrospira_D. The sequence goes on from JABMDK010000014.1 coordinate 184,710, forward strand.
ACGGGCATGCTCGTTTGGCATGCGGAAACCGCACAGGATTTCTACGACTGGATCCTCAAGGGGTATATGGTGTCGGAGGAGCCGGACGTGCATTTGCCCTTGGCCCTCTGTTGCGACGGCTTCTTCGTCACCCATACGAAGGACGTCGTCGACCTGACACCCGAGAACATGTGCCTGCCGCCCTATGATCCCTATCGCTCACCCGTGCCCTGCATGGATATGGAATGTCCCCCGGTCAGAATGATGCGCGATCCCTTCGTCATGAAGAGCAACTACATCAGCTACGCCACGCACGCGAGCTGGCAACAGGAAGTCTGGGCCGCGGCAGAACGATCGCGCAAGCACACCATTGCGTGGTTGGACGGCTTGATCGATGTCGAAGACGGCGATGCCGACATCCTCATCATCTCCTCAGGAACCGCCGTCTCCCAAGGACGGGAAGCGATCCGCCTGCTGGCCGATGAAGGGATCCGCGTCGGGCTGGTGAAAATCAAGACCTTGCGCCCCTGGCCTGAAGAAGAGCTTCGCGAGGCGACCAAACATGCCTCGCACATCATCGTGCCAGAGTTCAATGTCATCGGATGGATGGCCAAAGAACTCAAAGCCACCATCCCCAACAGCAACCGAGTCGTCGCCGGGCCGCGCGTCTGCGGCGGCATGACCTTGCCGCCGGAAGTGATCGTAGAGGAAGTCAAGAAGGCGATCGGCATGCGATCCGGCGTGCTGGCCGGTCGTGGAGGATGAACCGGACACATTGGCACAACAGCGACAACGCAGCCGGCTGCGGACGAGATAGACACACCACCGCAATTGCGGATAACAGAGAGAGCGAGGTATCCGATGAGTCTTAATTATGTAAAGTTCACTCCGGGATTCGACACATTCATGCCGAAAGAATATCGGGATATGGTGGAGCACGGGCCCTTCGGGAAGAAAACGACCGTGTCGCAGATGGGCAGCTTCAAGGAAATCCTCGAAGAGCATCCCATGTGCGCCGGCTGTGCGATGACGCTGTTCATTCGACTCGCCATCATCGCCTTCCCGAATCCCGAAGACACGATTACCGTCGGAACGGCAGGCTGCGGCCGGCTGGCCATTTCGCAGGCCGCGATTCCCTTTGTGTACGGCAACTATGGGGACCAGAACGGCGTCGCCAGCGGCCTGTCGCGCGGATTGCGGATTCGTTTCGGCGACCAACACAAGGATGTCGTCGTGATGGCCGGTGACGGCGGCACCGCCGACATCGGATTCCAGCAAGTCCTCCATTCCTGGTTCAGGAAGGAACGGTTTACGACGATCATGCTGGATAATGAAGTGTATGGAAACACAGGCGGGCAAGAAAGCGGCATGACGACCAAAGGCGCCGTGCTCAAGATGGCCCCGCTCGGCAAAAAGTTCGAGAAAATGGACATGGTCGCCATGGCGAAAATCGCCGGCTGCGCCTACATCGCCACCGTCGTGCCGAATAATCCACGCCGGGTGGAAAGCTGCATCAAGAAGGCCGTGCTGATCGCTCGCGAGGTCGGTCCGACCTATATTCAGGCCTATACGTCGTGCAACATCGAGTACGCGATCCCGACCGACCAGGTGATGGCAGACGCCAAGACCGTCGAGGATGACCGGTACAAGTTTGCCGAGTACGTCAGCGAGGACGCCAAGGCTTATTTAGCCGAGCGATATGGATACAAAGAGTTCGCCCAGAAGCCGGTGGCGGCGATCACGACGGCATAATGACATGGGTGGAAGATTCCAGAAATGGCCCATGCGACCAGCTCGAATTTTCCACCCGTCGGCCGATTCGCCCTGTCGACGATCGAACAGGAGGGGGATCATGATGGACATCTGCTCAACTGAGGCCGGTGCGAAGCCCCGCTTTGCATTGAGCTATGGCTTGCGGCTGGATAAAGGCACAGCGAGCGATCTCGTTCATCCGCGTGTGCCCGTTCTCCTGCCCGATGGATCGATCGGCAACATGACGTTGCATGTGGTGAACGGCACGGCGGATGAAATCAAGGCGCAGCTCCTCAACAGCATCGACGCGTTCTTCGATATCTATGCCGACGTGTAAGGCTTAACCGTCCATGACCGAAGCGTCGGTATCGAGCAAGATCTATCCGACGTCGTTGGTGGGAGGCCATTGATCATGCAAACCCTCGACATCCATCGGCCCGAGATGCCGGACCTTCAGTTCGTCCTATTGGTCACAGCGCTCTGCACATCTCGTCTGACCACGCTCAATATTCCCTACTCCCTCCGCGCCACGATTTTCAACCGGTGCTGGGCGCTGATTCATGACAGCCCTCCGCCCGGCAGACCGGAGGAGCGGGTCCTGGACCTCAGCCCCTGGACTGAAATAACCGTCGAAGCGATGGGAGAGATCATCCGCGTAGCACTTACCGAGGCAGGGATTGAGATCTTGGCCTGGGACCATGCGCCCAGCGAGCCGACACACACCAGCACACCTGAAGCCACCCCCCTGATCGAACGACTCGCGCAACTGTATCCTCAGCCACCCAAGGAAACCGACAACGGCCAGGCAGCAGACGTTGTCCCGCACTGACAGAGCTGCGACATGCTGAATCTCCCACGTGGTCTATGAACTCGACGACTTCGAGGTCACAAGTTCTTACAGGATGACGTCACTCTTACCACGCGTAGGCTTCCGGTGCGGCACCACCGGGGCCTGGGAAAAGCTCATCCAGCTGTTTCAAGATGTCACTACTGAGAGACAGGCTCAATGCCCGCATGGCCCCCTCCAGCTGTTCCATTGTGCGAGGACCGATAATCGGTGCCGTGACGGCCTTTTGGTGCAGCAACCAGGCCAGCCCGACATCCGCCGGTCGCTCGCCGATTCGTTCGCACAACGCCTCATAGGCTTCCAGCCTCGGGCGGGCTTCGTCCACTTGTTTTTTCAATTCTTCGTCTGCGCGACGCCCCGTACCGGCTGACTTCAGCACCCCGGCCAAGAGCCCACGCCCAAGCGGGCTCCAGGGAATCAGCCCGATCCCATAGGCTTCACAGGCCGGGATGACTTCCAGTTCAACCGTGCGTTCGTTGAGGTGATAGAGGCTCTGCTCGGAGACGAGTCCAAAGAAGTTTCGGCTGCGTGCCGCTTCCTGGGCCTGAGCCAAGTGCCACCCGGCAAAATTGCTGCTGCCGACATAGACCACTTTGCCTTCCCTGACTAACCGCTCCATCGCTTGCCAAATTTCTTCCCACGGCGTGTCCCGATCGACATGATGCATCTGATAGAGATCAATCCAATCGGTCTGCAAACGCTTGAGGCTCGCTTCACAGGCTCGTCTAATATGGAGAGCCGACAGACGGGATTGGTTGGGCCAATCCCCCATGCGACCATAGACCTTCGTGGCCAGTACCACCTTCTCCCGACGGCCTCCGCCTTGCGCGAGCCAGCGACCGACGATCTGCTCGGTCCAACCTTCACCCAGTTTCCAGCCGTACACGTTGGCCGTATCGAAAAAGTTGATGCCGAGCTCCAAGGCCCGATCCATCAGAGCGAAACTGTCCTTCTCGCTTGTCTGCGGCCCGAAGTTCATCGTGCCGAGACAGAGCCGACTGACCTTCACTCCTGGAGATATGATCCCAAGTTGTGTTTGGCATCGAGCTGAAAGTTGAGCGTATCTTTCGGTTGCTAAAACCGAAAACCGCCTCCGAAGAGGCAGGAAGGATACGCTCATGAAGAGGGACACCGTAGTTCAGTGGCCGAGTCGAGAGGTCCCCCAGACTCCGAGGTCGGTGCTCGATGAGATCGCCCGCGAGGGTGCGCGCCGCATGCTCCAGGCAGCCCTGGTGTCGGAGGCGGATGATTTCATTGCGCAGTTTGGCAACGTCGTCGACACCGAGGGGCGGCGAGTGGTCGTGCGCAACGGCTACCTGCCCGAACGCGAGCTCGTCAGCGGGGTTGGATCGCTCGCGGTGAAGCAGCCGCGAGTGCGAGACCGCAGTGGCCATCAGAAGTTCACCAGCAAAATCCTCCCGCCATTTCTACGGCGGTTGCCGAGCGTCGACGCGCTCATCCCAGTGCTGTACCTCAAGGGGATCTCCACCGGGGACTTCTCCGAGGCGCTCACCGCGATCCTCGGACCCAACGTCGCTGGCTTGAGCGCCACGAACATCGTGCGCCTCAAGGAGGGCTGGGAGAAGGAGTTCGAGACCTGGTCGAAGCGGGATCTGAGCGGCAAGCGCTACGTGTACTGGTGGGCAGACGGGTTGTACTTCAACGTCCGGCTCGACAAGGACCGTCCCTGTATCTTGGTGCTTATGGGAGCCACGGAAGACGGCACCAAGGAGCTGCTGGCAGTCTGGGACGGAGAGCGGGAGAGCAAGGTGTCCTGGCAAACGGTGCTACGTGAACTGAAACGTCGGGGGCTCACCGAAGGTCCCAAGCTCGCCACCGGCGACGGCGCGTTGGGCTTCTGGGCTGCGCTCGAGGAGGAGTTCCCCGAAACTGAAGAACAGCGATGCTGGGTCCACAAGACGGCCAACATGTTGGACAAGATGCCGAAAAGCATCCAGCCCGATGCAAAGCAACTCATCCACGAGATGTACATGGCTCCGACCCTCGCCGCCGCCAAGGAAGCATCCGAGGAATTCAAGAAGCGATACTCGGCCAAGCATCCCAAGGCTGTCGAATGCCTCACCAAGGACGAGGACGTGCTGTTTACGTTTTACAACTTCCCCGCCGAGCATTGGATCCACCTTCGAACGACCAACCCCATCGAGTCGACGTTCGCGACCGTGCGCCATCGGACACGCCAAACCAAGGGGTGTGGCTCGAGGAAGGCGACGATGGCGATGGTCTTCAAGCTCGGGCTCGAGGCCCAGAAGCGGTGGCGGCGATTGAACGGCCATCGCTTACTCGCAAAGGTGATCGAAGGTGCAAAGTTTGTCGATGGCGAAATCGAGGACGTCGCCGCGTGAAGAAATGTCTCGAAGGAGCGCTCAACCGATGCTCATGCGAAACACAACTCTTGACAATATCTCCCTATCCCACTTGCTGAGCCTTGCTCCCGGGTACTGCCCAGAACCCAGCACAGTTGACTCTCTTCTCCAGCCTCCAACTAATCCCTCGTGCGACCAGCCTCCTCGAAGTCCTCAACTCCAAGACTGTGGGCCTTTTTGCGCATCCTGCGTGGCTGTTCAGCGTTCTCCTAAACCTCGATTTCTATGACGGCTATAGAGGTCACAATGAGTTTTTCCGCAGCCTGCTAGTACCCCCGTCCTGTGCTTCCACCACGCCCCATCCGATCGAGCGGAAGCGCCTCGTAGCGTTGCTTGAGGTCCGGATGTTCGTTGAGATAGTGCTTAACTGCTGCATCGTCGGCAAAGACCTCTGGACTGCGCTTGCGATAGTCGTCGAGCGTCAGATCGTGCTTCGCCAGAAGCGCCGTGAGCTTGGCATTGATGTCCGCCCCCATTTGTTGCATGTGCTCCTGTGACGGGCGCTGTCCCTCGCCATAGCCGGCGCCCCCCTTGAAATAGTTTGTCATCATCTCCCCGATCTCAATCCGTGCATTGACGAACCGTTCCACCTCGGCCGGCTCCGCGGCAAGTCCGGACCCCACGAACACGATAACGCCCAAGGAAGCACCGATCATATGGGACGCAAGATTCATAGCCATGATCCCCTTTTCAGCAATGAAAATACCGTCGGTCCGTCACGGACCGGCCATCATATCATCCCAAACGGACAACTTGCAGATCAGGAATCGACGGCGGTGCGGAAGAGGTTGTAATCAGCATCCCCATCAACCAGAAGTTCTGCCGATGGAACGGAGGGATAGCCCCAGAATCGTGATCACACAAAATACCGCACCAGCGTAGAAGGTGAACGAAGGACCTAGCCGATCCCAAAGTACTCCTGCCAAGACACTGGCAATCAGCATCGCGAGGCCGGCGGCGAGGTTGAAGAACCCAAAGGCGGTTCCCCGCAGATCTGGCGGCGCCGTGTCCGCTACCATGGCGGCCAGCAGGCCCTGTGTCATGCCCATATGCAACCCCCAAAGCCCCACACCCCATAAGAGAACGTTCCACTGATCGCTTGTGGCCAGCACCAGATCGGCCGCAACGAGGATCAGGAGACCTAACACGAGGAGCATCCTGTGGCTCACCACATCGGAAAGGCTGCCGAATGGATAGGCTGAAAAGGCATACATAACATTCATCGCCACCATGACAAGCGGCACGAACGCGATAGGTATCCCACTCTGTTGGGCGCGGAGAACCAGAAAAGCTTCACTGAACCGAGCCAGTGTGAAGGCTGATCCAATGCCCACCACCCACCAATAGGCCGGACTGAGGCGGGTGAGATTGTCCAGACTGATCGGGCTTATCGCATTTTGAATCTTGCTCGGCGCAGGTTCCTGCACACCGAACAGCAACAGCGCCACGGCCATCAGCCCCGGAATGGCAGCGACCCAGAAAACGGCACGGAAGTTATCGGCCCAGAGCAGCATCAACCCCACTGCCAGCAAGGGGCCGAGAAAGGCGCCGACGGTATCGAGCGCTTGCCGCAACCCGAAGGCAGCGCCTCGTATCTGTTGCGATGTGATGTCGGCGATCAGCGCATCACGCGGCGCGCCACGTACTCCTTTTCCAACTCTATCCAGGAGGCGGGCGGTCAAGAGGAGGCCGAGACCGGATGCCAGGGCGAAGAGCGGTTTTGTCAGAGCCCCCAAGGCATACCCAAACAGAACCAGTTGCTTCCGCTTTCCCAGATAGTCGCTCAGTGTCCCTGAGAAAACTTTCACCACCAGTGCAAGAGATTCAGCAAGCCCTTCCACAATCCCGACCGCGATCGTGCTAGTCCCCAGTGTTATAACCATGAACAACGGCAGGAGGCTATGGATCATTTCGGACGAGATGTCCATCAGGAGACTGACAAACCCAAGCACCCAGACACCCGACGGAATCCGGTGCCGTGGATTGTGGGACGCTGGTGTGAGGAAGGCCAGGACTCCCTTTACTCGTGTAGCTGCTGATAGGCCGGATCCGGAAATTCGGCGAGACATTCGAGGCAGACGAGTCGGCCGGTTTCAGCGCCGTTCGAGGTTCGAACTTCGTCGACCAGACGCCTATGGGTGCAGGGTTTGGCGGTCTTGGTCCGGACTTTCGTTGTGGCTGCCGAAGTGACTGGTGCGGAGATGGCCGAGGCTGGTTGCATGGCGGTTTCCCTTTCGTTGGCACGGTAAAAATGAGCTCGGGCTACCGACGTGACGTCCGTAGCCTGGACCTTTGCGAGAGTCTAGTCAAGAGGACAGAAACGCGCTATAGACGGCCTTTCCCGATTCTTCTAAGCTTGACCTTACTACGCCACCGGCTCGCTGATTTCTTCGCACAAGGAGTGCGCTATGCCCCTGACGCCACACATCGAAAAACACTTTACCGCGACGGCCACGGTGCGTGACATCGTGATCGGGATGTCGGACGGATTGACGGTTCCCTTCGCCCTCGCAGCCGGTCTCTCCGGCGCCGTGGCCTCGTCCAGCCTGGTCGTGACGGCCGGGCTGGCCGAGATTGCGGCAGGGTCGATTGCCATGGGGCTGGGCGGGTATCTCGCCGCGAAGACGGACATCGAACACTATGCCTCGGAACGGAAACGGGAACTGCGCGAGACGGAGCACATTCCGGAGCGGGAGGCGGAGGAGGTGACGGAGATCTTCCGCGAGTACGGCTTGCCAGATGAGCAGATTGAACCCTTGGTCTCGTCGCTCCAAGCCAACCCGACAAAGTGGGTGGACTTTATGATGCGATTCGAGCTGGGTCTGGATGTACCTCATCCAACACGAGCACGGATTAGCGCCTGGACGATTGCCCTCTCCTATATGGCGGGCGGACTCATTCCCCTGCTCCCCTACATCTTCATCGAGGACATTATGACTGCGCTCTGGGCATCGGTAGCGGTGACGCCCGTGGCCTTGTTCGTCTTCGGCTACGTCAAGAGTGGGTTTACCGGAATCTCACCTTGGCGCGGAGGCGGGCAAACAGTCTTGGTCGGAGGATTGGCGGCGGCGGCAGCCTTTGGCATCGCCCGGCTCATTGGCTGAGGGTGTGTCTGATACACCACTCAGCGCCACGTCCACGATACAGCCACCGGATCGCACGCGCCGGCTTCACGCTTCCTCACCGTCGCTGTGAGCCGACGGGATCCCGTAGCGTTTACATTTTTCCCAGAGAGCCTTTCTGGACAGCCCCAAAATTTTCGATGCGGTCGTGCGACTCCCATCCACACGTTCCAACACGGACACGATATACTCCTTTTCAAAACCTTCCCTCGCGGTGGCTAGCGAGGTCAGAGTCGCATCTTTCTTCCTTTTCCCTCCCGTCAATCCTTCGCTACAAAAGCCGCAGGATTCCTGCGGGACGCCCCCCAGGTACGGGCAGGACTGAAATCCGCAGAGGTCAGCCGGTTGAACCGCAGCCCGGTCATGTCCGAGGGCCACAGCCCGCTCAACCATGTTTTCGAGCTCCCGCACATTCCCAGGGTACGAATAGCGGAGCAGCAATTCTCGGGATTGTTGCGAAAACCCACGTAGCTGCTTATTGAGCTTGTGTGCGCATGTTTCCAACACATGCTCGGCGATGACCAAAATATCTTCCTGCCGTTGCCTAAGCGGCGGGACGACGATCGGCACGACATTGAGCCGATAAAAGAGGTCTTCCCGGAACCGGCCCTGAGCCACTTCTTTGCGCAAATCTTTCTGTGTGGCACACACGAGTCGAACATCCGTTTCGATCGGCTCGTTGCTCCCGACCCGTTCGAAAGTGCGTTCCTGCAGAACACGCAACAGTTTCACCTGCACCACAGGTGAGATTTCACCGATTTCATCAAGAAACAAAGTTCCTTGATTCGCCATTTCGAATCGTCCCCGTCGCTGACGAAGAGCGCCCGTGAACGCGCCTTTCTCATGGCCGAAGAGCTCCGCCTCCAGCAGCGTCTCCGGCAACGCGGCGCAGCTGACTTTGATCAACGGATACCCTTTCCGGGGGCTGTTCTGATGCAGCGCATTGGCCACCAATTCCTTGCCGGTCCCGCTCTCCCCCACAATCAGGACAGTGGAATCGGTCTCAGCCACGAGCTTGATCTTGTCCAGTACGCCGCGCATCCGGCTGTTCGCCCCCAAGATACCATTGAAGCAAAACTTGTCTTCGAGCTGGTGTTTGAGATCCTGATTCTCCCGACGGAGCGTGATCATGCCGCTGATCCGCTTAACGATCAGCAGCAATTCATCCATCTGGAATGGCTTCGTGATGTAATCACACGCCCCCAGCTTCATGGCCTCGACAGCCGTTTCTACTGATCCATGTGCGGTAATCACGAGCACCTCGGTCTGGGAATCCTTGCCTTTGGCTGTCTGGAGTACGGTCAACCCATCGACACCCGGCAACCGCAGGTCGGTGATCACCAGGTCATAGGTCTTCTGTTGAATCGCTTCGAGCCCTTCCGTGCCGGTCGAAGCCGCCTGGGCCTCGCAGCCGACAGCTTCCAATGCGTCCATCATGGACAGGCGCATCAACGGCTCATCGTCGACCAGCAGAACGGTCAACCCTTTCATGCTTCCTTCTCCGCAAAGAAATGTTCGCGTGACACGGGCAGGCAGAGTGTAAACGTGGTGCCTTTGCCCACTTCGCTCTCAACTAAAATTTTCCCGCCATGACGTTCCATGATACCGAGGTTGACCGAGAGACCGAGCCCTGTTCCCTCTCCCTCCCTCTTGGTCGTGAAGAACGGATCGAACACACGCGGAAGGACGGATGCGGGAATGCCTGTCCCCGTATCCTGTACATCGACTCGGCACACCCCCTCGGCCACGGATGTCCGTACGGTCAGCACCCCGCCAGATTTCATGGCCTGCACCGCATTCAGGATCAAATTCATCAAGACCTGTTCAATCATGTGCTGATCGACCATCACGTTGGGCAACCCATGACCCGTGAATGTTTCCAAGCTGATCCGATTGGGGGCCAAGAGATGGCTGGTCAGCCCCAACACCTGGTTGACGATTCGATTGATATCGGCCGGGCTGAATGCCGGTTCGTGCTGCTGTGAAAAATCGAGCAACTGCCGCACGATCTTTTGAACACGACGGACGCCATGCTCCATGGAGGCCCAATATTCCTCCTGGCGTGCCGGGGAGAGGCTCCCCTTTCGAAGGTTGTAGAGGCAGTTGAGGATCCCGCCGAGCGGATTGTTGATTTCATGGGCCACTCCCGCCGCCAGTTGGCCGATTGAAGCCAGTTTTTCCGCATTGCGAATCTGTCGCTCCAGCTTCTTCGTCTCCGTCATGTCACGTGCAATACCGAGCACGCCAAGGATCTCGCCATGGCCTCCTTGTAGAGGCGAGACGCTCACCATGACGGTCCGCACGTCACCAAACCGGGTGACGACCTCTACCTCATAGACCTGTTTCGCGCCGATATCCAACGTACTCTTGAGACGCCGTCCCCGATGCCGCCGCGACAGGAGCGAGAGATACGGACGGCCGATCAAATCATCTTTACGATACCCCCAGGCATTGACCTTGCTGTTCACGTAGGTGAACTGCTGATCCAGATCGAGCGTGTAAATGACGTCGTTGGCATTCTCGAGTAAATTTTCCAAGTACTGCTTGGTCTCTTCGATTTCCCTGGTACGCTCCCGGACTTTCAGCTCGAGATCTTCTCGGTATGAGTGCAGTTGGCGCTCGAGCTTTTTTCGATCGGTAATATCACGAAGCTGCACCATGACCAGCAATGGGTCGGTCCCACCTACGCGAATCAGATCCATCTCCACCGGGACTTCATGGCGATCGGCGTGGCACACGGTCATTTCCTGAGTGGCGACTTGCCGTTGCTCCGTGCTGACATCGCACAACCATCCCATGAAGGCCTGGTGGTGGGCGTTCGGAACGATCTCGAGAACGTGCTTCCCGACGATCTCCGACTCGGCATAGCCCAACACTTGTTGCTCTCGTTCATTGACGGCGACGACGACCCCCGTTGCACTCACCATAAACACCGAATCGGCGACGAAATCGAAGAGGGTCTTATAGCGGGCTTGTGATGCTGTCAGCTGGTGGGTACGTTCCGAGACTGCCTGCTCAAGCCCGATCGTGTACCGCTGAAGTTCCTGCTCCAACCGGCGCCGTTCCGTCACATCTCGCACGAACGCACGAGAGTGAACCAGCCCCCCTCGCGCTTGATCGAAGAGCGCCGTCGCATGAATTTCCACGTCGATCGGTCGGTGATCCTTCGCCGACAGCGTCGTTTCGATTGAGCCCTTCCCCACACGAGTCAGCTGCTCCAGAAAGTAGGACACCTGTGACTCCTGTCCGGTCGAAACGAGATCCCACAGTTTCATCCCCAGCACTTCGTCATGGGTATATCCGAGTTTATCGAGGCCGGTTGTATTGACATGGACCAGCCGACCATCTCGATCGAATTGACAGATCATTTCCGGCGCATGTTCGATCAAATCCCGATACTTCTCCTCCACCTGCCGAACCTCTGTCATGCGCTGTTCGATCTGCCCGAATGAGCGCTGCAGATTGCTCGCCATCTGATTGAACGCTTGAGCTAACCGTTCAATTTCATCACCAGTCTTGAGCTCCAATCTCTGCTCTAAGCGTCCGCTCCCGATCTGCCGGACGCCATCATGCAACACCTGGATCGGCCGAGCGATTCGGCGGGCGACGATCACCCCTGTGACAACGAGCACCACCAACACCAACATGCCGAATAACAAGACCTTGACCATCAACTTCCCCAGCGGGGCAAAGATTTCCGACGGATCTTGACGCACCACCGTAATCCAGCGCTTCCCACCGATACTGCCTGTCGCAAGCTGATCGGCAAACCGTACCGGTGCAAACCCGATCAGGGCGCGCTTGTTTCCGTGCGAATCGTCGGCAGCCACTGCCCACCCTGGTTTCTGAGCCCCCAGCGTACTGGCCAATTCGGCATCGATCGAGTGGGCTTCTGGCGGAAGAACCGGGCAAATCACGACACCGCCGTCCGAGGCGAACAACATGGCATGGCCTGTCGAACCGAACGAACCCTCAGCGATGGATTGAAACAATGTGTCCCGCCGAAGCAGGATCGTCACGGCACCGATCACAGCCCGACGTTGATCGTCCAGGATCGGCGCAGCCACGACAACCACATGTGTTCCGAACGCCGGATCAAAGGCAATGTCGCCCACGTACGGCTGCTGACTGCCGCCTTTGACCACGGCCTGCCACCAGGCGGCCTTGGCATAGGTATATTCGACCTGGGGAATCGAACTGACCACCAACGCTCCCTGTCCGTCGGTCACCAAGATGCCGACATAGTCTGACTTTCGAATCTCGTGCCATCGGATCAAATAATTGGTGACAATCCGGTTGACGAAGAGAGGGAATTCGCTTCGTTTGTCGCGTTGCCCCCACCGTTGTTGCCAATCCTTGATGATGTCCGAAATACTCTGCGCGTCTTTCCCCTCGTACGTTCGGTTGGCTTCCGAAACGGCAGTGCGCAGAAAGGGTGCGGTCGCAAGCTGTTGGGCTTCGTTCATGCCCCGCGTCACGTGCATTTCGATCCGGCGGGCGGCCTCGACGGCCACTTCCTTGAAATTCGTCCCCGTCGACTCCTGCAAGGCGCGTCGTTCTTCGACATAGATGAGAGTAAGCAGGAGGGTCAGCGGAAGGAGACCGACCATCACGATCGCCGCGATGATCTTCTGCTGGAGGCTGTGAAACCGGCTCCAGAGTGCCATAAGAGTGATCCGCCCAGGATGCGGAAATCGGTGAAGGGTCACGCGTCTGTCGTGAAGCGTTCTGAATTGATCGTCGGAAACAAGCGACGAACGACGCTTCACGAGCGACGCCGGTCTATTCCACCATCCGCCTCAGCTGCGTTTCAAGAGTCGACCAGAGGCCCCCGGCCACAACAATAAGAGAGGGCTGGCAACGAAGACTGATGAATAGGTGCCGAAAATGACCCCCCAGAGGAGCGCAAGTGAGAAATCGTGCAGCACTTCTCCTCCAGCGAGGGTCAAGGGGATCAACACGAGCACGACGGTCAGACTGGTGACGATCGTACGGCTCAACACCTGGTTAATGGCGGCGTTGATCGTCGCTTCCTCGCTTTCCCGACGGCGCGATTTGAGGTTTTCTCTGATCCGATCGAAGACCACGACTGTGTCGGTTAATGAATATCCAGCCAACGTCAAGAGCGCCGTCACGATCAGGAGCGTAATCTCTTTGTCCAGGAGATAGAACGCCCCGACCACAGCCAAGACATCATGAAACGTCGCCAATGCGGCGGCGACGCCAAACCGGAGTTCGAATCGCGCCGCAATGTACAGAATAATGCCCGCAAATGAGACGATGATCGCGACGAGCGCATCTTCCTGAAGCTTCTTCCCGATGGTCGGTCCGATCTCAGTGGTTGAATCGACCACGAACTTGTTGTTCGGGAATTCCTTGGAGAAGATTCCCACCACACGTTCCGCGATCTTCTCTTCGATCGTCGTGGACGCCTTCACCCGGATGAGGAGTTTGTTGTCCTGTCCGAATTCCTGCAACTCGGCAGCACTCAAACCATTGGCCTCCAGGGCCTTACGGGCCTCATCGATCCGGATCATCTGCTCAAACTTGAGCTGAACAGCTGTGCCGCCGGCGAAGTCGATACCCAGATTGGCGGAACCCCGTGCGATCTGAACCAGGGCGATGAGCCCGAGCACGACCATCACGCCGGAAAAGAGAAACGCGAACGTGCGCTTGCCCATGAAGTCAATATTGGTCTTCCCGAGAATCTCTAACATGCGCGCTCCCTTTTGATAACCCTGAGCCTCTCCCTGAAGAGTCATTGTTGATGGCTTCATGGTCAGATGCTCAACGCCTCGACTTTTTGTCGATGATACAACAGATCAAATATGACTTTTGTCCCGACCAACGCCGTGAAGAGGTTGATGGCAATGCCCAGGCACAGCGTCACGGCAAAGCCCTTGATCGGCCCGGTCCCGAAGAGAAACAGGGCGACGCCGGTGATCAGCGTCGTCACGTGCGAATCGATGATCGTCAATAACGCCTTGTCATAACCTGCATCGATCGCGGATCGGGGCGCCTTTCCGCCGCGCAGCTCTTCGCGAATTCTCTCAAAAATCAAGACGTTCGAGTCGACACCCATGCCGATCGTCAACACGATACCGGCGATTCCCGGCAGGGTCAACGTCGCGGTCACGGCGGACAAGGCTCCCATCAGGCACACCAAATTCAACACCAAGGCAAAGTCCGCGATCAGTCCGGATAGGCGGTAATACACGATCATGAAAATCACTACCATCGCCCCGGCGATGAGGGTAGCCCTGATCCCCTTATCAATAGAATCTTGGCCGAGCGACGGGCCGACCGTCAGATCCTGCACGATCTTCAGCGGCGCCGGGAGCGCACCGGCCCGGAGAACAATCGCCAAATCATTGGCCTCCTGCGTGGTGAAGGTCCCCGTAATCTGCGCACGTCCCCCTGAAATACGTTCCTGGATCACCGGCGCCGAATAGATGGTGTTATCAAGAACGACGGCCATACGTTTTTTAACGTTCTCGCTGGTAATCCGTTCGAACTCCTGCCCACCTTTGGAGTCGAACGTGATGGACACATACGAATCGTTGAATTGACCGATGGCGACACGCGCATCGCTCAAGACATCACCGGTCAACATGACCCGCTTCTTGACGACATAGGGCATGCGAAACTCGACACCCGTGTCCTTGTCGACCATTCGCTCGAATAAAATCTGGTCGCTCTCCGGCAGTTTGCCGGCAAACTGCTGGACCACCTCGGCTTCCTTGTCTTTCGGAACACGCGCAGGCAGGTCAAGGTGGATATCTTCGTCCAGCATTTTGAATTCGAGCAGCGCCGTTTCCTTGATCAGATCCTTCGCACGTTTGGGATCTTTGACTCCAGGCAACTGCACGACGATTTGCTTCAACCCTTGACGCTGCACGATCGGCTCCGCGACGCCGAACTGATCGATCCGGTTCCGGATGGTTTCCAACGCCTGGTTGATGGCGGAATCCTTGATGCGCTTGGTTTCCAGCTCACGCAACTCCCACACCATGGTATTCGCCGACCCGGCCGACTCCTTCTCGACAAAAATGGGAAAATTGTCGATCAGTTTCTGGGCGGAGGCCTTCGCATCGGCGTTCTGCAACTGAACCACGATCTGCTCATGCCCGGTTCGCTTGACCGAGTCGACCGCGAGCTTCTTTTCGGTCAGGAGATCCTGCAGCGCGGTGACGGAACGGTCGACCGCAATCTCCACAGCGCGGTCCTCGTCCACCTCCAGAACCATATGGATGCCGCCCTGCAAATCCAGCCCCAATGTAATGCCCTTGTTCGGAAGAACGCTCTTCATCCAGCCCGGCAAGGCTTGATACGCCGGTTGATAGGACGGGAGAAAGGCCACCACCGATAGCACGATGACCAGTGTTAACAACCAGAGTCGCCCACTTACCTTTTTCATGTCGTCTGTGACCCCTTATCCCGTGTGAACTACGCGTCCTTGTC
>JABMDK010000014.1:200354-211531 GCA_015903995.1 Nitrospira sp.
GTCCTTGTCTTTATCTTCCTCTTCCCCACGCACGCGCGCAACATTCTCACGCTGCATTTTGACCTTGGTATTATCGGCAATCTGCAATGTCACCGTCTCTTTCCCGATGTTGGTGATGGTGCCCCAGATCCCTGAGGTCGTGATCACCTTGTCGCCCTTCTTCAAGGCGTCCAACAAGGCCTGCTGTTGCTTTTGCTTCTTCTGTTGAGGCCGGATCAGAAGAAAATAAAAAATGATAAAGATCAAGAGGAACGGGAGCAACGATAACACCCCGCCGGCGGATGCCCCGCCTCCGCCCGTCCCCTCAGCCCATGCAATCGATTCCATCAACATCGAGCTCATCCCCTTCTTCTATATATGACCGTTCCCATGCAATTTTCCACACGGTTCTTCACAGTCCGTGAGACCGACCGTCGCCGTCTGTCGAATGTGGTTCCGATAAAACGCGTCCCGAAATTCAGGAAACGTTCCCTCTGCCAACGCCTCTCGTATCCGGCGCATCAATTCAGAGAAATACCATAAGTTATGAATCGTGTTGAGCCGCGCTCCCAGCATTTCCTTGACCATAAACAAGTGGTGCAAATACGCCCGCGAGTATCGACGGCATACCGGACACGCGCAATCAGGATCGATCGGTCGTTCATCTTCGGCATACTGGGCTTGCTTGATGACGACCCGACCTGTGGTGGTAAACAGAGAGCCTGTTCTGCCATGACGCGAGGGGACGACGCAATCGAAGAGATCGATACCCCGGGCCACCCCTTCAATCAGATCTTCGGGATGTCCGACCCCCATCAGATACCGAGGCTTGTGGTCCGGCAACTCCGGCACCGTCACATCGAGCATCGCATACATGTCAGGCTTACCCTCTCCGACCGACAGCCCGCCGATCGCGTAGCCGTCGAACCCCAATCTCACGAGTTCCCGCGCCGAAGCGACGCGAAAGTCCGCTTCTAATCCGCCCTGGACGATGCCAAACAAGGCCTGGTCCGTTCGGCGCCTGCTTGCCTGGCAACGCTCAGCCCAGAGCTGAGTTCGACGCACACTTTCCTGGATGACCGCTCGACCGGCAGGCAACGCCACGCACTGATCGAGCACCATGATGATGTCGGCACCCAACGCCTCTTCGATTTCCATCGCCTTTTCCGGAGAAATGCAGTGCGTCGACCCATCGATGTGCGATTGAAACGTGACCCCCTCATCGGTGATCTCGCACAACTTGGCTAAACTGAAAATCTGAAATCCCCCGCTGTCCGTGAGAATCGCTCCCGGCCACCCGGTGAAGGCATGAAGCCCCCCCATGTCGGCCACAATCTTGTGCCCAGGGCGCAAGTACAGGTGATAGGCATTATTGAGGATGAGCCCAAACCCGAGACGCTGCAGGTCCTCCGGTTCAAGCCCCTTGACAGGACCTAACGAACCGACCGGCATGAAGGCGGGTGTGCTGACCTCCGCATGACCGGTCGTGAGTAGGCCGAGACGCCCTTTGGAATGCCGATCGGATTGTCGAACGTGATACTGTATCATCGTCTACGGGGTCTGCCCGTTACATCTGCTCCGGCGCAGAAATACCGAGCACATTGAGCCCATTTCGAAGAACCTGTTGGACCGCCCCCATCAACACCAATCGCGCCGCAGTCCGGTTGGGCATAAGCACTTCCAGAGGGACCGTCTCCGTGGACTCTTGATCGGGTTCAGGAGGCAGCACACGATGTTTGTTGTAAAACGTATGGAGAAGCGCCGCCAATTGTTGCAGGTAATACGTCACGCGGTGCGGTTCAAACGCCAGGGCACTGGCCTGAACGACCTCAGGATACGCGGACAGTTTCTTGATCAACCCCAATTCATCGGGATCCGTCAACACCGTCAGGTCCGTCCCCTCCGCAGATGGACGGGCAATCCCTCGAGCGGACGCGACACGCCACAGACTGCAGATTCTCGCGTGGGCGTATTGGACGTAGTACACCGGGTTGTCGGCGGACCGTTGCTTCGCCAACTCCAGATCGAATTCCAGATGCGTCTTGGAATCGCGCATTAAGAAATAGAACTTCGCGGCATCCGCTCCGACTTCATCGAGGACTTCCCGCATCGTAATGAATTCCCCGGTCCGTTTGGACATCTTCACTTCGACTCCATCCCGCAGCAGCTTCACCAACTGAACCAGTACGACATGGAGACGGTCTTTGGGATGCCCATAGGCCTGCATGACGGCTTGCATGCGCGGGATATACCCATGGTGATCGGCGCCGAAGACATCGATCAGCAGATCGTATCCACGTCTCAGCTTGTCATGGTGATAGGCGATATCGGAGGCCAAATACGTATACTCACCGTCCTGTTTCTTGACGACACGGTCCTTTTCATCGCCGTACACGGACGCCCGAAACCACCACGCACCGTCCTGCTGGAAGAGGAGGTCTCGGGCTTTCAATTCTTCCAGAGCCAGCTCGATGGCTTTGGACTCGAGAAGCGAGGTTTCGCTGAACCAAGACTGAATCTCGATACCAAAGGACGTCAGATCGTCACGGATAAGTCCCAGCAGTTTCTGATAGGCAAGAGATCGGCAGCGAGCCTCAAGTTCGGCAGGAGTCAGCTCACTCGCTACGGGGTCGAGTTGGTCTTTGATCTGTTGTGCCACAGAAGTGATGTACGAACCATGATAGCCATCCTCAGGAAACTCAACAGTGCGTCCTGACAATTCCTGGTAACGGGCATATACGGACGCACCCAGCAATTTCATCTGGCGACCTGCGTCATTGATGTAGTACTCGCCCACGGCATCGTATCCGATCGCATCGAGTAATCGGACGACTGCCTGCCCGACCGCTGCCCCCCTGCCATGGCCGACATGCAATGGACCGGTCGGATTGGCGCTCACATACTCAATCAATACTCGACGGCCGGCTCCGACAGCGGCCCGGCCATACCGAACTCCTTGTGACTCGATTTCACGAAGAACCTCTTGCCAGAGAGCCGGTTTTACCGTCAAATTTAAGAAACCAGGACGAACGATTTCAATACGATCAAACAACTGCTCTCGCTGAGGAATGTTTTCTATGATGATTTGGGCAATATCATGAGGGGCCTTGTGCTCAGACGAGGCCAATGACATGGCGACCGTAGAGGCGAGGTCGCCCCATTCCGGCCGTTTGGGCGCATCAAGACTCAGCGTGGGCCAAGCCGTCGTCTTCAATTGCCCCTTTTGCCTCGCCCCATTAAGGGCTCCGAGTAGGGCCGTTGTGACCCTCTCTTGCACAAATCCTTGAGACACAATAATTCCTCTAAGTCCTTACCGAAAAAAGGAAATCGGCAGGCTAACGTATCACATTGAGTTAGACAGAGACAAGGCGGTTCACGTGGAATAACGAGGGTTTGCGTTGCTCGCTGTCGCAAGTCCCGATGCCAGGAGAATCTTTTCGATCGGCACTTGGAGACAGGGCTTCTCCTCGCACATTTTTACGATAGCCCACGACTCACAGATACAGGGCGAACCTTGAAGGATCGTCACATGATTACCCTGGGGTGCCCAGCGAAGGTGGTCCGTAGGGCCGAATATGGCGATGGTCGGCACACCCAATAAAGCCGACAAATGGGTCACACCCGAATCGTGACCGATATAAAGGGAGACCTGTGCACACACTCCTGCAAGTTGAGACAGATCAAGTGCTCTGAGCACAGGGGGTGGGCTACGTACAGCGTGCAATGCATGGGCGACGGCATCCTGATCAGCCGGTCCCTCCAAGATGAGGGGATACATTCCCTCCTGCCACAACCGTTCAATCAGCGAAGCCATTCGTCTGGGTTCAAGTCGTTTATGAACACTCCCACTCCCAGGATGCACAAGAACCAGTGATTGCTCAGAAGAGATGTTCAGGGCATCAAGATAGCCCTTCCCCCACCTCAAGAGATGCGGAGGAACCTGTATGGTTCTCTCCGGCAAAGTATCTCCCTCCGCTTCACCCAGCGTCTCCAGCAAACGGTCGCTCTGGTGCCTTGTACGTAATTCCGTCGAAAATGGCGATTGAATCTGAACCCTCGCGACACCAAATTCCTGAAAGAAGGAACCAAGCGCGCCGTCTTTATCTTCCATCCAGGCTACGGCTCGATCACAGCGGTTCACGCATGAATATAATTCCCTGGAGACCGATGAGGTCTTTGAAAACAACCTCAGACATGCTTGCCCTTCCAATGGAAGCCAATCGCTGATCACTCCACATTCCAATAGGAGTCGGCTCACAGCGGCAGCAGCTATGAGCACAACCTCATGCCGGGGAAACCGCTGACTCAGACTCTTTATCGCTGGCACAGCCAGCAGAACATCTCCCAGCGCACCGGGATGAATGATCAGGATGGTACGTTTCACCCGTCAGTCCTACCTATTACGACTCAAGCCCCGTACCAGGATTACATACTGATCGAGCCTGTTCCAAATCGGATGGCGTATTGATATTGAACATGGAATGCCCACCATGGTCGATATGCCTGATCTCCGCTTCAGACACCACGCATACGCGAAGAGCAGGATGACCGACCATACTGTGAATCTTCCTATTATGGAGAGTCATCATTTCCTCAATGACTGGAAGACAGTTTCGGCCATAGATCGCATGGGTTGGCTGAAGACGAGTCCCCCACTGACTGATGACGATATCAGCCTGATCTTTCCGTTGAATCATATGCCGTATGACATCCGGGTTGAGAAATGGCATATCACAGGCAACCAGGAAGATATGCTGAGTCTTGGCCAGTCTCAGCCCCGTGTACAATCCTCCAAGACTCCCACCGTCCGGAATAAGATCACGAACCACCGACACTTCCGCTTCCAAAGACGGACTATCTTGAGCGATGACGACGCATACCTGCTCAAATAATCCACGGAGAACCGCGCAGCTCCGCGCAAAGAGAGTTTGCCGGCCGACAAGCAGATATCGCTTGTCCACTCCCATCCTCTTACTTTTCCCGCCAGCCAGTAAAACACCTGTCACATCAGTGATCATAAGTACGTAACTTGTTTTAAAAAAAAGAGGGGGTAGGTTTCCCCACCCCCTCCATCTTCGTACTGCGCCGAAGTACGTCTTTATGAAACGTTACAGCGTCTTCCCTTTTTTCCTGTTTGCCCGACGGGTCAGAACCCATCCTTCCAGCAGCACCACACCGACAGCGATGACAACCGGATAGATGTATGTTTCCTGAGGAACAGGCGGGTTCATGAATGTGTAGAAAAATGCGGAGACAGCCATCTTTCGTCCCGCATCGCCATTGTGACCGTCCCATGCAAAGAAGACAGTGGGAATATACTGCCCCACTTCAAAAAAGGTGTCTTCGTCGTAATCCTGGTCTTTCTTATTTCCTACGGGACGTTGAATCATGACATACCAACGGCCGTTCTTCCATTCGCTCTTTAAGAGCTTCATGGCCTCTTCGTAGTTGTCACGCTCTTCAAAGTCCTTATCCCATCCCGTCCCTTTGAACGCACGGAGGGATCCGTCTGCTTCCCACTTCACGATATCGACGGGGAATTGGTCATTCGTTCCGAACAAATAGCGTGGCTTAATGGGAGCCGGCAACTCTTTCCACTTCACCGCTGTTTCGATAGCAATCGCATCGTTATATACCGTGTAGTTATTTTGTTTCGCTGCGATCGACCCCTCCTCGCCGGTCTTGGGATCCTGCTCTTTAATATCAATATTCACCTGAGTGGGAGCCCAGGGAAGCTTGCCTTCAGCGACACTCTTCGTTCGGTCATCCCATTCAAGAAGATAGACAATGTGCTTATCATTATAGAGTGACCGAACCCAGATATCGTCGATCCGATTGACAAAGTTTCTTGGCTTATGGGTAATCTGTCCTCCCATTGCCACATACCGCTTTGGCGCCTTCTGCCAGGCCTCATGTTCGATGTCAGCCGGAATTTCACCCTCAACCAGATCGGAGGGGATGACAAAGTTTATTTTTGGCTTATCCGTTAATGGGTCAATTGGAAGCGGATTACCAAGCGGGTCCCTCTCGCAAAGAGAGTTAACAAAGTTGGCGATATCCCACCGCTCATCGACGCTTGTGTTATCTGCGAACGACGGCATTGGGGTGCCGTTCACACCAGTCGAGAAAGTTCTAAAGATGTTGCTGACATTATAGGGGTCCTGACGACTGCCACGGAAGTTCCAGCACTTGTGCCAATTGGCAGGCTGAATCGAGAAGCCCCAGTCGTCTTTTAAATTGAAGGCGTTCCCATCGCCACGTCCTTCCATCCCATGACATTCGACACACTTTTTCTCTACGATCAACTCACCACCACGCTTCTTACTCTCATCAGTAGCTGGTTTAGGTTTCAGATCAGCCAGCTGTAAGACGGTTTGTGTCTCTGACTGTTTGTCTGTAAACTTTCGGTCTTTGACAAGTTGGGTCGTAACAAAAGAGAGGACTTGTTGGCGCTGTTCTTCACTCAGGATGCCTTCCCACGGGGGCATTGCAGAACCGGGGAGCCCATGCGTCACAGTTTCAAAGAGATCGTTTTGACCAGGTATTGGCTTCTTCGCGTCAAACAACGGGAGTTCACCGCTCGCGGTATGGCGAATCTTAAACGTCCCTTGATTGAAGTTTCGCGGACGAGGCCAGAGACGATCAGCACCAGGCCCATCCCCGGCTCCATCCACTCCATGGCACCACACGCACTTGGTGAAGTAGACTCGCTTCCCTGCTTCAATCATTTCTGCCGACGGCTCAGGCGCGAGATCACCTTTTTTAAATCCTTCGGGTAGCCCCTGAGCTGAAACTGATGAATAGCCCGAACTAAACACGAGAACTACTCCGAAGGCAGCAGCCGTGATGATCCCGGCCTTCTGAGCTATACTGTCCATCATATTTTGCCTCATAATCTTCATTATGTCTGGTTTGGCATTCTCAGGAATATGGCGACTAATCCCAGGTTCGTGGATAGTAGCCGGTGTGCCAATATTCAAACAAAACGACCTTCCAAATTTCATCCACAGTCAGATGTTGCTCCCAAGGGGGCATGACTGATGCCCAAGGGAAGCCTTCGTTGGGCAACCCAATTCCACCCTTCGAAACACGCCAGAAAATGAAGGTTTCTTGCAGCTGTGCGATTGTTCCTGGATCGGTAAAGTTGGCCGGGATTGGATTGAAGGCAAAGGCGTGAAGTCCTCGACCATTCAAATTATCTCCATGGCAGAAATGACAGTTCTGAAAGAATATCTCACCACCCTCTCGCACATACTTCAGATATCCCTGATTCTTGTCGTCCCATGGGTTAGCATTAGGCTTCATCAAACGCCCCATACCCTGTTCAACGATATTGGCGTTTGAGAATTCCTGATCATATTTCCCTTCAGGATTCACCCGGTAAGGGTTCTGGGATGTCTGCAATGTATAGGTCTTACCGTGAACCTTGGTGCTCGCCGGTGGGGCAGGATGAACCGTTCTCAGCTCGATCGGTTCCTCTGACTTTGGCATCATGGCGTTAAAGGAAAACCCCCCAATGAGGATCGGCAGGAGCACAAGATAGAGATACCGCAGGAGCCGGTTCGCACCTGTCTGAGCGTCAAGGACATTCATGATGGGTTGCTTGAATTTCTTCCAGTCCTCTTCATTGGCAGATACCCACATGAAGACTGCCACCAATGACACAGTGCCATACATGGCCCGCACACTAAAGGGGATAGGTGGATACATACGGTACTTCAGATACAGCAGAAAAAACACCCAGAAACCGATGCCCTGCCAAAACCGTGGGATGGCCATACCCATGGCATTTAATGTATAGCTCAACCCCGTAAAGCCGATGACATAACATGCCACTTCAAGCAGCATCTGTATCGGCATATAGCCCTCCACCAACCGTATCGTGGTCGAAGGGACGACATCAAAAACCATTCCGCCCAGAAGGAGAAGTCCAGCTACTCCGATCAGGGCACCGAGCGACATCAACGCTTTCATCGGCAAACTCCCTTTACTCTCCGCATGACAGGTACTCGGAGGCTATTATATTTTTGGTGGAGGCGCTCCGGTTTTCACCTGCGATAAATAATCGACAATCTTTTTCAAAGCACCAGCACTCAGCTTTTGCCCGAATACTTTCGGCATCGTATTATCCGGGAACGGCTTCACCACAAATGCACTAGGATCTACGATAGACTCCATAATGTATTCAGTGGGTGATTTGGCAGTTCCCTTATAGGTCGGATCCTTGATACGCTGTGGAGCGGTTGTTCCCTCTTCCAGCTTAGGTCCGATGGTTCCCACCGCTCCAGGAATACCTGGAATCGTATGGCAGGAAATACATTGGCCCTTGGCAAAAATCTGATCAACCGGCTCCGATCCGTCAGCCATCAGAGAAGTGGCTCCCGCTGGTTTTTCATCAGCCTGTTTCGGACGATCAGCTTCAGGGATAAACTTCTCGTACGACTTCACAAGGTCCTCAAACGATGGAGGGTCTATCCCCTCACGCAGATACATCCAAGCATCTACAGCTGCAAGCTCCGGAAGGCTAAGGGAGATAGGCGGCTTATGAATAGCGGGCATCGGACTCTGCTTGTCATTCGTCCCCTTGACTCCATACCCCGCCACGACATAGCAACTCGGACAGGCATGTGATTCCGCAATATACTCTTGCGCATTTTCTGCTGTCCCCGATCCAGGGAAAGCCTCTTTAACTTCGTAGTCCCGTTTGGATGGATTACCCTTGGAATATTTTGGATCATCCAACCGTTCATTCCCACGCGTGGGAAGGCCTAACAAGTTCGGAGCTCGTTCACCCAACATGCCGGCATGAAACGCATGACAGAGAGGACATTGCCCCTTGCCGATTGCACCTTGCTCCTTATTCTTCCCGACACCTCCAAAGATAATCTTTTCACCTTCATCGGCGAGCTGTTGCGGAGTCATTGAATCCCACGTCTTCTTTTCCTCTACCGGCGGAAAACCACCTTCCACTTGAGGGAGCCAGTTTCCATAACCTGAAAGAAATGCGGCGACAAAAAACATTAGCCCGCCGATCTTCAGAAGGGCGCCAAGGTTAGTGAAATACAGGGCCATGATGAAGGTCGTTACTGTGATCATCACCAAGGATACAGGGAGCAAACGGCTCTCGCCATAAAAGTTGGTCTTGTAATTGGCGATCGCCATGAACAAAAGAAAGCAGGAGATAATCCCAATAAATGTCTTGAACACTGCACGCTTCTTTGCGGCCGGATCACTGATAGACACCTGAAAATAAACCAGCAGGCCCGCAAGGACAGCCAGAGCCATCCACCCCATTGAGAGCGCTTCAGAAATCAGATTACCCAAGATCTTGACCTCCTGCGGCTAGTGCGAGGCGAAACCCTTCTCTCGCTGCAACGCCAACCGCGAATAAGAACGTCGATTAGTGACTGGCAGCCGGCTGCGGGACACTGCCAGGGATTCCCGCTTTCGATTCGACTGGAACCTTCTTCGCAGTCAAGCTGCCGAGCCAGAAGACAAAGAGAATACTGATCCAGAAAAACAATACGTTGGCTGAAATCATATTTGCCGCAAATCCCACTGTATGGGTATAGGCCCAAGGCGAGTTATCCCTCATGATTTCATTGACATGCCAGAACAGGCGGACCGATGAGCGAATATAGCCCATCAAACCCATCATCCAGGTAAAGGCAGTTGCCAACATAATGAGTGCATATTGAGACCGGGCAGAAATCTTCCCCCACTCAATGGGCCCCATTTGCTTGGCCCCCTTCATCATGACGCTATTTAGAGCAAACATGAAGAAGAGGCATGACAAGGTCGTCGCGACCTGAGGGACAGACAAGCCAACGCGGACGTTTGCCGGAATGTAATACCCATAGACAGCGAGAAAGATAATATTAAAGTACGCACAGGCAAAGAACACACCCATAAAGATGTTACCGAACTTCGCCCATGATACGGTTGAAACTTTATTCCCCCGCATATACCAGACGAAACTCAATACGGTGGTCGTAATAATGACATTGATCCCCCCGTTTTTCGCCGACATGACTCCATAATTACCAAGAACGGGGTGCTGCTGGCCTCCCATGGCCTTCAATTCAGCCGGGGTCATGACCATTGTGTGAGGGGTAATAAAAACCATATATCCGCAGGCGAGGATGAAGACAAGATACTTGATGTATCGCTGGTACTTCTCAGCACCACGCATACGGCCCATAGCTTGCCATAGATAATAGTTAGTACTCAGGAACAGAATCCCAATCATCGTCGCCTGGATAATAAAGAGCCAGGCAAGGAGACCGCCCATCAGCGTAATCCCCATTTGCTGGCGATACGCATACACCTCGCGCATTAACCAGTAGCCAGCAAATGGCAACGGGATCAAGAAGGCCACTCCGAGCGCCATGGCGATGTAGCCCATCCAGTCGTAATGAGCCCGATCCTCATCGGTCTTCGATGCGAGAAACTTGTACGCGGCATAGGCCGCGACCACACCACCCCCAAAGGCCATATTACCGAGGATGCGATGAAGGTTGAGAGGATTCCACAATGCAGTGTGGATCACATGCCAGATGTTTCCAAGGTACCGACCCTGCTCATCAACACCAGCAGGCGACATCATAAAACCGATCCAGGAATTTGCAAGGAACATGAGCAACGTACCAATGACATTCAAGATCACTGACATGCTCAAATGAATCCACTTCAAGAACCCCTCTCTCATCTTGTCCCAGCCGTAATAATAGATGTAGAGAGTCCCGCTCTCAGCTACAAACATCAATGCATAGATATGCATAACAGGACGGAAAATACCTGACAGATATGAGAAAAATGCCGGATACAAAGTCAGGAAGGTAAAGATCAGAATACCGCCCAGAATAGCCGTCAGAGAGTAGGCAGTCAGACTGATCTTGATGAAATCATAGGCCAACTGATCGTAACGCTTGGCAAGCGCCTTATCCTTCGTCACGACCCCCATGAACTCGATAATCATGCAGAAGATCGGCACAGCCAATACGAAGCTGCCATAATAGAGATGTTGCTGATTGGCGAACCAGAGCAACACACGACTCTCGAAATTGTACCTCGGATAATCCCGAGGACCATCCGTCGTTTTAGGGGCGGGAGCGCCGACCACAATCCCTTCCGTCTTATAATAAACATCCCGGCCCTTCTCAACTTTATCCCCATCCTTCTTTGCCGCATCGCCTGCA
>JABMDK010000014.1:211631-255141 GCA_015903995.1 Nitrospira sp.
TTAGGGGCGGGAGCGCCGACCACAATCCCTTCCGTCTTATAATAAACATCCCGGCCCTTCTCAACTTTATCCCCATCCTTCTTTGCCGCATCGCCTGCAGGAGCATCTCCACCGATTGCCAGTGAAGGCAACGCCACGACGATCGGAAGCAGAAGGAGGCCAACCATCATGCAGAGCGCCATTATCGAGAAGACGCGCTTGCCGGCTAAAAGGCCCATGGAATACCTCCTTGATACACTGACGTTAAAATTACAAATTACCGGAAATGCCCAACCACACCTTCAGAGGATTAAATCCAGAGGATTAGTTCCTGAAGAGGTACCAAAAGTCCAACCCCTGCATATCCATCAGGTAGTGATCGACAAAAACAAAGTAACTAACCGTGATAATAAGAGAGACAATCACTGCGACAACAGGATTATTCAGCGCACTCATTTCTTCATTCTCCTCCGCCGACCAAGTCCAGCCGTTGGTTAAACTGTACCGCCAAACCCCTGACAACTACACAAGACCTTCAACTCAACAGGGGCACTGGATTCCGGCAAACCAGTAGAAAAACCATAATCCAACAGCACAGGTAATGTAGAAAATCATCTTCCCAATTTTTACTTTAAGCTCGCTGTCAGGGGTCGCCGTTGCCATTGTTACCGTTACTCCCGATTAAGATAGTTTTTGATGGAAAATCAGAATTGGCGCATTTGCTTGACAGGCCCAAGACCCTGTGTTATCAAAATTTTGTCGCTTGCGTGCAAAAAAAACAGGAGAAATCGTGACTAAAAACTCAAAAGTGTTTGACATTATAGTTTTGGTCGGAATGGTTGTCAATATCATTTTGGCCGTGTTTTTGATCCTCTACTACTTTGATTTTCTGTAAATCATCCGGCTTTTTTCTTTTCCTCTTCTCTCATTCTCATCTTCGAAATTGCGCATCTAAATCCGATCGTCTCATCTCGAAAGTCCGGCATCATCTTGCTTCGACTGGTGATTCGAACATCACCTCCGGTCGTCGTATAACCTCCGCCGCGAAGCACCCGGTAGGTACCATATTCTGGACTCGGTGGGTTCTGCTCCGGCGAGCTCTTGTAGTATGTTTCATCATACCAATCGTCCACCCACTCAATGACATTACCGGCTCCATCCATCACCCCATAGGGACTTTTATCAGCCTGAAAGCTCCCCACCGGCGCAGATACCTCATACCCATCCTGCACTCTAGCCCAATTAGCACTACTGGCCTGCTCTTTGGTCCCCCACGGCCAGAGCCTTCCATCACCGCCCCGCATCGCCTTTTCCCATTCCGCTTCCGTCGGAAGTCGCTTTCCCTTCCAGCGGCAATACTCTGTGGCATCGTCCCATGAGACGTAGACGACCGGCTGATTGGTTCCCTTCATCTTTCCACCGCTCTTGGCGTAACGCGCAGGCAACCCGGGCTTCCGATGGCCGGTCGCCAGGACAAACTGCTGATAGTGATGATTCGTCACTTCGTACCGATCGATAGAAAACTCATCCAAATGGATCGTTCGCTGTGGCCGCTCATCGAATCCCCCGCTTTCGGTGCCGCGAACGAACGGCCCAGCCGGAATCGTCACCATCTCATCCGCAATGGGCTCCTCCCTGGGAACGCTCTCCGGTGCCGACTCAACTTCAGCGCTGGATCCAGACAGCGGTTCTTCATACGGAGTCGAAATGGTCCCTCGCATAATGGCGACGATAGGCATGGCAGCACAAGCCAGCACCACGAGCAGAAAAACGAATTTAAACTTTGATTCAAGCATGCCGGCCTAAGACTCAGGAACTCCTCCTGCTTGATCGAGATCGCTCGCGCAGCGAACACCGATCGTCACGTCCGTCCGCCAATGTTTTGCGGCAAACCGCTTGGATAGCCTCGCATGATGTTCCGTTTCTCGCCATGACCCGCCGCGCACGACTTTGAGATCGGCGTTCTCCGGCCCCTTCGGATCACGAAATGGTGATTTCTTATAGTAGTGTTCGTCGTACGAATCCTCGACCCATTCAGCGACATTGCCCGTCATGTCATAGAGGCCATAGGGACTTCGCCCCCCGTCGAATGACCCAGGCGGAGCGAGGTATTTATACCCGTCCTCACTGCCGTCGACATTGGCGGCGTTCGTGACAAACTTGTCCCCCCATGGATATTTCCTCTTGCTCTCACCACGCCCGGCTTTCTCCCACTCGGCTTCCGTCGGTAGCCGCTTGCCGGCCCACTTGCAGTAGGCGGCCGCTTCGTCCCACGAAACACTCATCGCCGCGAACTCCGGCTTCAAAATCTTCGACTGATCATCGTCGAACACCTCGATTCTCGGCATCGCTCGCTTCGTCATCTTCGCGAACCGCATATATTCTTCCTGCGTGACTTCTTTTCGGTCGAGATAGAATCCCTTGAGGTAGACCTGATGCTCCGGCGCTTCGTCCGGATCACCCTCATGACTTCCCATCGTAAACGGGCCCTCTGGAATCTGAACCATCTCCCGACCCTCATCTCCTATTTTCGTCTTATACATCGAGTAATCCTGAGCCGGCAGACTGCTCGCCGTCGGTCGGGCTTCGGACTTCACTGAGGCCGCAAGCTGTTTCATCTGCTTCGCCTTATAGGACTCATAGGCCAGCAGACCGATCATGAGAAAGAACGATGCAAACACAAAGATGATGGACCCGACTAAGACACCCTTGTTTTCCACGAGCACCTCGTTAACGAAAGTACCTACCGATAGGACGGCGACGTTTCAGCTTGTTCCGACGCCGCTTTCTTCGCAGCACGCACATCGAGCAACATTGAAATCTGGACACCGAGAAACCCACCCATCGCCGCTCCTGCTCCGGCGCCCACCCAGATCCGCTCGACACCGGCCATCACCCAGGCCAAAACACCACCCAACATGGTCCCGACAAGGATACTGATAAGAAATCGACGCCCACCCAGAAAGCCGATCACCGCACCAAGAACAATCCCAATAGCGATAGCGACTGGCATCAGCCCGCCACCCATGGTCATACCGATCAGAGTCCCGACGGTACCCATCACGACTATCCCGAGCACAATATCAAACACTTTACCTCTTGCCATCACACGGGTCCTTCATAGACCAAACGGCAGACCGCTATTTGGCCGGAGCGGCGATCAGGGGACCGAAATCGATTTCAACTCCGGGCGCCGCGATGATGGAGATCCCCCATGCCTTCTCCGCCGGTTCATGCTTATGAATACGTTTGAAATCCTCGTACACGTTCACCCGCTCCTCAAACCATTGCCCGATTTCCTTCGTTCCAGTCTGGACGACGATCTCGGAACCGCTAAACATACCGCCTTCCGTGACGGTGCCATCCGGTTTCGACTCGCTCCACACATATTTCGTAAACACCGGGATAAAGAGGAGATCCGTATCGAGTGACGCATAGACAGCGGCCAGTGGCTCGTTTCCGGCCGTCGCCTTATTGAGACGCCATCGCCAGGTCAGAACCGGATAGGCCTTGGGATCCCAATCAATTTTCTTCTTCTTGATTCGCTGTCCGGCATCTTTCGCCGATAGAAAGTTTGCGCCGTTCTCCGATCGCACCTTATAGGCGTCCCGGCCTTTCGATTGACTCCGCTGATTTTCGTGATCCCACAGAGAAGGGAACCCGTCCGCTTCCTTCGCTTGAAAGTCTTCCAGCACAAGGGTCTGCCCTTGGGCGGCCAGAGGAGCCTGCCACACACACACACCGATCAAGAGGCTGAGGACCACTGTCATATACTTCGGCGAACGGCACTCCATAGGCATCATTCCCTTTCTATGTTTCTTGCGATGGAACCGGCGAAAGCAACGGCACCTGTTCCTCCCGGAATTCCTCCCCCATCACCGGCTGCTGCCCCCGCTCACACATCCAGAACAATAGGAGGACGGCCGCCCAAAATACCACCATGTTCAGCGTCACCATTTTCGTGGCATATTGGAGGTCCGGGGTGAAGGCCCAGGGCGAAACGTCAGCCATCAACTCACTGATATGCCAGGACAGCCGTCCTGATGAGCGGATATATCCCATCAAGCCCATCACCCAGCTGAAGGACGCCGCCAACCCAAACAATCCAACCATGCCGCGCAGCGGAATTTTCCCCCACTGGATCGGGCCATGCACCACCGCTCCTCTGAGCATACGCCTGTTCAGCACCACACCGATTACGATCACCGTGAATGTCGTGAAGGCCTGTGGTGCAGACAGGCCGACACGAACCTTCGCCGGCAAATAAAACCCATAGATCGATAACCAGAGGATATTCAGTACCCCAATAATATAGAGGATGGTGAGAATCGTATTCCCCGTCCTGCCCCATGAGATCGTCATGGTTCGATTCGCTCGACGGTAGTACAAAAAGCTGAGGGCGGTGACGAGAATCAGGATATTGACCGCTCCGTTCTTGGCCGACATGACTCCGTAGTTGCCGATCACGGGATGCTGAGCGCCTCCCATTGCCTTGACTTCACTGGCAGACGTGAGCAGCGTGTGAGGCGTCAGCCAGACGAAGAGCGCCAACATCAACACCCCCAATAAGAATTGATAATAGGGCTGATAGCGCTCACCCCCTTTGATCCGCGCCATGCTCTGCCACAGGTAATAGTTGATCCCTAGAAACAGGACGCCGATCAAGAGCGCCTGGACTACAAACAACCAGGTGAGCAATCCACCCATCATGGTGACACCCATGGTCTGGCGAAACACGAACACCGACTTCATCAGCCAATAGCCGGCGAACGGCATGGGGATGAGCGCGCAGACCGTGACAAACAGGAAAACATAGCCCACCCAATCGAAATAGGCCCGCTCTTCATCCGTCTTACTGGTAAAAAACCGATAACAGGCATAGGCCAACACCACCGCCCCACCGGACATAATGTCCGCCAGGAAGCGATGAACGTTCAGAGGGTTCCAGAGCGCAGAATGCAGCAGATGCCAGGCATTGCCTAAAAACCGCCCCTGCGCATCCACCCCGGCGGGTGACATCATGAAGGCAGACCAGGCATTCGCCATCATCAATAACGCGGTTCCCACAATGTTGGTGAGAATCCCGATCGCGGCGTGGATCCACTTCATGCCCCGGTCCGTCATGCGATTCCACCCGTAGTAATAGACGATCAGGAGCAGCGACTCTCCCACAAACACAGCCGCGTAGGCCGGCATGAACCCTTTGAATGTTCCGCCCATATACTGCATGAAACTGGGATAGAGCGTGATGAACATTGTCAGCATGAGGCTGCCGATGAGCGCCGTCACCGACAAGGCCAAGACCGCCACTTTCGCGAGATCTCTTGCCAGACCATCGTAGCGAAGGGCCAAAGCCGGCTTCTTCGTGATCAATCCGAGAAACTCGAGCAATGCGCAAAATAACGGCAGGGCGAGAACGAATCCTCCAAAATAGGTATGTTGCTGGGTCACAAACCACACCAGCAGCCGACTGTCCAACGAACCGATTCTCGGATAGACCGTTTCATGAGGGGCGGGAGCCGCCGGTCCCTGCGGAGTCCCCTCCGTGCCGAAATACACATCCGTCGATGATTCCGCAAACGACAGATCGGGCCCATCCCACCCATAGCCAAGGGCGATCGCGACGCAACGCTGATCGCGGAACGTGTCATCATCATGCATCCTCGGCCCATACCTCTACCCCTTCGTTCCGGTCTTCCCGAGCGCCAACTCCCCGGCTGCACTGTCAGTACCGACCGTCTTCCCGAGAATTCCCATCACAAACGGGCATCGTAACATTCCACTCGACAATTGTGGGGCCTGTTCATCCTCGGCATGACGACGATCACCCAGATAGTACCCATACAGCGCCATCATCGCTGTCACCAGTGCACCCATCACAGCGGCTGAACCCAGCGTCACCGTCGGCTGCCTCGCCACAAACAAGAGGAACCCCATCGTCACCAGATAATAGGTCGAGGCAAAGGCCATCCCTGGCCACCACCAATATTTCAGCAACTCCCCAGGAGCAGTCTGACGGAGCGTCTGAGCCCACGAGACAGCAGGATAGAGCCCACCAAAATAAGCACAGAGGGCCAACCCACCGCCAAGAACCGTCACGCTCAATAATTGCGCCAACGCGGATCCTTGGGTATCCGTGATAGCTGCCCCTGATAAGGATGCCAGTGCACCAAGACCAAGGCCAGCCAAAACCCAGGGTCCCAGTTGCCACCCCCTGCTCTGCACCAAAGCACGAAGTTCCACTCCATCCGGAAATGTGAGAAATGGCCGCCCTAATACCGAGAGTTTTCGCACATGGCCGATTTCAAATGCATCGCGCGCGACCGATGTGCAGGAGATGATGATCGCCATCATCGCCGGCCCATCGGGATGCTGGAGATAACTGTAGTGCATGATCCATAGCAGGGTGAGCACCAACAGAGACAATTGAACGCCATACACAGCTCCGATCCAGCCGCCCAGCCAGCTAAGAAGCTTCAGACCATCCTGTCGGACAATCGTGGACCAGGATGCGGCTCGCCCCACCCGATAGCACAAGAGCGCCGTCACCATGGCCACAAGACTGCTGACCGCCAGCAAGACCAAGGGCTCAGTGATCGGCACAAGATGTTTCGCCAGTCGATACACCCCGAAGGCGATCAGTCCTGGCACAAACATGACGATCCGCTTTGTCCGGCGCACGGCATCTTCTGTTACCGCCAGGCTCAAGCTCGGAATCACGCGTAATGCCATTCGATGCAGCATGCTTAACTCGTCGTTCGTGAATCGTCGTTCGTGAAGCGCGTCACACAACAGCCCCACGTCCAATGATTAACTCGCTTTATCTTGGGCGTTTCACCCTTCACGCTTCACGCTGCTCATTCCAAAATACTTCGCCTTGATCTCTTCCATCAGGGCCACAGTGATACGAGACAACCCACGATCCGCCGCGGTACGTTCCAATTCAATCCGTGCCATGGCACGAACCGCCGCCGGTACTCGATCCAACCGTCGCTCTGCCTCCGGGTCCCATTCAATGCGCTCCCCGGTGCGGGGACGGAGCAACGTCTCGTACGTCACCACACGCAAGCCCTGGCGACGAACATCCTGCTCCACTTCTTCCCGAACCAGCCCGGCCACATACGGCGGCATGCGATCTAATCGATACAACGCCTCATCCGTCCAGAGCAATCGATCGACAAGGCCATGGGCTTGTTCTTCCGGCACATCGACCCCGACTTTCAGCCCACAGCCACGACATTCCGAACGGATAAACCATAGCAGTCCACCGGTCTCCCCACCACGCTCCTCAATCCCCTCGGTATGCATCCATCGACCACAGCCACAGGTCAGCATGAAAAATCACCGTGAAGCATTCTGGTGCGGACTCTCATCAACTTAACCAATCTTCCCTGGATACAGGATGTACAGCATCGTGTAGGTAAAGCTCCCCGTGACGAAGAGGATACAGTAAATGACCATCGTAAATCGGCCAAGCGCCCGATGACGCCTTGCCCCATCAGGCCATATCCGTTGAATCGTCATCTCGATCGCAAACACGAAGGCCACGATGGCGAGAAAAATCACATACACTTCCAGCTTCCGCATCGAGAACCCGGCGGTGGCCACTCGCGAGAAAAATAGACCGAGCACCACCACCGCAATACTGCCGAAGATGAGCCCGATCTTCTTCCAGGTCGTGAGCAGCTGGGATTCCCGAAGCGACCGGACACCATCGAGGAACTGTTGGGAACGAAACCCCAACACAATCATATACACCGCCATAACCAGCCCGATGATAACAAGGATGATATGGAGCGTCAGGACGGGAATGAAGACATAATCATAGAGCGACTGAGAGCCTCCAAACCCTTCTTTGCCCTCAAACGCCAGAACCCCCAGCTGCCGAAATAGATAATAGGCGATGAAAAAGCT
This sequence comes from Nitrospira sp., assembly GCA_015903995.1. Lineage (GTDB taxonomy): Bacteria > Nitrospirota > Nitrospiria > Nitrospirales > Nitrospiraceae > Nitrospira_D. The sequence goes on from JABMDK010000014.1 coordinate 219,525, forward strand.
GAGCATGGCGATCATGCCGCCCAACATCAGCCAATGGTGTGCATCGGCCTTTCGCTTGCGAGCCTGGAACCATCCCATGATGAAGAGCCCGGTAAAGAGCGTCGCCATCAACTGACTGAGATCCGCTCCGGTCGTCGCATGTGTCCCAAAGAACCCTGGTTCCCGCAACCAATCCATATAGGCAGAACTTTCGTCGTTCGTCGCTCGTGAAACGTATATCGAATTTCCATTCACGCTTCACACCCAAGGCTTCACGCCTCACGCTTCATGAGGTTTCACCCCCTGCACGACCGCAGTCTTTTCCAATTCCACGATAGAAACAAACCCGGCAGTCTGCAGCCATTGCATAGCGTCGCCGGCCTGAAAGCAGCTGCCTTTTTGGGTGTTGACCAGGATGTGGACCGCAAACGCCGTCGTCCACGCCGGGCCGGTCCCGACCTCATCCAAGAATCGATCCTTAATCACCAACCTCCCGCCCGGCGCCAGCGCGGTAAAGACTTTCTTGACCAGAGCTTGATTCATAGCAAAGGTTTGATAATGTAAAATATCGGACATCAGGACCATATCGTACGGCCCCCCGATCGGATCACGGTTAAAATCACCAGGATGCAGGGCGATCCGTGCTTCCAATCCTGCCTCTTTCACCGTTTTTTCCGTCAACTTCAGCGTCTCCGGAAGATCAAAGACCGTCGCGTGCAGTTCGGGATACACCTGGCAAAAGGCTATCGCGTTCGTCCCGGCGCCGCCGCCGAGATCGCACATCCGCTCGCGCCCACCCAGCTTCAGCCGCTTGGCCAAATCGGGGCCGCTTTGCTGGCCGATGCGATTCAAGACCGCCAACACATGGCTGCCCAACTCGGGGTCGGTCTCAAAGACATGACGATCGACTGTCCGCTTCCCAGTGCGAATCGTCTCTTCCAGTTTGCCCCAGTTGTTCCACTCCGCATCGTGCAAGAGAAGCAGATGCCCCACGTACTGCGGCGAATGCCGAACCAAATACTTAAGTGCGATCGACGAGTTCCCGTACAGCTCCCCCTCTTTTGTTAAGAGCTTCATCGCCACGAGTGCATTTAAGAGGAGCGTCAAGGTAGGAGGATCGGCCTGCAGTCGGCCGGCAATATCCTGGGCGGATTTCGGTCGTTCATCGATCGCAGAAAAGACGTCGAGCTTCACGGCCGTCAGGAGGATTTTCGTCTCCCAGTAGTAGCCCAACTGGAAGATTTCTGCGAGTGAGAGCTCTCGTGACACACCACGCCCTTTCTGCAAATAGCCCAGAAGCGCAAGATCTTACCTAGATCGGAAACGAAAAGACAAGGCGGCCAATATCCCGCTTTGGGGTTGAGATGATCATATCGAAGGCGGCCACGAGACCGGCTCCGGCGAAGCCAGTGCCAGTTCCGGTTGTCATGCAACGTCGAGAAGCGAAACCGTGAGAATTGTTGCCTCTGTCCCAATCTCCCTCAATCGTCCCCTTCTTCCTACATCCCATGCGACAAGAGCAGATAGCCCTTCATGCTTCATCCAACTGAATAGTTTCCACATGAACCCTGGCAGTACCCTGTTGGACAAATCCTAGTTCTTCAGCGGCGCCTCGACTGAGGTCGATGATCCGCTTCCCGGAATCAGGGTTGTGATCGCTAGGAAAGGGGCCGCGGTCGTTCACTCGGACGATAATAGACTTTCCGTTTTCGAGATTTGTCACCTGGACGTGGATCGGCAGCGGCAGGTACTTGTGCGCTGCCGTCAACGCGTTGGGGTTGAACAGCTCGCCGTTGGCCGTCATGTGGCCTCCCGGCAGCTGCCTGGTTTCCTCCCCATACCATGAGGCCAGACCCGTCTCTTCATACGTCTGGGCGCTGGCCAGGCTCATGGGTACATAATGCTGCCCCTTGACGGTGTACGGAGCGGCTTTCACCCGTCCCAGCCTGATCGCTTCCTTAACCGGAAGTCCATCGATCGTCTGGATGTCGTCCCGGACCAATGGATACTCCAAAGGAGCCCGGACCACATCAAAGGTGAACTTTCCAACGTGATAGACCAGCTTGGTGGCTCCCTTCGTCAATTCGTAAGCCCCACTCACGACCCAAATCGTGCCTTTGACCGTCTTTTTGGCGACACGATAGGTGGTCTTTGTGACCGAGAACGTCGTCTTGATCACTGAGAGCGCCCCCTCAATCACCGAACAGGATGTAAGCGTCAGGAGGATAGGAAAGAGGAGTAGTGAGAGGACAAACCGCTTTGCTTGGAGACATCGGTACATACCCCCGACTCTTGACGAGCAAAAGGTTATGAACCTGCTCCCGTGATGGACCAGCAGAGGCTGCGATTTCGTCGTCCCATCCATGTCCACCCCTCGCCTGGACTCACTATGTACCACACCCCAGACAGAGTCGGATGGCCAGAGCATTTCCTCCGAGGGTAGATCAGATATGAGTCGTGACTGACCATCACGCGTGGGTGTGCAACTGCCGCGCTTCTGAACTACGAACGACTATGAGAAGGATGAAACGAGCGGACCGGCTTGGCAAGGCGGGAAATGTGGTGTGAATAGGCCTGAAAATACGAAGGGCAGCGGAGGATCCGCTGCCCTTCTAACTGATACGACTACGGAACGAGGCTTACTTGATTTCGGCCTTGAGGTTGGCAGTACCGCCGTCGGTCACATCCACCTCAAACTCAATCTTCTTGGCCTTGCCGGCGAACGGATGCCAGGCGATGACCTTATGCTTCCCAGCAGGAACGTCCTTGATCTCGAACGATCCGTCATCCTTCACAACTGCGAAGTGTGGGTTCGACACCGGGAGAAAGAACGACTGCATGAACTCATGCTGGTCGCACTGTAACCGGAAGTACCCTTCCTTCTCTGCACCGCCACGGAAGGTCACCGGCTTATCCAGCTTGTCGCCCTTTTTCGCAAGACCGATGTTGAAACCAGTTGCCGAGGATGCGCCCTTCACCGTGAAGCTGTGTGGGTTATGGAGCACACCGGCCACTGACTTGGGATCATCTGCATCGGCATCGGTATTTTCAACTTTGAACGGCCGATTATTGACGACGATACCGCTGAACGGCTGGAAGTCACAGAACGCGGCCACCACTTCCGTCCCGGCATAGCCATCCATCCAGGCCTTATCCTCAACGTCCGCAACTGCCACGACTGCACCCTTGAGACCACCATCCTTGGCAACTTCGATCTGCTTCAAGAACCGCTTGTCGCCATCGACCTTGCCCTTGTCAGCGATCTTAGGACAGAACTTAGGATTTGGAAACTTGGAGAAGAGAAATTCCTTCTGCTCCGCCTTCCCAGCAAACGTAACCTTCCCGCTAATTGTTCCGCCCGCATACGAGGTGAGAGGCGCCGCAACCATTGCGACGGCTGCTACACCAAACATAATTGATAACGCACTCTTCATTTGACTGCCTCCTTGTGATTAACTACCGAGTTCCTGACTTACCCAATTTCCCGCGTTTCTCTCAACTGGAAAATGCTCAGAACACAACCTTAAGCTCTTGGCGCACTCAATTTTCAGCTTGGTGAGGCCGACACAGATGACCTATGTATATGAAATCTTACCGCCCGCTGTCAATGTTTAACAAGAGGGCTCTCTTAGACCTTTCTGCTGTAGCTATTTTGTACCTGACCCTGGTAAAATATTTAAAGTGAGAGAGCAGCTTTACAACCACGATATGCCTCAGTACACGCCATTTATATGTCTGACATGTTCCTTCCTGCATTAGTAGACCAATAGTCATATACTCTAAAAATGACAGCATCAGCCGAATCTGCCATCAAACTTAAGCGCACCTATCCCATCTATGTGACGGTACTGCTCTTCAGCCTTATTGCTGGGAGTGGATTGATCGCTGTTCCCTTGTTTGGCTTCATCCACGGCTACACCTGGGTGGATTGGACCATGTTTGCACTCCTGTATATGGTCACCGGCCTCGGCATCACGGTCGGCTACCATCGACTCATCTCACACCGAAGCTTCATGTGCCATGACTGGGTCAAGGCCGCACTCCTGATCGCCGGAGGATGGGCGCTTCAGAATTCCGCCCTCAAGTGGGGCGCCGATCACATTCGCCACCATGCCGCCTGCGATCAAGACGCTGATCCCTATAACGCCAAACGAGGGTTCTGGCACAGCCACTGTGGATGGCTCTTTGCCGATGAACGTTATTCGGATGAAAAATACGCGACGCGACTCCGGCAAGATCCGGTGATCCTGTGGCAACATCGCTACTATGTGCCGATCGTACTCTCCGGATTGGCATTGCCCTTCCTGGTCGGCTTTCTGTATGGCGGTTGGGTCAGTGGGGTCGGCTGTTTTATGCTGGCCGGTGTCGGCCGAACCTTTGCCGTTCTTAACTCGACTTTCTGCATCAATTCAGTGTGCCATCTCTGGGGAAGCCAGCCGCACAGTCAGGCGGACTCCAGTCGAGACAGCTGGTTCGTCTCGCTCCTGACCTTCGGGGAGGGGTATCACAACTATCACCACACCTACCAAAGCGACTACCGAAACGGTCCCCGCTGGTATAATTTTGACCCTTCAAAATGGCTCATTTTCACACTGTCGCTGCTCGGATTAGCCTGGTCGCTCCGAACTGCTTCCGCAGCTGAGGGAAAAGTCTCAAACCTCTAACCGTTCTTCCCTTAAGCCCCTCAGTGCCACATTCTCGGCAGGCAAACAAAGAGGCACGTTTAGTATTTCCGCAACGATACCAGCGGGAGATTCCACAACCCTTCACGCACGGCTGCCCATAATGCATCGAGCATCGTAGTAAGATCAGGAGCCGTTCGAGTCAGAATCTTGACCGCAAGTCCTGGTACTGGTGGTGTCGACACCCCTCCCAAGACTTCCCCTTGCCGAGCATCTAAGATCGCGGCGATTTTTGACTCCAGCCCGCTCCAGACCTCTGAGGCCATCGCATCATTCACCACATAGAACGAGGCCACATAGTTCCATTCTTCAGCCAATCCAACACGTCCTAAGTCCGTGGCTGGATCGAGGACATATCGTTCAAGCAGTGACTTACCGGAGGCTGTTGTGATCCGGATTTCATTTTCCAGATCAGTGAATGCCCATCGTTCTCCTCTGGCAATGCGTCCGGACGCGAGAGCATCCCACAATAGGAGCGTGGCACCAGGCGCCAGATTGGCATTGAGCGTCTGCCGAAATCGCGAACCGGCAAAGGGAATCGTATGTTCAGGAAACCACTCGAGAATCGCGCCGGGCCCGACCGTGATATTGACGTGCTGTTCGGAGACCTTTTCCTCTGTCCGATAGACACGGTTGGCAGAAGGGGCAGAAATCAGAACATGCGCATCCTGCTCAATGTTCATGTCGATGGACAGATGGTCACCTCCGACCAGACCGCCGGATGGGTTCACCAGGAGCGTATAGGCGGCTCCCGTGTCATCAAGATAGATGGGAGGAAGCAGCTTCCACGGCGTAGTGAAATAGGAGTGCGAAATGATGGTTCGGTGATCGCGCTTCGCGTAGTCGAGCTTAAGCTCGCCGACTCGTCCGACCAATTCCGTCGCAAACCGACCTGGATCCTTCTTTTTCAGAGAAGGCTTTCTTTCCCCGGACGGCTTTCTTTTGGGAGACGTGCCGACTTTCCGAGATGTCCTCTTTTGCTGCCCCTCCCGAATCGGCATGGTCAGGAGCGCCTGGCTCGTTGCGGGATGCGCTGTTCTACCCAGGCAACGACGGCATCTAATCCCTCGCCGGACAGGATATTGGTGAACGCGAAGGGAAGATCACCGCGCATCTTGCGCGTGTCCCGATCCATGACGGACAGATCCGCGCGCACATGTGGGGCCAAATCCATCTTGTTGATGACAAGAAAGTCTGATCGAGTGATCCCCGGTCCACCTTTTCGTGGAATCTTGTCCCCCCCTGCCACATCGATCACATAAATCACGTGATCGACGAGCTCAGGACTAAAGGTCGCGGCCAAGTTGTCGCCTCCGCTTTCCAAAAAGATCAACTCAACGTCCGGATGGCGGCGCAACAAATCGTCGATGGCTTCTTGGTTATGAGAGGCATCTTCACGGATCGCCGTATGAGGACAGCCACCGGTCTCAACACCTAAAATCCGATCGACCGGCAAGGCCGCGCGTTTCGTGAGAATTTCCGCATCGATTTTTGTGAAAATATCGTTGGTCACGGCGGCGAGGCTGAACCGATCCCGCAATTTTGTTTTTACCGGAGGTTCCTGTTACACTACGTACCGCTTGCACTGAACCCAGTAATACACCATCATGAACTTCACACCTCGCTCCTTTTCCACCTTAGCCCTGAGCCTTCTCATCCTGAGCTGTTTGGCCATTGGCTGTGCCGGCCCTCGCCCCACCACCCCTATTCACGAGGCTCCTCTCGGCACGGTATTTCTTGAGAATACTCCCGACAGTTCCTTCCAGGCCGCGCATCCCATTAAATTGTCCGAGACGACCGTCGCTGATATTTTGCGTGGAGTCCATACAAAAGAAAAAAGCGGACTCTTGCTGCTGCTCGGCAAAGCCCTGAAGTCAACGAACCTGAACGATATTCGCACCTTCTCCGAGGATGACATCGCATTTTTAACTCCACATATTACGACCGCCCTCGCTCAAGCGACGCCCAATCAACGCGTGGGGTTTCATATCTATGCCACGCCGCCGCTATCACAATCCCCCAAGGGCAATCACAATAGAGAGACGACATCGGGGTATCTCTTCGCTGACGGCCTGTCGCTGCATTTCACATTGACTCACTACCGATACTATCCGGGGAAGAAACCCACGGCGAGCCAGAAGGAACCACGTCCTCTTCCGGATACAGATGGCCTGCGTGACCGAGAAGTGACCTTCCTCCCGGAAGCCGCCCTCCGACCGGACGTCTACGACCGATCGAGCTGGATTGGAAAATCTGAAGATCGGTCGCTCGCCATTGATTATCAACTGCTGGCGAGAGTCCTTGCGACACCTCCACCGTCCGCCCCAGTTACACAACCGGCTCCCGCAGTGGCAGCGCCGGTTCCGCAACAGCCCTCGGCAATCCCTGTTCAAGCCTCACCAGGTGGCATGAATGAGACCGACCTGCAGGCCTTCAAGGAAGAGCTGAAAGCACTCCAGAAAAAGGTGGACGAACAGAGCGCGGAACTCCAGCGGCTCAAGAACCCACCGCCTAAGAAAAAGTAACGTCCTCACTACGAAAGCCGGCAGAGATCAAGAGTCCAGTGACGGCTCGAAGGACAATCACCGCATACCGATCTACACCTGGAACCCCGAAACTCTGTTCGTTGCCTATTGAGCGGCAGGGATGGGATCTAATGTTTCATCGAGAGAGGTAGACGTTTGAAAATCATCGTTCACTATGGTCTCCGCATCGGTCTCGATCGTCTCAATCGATCCATTGCCAGACAGAGCCTCTCCGCCGTCCATCGGAAGGAGTGCCTGCTCCGCCTCGCCGAGCTCCTTGAACTCACGAAGCGGCGGCAGCTGCGAGAGGTCGCTCAAGCCGAAATGTTCAAGAAAGAATTTAGTCGTCCCATACATGATCGGGCGACCGGGAACTTCTTTACGCCCGACGATTCGTACCAGTTTTCGTTCCAACAGCGTGCGCAAGACACCGGACGTTTCTACGCCACGGATTTCTTCGACCTCCGACCGCACCAGCGGCTGTTTGTAGGCAATGATCGCCAATGATTCCAGCGCGGACCGGGACAGCTTCGCCGACGTCTTGGCCTTATCGAGCCGCTTGATCCAAGGCGCATAGTCCAACTTCGTCACGAGACGATATCCGCCCGCGACGACAGCCAATCGCATCCCGCGCCCATCCTGGTCGAGCGTTTGGCCAAGATGTCGCAAGGCCTCCTCCACATCAGCCTTCGGCACCTCCCCCATCACCGCCACAAGGCGCGCCAGAGACAACGGTTCTGAAGAAACAAAGAGCAGGGCTTCCAGAATCGCTTGGAGCTCCCCCATGCCTTGCACCCGAATGTCATCGATGCCCTGATCCTGAAGCGATCCATTCGCCTCTCCACCACGCATCATGCTCGCCTCAGGCACATCATGAACCGGATCCGCCGTCAGTGGCGTCATATCCCCCTCCATTCCATATCGACATCATCAAGCTCTGCCGGATCAGGCACCAACGAGAACATCCGTGAGACCAAAATCGGTCCGAAGGTTTCTGCTTGGAATACACGGGCAACCCGCAGTCTCATCAATTCAAGTAACGCCAAGAACGTCACGACGACCACCAGTCGATGGCTCGATCCCTCGAACAGCGCAACAAACGAAACCGAGTCTTTGCCTTCGAGCGTTTCCAGAATGAGATTCATTCGCTCGCGCACAGTGAGATTATCGGGAGCAATCTCGATAAGCCTGCTGCCAGGATTCCGCTCAAGCACGTCCTTGAGCGCATCAACCAGATCAAACAGCGAAACATTCTCCAGCGGAAGATCCTCCTCAACTTCTTCTTCAACCGAGAGTGCGTGCTCACGCCAAAAAGTCTCACACCAGACCTTTTCCTGGTCGTCGAGCTGACGAGCCGCCTCTTTGAACGCCTTATATTCGAGCAGCCGTCGCACGAGCTCTTCCCGGGGGTCCGGCCCCTCCTCCTCGTCGTCGGCCGTCTCATCCACCGGCAGCAGCATTTTTGATTTGATCTGTAAGAGCGTCGCCGCCATGACTAAAAAATCCCCCGCCACGTTGAGATTGAGGACTTCCATCGCTTCCAGATACTCAAGGTATTGCTGGGCGATCATCGCGACGGGAATATCGTAGATGTTGATCTCATTCTTCTTGATGAGATGCAGCAGGAGATCCAGTGGTCCCTCGAAATTTTCGATACGGACCTGGTACGGGAGTTCTGTTTGCTCAAAATCTTCGGCCTGAGAGTCCACGGCGTCGTTATATCAACTTATGGGGTGACGGGCAAGCCTGATTCTATATATTGGGGATGACTGAGCGCTCTTCATTTGATTTTTGCAGCATAGGCCACGAGCAACGCAGCCACGATAAGAAAGATTACAGTGAGCGCATACTGCCCATTTCTGGCTTGAAGAAGACCGTCAGGCTGGGCTGATTCAAGCCGTTTGGTTTGGTCGAAAATGGGTGGTTGGTCGAACCGTGCCTTTGCCAAATCATCTTGTTGTCGGAACTCAGCATGTGAAAAATCAGCAGCTCCTAAAAACTGGGCACCGGCAAAGATTGCTTCGCTCTCAAAGGCCGCAAAGCCAAAGAACGTCTCGCGGCTGAAGATCGCTTCACTGAAGCTGGCCAGCCCCTTGAAGCGACTCCCTGAAAATCCCGTTCCCAAACCGAACCTCGACCGTTCAAATACCACCGGCTGTTCGAACGTCACTTCAAGGAATTCCGCCATGCCGTCGAAAAGTGCGCTGGTACAGTCCACTGAACTTTGAAACGTAGCTTGATGAAATCTGGTGCTGGGGCCGAACTTGGTCTCCCGACACCCCACCGGCATGGCAAACTGTCCCTGGACAAAATACGCTTCTTTCTCAAATGAGGCTCGTGAGAACTCGACCGGCTTATGGAACACCGACCGAGAGAGATCCACCCCTTCCTTGAAATGGGACCCGGAAAGGTCAACAGGTCCTTCAAACTGAAGCGTGCCGTCGGTTGCCCGATGGCGTACTGCGCCTAACACCACGGAATCTCGCAGGCTCAATGCTTTATGAACAATTCGCTGCCCGTTGCCGCCGACACGATCCTCGCGGTTCGCTCTCTCCGAGGTAGGCCCTGGTAAGCGTACCGTCGTCTCTACGGCTAGGCGATCGAAGATCAGATCCCCGCGCACCAGCACACCAAGGAGATCCACAGGACGCCCCTTGGCGATTGCATCCATAATCACTTCGCCACGCACGGCATGGCTCTCCCGCTCCGCCTGCGTACAGCTGGGTGAGAGATGGATCACGAGTCCCGTTTCAATTCCAGCTACAGACGTCTCGGCAATGCAACCAGCATCGGCCTCGAATGGGCAACTCACAATGACGCCCACCAATACCGGCACAACATGCCAACGAGACCGCATCTGCTTCCACAGGACTTCGTAGGCGCCAAATGAGCGGAAACACAGCACAGTTGTATCCGTGATTGTTAGGGGGAGAACAACAACTTGCTCGGAAGGCAATGAGACACCGCCGATGGAATTGACTGGTTCCCTCGGCGGTGCGCAGAAACGATGAGCGGCTGGGGCCTAGCCCCCCATGCTTGCGCCTCTAGGGAATGGCATCGAACAGGACACACGCGAGCCGAAGCCGGGACAACCCTTACCTTATATAAGGATGGCAATCAGCTGTGTCGGTAATCGTCGTCCAACAAATCTTCGGATTTCTCGATCAGCGCGTCTCCGTCATCATCGGCGTCGAGATCCAGTTCTTCTTGGGCGTCATCTTCTTCGACCTCGTCCTCCATCCCCAGCTCATCGCTGTCCATGTCATCTTCATCGTCGAGATCGACCTCGCCCGGTTCCATGGGCATGGCTGGTTTCAGCGCCACGGACTTCCGTGGAGCATCATCCTCTTCTGCCACGAATTTCTTCGCGGGTGCGCTCGGTGGGCTGACCTTGGACGCAGCCTTCTTCACAGATTTGCCGGCCGCTTTCTTGACAGGCTTTTTCTTCGAGGCCGGTTTGGACGCCTTGACGGCCGCGCGCTTCTTCACTGTCTTTTTGACTGCCTTTTTCTTCGGCGACGGTGTCGTTTTTTTTGTCCGTGACGATTTTTTCGTGACGGCTTTTTTCTTCTTGTTCGCCATTCCGATTCCTCCTCTTCGTTTCAGCCCGGCGCAACGGCCTCCATCTAGCATGAACGAACAACCTCTTGCAACCACCCTGATCCGGATTTGTTCAGATCGACCATTTCCCTCTTCACTGAGGAAGCCAGCGTAGCCACCAAGGAGCTGGATTGAATCAGGCCGAGCATACCCAAGCGATCCGGCTCAATCCCATGCTAAGATTAAAACCGTCGAAAACATGAAGCAGCATCCTCTAGCTTTACGTATGCCCCTTATCAATCACTGCACTATCGTATGAAAGGTAGACCGACGTGAACCGCGTACGCATCATGACGATTGCTATTATATGGACCGGGGCCACCGTCGGTGAACCGCCTCTGGCTCCATCTCCCGCTACTCAGATCCTCATGGAGAACGGATCGCCCTATTACATTCCCGCCACCGCCACCGTGGCGAGCAACACGTCCATTCGCTGGGAGAATCCGACGCCGACTCACCATACCGTCACCCATAGTGACTGCATGAAGGAAGACCGTCCCTGCCTGTTCGATTCGGGGACGGTCGCACCGGGAGGACACTTTACCGTACCGGGCTTGCCGGCCGGCCGTTACCCCTATCACTGCGGGATCCATCCCATCATGCGAGGCCAGCTGGTTGTGACCGACGATCCCTCATCGCCGTCTCAGTTGTAAAAGACCGATCATCTTGCAGGATGACTGATCGCTCCTGTAGGCTGCCGAAGCTCATTACCAAGAACTACTCGCCATGAAACCCGCTGCAGCTATCCATCCTCCTCGAAGCTTGGCCGGAGAGGCCCTGAACCTCCTTGCCTGGCATATGCCCGACCTCGTCGCCTATCACCATCACCCGGACGAATGGTGGTTTGCTCCGCTTGACGACAACCTGCCGCTCCTCCGATTGAATCGCACCGGCCTTGACATGCTCAAGGCCATGAACGGCCATACGACCGTCGGCACGCTTGTTGACCACTATGGCACGAAGATCTGCGGACCGGATGGGCAACCGGGGTCTTGGCACCTTGAACGATGGGCCACGCCCAACTATTCCCTCTGCTATTTCGGGACTGACCCGCCGGGAGGCCATCGGCACAAGGCCAAGTGGGACATCCTACTGCAACAGGTCCGTGAAGGCTGGTCGGGACAGGAAGGATTCGAGGGCGAGGAGCACCTGGAAGAATTCCATCATCATGAGCTTGCCCACAGCGAGGAGGATGACCGTCATTTCGACCTCATCGAAACCACCGTCTCGCATCTCTTCCGTGAACCGAGCGACGCACTGAGCGGCTTGACCTACGGGCGCCTCCTCATGCGACAACTGCGTCGACTCGGCTGGTTCAATCCCAAACCCAAGGTCCTCCTAGAAATCGGCGGAGGACTGGGCTACCTTGCGCAAGAACTGGGCAAGGATCTGTTGCCCTTCGAAAAGCAGGGCATCACATACGTGTCGATCGACATCACTCACCCGTTCCTCACACTCCAAGTCACTCGAGCCAAAGCCGGCGGATGGCAGGTCTCCGGAACCAGGGCCAATGCCGAATCGCTCCCGCTTGCCGATCAGTCCGTCGATCTGGTGATCGACAACGAGAACATGGCGGACATGACACCGGTACAGTTGAGTCGAAAAGAGCTCTCGTCAGGAGTCGGGGACACCGGACAACACCAAGAAGCACTGGATTGGATCAGACGGCTTCGCCTCCCGATCGAACACGACCCACCTGAATCAGTAATCTTTAACTTAGGCCCGATTCGCTTCGGAGCAGCTATAACGACAAGGCTAAGCCAGCGTATTAGGCAACAGCCTTAGAACGGCGAACTTCCCGCATGACTCGACTCCCTATACGATCCTCAGCAACATCGATATCATATCGGCTTTGCAGATGAAGCCAATAGCGAGGACTCTGATCAAGATACCGGCCAAGGCGTAATGCCAGCTCGGCATTCAGGGGACGTTGTCCACGCACGACGTGGTTGACCTGCATTGCAGAGACACCAAGTTCCTGGGCCAACCGATACTGAGATACCCCCAACTCATCGAGGATTTCTTTAAGGTAGACACCAGGATGGACTGGAGTGATACGGGACTTCGCCATACATCCTCCTCAGTGGTAATCAACGATCTCCACACGTTCAGCATGGCCATCTCGCCAAAGAAAACAAATCCGCCACTGGTCGTTGATACGGATACTATGTTCCCCTTTGCGATCACCCCTCAATGCCTCAAGCCTATTCGAGGATGGGAGTCGGAGATCCTCCAGCCTGACAGCCGCATCAATCGCGTTCAACTTCATGAATGCCCGCTGCTGAATCTCTCGCGGAAAACCTTTCGCGAATTCGCGTTTAAAGATCCGCTCAGTGTCGGCATCGCGAAAGGACTTGATCACACCAGATAGTAAACATCCTGGTTATTATGAGTCAAGCACGTACGTCCACAAAGCGCCTGACCCGGTCTAGTCCGGCGGCTAGGACTTCAAAGTGCTGTTGCTGGAAAAACCCGGCGGCGCGCCGAAGGCGAAATTCAGCGAGAACAAAGAAGGCTATCGGTGGTATTCGCAGAAATAGAGGCTTGAGGGTAGCCTGGTTAGTTCCTTGTGCTCGCCAGACCAAACTCAGTCCAAACTCTCATGTTCGGAGCGGTGCTCGTCAGGGCCACGGAGGGCCTTAAACAGCAGCGAACCAAAATTTTCTACTATGGTTAAAGACCTCGACCGATAAAACTGTTTAACCAGCCACTGGTCCATATTTTCTCACGAAAGACTCTGAGATTCTCAATCCGATAGGGTTCTCCACCTTCAGGGTGCTGCGCATTGTCTCTGTGAGTCTTCAGTAGTTCGATCATAGATCGCACATGCTCCGTCAGCTCAAATCTATCACCGAAGACAGAGCGGACGGCTGATTTGATGGCTTTGCGCTCGTCCTGAGTGAGTGATCTTCTTGTGTCGCGGCAAAAAGTAAGAAGTAGTTTAACCGGATCACCTCCGGCCTTTTTAAGGCCGCCAGACAGTTCGCCACACAGGAATGGATTAAAGCGGTGCAGCAGCTCCAACTTCACAGCCAAGTATGTACATGTCGCTCCCCCTCCTGGCCAAGAATTCACAAATGGCTCCTGCATGAACACATCAGCAATTTCGAGAAACCGACGAGTTTCTACATGAAGCTTTTCCCACACCAAATCGAATTCACCGGATAGTCGCTTCGTCACTTCGACAAACAATGCTGGAATAGCCCCACGAACTAGCTTATCGATAAGACCCGCCTTCTCCCCCTCAAGAATATTAATTTGCCGATCACGGGCCGAGATGGTATCCCAGCAAAGATAGTTAATCCTGTGAAGCTCCTTTTCAGCAGTTGTACTGGCTTCGCCACGTTCCTTGATAAGCAGCTTGAGTTCTAAATCCAAGTGCAACACTACCGGCCCTGATGGGCTAAGGTGTTGCCATGTCAACAAAATGCTACGCACACTTGAGTGCTGAAGACCGTGAGACCTTGAGTCTGGGCCTGGCACAGGGCCATTCGCTGCGGCGGATGGCCAGTGTGTTGGGACGATCCCCCAGCACCATCAGCCGCGAGTTGGCTCGCAACTCCACGCGAGGCCGCCCCTATCGGGCCTGCACGGCGCAGACCCTGGCGAGAGCTCGGGCCTGTCAGCCGCGGCGCTCGCGCAAACTCGTGGATCCCTGGCTGTGGCACCATGTCCAAACACAGCTGCGGCAGGGCTGCTCGCCTGAGTAGATTGCCGGGCGACTCCGACACGCGTATCCTCACGATATGCGCAAGCATCTTTCGACCGAGACGATCTATGCGGGGCTCTATGTGTTGCCACGCGGCGCTCTGCGGAGCAAGCTGTTGAGCGCACTGCGTCAGGCGCGCAAAGCGCGCCGCCCTCGAGCGCGAGGGACGGATCGACGCGGCCAGATCCGCAACATGACGCCGATTGACGAACGTCCAGCCGAGGTGGCGACCCGCACGGTGCCCGGCCACTGGGAAGGCGACCTGCTGAAGGGGGCTCGCAATGGCTCGGCCGTGGGCACCGTGGTGGAACGGACGACCCGCCTGGTCCTGCTGGCTCGCATGGACGGCACGGATGCCGTCAGTGCGTACCGGGGCTTTACGAAGAAGCTTCGGCATGTGCCTGCCCCACTGCGGAAAACCCTGACGTACGATCGGGGCAAAGAGATGGCGGAACATGCGCGGTTAGCGCACCGCCTCTCGATCCAGGTCTTCTTTGCTGATCCGCATGCGCCGTGGCAACGTGGCACCAATGAAAATACCAAGGGGTTGCTGCGCCAGTACTTGCCGAAGGGCACGGAGTTGTCACGGTACACCCAACGCGAGCTGAATGCCATTGCCCATCGGCTGAACACGCGCCCAAGAAAGTGTCTCAACTTTGCGACACCCCTGGAAGTCTATGCGCACTTGCGCCATCATTCACCTGTTGCACTTGGAACTTGAAACCGCCCAGCTATTCATACGCCTTCATTACTTCAAGGTAGTCCTCTTCCGAAAGGCGGTCAGACTTGCGTTCCATCACCAGGAGCTGGATATAGAACTTGGCCCTGTCGTACATGTGCAACTCGCAGTAGAGATCCACAACCCTTGGACAAATCCCAGAAAGCAAATGCTCATATTCCGAAGCGGACTCATGACCGCGGACATGCGCAAGGAGATACTCATACAAGGCGAGCGACCTCCTGACCATGGCCGTCTCATCTCGCCCTGGGTCTTGACGGTGTTCAAAATACCAATTCGCCATGCCCTCCAGAATCGGATAGTCACCGAGTGAAAGATGCGGAAGATCATTAGCCTTCTGGAAATCCTGCCAAACCTCTTGAATCATATCCGAGGCAATAGGAGCACGGGTAAATGACAATGCATCCATCAACCATGCTGTTTCATCAAGAAAGTCACTGTCTGAAACCAATTTAAACCGAACCTGAATGGCTTCCACGATCTCGGCATCCTTAACTGGTTCTGAAATATCAGACAAACGTAACCTTAGCCCTTCTAGTTTTTGCTTTAGCTCCTGACGATGTTTCACCTCTTCAGGGTCCTCGCCCAACTGTCCCAATAGATCCTTCCAATCCATCTGACTTCCCCCACGCTCTTTGATCAATCAAGTTCCATATGGGGCAGTGATCGTCAACCCCCTCACCGCATACGTAACGCCAGCTCAATCAGCACCCCTTCCCGCAATCCCAGATCACTGACAAGCACACTCTGGTGGCCCAGTGTCTCCATAATCGTCCGAATAATAATCGCGCCGGCGGCGATGACTTCTTCGCGGTTCTTTTCCAAACCCGGCAGACTTACTCGCTCAGCCTTGGTTCTACTGAGCAGTGTCTGTTCCAGTTCACGAATTGTTTCGAGCTTCAACCGGTAGTTGTGGATGCGTGCCGCTTCGTAGGTGGACAGCTTCTGGGCCATAGCTGCGAGGCTGGTAATCGTACCAGCGGTGCCGACAAACGTCGCCTGCCGATAGTTACCCATGCCAGCAATAGCCGCTTTTGTCTCTCTGGTAACCCACTCGCGAGCCTGCTGAATCTCCACACTCGTTGGAGGATCATGGTGCAGCACCCGTTCGCAGAGGCGAACAACTCCGATATCGATCGATCGGATGACGGGCTTCTGGCTAGGACGATCCAGAATAAACTCGGTACTCCCGCCCCCGATATCCAATGCAAGAATGTCCGTTACTCCGGCAGGAAGTCCTGAACGAATGCCGAGTAAGGTCCGCCGGGCTTCTTCGTCGCCCGTGATGATTTCTATTTGGAGCCCGGCTTCGTGTTGCACACGCTCAAGGAACTCGTCCCGATTCACTGCATCCCGGACGGCACTGGTCGCCACGACCGAGCATGTTTCAACGGAACAACCGTTGATGATCGCCTGCCACTCTTGTAGACAGCGGATAACCCGATCCATCGCGGCTGGGTTCAGTCGTTTTGTTTGATCAACG
This sequence comes from Nitrospira sp., assembly GCA_015903995.1. Classification (GTDB taxonomy): domain Bacteria; phylum Nitrospirota; class Nitrospiria; order Nitrospirales; family Nitrospiraceae; genus Nitrospira_D. The sequence continues at coordinate 236,242 of JABMDK010000014.1, forward strand.
CCCTCTCCCAACCGGAGAATGCGCCGTTCAGATCGAAGTTCTTTGAGGGGCTGTTCAGGAGCCAGGTCTGCAATCAACAAGCGACAGGTAAGAGTACCGATATCGATGCCGGCCAATCGGTGAGTGCGCTGGGGCAGGTCGGTCATTCTTCGTTCCGAATTTCTTCCATTTCAGATTCGAGTTTCTTCCTCGATTCCTTGAGCATCTCTACCTCTTTGACGAGACGCACGATTTCAGCGTCGTACACGACCCGCTCTGCCGTTTCCCCACGCTCCTTCATATCAACAGCTCGCTCGCCGATGTCTTTATACAAATCGGACAATCGTTGCTCGATCTTGCGAAGCTCCAGTCTCATGCGAAGCAGTTCTGTCTCTTCCAGAGCACGGCCGGCAGCATGGACGGTCCCCAGACGCAGGGTGGCGATCCCGGTTCGCAAGTCATCTTTTATTCGCTGCAACAAACCCATACACTTCCTGCCTGACAGGGTACCATGCGTCACGCTGACAGCGACAATTCTATTGTGTCAGCCTGCATTCCTGTCAGCGTATCAGTTCCGTCAACTGATTGAACCTAACTCCAACTTTTTCTCCCATTTCCTCAGCATCGCCGTTCGCAGTTCCTGATGGGCCGGCTCTTTTAATCCTGGATCCGATTTCAGCAGTGAAAAGGCCTCCTGCCTGGCCTGCTGCAACAGATCCGTGTCTCGCACCAGATTCGCCACACGAAACTCCGGCATCCCCCATTGGCGCAACCCGAAGAACTCTCCAGGGCCTCTGATCCGCAAATCGTCTTCGGCAATCACAAATCCATCGTGTGATCGGACAAGCGCCTCCAGCCGTTCCTTCGCCGCAGACAGGGACTCCCCACTTCCCATAGCACCTCCTCCCAACCGCATCCTTCCCCGTCCGAGATTCTTGGCCATCAAGAGGCAATAGGATTGCTGGCTGCCCCGCCCTACCCGTCCACGCAATTGGTGCAGTTGTGCGAGGCCGAACCGCTCGGCATGTTCGATCACGATGACGGTTGCATTCGGCACATCGACCCCGACTTCGATCACCGTTGTCGCGACCAACACCTGGATCCTTCCGGCCGTAAAGTCGGCCATCACGGCTTCTTTCTCGGCAGCTTTCATACGCCCATGCAGCAGACCGACACGGAATCCCGACAATTCCCCGTTCTGCAACTGTTCGGCTCCCTGCGTCGCTGCCTGAAGATCGGTCTTTTCCGATTCTTCCACCAACGGATACACCACATACGCTTGCCGTTCGGCGCGCAATTCATCGCGCACCATGTGATAGGCACGCCGTCGCTGCGCGTCATGATAAAGAAATGTTTGCACCGGCTTTCGGCCAGGCGGCAGGACGTCAATCACCGAGACATCCAGGTCACCATAGATCGTCATTGCCAATGTCCGGGGAATGGGTGTGGCCGTCAGGACAAGCACGTCCGGCTTGTAGCCCTTTTCGATCAAGGTCTTTCGCTGCAGAACACCGAACTTGTGCTGCTCATCGACCACCGCCAAGCCCAAGTTCTTGAATTGTACTCCCTGCTGAATGAGCGCATGCGTTCCGATCGCCACTTGAATTTCACCCGATGCCAGTTGCTCAGCCTGGGTCTTCTTCACCGAAGACTTCTCTCCCCCACGCACGAGAGTCGTGCGGAGCCCCAAGGCCTGTAACGTTCCGGACAGGTTCCGATAGTGTTGCTCCGCCAGAATCTCGGTCGGTGCCATCAGCGCCGCCTGATAGCCGGATCCACAAGCCATCACCAGGGCATGCAACGCGACCGCCGTTTTCCCGGATCCCACATCGCCTTGCACCAGACGATTCATGGGACGCGGCGAAACCATGTCCTGAAATATTTCGCGTATGACCCGATCCTGCGCCATCGTCAAGCGAAACGGCAAGAGACGGCCGAGCTGCTCCAAAAGAGGGGTCTGCGGATTGAACCGTAACTCCTTGGGCTCTTCATGCACCGATCGATGCCGGGCGGCCAAGGCGAGTTGGAGCAACAGGAGTTCTTCGAACGCCAATCGCCGGTGAGCCGATGTCTTCCCTCGTTCCAGAAGCTGGAGATCCGTGCCGGTCTTGGGGAAATGAACATCGTGTAGCGCGTCATGGATCGGGATCAGCCGCTGCCGCGCTCGAAGCGGCACAGGCAAATGGTCTACAAGCTCAGGCCCATGGTCCGCCAACAGATTCCGCACCAACATCCGCATCTGACGAGAGGTCCATCCCTTGGTCTCATGATAGATGGGGACGATTCGCCCGACATGCAACGTCGACTCAGTGTCTTCTCCGATGATTTCATATTGCGCCACATCCATTCGCGGGACCATCCATCCCGGTCGACCTGGGAGCACCCGCCCGCTCATCATCACGCGCGTTCCAACCGTTAGCATCTCCTCCAAATATGGTTGATTAAAGAAGACCACCTGCATTCGCCCGGACGAATCTGCGACACCGACTTCCAACACGCTCAACCGCCGATTTCTTGTCCGTTTCGCCTTACATGCCCCGATCACCCCACAAATCGAAGCCATCATCCCTGGGACAAGACTTCCGACCGGTGTCATGACCGATCGGTCTTCATAGCGCCACGGAATGGTCCAGAGCGCATCCTCCACCGTCTCGATATGCAATCGTTGCAAGACGCTGGTGCGTTTCGGCCCGACGCCTTTGACGAACCGGACTGGAAGATTCCAGAGATTGGATCTCCCGACACCCGTCCCTGCGGAATGACAAGCAACTGGCGCTGGCGAATCCTTCAGCCGAATGAGCCTCTGTTGATCGACGGCTCGAAGCGCCTGAATGAGCGCCCTAGCCACCTGTAATCGTCGACGTTGCTCCTCCAAGGGGAGCACCGGCTGAAAATCTATGAAGAGATCCCGCAATGCAATCAGGAGGGCTTCAATGGCTTTGGGATACACCTCTTGTCGAAGGGCAGACAAGACTTGCGACGAGACGAATGCACTCAGATTTGTGACGGCTCTTAGGTGGGCACCATCATCGCGGCTCGCAAACTCGATCGGACGCGCGATGCGGTCCAACCACTCCTGAAGCGGCATGTGCGGACCCGATTCAGTAGTAGCCTGCATACGGGATGGGATCGTAGCACAGCACCCCTCAGCGCTCAATGAACCAGCTACACGACGTCTCAGAATCCATCGACTGGTTTCACCCGATTGCTTGGTCCACTTTCCTTAGGGTGCTACACTCGATTTTGACAATTCATGTATCGCCGCAACATCAAACATATTCTGATACCGCTTGCAGCCGGTCTGGCTCTGGTGATTGGCTACAATCTATTTTTGAGACCCGTTCTCCCGCCACCGACGGTGCAGCACGCAGAAACCGTCGAACCGGTCGCTCCTCCTCCCGCTCCGCCACGGAGCAGATCGCCAGAAAATGAGGTCAACTCGGCTCGCGTACTTGATCAGAGCATGGTCCCGCCTAACCCCCATGAGGACCTGCTGGAAGCCATTCGCGATGAAATTGAAAAGCATAATTTATCGCTTGCCGAGACAAAACTGAAGAATCTCCCTCCGGCTGTCCTGTCGAATGCAACGTCCAAGTCCTTCGTCGCAATCCTATGGAACAATCTCGGGTTGCAGCAGGAACGACTCACTGGCACTCAGGCTTCAGTCAAAGCGTTCAAGCGAGCGGCGGATCTTGACGACTCGAATCCCGTGATCCTCATGAATCTGGCCCATGCCTATTGGGAGCAGCGAGACCGTGCCATGAATGCAGAATTCCTGATTAAATTAATGAAGGTGGCTCCAGGAGAACCGTTCCCCCACCTGGCTATGGCCGACTTGTTACAAGAACAGGATCAGCTGCAGGAAGCCGCGAAACATTTGGACCAGGCCGTCGACCGAGCACGACACGATCCAGGATTGCAGTCTTACCTCGCCGCCGTCACAACAAAAGTGCGCCGCACTCAGTCGGTTGAATCCCGCATGGCCGCAAAAAGCAGTACGCACTTTGTGGTGAAGTTCGACGGTGAGGAAGACCAGAGTACCTGGATTTCAGCGCTGGAGATTCTGGAAGACTCGTATCGAGAGATCGGACAGAAGTTCAGTCATTTCCCCTCAAAACCGATCATGGTCATCCTCCACGCCAAGGATTCGTTTCAAGGGGCGACAGGGAGTCCGGCTTGGGCCGATGGTCTCTATGACCCCGCCCTAGGACGGATTCAGATTCCCACTCAAGGGGCGACCACGGATCGGAAGTGGTTGGCGAGCGTGCTCCGCCACGAATATGTCCACGCCCTACTCCATGATCGCTTCGGAGCAAGCAGCAGCGCGTTGCCGACCTGGTTGAACGAAGGCCTCGCCATGCAATTGGCCGGAGATGCGTGGCCCGAGCTTGATCAGGCCATGAACGGGGATGTCACGGTCATTCCGTTAACCTCTTTAGAAGGCTCATGGGGTGCACTGCCGGCGAGTGCGTCGACACTGGCCTACGCAGAAGCTAATTCGGCAACAGGCTACTTGATTGAGCGGTGGGGAATGGCCCGCGTCAATGAACTGCTGAATGCCTTACAAGCTAAGGCATCCGTAGCCGCGGCACTTCAAAACAAACTATTTATCTCTTACGAACAATTCCACCGACAGTGGCTTGAGAGCTTCGAAGGGCGCCGATCGTAAGGTCACCCTACTTCCTTGTCATATGCTCGCGCTACTAGATCATCCCTGCTACGGGCCCTTCTTGCGGTAGGTGAGGCCAAGCAGGAAGCAGATCGGCCTGATCGCTGTGCGATTGCTCTGGTCCTTCCTCGGACTCCCGCTGAGACAGCTGATCCTCCCATAGAACTTTCTTTCCACTGGGATCATACATGCGAATTCTGAAGTTAAAGGTGTGAGGGCTTGCGAGTGGAATGTTCTCGGGCTGAATCGATGGACCTGCAATCAGCCGGGCTTTCGGCATTCGCGGCCCGACGGTCGTAAACTCATCCTCCCACACCAGCCTACCGGTCGCCACATCCATGGCTCGCAGCAAAAACACCGGCTGCTCGATCATCGCGTCAACAACCTGCCATCTCCTGACAGTTGCCTGCCGTGGCAACACGGTCGATACGACCTGCCCTCCTGCCTTCCCGACAGGCTGTACCAAATTGAGTCGCCCCTCCCATTGGAACACTCCGGTGTTAGCATCATAGACCCGCAATACAAAATTAGAGAGATCTGTAGCGCCAAGTCCAACTCCACCAGCAAAAATACGCGGCCCACCACTCGACTTCACACCGTCGCTTTCTTTAACGGATAGTTCATAAATTTCATCGGACAAGATGTCGCCCGATTCAGCGTCATACACCTTTACCGCAATCGTCGAGACGATACCGATTTGATACCCAAACCCTGCCGCCACAATCGTCCTTTTTTCTTCAGTGTCGATTTCTCCCCAAGCCTGTCCGATAGAGAATGAGAAACATAAGACGACTGCGACTAGCCGGCTCAAAATCTTTGAAGCGTTCTGGTAAGCACCACCCCGCAGTTGATCAGTCAGACCAGAAAAACTCGCCGACACAACCCATCGGTGCAACATATGTCTACCCTCCAAACAGCTGTACGCATTTTGAAAGAGGGTAGATCGTCCGTAAATTCCTCGCTGTAGGAAGAATCCCCTCGAAAGAGGGGCCTGAAGAAAAAAAGGACCCGCTTCGTCAGTCGTGTCGGCTAGGGAGCTAGGCTTTGCCAAACCATTGATACCGATGGCGTGCAACCATGCAATAGCTTTGCTGATGGGAACCCTAACCACCACAGCAGAAGCCTCCCGCCTGGGAGGTTAGGGATGAGAGGGAGAAACGCGTCGAGCCCCTGGAGCACTTCTCCCGAAGGTCGTATCAAAAAAGCCGTCTCAGGGCGACCTGAACGATAATGGTGTCCTATCATCGACCAGACTCACAACTTCACGACAACCAGGCACCCATTGCCGAACTTTTCTTCAACAGTCTATAGTCACCGGATGGAACTACGCCCTTTGCTGGCACTGATACTCAGCACCCTCATCGTTGAAACAGGGTTTCTCTTCATACAGAATGGCGCCTCCACTCCGATGGTCATGGATTGGAAGATCAGCTTTTTCATTCTCATACCGCTTGGACTCGCTCTGTTGATTTGGTTCCAGTTTCGATGGGCACCAGCGGTTTGCGTCTTCTACGCCACAGTTGGGTTGGCAATGGACGTGGCAACGATTCTTCAGACACCGGCAAAGGATTCAGAAGGTATTGTCTCCATGATGGCCAGCGGAGTCAGTGGGCTTTTCTATTTCTGCTTGATCGTGTTCGGCGGACGGTCGTTTTTGGGGGTGGGCCAGGAACCGACGCCTCCAGAATGCCGCCCTCCCAGTCCCCCGTCCCTTTCTTGAGCCGCACCGGCTTGACACCGACGAATCCGGCTTCTTTCAGCCATCTCGTCGTTTCCGCTGTGGAATAGGTATCTCCACCTCGCGTGAACAACAGCATCGACACAGCAAACAGACTGGCTTCTACTGGGTACAAACCTTCGCGATCGTGCAAAAACGCGTCTTGGATGATGAATCGGCCACCAGGCCTCAATGCCGCCCAAACTCGACGGAAAATAGCCTTGTTCTCTTCGGGCGAATAAATATGGAGCACATTCGAATACCAGATCACATCATACATACCAGGAATAGGCTCGTTGGAGAAATCAAGCGGGAGATAGGAAAGTCGCCGCCTCGCTTTGTGCGTGCTGGCGATTTCTTTGGCGACCTCAAGCGCGGCCTCTCGATCACAGACGGTGGCATGAAGCATTGGGTGCTTCGCAAGAAACGCCATGGCGTAGGTGCCTGGGCCTCCACCAAGGTCCAGCAGTGTTTGGGAATGAGCTAAAGGAATCTGGGTTGCAATTGCCGGGGCAATTTCCAAGGTCCTGTGGTGCATAGCCCACGTGAATTGTCGACGATAGTCCGGGTTGTCCGGAATATCATGGTCGATCGGCAGGCCACTCCGCACGGACTCCGAGATCCGTATCCAGTCCGCCCAATGGCTCTTGATCAACTTCAAATAGCCGCCACGATAGGCACGATGGTGGGCATTCAGCGCTGTCGCTCCCAACCGGCTGTTCTTATACCTAACTCTTTTTTTCTGCAATACCCCGACCGCTGCAAGATTACGACACAGGATGCTCAACCCCCGTTCACTGACCTTGAGCTCCTTGGCAAGATCAGGAATCGTCCATGATCGGTCACCGATCGTCGTAAAGAGATCCAGATCCAGCGCGGCCAACAATACCCGTGGCAATCGATAGGCTGAGACGGCGTCCCGAAATTCGTCGAAGGTCGTGATTCGCTGAGTCACGATGCGTTTCCGATCCAGCGCGGCCAACAATACCCGTGGCAATCGATAGGCTGAGACGGCGTCCCGAAATTCGTCGAAGGTCGTGATTCGCTGAGTCACGATGCGTTTCCGATTTGTCTGCGGCACCATCGGAGGAGATCTTCCAGTTTGGCGCGATTCTGCAGATCCGCATCTCGTGCAAATGTGACTGCCACAAACTCATCAGTCATCTCCGTCTCCTCAACAAATCCGGATTGAAGGAGGAGCGTCCGGTATTTGGCGACAGCCGGCTGAAGAAAGTACTTGGCCTGCTTCGCGACTTCATCGGTTCCTAAATCCTCCGGTGTCCCTTCCGACATCAGCGCCATAACATCATCCATCGCCACCCCATACTGGCAAAGGACTCTCCCATCCTGCCTGACTTCCAAGAGCCAGCCATCTCCACCAAGATCCATGAGGAGCGGGCCGTTGGACTCCAATTCGTAAAACTGAGGGAAAGACCGCATCAAGTCAGCACGAAGCTGAGCCCACGTTGAAGCGACCGGCTCTGTCATACCTGCGTCCCTCGGCCAGATCGCGATTGATACGGATCGGCAAGACGGACGCGAAGTGCGTGCAGGCGCTGCGTGTTTTCTTCCAGTTTCGGCAGGCGATACTTACGATCCATGGACACCACCTGTTCGAGGAGATCTGCTGCTTCCTGTAAACGCCCCAGGTCCTCATAACATTGAGCCAGCAAGTATCGGGCGCCACCGGCACGAAGCTCGTCGCCTAACCGCTCGGCGACCGACTGGCTGGTTTGGCAACAAGCGGTAGCCTCATCGTAGCGTTTTTGCATCAGGAACGTGCGGCCGATCATGCGCCAAGCGTCCGCAACACCACCCAGATTACCCAACCGGCGCATCAACTCCAACGACCGCTCGTACAACTGAATGGCCTCCTCAAAGGAACCGGTTTCACGAGCCACCAGGCCAAGGTCCGAGAACAGGACGGCTTGAGCCGGCTCATCATGAGTCTTGGTCATGAGGTCAAGGGCCTCCAGATAATAGGCCCGTGCCCGATCCCATTCGCCGGCATCAGCCCGAAGGTTCCCCAGATTTGCCAGCGTCGTCCCGATGCCCTTTTCATCACCGAGGACTTTTTGCAATTCCAAGACCTCCTGATAATTCGCCTGGGCAGCATCGCGTCGTCCGCTGACTGCGCAGATATTCCCCAAGTTGCCAAGGGTGGCGACCAAGGCACGTCGATCACCGGTAAGCCGATCATACTCAAGCGCCTTGGCATAACAGATATAGGCCTCCGTGTAGTACCCTCGTGAGAAATGCTCGTTGCCTTGCCGATTCAACTCTTCGGAGAGGCTGTGACGTACTGTCATGAGGTCACGGATAAGAGCCGTGCCACTTGCTGTTTCCCACCGACCAGGATGGAGGAACCGTCTCCGACAAGCAGGCTATCGAAGTCGTACTTCAAGAGGCGGCAGAGCCCCTCCTTAGCCTTTGGGACATCCGCATACTTTTCGGCCGGAAGCAGACGAACGGAACCGGGCGGTTTGCCGATCAACGCATCCCCGACAATCAGCACACCTCGCCCTCGTTCAATAAACAATGCAGACTCACCCGGCGACTTTTGATCCTTCAGATGGATCGCCCATATCCCGCCTGGTAATAACTCGCCATCCTTGTAGGTCTTTGCCGGTTTCACATCCATCTGGGCGGCATCGGCTTCCGGCACCCGCAGCTGACACCTGAGCTCTGCCTGATAGATCGCAGCCTCTCGGAGATGATCTCGGTTCGTGATGATGATGTAGTCGATCGGCTCATGGCGGCGGACGACCGCTCTCGCTTCGGCCGTCATCGGGGGTGGGTCTACCAAGATCTTATGTTCGCCGATCATCAGAAACAATCCGTTGAAGTCGAGCTGTTTCTCGTCGGAAAACCACGACCATTGCCAGATATCGGGTAAGATTTGTTTCATTGCAAGAACCGGCGACTTATCCGTGGGAATTCATGACCCACAGAAATCACAGAGCCCCGATGGCATCCGTGATCGTCTTGGTGACTTTCGTCTGGATGCCTGCCTCGTGAGGCAAGTCAAGAATGTCATCCTCTGGCACGGTGATAAATTTACGATTCGGCCCTTTCGTCAGCGAGATCAAGAACATGCTGTTGGAGGGTGTGACCGGAATCACGACTTGGACGGCCCCGTCAATTCCCTGGACCACTTCTAGAAACTTCTGTTTCCCCGCCTCCATCTCATCCATCGTTTCTTCGTCTCCTCTCCGCACCATTTTTATCTCGCGGGGCTGTTGTTCCTCTTACAGTACACATTGATCAACCACCGCCAACTTTTGCGTTCAATAGGGGATGGTCAGCCAGCACAGAGAACCATCAGCCCTCTCCCGCTACATCTTATTTCCGCCTGCCAACAGCTTCTCAACCTCGACCACAATCACATCGGCTCCTGCCAAGTCCATATTGCCGACTCGCTGCCAGCTGATGACGCCATGCTGGTCGATCACATACACATTGGGAATAAACTTCCCCCCACCATACAGCTTATCAGTCACCTTGGCTGGATCTAACAAATAAGGGTAGGTGATCTTAACCGGGAAGCCAGACAAGAATTCGCCGACCTCTCGTTTCGCATTCCCTGACGAATTGACGCCCAGCACTGCCACATTCTTGCCTTGTGTCAACTCATATACTTTCTGTAACGCACTCCCCTGCATCATACAAGGGTCACAGATGTGGAAGAGTCCCAACACCACAACTTTACCTTTATAGGACTCGAGCGACACGGTTTCACCGGTGATGGCAGCAAGGGTGAAGGATGGGGCTTTCTCTCCCACCTGAAACAATCCGAGGCACACAACATTGGGACGGTCAACACCCCGAACGCCAAGAACAGCTTTCTCATTGCGACCTCCCTTTCGAAACAAGCTCCGAGCTCTCGCAATCAATTGCAGGAGACTCCAAACGATCCTCCAACGGCGTTCTCGCCTCGCTCAAGCCAACGGCCACCAAGAGCTTCATCCTACCATGGCAATTTTTAGAGCGGCAACCGCGGCGGAGGAAGGAAACTACTCTTCGGCAGGGCCTTCGTGCTGGTTCAGCATATCCTTGAGCTGGTCCTTGGCCTTCCCCTCGAATCGAACGAACTCAAGTCCGAATCGATCATCTTGCTTCCATCGGACGATGGCAAAAGCAATGATGATCGGAGGCCGGGCACCCGGAGGTTGTACTTGAAGACGTACGCACGCCCCAATAGGGAGCTGGATCTGACTGTCAACCTCACCGCCGGCGAGTGTCAGGTTCCTCACCGTCCCATGACCTGCCCCTTCGTCTGCCGTGAATTGGACGGGATAGTCGACCGGCACTCGCGGTCGACCTCTTGGTTGCAGCTCTTTTTCGTCGTCTTGTTCCGAAGGCATCATGTCGTAGGAACCCTACCCACTCAACGCGCTGACTCGAAGAGTCCTAGCTGCAGTTCTTCTGCACGGGTAAACGGGAGCGGGTAGCGCTCCGTAAAACAAGCCGTACAGTACTGATCAGGGGTCTTCGGCGCAGATTTGAGCATGCCATCAAGGCTAAGATAGGCCAAGCTGTCGGCGGTGATGTACTTGCAGATTTCTTCCGTTGAGTGATCGGATGCGATCAGCTCTTTTTTCGTCGGGGTATCGATTCCGTAGAAACAGGGCGAGATGATCGGCGGCGAACTGATTCGCATGTGGACTTCTTTCGCCCCGGCTTGTCGAATCATCTTGACGATCTTTCGACTCGTCGTGCCACGAACCAACGAATCGTCGATGACGACGACCCGTTTCCCATCCAACACTTCAGGCACGGCATTCAGCTTGACCTTGACCCCGAAGTGCCGAATCGACTGTTCTGGCTCAATGAACGTCCGCCCGACATAGTGGTTGCGGATCAAACCGGTTTCAAATCGAATGCCCGCCCCTTCGGCATAACCAAGCGCTGCCGGCACGCCGGAGTCCGGAACAGGAATGACGATATCTGCCGGCACCCACGCCTCCTGAGCCAGTTGCCGTCCCAGCGCCTTTCGCGTGGTATAGACCGTGTGCTCTCCGAAGATTCGGCTGTCAGGCCTGGCAAAATAGACATACTCGAACACGCACATGGCCGGATGCTGCCTGGGAAACGGATGGTGACTGTCGAGCCCCTGGTCGCTGATGACAATCAGCTCACCTGGCTCCAACTCTCGAACATACTCGGCATCGAGCAAGTCGAATGCACAGGTCTCGGACGCCACAATCCAGCTGCTGCGCAAGCGTCCGATGCACAACGGACGGAGGCCGTAGGGATCACGAGCGGCGATCAGCCCGTTGTCGGTCATCAAGACAACCGAGAACGCACCCCGCACCTGATTCAGCGCATCGACGACACGTGCAAGAAAGGAGTCTGCTCGTGAGTGGGCAATGAGGTGGATAATGACTTCGCTGTCAGATGTAGACTGAAAAATCGCCCCGTAGGCTTCCAATTCGTGTCGGAGCATCTGGGCATTGATGAGATTCCCGTTGTGCGCCAAGGCCAAATTTCCCAGCGCGAAATTCACGGTCAGGGGCTGCACATTCTTCAAATCGTTGCCGCCGGTCGTGGAATAGCGATTGTGTCCGACAGCCATGTGGCCGGGTAGTTTCTCCAGCACAGATTTGTTGAAAATGTCGGCGACAAGGCCCATGCCTTTTTGCACGAATACGTGCTCTCCATCTCCCGCGACAATTCCGGATGCCTCTTGCCCTCGATGCTGCAACGCGTACAAGCCCAAATACGTCAGATTGGCGGCTTCTTCGTGGCCGTAGACGCCGAAGACGGCGCATTCATCGTGGAACTTATCAGGCGATAGGATTGGGAGTTCTTTGTGCATGACCCTCAACGGTCCACTTGGCTACGCTTGGTTCAGCGTTTGTCCCAAGGAAAATGCCCACCGATCATATAATGTTTTCACCGGCTGATCGATCACCTGTTCCATTGAACCTTCATCTCCCACAGACACAACCAGCCGTTCACCGGAAACAGCACCGATCACTTCCACCGGGACACCGAAGCGCTTCGCCTGGGAGAGAATCGCCTGTCGATCGACCGGCTTTGCGGAAACCACCACCCGCGATTGACTTTCACCGAAGAGCACGGCGTCTTTTCGAAGCCGACCTCTGGTCAAGTTTACCACAGCACCAAACGCCCGTTCCGGTCCGGAGATACAGCTTTCAGCCAATGCGACCACGGCTCCACCTTCCGAACAATCATGTGCGGATCGCAGAAGCCCATTCTGAATCAGGGACAGCACACAATCATGGAGCGCCTTTTCCGTAGCCAGGCTGAGATAGGGCGGCGATCCCTGTTCACGGGCATGCACGACCTTGAGATACTCCGATCCACCCAAATCCTCACGAGCGGAGCCGAGCAAGAGGATCTCGTCGCCTTCCTGCCTGAACCACTGGATCATCGTCCGTTCCGCGTCATCGATCAACCCAACCATACCCAACATGGGGGTTGGATAAATGGAGAGTCCGTTGGTTTCGTTATAAAAGCTGACGTTCCCGCTCACGATGGGGATTTGGAAATGCTCGCAGGCGTCTTTCATGCCTTCGATCGCCATCGCAAACTGCCACATGATATCGGGGCGCTCAGGGTTTCCAAAATTGAGACAATCCGTCAAGCCGATCGGCACGGCACCGGAGCAGACCAGATTTCTCGCCGCTTCCGCCACGGCCAGCCGGGCCCCTTCATAGGGATTCAACAGGCAATAGCGGCTATTGCAATCCACCGTCATCGCCACGGCCTTTTTTGTGCCTTTGATCCGCACCACCGCCGCATCGGAACCGGGGCGGACCATCGTATTCGTCCGCACCATATGATCGTACTGCTCGTACACCCATCGCTTGCTGGCGATCGTCGGCGACTCCAACAAGGCCAGTAAGGCCACATCCGCATCTTTCACGTCGGGAAGGGCGTCGTAGTTCAGGTTCGTCAGCATATCCTGATAGGCCGGCGGCTGATAGGGCCGTTCGTAGCGAGGGCCGTCATCCGCCAAGGCCTTCGCCGGAATTTCTGCTACAATCTTTCCCTGATCCAGGACACGCAAAATTCCATCGGCCGTCACTTTCCCGACCACGGCGACGTCCAGATCCCACTTCCGGCAAATCTCGATGCATTCGTCTTCCTTGCCGGCTTTCGCCACCATCAGCATGCGCTCTTGAGACTCAGACAGCATGATCTCATAGGGCGTCATACCGGGCTCGCGCCGCGGCACCACCGTGAGATCCAGATCAATCCCGTTGCCGGCGCGAGAAGCCATTTCACAGGAAGAACTCGTCAGCCCTGCAGCGCCCATGTCTTGAATCCCGACGAGCAGATCGCGCTCCATCAGTTCCAGGCACGCTTCAAGCAGCAACTTTTCGGTAAAGGGGTCCCCAACTTGGACGGTCGGCCGTTTCTGCTCTGATTGGTCGTCGAACGAATCGGACGCCATCGTCGCCCCATGAATCCCATCGCGGCCCGTTTTGGAGCCGAAATAGATCACGGGATTCCCGACGCCGGCAGCCGTGCCTCGGAAGATTTTGTCCTGATGGGCCACGCCAAGACAAAACACGTTGACCAACGGATTGAGCGCATAGATATCGTTAAACACGATCTCGCCACCCACGGTGGGAACGCCCATGCAGTTACCGTAACCGGCAATCCCCGCCACGACTCCCTTCATGATGTGGCGATTTTTCAGCGAGTGCAATTCTCCGAACCGGAGAGAATCGAGCAGCGCAATCGGGCGTGCCCCCATCGTAAAGATGTCGCGCAGAATGCCCCCCACTCCCGTAGCCGCGCCTTGATAGGGCTCGATAAACGACGGGTGGTTGTGCGATTCCATCTTGAACACCACACAGAGCCCGTCGCCGATGTCGACGGCCCCGGCATTTTCCCCTGGCCCCTGGACGACACGAGGCCCGGTCGTCGGCAGCTTCTTTAAGTGCACGCGTGAACTTTTGTAGGAACAGTGCTCGGACCACATCACGGAGAACATACCGAGTTCCGTGAGATTGGGCTCACGCCCAAGAATAGCGATGATCTTTTGGTATTCCTCACCGGTGAGGTTGTGCTGAGCGATGAGATCTTTGGTAATGAGTGGTGTGCCAGCCTGCATCATGCCCTAACGGTCACAACAACAAATCGTGCTGCGGTAAATTCTGACCTGCGAATGATGTGCCCTCGGGACATGCACCAACTGCAAGCTGTTCGCTGTCACAACCGGCGAGGTGCCAGCTTGGCACCTCGCCGGCTCGTAGATCTATCTCGTACACCCGAATGGTTACTGAACTTCAACCTTGACGGACGCTTCCGCGGCTAACGTTTGATGATCCTTATCGGCTGCAACGACCTTGATTTCATGAGTACCGGGAGTCATCCCCTTAACCGTCTTCTTATCCCACCCTTTTTGGTATTCCCCATCCACAAAACAATGGGCATGTGTCGCCTGGCTGCCCTTGGTCAGTTCGTAGACGAGTTCGATGTCTTTCCCTACCTTGGCACCAGCTGCCGGACTCTTGATCGTGATTTTGCTGCCGTCATCCGTCGCAGCAAACACCGTAGCACCCGAACCCAAGGCCAACAGACCGACTGCTGCTATCACTGCCGCAACACGCTTCATCTCGATCCTCCTTATATTAAGAAATGGGTGAAATGTCCGCTGACACATTCTATACTTTACCTTGCCGATGGGACATCTTCAATCCTTGAGTCATCGACCTTGACCGAGACGGTGGACACTCACCGCACAGGTGCCGCCGTCTTCCGCTCTAAGAACGCGATCATCGATTGAAAGATAGCCCGTCCATCTTCATTCCCCAACAGCGCCTCGGCACATCGTTCCGGATGTGGCATCATACCCAGGACATTCCCCTCCCCATTGCGAAGTCCGGCGATATTGTCCAGCGAGCCGTTCGGACAAGCTTCCGGTGTCACCTTGCCCTCAGCCGTACAATAGCGAAAGACTACTTGGGCATTTGCCTGAAGGCCGGCCAACGTCACCGGATCGGTGTAATAGTTCCCGTCCGCATGAGCAATCGGGATTTTGAGGGCCTGGCCGGGCTTGCACATATTCGTAAACGGGGTCGCGGCATTCTCCACTTTCACGTAGGTCTCCCGGCAAATAAAATGCAATGACTTATTCCGCAACATGGCGCCAGGCAATAAACCGGCCTCCAACAGAATCTGGAATCCATTGCAGATTCCGAGCACCAATTTCCCTTCAGCCGCGAACAGCTTGACCGCTTGCATGACCGGAGAAAACCGCGCAATCGCACCGGTCCGGAGATAGTCGCCATACGAGAATCCACCGGGCAGGATAACCGCATCCAAGCCGGCTAATGACGGCTCCTTGTGCCAGACCATCGTCACATCCTGCCCCAGCACATCTTTAAAAACATGGGCACAGTCATGGTCACAATTGCTACCTGGAAATACAAGAACACCGATATTCATACGGCACGCCTCACAGGGAGTTACGCAGTCAATTCATACCGATAGTCTTCAATAATCGTATTCGCCAGGAGCTTTTCGCACATCGACCTGACCGCAACTTCGGCCTTGGCCTTATCCTTTTCATCGAGATCTAGCTCCATGTATTTCCCGATACGCACATTCGCTGCATGCTTAAACCCCAACGAGTCCAGCGCATGCTCGATCGCCTTACCCTGCGGATCAAGAATCCCCTGTTTCAACGTCACATAAATTTTGGCTTTCACGACTTGCTCTCCTGCTTCTCTCCCGCTTCATTCAACCGATCTACATATTTCTTGATCCAGAGGATCACCGCAATGGTCACCCCTCCGGCGAACACCAACGCAACGAACGCCCATCGCCAAGGTGACTCATTTAACCGATAGGCCATCACCCCCACAATAGCCGCCCAGACGACCACGGAGGCAACCAACCCATAATTTAAATACGCCCGCAGCATCGCTTCCTTAACTTCTCTCTCCACCACCTCTTGAAGGGGATGGCGGGGTCGCCTTCAACTGCGCGCATGCAGCGAGCACTGAAGACGACCACGCCATCCCCTCCTCACCCGCACACCCTCTTCAACACCTCCTGATACGCCTCCTCGATCTTCCCCATATCCTTTCGAAACCGATCCTTATCCATCGACTCACCGGTCGTCATGTCCCAGAAACGGCAGGTGTCCGGAGAAATCTCGTCCGCCAAGATCAGTTTGTTGTGAAAGACCCCGAACTCAAGCTTGAAATCAACGAGCTGCATCTTCCGTTCACTGAAGAACGGCTTGAGCACCTTATTGATCGCATGTCCGAACTCGCGCAACTCGCGCAAGATACCGGGAGTCGCCACATTTATCAGCCGCAGATGATCATCATTCACCAGCGGGTCTCCAAGCGCATCGTTCTTATAATAGAATTCAACCACTGCCGGATCGATCCGATCCCCTTCTTTCAGTCCGAGCCGCTTGGCCAAACTCCCCGCGACGACATTCCGAACCACCACTTCAATCGGGACGATCCGGACTTTCTTGGTGAGCATTTCTCGATCATTCAACCGCTCCACAAAATGTGTCCGGATCCCGTTTTGCTCCAAGAGCTGAAACAGCCGCTCGGAGACCTTGTTGTTGATGACGCCTTTTTCGAGGATGGTGCCGCGTTTCTGGGCGTTGAAGGCCGTCGCATCGTCTTTGAAAGACTGCACGACCTGGTCTGGATTGCCCGTCGAAAAGATCTTCTTCGCCTTACCTTCGTACAGCAGCTCGCCCGTCGCCATGGTCGGACCTCTATGGTTCACCTTACTGCGCCAACAGCTCGACAATCTCGTCCAATGATTTCATCGTCCCGAGTATGGTCGGATTCCCGAATCGCCTCGTATAGCGAAACTCCTGCACGTTCTCAAGCGACAACACCAGGCGGTGAAAGTCCTCCAGCTTCGAGGTTTCAAAGTATGTAATGAAGTCCAGATCGTCCAGTCCGCTGGAGTGATAGAGCTTCCGCTTGACCGTCTTCAAGTAGGGCAGCGTGACGGCGGTATGTTCCTGCATCATCGCGGCCCGTTTCTCCTGATCCAGTCCCCACCACTCGGCTGACTTCCTGATCGGAATGATGATGGCATACGGATGCTGGCCTGGCTCACTGACGGCCTTCAGGTCAGCCTTCATTTGTTCGGAAAATCCAGGGACATAATTCGGTGTTTTGGTGAGCCCGTGCATGACCCCGACCGTCTTGAGGTGTCTCCCGAATTGGCTGCTCTTAAGATCCAGGAGAAACTCCTGCGTCTGGCGCAATTCCGCCGCATGAATCCGGAACAAGAGGTCTGCATGATCGGAAAGCCCTCGGAGCAGGTACACATCGATGGCCACATGCTCCCGATGCTGTTCCACCACACCTTTGAGCGATGTCAAACGAACGATCCGCATCGCGGGATCTTGCTTCGCCCACTCCTCATTCAGCGCGAAGAGCGCAAACGTGCCGTAGACTCCCGGCTCCGTGAGAAGTTTCTCACGATCCGATGCGGCACGAGTATCGGATAGCCACGGACCGACTATCAAGCCAACAAGTATCAGTGCCGCAACAAATGACCGCATCATGATCTCCTCTTTTTCCTCATGATACCGGGCGACTGATGTCTGTCCCGCCCGAACACCCGCCGATAGATCTGATCGAGATGACGCAGATAGTACTTGGGGTTGAAACAGGCTGCAATCTCGCTGTTCTTCAGATGTTGCGAAATAAACGGGTCTTTGCCGGCTAATTCTTGTAGTGCGCCGCCTCCCCTCCAGGAAGCCATGGCATGGCGCTGTACCGCTTCGTAGGACTCTTTTCGCTGCGCCCCCTTCTCGACCAAGGCCAACAGCAGACGCTGCGAATACACGAGCCCCCCGGTCAATTCGAGATTCCGCCTCATGCGCTCAGGATAGACGACCAAGTGATCGATCAGATCCGTGACTTTGGCGAGCATATAGTCGATCACAATCGTGCTGTCCGGCATGATCACGCGTTCCACCGACGAATGACTGATGTCACGCTCATGCCACAGCGCGACGTTTTCCATTGCCGCCAGACTATTGGCCCGCACGAGCCGCGCCAATCCACAGAGATTTTCCGAGATAATTGGATTCCGCTTATGCGGCATCGCCGACGACCCCTTTTGACCTTCAGAAAAATACTCTTCGGCTTCGAGCACTTCCGTGCGTTGTAGGTGGCGGATCTCGGTGGCAATTTTTTCGATGCTGGCTGCTAACAGCGCCAGCGCCGTCGCATAGGACGCATGCCGGTCTCGCTGGACCACCTGATTCGAGACGGGATCGGCACGCAACCCCAATTGGGCACAGACATAGTCTTCGATCTCAGGACCTTGATGGGCAAAGGTCCCCATCGCCCCGGACAGTTTACCGACGGCAATCTCCGTTCTCGCGTGTCCTAGCCGCTCCTGATGCCGACGAACTTCTTCGTACCAAAGCGCCATCTTGAATCCAAACGAGATGGGCTCACCATGAATCCCATGCGACCGCCCCACCATGACCTGGCTCTTAT
Organism: Nitrospira sp.; assembly: GCA_015903995.1. Lineage (GTDB taxonomy): Bacteria > Nitrospirota > Nitrospiria > Nitrospirales > Nitrospiraceae > Nitrospira_D. The sequence goes on from JABMDK010000014.1 coordinate 255,083, forward strand.
AGCGGAACGCCTGTTGCTTCAGCACTGCCAGCAGCCCCTCCACTCCTTGCAGGATGAGA
>JABMDK010000014.1:255241-259936 GCA_015903995.1 Nitrospira sp.
CTTGTAGCGCGCCGCCTCCCCTCCAGGAAGCCATGGCATGGCGCTGTACCGCTTCATAGGACTCTTTTCGCTGCGCCCCCTTCTCGACCAAGGCCAACAGCAGCCGCTGCGAATACACGAGCCCCCCGGTCAATTCGAGGTTTCGCCTCATGCGCTCAGGATAGACGACCAAGTGATTGATCAGATCCGCGACTTTGGCGAGCATGTAGTCGATCACAATCGTGCTGTCCGGCATGATCACCCGCTCGACCGATGAATGGCTAATGTCGCGTTCATGCCAAAGCGCGACGTTTTCCATCGCCGCCATACTGTTGGCCCGTACGAGCCGCGCCAAACCACAGAGATTTTCCGAGACAATCGGATTCCGTTTGTGGGGCATCGCCGACGATCCCTTTTGACCTTCGGAAAAATACTCTTCGGCTTCGAGCACTTCCGTGCGCTGCAAGTGACGGACCTCTGTGGCAAATTTCTCGATGCTTGCCGCGAGCAACGCAAGAGCCGTTGCATACGACGCATGGCGGTCCCGTTGGACGACCTGGTTCGAGACGGGATCGGCCTTCAACCCGAGCTTGGCACACACATACTCTTCGATATCCGGCCCCTGATGTGCAAAGGTCCCCATGGCGCCGGACAATTTGCCGACCGCAATCTCGCTCCGCACCCGGCGTAACCGCTCGAGGTGGCGGCAGACTTCTTCGTACCACAGGGCAAGCTTCAGACCAAATGAGATCGGCTCCCCGTGAATGCCATGTGACCGACCCACCATAACCTGATCCTTGTACCGGAACGACTGCCGCTTCAAGACAGCCAGTAACCGTTCGACCCCTTCCAAGATGAGGTCCAGTGCCTCGGTCATTTGCACGGCCAGTGAGGTGTCGACGATGTCCGAAGACGTGAGTCCCATGTGGAGAAACCGATGTTCCGATCCCACCGTATCCATGAGCGATTCGAGAAAGGCGATCACATCATGCTTAGTGACCTGTTCGATTTCGGCAATTCGGTCGACATCGATCTTGGCCTTCTTTCGGATTTTCGCCGCCGTCCCGCGCGGCGCCTGCTTGGCGCGCTCGAAGGCCTCACAGGCGTACAGCTCAACCTCCAGCCAGATCTCGTACTTATGCTTCAGATCCCAGATCGCTTTCATCCGGGGACGTGTATACCGTTCAATCATAATTTTCTCGTTGCTCGTATCTCGTGAAGCGTCGTTCGCAGAGTTGAGCCTCGCGCGCGATACACTTCACACTTCACGCTTCACGCGCGCCACTCCGGCGCGCTTGGAGGCCAGCCGCGACTCGGTCGCCAAGGCTTTATCAAGCACCGCGTTCACGAATTTTGAGGCATCCTCGTCGCCGAAACTCTTCGCCAGTTCGATGGCTTCGTCCATCGTGACCTTGGCAGGCACCTCATCCAGCCACAGCAACTCGTACAGTCCGGCACGCAAGATGTTGCGGTCGACGATCGGCATGCGGTTCACGGTCCAATTCGTCGCATACTTGCCGATCGTGACATCGAGCTCCTTTTTGTGCTCCAACACACCCTGCACCAACCGTTCCGCGAACGCTCGCGACTCATCGGACGCCGCGCATTCACGCCAAAAATCGTCAAGCTGCACGCCGGCCTTCCCGTGAATGTCGTGCTGAAACAGAATCTGCAAGGCCCGTTCGCGCGCTTGGTGACGAGAACCCATGGCTACACAGTGGGAATATTAGAAAGTTGAACAGTTGCCACGCATGAAGCTGAACAAAAGAGCCTCGCGGAGATCATCGTTTCCCTCTCTCCTGCATTCGTCCGCCTTGACTTGTCGACTTTTCACGTTCCAACTTGCGAACCTCTCCCCTGATCATCCGCATCACCCTCACCATCTCAATCGCGGACTTCGCCGCCTCGCCGCCTCGGTTGAATTTCCCTGGGTGCGCTCGCTCCTCTGCTTGAGCCACCGTGTCGGTTGTTAACACACCAAAGATGATCGGCACCTCCGTGTCCAATGCGGCCTGACCGATCCCCCGACTTACCTCCGAGCAAATATAGTCAAAATGGGGGGTATCACCACGAATCACCGCCCCCAAACAAATCACCGCATCAAATCGGCCTGACTGGGCCATGGTGCGAGCAACCAGCGGAATTTCAAATGCCCCCGGAACCCGCACGCTCTGAATGTCTGTTGCAGCCACACCACACTCCTCAAGCATATCGGTGCAGGCATGAAGCAGCTTGCCGGTGATCCGGTGATTGAATCGTGCAGCGACGATACCGAACCGGAGCCTTGTCCCGGAGCGTCCCACTTTTCGATGTCTCATCTTCGGATACTCGTATTGCCCCGCTGCTCGGAGGATCAGGCCGGTACCGGATAGGCCCCCTCAGACCTTCTTGAGCAGATGCCCCATCTTATTCTTCTTCGTGCGCAAGTACCGGACATTCGCGGCGCGTGGAGAGATCTCGATGGGAACACGTTCGACCACCTTGAGACCGTACCCTTCGATCCCGACGATCTTTCGGGGGTTGTTCGTAATCAACCGAATCTGCCGCAGGCCCAGCTTCGCTAAAATTTGTGCGCCGACCCCATAGTCGCGGAGATCCGCCTTAAAGCCCAGCTGTAGATTGGCTTCGACCGTATCACTCCCGTGATCCTGCAGCCCATAGGCTCTGATCTTGTTCAGTAACCCGATGCCTCGACCTTCTTGATTGAGATAGAGCAAGACGCCTCGCCCTTCCTTCTGAATGACCTCCATCGCGCGATGGAGTTGATCGCGACAATCACACCGCAACGAGCCCAGCGCATCGGCCGTCAGACAGCCTGAATGGACACGAACAAGGGTCGGCATCTCGATGTCGACCGGGCCCTTCACCAAGGCAATATGTGTCACGCCGTCGATTTGGTTCTCAAACGCCACCGCCTCAAACTCGCCGAACGTCGTGGGCAAGCGCGCACTCGCCATACGCGTAACGAAGGTCTCTCGCCTCATGCGGTATTCGATCAAGGCTTTCACCGTCACCATCTTCAGCTTGTGAAGCTTGGCAAACTTCGTCAGCTCGGGCACCCGGGCCATCGTGCCGTCGGCATTCATGATCTCACAAATCACCCCGGCAGGCCGGAGCCCCGCGAGCCTGGCCAAGTCGACGGACCCCTCGGTTTGCCCGGCCCGGCGGAGCACGCCGCCGGTTTGGGCTTTGAGCGGAAACACGTGACCAGGTCGCGCAAGATCCCGCGGCTTCGTCTTGGGGTCGATCGCGATATGAATGGTCTTCGCTCGATCGGCCGCCGAAATTCCCGTCGTGATGTCTTTTCGCGCATCGATCGAGACAGTAAAGGCGGTACCGAAGGTGGCGGTATTTTCGGAAGCCTGCTGCGGCAACTGGAGCTCCTCAACCCGCTCAGGTGTCAGGGCCAGACAAATCAGTCCACGCGCATGTTTGGCCATGAAATTGACATCCTGGGGGGTGACCTTTTCCGCGGCGATGACCAGATCCCCTTCATTTTCCCGGTCTTCATCGTCGACCAGAATAATGAACTTCCCCTTCTTAATGTCTCGGATCGCGTCTTCAATGTGGTTGAACGGCGTGGGCATACGGCAACCAATCTAGCATTTCAGACTGAACCTTGAACATGGTTTTTTTAGGGACTAACGAGAATCGGAGGATCTCAGGAGGATAATTCGGCCGGCGAAGACCTGTCGGCCCGCAGCGCGACGATTACCGTGCCCCAGGCACAGACCGTGAACCCGGCGAACAGCCAGAGCCCGGATTCGTAACTACCCGAGAGTTCCTTCATCGTCCCGATGAGTATCGGCAACAGAAATCCGCCGATGGCCCCCGAAGCCCCCACCACACCGGACGCCAACCCAATGTCCTTGGGAAACCATTCGGCAACCAGCTGAAACACCACGCCGTTGCCGAATCCCATCGCCGCCGTGGCCAGCACCATCATTACGACCGCCATGGTTTGCGATGGACTGATTACCGCCACCACCGCCCCCGCAATCACCGGCAGGACATAATAGAGTGCCCGCAGCCCTCCTTGACGATCCGCAACATAGCCGCCGACCGGACGGATTACACTCCCCATGAGCCCGCACACAGCCGCCACCGCACCGGCCTCAATCGCATCGATCCGATAGACATCGTGCAGCAGCAGGGGAAGCACACTGCACAGTCCCACAAAACCGCCGAACGTGATCGCATAGAGGAACGAGAGCCAATAGGCCGACCGGCGGTGAATCAACTGCACCGCATGGTGCCACCACGCCACGGCATCGGACCCAGGAGCCGGTGTTGCGTACGGCACCGCCAGCACAAATCCCAACAGCGTCGCCGCAACAACCCCGGCCATGATCCCGCAGGCCTGATGCCAATCCAGTGCGGCAACCCAACGCGGCGCCAAAAACAGGATCAACACCGTACCGATATTCCCCGATGCAGCGATACCAAGCACAAATCCTTGTGCCGATAGCGGATAGGCTCGGCTTGCAATCGGGAGCGCGACCGCGAAACTCGCTCCGCCAACACCCAGGCAGGCCGAAAACACCAGCGCTTCTCCGTACCCGGTGACACCGAGCCAGCCCCAGCACAACACCAGGAACTCGGCCACAAGAATGGCCACGGCCGTCGATCTCGCACCGAGCCAATCGGCGCTCCATCCGGCTACCATCCGCAACATCGCCCCGCCGAGCAACGGCAAGGAGACGAGCCAGGCGATCT
>JABMDK010000014.1:260036-269003 GCA_015903995.1 Nitrospira sp.
AATGAAAAGACCAACAGAATCTCCTCCGCACAGGGGGAGCGCATAGGCGTTACCCGTAGGCCCCTCTTCCTTCCATACGACAGCCTTTGTGCCGTTCATTCATTCTGTTATAGTCACGCACCTATCATGAACGGTCGTGACCATTCACAGGAGGAGACAGGCGACGCCCTAGAACCAGAAATCCTTGAACCCTCCGATGATGAGATCGTCGAGGCCGAAGCAACGCCGGTGGTACTGGACATCCCGGCCTCTGGCGGACGGCAGCCCGCCGACACCACGGCCGTGGCGCCAATCACGGCCTTGCAGCAGTACCTTGCCGAAGTCCGCCGATACCCCTACCTGTCAAAGGAAGAAGAGCTGCAGCTGTTTCAGGAGTACCTTACCCACGGGAGCCGTGAAGCGGCCGTGAAACTGATCATGGCCAACCTCCGCGTGTCGGTTTCGATTGCCGCCGAGTACCTCCATACCGGTGCCGACCACATGGATCTGATTCAGGAAGGGAACGTCGGCCTGATGCAAGCCATCAAGAAATTCGATCCCTCGAAAAACGTACGCTTCTATGCCTACGCCGCCTGGTGGTCGCGCGCTTATATTCTCCGATACCTCCTGCACACCTTTCGACTCGTCAAAGTCGGGACGACGCAGGATCAGCGAAAGCTGTTCTACAACCTCAAAAAGGAGAAGGCCAAGCTGGAACGGGAAGGCTTCGCACCGGACACGAAGTTACTCGCGGATCGTTTGAATGTACGCGAACGCGATGTGGTTGAAATGGATCAGCGTCTGGGCAACTGGGAGCTTTCGCTCGACCAACCGATCGGCGAGGATCAGGAACATACCCTGCTGGATGTCTTGCCGTCCCACCAAGAACCGGCGGACGAACAACTCGCCGATCATCAGCTCAAAACCATCTTCAGGGCCAAACTTGCCGAGTTCATCAAAACCCTGGAAGAACGAGACGAAGATATTCTCAGAAATCGTATTCTGTCCGACCAACCCCTGACCTTGGATGATCTGGGCGACAAATACGGCATCACGAAGGAGCGGACCCGTCAACTGGAAGCCCGCATCATCAAACGCCTCCGTGACTACATCAAAAAAGACATCAAAGACTTTGACCGCTTGCGGACATGATATCCCATCGATCCGGATCACGCCTGAACAATTCAAAAAGAGTGCTTATTTTGCAATAGGTTGTGCTGCATGAATCTCTGCAGGGGCCGAAGCGACCAGAGATAATAAAAATCACTTCGTCCCCCCTCTTGACTTAGGTGAACGAAGGCCTATCTCAATCGTGAGTCACAGGCTGCCTGGATCGCACAAGTTCAGCCAACTCTTTCAACCGTCAACACCTAACGAGTTCACTTTCATCAGGAGGAGGTTCTGCCATGGGTACAGCTGAGAAGGAAAAGAAGAACGTTGCCAAGGGGTTTCAGCCTTTGGGTGAACGAGTGTTTGTCACCTACACCGAGGAATTAGAGCGGACCTCCGGTGGGATTTATGTGCCGGATTCCGCCAAAGAAAAGCCGCAACGGGGAGTGGTCCAAGCGGTCGGCAAGAAAGTGGAGAACGTCAAGATCGGCGATCATGTGTTGTTCGACAAGTATTCTGGCAGCAAGCTTCGGATTGAGGACGAGGAGTGCTTGATCCTCAAGGAAGAAGACATCCTGGGCATCTTTACGGCGTAACATCTTAATACAGTGAGAAAGTTGGCACGTGAGAAGTGGTTCAAGACGCTTTCTGACTGTTGCACGTTACAACTTTCAAACTTTTTCAACTTTTGACTAAAACGGAGGAACGATAATGGCAAAACAACTTATGTACGGCGATGCGGCACGGGCGGCCATCCTGAAAGGGGTGAACCAGCTCGCAGACGCCGTGAAGGCAACTCTCGGCCCGAAAGGCCGCAATGCGATTCTCGATAAGAAATTCGGCGCCCCGACCATCACCAAGGACGGCGTGACGGTCGCCAAGGAAGTCGAACTGAAAAACCCCTATGAAAACATGGGCGCCCAACTGGTTCGCGAAGTGGCCAGCAAGACCAGCGATATCGCCGGGGACGGCACCACCACCGCCACCGTGTTAGCCCAGGCTATCTTCCGGGAAGGCGCAAAGAACATCACCGCCGGCGCCAATCCGATGGAGATCAAGCGAGGCATCGACAAGGCCGTCGAAGCCATCACCGCCGAGCTCAAGAAGCTTAGCAAGCCTTGTCAGAACAAGACCGAGATCTCGCAGGTCGGTACGATTTCGGCCAACAACGACAAGACCATCGGCGATCTCATCGCCGAAGCGATGGAAAAGGTCGGCAAGGACGGCGTCATCACCGTGGAAGAAGCCAAGTCGATGACCACCTCGCTGGATGTGGTCGAGGGCATGCAGTTCGATCGCGGCTACATCTCTCCTTATTTTGTCACCAATGCGGAGCGGATGGAATGTTCCGTGGAAGAGCCGCTCATCCTGATCAATGAAAAGAAGATCAGCAGCATGAAGGACTTGCTTCCATTGCTCGAGCAGGTCGCCAAGATGGGCAAGCCGCTCGTCATCCTCGCCGAAGAAGTCGAGGGAGAAGCACTGGCGACCCTCGTGGTCAACAAGCTGCGCGGCACCTTGAACGTCGCGGCCGTCAAGGCCCCTGGCTTCGGCGATCGCCGCAAGGCCATGCTGGAGGATATCGCGATCCTCACAGGCGGCCAGGTCATTTCTGAAGACATCGGCATCAAGCTTGAGAACGTCAAGTTGACCGATCTCGGCCGCGCCAAGCGCGTGACGATCGACAAGGACAACACCACGATCGTCGAAGGCTACGGCGATTCCAAGAAGATCGAAGGGCGCGTGAAGCAGATCAAGGCCCAGATCGACGAGACCACCTCCGACTATGATCGCGAAAAGCTGCAAGAGCGGCTGGCAAAGATCGTGGGCGGCGTGGCGGTCATCAATGTCGGCGCCGCGACCGAGACCGAAATGAAGGAGAAGAAGGCCCGCGTCGAGGACGCTCTGCACGCCACCAAGGCGGCAGTGGAAGAGGGGATCGTCCCAGGCGGCGGCACAGCCTACCTCCGCTGCATCAAGGCACTTGAGGGGATCAAGGATGTTCCGGCAGAGCAAAAAGTCGGACTCGACATTGTCCGGCGTTCGCTCGAAGAGCCGCTCCGACAGATCGCCGCAAACGCCGGCGCAGAAGCCTCAGTCGTCGTCGGCAAGGTTCGTGAAGACAAGAACGTCAACGGTGGATACAACGCCGCGACGGACGAATACGTCGACATGATCAAGGCCGGTATCATCGATCCGACGAAGGTGTCGCGCTGCGCTCTGCAGAACGCCGCCAGCGTCGCGGGCTTGATGCTCACGACCGAAGTCATGATCACCGAACTCCCCGAGGAGAAGAAGGAATCAGCCGGCGGCCCAGGCGGACACAGCCACGGCGGCGGCATGGAAGGGATGTACTAAACCGAAGAGCTGACGGCTTCTAGCCGACAGCTTCGAAGGAAACATGAGGGCCCGGTGGGCAACCACCGGGCCCTCTGTGTTTTTGCCCCTCCTACTACCGCCTTCCCCCTATAGCCCTGAGTGTCGCTTTAAAAACCGGCGAGGTCGTCGGCTCGACGAAAAACGACCGAAACGTACGGTGGACCCTTTCGGTATGGTGCTGATGATCGACATGAAACGATTCGGCTGCCTTCATTCGATCCTGTGCACCGTACCCCATGCGAACCGCACAGCGCGCCAACTCTTCTGAGCTTTCAGGAAGCGCATGGGTCTGAAGATCATCGACCATCTGCAACTTATGTTCGACATCGCGCAGGAAGAGATACGCAGCGGTCAGCGCATCTCGGTCTTCGGTCGAGAGCAGTTTTTTCCGGACCAATCGGTCCAGTGAACCCAGCGTGCTCCGATCCAGTAAGGTCGGCACCTTTCGTCCGGCCAGAACTTGAACAGTCTGCACGAAAAACTCGATCTCCCGAATCCCACCGGTCCCCAGCTTCACGTTGCGCTGCGCATGACCACGGTCCGTCATTTTGGCATCGATCATGTCTTTGACGGCACGAACATCTTGCACGATCGCCAACGCCTTCCCGCGATCCATGGGACTCCCTGTCCCCAAGACAAACGGCTTCACCAGTTTGAGAAACCCCTGCCCGACATCATGGGAGCCGGCGACCGGCCATGCTTTGAGCAACGCCAACCGCTCCCAGACCTGTCCGCGTGTCGCATAATATTTCTGATACTCCTCCAGCGAGCGAGCCAACTGGCCGACAGAACCCTCGGCCCGCAACCGCAGATCGACCCGAAAGACGTAACCTTCTCTGGTGGGTTCGACCAACACCCTGGTGAGTTCACGGGCAAGGATCTCAAAATATTCCTCATTGGAGATGCCGACGCCGGCAGGGATCGCGGCGCGTCCACCTCTCGGCGCTCTGGTTTCCCCGTCATGCGACTCATAGATGTAGATCAGATCGACGTCGGAGCTGTAATTCAGTTCATGTCCGCCGAGCTTACCCATCCCGATGACCGTGAACCCGGTCTCCACCCACCGTCCCTGCCGATTCTGGTGCATGGGGATGCCATATTGCTGCCGGAGATCGGCATCGATAATCTCATAGGCTGCATGAATCAACAGGCAGGCCAAATCGGACAAGAAACCGGTCGTCTCCGGCACCGTCGAGAGACGCAGGAGATCCCGCACCCCGATCCGCAACATCTCTCGCCGCTGGAACCGGCGCAGTGCGTCCAGCTTCGATTCTTTGGAGGTGAGATGTCTGATGCTCGCATGAAGCGCACGCTCCATTCCCTTCCGCGTCGGAGGTCGTGCGAGGACATCCTCCTCAGCCAGCCAATACACCACGGTCGGGTCTCGAATAAATGTAAAGGTCAATGCGTCGCTGTTCCCGAAGATCACGCAGAGGAGGTCGAGCATGCGCGGCCACGTGCGCAAATAGTCGAGAAATGACGTGCGGGAGACGCTCGCCAACATGCGCTCCCAGTGGTTCAGCGCCTGATCGGGATCGGCCGTCCGTGAAATGGATTCCATCAATATCGGCAGGATGTCTGCCAACCGCCGTCGTTGGACCGGGTCACCGGCCATGGCATCGAGATTACGGTCCGCTTGATCGGGATCGCGCAGGCCATAGGCCGTCAAAATGGCTCGCACTTCCTCGGCATTCCGCTTGGGTGACAGCAAGACCGGCGTTGGGTCCGGCGCACCCGGCGCCGTCAGCGAGACCGACGTTTGCCCTCCGGCCAATGCCCCCACCATAGTTGCCTTCTCAGACTTTCGTTTCACGCTTCACGTCTCACGTTTCACAGTATCCGCGTATGGCGCGGCATTATACTGACAGGTTCCTCTACGCACAATGAACCTGTTCAGGTATACTGACGACTATGCCGATAGGCAATCCAGACCAGACCCCGCTCCTCAAGACGGTTCGTTCGCTCTGTCCCGACATTCCATCCGATGTGCTGCAAGATTTCTTCGCCCGCATGGACCAGGAATACTTCCAGCGGTTCGAGCCTCCGACCATTGCCACACACGTCCGACTGACGGCACGACTGACGCCGGACCATCCGTGCGAAATTGCCTTTGCCGAACAGTCGGACACACGGTTTGAAGTCACGATCGTCGCCTACGATTACTTCTCCGAATTCGCCACGATTTGCGGCCTGCTCTCTGCGTTCGGCCTCAACATTGAGGAAGGGCATATCTATACGTTTGCCGAAAAGACCGCGCCGCAATCCGCCCGCACCAGCTGGACAGGATTCGGACCGCGCATCCGCACAACGGGCAGTCCGGGATTGAACAAGAAGAAGATCGTCGACGTGTTCCGTGTGCTGCCGGTACCAGGGGCAGAATTGGGCTCGGAGCAACAGACTCAACTGGCCCACGCGCTCCACTCGGTCATCACCCTGCTCGACACCGGGCATTTCGAAGAAGCCCGCTTTGCGGTGAATCGACGGTTGGTCGAACAGCTCGGCAAGCGCCGTGCATCTTTTGGTGGGCTGCTCCATCCGGTGCAGATCACATTCGACAACAGCCAATCTCCCACCGACACGGTCATGGATATCCGGTCGGACGATACCCCGGCCTTTTTATATGCCTTCGCCAACGCCCTGGCCATGCGCAACGTGTACATTTCCAAAGCGCAGTTCGACGTCGAGAAGGGAAAGATTCACGACCGCTTCTACGTCCGCAACCGCCATGGCCAGAAGTTGACCGACACGACCGATCAACAGCAGTTGCGCCTGACGGCCGTGCTCATCAAGCAATTCACGCATGCCCTGACCTGGGCCCCTGACCCGACCAAAGCCTTGGAGGCCTTTGACCAGTTTCTTGACCTGACGGTACAGCAAACGAAAGGGAAAGCCCAGCAGGAAGCCTTGGCGTTTCTCAGCGACAAGAAAACATTCCCCCTGCTCGCCCGGCTGCTCGGGGCCAGTGATTTTCTCTGGGAAGACTTTCTACGCCGCCAACACAGCAACCTGCTGCCGCTCCTCCAAGATTATCGTGATGCGCCCCTCATGACCCCAACAGCGACACTTCGCAAGGAGCTGGATCGTCTCGTAAGTAAGGCGAAAACAGACGAGGCCCGAAAGGCCGCGCTGAATAGCTTCAAGGACCGTGAACTATTCCGCATCGATATGAAGCACATTGTCGAGCCGGACACCGCGCTGCCTGATTTTTCCGCTGCGTTGACCCAACTGGCCGAAGTGATCCTGGATCGGAGCTTGAACGATTGCCAAGCCAAGCTGAATACCGTGCATGGCCCACCACGCTTGGCCAATAAAAAACCCTGCCCCTTCACCATCTTGGGATTGGGCAAGTTTGGCGGCAAGGAACTGGGCTACGCCTCTGATATTGAAGTGATGTTCGTGTATGGCGACGCCGGCCGAACCGGCGGCAAGCAGCCGATCGAGAACAGCGAATATTTTGAGCGGTTGGGAGCTGAACTGCTGCAGTGGATCGAAGCCAAACAGGAAGGCATCTTTCACCTCGACGTGCGCCTCCGTCCCCACGGCGGAAAAGGCTCGCTGACGAATCCCTTTGACGAGATCACCAAGTACTACAGTGACAGCGGCCTGGCCGCGCCGTTCGAGCGCCAGTCATTGATCAAGCTGCGGCATGTAGCAGGTGACGCGGCCCTTGGCAAACGCGTCGAAGCCCATCGCGATAGCTACGTCTATAGCGGAAAGCCTTGGAGTATCCCCGAAGCCCTCGCGGTGCGCCGACAGCAACTCAAGCAGCTGGTGGAGCGCGACACCGTCAACTTGAAACATAGCCACGGCGGTATCGTCGATATCGAGTATGCCATGCAGTACCTCCAGATCATGCATGGCCATCGACTCCCTGCCCTGCGCACTCCCAACACCATGCAGGCGCTGGCGGCCCTCGTCGAGTGTGGCATCGTCACGAGGCAAGACGGCGAGACGCTCCGCAAAGCCTATTTCTTCATCCGCATGCTCATCGACGGTCTGCGCATGGTCCGTGGCAACGCCAAAGATCGAGTGCTTCCACCGACCGACTCCGACGAATTCATCTTCCTCGCCCGACGCGTGGGCTACACCACCGACGACTGGCAAGCCGGCGCACGCCATCTGCAGACGGATATCGCGCAACACATGAAGCACACCCAAGAGTTCTTTGAACGAACATTCGGACGTCTGTAGCCCAATACCAGCGCCTGGCAATCACGGCGTGGTTGGACGACCTGACGCCCATGACTCAACGGTTCCGGTGCGGACAGCCCGGGAAAGCGGACGAGGAACACATTGACAGCCTCAGCCATCTCAGCGCAAGGTAGCCGGTGCGCGAATGGGCCGGACCCGATTTGGCCCCACGCGTCGGCAATCAATCGACCAAGTACCATCATGAGCCATCGATTTCATGCCTGGGTGGAGAACGGACAGGGGCACAGATGGTGAATGATGCACCAATCCCATGTCGAGTCGGACGGCTTTTGACGATGATGGTCGCAAGCGTGGTCTTGGCCAGTTGCGACAGCGCGATGCGGCAACTCGACAGGCCGACCGGAGCGTCACCGGTCATCCAGACAAAGGGCTGGCACATGCACACCGACCCCACCTATGGCTTTGCCGTCGACTATCCCAAAGGGTACGTGATCCTCAAGGAACGCACCCTCCCGACCCCCACGCAGCCGCCTGCGGTCCAGCGTGTACGCATTCAGCTGAAAGACATCGCAGCCGGCCATTTTGCGGACCTTGAACCACCTGCATTGACCATCCACGTATTCTCACGGTCATCAGGGCGCTCGCTGCGCGAGTGGCTTGACTCATTTGGCCTGCTGCCTCTCGGCTGCGAGATGACTGCCGTGCCACTGGCAGGAGCACGCGAAGGGGTGAGAGTCTCACTCCGGCAGCAGCTTGCGCCCAATGAGTTTTTCTATTTCGCGACCGATCGGTTCGTGTACGGCCTCATCCCCTTCGGCCACGAAAGCGCGAACATGCTGCGGTCGTTTCGCCTGACTGGAACGCCCTGATCGCAGGGGATACCACTCGTCGAAGGAATAGGACAACATCCCCCTCATCCTATTCCCTCCTGCATGAGACCGAACCTCTCGGACAAGGACGGCGGGTGCGACTGTCACACCCACCACGGCCTACTACAGAGCGTCAGCAGTTGCCGGCCCTCGCGGCGCACATCGTATTGAGAAGAGGAATGAACCCACCGGCTCGGCTATCTGGTATCGAGCTGCCCTGGACCTGTGGATCCGTCGAGACATACCCATATGAGGTCACGCCGACCACCGCATTCAGATTCGTCGTCAGCCCGCCCATGCCCTGGACACCATAGTTCATCACCCAAGGACCTCCGCTTGAACCACCTCGGGCATTCGATCCGTATTCGACATTGTTGGGACTCATCGCACGGAAGCTTTGCGACGTCACCTGCTGCATTTTCTGGCACGCATCGATGTTACACGGATACCCGAGCTTCGTCGTGTGGTTAGGGAGGAG
>JABMDK010000014.1:269103-323165 GCA_015903995.1 Nitrospira sp.
ACTCATCGCACGGAAGCTTTGCGACGTCACCTGCTGCATTTTCTGGCACGCATCGATGTTACACGGATACCCGAGCTTCGTCGTGTGGTTAGGGAGGAGGCTGAGGGTCTTGAAGCCCAAGGTTCCTGTGATCGCACCGATTTTAGTGGTATCCCTGTCGTTCATCTCCAACATCCCGAAATCCGCAGCATTGGGAACCACGCCATTGGAGGCGAGCCACTGGGATGTAGTGCCCACACGGCGTGGCGTGAACGTTCCCAAAGGCGCCGCCCCGTCTCTAAACGCCGGAACAAACAGGAAGTTGCGGTGAAATCCTGCGGATCCGCCGCTCCCCCTATGGACACAGTGCCCCGCTGTGAGCACAATCCTCTGCCGAATCACCGAGGCCGAACAGACAAAGCTTCCCCCGTATTATCGGTGAAGAACAGCTTGCCCACCGTGCGATTCGGATAGATGGTCTCCAACGCCGGCGGATTGACCCGCACACTGGTGAAGTAGGCTCCGAGCGACCCCGCAGCCTGTGGCTCGATCGTGGCGGCTTCAGACTGAATCCTGACCTGCGCCGGGTCGTAGAGCCGAGCGGCAGCAATAGCGCTGGGCGCAACGGTGGGGCGCTTCCCTGGGAGAGAGACGGATGTCCCGCTCGCCTGCGTGGACGCCTCAAGCGGTATGACCGCTTTCTGATTCGCCAGTGGAAGCATCGGCTGAGCATTCGCCAAGCGTTCCGGAGTCCAATAGGCAAGGGTCTCTGCCGCTTGCGCTTCAGCGGTCTCTTTGCCGAGCTGGAAGGTTAATGGCGCTGCCGCGTTGACTGCGGCGGCGAGCCGTACTCCCGTGGTTTCCTGTGCCTCCGTATGGCCGTTCTGCATGCACACGACTGCCAGCAGTGCCGGCATGACTCTGACGAGTGCACCTTGTATTCTCATAAACTGTCCTCCTAGATTTTATTGAGATCGCGACTGGCTACCACAACCTTCAGTCCTTGCGAGAAGTGACGGTACGTCCATCCCGCCCTTTCCCGACTCCCCGCTGCCCTGCATTCGGCGAGGTCTATTCCACTCGATGTTCAGCCCACGAAGAATATGTCCGCCCTCCTCATACTGGTCGACGCATGCGAGGGCATCCACCGCCGGCATCTCTGACGGTCTGCGAGTCGCTGAAACGAATCGCCGAGGTTCCTGATGTCCCCTCTCATCATTCGTTCCGCTCACCGGCTCTCTCCCCTTGCTCCGTTTCGTCTTCCAATCGTTCCGTCTCATGCGCGAGATCCCAGTTCCGTCGTTCGGCATTCGCATCTTCTTCGAGGCTCGCATCGTCGATCGAGTTTTCGAGAGCCACGACGGACATCGGGATACCCTCCTGCGTCCACACATTCATCATTGGAAAGACACCAGGAGGCTCCGAAGCATCCACCGACGGGTTGGTCTGTTCGGACATGCTCGAGCGATCTGGCTGGGGCACTCGCGCTTCTCTTGGGTCCGATATCGGCGCCAGATCATGATTCAGTCCAGGGGCCGACACCGGAATCGACACGGACACTCCGCCCAATCTCGCATGAGATTCCACCTCCATCCCGGGATCGGATGACGCCTGGCCACAAGCGGACAATCCCATGAGAAGCGTCAGACTCAGCACCCATCCCTGGCATGGAGACAGCACCGGTAGGAAAAACCTCCACGATACGTATACCTTGAGATCATTCCGGCAAGTAGGAGCGAGACAACCTCAGAAGTCCACGCACTTCATGATTACATGCATGCAATCATTCTACAGCCAACTGCCTTATAGTATCGGCGTCGCCGACTCGTCAATGCCTAAGGAAGGTCTGATTTATTCCCCTCCGCCGGGAACGATTTCTCGACGAGATGAACCGCGCGGTCCCGTGGGCGACCCTGGTGGCGGCGATTGAGCCGGTCTATCCCAAGGCCGAAGGCCCCGGGCGTCCACCAGTCGGCGTCGAACGGATGCTGCGCCTCCATTGTTGCAGCAGTGGTTCAACCTGTCGGACCCAGGCGTGGAAGAGGCGCTGTACGACTCACGTGCCCTGCGACAGTTTGTGGGAATTGACCTGGGCCGTGAGCCCGATGAGACGACGATCTGCAAGTTTCGCCACCTCCTGGAAGCCCACCAGGTGGGTGAGCGGCTCTTTGCACAGATTGGGGCATATCTGACGAAGCAAGGGCTCCAGGTGAGCCGAGGCACCATCGTCGATGCGACCATCATCAGTGTGCCCAGTTCGACGAAGAACCGGACCAAGGAGCGGGATCCGGAGATGCATCAGACCAAGAAGGGCAACCAGTGGTACTTCGGCATGAAGGCGCATATTGGGGTGGATAGCCAGACCAAGCTGATTCATTCGGTCGCAGCCACGGCGGCGAATGTGCATGATAGCCAAGTGTTACCGAAGTTGCTGCACGGTCAAGAGACGCGGGTATGGGGCGACTCGGCGTATAGCGGGCAACGTAACGTGATCCGGCAGCACGCACCTCACGCCAAGAGCTTCATTCAGGCGAAAGCACATCGGCATCGGTCACTGAGTGAAGCGGAGCGGGCCCGGAACCACACGAAGTCGAAGGTCCGGGCGAAGGTGGAACATGCTTTCTTGGTGATCAAGCGAATCTTCGGCTTGGCCAAGGTCCGATACCGTGGGCTGGCGAAGAACACCCACTGGCGCCAGATCAGCTGCGGGTTAGCGAATCTGTATGTAGCGCGACGGCAGCTCGTGGCAGGAACGTAGAGAATGTGTATCCGGAGGTAGGCAGTGGACCATCGAAGGATGAGGGTGCCCCATAAAAAATCTCCTGGACCAGCGGATGCGTACCGGATTTTCTCTGGTAACTCCCTCAAAAGCAGATTTCCAAGTGGAAACGTGAATTAATCAGACCTTCCTTAAGGATTGGTGAGATGGCCTACCATATTATTGACTTCGAAGGTTATTGGCTCTAGCAGGCTGCGGAAAGGACTCAAGGTGATCTCCATCGCCATCACGGATGATCTTGAGAAGTGAGAACGCCGCTGGCGGGTTTTTCCCGCAACCTGCTAGACGATTTCACCTGAGTCGTGAATTCTCTTGAGATCCCATCTGCGGCATGCCGGGCATATTCCACGTGAGACTCTTGCAATTGAGTTTGGCTTTCCCGGCAAGCCATGCGATAAGCTACTTACTGACACGAGGAAAATGACGGGCCGCTTCCTATTACGTGCGTTGTCTGGTCTCGCCCGTTGACACATTCTCTTAGGAGCAGTAGCCTATTTCTCCGGATACATTCGAGCTACACTCAGACTACAGAAAGGGGCCCAGCAATGAAATCTCCATGGAGCATGTTATGTCTATGTCTGTTCATGGCTACCATAGGCTGCGGCAGCGACAGGGCTGAAATCAAGGAAGACCGTCTCACCGTCGGCAAGGTACAGGGTGAAATCAAAGTCGGTATGCCAGCCTCACAGGTTGCCGAACTCCTGGGAAGCCCCAATATCGTGACCACGGACGAGAAGCGGCGCGAGGTCTGGATCTATGACAAGGTGTCGACTGATCGTGTCGACACAGCAAGTTCTTCCTTCGCGGGCATCATTATTCTTGGCGCAACCTCCCATAACAGCTCCAGCTCACAGCGCCAGCGGACCCTCACGATCATCATCAAGTATGACGAAGAGAAGAAGGTTCGCGACTTTGCTTACAACTCTACACAGTTCTAGCACGAGCGACTATTCTGGAGCTTGGCGAACGCTTCTGGCGGTGGTGTGCCTAGCCGTGTCGAGCCAGCTTGTCGGGTGTATTGCGCACACACAACCGGACGCACTGTTCCAGCTTACACCTGAGAGCGCAGCCAACCGAGCCATGCAAAGCCGCCTCTTCGAGACCAAGGATGAAGCGGAGTTATTGTCCGCCTCAGCCGCTGTCCTGCAGGATCTTGGTTTCCAGGTCGAAGAAAGCGTGCGCGAGGTCGGCTTTTTGAGAGCGACGAAAGAACGAAGCGCTCGGGAGTACGGCCAAGATATCACCCGCTTTATCGTCTTTCTCCTAAGCACCCCGCTGGTGTTCCTCCAACAGCCTCCGATCATCATGCCCGTGGACCTGCACCAAAAAATCGCTGCTGCGCTGGTCGCCAGACCAGCGACTCCAGATGCCACACGTCAGGAAGTCAGGGTTGTGTTCTACCGGGTCGTGTGGAAAGGAGAGGGTTCGTCCGGTCAACATGGAATTCCACCGGGCGAGCAACGGATGGAAATGCTGCGCGACCCGGTGATGTACCAGACCTTCTTTGCAAAATTGTCAAAAGCTGTATTCCTGGAACCATTCGCACTCTGATCGCGAGGTCATGATGAAGACAGAGACAGCGGCAGGAATCATCGCAGTCGCCATACTTGTTATCACGCTGGGCTGCGCCGCACCGCAGCCCAGTCCGGACCTACTGGCGCCGACCGAGGCACAGATGAAGATCCGGAGCGTGCAAACCCGGTCCTTCGACATCAAGGATCGCCAAATGGCCATGCGCGGCATCATTGCGGCGTTGCAGGACTTAGGATTCATCATCGAGCGGGCCAATGAACCGTTGGGGCTGGTGACGGCTGCGCGTTTCGCCGAGCCGAACTTCTACGATGTCGTGGGCGTGACGGTCACTGTGCGCACCGAAGCCGAAGGCCGTATGATGATTCGTGTCAACGCCATCTACAACAACAAACCCATCGAAGATCCTAAGGTGTACCAAAATTTCTTCGCCACACTGGAACGCGCCCTCTTTGTCACCAAGAATTAATGGACAGGGTCTCTCACCAGAGGAACAGTGATGAACGTACCCGGCCCATCGCAGGGTCGGGGCTGCTCCTCCCCTGGCTCTTCGCCTGCCTCTGCCTGCTATTACAAGGGTGCCCGACGCCCTACGAATTACGGCATGCCAATCAGTGGGACTCGCGCGAGCAAATCTGGCTCTCTGAAGAAAGCCAGGTCAAGATTCGCGCCGCCCAATCGCGTGTATTCGATACCGCGGATCGTCGTCGGATGCTCGCGACCGTTGTTTCCACCCTGCAGGACTTGGATTTCAAAGTGGAGGTGCTTGATGAAGAACTGGGCGTCATCTCCGGAAAAAAATACGTCGAGAACGAGCGGATCTATGGCGTCGACTTGAGTTATCTGCTGTATCAACCCGATGCGTTACTCGTCCTCAACCGCTATTATCGAACATGGGGCCCCTTCAGTCACCGCAGTAATCTGGTTCGCTTCACGGTTACCGTCCGCAAGCGCAATGAATCGCAGATCATCGTGCGGGCCAGCGCTCAGTTTTACCTTCATGCCGTTGAGAACCCTGCTCCCTATCAACAGTTCTTCTATGCCCTGGAACAAGCGGTCTTTCTGGAAAGCCACTCGGTGGAATAGATTGTCAGAATCCAACAGAGTCACCGGGCGAGCTATGCTGGGTGAGCTAGCCGGCGCCTATGGCTTCACACGGCTGTGACTTTCCGGCCGATTGACGGCCCCGCTGCCATTTTTCAATACAGGCACGATCGCTCGCTACTTTCCTCAAAAAATCACACCCTTAAGCTCGGTAGGGTTCTGACCGATAGAGATTCTGCCCCTCAACCAGGAACCGTTTATGACTTCACCAAGCGCGGCGACGACATCGGCCCTCATCGACTCAATCCGCCTTCGCCTCCATCAAAAACTCAAGCCGCTCTTGGACGAGTCCAGCGACTGTCTTCCCATCTTGCAATCAACCTGTCAGCAAATCCTGAACCACATGGGCCCTCAGTCCAACGCCGTGAATCTGGCCCAGGTGATCAGCCGAGACCATGGGTTGACATGCAAAGTGCTGCAGGTGGCGAACAGCATTGCCTACAGCCCGCAACAGACGATTGTCTCGGTCCCTCATGCCGTCAGCTGGCTCGGGCTCGATACCGTCCGGTCCCTCGTGGCCGCGGCCCATCTCGTCGAACAGTTGCAACATTGGCCGGTACGCCAGCAGGAGTTCCGAACCTTGATCGCTAAGTCTCTGGTCTCCGCAACCTATGCCAGCGAACTGGGAATGGCCATGGGATACCCGCAGCCGGGGCAGTTGTTTACCGGCGCCCTCCTCTACTCGATCGGCGACTTGGCCATTGCCTACCAGGACCCGGACCTCTTTCTCGCACTCCAGGCTATCGCCAAGAACACCAAGCGCCCGGCGGAATGTGTCCTTCAAGAGACGAGCCTCATCGGTGTACCACGGTTGACCCTCGCCCAAGCGTTGGCCCACATGTGGAAGCTGCCGAATGACCTAGTCGGGCTCTTCGGTAGCCCCGGGGAACCGCCGACAGGGCATTGGCAAAGCGGATTCCAGACCTACCGAGGCATCATCGTCGGTTCCATCCGGCTGGTCGACGTCACGACCGGCCCCGCCCAACGGACGGCCATCGAGGAAGCCAAGCGCACTCTCCTGGTCGGGAGCGGACTCCCGTCAGGCACATTCACGGATTTGATGGTTCGAGCCATGGATCGGGGACGCCAACTCATCCGCTCGATGGGATTGGCCATCGACTCCTCCGAGGAAGCCATGCCGCCGTCACGTGCGCAGCCCCCCACCGAATCGATCCCGCACCAGCCAGCCGGCAACGAGCAGCCGGCCCTCATTCGAACCAAGCCGCTTGAAACACTCCAAGCCTTTCAGGACTCCCTGCAGGCTGCGAAAGATCTCAATAGCCTGCTTGGAACCTTTGTACAGGCCCTCCATCGGGATGCCGGATTCGACCGTGTCGGCCTGGCGCTTCTCAACCCAAGTGACAGCGATCTGCTTGTCGGAAGGCTCGCGTTTGGCGTGAATCCTCTGGCGCCCCATCTCCGGTCCCTGTCAGGCTCACTTAGTCGGGAACACCAGTTCTTTCTCACGATTCTCAAGCGAGTCGATCCGCTCCTGGTTCCCAACTTCTCGGACCAGATGGCCGGCACGCTGAAACAAGATTTTCTCGAAGTCTGGAAACCAATCTCGGCGATCATGGCACCGTTGCGGGTGGGGGCACGACCGATCGGCCTCATCTACTGTGATCAAGCGACAAGCAACCAACCGGTGCTCCCGCAAGACTACCAGGCCTTCCAGCTGTTTTTTGCCCAAACGACGTTAGGTCTGAATCGACTGGCCGGAATCCTGTAGGCTGAGGATGCGGCGACGTCCAGCCGACGGCGTGCTCGCCGCCGGCGGACGTTTGCGGCATCCTGCTAGGCAGCTATGGCATGGGGTCGGATCAGCGCCAGCGTATCGTGAAGCTGGGCACGGGCATCCGCAAGCAATGCCGGAAATGTGTCGGGCACAAACCGTGTGGCGGTGATGGCATGGGGGTTGAACGGCAACGCCGCCGGACGCCGACCCGGCTCGAGCTCTTCGTAGTCGACAACGACACCGGCCAGATGAACGACAGACGCATGGACGATGAATTCACCGGCGTCGTTTGGACTCAGTTGACAGCGAATAGCCTGCTCGATCTGCACAGGCATCCCCCAGGATCGGATGAGTTCGGCCCCCACTTCCGCAAAGTCGCACCCGATGCTGGACTGCTCCACCTCAGCCAGGGAGGTTTCAAGATAGCCGGCTTCGATAAGCGCAGACTGAGCTCGCCGCGGGATAGCCTGGTAAAGCACGAGGTGGCCGATGTCGCGCAACAGGCCTTCGATGAAATACCGCTCGCCGTCCTCAATGCCGCAGGATTTGGCGATCTTGCCAGCAAGCAATGCGCACAGCACGCTTTTGCGCCAGAACATGGAGACGTCCATCAGCTGAATCGGCATGCCGGAGAAGGTCCGGCCGACCGTCGTCGCAGTGACAAGATCGTTGATGGCCTGTGTACCAAGGAGATTGACGGCACGCGAGATCGTGTCGATCTGCTTGGGGAATCCATAGAAGGGGCTGTTGACGATGCGGAGCAGCCTGGCCGAGATAGCCGGATCCAGCTTCAGGACATTCGCCAGGTCGTCCATGGTCGAATCGGGATCATCCACCACGTCCCGCACACGGAAGTAGATCTCCGGCAACGTGAAGACGGTGGTGCAGGACTGGACCAGTTCGCTCGCCGATGGCATGGCCGAGAACCCTCCCTGTGATCTCGATAGAGACCGGCTTCCTCACTCTCTATCGGCGAGAACCGAACGGAACTGTAGAGAAGCGGGTCAGCTGCTTCCAGGAGGGCTCTGCGTGGATTGCCACGAGGCCGATCGGACCATCTTGCCCCACTCTGCTTTGGTCCCGCGAAGCCATCGCCAGAGACCGATCAGTTTCCAGTAGGAATTCAGCTGCCGATATCCGAAGTTTTCAACGACCGAGACGCACAGCAATTTCAAAAGATCCGAGGGACGCTGATACAGGTGAAACGTCATTTCTTCCATGAGCAGGGCGCTCAACGAGAGCGTGATGCCAAACCCGACGGCGACAAACATGCAGACCATCCAGACATGCAAGGAGACCAACCCGAATACAAGCCCGGCAAGCAAGAGCACATATCCGAGTATCTCGAACGTCGGCCCAAACCATTCAAAGATCACCATGAACGGAAAGGCGAGCCAGCCGACAGTCCCGCCCTTTCGATGACAGCACAGCTCGAAGTGGCCCGCCAGGCTGTCGCATAAGCCGCGCTGCCAGCGGATGCGCTGATTCCTGAGCGTACGAAAGTCCTCCGGCACCTCGGTCCAGCAGACCGGATCCGGCACATACGTAATGCGATAGGGCTGGCCGTTCAGGCGGTAATGGTGGTGCAAGCGCACCACCAATTCCATATCTTCACCGATCGTGTTGGTGCGATACCCTCCGACTTTCAACACCGCTTCTTTTCGAAACAAGCCAAAGGCGCCGGAGATAATCAGCATCGCATTCAGCGGAGACCACCCCTGACGCCCGGATAGAAACGCACGCAAGTATTCAACGGTTTGCAACAGCGCCAGGAAGCTGGACGGCAGACCCACGGTCTTCAGAAGCCCATTGTCCACGATACAGCCGTTGGCAACGCGAACGGTGCCGCCCGCAGCGATGGTGCGAGATTCGAGCAAGAACGGCTGGACCACGCGATACAAACTGTCCTGCGCCAAGATGGAGTCGGCATCGATGCAACAAAACAACGGATACACGGACAGATTGATTCCGGCATTGAGGGAATCCGCCTTGCCCCCGTTCTCTTTGTCGATGACACGGACATTCGCGTAGATCGACGAATGATACGTGGCACGCACCGGTTGAGTCGGCAGATCGTGGCTGTAGGATTCGGGAAACGGCTTCAATCCGAACTCCTGCCTCAGCACGTCGACGGTGTTGTCGGTCGAGCCGTCGCTGACGACGACGATTTCATACTCGGAATACTTCAGCTGGAGCAAAGATCGAATAGAATTCGCGATCGTCGCCGCTTCGTTGTATGCTGGCACAATGATGCTGATTTGCGGCTCATACCCCGTAAATGCACCGGGAAATCCTTCTCCTCGTCGCTCCTCGAAATACTGCCGAAGCGAAAAAATGGAGATGAGATTGAGCCCCAGATATCCCCCGGTCAAAGCGGCCAAGTACAACAAAAACCCCGACTGAACGATGGTAAAGATGGTTTCCGGCATTATGCGTTCTGCTTCGGATGCATCGTGGCCCATTCCCGATGGTCAGACGTGTCCCTGCATGAGTCGCCTTTCGTGGACGGCGGCGATCCCGATGCTACTCGTGCTCTGCCTCTGGCCATCCTCGGCAAAGTCCCAAGAACTCGCGGTTCCCGGGCAGACGCCTCCGACGGACATCCAAGAAATCGAATTAACGTATGCGGGGGATCAGGCCGTTCCAAAAATTATAGTGCGAGGTCGGCAACCGGCCAATTCTTTTACTCTTTCTTCCCAACGCCCTTCCGATCCACATCTCGTCATTTTTTCGCCGACCGCCGCCGGCACCCCGGTCGGCGGCTGCCGGATACAGCAAGAACACGTCGCCCCTCCGCTTCGAGTTCGCGTCACTCACAAGGGAACATCCCCCTGCGAGGTAGGATGGTCTCTCCGAACAGCGAACAACAGCTTGGACGTATTGTCCTTCCAGGCGCTCCGAGTGCGTGGGGCGACCTCCAGCCCCTTGACGATTGTCCTGGTGGCAGAATCCGCTGATCAGCGGCAGGACAGCGCCGTGGTCGGGCGTGTCGCCGGCCAGTTTGATGTCGAGCTCCCGCTTGCGCCGGTTGCGCGGCAACTCGATCTTCGACGCCTCACGCAGGTGAAGCTGCTCGTCGAGGATGCCGCGGACATCGTGCTGGAAGAATGCGCATGGATGAATCGAGAGCCGGCCACGCCTCCCATCCCCTCCATCGGCTTTTGGTATTGGGATTACCGAACGGCGATACGCGACCCTGACGGAATGCGATCTGCGTGCCGGCAACATCACTGCCGGCGGTTATTGCTCCAGCTGCCGGATATGCGAGACTCCGACCAGGTGTGGGCCGCCTACGCCGCGCTGTTCGCCTCGACAAAGACAGCGGGTATCGAATTGTTTGCGCTCGACGGCGCCCCGGACATGATCGATACCCCGGCGAGCCTGACCGAGAAGCTCGCCCGATTGCTGACACTCGTCGGCAACAGCGGGCTCCCCGGGATACAGTTGGACATTGAGCCCTATCTGCTCGATGGCTTTCCCGATGACGTCACGATCTTCGACCGGTATCTCGACACCATCGAGCGCGTGAACGCGGCCCTCGGCGGTCGAGGGCGATTATCCGTCGTCATCCCGTTTTGGTTCACCTCGACGATGCATCGGAGACGACCGCTCGCATTTGCCGTGATGGATCGCGTCGATGAGGTCGCCGTGATGAGCTATCGAACGGATGTGGATGAGTTGGCGGCGATCAGCGACGACACCCTGCGCTACGGCCGGCTACAAGGCATCCCGGTCTGGCTTGCCATGGAAACCACGCGCCTCCTGCCGGAACGGCATGTCACCTTGAAGCGAGAAGACGATCCGACCCTCGCGGACGGGATCCTAGACCCAGTGCGGAGGAGTTTGACGTTGGGGCGCATACCAGCCGCCGAGGTACGGAGGCAAGGTGGAATAGGGTTTCGCATCCACCACGACACGACTATAGACCCCGAGCGCCTTTCCTTTGCAGATCGTACTCGGCGCGACGTCCGTCATGCGATCACTCGTGTATTTGCCGACATCCGTACGCCAAGTTTTTCCGGACTGTTGATCCACGATCTCCCGGGCTACTTGGGGTTGCACGAATAACATGCGCACCGTATCCCTCTTAGAACGACCATTTCTGCACGCGGGTATTCCGCTGTTGTTCTACTGCACCCTGTCGACCATGGGCGGAGTCGGAACCGCACAGCCTCAGAATACGGACACGCCGTCCTCACGAGCCTTGCTCGAACAGGCGACACATCACGAATCCGCTCAACGGTATCACGACGCCATTCCGCTCTACCGGGAAGTCCTCCGGCGCGAGCCGGAACGAGACGACATCCGAGCAACCTTGGCTCGCCTGCTGTCCTGGCAAGGCGCTCATGCGGAAGCCGCGGACTTGTATCGAGCGATCCTTCGGCGGCACCCGGTCGACCTCGATATACGGACCGCGCTCGCGCGGGTGTTATCGTGGCAGAAACACATGGACGAAGCGCGAACGCTCTACGAGGGCGTGCTTCGTGAACAGGCCCGCCATCCCGAGGCGCTCCAAGGACTGGCGGACGTCCTGTTGTGGGAGGGACGCTCGGAGGAGGCACTCCGATACTACGAACAAGCCTATGCCCTGTCGAACGATGCGGCCATCGCCGAGCGCATGGTGTCGATTCGGAGCGCGATCGCTCAACGAGAACAGAGCCCCCCGGCGGCCGTCCACCCGCCTGTCTCCACCGGACGAGACGAGATGGTCGCGCGCGCACGGGCATGGGAGCGGAATGCCGAGTATGGACCAGCCATCGCCGTCTACCGACAGATCCTTGCAGAACATCCGGAAGACGACGAAGTCAACGGGGCGCTCGCCCGCGTACTGGCCAGAGACGGGCAATTCGAACCGGCGGCGTCACTCTACCGCGACATCCTGACACGTCATCCCGCCGATATCGACGTTCAAATCGGATTCGCCCGCGTGCTCTCGTGGCAGAAACAGTTTCCTGCCGCGATCCAGCTGTTTCAGGACATCCTTCAGCGGGACAGCACGAATACAGACGCGTTGCGGGGATTGGCCGATACCCTCTTCTGGAGCGGGGCCTCGCAGGAAGCCCTGGTTCACTACACACAATTGGCACAGGTGACGGGAGATCCGGAGAGTGCGGCGCGCGTACAGACCATCACAGCCTCGCTCGAAGCCTCCCCGCAGGCGCCGCTCGGCCTGCGGGATTCGACCATACGCCTGCCCTACCGAGACTATGCCAAGTTGGGCTACGGCCAGTTTTCCTATTCGCGGGACATTCCCGACGAGCGGAATATCCTCATCGAAGCGGCCAAGTCGTTCGGCGCCTATACCGTGATCGGCAGGGTTGAACCGATCACCAGGTTCGGCTTCCACGACACGCCGGTGTCGGGCGAGTTGTACAGCCCCTTATGGCGACGGGCGTGGGGATACCTGGCAGCACAGGGAACGATCAACTCTCATTTTTCACCCAATTACTCGATTGCAGGAGAGATCACGCAAGGGATGGGGCTCGTCCATCCCCTGCTCTCGAAGATTGAAGTCTCCTTCGGCTATCGACACCTCTCCTACAAGACCGGCGACAGCGATCTGTTGATCCCAGGCCTGACCGTCTTTTTGCCGTTCAATGTCTGGCTGACGGAGAAGCTCTATTATGTTCCGGAGACCGGTGCGATAACCCTCTCCTCTCGGCTGACCTGGCGCCCCATGAACCGTCTACAGATCTTCGCCTCCGGCTCATTCGGCACCTCGGGAGAACGTATCGTTGCCACACAGGATTTAACACGGGTGAGCAGCCATGCCGTCCAAGGAGGCATCACGCTCCCGATCGCCGAGCGATGGTCCTTAGAAGCCACCGGCTATTATGAAGACCGCGGTATTTTATACCGACGGCAAGGAGGGAGTTTCAGCGTCATCTATCACTGGTGAAACAGCCCGATGTCTTTGCGGACATGGGTATCGCATGCACCTAGCTGACCTAATCCCATGCTCGAACTCTGGTACGTGACCGCCCTGTCCATCGCGTGCATGATCCTGCTCCTCTTGGTAGGCATCTTGCTTTTCCGAATGAGTCGCCATGCAAAACAGCGTCGACGGCAGCGTGTCACGGCCCTGTGGCAACCGTTGTTGGAGCGGTGCCACGAGGCATCCCTCGACGGATTGCCGTCACTCACACCGCCCGAACACATCGCCTTTCTGTATCTCTGGAACGAACAGAACGAGGCCACGTCGGGTGCGACGACCGCTCAACTGAACCGCATGGCCCGGCACGTCGGCAGTGATCGTGTCGCCAAAAGCCTCTTACGCTCACGGCTCTTGCGCCGACGAATTCTCGCACTCGTGACCTTAGGACGGCTACGGGACCAGTCCGCTTGGCAGGAGATCAGCGCGCTGCTGATACACTCGAATTCGTTCTTGGCGTTCCAGGCGGCGCAGGCCCTCCTCCTGATCGACGCGACCGCCGCGATTCCGCTCTTAGTCCCGCTCATCGGCCGTCGAACAGACTGGTCGCCGCTCAAAATCGCCTCGATGCTGAGCACGGCGGGACCGGATCTCGCCTCGGAAGCCATCGTCCAGGCGGCACGACAGGGAGATCCCGTCGTCGCCTCACGGTTGATCCGCCATCTGCCGACGACGCGCAGCGCACGCGGACTCCCCGCGTTACGGCAATTTCTGCAAGAGCGTCCGCCTGCAGACGATATGCTGGCAGCCTGTTTGTTTGCCTTCGGCGAATTCCGAGAGCAGACCGACCTTCAAATCATCCGCGATCATCTGTCACACCCGGCCTGGTACGTCCGGGTCCAAGCCGCTGCGGCGCTCGGAAAAGTCGGGACACAGGACGATGAAGCGCGCCTCATCGCGCTTTTCAATGATGAACAATGGTGGGTGCGGTATCGAGCCGGAGAAGCCCTGGCGAGTTTGCCGTCCATGACCGAGGACAAGCTGGAACGAATGCAAGAGACCTTGCCGACGCCTGAGGCCCAGGAAATCCTGGCCCCCGTGTTGGCGAAATTCCGCGCGCGCCAGGCTCAACGCTCCATCCATGGCGCAGCAGAGCGTACGGCCCTCGCCCCCACAAGCCAGTGAGGCACGCATCAGACTTCTCTCTCACATTACGCTTGCGTGCTGCCGACTTCAGGAGCGCGTTTCTGGTCCAACTCGGCCCAGCGGGCGTAGAGGCGTTCGACCTCGGCCTGCGCGGCATGGAGTGTCGCATACCGCTCTTGCAGATCGGCGGGGGAAGAGGCGATGGACGGATCATTCGCCGCAGCCTGGCGCGCCGCGACGGTCGCCTCCGCTTCTTGAATCTTTGCTTCGATCTGGTCCCATTCCCGTTGTTCTTTGTACGACAAGCCCTTCCGCTTGGACCGCCCTCCAGATGTGGCGCGTTCTGTTGCGTTCTGCGCGCGTCGGTCTGCCGTCGCGGTTCTTTCCTGCGCGGCTTCCCATTGGGCGTAGTCGGCGAACCACTCGGCACGGCCCGTCCCGTCCAGCGCCAAGAGCCTGGTGGAGACGCGATCCAACAGCCACCGGTCGTGGGTCACCAGCACCAGCGCGCCGGCAAATTCCAGCAGGCTGTCTTCCAACACATCAAGCGTGGGGATATCCAAATCGTTCGTCGGCTCGTCAAGGATCAACAGATCCGCCGGCTGAAGCATCAGCCGGGCAATCAGCAACCGGGCCTGCTCGCCACCAGAGAGGCGCGAGACCGGCAAATCCAGCTGTTCAGGCTTGAAGAGAAAACGCTTGGCCCAGGAGACCAGATGCACGGACCGCTCTTGATAGACGACGGCCTCGCCGCCGGCCGGCGCAAGGGCGCGCCGCAACGTAGCCTGCGGATCCAGCGAGTCTCGATGTTGTTCAAACGTCACCACGCGCAGCCGATCGGCGCGGGTAATGGTCCCGCGGTCCGGTTCCAACGTGCCGGCCAAGAGTTTGAGCACCGTCGTCTTGCCGCTGCCGTTCGGGCCGAGCAGGCCGATCCGCTCGCCCGGGCCCATGAGAAGGTCGAAGTCCGACACGATCGGTTTCTCGCCGAGCGATTTCCCGACGCCCTGCGCCACCACCAATTGTTTCGACCTGCGCCCGGAAGCCGTGAAGTCGATCCCGGCTGGCCCCTTCGCCTGCCGCGACTCCATCTCGCTCAGTTCGTCGATGAGCCGTCCCGCCGAATCGATCCGCGCCTTGGCCTTCGTCGTCCTGGCTTTCGGCCCGCGCCGAAGCCATTCCACTTCACGCCGCACGCGATTGGCCAACGAAGCCTGATAGTCGGCCTGCGCTTGCAACGCCGCGTCGCGCTGCTCCAGAAACTCGCTGTATCGCCCGTTCGCCTGAAACACCCCGGTGGGATAGCTGCGGTTCAATTCCCAAACCCGTGAGGCGATCGATTCCAAGAAGCGGCGGTCGTGGCTGATGACGATGAAGGCATGGGGTTCGGCTTTCAGCACCCCTTCGAGCCAGAGAATGCCCTCGACGTCCAGATGGTTCGTCGGCTCGTCCAGCAGCAGCACGTCCGGTTCCAGCATCAGCGACCGCGCAATCGCCAGCCGCTTCTTCCACCCGCCCGACAGCGTCGAGACAACCTGGTCATCACGCACAAACCCGCCGAGGCTGAGCGCCTTGGCCATGCGCCCGCCCTGCTCATGCGGATCCAGGCCCTCGTCGAGGAGCACTTGAGCCAGCGCCTCTTCGACCGAATGCCCATCGATAAACGACGGTTCTTGCGGCACATAGCCGATGCGGAGCTGTCGCCGCACCGACCGAGTGCCGCGATCCGGCTCCTCGATTCCGGCCAAGATCTTGAGCAACGTGGATTTCCCGGACCCGTTGGGACCGATCAGACCGACATGATCGCCGTCGCAAAGTCCGAGCGACAGGTCGGTGAACAACGGTTTCACCCCGTAGCTCTTCTCAAGGGATTCACAACTGAGCAGCATGGTTGGTGGCATGGTTCGGCAGTGTACCTGATCGCGAGCCTGGAACGGGACTTTTTCTTCGCGGCACACTCGCTTGGGAGATGGGAGGGAAAGCCCTCCCGCACCTGGTCCCAGCAGGCCTATGTCAAGGCCTCAGACACTGAAGCTGGCGATCAGTTAGGCATCAGCATCACCCTCAGCGGAGACACCCCTCGCCGTCGGGGCCTCCAGTGAAGACAGCAATGCCACCGGCGTGGGCGGTAACCAGGCCGACAACAGCGCTGGCGACGCCGGTGCGGTCTATGTGCTGACGTACTAACATGTGGTCCTCAGCCCGGCGGGTCCTCTGCCTGGCCGGAGATGGACAGACCATCCTCGGCGCATTGGATGCCCGTGGACACAGACGGTGAAAGGAGTGTGACCATGCCCCGCGTACTCGTTATGATTGGACTGTTGGCGTTGACAGTGTGTATGGCCGGACCGGCACAGGCTGCCGATGAATCGTCACGGGCCGATGACCGGCATGTGAGTCTCTACGGATTCGGCCTCCTGCCCGCCACAAGCGACTTGCGGGTCGATGAGGTGGAAGTCACCGATGCATCGATCTCTCGGGCCTATGGCGTGGGGATGAAAGCCGATTGGTTCCCCGCGCTGGGCGGCGGGATCCTCAGGCTCGAAGCAGAGGTGTTCGGCCACAGCAGCAAGGTCAGCGCCCCCGCCGGAGCCACCACCGCCACCGGGAATCTGACGAATTTCAACGGCATGCTCAATCTGCTGGCTCGCCATCCCGGCCAGACGCTCCAGTCCTATGTGGGCGCTGGCATCGGCTTCTCCGTCTCGCGCTTCGGCAGTGCCAGGCTCTCGACCGGCAACGGCGCGACCACGGTCACGGGCGATGCGGCGGATGCGGCCTTTGCCTATCAGGCCTTCGTCGGAACCCGCGCTTATGTCAGCGAGCGGGTCTATCTGTTCGGGGAATACAAGTTCTTCAGCACGAATTACCACTATCGGAGCAACGCCGCCACACAGCCGCTCACCACGCTGGAGTTCCAAACCCACCTCTTCGCCGGCGGCATCGGCATGGCGTTTTAAGCGAACGGGATCAGGACCACCGCGGAACACGTATATCCGCCGTATGACACGGCACAGGCCACCGCACCCAGACAACCCGCTACTCTATCCGAAATGTCGGTTACGCAGCGGGCAAGGGAGAAATCCGATCGATCGGCCGCTTGCTCTGCCGTGCCGCGTCCCACAAATCGACCGCCCGCTGGACATTCAACCAGAACTCGGGACTGTTCCCGAATAACCGCGAGAGTCTCAGCGCCATCTCCGGACTGACGGCACGGCGCTCACACAGCAGCTCATTCACGGTCTGACGAGAGCCCCGAATGGACTTTGCACAACCGGACACCGTCAAGCCATATTCCGGCACGAAATCCTCTCTCAGCATGGCGCCCGGATGAGTCGGGCGTATCGTCCGCGCTCGCGTATTGGGAATACTCATCGCACACCTCTCATGAATGATCATCCGTTATCTCCACGTCGTAGGCATCGCCGTCTTCACATCGAAAACATAGACGCCACTGGTCGTTGCTCGCGATCGAATACTGCCCGGCCCGATCGCGCTCCATCTTGCGCAATCCCCCCCTCGCATATCTGGCGGGAACCGTGTGGATGCGCTGCGTTCGTATAGCTCCTTCGTCCGTTTGTCGGCAAAAGTCTTGATCACGTTCAAAATGTAATGAGGTGCGTGACACCTGTCAAATCCGAGGGATGAGCCGTGGGAGGATGGATCCAGCGCAAGACTCGTCGGGACAATCGTGCGCTGGATGGGAAAAACCGCAGGCCGGGGCGCGTGGCGCCCCGGCCTGGTCAAGGTCAGGTCCTGGCGTTACTGATAGCGATTGGCATTGATGTTGTACCGCGTGCCGTCATGCCGGTCCTACACGGTAAGTGCGTTGCCCTCCCATCGAAGGCGATCATGGCACCACCGGCATGACCCGCTCGATCGCTTCCGATCACCGTCGTCGTGTTCGCGGCCTTGGCCGCGCCACCGCTGCTGTGGTGATTGGGACAGATGTGAGGGGCAAACTGACCAGCGCCTGCAACATCCCGTGGATCCATGACATCAGAGATCGAGACATGCCGTTCCTCCTTTGTGACCGCATCGGAGCCCAGCCCGTGCCTGTTCACAAGCCATGCTCGCACTCCTGGCTCTATCGGAATATCCTGTCCATTTCTGAAGGAAGAATGGTGAGATGCTCCACGCATGGGGAACAACAGGGAGCAAGCGGGTGATCATGGAAGGCCGTCAGGCCAGGCGGTGATGGTAGTAGCGCGAACGACTATGGTGTGTTCGATTCCTCGAAAGCACGCAGGAGGTCCGAAACAGACAGGACCCCGATAATGGTGGCATCGGCAGTCACCGGCAGGTGACGGATCCTCTGCTTCTTCATGAGCGACATCGCGTCGGCTAAAGACTCATCCTCTTCAATCGTGATAAGCGACCGGCTCATGCAGCTGGCAACGGTGGCGGTGTTGGGATCGAGGCCTTTCGCCACCGCTCTGCGGGTGAGATCGGAATCGGTGATGATCCCGATATAGCGGGATCCATCATCCACGATCAGGGAGCCGACCTTGTGCTTCAGCAACAACTGCCCGGCTTGTTTGATCGTAGCGTCGCGGTGGATGCTCCGCACATCGTGCGACATATAGTCTTTGACGAGTGCCGTCTCGATCCCTTTCCCAGCCCTTGTGGCTTGTAGTCGTCGCCGCAATTCGAGGTCAGCGAGGCAACTCTCCAGGACTTGGCGGCGCTGATGAAGACTCTCCCGTTCCACATCGTGAGTTCCGCTTTCCTGCGCTTCTTCGGGAATCGAAGCCGATTCGCCGGTCTTTGCATACACATAGGCCTCTGCCTCGTCAGACGCGGCGCCGAATACCTGACCGATCAGTTCTTCCGCTGCGTCATCGAAATCGTCAAGCGACACCGACCCTCGCTTGCGTGAGAGAAAGGGCTGGAATTTCACGAGCTGCTGCTTGAACCGCTCGACATATCGATCAAGAATATCGCTACGCGTCAGTCCCGTGCGAACTCGTTTCGGCATGAGATCCCTCCTCAATTGCGAACGGGAGAATACCCTATACAACGATGCTGCTCAAGAGATGACGAGCGGGATGCGCCCCCTCTCACCGGCAAGTGATTGTACACAGGTTCACTCGGACCCCATGTCGCTCTTGATTTTTTAGGGGCCAGTCGGTATCCCTTGAACGCTAGATGGCGATTCGACTCTTTCTTCTCACGATCTTCCTGCTGCACTATAGCCCGGCCTATGCCGGATGGCTCGCCGTGGAGAAACAGTACCAACCGGCCGGTCTTGAGACGCTCTACTTTGATCCCGAACAGATTCAGCGAACGGGCACTCGTGCGACGCTCTGGCAACTCACGGATCTCACCTGGAACAGTACCACGCGTTTCTTGTCCCTGAAGACCCATAAGGAATTTGACTGTATGAACTCGCGGGTGCGAGTGCTCCAAGTGATCGAGTTCTCTCGTCAGATGGGCACCGGCCGATCAAGGTCCGGCTACATTGCAAACGGCAACTGGCAACCGATCGACGCGCCTAGTGCCGATCACGCGCTCTGGAAGGTGGCTTGCGGGAAACGGTAATCGTCGTCCCATACCCGTTCACGACCCGTTCCCCGCGCTCTCCCTAAACGTCGTAATAGAGAAAGAACTCATACGGATGCGGCCGCAACCGCATCGGATCGATCTCCTTGCTCCGCTTATAGCCGATCCAGGCTTCGATCAGATCCTCGGTAAACACCTCGCCTTTGAGCAGGAACTGATAGTCCTTCTCCAGGCTGTTGAGCGCCTCGTCGAGACTCCCGGGCATGGTCGGGATGCTCGCGGCCTCCTTCGGATCGAGATCGTAGAGGTCTTTTTCCGCCGGCTCGCCTGGATTGATCTTGTTCTGAATGCCGTCGAGCCCCGCCATAAGCATCGCGGCGAAGGCCAGATAGGGGTTGCAGGAGGGATCAGGAAACCGTACCTCGATCCGCTTGGCCTTCGGGCTCGGGGAATACATGGGAATACGGATGCCGGCCGACCGGTTCCGGCTGGAGTACGCCAGCAACACGGGTGCTTCGAACCCCGGCGTGATGCGCTTGTATGAATTCGTCGTCGGGTTCGTGAATGCCGCCAGCGCCGGCGCATGTTTCAGAATGCCGCCGATATAATACAAACAGAGCTGCGAGATCCCGGCATAGTCTTTCCCGGCAAAGAGGGGCTTCCCATCCTTCCAAATGCTCTGGTGCGTGTGCATCCCCGATCCGGCATCGCCGAAGAGCGGTTTCGGCATGAAGGTCACCGTCTTTCCATGTCGACGCGCCACGTTCTTGACGATGTACTTGTACAGCATCATTTTGTCCGCGGTTCGCACGAGCGAATCGAATCGAATATCGATTTCGGCCTGGCCCGCCGTGGCCGTCTCGTGGTGGTGCTTTTCCACCTCGATGCCGACTTTTTCCATCTCCAGCACCATCTCGCTGCGGATGTCTTGCTGGGTATCGGCCGGAGCCACCGGAAAGTAGCCTTGTTTATGGCGGATCTTGCCGCCCAGGTTGACCCCCTCTTGCCCCATGTTCCAGGCGCCTTCTTCCGAATCCAGATAGTAGAAGCCGCTGTGGCTGGTTTGGTCATACCTGGCATGGTCGAAGATGAAAAATTCTGCTTCCGGCCCCCAAAATGAGTTGTCGCCGATCTTGGTGCTTTGGAGATACTTCTCCGCTTTTTGGGCGATAAATCTTGGGTCACGCTCATAATTTTCACGAGAAATAGGATCCAGGACGTTGCCGGTCATGCTGAGCGTCGGCACTGCGGTAAAGGGATCCAAACAGGCGGTTGCCGGATCAGGCACCAGTAACAAGTCACTGTTGTTGATGGCCTTCCAGCCGCGGATCGACGATCCATCGAGGCCGGACCCATCCTTGAACAAATTCTCCGTCAGTTCGCTCACCGGGATGGTCATATGCTGCCACACCCCCGGCAAATCGACGAATTTCAGGTCCACCATCTGAACTCTGTGCTTCTTGGCGAACTCCAATACCTCACGCACGTTCATGCCCTTCCTCCTTTGAACGGTCCTCCGCGATGATGTTCTACCGCTTGGACCTTGCCGTCACAGCGCGCCTTCCCCGGTTTCTCCCGTTCGAATGCGCACGACATCGGTCAACTCACGCACGAAAATTTTCCCGTCTCCGATACTACCAGTTTTGGCCGCGCCGGTGATGGCCTCGATCACCCGAGCCACCTGGGCATCCGTCACCGCGACCTCGATTTTCACCTTGGGCACGAATTCGATCGTGTACTCTTGTCCTCGATAGGTTTCCTTATGGCCTTTCTGACGCCCGAATCCTTTGACTTCCGATACCGTCATCCCCTGGATGCCGATTTCCAAGAGGGCATTCTTGATCTCTTCTAGTTTGAACGGTTTGACGATGGCCTCAACCAGCTTCATGTCAATGCCCCCCTTGCCCGACCAGCTCAGCACCCTCCGACGGCCCTCCGACGATGCGGCTCCGTTAAGCAGCGGCACCCCGTCAGCCGGGCAGCCATCATAGCCCATCCTTTCCTATCACTCAACGTGGAAATCGTGCAATTTCCACACAATGGCTCAAACTCTTGTGGGCCTACAGGCTGCGCAGTACGTGAAAACGGCAGGATGCTCCAAGAACGAGAACCAATCCGGCCTACTCCGGCTTGATCCGATAGCCGTTGGTAATCGGCATCCGTCGGTCCTTGCCGAAGGCGCGGTGCGTGATCTTGACACCGATGGGTGCCTGACGTCGCTTGAACTCGCTGACATCGACCATTCTGATCACGCGCGAAACCGTTGCGCGATCGAACCCGGCTTCGACGATGTCGGCGAGCGAGCGGTCTTCTTCGACATAGGCCCGCAGAATGGGATCGAGCACAGCGTACGGGGGAAGGGAGTCTTCATCCTTCTGATTCGGCCTCAACTCGGCGGTCGGCGGCCGGTCCAGGGTACGTTTGGGAATCACTGGCGATGGGCCAAGCCCATTACGGAACTTCGACAGCTCATAGACCATTGTCTTCGGCACATCCTTAATGACGGCGAACCCGCCGGCCATATCACCGTACAACGTCGAGTACCCCACGCTCATCTCGCTCTTGTTCCCCGTGGTCAAGACCAGATGGCCGAACTTATTGGAGACCGCCATGAGCAGATTGCCGCGAATGCGCGCCTGGAGGTTTTCCTCGGTCGCGTCCTCCGCGCAATCGACAAACGACGGCGCCAGCGCCCGTCGATAGGCGTCAAATGTCGGCGCAATTGGAATGGTCTGCACGTCGATGCGGAGACAGCGTGCCAGTTCCACGACATCCTCTTCGCTTTCCCGTGAGGTGTACGGAGACGGCATGAAGATGCCGAGCACATGTTCGGCGCCAAGCGCATCCACGGCGATGGCCGCGGTCACAGCCGAATCGACGCCGCCGCTCACCCCGATCACCACTCGGGTAAATCCATTCTTGCGGACATAATCTTTCACGGCCAGGACCAGGGCGCGGTACACCGCTTCGATCTCCTCTAAAGGCTCAGCTATCTTCGGCACGATTCGAGTTCGCTTCTTTTTTATGATCGCCGTTCCCTTCACCATGACACGATCGACAGCCGACACCGCGCTTCGAGGCCGTGCCGACTTTAGTCCATACGCCATACGCCCACGGGACCCTGCTTCCACTTTCACATCAGCCAGCAGCAACTCCTCCTCAAACGCGTGGCCGCGTACGATCACCTTGCCGGCTTGATCCAGCATGACACTGTTCCCGTCGAAAACCAGCTCGTCTTGTCCCCCAACCATGTTCGCATACGCGACAATGACTCCCTGTTCCCGTGCTATTGTCGCCAACATCTGCTCCCTCGCCCGACTGTTACCGACCTGAAAGGGTGCGGCATCGATCGTGACGATGATTTCGGCGCCGGCCGCTGCGTAGGCACGGGTCGGCCCTTCCGGCAACCATCCATCATCGCCGATGGTCACCCCGATAGTCGTTCCATTGATGAGAAGCATCGGGAGTCTTCGTCCGGGGAGGAAATACCGGCTTTCGTCGCCTACTCCATGGTTGGACAAATGCCATTTACCGTAACTCGCAACGACCGTGCGATCGGCAATCACGGCTGCTGCATTGTAGAGTGTCTGCTGACCGGCTGAGCGAATCGACGGACGAGAGGAACGTGCATCGCGAGGGTCTCCTTGCCTCACGTACCCGACCACGGCAACCACCCCGCGACAGGCCTTGGCAATCTCATTCAAGACCCGTGCATTCTCCGCCACAAACTGTGACTGAAGGAGGAGATCTTCAGGAGGGGAACCGGTAATGGCCAATTCGGGAAATACGATCAGGTCAGCATTGGCCTTCCTCGCGTCTCGAAGCCAGGTTGTCATACGGCGAAGGTTGCCGCTCAGATCCCCGACGGTCGGATTCATCTGTGCCATCGCGATGCGCAATGTCCGCATAGAACTCCAGTGAAACCGGCCTACCTCCGCTGTCCGATCGCATGCGATGCAGGCAAGAGATTCATCTCGACTCCGCTCAGCCGGCAAGAGACCCGTACTTAGACAGGACCATGAGGAGCACCCCGCGAAACGGCATACCACCGCTCAAACACACGTTTGTCGATCGGCCCTATTCGTACCTGTCCGATACGTTCCGGCCACACCCCGACGACTCGCCCTCCTGATACCTTCTTATCATGCAGCATGGCCTTCCATATCCTCTGCGGAGTCCACGGCGGCATACGGTCACTCAACCCCGCCTCCTTCACCGTGCGTCGAATCTCTTCGACCACTGCACGAGAACAGATCTCCTGAAAACAGGCGAGTTCGGCTTCCTGGACTAGTCCGATCCCCACTGCTTCTCCATGGATCAGCGATTGATACCCCCCCAACGCTTCCAGGGCATGTCCGATAGTATGCCCATAGTTGAGGATTCGCCTGCGATCGGATTCTCGCTCATCCGCGGCCACCACCTCGGCCTTGATCTCACAAGACCGCTTCACCACGGCCGCCACGATACCAGGCGTTTGCCTGCGCAACGCGGACATGTGCCGCTGCAGATAGGCAAAGAACGACGCGTCCGCAATGATTCCGTACTTAATGACTTCAGCCAGTCCCGCGACCACTTCCCGAGCGGGCAAGGTCTGAAGCGTCGACGGATCGATCCAGACGGCGCGTGGTTGATAAAACGACCCGATCAGGTTCTTCCCGAGCCGATGATCAACGCCCGTTTTTCCTCCGACACTGGAATCGACCTGCGCCACAAGCGTCGTCGGCACCTGAATATAGGGAATCCCACGCTGGTAGATCGAGGCGGCAAACCCGGCCATGTCGCCCACGACCCCTCCGCCGAGTGCCACGAGCATGGACGACCGCTCAAACCGATGACGCGCCAATACGTCGAGAATCTGCTCCACCGTCTTCAGCCGTTTCGACCGCTCTCCGGGAGGCAGAATGATCGGAACGGGATCAAGCCCATGCCGCTTGATCGCTTCCAGACTCTTTTTCAGATAGTGCCGGGCGACATGCCGGTCCGTGACAATTCCAACTTTGCCCCTGACGCCCTGTTTCTTCAATTCTCTGCCGACCCTCTCCAAGAGTCCGGCCTTGATGGTAATTTCGTAACTTCTTTCAGATAACGAAACAGGGACAATACAGCTTGTACTCATGTCATAGTCCTGGAAAGTCGGACGGAGTCGCACGGTATGTCAGCTTTCAACCGCAGTCTATGGACCAGGCACCGGATCGGCATCGTATCACAGCCTCAGCACGACTAAAAAGCAGTCTTGCTCCGCGCCGCGCACTCACACTCTGGTTGGGATTGCCTTACTCTCTCCAAGAGAACGACAAGAGCCTGACAATGCATTTCCGCATCATCAGGCTCTTGCAGTCAGGGAAGTGGAGCAGCCCTTAGGTCTTGATAATGGTCGGCGTGAGGAAAATCAGCAACTCTTGTTTCGAGACAGCCTCGGACTTGTTCTTGAACAACCACCCCAGCACCGGCATGCGAGACAGATAGGGAACGCCTTGAACATTGTTATTTTGAGTATCGACAAAGACTCCACCGATCACCATGGTTTCGCCGTCTCGGACAAGCACCTGCGTGGTCGCTTCCCGTCGGTCGATGCTCGGCCCGGCCGGATTGCTCCGTGCCCCGACGGCATTTCGAGTTGCTCGCACACGAAGCATAATTCTCTTTCCATCCTCCTTGGGATCACGCGAGGTGATTTGTGGTGTGACGTTCAACTCCAAGTTGGCATCGACAAACGTCGTTTGCGTTCCCTGCAAGGATGTGGTCTGAAAGGGAATCGATTCGCCCTGGGAAATCTTCGCTTCGCGCTTATCCAATGTGGTGATCTTGGGCGCGGCGATCACCTTCGTTAACCCAAGCAGCTCCCCGGCCGAGAGCCGCATATCCAAGCCAAAGTCGCCTCCGAGTTTTCCAAAGGTCCAGCCGATCGACGGGACAGCCGGCAATCCACCGACCTGAGCCGGCAGATTCACCAGAAACGTCCGATCGATCGTACTCCCCCCCGTCCCGGCGACCTGCCCAAATGGGCCGGTAATGTTCGAGAGGGCGAAGAAATCCGTAGGCGTGCGATTGCCGGCTTGGAACCCCCATTGAATCCCCAAGCCTCTCGCATACACGGTATCGGCTTGGATGATGCGCGCTTCAATCTGAACCTGAGGAACCTCGAGATCAAGTCCATCCACAAGCTGCTTCATGACGGCCAATTTGGATTCAGTATCCCGCACAACCAACGCGTTGCTCCCCGCATTAAATTGCATGACGCCGCGCGGGCTCAAGTTCTGCCGCAGTGTCATCATGAGCTCTTGAGCCACGATGTGCCTGATATAAAAGACGCGGTCGACGAGTTCTTCGGCCTTCGTCTTCGATTCTTTGGCCCGGGCTTCTTCATCCTGCTGCTTGGCAATATTTGCCAGCGAATCGATCCACACAATACTCCCTTGGCGAATCATGCCGAGCCCATTCATCTTCAACAGCATATCCAGCGCCTGGTCCCACGGCACACTGACCAGTTTCATGGTGACCTTCGACTTGACCCCCTCTCCCACAACCATGTTGAACCCACTGACCTCGGCAATCAGTCGAAGAATGTTGGTGATGTCGGCCTGCTGAAAGTCCAGCGAGATACGCCGACCGACAAATCGCGTTTGTCCTGCCACGATATCATCGGATCGGTCGTCCTTTTCCGCGGGAGTATTTTCTCCAGCCATCTGGACGCGCTGCACCTTAAACTGGGTCTGCGAGGGACCGACGATTCGCGTCGCTCTTTTGGCGACACGATTCCCTGGCTCGAACAGCGCCTTACGAGCCTGAGGGCGAGCTGAGCCGATCTCGCCCCCATCACCATGCACAGCGGCAACAGCGGGGATTTTCCGCTCGCTCGGCTTCAGGGTAATCAAGACCTTATTCTCCTCGCGAGTCAGAGAAAACACCGGGCGTTCGGGCACATCGAATACCAGCCTAACCTTATCGGCATGGTGGCCTACTCGGATTTTCTTGAGCAAGTAGTGGTCAGCCCGTACCACCGATCGCCGCAGGGTGGACGACACGGCAGGAATATCGACAATCAAGCGGGATTCATCCAAGAAATTGGCCTCGGGAAAGAGTTGACCATCCCCGGCAACCACGACAGTCACCGAATCCGCTTCGGGACGTACCTCGATCGCGGTCACGGCCTGTGCCAGCAGTCGCGTCGTGGCCATTTCGGCCTGCGTGACATCCTGCTGTTGTATCCTGCCGATCTCTTCGGCAACCGCGGACGTCTGGGCCACTATGGTCAGAGCGGCGAGTGACAGCCCCAGAGCTCCGATGAAACATCCAGCAGTCAAGACATTATCTGCGCGAAACGATAGTGGTTTCATTCTGAGCCCTCTTTGGGATGTAGAAGCTTGACATGTTCTCGCTCCTGCTTCTTGCCATACACATCCGTGAACCGTTCCTGGACAATGATGCCACGCTCGGTCACGGCGCTGACCACTCCGTTGTTTTGTCCGACCCTCGTTCCCCGCCGAACGGTGTACCCATATCCGTCCGGGGTCTGGACCATGGCGGTATAGCCGTATGCCCCCCAGACAACGGCAATAAGATTGAGCTCGGTCAGAGCCACGCGTTGTAACGGTGGAAGGGTCGTGTCCGTCTTCCCCGGCTGAAGCTCCTGAATGATCGGCGCAAATGGGTCTCGGCGACCGGACGGGTCATACCCACTCCCAACCACACTGTCCGGCACGGACAGCTGAGAGGGCATCGAGGTGGTCACCCCAGACGGTGGCGCTTCTAGAGTTTGCGGAGCCGTTCTCGGGAGTTCCGGCACAGCAGGCACCCTGAGCGCATCTTGCCGCATCGGAGCGATCATCCCGGGAACGGGGGAAGATTCGGCCTGTGCCCCGGTGCCTCCTGAAAGGACGACACACGCGCAAATCACGCTGGTTCCAATGGACAGAGTATATTTTCTAGGCTTCTTGCTCATGACTATTTACCGACTTGAGCCACTTTGGGAGCATTCGTCGAAGGAGATGCCCCGGAAATCGGCTTTTCTTGAGGCGCAGCGTATGCCACCAGGTCAAAGGTCGTTTGCGAGACAATGCGTCCTTGTTCAATCTTCGGCGATCCCATCTTCAGACCCGATACGGTAATAATCCGAGGAAGTCGATTGATCCGATCGAAGAACAGGGCGGCCGTGTGATAGGCCCCGGCGACTTCCACGCTGACCGGCATCTTGATGAAGAGCTTCGACGCATCTTCCGTCTGGGTGCCAGGTTTCCATAGTCTGATATCGAGGCCCAATCGCACCCCGAGGTCAGACACCTGCTTCAGCAGCATGATTGCTTCCTCTTCCGGAGGGAGGCGTTCCTTTTTCTTCGCTAATTCAATTTCAAGCTGCTTATTGGCGGCGACCAACTCATCGAGATGCTTCACCTTGATCGTCAGGGTTTGAATTTCACTCTCCAACTTGCTGTTTTCCGCATCGAGTGCCGTGATCGTTGCAGACTTCGGTTCTGCAATGTAGAAATAGAACCCGGCAAGCATCCCGCCGACGAGCAGGAACAAGAGTGCGGCCTTTTGTGAGGCCGGCACATTGCGAAGCGCATCAAGGTTGAGTTGTGGCAAGGCCATCACGATCCCTTCAGACGAAATGCCAACCGAAACTGATACAAATTAATCTTGTTTTCGACGGCTGCTTTACTCTCCTGCAGACTGATGCCGGTAAAATAGTCCGTTCGTCGCAAATTATTCACGAATTCCACCACGTCGTCGTTGGTTAAGGCCTTCCCTTCCAGCTCCACGGTATCGGATGCCAGCCCCAGCTTTGTGAGCCATACCTTGAGCGGCTCCAAGCTCTGACTTACATGGTCGAGAACCTTCACCGGACCTACTCTGGATTGCTCAAGCTGATCAATGATCCGGTTCTTGTCCTCAAGAAGCTTTTTCCGTTGCTCAAAATCCTGTACTTGCTTGACCTGTTCCTTCAACTGAGCCACTTGCTTTTCTTTCGCTTGTTTTTCCTCCTGCCGAGCTTCAAGCTCGCTGTCCAGCGAGGCCGAATACCACCAACACCCCGCCAGCGTGACCAGAATCACGCCGACGCCGAGCAGCCCCTGCGCCCGCACGTCATACTGAGGTTTAGCCGGCCTTCCCTTTGGCCCACCCGGAAGCAGGTTAATCCGAATCATCGATCCCCCACCGCTCTTAAGGCCAGTCCGACACTGACGGCTGCCGATGGAGCCAAATCTGCGAGTAGGTTCGGGTCCATATCACAGGCTGTCACATCGATTTCGGCGAATGGGTCAGCTAGTTCGACAGGTAGTTGCATCCGGTCGCCGAGCTGCTGGATCAGCCCTTTCGCCCGAGCCACGCCACCACAGACGAGCACACGGCTGAGCTCCGCATTGGTAGTCGACGTCTTGAAATAGTCGACGGTCCGAGCGATCTCGGACGCCACTTCCGCATTCACGCTGTCCATGACGCTGGTGAACGAGCCCCCGCTTGAGTCACCTGCCCGGTCAGATTTCTTGCTCTCTTCAGCCTCTTCAAACGAGAGCCCGATCTCGCGTTGAATCGCCTCAGTGTACCGATTCCCCCCCAACGGGATATCGCGCGTAAACAACGACGACCCGGCACGGATAATATTGACGTTCATCACGCTTGCGCCGAGATTCACCAGTGCCGTCGTTTCGTCCTGTGCCATCGGATAATTAATCGCATGCATATTCTCAACCGCAAACGCATCGACATCCATGACCATGGGAACAAGTCCAGCAGCCTTGACCAGCTCGGTCAGTTCATTAATCTTGTCTTTCTTCGCAGCGACAAGAATCACCGACATGTCCCCTTGCTGATCTTCCGAGGCATCCAATGACAGGACATGAAAGTCGATATTCACTTCGTTGATATCGAAGGGAATGTATTGCTCCGCAGCCAATTTCACCTGCCCCTCCAGCTCTTCATCCGGCATCGGAGGCAGACTGATCTTTTTCACAATGACCGCATGCCCGGAAATCGAGATGGCAACCTGCTTGTTCTTGACGTTGAGTTCCCCAAATAATTCTTGAATCGCCGACACCACGCGCCCTTCATCCATAACCGTTCCGTCGACAATCACTTCCGGCTCAAGCGGTTTCACGCCGAACTTTTGGAGAAAATACCGCCCCTTACTTTCCTTGAGCTGAGCGACTTTGATCGCACTGGATCCGATATCGAGCCCCACTAATTGTCGGCGAGGGGTTAGCATCCCAACAATGTCGGTTTCGAAAAGTTTTTTGAATGACGTCAACATGCGTTACCTACCACCTTACACGACAGCCTTTCGGGCGCGAATAACTTTCTCGATTTCATCCACATTCTTTTTCGTATACAGCCGCCAGTTTCTCCAATCTCGAGCAGGTTCGGTAATGACACCTTCTCGTTCCCACCGAAAGAGCGTCGCTTTAGAAATATCGAATAAGTCGCATACTTGATAGGCCTTGAACCCCTCTACACTCGCTGTATATTTAGGATTTTTCACGTCAGTATTTATACTAGTTCTGAAGCCTTTCAATACTCACGTGAGTAAGTATAGTCAATATGCTCTACCTGTCAAGGAAGCGGTCAGGAAGCAAACGTCACGGCAGAGAAACGAGGGCTGTTACTCCGACGGCAGGCTAGGTTTTATCGATATCCCGGTGTTTGAGGCCGACCTCGTATCCCAGGGCAACGAGGCCTTCTCGAAGACGTCCGGCAACCGCAACCGAGCGATGCCGTC
This sequence comes from Nitrospira sp., assembly GCA_015903995.1. Lineage (GTDB taxonomy): Bacteria > Nitrospirota > Nitrospiria > Nitrospirales > Nitrospiraceae > Nitrospira_D. Next base: position 299,465 of record JABMDK010000014.1, read on the forward strand.
CGCCGGTACACCCGATACCGATGGTCAGATAACTACGCCGCTCTCGCTGGAAAAGCGGCAAGAGAAACCTCAACAGACCTTCGAGATGCTGCAAGAGTGCTATGGCATCAGAGTCGGTCAGGACAAAGGCCCGGACCAGCGGATCATCTCCGGACAGTGGCTTTAGTTCAGGCACGAAAAATGGATTTTTGAGAAATCGCACATCAAACAGCAAATCGATATCGTACGGCACCCCGAACTTATACCCGAAGGTCATGAGTGAGATCGTCAGTCGACGACCCGATGACTCCCGTCGAAACTGCTTTGCCAGCAATTCACCGAGCTCATGGACCGTCAGATCGGACGTGTCGATGATGCGGTCAGCCCGGGACCGGAGTTCCGCGACACGCTCTTTTTCGAATCGGATTCCATCCAAAACCGGAAGATGCGGCAACAGTGGGTGGGGCCGCCTAGACTCGGAAAAGCGCCTGATCAAGACCTCCTCACGAGCCTCAAGAAAAATCACTTGAACGGCATGCCCAAGCGCTTTCACCCGCTCCAAGATACCGACGAAATCGGAAAAGAATGCACGCTCTCTGATGTCAATTCCAAGCGCAACATTGGAAATTTCGCTCTGCTGCTGGTTGCAAAGATCAACAAACGTCGGAAGCAGGGCCGGAGGAAGGTTATCGATGCAGAAATACCCGGCATCCTCAAAGGCTTTGAGGGCGTAGGTTTTACCAGAGCCGGACAGGCCACTAATAATGACGAGATTCAGCCTGGCCATGGGGTCGCAATTGCCTCGGTCGGCATATCTGAAATATCCCTATTGGGCACTCACGATCAGCCTCACGCACAATTCCGCGACATCGCCCGCACTGATCCCCGCTCCGGCACATTATGCGCGCTAAGGAGGGGGCCGCAAGATCTCACGAGAGGCTCACATAGGAAACGCGATCACAATCCCTTCGGTTGGGTCGGCTTATGATTGACAAGGCGCTCCTTCCATTTTCGAAACTGCGCATCTACACGGTCGACAAGGGCATCGATGGTGGCATACATCTCCGTCGTCGATGTCTTGGCTTGCACTCGTTTGCCGCTGACCGCACCGGTCACTTCGGCCTTATGTTGCAGCTTCTCCACTCCCAATACCACTTGCAGCGATCCGACCTTCAGCCCGTATCGATCCAAGCGACCGAATCGGGTCTCGACATAACTTCTTAGTGCTGGTGTGATGTCCATGTGGCGCCCGGTAATTCTCAGCTTCATGCCCACCTCCAATTTGGATTTGGCTGGATGCGAAGCAACGGTGATCAAAAAAATCGCTTACGCTGACTGGCGGATGAGATATTCAACTCGGCTCGATATTTCGCCACCGTTCTCCGCGCGATCAGTACCCCCTGCTTGCGAAGCCGGGCTGCAATTTCCTCATCTTTCAAAGGGCGTTTTCCATCCTCTTCAGCGACCATGGTCTTGATCATATCCCTGACGGAAACAGAGGAATGCATCCCTGACGGCTCATCAGCCCGTTGCAGCCCTGCATTGAAGAAAAACTTGAGTTCCAACATGCCCTGCGGGCAATACATGTACTTATTGGCGGTCACACGACTGATCGTGGATTCATGCATCCCGATATCCTCTGCCACCTGCTTGAGAACCAAGGGCTTGAGATACTGGACGCCATGGTCGAAAAATTGCTCCTGGAACTTGACGATACTGGACACCACTTTCACGATGGTCCGATTGCGCTGCTCGATGCTTCGAATAATCCACTGCGCAGCCCGCAACTTTTCATCCATATACGCTTTGGTTTCAGATGTGCCGCTCTGTCCGGAAGAAATAAGCTGTTTGTAATACGGGCTGATCCTCATGCGTGGGAGTCCATCGTCGTTTAGCAGCACCACCCACTCCCCTTCATTCTTCACCACAAATACATCAGGCACGATCACGTAGTTCTGGGTATTGGAAAACGGCCTCCCCGGTTTTGGCTCAAGTTCTCCAATGATTTTGGTGGCCTGAAAGACCTCCTCGACCGTAACGTCCAAGGCTTTTGCGACCTTGGCATACTGTTTCTTCTCCAGATCTTTCAAATGGTGCAACACGATACGCTCAATCACTGACCCCTTCAATGCTCCAGGTGGTGACCCAAGTGATCCAAACAGATTCCGACCTAGATGTCTGAGTTGCAGCAGAAGGCATTCGGGAAGATCACGTGCACCAACTCCGGTCGGATCAAACATTTGAATGTCTTTGAGAACAGATTCGACTTCGGACTCGGCAAAACTACTCCCGGCCACTACCTCAGCCATAGGAATACGAAGATAGCCATCATCATCCAGATTGCCGATGATCAAGCGTCCGAGTTCTTTTTCTCGATCACCCAGCCCGGACAAGGACAGCTGCCAGAGGAGATGCTCCTCAAGCGAGGTTGCTTTTGCAAGTGTTTGCTCGTACGACGGGAACTCATCTGGCGCCGAGGAATATTCCGACCCGCCGCCCCGGTGCTCCCTGCCGAAATAGTCTTCCCACCCGGACGCGGAAAACTCCTCTGGCGATCCTTGCTCTTCGCGTGTCTCCACCGCGACGTCCGACTGCTCCTGCCCGTCCACCGCAGGGGAAGCTTCAACCTTTTCCTCATTGGCCAACGACTCGCCTTCCTCGACATCGGATTGCATTTCATCCAGCAATGGGTTTTCCAGGAGATGCTGCGTGAGGCTCTGCTGGAGTTCCAGGCGAGACAACTGCAGCAGCTTGATCGCTTGCTGCAATTGAGGTGTCATGATGAGCTTTTGGCTGAGTTGTGGAACTAGACGGAGTTTCATCGATACCTCTCCAGCTCCTCTATAACTTGAATTGCTCCCCAAGATACACAGCCCGAGCCGTCGGACTCTGCACAATAGCCTCAGGAGACCCTGCCTCTAAGATCAATCCTTCATTGATGATGTAGGCACGGTCGACGATTGATAGCGTTTCCTGCACGTTATGATCGGTAATCAATATGCCGATCCCTTTCGCTTTCAATCGCATAATGATCTGCTGAATATCCGCGACGGCTATCGGATCGATCCCTGCAAACGGTTCATCCAATAGCATGAACGATGGTGTGGCTGCCAGCGCACGCGTGATTTCCAAGCGACGACGTTCTCCCCCTGAGAGGGCATAGGCCATACTCTTTCGTATATGGAGAAGATCTAACTCCTTGAGCAAGGCATCCACCCGCTGACTTCGCTCTTGACGAGCATACCCTAGCATTTCAAGAATCGCCAAGACATTATGTTCAACCGAGAGTCGCCGGAAAACAGATGACTCCTGGGGAAGGTAGCCGATTCCCCGCCGTGCGCGTTTATACATCGGCAAGTTGGTCACGGACTCTCCGATGAAGGTGATCTCCCCTTCATCGGGTTGACACAAACCCACGATCATGTCGAAGATAGTGGTCTTGCCTGCTCCATTCGGACCGAGAAGCCCAACCACCTCACCGGCGTAGACTTCAACGGCGACGCCCTTGACGACTTTGCGCCCACGGAAGCTTTTCACCAATCCAGTTGCGCGTAAACAGCGCCCCTGCTGCGCCACAATAGGATCGACACGCTCATCTGAGTCAGCATGAACAGTCGGGGTCATGGCTGACTCGGCTCCTCTCCCTCAATGCGAACATGTGATCCGCCTTCCACCACACTCCGTTCTTCCGCCATGAAAATGGTAATTTGTTTGCCACTGACACGCGTGCCCCTTTCCCATGCTATGGGATCACCCGTCAATACGATCTTCTCTCCGTCAACGAAATACACAGCTTTTTGGCAGGTCGCATTCCCATTCTCATACTTAATCTTGACACGATGGGCATCTCCAGTCGCTTCGATACGTTGGACAGATCGATTCGACATAGGCGATACAGCGCTGTGGTCTGTGCGAGCCGAGGGATTCCGGTGGTCCGTCCCACCTCCCGATGGCAGCGAGAGATCGCGATTTCTCGAAGTAAACAGCACAACCATCTTATCCGAGTGAACGATGAGCGGTCCGCGGGACAGCACAACCGTATCCTCAAAAATGGCCTGGCTGTCTTGATTTCGTACGGTCATTTTCTTAGAGGTAATGGTGGTTGAAACACTGGGCGCCTCCGCACTCCTCGTCAGATTCACAGAGTCCGTTGAAGGAGCTGCCGACGTGGATCCGACACAGAGGGCACTAAGAAGAAGGAGCCAGATCCACATGCACATCCTGTAGCACCTCAAATTCTTCCGATTCCATTCGCCCAAGCAGTCCTTGCCCCCTTACTTCCAACCCATGCCCCACGATTCGGACAGGATCCTCTGTCCGAATTTCTCGTGCCTGGTCCGTCCAGACCAAGTGGTTGGTATAAATCGTATAGCCACTCCTCGTTTCCACAACAATGGGCGCTTGGCGATTTGCCAACCGAAAATTCTTGGTCGCAGTATCCAGCGTTCCTTCTTCCCCACGCACAGTCACTTCATCTCCTCCTGTACCGTAGAAAGTGAGGGCGACGTCTCGCAACACCGCACGCTTATCTTGTTCAAATAGCCGAGCCTGTTTAGCCTGTACCTGCCACTGGACCACTTCCCCCTTCGATTGAGTAAAAATAAACTCCAAGATCTTGGCATCGGCTTGTTCAATCGACTCTGGAGCGATGGGGCGGCTATTCTGAGCTGAATCGGAGTTTCTGAAGAGCAGATAGCCGAGAAATGTCGCTAACAACACACTCACGGTAAGAAGAGCCCGCCTCGCTACAAGCTCCCACATGCTCTAGGAATTTCCACGATATAGGTTCATGACGGTACCTGGCACGATCGTAGCATGCATAGCTCGTCAAGTAAACGTCCTCGGGAAAGTGAAAACAAAAAGGCTCCCATGTGGTACCACATGGGAGCCTCCAGACCGGCAGTTCCAGTATGTGCGTAAAACTATGTTGAAGATCCAACTTCAGCGGGTGTTGGCTGAGCCGTATGGCCTTCTGATTTTTTCTTTGTGGTTAACTCTTGACGAGAAACCAATTCGATGGCCACCATTTCAGCTGCATCGCCAATGCGGCGACGAGTTTTAACGATCCTCGTGTACCCTCCGGGTCGGTCTTTGAATCGTGCCGCTACATCGCTAAACAGCTTAGACACAACAGCCTTGCTGCGGATAAAGGCTAAGGCGCGTCGACGCGCAGGGAGTGTCCCCTCCTTGCCAAGGGTGATCATGCGATCAGTAAACCCTCGTATCTCCTTAGCCTTCGCTCCTGTCGTCTCGATACGCTCTTGGTCTAACAACGAAGTCACTAAGCTCCGAAACAACGCCCATCGATGCTTCGTCTGTCGTCCAAGTTGTCGTCCCTTTTTTCTATGTCGCACGGTAATCCTCTTGATTGGAAAGCATCATTCCGGTTTCGGGCTTCCATTATATGGAGAAGACGCAGCCTCTACCTTTATTCCTAACGAAAGCCCCATCTCAGTAAGAATTTCTTTAATCTCGTTGAGAGATTTTTTCCCGAAGTTCTTTGTCCTGAGCATTTCCCCTTCCGACTTTTGCACAAGATCGGCGATCGTTTTGATATTTGCATTTTTCAGGCAATTGGCCGCACGAACTGATAACTCCAACTCATTCACGCTACGAGAGAGATTCTTGTTCACCTCACGCTGAGACTCCTCGTAACCCGCTTCGCTCTTTCCTTCGTTACGTTCTTCTGGATGGATGAAAATATCAAGATGTTCGCGCAAAATTCCGGCCCCAGTAGATAGCGCGTCACGAGGGCTGATGGTGCCGTCTGTCCAGATCTCCATAGTCAGCTTATCATAGTCGGTCATACGACCGACCCGCGCATTCTCCACATGGAAATTCACTCTCCTGATCGGAGAGAAGATAGAATCGATAGCAATCACCCCGATCGGCAATCCTTCTTCCTTATTCCGCTCCGCCGGCACATAACCACGACCATGTTTCACCGTCATCTCGATGTCCAGCGTCGCATCCTTGTCGAGAGTCGCAATATGCAAGTCTGGCGTGAGAATCGTCACATCACCATCGTGAAGAATATCTATGCCCTTGGCTTCTCCTGGCCCCTTCTTTTTCAATCGTATGGTTTTCGGTTTATCTGTATGGAGCGCCAGCCGCAGACTCTTGATATTCAAAATGATTGCAGTGACATCTTCGGTCACGCCTGAAATCGTTGAAAACTCGTGCACGACCCCCTCAATCTTCACGGTTGTAACCGCAGCCCCTGTGAGCGAGGACAACAAAATGCGGCGGAGGGCATTCCCGATCGTAGTACCAAACCCCCGTTCAAATGCTTCCGTGGTAAACCGTCCAAATGTGGGAGAATGTGCATCCTTATCGACTTCCACCCGCATGGGGATCTGAAAGTCTTTCATTGCTTTAATCATGACCCACCCTCCATACCATCGAGTGACTAAGACATTGGCGGATTACGCCGATACCCAAAGACCGCACCGCAGACCAGTAGACTATCGAGAATACAATTCCACCACCATCTGTTCATTGACTGGTAAAGAGATCTGTTCCTTGGCCGGCAAGGTGCGCACCGTGCCTTTGAATGCGCCTTTGTCGAGCTCAAGCCAATCAGGAATACCTCGACTATCAACTGATTCCAAGGCCGCCTGAAATGCGGCCAAGTCACGACTCCGCTCACGAATCTCGATCACATCTCCGGGTTTCACCAATGCCCCAGCCACCGTGATCTTTTTCCCGTTGATCGTGAAATGGCCATGACTCACCATCTGGCGGGCTTGCTTGCGCGAAGCACCGAATCCTAAGCGATAGGCGACATTGTCCAGGCGGCATTCCAGCAACCGCAACAAGGCATCGCCTGTGACGCCGGTCTGTCGTTCAGCGCGCTCGAAGACGCCACGGAATTGACATTCCTGAAGTCCATAGATACGACGCAGCTTTTGTTTTTCACGCAACTGGAGGCTATAGTCAGAGGTTCGTTGCCGCCCCTGCCCATGTTGACCAGGCGGATAACTCCTGCGTTCGATCGCGCACTTTTCCGTCATACAGCGCGTGCCCTTGAGAAAAAGCTTCTCCCCTTCTGGATAATTAATCGCATGCATATTCTCAACCGCAAACGCATCGACATCCATGACCATGGGGACAAGTCCGGCAGCCTTGACCAGCTCGGTCAGTTCATTAATCTTATCTTTCTTCGCGGCAACAAGAATCACGGACATATCTCCTTGCTGATCTTCTGACGCATCCAAAGACAAGACATGAAAGTCGATATTCACTTCGTTGATGTCGAAGGGAATGTACTGCTCCGCCGCCAATTTCACCTGCCCCTCCAGCTCTTCATCAGGCATCGGTGGCAGACTGATCTTCTTTACAATGACAGCGTGCCCCGAAATTGAGATGGCGACATGCTTGTTCTTGACGTTGACTTCCTTAAACAATTCTTGAATCGCCGACACTACACGCCCTTCATCCATAACTGTCCCATCAACAATCACTTCCGGCTCAAGAGGCTTCACACCGAACTTTTGGAGAAAGTACCGCCCCTTACTTTCCTTGAGCTGAGCGACTTTGATCGCACTGGAGCCGATATCGAGCCCCACCAACTGTCGGCGAGGGGTCAGCATCCCAACAATGTCGGTTTCGAAGAGCTTTTTGAATGAAGTCAACATGCGTTACCTGCCACCTTACACGACAGCCTTTCTGGCGCGAATAACTTTCTCGATTTCATCCACATTCTTTCTCGTATATAGCCGCCAGTTTCTCCAATCTCGAGCGGGTTCGGTAATGACACCCTCCCGTTCCCAGCGAAAGAGCGTCGCCTTGGAAATGTCAAATAAGTCGCACACTTGATAAGCCTTAAACCCCACGGCATTCGATGTATATTTAGGTCGTTTCACGTCAGTATTAATACTAGTTCTGATGCCTTTTGTTATTCACAAGGCTAAGTATAGTCAATATGCTCTACCTGTCAAGGAAGCGGTAAGGAAGCGAGAGTCACGGCAGGGAAACGCTGGTTGTTATTCCAACAGCAGGCTACGTTTTGTCGATATCTCGGTGCTTGAGGCCAACCTCGTACCCCAGGGCGGCGAGGCTTTCGCGAAGATGGCCGGCAACAGCAACCGAGCGATGACGCCCACCGGTACACCCGATCCCGATGGTCAGATAACTACGCCGCTCTCGCTGGAATAACGGCAAGAGAAAATTCAGTAGACTTTCGAGGTGCTGCAGGAGTGCTATCGCATCAGAGTCTGTCAAGACGAACGTCCGGACCTGCGGATCGTCTCCAGAAAGTGGCTTGAGTTCAGGTACAAAAAATGGGTTCTTAAGAAATCGCACATCAAACAACAAATCGATATCGTACGGCACCCCGAACTTGTATCCGAAGGTCATGAGTGAGATCGTCAATCGTCTGTCCGATGACTCTCGTTGAAACTGCTTCGCAAGCAACTCACCGAGCTCATGGACCGTCAGATCGGAAGTATCGATGATTCGATCCGCCTGGTGTCGGAGTTCGGCTACGCGTTCCTTTTCAAATCGGATCCCATCCAAGACTGGCAGATGTGGCAAAAGTGGGTGGGGGCGCCTGGACTCTGAAAATCTTCTGATCAATACCTCGTCACGAGCCTCAAGAAAAATCAACTGTACGGCATGGCCGAGGGCTTTCACTCTCTCCAAAATACCGACGAAATCCGAAAAGAACGCACGCTCCCTAATGTCAATCCCAAGAGCAACGTTGGCAATTTCGCTATGCTGCTGATTGCAGAGATCAACAAAGGTCGGTAGCAGAGCGAGGGGAAGATTATCGATGCAGAAATATCCGGCATCCTCAAATGCTTTGAGGGCGTAGGTTTTACCAGAGCCCGACAACCCACTAATAATGACTAGATTCAGCCGGGCCATGGGGTTGCAATTGCCTCGGTCGGCATAACTGAGATGTTCCTATGTGGACGACGTCAGCCTCAAGCGTGATTCAGCGACTGGAACACGCTGAGCCGCTCAGGCGCATTGCCTACGCCAAGGAACAAGACCACAAGAACTCACGAGAGACTCACATAGGAATCGCGATCACAAGCTCTTCGGTTTGGTCGGCTTATGATTGACAAGGCGCTCTTTCCATTTTCGAAACTGCGCATCCACACGGTCGACAAGGGCATCGATGGTGGCATACATCTCAGGCGTTGATGTCTTGGCTTGCACTCGTTTGCCACTGACCGCACCAGTAACTTCGGCCTTATGCTGTAGCTTCTCGACTCCCAATACCACTTGCAGCGATCCGACCTTCAACCCGTATCGATCCAGGCGACCGAATCGGGCCTCCACATAGCTTCTCAGTGCTGGCGTGATGTCCATGTGGCGCCCTGTAATTCTCAGCTTCATGCCTACCTCCAATTTTGATCTGGCTGGATGCGAAGCAACGGTGATCAAAAAAAGCGCTTGCGTTGACTGGCGGACGAAATATTCAACTCGGCCCGATATTTAGCCACAGTCCTCCGCGCGATAAGCACTCCCTGTTTACGAAGCCGGGCTGCAATTTCCTCATCCTTCAATGGACGTTTTGCATCCTCTTCAGCCACCATGGTCTTGATCATATCCCTAACGGAAACGGAAGAATGCATACCTGACGGCTCATCAGCGTGTTGAAGCCCTGCGTTGAAGAAAAACTTGAGTTCCAACATGCCCTGCGGGCAATACATATATTTATTGGCCGTCACACGGCTGATCGTGGATTCATGCATCCCAATATCCTCGGCCACCTGCTTGAGAACCAAGGGCTTGAGATACTGGACACCATGGTCAAAGAATTGCTCCTGGAACTTGACGATACTGGAAACCACTTTCACGATGGTCCGATTTCGCTGCTCGATGCTTCGAATAATCCACTGAGCGGCCCGCAACTTTTCGTCCATATACGCTTTAGTTTCAGATGTTCCGCTCTGGCCAGAAGAAATAAGCTGTTTGTAATACGGGCTGATCCTCATGCGTGGAAGCCCATCGTCGTTCAACAGTACAACCCACTCCCCCTCATTCTTGACCACAAACACATCAGGCACGATAACGTAGTTTTGGGTATTGGAGAAGGGCCTCCCCGGCTTTGGCTCAAGTTCTCCAATGATTTTGGTGGCTTGAAAGACCTCTTCGACCGTGACGTTCAAGGCCTTCGCGACCTTGGCATACTGTTTTTTTTCTAAGTCTTTCAAATGGTGCAACACAATGCTCTCAATAACTGACCCTTTCAATGCTCCAGGTGGCGACCCAAGCGATCCAAACAGATTCCGACCTAGATGCCCGAGTTGCAGCAGAAGGCATTCGGGAAGATCCCTTGCACCAACCCCGGTTGGATCAAACGTTTGAATGTCCTTGAGCACAGATTCAACTTCGGACTCGGCAAAATCAGTCCCGGCCACAACCTCAGCCAAAGGGATGCGAAGATAGCCATCGTCATCTAAATTGCCGATGATCAAGCGACCAAGTTCTTTCTCTCGATCACCGAGCCCTGACAAGGACAATTGCCAGAGGAGATGCTCCTCGAGAGACGTCGCTTTTGCCACCGTTTGCTCGTACGAAGGAAACTCATCTTGTGCCGAGGAATATTCGGACGCGCCGCTCCGGTGATCTCTGCCGAAATACTCTTCCCACCCGGAAGCGGAAAACTCCTCCGGCGACCCTTGTTCTTCGCGTGTCTCAACTGCCGGGTCCGACCGATCCTGTCCTTCCGATGCAGAGGGATCTTCGACCTTTTCCTCATTGGCCAAGGACTCGCCTTCCTCGACATCGGATTGAATTTCGTCCAGCAAAGGGTTTTCCAGGAGATGCTGCGTGAGGCTCTGCTGCAGCTCCAGTCGAGACAGCTGCAGCAGCTTAATCGCTTGCTGCAGTTGAGGCGTCATGATGAGCTTTTGCGTGAGTTGTGGAACCAGACGGAGTTTCATCGATGCCCCTACGACCCCCCTACAACTTGAACTGTTCCCCAAGATAAACGGCCCGAGCCGTTGGACTCTGCACTATAGCTTCAGGAGACCCCGCCTCTAAGATCAATCCTTCATTGATGATGTAGGCACGATCGACGATTGAAAGCGTTTCCTGTACATTGTGATCGGTAATCAATATGCCGATCCCTTTTTCTTTTAAGCGGGTGATGAGCGATAGGTAATTCGGCCCCTGGTCAAATCGTATGGTGACATTTCCACCGTGACCTTATCGCCGGGAAGGATACGGATAAAATGCATCCGCATTTTCCCCGAGATGTGAGCCAGTATGACATGGCCATTATCCAGCTTGACCCGAAACATGGCATTAGGAAGCGTCTCCGCCACCGAGCCCTGGATCTCAATAATGTCTTCTTTTGCCACGTCCTTCTGTATTCTTTCCTATATAACCTAACTTAGGCCTTTTCCAATTGACTCAAAATACGAGGTGTTCCGCTTGGTTGAATGGCGATCGTATGCTCGAAGTGAGCAGAGAGGCTCCCATCTACCGTGACCGCAGTCCACCGATCCTCCAAAACGCGAACCGCACTCCGACCCATATTCACCATTGGTTCAATTGCCAAAACCATACCTGGTTGCAATCGAGGCCCCTGACCAGGTTTCCCATAGTTGGGGACTTGAGGCTCTTCATGTAATTGCCGGCCAATCCCATGCCCAACAAACTCGGTGACTACTGAGAAACCGGCAGACTCAACATGTCGCTGCACCGCATTCGAAATATCCGTCAGACGATTGCCGACCACCGCCTGTTTGATCCCGATGTAGAGCGCCTCTTCCGTCACCTGAACCAATTTTGCAGTGCCCTCCGAAATCCGACCAACTGCTACGGTGACCGCAGAATCTCCATAAAATCCACCTACAATAGCACCAAGATCCAGTCCTATGATATCCCCTTCCTTCAGTTTTCTCTTCGAGGGGATACCGTGAACGACCTGCTCGTTCACCGAAACACAAAGGGTTTTTGGATAGTTCCGGTATCCTTTAAACGCCGGAATCGCCCCTCGAACCCGTATTGCCTCCTCGGCAATTTGATCAAGCTCTTCCGTACTAATGCCGAGACAGACCGCTTTCCTCACCATTGCGAGCGATTCAGCCACCACTCTTGACGCCTCTGCCATCACCGCAATCTCAGCGGGCGTTTTCAGAATGATCATGCCGTCTGCGGAACCGCAAGCGATTGCAGGAGGTTGCGAAATACTGCTTCAACTTCCTCGGCACCGTTAAGGTGTAACAAGATCCGCTGCTTTTCATAAAAGTCGATTAACGGCGCCGTCTGCTCTTCATACACACGGAGGCGCATTTCAATTGCCTCTCGCTGATCATCACTTCGCTGAACCAACGCCTCACCGCATCGCTCACAAAGACTACCGTTCTTCGAAGGGGCAAACACTAAGTGATAGGTCGCCTGACACTTAGGACAGCTCCGACGCCCACTCAGTCGCCTCACGATTTCCTCTCGAGAAACCCTGAAGTTAATCACTCGATCCATTCGAAGGTTCTGTTCGAACAATACCTTCGCAAGCGCGTCCGCCTGAGGAATTGTCCTTGGAAACCCATCGAGAATAAACCCATTGGCACATGAGGGATCGGCTAACTTCTCTCGAACCAGCCCTATGACAACTGAATCGGGGACCAATCTTCCCTGATCCATATGTTCCTTAGCTTCACGGCCCAGTGATGACTGATTCCGAACCGCATCCCTAAGTAAATCGCCAGTCGAAATCTTTCTGATACGATAGTGAATAGCAGCCTTATCAGCCTGAGTCCCTTTTCCAACACCAGGCGCTCCGAGAAATACAAGACGCATGATCCTAGCCGCTTCTCCCGCGCAAGGGCGCCATCCCCTTGCCCAAGAACCCCTCGTAATTTCTCATTAACATATGGGATTCAATTTGCTGAGCTGTATCTAGGCCCACGCCAATGACAATCAACAGGGAGGTACCACCGAAATAAAATGGAACATTCAACTTGTAAATCAAAAACTCAGGAATCACACAGACGATTGCCAGATATATGGCACCCGCAAATGTAATTTTTGTTAACACATTGTAGATATAGTCAGAGGTCCGTTGCCCAGGACGAATACCAGGGATAAAGCCTCCGTACTTTTTCATGTTGTCGGCCATATCAACTGGATTCAGGACGACCGCCGTGTAGAAGAAACAGAAAAAGAGAATTAGACCCACATACATCAACGTGTATAACAGCGACCCGGGAGCCAGTTGATCACCGATCGCTTTCACCCATGGTGTTTCAAAAAACCCGGCAATTGTCGCAGGGAACGCAATGATCGAGGAGGCAAATATAGGCGGAATAACGCCAGCCGTATTAATTTTCAAAGGGATATGTGTGCTCTGCCCTCCATAGACCCGCCGCCCAATCACACGCTTGGCATACTGTACGGAGATTTTCCGTCGCCCACTTTCCAGAAAAACAATCGCGGCGACAACGCCGATCATCAAGAGCGCCAAGGCGATTAACAAGAACGCATTGAGCTGTCCGATTTCATATAAATTGTAGGTCTGCGCGACGGCCGCAGGAAGCCTGGCGACAATACCGGCAAAGATGATTAATGAGATACCGTTGCCAATTCCTCGCTCGGTTATCTGTTCACCGAGCCACATCAAGAAGCCCGTGCCAGCCGTGAGTGTAATGACCGTCATGAGACGGAATCCCCATCCGGCGTGAAGCACAAACGCCCCCTGATTCATTTGCTCTAGCCCAACCGCAATGCCAAACCCTTGAATCAGAGCAATCCCGATCGTCCCGAATCTAGTATACTGAATGATCTTCTTTCGTCCTCGCTCTCCCTCCTTAGCCAATTTGGTCAGATGCGGGACGACGACCGTCAATAACTGAAGAATGATCGATGCACTGATGTAGGGCATGATGCCCAGCGCAAAGATCGTCAGCCGGGACAAAGATCCACCCGAGAAAATATCAAGGAACCCTAGTAAGGCGCCACCCTGTTTCTGCAAAAACTCTGACAGAGCTTCACCATTAATACCAGGAGTCGGGATGTGAGACCCAATCCGATACACCACGAGCATGCCGAGCGTAAAGAGTACACGCGTACGCAGCTCTGGAATCTTGAAGATATTCTGAAAACTGGTCAGGAGTCGTTCAAGCACCGCCAATAACCTCGACTCGCCCTCCGGCTGCTTGAATTTTTGCTTCAGCCGATTTGCTAAACTTATGTGCCTGAACTACGAGCGCTTTCTTCAACTCACCATTGCCAAGAATTTTAATCGGCAGTTTCTTTCTCTTTACCAATCCAGCATCAACCATGGCCTGCGGAGTAACGGTCTCATTCCCGGCCCATCGCTCCAAACTCTTAATGTTGATGACTGTATATTCTGTCCTAGACGGGTTGGTAAACCCAAACTTTGGCACACGACGAACCAATGGCATCTGCCCACCCTCAAACCCTGGGCGCTTACCACCCCCAGAGCGAGCTAGGAGCCCCTTATGCCCTTTAGTGGCTGTCTTCCCGTGACCAGATCCAGGCCCACGTCCTATGCGTTTACGTCGCTTCTTTGCCCCTCGTGCAGGAGCCAAGTCATGGAGATTCATGAATTTTCCACCTCAAGCAGGTAGCCTACCTTTTGAATTAGTCCTCGCACCTGAGGCGTGTCTGGACGGATAACCGACTGCCGAATATGTCGAAGGCCAAGCCCACGCAATACAAGGCGATGCCGTTCAGGTGTCCCAATGGGGCTGCGTCGTAATGTCACACGCACACTTTGAGTACCAGGATTTGCAGTTTTTGCCGTCTTTGATGATCTCATCAAATCGCAGCCCTTTCTCGGCCATCTGGGAATGCTTGCCGGCGGAAACGAAGAACATCTTCCAAGTTCCTCAATTGAGTAAGCCCGTCTAGCGTTGCACGAACCGCATTGAATGGGTTCCCACGGCCCAGTGTTTTTGCAATGACATTATGCGCACCGACCAACTCCACTACGGCACGCACCGCCCCTCCAGCAATAATTCCTGTACCGTCAACAGCCGGCTTCAGCAAAACATGCTCTCCGCCGAATAGACCATGAACCTCATGTGGAATAGTTCCGCCCTTCAGAGGAACGTGAACAAGATGTTTCTTGGCTTGCTCAACAGCCTTTGAAATCGCAACCGGGACTTCAGCAGCTTTTCCCTTCCCGATCCCCACCCATCCATGACCGTCGCCAACAACAACGAGCGCGCAAAAGTTAAACCGCTTTCCACCCTTCACAACTTTTGCCACACGATTGATAAATACGACTTTATCCTTCAGGCTTAATTCATCGGGATTGACTCGCACGCTCGTACCCCTCAGTCCTTAAGTTCAGTAACCATCTAAAAAACACGCAGTCGCTGTTTGTTCGCCAGGGATTCTACTCCTATATCTAAAACTGCAAACCGCCTTCACGCGACGCATCGGCAAGCGCTTTAATTCGTCCGTGATACATCCGGCCCCCTCGGTCAAAAACAACCGTCGTCACTTTGGCGGCTTTAGCTCGATCGGCAATCAACTTTCCTACTGCCTTGGCCGCTTCAATTCCACCGGTCGATTTCAGTGACTTCCGTAGCGACTTGTCGAGCGATGATGCAGCCGCCAAAGTGGCACCTTGAATATCATCAATGACCTGGGCGTAAATATGGGCCGCGCTCCTAAATACATTCAAGCGCGGGCGGCCTGCCGTCCCCAGAATGACACGCCTCACTCTACGGCGCCGTCGATCAAGCTGTCGAACCTTGTCTGCAGCATTCATAGCCAGTTCCTATTTCCCTGTCTTACCTTCTTTTTTACGTAATATCTCACCCGCGTAGCGAACACCCTTTTGCTTGTAGACATCCGGGGGTTTAATAGCCCGCAGATCAGCCGCCACCTGTCCTACTAACCGCTTATCAACTCCCTTGACATTGATGAGCGTCTGTTTGTCAACCTTTACATCGATACCCGTTGGCACCTGATAGATTACCGGATTGATATACCCTACATTGAAACTGAGCGTCCGCCCCTGAACTTGAGTCTTGTATCCCACTCCGGTAATTTCCAGCGAGCGTTCATAGCCCTTGGTGACGCCATGGATCATATTGCTCAATTCTGCACGAGTCAGCCCGTGCAATGCTCGCAGCTTACGATCGTCACTTGAACGACCAACGACGACTTGCCCATTGCTGACGGCAACGTCTATCCCCTGCATAAGCGACCAATCCAGCTTCCCTAATGGGCCCTTGACTGACACCGTTGACCCGGCAACTTTAATTTCAACTCCACCTGGTATTGCGATCGGTTTGTTTCCAATGCGGGACATGATCTATTACACCCTTCACTCGAGATCGAAATAACTCATCCACCTACCATACTGAACAGAGAAGCTCACCCCCAAGTCGATTTTTACGAGACTCCTGGTCGGTCATGATTCCTTTGGACGTAGAAAGGATGGACACGCCGATCCCGTTACGAACCTTCTTAATATCCTGACTGCCCACATAAACTCGACGCCCAGGCTTACTGACGCGCTCCAGCCCAGTGATCATAGGCTGCCCCTCACCCACATACCGAAGACGGACGGTAAGAATGGGATGCCCGTCACTGGCTCCATCCTCGACTGCGTCAATATAACCTTCCTTCATTAAAATCTCCAAAATGGCACGTTTCAACTTTGAAGTGGGAACTGCGACCGTCTCATGACGACGCTGAGCACCATTCTTTAAACGAACAAGAAGATCGCCGATTGGATCGGTAACCATACTATTTCCTTCTATCCTCCATTGGCAGTCACCGGCGTGAGAACACCCATTACCAGCTAGATTTTCGCACTCCAGGAATCTCTCCTCGCAGAGTCATCAATCGAAAACAAATACGGCACATTCGAAACCGACGGAGATATCCATGAACTCGCCCACAGACTCCACACCGATTATAGTGACGCGTCGAGAACTTCTGCTTTGTTGCCGCTTTATTTCTCAGTGCCAGTCGTGACACACCCACTCCTTCCGTTCAAAGAAACACTAGTGACCTATCTCGCATTCACGTGCGGAATGGCATACCCAGATGCTTCAGAAGCGCCTTCCCTTCATCGTTCGTCCTGGCTGTCGTGACGACCGTAATGTCCATTCCATGGATCGAAGCGACTTCATCATATTTAATCTCAGGGAAAATGAGCTGCTCCTTTAACCCAAGTGTATAGTTACCGCGACCGTCAAACGCCTTCGGAGAGACGCCGCGAAAATCTCGGATACGCGGGAGAGCCAACGTAACCAGCCGATCAAAAAACTCATACATTCTCCGACTCCTGAGCGTCACCTTTGCGCCTATGGGCAACCCCTGCCTCAGCTTGAATCCAGCGATGGCTTTTTTAGCTCGCGTGACGACCGGCTTTTGACCGGTAATCAGCCCAAGCTCAGCCACTGCCCCCTCCAGAAGCTTCACATTCTGAATCGCTTCACCCATCCCAACGTTCAACACGACGCGCTCAAGCTTGGGCACTTGCATCACATTTTTATACCCAAACTCCTTCATGAGAGCTGGAACTACCTGCTGCTCATATATATCTCGAAGTCGTGGCCGAAACTTGGACTCTTCGCTTCCCTGGTCCAATGGAGCGACCGACTCCTTCTTCGAGGACTTCCGCTCGGACGGCTTACTAGATCTGGTTTTTGCTTCCTTAGCCATTACGTAACCTATTCCACAGTCTCGTTGGATTTCTTACTAAAGCGCACTCGTCGCCCATCTTCCAAAACCCGAATCCCTATGCGCGTAGGCTTCTGCGTGACCGGACAAAAGTACATGACATTTGAAATCTGCAACGGCGCCTCTCGCTCAAGAATCCCCCCCTGCTTGGCCTTCTGATTCGGCTTAGTGTGTCGCTTGATAATATTCAGCTTCTCGACAACCACCTTTCCCACACTTAAATCAATAGACAAGACTTTTCCTGTCTTGCCACGCTCACGGCCAGAAACCACGACGACCGTATCCCCTTTTCGAATTCTGCTTTTTCGGAGTGCTTCCACAATGCTCCTCGTTCGTTCCGGCCTACAAAACTTCTGGCGCCAAAGAAATGATCTTCATGAATTTTTTCCAGCGGAGCTCACGGGCAACCGGACCAAATATACGCGTTCCGATTGGCTCGCCATCTTTATTGATCAAAACACACGCATTTCGATCAAACTTGATATAGGATCCGTCTTCTCGGCGAACTTCCTTTGTTGTTCGAACTATGACAGCCCGACTCACATCACCCTTCTTCACACTGGCTTGCGGGATCGCCTCCTTGACAGCCACGACCACGATATCGCCTAGCGAGGCATAGCGCCGCCTCGTACCCCCAAACACGTGAAAACACATGGCCTGCTTCGCTCCGGAATTATCGGCCACATCCATATATGTATAGTTCTGAATCATCGCTACATCCCTACACGAGGCAACAAATGACTAACCAAATAAATACTGCTGCTTACTTTTCAGGCTGACCCTTTTCCATAACTTGCACGACACGCCAGTTCTTTTCTTTACTCAGGGGTCTGGTCTGCACCAACTTGACCCGATCTCCAACTTTACACACACCACTTTCATCATGAGCCTTCAGTCTCGTCATCCGCCTAAGAACCTTTTTATAGACCGGATGAATGACTGACCTTGAAACCACGACGACGACCGTCTTTTGCATTTTATTACTGACGACGTCGCCATACCAATGACGGCGCTTTACCACCTCAGCCATAGCATCCTTTACTTTTTAGAGCCCTCAGACCGGGCCTTTACTTGCTGGAGAACAGTTTTCACCCGTGCAATGTCCCGCTTCGTTTTCCGAATTTGCATGGGATTCTCGAGACGCCCGGAGCCAAACTGAAAGCGTAGATTGAACAACTCTTGCACAAGCTGTTTTTCTTTATCTACAAGCTCATCAGTCCCTAACTGCTGGAGCTCTTTGACGTCCAATGCCATAACCCCCACTCCTCTAAATTGAAACCATCAAGAACCTTGCCCAAACTCGCCGCGAACGACTAGCTTCGTGGCAATAGGCAACTTGTGCGACGCAAGACGAAACGCCTCCCGAGCAACCTCAGATGTGACTCCGTCCATCTCATAAAGAATCCTGCCAGGCTTGACAACAGCAACCCAGTACTCAGGATTCCCCTTTCCTTTACCCATTCGAGTTTCAGCCGGCTTTTTCGTGATCGGCTTATCGGGGAAAATTCTTGTCCACACCTGTCCACCACGTTTCACGTATCGAGTAATTGCAATACGTGCGGCCTCAATTTGTCGGCTGGTTACCCATCCTGGCTCCAATGCCTTGAGACCAAACTCTCCTAGGGTAATCTGCCCCCCACGATAGGCCTTACCAGTCATCCGGCCCTTCTGCATCTTTCTAAATTTAACTTTCTTAGGCGCTAACACAGCTCGATCTCCTCACCCAAACCGTCGTTCTAAAGATGATTCAGCCTTGATAGGCTGAACGGGAAGCAACTCTCCTTTATAGATCCATGTTTTCACCCCGATCTGCCCCATCGTCGTATGCGCTTCGGCGAATCCATAGTCTATTTCCGCACGGAGCGTGTGTAGCGGGACACGCCCTTCTCGGTACCATTCCGTCCTAGCGATTTCCGCACCGCCCAGACGACCAGCCACCATGATCTTGATACCTTGAGCTCCAAGCCTCAGCGCAGACTGAACACTGCGCTTCATTGCCCTCCGAAAGGCTACCCGCTTCTCAAGTTGCGTCGCAACATTTTCACTAACAAGCTGAGCATCCAGCTCTGGCTTCTTGATTTCCTTGACCGTGATATAGACCTGCCCCCCGTACTGCTTTTCAAGATCAGCCTTTAACTTATCGACTTCAGCACCCTTTCGCCCAATGATGATACCAGGGCGTGCAGTATGAATGATGACCCTGGTTTGATCACCGGAACGCTCAATCTCTACTTTCGACACACCTGCATGATACAACCTTGCCTTGACCATCTTTCTGATCTTGACATCCTGATGGAGGAGCTTGGCGTAATCTTTCCCGGCATACCAACGAGAACTCCACGTATAGTTGTAACCAAGACGATAACCGATTGGATGTGTTTTTTGACCCATGCGCTGTATGCCTCAATAGAAAGAAGTAAGCTATTTTTTGTGATTCTGAATTCCAGGAGCCGCCACGACGACGGTAATATGACTCGTACGTTTTTGGATGGCATTTGCTCGCCCCATCGACCTGGCACGTACGCGCTTATACGTCGGACCGCAATTAACGAAAGCCTTGGAGATGATCATTGATTCACTGTCACCCATCTCCTTCAGCTCAGCATTTGCCACAGCCGAGCGAACGAGCTTCTCAACCACACGCGCGGCGTGACGAGGCGTGTGCTTCAAGATGGCCAGAGCCATTGGGACTTGCCTACCGCGAATCATATCGATTACCGGCCTAGCCTTTCGAGGTGCAACACGAACAAATTTTAGAACTGCATGTGCTTCAGTCATCTTCTAAACCCTGTTCCCGAGTCAACTCCACGCAATCAAAAGATTGTGCGATACGTCAGTCATTGACGATGAGCCGACCGATCAACCTTTCTACTTAAGAGCGACAGCTTTCTCAGTCTTAGCTTGGCCATGCCCCTTGAAAAAACGAGTTGGAGCGAACTCACCAAGCTTATGACCGACCATGTTTTCAGTCACAAACACCGGAATAAATTTTTTACCGTTATGAACAGCAAATGTATGGCCGATCATATCAGGAATGACCGTTGACCGCCGCGACCATGTCTTGATCAACCTACGGTCCTTCGTCTCATTCATGTGCTCGACTTTCCTGAGAAGATGACCATCGACAAACGCCCCTTTACTTACCGATCTAGGCATTGCGAACTCCTGACTTACGTCGAGCAATAATAAACTTGTCCGTTTTCTTATTCTGCCTGGTCTTGTACCCCTTGGTTGGAAGCCCCCACGGGGACACCGGGTGAGGATTCCCCTGTCCGGATTTTCCCTCACCACCTCCGTGCGGATGATCGACAGGATTCATCACGACCCCTCGTACGTGCGGCCTCTTCCCTTTCCAGCGGCTCCGACCAGCTTTCCCCACACTGACGTTCTCATGATCGACATTGCCGACTTGCCCAACGGTCGCCATGCACGTCCCTAAGACCCTACGCATTTCCCCCGACTTCAAACGCACCTGCACATAATCGCCATCACGACCCATGACCTGCGCAAACCCACCGGCACTTCGAATTAACTGACCACCCTTTCCAACCTTTAACTCAAGATTGTGGATCGTTGTACCAAGGGGCATATTTGCCAATGGAAGCGCGTTCCCAGGTCGAATTTCAGCCTGAGGCCCTGATTGTATTTCATCATTGATGCTCAGTCCGACAGGAGCCAAGATATACCGTTTCTCTCCATCACGATACTTCAAAAGTGCAATTCTTGCCGATCGATTAGGATCGTATTCGATAGCCTCAACGCGCGCCGAAACTCCGACTTTATCACGCAGAAAATCAATGGTGCGATAGAGCCGCTTATGTCCACCCCCACGAAATCGGACAGTCATCCGACCGTCGTTGTTCCGCCCTCCGCTCCGGAGATGAAAAGCAGTCAACGATTTCTCTGGTTTCTTCTTGGTTAACTCCTCCGTCACCACAGCGGTCATACCGCGACGACCAGGAGACGTTGGACGATAAGATTTCAGACCCATAAATGATGCCCCCACCTTCAAAGCTTGGCGAACTGACGGACTATTAGACCTTGCTAGGCGCTTTCATACATCTCTAACTTTTCCCCTTCTCGAAGGGTCACCAGCGCCTTTTTCCAATCTGAACGCCTGCCAGAGAACCGGCCAAGACGCTTCATCTTGCCGCGGACATTCATAATGTTGACCTTGTCAACCTTGACTTTTAACAGAGCCTCAACGGCTAGCCTGATTTGAATGCGATTCGCATCAGGATGAACCACGAAACCCACGGTATTCGTCTTCTCACGAAGACCCGTAATCTTCTCCGTCAGTAAGGGCCGAATCAAGACCCTGTGGCTATCAACTTTCACGACCACACCTCGCTCACAGGGCCAAGCTCTCGCTCGGCGATCATGATTACTTGAGCACGAACAACATCGTATACGTTCAACTGATCAGCACTGAGCACTTTCACCGTATTCAAATTGCCCGCAGCCTTCACGACCTCAGACTGCTCCTTCCCCACGATCACCAGCGCGTGATCGCCCCCAGAAAACTGCTTCAACGCTTGCGCCAGCAACTTCGTCCTGGGTTGCTGCAAAGAAAGATCTGATACGACAAACAATTTATTCTCTGCCACTTTTGCCGACAAGGCGCTCTGCAGCGCAATACGATACTTCTTCTTCGGCATGGAATAGGCGTAGCTACGAGGCTTCGGCCCAAAAACACTCCCGCCATGACGCCAGACAGGAGATCGAAGAGACCCAGCCCGCGCGCGCCCCGTGTGCTTTTGCTTCCATGGCTTCTTACCAGATCCGCTCACTTCACCGCGACGCAAGGTAGAGGCCGTCCCCCTACGCTCACAGGCTCGCTGCATAATGACGGCTTCATGAACCAACGCTGCACGAGGCTCACAACCAAAGACTTGCGGCGACAAATCGACCGTTCCAACCTTCTTTTTTTGTAAATCAACCAGATCGACAGTAGGCATACTAGCTCTTTTTCGACTTTCTGACGACAACGACACCATTGATGGCTCCAGGAATTGCTCCGCGGATGAAGAGGAGATTTTCATCAGCCCGCGACTCGACAACCTTCAATCGCTGAACCGTAACACGCTCCGCACCCATATGACCAGGCAAGGTCTTCCCCTTCCAGACGCGAGAAGGAAACGAACTCGCCCCGATAGAACCGGGCGCCCGGTGAAACATAGATCCATGAGACTCAGGACCACCTGCATAGTGATGACGCTTCACGACACCCTGAAAACCCTTCCCCTTTGACACCCCGATAACATCAACCCAATCACCCTTCTGAAACATGCCAACCGTTATCGTCTGTCCGACGGTCGGCTCTCCATCTTTTTTAAATTCACGCAACACTCTACTAGGAGCCGCTTGGTTTTTCTTGAGGTGCCCCAACTCCGGCTTCGATAACTTACTTTCCTTGACTTCACCAAAAGAAAGCTGGACTGCCTCATACCGATCTCGATCTTTTGTCTTTAGCGTCACCACTCGACATGGACCAGCCTCAATTACCGTCACCGGAGTCAAGCGACTTTCGTCAAAGACCTGGGTCATTCCTAACTTTTTCCCAATCAGTCCATTCGTCATTGAGTCACCGCATAATTGAGAAGACAACCAAAACCATACCCAACATGAAAATCAAACACCATCACAGCTTTATCTCCACATCCACCCCAGCTGCCAGATTCAACTTCATCAATGAATCCATAGTCTCTGGTGTGGGCTCCATAATATCGAGCAATCGCTTATGCGTACGCATTTCAAATTGCTCACGAGACTTCTTATCGGCGTGCGTCGACCGCTGAACGGTAATCTTTTCAATCCGCGTGGGAAGCGGAATTGGACCTACTACCCTAGCTCCACTGCGCCGAACAGTCTCAACAATTTCCGTAACCGACTGATCCAGCACTCGGTAGTCAAAACCCCTTAATCTGATCCTGATCCGCTGATCGACTTTCACGTCATTCACTCCTAACCTATGAAACGAACAGTTCCCTCTTACGCCAGAATTTCCGTCACGACGCCCGAGCCGACCGTCTTCCCGCCCTCACGCACGGCAAAGCGCAACCCCTGATCCATCGCGATCGGACTGATCAAC
>JABMDK010000014.1:323265-339620 GCA_015903995.1 Nitrospira sp.
GTAGAACTGCGGCCGATACCCGTTGAAGAACGGCGTATGCCGCCCCCCTTCTTCCTTCGTCAACACATAGATCTCCGCCTTGAACTTCGTATGCGGCGTGATGCTCTTCGGCTTGCACAACACCATCCCCCGCTCGACGTCTTCCTTCTTTGTCCCGCGCAGCAACACTCCAACATTGTCCCCCGCCTGCCCCTCATCGAGCACCTTGCGGAACATTTCTACGCCGGTTACCACTGTCGTCTGCGTAGGCCGCAGCCCCACGATCTCAATTTCGTCGCCCACCTTCACGATGCCCCGCTCACAGCGCCCCGTCACCACCGTCCCGCGCCCACTGATGGTAAACACGTCTTCGATCGGCATGAGAAACGGCTTGTCAATCGGCCGCTGCGGCGTCGGAATGTACGTATCCACCGCCTCCAACAGCTTCAAAATGGACGGCACCCCCAATTCCCCTGGATCCGCCTCCATCGCCTTCAACGCGCTGCCATGGATGATCGGGGTCTTGTCCCCTGGGAACCCGTACTTCGTGAGCAGCTCCCGCACTTCCAACTCCACCAGTTCCAACAACTCTTTGTCATCGACCTTATCGGCCTTATTCAAAAACACGACGATATACGGCACCCCCACCTGTCGAGCCAACAAAATATGCTCGCGGGTCTGCGGCATCGGCCCATCCGCCGCACTGACCACCAGAATCGCCCCATCCATCTGCGCTGCCCCGGTGATCATGTTCTTCACGTAGTCGGCGTGGCCCGGGCAATCGACGTGCGCATAATGCCGGTTGGCCGTCTCATACTCCACGTGACTGATGGCGATGGTCATGATCTTCGTCGCATCCCGTCGCCCCTGGCTTTCACTCGCCTTCGCCACTTCGTCGTAGCTGATGAACTTCGCCATCCCCTTGTCCGCACAGACTTTCGTCAGTGCCGCCGTCAATGTCGTCTTCCCGTGGTCCACGTGCCCGATCGTCCCGATGTTCACGTGTGGCTTCTTCCGCTCGTATTTCGCCTTCGCCATAACCCACTCCCTCCCCTGATTCAGCAACTGCTATTTCTTGATGATGGCTTCCGCAATATTCTTCGGCACTTGGTCGTACCGGTCGAACTCCATACTATACGTAGCGCGCCCTTGAGTTCGAGACCGAAGGTCGGTCGCATAACCAAACATTTCCATCAAAGGCACCGCAGCTTCAATCGCCTGAGCGCCAGCACGAACCTTCATTCCCTGCACCTTACCCCGTCGCCCATTCAAATTACCGATTACGTCCCCCATGAAGTCCTGAGGAACCAGCACTTCAACCTTCATGATAGGCTCAAGCAAGACGGGGTCAGCCTTCTTACAGGCATCAGCAAATCCCATTGAAGCCGCGATCTTAAATGCCATTTCATTGGAATCGACATCGTGATACGACCCATCAATCACGGTCACCTTCACATCCCGCAAAGGATACCCAGCAACCACTCCCGTTTCCATCCTCTCCCGAACACCCTTTTCAATTGCAGGGATATACTCTCTAGGTACCGCACCACCCACCACCTTATTTATAAACTCCAACCCCTTACCAGGCTCAGACGGTTCAACCGTTAAAACAACATGTCCGTACTGACCACGCCCACCAGTCTGCTTGATATACTTAGATTCAGCTTCGGCCTTCCGGCGAATCGTCTCCCTAAACGCCACTTCAGGCTTTCCAACATTCGCTTCAACCTTAAACTCGCGCAACATGCGATCCACGATAATTTCGAGATGGAGCTCGCCCATGCCAGCAATGATCGTTTGCGCAGTTTCTTCATCCGTCCGTACGCGAAACGATGGATCCTCCTGAGCCAGCTTCTGAAGGGCAAATCCCATCTTTTCCTGATCTTGCTTTGTTTTTGGCTCAATGGCCATCGCAATGACAGGCTCTGGAAATTTCATAACCTCAAGCAGCACCGGCCTCTTCTCATCCGCCAAAGTATCTCCAGTGGTCGCCCCCTTGAGCCCTACAGCCGCAACAATGTCTCCAGCATAAACCTCTTCAATTTCCTCTCTCTTGTTGGCATGCATCTTCAGGAGACGTCCAATCCTATCCTTTGCACCCTTTGTCACATTCAAAACAGGCGTGCCTGTCTTCAACGTCCCGGAATAGACGCGAAAATATGTCAACTGCCCAGCAAACGGATCAGACATGATCTTGAACGCCAGAGCTGAAAATGGCTCACCATCGTCGGCCTTTCTCAGCACTTCATTACCAGTACTCGGCTCAATACCCACAACAGGAGGAATATCGAGCGGCGAAGGCAGATAGTCTACAACTCCATCCAACAACTGCTGCACACCCTTATTCTTGAAAGCTGACCCGCAGAGCACGGGAGTAATTTTCATCGATATAGTCCCAGCCCTGATTGCACGCATCACTTCTTCTTCTGTCAATGGATGACCATTTAAATATTTTTCCATCACCTGATCATCAAACTCCGCAACTGCGTCGAGCATTTTCTCCCTGTACTCTTTTGCTTGAGCAAGAAGATCAGCCGGAATGTCATCGACTTTATACTTCGCACCCAGAGTCTCATCCTCGTAAAAGTAGCCCTTCATTCTGACCAAATCGATAGATCCTCGAAATTCAGCCTCACGTCCGATCGGAATCTGAATAGGTACAGGCTTTGCTCCGAGCCGATCAATAATGGATTGAACGCTGCCATAGAAATCAGCACCAATCCGATCCATCTTATTCATAAAGGCAATACGAGGAACATGATATTTATCAGCCTGGCGCCAAACGGTCTCAGACTGAGGCTCCACCCCTTGCACTGAATCGAATGCCGCCACCGCCCCATCAAGCACTCTCAACGAGCGCTCTACCTCGATCGTAAAATCTACATGTCCCGGCGTATCAATAATGTTAATGCGGCAATCCCTCCAGAAACAGGTTGTGGCAGCGGCCGTGATCGTGATGCCGCGCTCCCTCTCCTGCTCCATCCAGTCCATCGTTGCCGCACCCTCATGAACCTCGCCCAACTTATGGGTCATACCCGTATAATAGAGAATGCGCTCTGTAGTCGTAGTCTTTCCGGCATCAATATGGGCCATGATGCCGATATTTCTCGTATGCGCTAGCGATGTCTGACGAGCCACTTCAACCCCTCTAAAAACACCTGTGCCGCAGATTAAGCCGCATCACGCTACTGCGACGTAGAGAACCCGGATCTGCGAATCGCAGCACGGCTCAACTGCAGCACAGAATGACGCTACCAGCGATAATGAGCGAACGCTTTATTGGCCTCCGCCATCCGATGCACGTCTTCCCGCTTCTTGACCGCAGCCCCAGTATTGTTCGACGCATCCAACAATTCAGCTGCGAGCTTCTCCCGCATACTCTTTCCGCCGCGCGTGCGGGCAAACTGCGACAGCCATCGAAGCGCCAGAGACACCCGACGCGCCGGCCTAATTTCGACCGGGACCTGATAGGAGGCACCCCCCACCCGACGAGATTTGACCTCAACAATCGGCTTCACATTATCGACAGCCGCCTTAAATACTTTCAACGGATCACTGCCGGTCTTCTCCTGAATAAAATCAAATGCACCATAACATATCCGCTCAGTTGTGCTCTTTTTCCCGCTACTCATGAGCGCATTAATAAACTTCCCGACCAGCTTATCTCTATACCGAACATCTGGAAGCACTTCCCGTTGACCTAAAAACCTACTGCGTGGCATATCAACCTATCCAATCCGTGTGATGATTTTCAAACTATCGAAATCTACTTAGGCCGCTTTGCTCCATACTTCGAACGACTCTGCTTTCTACCAGCCACACCCACTGCATCCAAGGCACCTCGCACCAAATGGTACCGAACACCAGGCAAGTCCTTAACACGCCCTCCGCGCACAAGCACGATCGAGTGCTCCTGAAGATTGTGCCCTACGCCAGGTATGTACGTGGTCACCTCCATACCGTTTGTGAGGCGCACACGCGCTACTTTCCGTAAGGCCGAGTTTGGCTTCTTTGGCGTCGTTGTGTATACACGAAGACAAACACCCCTCTTCTGCGGACAAGACTTAAGAGCAGGACTTTTCGTCTTTGCCTTTACAAAAATCCTCCCTTTTCGAACCAGCTGATTGATCGTCGGCATCGCTTTCAAACCCTTTCAAAAGAACAAGCACCAACCGTCAAGTGCAAAGCCGCCGGATTATAGTGACGTAAGCGCTCACTGTCAAGTAGTCAGTATCTATTGTTTGCTAAGAACGAGCACTTTCTCCTGACACTGTAGGGACAGGAGTGCCAGATGGCAGCGCTGGCACAACACCTACGGGTACCACCTCAGGCTTTTCACTGATGACAAACGTATCGCGATAGGTTTCAAACCCCGACCCTGCCGGAATTAATCGACCTACAATGACGTTTTCTTTCAAGCCCAATAAATTATCCTCGCGTCCATTGATCGCTGCTTCAGTGAGCACACGTGTAGTTTCCTGGAACGATGCTGCAGAAATAAAACTGTCCGTTGTGAGGGCAGCTTTCGTAATTCCAAGGAGAACAGGCTTACCCAAGGCAGGCTTCCCGTCGTTGGCGAGTACGCGTTCATTTTCTTTTTCGAAAAGGCTCTTACTGACTTGGCTACCCGACAAGAACTGGGTATCTCCCGGATCTTCGACTCGCACCTTGCGCAACATTTGCCGCACGATGATCTCAATATGCTTGTCGTTAATCGAAACGCCCTGCAATCGATACACGTCCTGAACCTCGTCCACAAGGTACTTCTGCAGCTCATTCGGACCGAGCACATCAAGAATGTCATGGGGGTTCGCCGATCCGTCCATCAACGGCTCACCCGCACGTACCCAGTCACCTTCATGAACATTGACGTGCTTGCCTTTAGGGATGAAATACTCCTTCACATCGCCCATTTTATTATCGACTAGTACCTTTCGCTGGCCTTTAACGAAACCTCCGTAGGAGACTTCTCCGTCGATCTCGGTAATGACTGCCTGCTCTTTCGGTTTCCTCGCCTCGAAAAGCTCAACCACGCGTGGAAGACCTCCCGTAATGTCCTTGGTCTTCGTCGTCTCACGAGGAATCTTTGCCAAGACATCACCGGGATGCACGGTGGCTCCTTTTTCGACAAAGATATGGGCTCCGACCGGCAATAAGTATCTGGCTACCGCACTGGATCCGCCGGTTACCTTGGCTGTTTTTCCACTATCGTCTTTAATCGACACGCGAGGGCGAAGCGTCTGCCCCGTATGTTCAATGATCACCTTGCGCGACAAGCCTGTTACTTCATCGAATTCGTCCTTCATCGTGACGCCTTCGACGATATCTCCATAGGCCACTCTCCCCCCCACTTCCGTCAAAATTGTCAGAGAGTACGGATCCCACTCAACCAATTTCTGGCCGGCGGCTACCGGATCGCCGTCTTTGATCTTGATCTTCGCCCCATATACCACTGGGTACTTCTCACGCTCTCGCCCGCTGTCGTCGACAATCGCAATCTTCGTATTGCGATTCATCACAACCCATTCGCCATCTTTATTCCGTACCGCAATACCACCATTATGAATGTCGGCGTTCTTCTTGGCATCGAAACTCATGAACTTAATTCGCCCGGCATGTTTCGCCTCAAGCACCGTTTGCTCGACGACCTTACTGGCCGTACCGCCGATATGAAAGGTTCGCATCGTCAGCTGCGTACCAGGCTCGCCGATTGATTGCGCCGCAATGACACCGACCGGCTCACCTTTTTCGACCAGACGGCCTCGTGCCAAATCTCGACCGTAACAGGCGCGACAGACACCACGCGGAGATTGGCAGGTCAACACGGACCGGATTTTCACACGGTCAACTCCGGCCTCAACGATCGACTTCGTGAGCTCTTCATGGATTTCTTCATTCCAAGACACAATGATTTCCCCTGTGACGGGGTCGCGAATATCTTCCGCCGCTAAGCGACCAAGAACGCGCTCCTCCAACGGCTGGATAATTTCACCGCCTTCGACCAACGCACTGACGGTAATGCCGTCGCGCGTGCCGCAATCGATCTCGTTGATAATGACGTCTTGAGCAATATCGACCAATCGCCGAGTGAGATAGCCTGAATTGGCGGTCTTCAACGCGGTGTCGGCGAGACCTTTACGAGCACCGTGAGTAGAAATAAAGTACTGCAATACCGTCAACCCTTCGCGGAAGTTAGCGGTAATCGGTGTCTCAATGATTTCACCGGACGGCTTGGCCATCAATCCACGCATACCACCCAACTGCCGAATCTGTTGCGAACTACCACGGGCACCGGAATCGGCCATCATGAAGATCGGGTTGAACGATTCAGCTTTCGCTGGATCCCCGCCCGCGCCAAGCTCCTTCATCATTTCGTTGGCAACCTGTTCGGTGACATGCGCCCAAATGTCGATCACCTTGTTGTACCGCTCACCGTTCGTGATCAACCCCTCCGAATACTGCTTCTCAATCTCGTTCACTTCGCGCTGGGCTTTCCCGATGAATTCTTCCTTCTTACTCGGGATGTGCATATTATCGACACAGATCGACAAACCGGCTCGCGTCGCATTGGCAAAGCCAAGGTCCTTGATCTTATCGAGAAACTCGACCGTATCTCGATGACCAGTCTGTCGATAGACGGCGTCAATGAGTTTCGTCATTTCCTTTTTGGTCATGAGCTTGTTCGCATTCGCGAACGGCAAACCTTGCGGGAGAATCTCTGACAGCAAGACACGGCCAACCGTTGTCTGCACGAGCGCCCCCTCCAGACGCACCTTAATCCGTGCATGCTCTTCGACCTCTCTCGCATCAAAGGCAATCCGAACTTCTTCAGGGGACCCAAACACCTTCCCCTCGCCCTTTGCGCCCAGTCGCTCTTTCGTCAGCCAGTAACAGCCCAGCACCATGTCCTGCGACGGTACCGCAATCGGCTTTCCATTGGCCGGAGAGAGAATATTATTGATGGACATCATGAGGACCCGTGCTTCAACCTGTGCTTCAACAGACAAGGGGACGTGCACCGCCATCTGATCCCCATCGAAGTCCGCGTTGAATGCCGCACAGACGAGTGGATGCAATCTGATCGCCTTCCCCTCAACCAACACAGGATCGAAAGCCTGGATGCCTAACCGATGGAGCGTCGGGGCGCGATTCAGCAAGACCGGATGTTCTCGGATTACTTCATCAAGCACATCCCAAACCTCTGGCCGTTCTTTTTCGACCAACCGCTTGGCACTCTTGATGGTCGTTGCAGCACCTCTAGCTTCCAGTTTATGGAAGATGAACGGCTTGAACAATTCCAGCGCCATTTTCTTTGGTAACCCGCACTGATGGAGGCGCAACTCCGGACCGACGACGATGACGGTTCGACCCGAGTAATCGACACGCTTACCGAGAAGATTCTGCCGAAATCGCCCTTGCTTCCCCTTCAGCATATCGCTTAAGGATTTCAGCGGACGCTTGTTTGGCCCACGAATCGCACGCCCTCGGCGACCGTTGTCGAACAGCGCATCCACCGCCTCTTGCAGCATCCTCATCTCATTCCTGATGATGACACCTGGCGCCTTCAGCTCCATCAATCGTTTCAACCGATTATTTCGATTGATCACGCGACGATAGAGATCGTTCAGGTCGGATGTGGCAAATCGGCCTCCATCAAGCGGAACCAGAGGACGCAACTCAGGTGGCAGCACCGGAATGACATCCATAATCATCCATTCCGGTTTATTTCCGGACTTCCGAAACGCCTCCAGCACTTTTAAGCGCTTGGCGTACTTCTTCTTCATCGCCGCCGATGTCGAGGCTTTTGCCTTGACCTGCAATTCGTCCCACAGCGCATTGATATCAATCTTCCTGAGTAAATCACGGATGGCCTCTGCGCCGATTCCGACCTTAAACCCGCTCGAACCAAACTCGGACACAAGGGTGCGCAGCTTATCCTCGGGCACCAATTCCTTTTCTGCCAGATCGGTTGAGCCCGGATCTACACACACGTAACTTTCAAAATAGAGAATTTTCTCCAGCTGCTTGAGGCTCATGTCCAACAAGGTTCCAATCCGACTTGGGACACCCTTCAGAAACCAAATATGGGCGACCGGCGCCGCCAGTTCGATATGCCCCATCCGTTCTCGTCGAACCTTTGATTGAATCACCTCGACGCCGCATTTGTCGCACACGATCCCTCGGTGCTTCATGCGCTTATACTTCCCGCAATTGCATTCCCAGTCCTTGGTGGGACCGAAGATCTTGGCACAAAACAGCCCGTCCTTTTCCGGCTTGAACGACCGATAGTTGATCGTCTCCGGTTTTTTGACTTCGCCATACGACCAAGATCGGATTTTCTCGGGCGATGCGATACGAATGCGCATGGCATCGAACGACACCGAATCCCGTTGTTTTTCAAACAATGTATATACACCTTCCAAGGTAGTGACCTCCTCCGATACCGGCTTTCAGCCGGCACACAAGCGGTTAGTCTTGCGTCTTGACCAGCTCTACATCGAGCCCCAAGCTCTGCAGTTCCTTGACCAACACATTGAACGATTCAGGCAATCCTGGTTCGAGGAATGGTTCACCTTTGACAATCGCTTCATACATGCGCGACCGACCCGGCACATCGTCTGACTTGACGGTCAGAAACTCTTGCAGAGTCGATGCCGCCCCATAAGCCTGCAATGCCCAGACTTCCATTTCGCCCAACCGCTGCCCTCCAAATTGGGCCTTGCCGCCAAGCGGCTGCTGGGTCACGAGAGAATAGGGGCCGATAGACCGTGCATGAATCTTGTCGTCCACCAGATGGTGAAGCTTCAGCACATACATGTAGCCGACCGTAACCGGACTGCTGAATGGCTCACCCGTCTTGCCATCGACCAGCTGTGATTGGCCGCTCACCGGCAACTTGGCCTTCTTCAGCAGATCCTTGATTTCCTTCTCCGAAGCGCCATCGAATACAGGGCTGGCGACTTGGATGCCCAAAGCCTTAGCCGCCCACCCGAGGTGGGTCTCGAGAATCTGTCCGACGTTCATACGGGATGGCACACCCAGAGGATTGAGCACGATTTCCACCGGAGTCCCATCCGGCAGATAAGGCATATCCTCCTCGGGAAGCACCCGAGACACGACACCCTTATTGCCGTGTCGACCGGCCATTTTGTCTCCGACCTGAATCTTACGCTTCATCGCGATGTAGACCTTAACGAGCTTGATGACACCGGGAGGCAGTTCATCACCTCGCTTTAAGCGCCCCACCTTTTCATCGTAGAGCGTCTGTAGGATCTCAATCTGCTCTTTCGCCCGCCGCTCGACATCTTCCAGTTCTTTTTGCTCATCAGGATCACTCAAGATAATGTGACGCACCGTATCATCCGACAATCGCTTGAGAATCTCCGCCGTCAGCTTACCCTTCTTCTTCAAGATCACATCACCGCTCTCAGGGTCCATCAGATCGCGGCCGACCACTTTGCCGAGCAGTAACTTGCGAATCTTTTTCGTCTTTTCTTCCTCGATGATCCGCAGCTCTTCGTGGTGATCGCGCTGCAACTTCATCTGATCGTCGGTCTCGATGCTCTTCGAGCGCTCGTCCTTATCGAGCCCTTTGCGAGAGAAGATTTTGACATCGACTACGATACCCTCCACACCCGGAGGCACGGTCAACGAGGTATCCTTCACATCGCCGGCCTTCTCGCCGAAGATCGCACGGAGCAGCTTCTCTTCCGGGGTCAGCTGGGTTTCACCTTTAGGTGTCACCTTTCCCACCAAGATATCGCCCGGCTTTACTTCGGCACCGATGCGGATGATCCCGCTCTCGTCTAAGTTTCTCAGCGCCTCTTCTCCGACATTGGGAATGTCACGCGTGACATCTTCCTTCCCTAGCTTGGTATCCCGAGCTTCCACTTCGAACTCTTCGATGTGGATCGAGGTAAAGGCGTCTTCGCGGACCAGTTTTTCACTGAGCAAGATGGCGTCTTCGAAGTTGTACCCACCCCACGGCATGAACGCCACAAGGACGTTCTTGCCCAGCGCAAGCTCTCCGTGATCAATGGCCGGTCCGTCTCCGAGCACCTGCCCCTTCTTGACCGGCTGACCAATCCGAACCACGGGGGTCTGAGTAATACACGTGTTTTGGTTCGATCGCTGAAATTTGATCAGATCATAGACATCCAGTCCGGAATCCTTCCCCTTCTTACCGTCCTTCGAATCAGCCCGCACTACGATGCGAGTGGCATCAACACTTTCCACAACTCCGGCCCGACGAGCCTGGATGACATATCCGGAATCTCGCGCGACCACCGCTTCCATTCCAGTCCCAACCAGAGGAGCCTCGGACGTGACCAACGGAACAGCTTGGCGCTGCATATTGGACCCCATCAGGGCGCGATTGGCATCATCGTGCTCCAGGAACGGCACGAGCGCGGTCGCCACACTCACCACTTGCTTTGGCGACACGTCCATATAGTCAATCTTATCCGGACCGGCCAAAACAAAGTCGCCACCATGCCGGCAGGAAACGGTTTCCGAGATCAGCTTGGCCGACCCATCCAATTTCGAGTTGGCTTGGGCGATGATGTATTTGTCGCCCTCGATCGCCGAGAGAAATTCGATTTCATCGGTCACCCGCCCCTTGACGACCTTTCGATACGGTGCCTCAATGAATCCGAATTGATTGATCCGCGCGTAGGTCGCCAACGATGTAATCAATCCGATATTGGGCCCTTCCGGCGTCTCGATCGGACAGATACGACTGTAGTGGGACGGGTGCACGTCTCGAACTTCGAAACCGGCCCGCTCTCTCGTAAGTCCGCCTGGACCAAGAGCCGACAGCCGCCGTTTATGCGTGATTTCAGCCAGCGGGTTCGTTTGGTCCATGAATTGAGACAGCTGACTGCTGCTGAAAAATTCCTTGACGGCCGCGACAACCGGCTTGGCATTGATCAAGTCATGCGGGAGTACCGTTTCCATATCGAGAAGGTTCATGCGCTCCTTGATGCTTCGCTCCATCCGTACCAGCCCCAGCCGGAATTGATTTTCCAAGAGCTCGCCGACAGATCGCACACGGCGATTGCCCAAGTGATCAATGTCGTCGATTTCCCCTTTGCCGATCTTCAAATTCACGAGATAGCGGATGACTTCCACAATGTCCTGAGCCGTCAGGGTGCGCTGCTCAAGCGGCAAGTCCAAACCAAGCTTCTTGTTCAGCTTAAGCCTGCCGACCGGGGACAAATCGTAGCGCTTGGAATTCAGAAATAGATTATCGAACAAGGCTCTCGCCGTATCGACTGACGGGGTCTCACCGGGACGGAGACGACGGTAGATTTCGACCATCGCTTCTTCTTTTGACCCGATCTTTTCCATCTCCAAGGTATCAAGAATGACCGGCGTGGCGGTGGCCATATCCAGATAAATGACCTTGAATTCTTCGACGTCGCTTTCAGTGATCTGCTCCACGATCTCGGCAGTCAATCGCTGATTTTTCTCCGCCAACACGTTCTTCTTCGAGTCGACCAATTCCGTAAGGGTGGCACGCCCCACCAATTCCGTGGGCAACAAGGGAATCTCCTTCACTCCTGATGCCTTCAACTTGGCAATCAGCCCCTTCGTCAGCCTGGCCCCTTCTCGCACCAGCGGTTCTTTTCCGCCCTTATCCAGCACCTCGGCGGAACAGCGAAGTCCATGATGGATTTCCGGATCCAGCTTGCGGAACATCTTCCCCTTCGACACGCGAATTTCTTCGACAGGGTAGTACATCTTCAGCAAATCGTCGCTCGAGAAACCGAAGGCCTTCAGCAAAATGGTAGCCGGCATTTTCCGCCGACGATCGATCCGCACATAGAGGATATCCCTGGCATCGAACTCAAAATCGAGCCATGAACCACGATAGGGAATGATTCTGGCCGAATACAATACTTTGCCGCTCGCATGGGTCCGGCCCTTATCGTGCGTAAAGGACGCCCCCGGCGATCGGTGAAGCTGACTGACGACGACTCGTTCAGTCCCGTTGACGATAAAGGTCCCTCGCTCGGTCATGAGCGGCAATTCGCCGACATAGACTTCCTGTTCACGCACATCGAGCACTTTCTTTCGAGGTCCCTTATCTTCCTTGTCGAGCACTACCAGGCGGACGCGCAGCTTCAACGGGACCGCGAAGGTCATGCCCTGCTCAAGACATTCTCGCTCGTCGTATTTCGGCGTACCCAATGTATAGCTTGAAAACTCAAGCACAGCCGTATTGTTATAATCCGGAATCGGAAACACGCTGGCCAACGCCGCCTGCAACCCATGATCCTTCCGACGCTCCGATTCAGCTTCAAACTGCAAAAACTCTTCGTAGGAGCGTTTCTGGATTTCAATCAGATCCGGGATATCGATGTTGGTTCGAATGCGAGAAAAATCTTTCCGCTCGACGAACTCTTGCAGAGTCGTTTCGGACATTCCTACTCCTCCACACTGGTTGGCGGTGAACAGCAGTCACCAGTGACGACATATGCCCTGACACACCGAGAGACATCCGTCTTCGGAAAATACCGGAACAGTCGCCACCGTGACGAACTCGTTTCCTTACTTGACTTCGACCTTCGCACCGCTTTCTTCGAGCTTCTTCTTCATCGTATCGGCTTCGTCCTTGGCCACCCCGGTCTTGACAGGCTTCGGCGCGCCCTCCACAAGATCCTTCGCTTCCTTCAGACCAAGACTCGTCAACTCCCGAACCACCTTGATGATTTGGATCTTCTTATCAGCCGGTGCCGCTGCGAGAATGACATCGAATGCCGTCTTCTCTTCAGCAGGAGCCGCCGCTCCACCGCCTGCAGCCGGCGCCGCTGCCATAGCAACCGGAGCCGCTGCCGTTACCCCAAACCGCGCCTCCAACCCTTTTACTAATTCAGCAAGGTCGAGCACGCTCATACCTTCGATCGCCTTAATCAATTCCTCTTGTGACAACTTTCCCTCTGTAGCTGGCATGTCCCCTTCTCCTTTCCGTTTATCCTGATTATCCTGAATGGCCGCAATGACTCGCACAAACTTTGACAAAACCGCACTCAATGTATAAACAACCCCACGAATCGGCCCCTGCATGGCCGAAAGCAACATCGCAATAAGGACTTCTTTCTTCGGCAGCTTCGCAACGGCAGCCAGTTCAGCCGGCTGAAGAATCTTGCCTTCCAGCACTCCGGCCGTCATACGAATCTTTTGATCGCGCTTTTCGGCACCGATGAAATCTTTCAGCACCTTGGTCGGCAATACCGGATCGTCATACCCGATAACAACTCCGGTTGGCCCCTTGAGATGAGCTTTCAATCCGGCCAAGACCGTCCCCTCGGCGGCACGTGCCGCGAGCGTATTCTTCACGATTCGATATTCCGCCTTTGCCCCGCGGAGCTGCTTGCGCAACTCGGTGACCTCGTTGACCGGAAGTCCGACGCATTCCGTCAGGATAGCCAGCCGGGCGCGACCGAATTTTTCGGTCAACTCCGCCACTGCCGTAACCTTCTCTTCCTTCTTCATCACTCCCTCTCTGGTCGCTATTCGTTATCCGCTCAATCGGGCGCGACCGAATTTTTCGGTCAACTCCGCCACTGCCGTAACCTTCTCTTCCTTCTTCATCACTCCCTCTCTGGTCGCTATTCGTTATCCGCTCAATGTCATCCGTCCAGCGAATCGCGAGGAACGATTCACGTTGAACGCGTGTCTCAACTCCACTGCTTGGTCAGGGCAACGGTGTCCAACATCACACCAGGCCCCATCGTGCTCGCAATCGTGGCGCTTTTGAGATAACGCCCCTTGCATGAGGCAGGCTTCGCCTTGATGACGGATTCAATGATGGCCGAGGCATTGTCGTACAGCTTCGCAGGATCGAAGGACACTTTTCCGACCGGCACATGCACGATACCGGCTTTCTCAACCTTGAACTCCACGCGGCCCTTTCGAATGTCGGCGACTGCTTTCCCAACTTCGAAAGTCACGGTACCGGTCTTAGGATTCGGCATCAACCCCCGAGGGCCGAGCACCTTCCCGAGCTTTCCGACGGAGGCCATAAGATCCGGCGTGGAAATCGCACAATCGAAATCCATCCATCCGCCCTTGATTTTCTCCATCAACTCGTCACCTCCGACGTAGTCGGCTCCTGCTTGCCGCGCCTCCTGCTCCTTTTCACCTTTGGCAAACACCAGGACGCGAACCTTTTTCCCTGTGCCGTGGGGAAGCGACGCCGTCCCTCGGACCAGCTGATCAGAGCGCTTCGGATCGATCCCCAACCTGAGCGCAAGATCGACCGATTCATCAAACTTCGCATAGGCCGATCGCTTCACGGTTTCAACGGCCTCTCGCAACCCATACACACGCGGCTCGACATTCTTGATCGCCGCATTCATTTTCTTTCCCATGACCAGACACTCCTTCGATCTCGATATTAGCCTTGGATAACGACTCCCATGCTACGGGCTGTACCTTCGATAATTTTAGTCGCCCCTTCCACATCAGCCGCGTTCAGATCGGCCATCTTCTTCCGAGCAATTTCGTTCAACTGTTGCCTGGTGATCTTCCCCACCTTATCCTTCTGCGGCACACCAGATCCCTTGATGATCCCGGCGGCTTTCTTCAGGAGGTCCGAAGCCGGAGGCGTCTTCATGATAAAGCTGAAGGTACGGTCCTTATAGACCGTAATGATGACAGGGATAATACTATCCCCGTCCTTCTGGGTCTTGGCATTGAACTGTTTACAAAACTCCATAATATTGACTCCATGTTGCCCCAACGAGGGGCCGACAGGAGGAGCCGGGTTGGCCTTGCCAGCCGGAATTTGCAACTTGATCTGTGCCGAAACTTCTTTCGCCATTTCGCTCTCTTTCTCCTACGCGATCGACCATCAACGTTCAGCCCTCAAGCGACTGAAAACCGACGTCGACCGATCGGCTTAAATCCGTTCAACCTGCAAAAATCCCAATTCAACCGGGGTCGACCGGCCGAAAATACTTACCATCACCTTCACTCGACTATGGTCCTGATCGACCTCTTCCACCACACCGTTAAACCCAAGGAAGGGCCCATCAATGATGCGGACATTATCACTCTTAATGAACTTGACCTGCTCACGAGGCTCGGCTTGCCCCGCATCGACTTGCTTGAGCAAGGATTCGACTTCATCATTAGTCAGAGGCGTCGGTACCGCACCTCCCCCGACAAATCCTGTAACTTTTGGAGTCTCCTTGATCATCTGGACAGTCTCATCACCCAACGGAGACTCCAACTCCACAAGGACGTAGCCCGGATAGAACTTTCGTCGAGAGGTTCGTCGTTTCCCATCCTTAATCTCGATGACGTCCTCTGTCGGAACGAGCACCTGCCCGAGCTTTTCAACAAGCCCCATTTGATTTGCGCGCTCCATGAGGCTGGTCTTCACTCGCCCCTCAAAACCCGCGTACGTATGAATGACGTACCAGTTCTTTGTCATGCACCACCCTCAGGCCTTCGATGAATTATCGCCAACCTTCTCTAAATTCTTCTTGCCAGCCCTAGATAAACTTCGCAACCAACCAGGAAAGGAATGAGTCAATGACAGACAAGTACAGAGACATGAGGATACAGAACACGATTACCACCGTCGTTGATCCGATGGTTTCTGCGCGACTCGGAAACGAAACCTTTTTCAGCTCTGCCCGCACATCCGTCATGAATAGCCGAATCGACTCTGTCATACGCTTAAACATGAGTAACTCCGTTCCCTAAACTCGCCAACCCGCTCCCAGCCTCACACTCATCAGAGCTCCTTAACACACCTACCTTCCAGCTCCGACCGAGAGACCAAAGACAGAAGCGATCTACATATCCCTTACAACATTCAACCCAAATCGGGTGCAATTCCAACAGCCCTTCGAATTGCTCAGGCAAGACCTGGCAGGGGCACTAGGATTTGAACCTAGACTCTCGGTTTTGGAGACCGATGTGCTGCCATTGACACCATGCCCCTACTCGAACGGAAGGTGTGAGGCATCAGCCAATCGGTGAGGCTCCCCACCCCGAACGATTCATCCCCTCGCGCCTGTCTTTATTTCACCTCTTTATGCGGCACATGTTTTCGGCAGAACTTACAAAACTTGTTTCGCTCCAACCGATCCGGATCATTCTTCTTGTTTTTCATGGTCGAGTAATTCCGCTGTTTGCAGAGAGTACAAGCCATGTCGATAATTTCACGCATCTCTTTCTCCTCGATACAAGCTGAGAAAACCGCATGCCGACGATCAAAAAAATCAATGCCAGTTCAACTCTCGCCCTCCCGCCAACTTCACTACGCCAGAATTTCCGTCACGACGCCCGAGCCGACCGTCTTCCCGCCCTCACGCACGGCAAAGCGCAACCCCTGATCCATCGCGATCGGACTGATCAAC
>JABMDK010000140.1 GCA_015903995.1 Nitrospira sp.
CCGGCCTGGTTCCTCTTTGCCGACCTGACAGGCGGGCGACCGAACGTCTACTACGAAGTCGGTTACGCGCATGCCCTCAAACGTCGCGTGATTCTTTACCGAAAGGCCGGTACGGGGCTGCACTTCGATTTGGCAGGGTACAATTGCCCCGAATACCAGAATCTTCGAGACCTGCGGGAAAAGCTCGCTCGACGCCTCGAGCACCTGACGAATCGGCAAGCGAGAGCGGCTGGTTCTGCCGCACTTGCCCCAACGACGCCCAACACGCCGCTCCAGCCGCCCGGCAGGGCCGGCGGCTGAGCGGCAGCGCGTTCGGGCGACGCTTCGCGTCACCCGAGTCCGAGAAATTGGGGTCAGAGTGTTATTGCGTTCGCGGACGCCCAAATGACATGAGCCGTTCTCTCGAAATTGCACTCTGACCCGAATGGCACTTACTTAAGCTTCTTAGGATGGCCATAGTTCCTGATCTCCTCTCTGGCGATCGCACGGGGTTTGATGAGGAGCGGATAGGGTTTTGGGCGTCGCTTAATGGCCCGGGGTTCAAGACGGCCGGCCCGGTTGCCGACGCGCTGTTGAGCGATCAAGACCAACAGGCCATGCGGCAGCTTCTCCAGGTTGATACCAGCACCATAATGCGTCCACGCGTTCCAGAGTTGTAGGGTATGTTTGAAGCTCAGCTGACGCGGCAGCCAGTCGGTGAGCAGTGCGGCCTGAGCCATCATCATCCGAAGCAAATTGTAGGCTAACAGATGGACCCAGATCTCCTTGAGGGCCATGGTTGGGGTCTGACAACTCAACTGCTCCATGCCTCAAGTGCTCTTGATGTTGCGCAGATCGAGCTCGACATGCCATCGGTTTTGAAACAGCGCCTTCAAGGCAGACTTGTGCGTGGTCTTGGGGCACAGCAGCGTCGTCACCAGGATTTTGCCGCCGGTGCGCAGCTCCCGTACCATCAGCGTACTGGGTGCCTGATCATAGTCCGCTTGACTCATCCAGTCCGGTTTGTGAATTGGTTTCTGGAGCACCATCAGATGATCGCGTGAGCCTAACCGCTGTCCGCACCGAAAGTCCGTCCGGCGCTGGCGGGCCCCGTATTGCTCAAAGACCGCATCAATGCCCAGCTCACGCAAGGTGCACAGCAGAACATACGTGGCGTAAAAGGCGTCACCGACCAGCAGGTCTCCTCGCTCCAACGTGTCGAGTATCGAGCGGAGCAGGGTCTGTTCATCACCGCCCTTTCCCTGATAGCGGCCGATCGCCGCGTTGAGCACGGCGCCGCTTTCCAGGCACAGCAGGCCGACGATCCGGCACAAGGGGAACCCCAGCCCGGGCTTCTGACTTCGTGATTGGGGATAGGCCGCCTGATTGGCTGGGGTGTCCGGCATGACCACGGTCGTGCCATCCACCAGCCGGACCGGACGCCCTCGCCA
Organism: Nitrospira sp.; assembly: GCA_015903995.1. GTDB lineage: Bacteria > Nitrospirota > Nitrospiria > Nitrospirales > Nitrospiraceae > Nitrospira_D. Next base: position 1,431 of record JABMDK010000140.1, read on the forward strand.
CCGCCAGGGTGCCGGAGCCTGTGCCGTGAGCCGTCGCCCGGTCTGTCGCACCAGAGTGGTGAGCATCTCTGTCGGTACGCGTTGTCGCGCTCGACAATAGGCCCCCGTATGCGTACTGCACCGCGGCAGGCCTCGGGTCATGCGTTGAACGGCGGTGTCATTGACGACGTTCTGACAGGAGCGATCCGCACTGAGCGCTTGCGCAAGAAACATCGACAGGGTCTCGGTTGGGGAGAAGACCCGTTTCCGATGAGGCGGCACGAGCGACTCGACTTCACCCAACAACTCAGGGCAAGTCAACAGGTTGAAGAATGTTTCCGCATGACTGCGGTGGATATGCTGGCGAAGACGTCGTTGTTGCTGCACACGTGGGTGATGCTTCGGATACATTCGGACTCGCTCCTCCGGTGAAAACTCGATAGGTGTTGAGCCCCCTACCGTATCACTGGAATCGGCCTTTTGCGCGTCACCTCACCGCTGAAGCCGTTAAGTAAGTGCCATTCAGGCCTGACACTTTTTACTCTCTTCACTTTGTGGAAAATATCTCTTCTGAAGTGTGCGACGATGGAGCGAACGTCTCAAAGGACGTTCTAGGCTCAGGACTCATTCTTTGAGCTAGAAGATGACGGTTGCGGCGATGCAGATGGCCGAGAAGAATGTGTGAGCACAGCGGTCGTAACGCATCGCAATACGGCGCCAATCCTTGATGCGACCGAACATGATCGCGCTCTTGTGGCGCTGCTTGTCGAGCTGTTTGCTGTAGCGGCGCTTCTTCTTGCGGTTGTTGCGTGGCGGGATGCACGGCTTGATACCCTTCTTCTTCAAGGCGGCGACCAACCAATCGGCATCATACCCACGGTCGGCGATCATATGGTGTGTTCGAGGGAGACTGGGGAGAAGGTGCCTCGCGCCGGTGTCATCGCTCGTCTGCCCGGCGGTCAGCAACAGACACACCGGCTTGCCGGTACCGTCGCAAACAGCGTGGAGCTTCGAATTCAGACCGCCTTTCATGCGGCCGATACAGCGGGGTAGCGCCCCTTTTGGAGCAGGCTGGCTGCCGTTCGG
>JABMDK010000141.1 GCA_015903995.1 Nitrospira sp.
GTTCTTCGTTTACCATCCTGAACCTTGGCAGGATCGTGATTGGGCCAGACTCAGCGGGTTGCCGCTCGAGGATGTGTGGTTTCAGTCTGCCGATAGGGTGCGGCTGTTCGGGTGGTATGTCGAAGCACCGGCGGATCGCCCGGTGCTGCTCTGGTGCCACGGCAATGCGGGTAATATTATCAGCCGCTTGGAGAATCTGAAATATCTCTGCCAGATGGGGCTCTCGGTCTTTCTGTTTGATTATCGCAGCTACGGCAAAAGCCAGAAATACGATCCCACCGAGGACGGCCTCTACCAGGACGCCGTCGGCGCCTATGACTATCTGACCCGAATCAGGAAGATTCGCCCGGAACGGATCGTGCTGTTTGGTCGGTCGCTCGGAGCTGCCGTCGCCGGAGAACTCGCGACCCAACGATCGGCCTCGGCACTCATCCTGGAATCGTCATTTCCGTCGATCCAAGCAGTGGCCAAGTTCCACTACAGAGGGCTGCCGGTCCATTGGCTGCTGGGCGCGGAATTCCGGTTGATCGACCGCCTGCCGCAGCTTTCCTTGCCGAAGCTCATTATTCACGGCGACCGGGACGACATCATCCCCATCGAGTTGGGGCGCCAGGTTTTTGAGACTGCCAAGCCGCCGAAAGACTGGTACGTGATCCCAGGAGCCGATCACAACAACACGTACGAGGTGGGAGGCTCGGCCTATTTCCGCCGCCTCGGCGAGTTCATCAAAAGATCCTTTTTGACGTAGCAGGTATTTCAGATACGTTGGTTGGTGTGTGCCAGTCTCACTCTTCCAGGGACAGAAGACGAAGATTGACTTCCTAAGTGCATCTGCTAGAATGCCGCCTACTTGACCCTCCCCAAGCTCCACCGGATGGGTCATCCATTTCAGCAATTTTCTAACTTTCACAGGGAGGGCTTATGATGAAACCATATTTGGCATTGCCATTAATAGCCATTATTGCAAGCAGCTTGGCCGGTTGCGCGGGCGCTGCGTCGCCGCTGGCCGGGGGAATCTTGACCAATGTGAATTACGGCGGTATGGCGACGCCTGCCGCGAGTGCCAACAAAGAAGGGAAGGCCTGCGCTAGTTCAATTCTGGGCATTGTAGCGACCGGTGACGCAAGTGTCGCGGCGGCAAAAACCGCCGCCGGAATCACTACTGTGGCCTCAGTGGATCATTCTGCGTTTAGTGTGCTCACTATATACGCCGAGTGGTGCACTATCGTAAAAGGCAGCTGATCCCAGCTCTATCTTCCGGGAAGGGGTCTTCAGAGCAATTTCCTGAGGGCCCCTTTTGCTTTCCTCCTCGTTCTCCGATCGAACTGAGGTATCATGGTCCATGTACTTGCATGCGCTTGTCTATCTGATAGGCCTGCTGCTCGGAAGTCTTTGCCTACCTCCGCTTACTTCAGCCGCAGAAATCGGGGACGTCGAACTGAGCGCCTATGTGCTCGGGAGTTGGCCTCGAGACCACGAGATCTTTAATCAAGGGACGATGGCCGCCGCTTCGATTGAGTCAGGAATTGGAGCAGGGCTGAAAGTCGGACTCTTTCCAGATGCTATGAACCGCATGGTCGGTGTGGAAATTGATACAAACGGTCACAGCGGGGAGATTTCTTTTCCCAATACCGCAAATGGTAGACGGAACGGTATCGGCCGATCCGATCTTGTCATCCTTAGTACAATGGTCAACCTGATTTTGCGGTATCCAGGTGAGACCTTCCGACCGTATATCGGTGCCGGGGGTGGATGGTCTCATGCTGTGCTCTTGGATCCAGACATTGACGGGCGGTCTGATCGGGACTTCGACTCGGCGCGAACGTTTGGATATCAGGCTTTAGGTGGACTGCAAATGGCGATGAACTCAAAAGTCTTTCTCTTCAGCGAGTACCGCTATTTTTCGGCTGCGTATCACTGGAAACAACTGGCTGTCGATTTTCACACTCACTATGGTCTGATCGGTGCAGGCTTGCGATTCTGATATGCCCTGAATTTTAGATGCCGCAAAGCCGACGGCTGGAACGGTTCAAGCCACGTCGGTGGACCGTCAAAGGCAATACAATGAAAAAGAACCGAATCTTACTCACCGCTTCGCCTCCGGCGGAGGCCAGTTCATTTCGGTGTGCCGGCCGCAGAAGTAGCACTGGAGGCGATACCGGGCTTTGCGCCGGGGATTGGGCAGGGAAATGAAGGTGATCGGAGTGTCATCGAACGGGCAGGTCGGTTGTTCGTGGAGCAGGTGGACCTCGGCCATCATTGTAATGGAGGCCACATCCCAGGAGGGCTGGTGTTCCTCCTTGCCGGTGATCGTCTCGATGGTGTGACACCGTTCGCATTCGGCTTCATAGGTTTTGATGCGGGCGCCGTGCGGGGTGTGATCGGTGACGTCCATCGCTCCACCACAGCCAGCTTTGGCGCACGTCAGATGTTCATGCTGAAGGGCTTGAACGAATCGATGATGGGCTACACGTTCCTGTTCGGATTTCATCGGCAGCCTCCTTCCCTGAAGTTTCATTTTTCTTCAAAGAGCGCCACCCAGGTTGGTTCCACTGCGCACATTGAGCGAGCACAGCCCTTCGCGTTTTCTCTCTTTCCCTTCCCGAGAGGACTAAGTTGGTTTCATACTGCGCGCATTGACTGAGCGCCGCCCATCCAACTCACCCAGGAGCGATACCTCTGTCGGTTCCACTGCGCACATTGAACGAGCATAGCCCTTGATTTGAAACTACGATCATTCTTGGTGCGCGTTCAGTGAGCAAGGAAGCGACAGAGGTGTCGCTCCATTCTCCTATATCCCCCATGCCCCGCTAATCTGAATATTCGCCCCATTCACGTACCGCGCTTCGTCGCTGAGCAGATACCGGACCGCGGCGACGGTGTCGTCAACGGTGCCGATATAGCCGGCGGGAATGCGCTTGGTCATGGAGGCCAGTTCGCCCGGCGGGGCGCTGCCCGAATCGATGAAGCCCGGCGAGATCGCGTTCACCGTGATGCCGTAGGGCGCCAAAAGTTTGGCCAGGGTGCGCGTCAAGATGAGCACGCCGGCTTTGGCGATGTAGTGGGCCGTGACGTCCGGTTGGGAAATCATCTGGTCTGCGTTGGCCATGCTTTACGGGCTTTCATGCCCGGTGCCACTGCCTGGGCCAGATAAAAAATGGGATGCAGATTCCCGTCGAACATCTCGTTCCATCCATCGACGGTCTCTTCGAGCAGGTTGATACGATGGTACGGGCCGGCGC
>JABMDK010000142.1 GCA_015903995.1 Nitrospira sp.
ATGCCCGACCGCCACGTCCATCACAATGCGGTCGTTCCCGATCCCGCCGAGGACCGTGTCCGCTCCATCCTCTCCCTCGAGCAGATCATTGCCCGCCCCGCCTATCAGCACGTTGGCGCCGTCATTGCCGGTGATGCTGTTGTTGAGGGCATTGCCCGTGCCGGTCACGGCAGCCCCGGTCAATTCCAGATTCTCGACGTTGGCGCCCAGCGTATAGCTCAGCGATGCCTCGACGGTATCGATCCCGCCATTGAGCCCTTCACTCACCAGATCCGTCGCCGTCGCCACGATGAAGGTGTCGTTGCCCGTACCCCCGATCAGGAGATTGGTCCCCCCGCCGCCATCTAAGGTATCGTCGCCGGCGCCGCCGTTGAGGATGTCGTTGAACGCAGTCCCGGTGAGCTCGTTGTCGCCCGCGTTGCCGGTCATGAGCAGCCCGCTGGTCACGGCCGAGGCATCCACGTTCAGATCCGTCGTGCCAGTGGTGAGGCCCGCCGCATTCGCAATCACGACCGCCTCGATGCCGGTCACCCCGTTCGTCAGCACCAGAGTCTGGTCATCGGTCGTACTGGTGAAGCGGAGCACGTCCGCCCCGATCCCGCCGGCCAGGGCTTCGCTCCCCCCATGCTCCCCCGCATCGCCAATCAAGAACACATCGTTGCCGTCGCCACCCTGCACATCATCGTCGCCCGCCCCCCCGCTCAACACGTCGTTGCCCGCCAGGCCGGCGAGTTGGTTGGCCCCGCTGTTGCCACTGAGAATATTATTGAGGACGTTGCCCGTACCGTTAACGTCGGCTGAGCCGGTAAGCATCAGATTCTCCACATTGGGGCCCAGCGTGAAGTTTACTGTGCTCTGCACCAGATCAATGCCGGCATTGGGCGATTCCACGACCGAATCGCCATCATTTTGTACGACAAAGGTGTCGTTCCCCAGACCTCCGATTAAGATGTCGTTGCCGGCACCCCCGTCCAGCAGATCGTTGCCGGCGCCGCCGTTCAGCGTATCCCCGTTGGGTCCGCTGATGGTAATCGTGTCATTGCCGGCGCCGCCGAAGAACGTCATGCCGGCGCCAGAGCTGTTGGTGTAGTTGATAAGGTCATCCCCCGGCATCCGACTGCCGACAATTGAGAAGAGATCGCCGATTGTAGTAGCTGAGTTGAACGCGCTGTACGGTACCGACAGTCCTGTCATTAAAATTGTGTCGCCTCCTGACAGGACTGAGACCTGGGTGACTGCTCCGCCAACATTGAACGACCCGGAGAGGACCATGTTGCCTTGGTAGAATACTTCGGTGGAGCCAAGCGTGACCTTCACCTGGGAGATGGTTCCTGTGGTACTCCCGGACTGACTAACCAGCATGTGACCGGTGATCGTCGTTTCGAAACCTGGAATTCCTATAGTGACACTATTAATGAGCTCATTGCCCACGCCATCCAGAATACCAGTGAGTCTCACTGTCTCGCCGGTGGAACTATCATTGTATTCAAACGAATTGATGACCAAACCAGGGGAGGGGTTAGTCAGAAGGGTGTCAACCTCCGATCCGGTGAAAGTCACAATCACCCCGGTGGAGTTTATTGTGAGCGACAAAACAGTTGAAGAGCTCTCGTTTACAGTGTAATCGTTGAAAGCGATAGCAATAAAAGTGTCGACAAACCGGTTGACGAAGTCGATGAAGAGCTGCCGGGCATTAACTGGCTGCAGCGCGATACTGGACCAATCGGTGGTGGATGAGCCGGTGATGAAAGCCATTGGCAATCTCCTTCCTTGAAATCACATTGGAACGAGCCGGAACCGACTCATGTGGAGTCGGTACAAACCGATCCTCGCCCCGGCATTGGAGAACTCCTCGGCACTCGAGCACGTATCTTTTCGCCACGGTAAGAACCGTCGTCAACTCCCCATTGGAGGGGGGTCTGGGGCAGCCAAAGCGATCTTGCGTCTAGGACAGGACTATAAAATAAAGATCCTGCAATGCGGGTGCCCGGCAGTAGAAAGACATGAACTGCCCTATAAGTATGGCTGTTTATTGCGTGAATACTTGAAATGATCTGGTGGAATCGGTTTGCCAGAGAGGCAGGATGCCCCAGATAACGAAGAACTTACTGGAGAAATC
>JABMDK010000143.1 GCA_015903995.1 Nitrospira sp.
GATCATGCCCTTTCGCTGCTTCAACAGAAACCATTTCGTGAGTTGCCCACGGTGACCCTCTTCACCGTCCTGCCCCATACGAGGCCCCCCTGGCCGGTGGATGCGGTTTCGGCTGAGCACATGGAAACCCATTCCCTCCGCAAGGCGAAGGACTTTCTCGACGAGACGGCAGCCACACTCCGCCTCTCAGGATATCAAACCCGCGTGGTGACGACGTTGGGTACCCCAGTGGATGGAATCCTTCAGGAGGCCAAGGCCTTGAATCCGGACCTGATTCTCGTGGGATCCCGAGGCCGCCGCGGCGTGACCCGCATGGTCCTTGGCAGCGTGTCCCACGCACTGTTACACCAGGGCACCTATCCACTGATGATTTTTGGCTGAAGATCAAAAGAGGTGTACTATGCCGATGTACGACTATAAGTGCCTCGATTGCGGGAAGGAATCGTTGATCGTGGTAACATTAAAAGAACATGCAGCCGGGGGGATTGTCTGTCCGGCTTGCGGGAGCAAGAAGCTGCAGCAGCTCTTTAGCCCATTCATTGCTCACACAACAAAGAAAAGCTAAGGTTATGCTCACGATTCGACGGCAAATTCTATGGCACCGATTCTTTTCCGCAGGGCTCGTGAGTCTCTGCATTCTGAACAGTCTGGCTATACCCTCCTCGTACGCGCAAGACTATCCCCCCGACCGTGAGCGTGGGAAAGCCCTGTTTGAACACTACTGTCAGAACTGTCACGGCAAGACTGGTCGGGGCGATGGCCCAGACGCCGTTGCGCTGAAAGTCCCACCGGCAAATTTTCAGCGGTTCCAGTCGTTCCTGAAATCCGATGAAGAACTACTACGGACCATCGAGCACGGCGTCGTCTTCAGCCCGATGCATTCGTGGCGCGGGCAGCTCACTGACGGAGAGATGCAGGATGTCGTGGCGTACATTCGTTGGCTGTCAGAACAAGCGCGATGAGTGCAGCAGTAACGAGCCGATGAACTGTTGAGTCCACCACATATTTGATGAGCAGCAGGTCATCTACGTCTTCGACTCCGTACAGCTCCCCTATGATTGTTCTCACTCCCTCTGACGCGTTGCTCATCGCAGACATTCAGAACGATTTCTTGCCAGGTGGAGCACTTGGGATAAGGGGCGGTGAGGAGATTCTTCCGATCCTGGAGAACTATATTCGGCGATTTCATGTGCGCAGTCTTCCCGTCTTTCTGACTCGTGATTGGCACCCGTTGGACCACTGTTCTTTTGTGTCTCAAGGAGGGTTGTGGCCTGTGCACTGTGTCGCCGGTTCGCCCGGTTCTCTACCGCCTCCGTCGTTTGCGATACCGCCATCGGCCGTCATCATTTACAAAGCCATAGACCGAGATCGAGAAGCCTATTCGGCATTCCAGAGCACAACTCTGGACCGTCATCTGCGGGCTTCGAACGTGCAGCGTCTGTTCGTCGGCGGATTGGCGACTGACTATTGCGTGCTGGCTTCGGTCAAAGACGCTCGGGCACTGGGCTATGATGCCTGTTTGTTGGTGGACGGCATCAAGGCTGTCAACCTTCGGCCTGATGACGGTCGGCGCGCTGAAGAGGAGATGATCGGCCTGGGAGCCGTGCCTATTCGATGGGAGATGCTTGAAACATGAATCCCTCGACGAGCGCCCTCCTGACGGATCTCTATGAGCTCACAATGGCCCAAGCCTATCTGGACCAAGGGATGGACGGGCCGGCTGTATTCGAGTTCTTTGTCCGCAAGCTGCCTGCCCACCGAAACTTCTTAGTGACGGCCGGTCTCGAACAGGTACTGGCCTATCTCTCGGAGCTGCAGGTGACGCAGGAAGAACTGGCATGGTTGGATCAATCAGGGCGGTTCAGTTCGAAGCTTCTGCACTTCCTAGAAGCCCTGCGATTCACCGGAGATGTGGAGGCAATGGCCGAAGGAACGATCCTAACGCGTGGATCGCCGCGTGATGTCCGGGCGCA
>JABMDK010000144.1 GCA_015903995.1 Nitrospira sp.
GCGCCCGAGGCAATCTGCAGAATCACGCCGACCTGCTCGTCGACCGTCGCGGCAAGCTCGTAGCCGTTCAAAACGAGAAATACTTCCACCGCCGCATGGCCGGTGCGTTTGTTACCGTCCACAAAAGGGTGGTTCTGAACGAGCGAAAAGCCAAGTGACGCCGCTTTGCCGGCAATCGTCGGGTGCAAGTCTTTCCCGGCGAAGGTCATGCGAGGTTGCGCAACAGCCGACTCCAGCGCGCCAAAGTCGCGGATGCCGACCGCTCCGCCGGTCTGTAGCATCACGACGCTGTAAATCTCCAGCACTTCGTTGACGGTCAACGATTTACGTTTAACGTCTCCCTACCGGTCGCATTCCCCCATCACCACATCGTAGGACCCAAAGATGGTGCAGGCGTCGGAGATCATATAGCCTCTGGACATGTGATCGAAGGCGCCCATATGAATGAACGAAGGGGCCCGAATCTTCAGTCGATAGGGCTTTCCCCCGCCTGTGCTCACGATGTAAAGACCCAGTTCACCCTTGTGCGCCTCAGTGCCGCAGTAAATTTCTCCGGGAGGAGCCTGGAACCCCTGAGAGAAGAGCTTGAACTGCTGGATCATCGACTCCAAATTCGTAAAGACCCGCTCCTTCGGCGGCAGCGTCACGCTGGGGACATCAGCCATGACAGGGCCATCCTGCATTTGCTCGAGGCACTGCCGAATGATCTTGACGCTCTCATACAGCTCCATCACTCGAATCCAATACCGGTCGTACGTATCGCCGTTCTTGCCGACCGGCACGCTGAATTCACACTTGGGGTACGCGCTATAGGGCTCGTACTTCCGAAGGTCATAGTCCACGCCGGAGCCGCGCAAGGTCGGGCCACTCAGCCCAAAACTGACGGCGTCTTCAGCGGAAATGACGGCCACGCCCTTCGTGCGACCAAGCCAGATGCGGTTTTTTTCGAGAAATACCTGATACTCGAGGATCTTCGGAGGAAAATAGTCGAGGAACTGCTTGAGCTTGTCGATCAACCTGGGAGTCAGGTCCCGCTCCACTCCGCCGATGCGATACCAACTGGTCGTGAGACGCGCTCCGCACAGCTCATCAAACCAATCAAGCAGGATCTCGCGGTCTCGAAAACAATAAAAAAAGACCGTCATGGCCCCGATGTCAAGCGCCTGGGCGCCCAGCCAAAATTGATGGCCGATGATGCGCTGGACCTCCGCAACGATCGTTCGCAGATACTCGGCACGGTCGGGAACCTTGAGATCCAATAGCTTCTCGACAGCGCGACAATAGGCGAAGTTATTGTACATCGCGCAGACATAATCGAGCCGGTCCGTATGGGGAATGAATTGGTGATACGTGCCATCCTCTGCCAGCTTTTCGACTCCACGATGGAGAAAACCCAAGACCGGCGTGGATTTCACCAGCCGCTCCCCCTCCAATTCTAAAATCACCTTGAGGACTCCGTGCGTACTGGGGTGCTGAGGTCCCAGATTGAGCAAGAGCTCTTCGGTTCGCAGAGTCGGAAGCGTCTCGCTTTCCGGATGCTCCGGATTGACCTTGTAGACCGTGGTTCTCTGATCTTCAAATGCCATGCTGGTGCAGTGTCCTATCGCGGAACTTCGTCCAGAAACTCGAACGTGTCACGCCAGCCTTTTCCGCGAAGCGGAAAATCCTTCCGCAACGGGTAACCTTCCGTGAAGTCGTCCGGCATTAAAATGCGGCGCAGGTCCGGATGATTCCGGAACCGGATACCCATCATGTCGTAGACTTCACGCTCCATGAAATCGGCGCCTTTCCACAGATCCGTCAAAGAATCGACTACACAATCCGACTCAGGCACTC
>JABMDK010000145.1 GCA_015903995.1 Nitrospira sp.
ACCGGTTTTTCAAAGTCACGGCACGCAGGATGATATTCTCCCGCATATTGGAGCAGAGCGACTCCGTGATGCGCTAACCCAATCGGGTCTTGCTGTGGAGTGGCAAAGTTTTCACGGCGGGCATGGAATACCTGAACCGGTGTTGCGGCGACTGGGCCTGTTCATCACGAAGCTGCTCGGATAAGACCATGTCATCGTTTGAGCTTATCGGTGCTGACGGCAAGCGTATCACAGGTGATCGAATCGATGGGACAGGCCAGCAGATCCTCTTCATCACCGGATTTCTCTCCAAGCGCTGGGGTAACGAGAGCAAGGCCTTGGCTCAATGGTGCCGAGAGCGAGGGTGCGGCTTCTGTTGTTACGACGTGCGCGGGTTCGGGGACTCCGAAGGACAGTTCACGGATTACACCCTCTCCGATTGGATCGCCGATGCGCGCGTTGTCTTGGATTCCATCAAGACTGGTCCGCCGGTCACGATCGTCGGAAATTCGCTCGGCGGCTGGATCGGCTGGCTCGTCGCGCAGGAATTCGAGATTATCGACGAGCTCATCTTGATCGCACCGGCGTTCAACATGATGGGCGAGCGCGCCAAAACCATCTCGAGGGAACGGCTCCATGACTGGCACACTGCGGGATGGATGCCGTGGGACGAGGACCCGTTGCATCGAGATTGGCCGTTGTCCTGGAAATGGGTCGAAGAAAGCGAACAGTATTGGACGAAGACACTTGAAGTCGTTCGCCATGTGAAGCAAGTCATTGCTCCGGACGGGAGTCGGCGGTTTGCCAACGAACTCGTACGACGACATCCCGGCTTTCCACTCGACCTGCGCCTGATTCCTGGTGATCATCGGCTCAGCGGCCCAGACCATCTCGAGCTGTTCCGGCGACTGGTGACAAAGCACACGTAAAGCGGCGGTATTGCCATCAGGAGGTGGGTGGCCCGAAATAGCGTGAGGTTGGTTGCGTCGGATGCAGCACTGCCGATGCACTCCTGTGTTCTAAATCTTGAACCATCACCGGGCGTCGACTTCGTGCAGCTCCTTTGGTCTCTCGTGAGAAGGAACAGGTGGCATCGTGCCCAGCATCTGATATGTCCGTACTCAGGAATTGGATCTTGCGGGAGGTACGTAAGTGGACTAGAATTCATTTCTGGCTATGACACCAAAAGCGACGAAGAAGAAGCGTTGGGTCAGAGCGCGCCCGCGTGCAGCGGTCCACCAACCAGTCGATCGACAAGGCAATGCGGTCGACCCAGCACGAGACGATTTTTTTGCCGAAGCCTTCCGCCTCAGTCCCCATCCGATCGGTATTACCGAACTTGACACCGGGATTTGCCTGGAAATCAACGATGCCTGCCTCAACACATTCGGGTTTCGTCGTGACGAAGTCATCGGGCGGACGACTTTGACGTTGGGGATTTGGCCAGATGCGCAAGATCGGGCCAGACTTGTTGATCGTCTTCGATCGCAAGGGGCCGTCACAAACCTCGAAGTGTCGATGAAGAACAGGCGTGGTGAGCTGCGACAGTTCCTCATCTCCGCAAACTTAATGACGCTCCGAGGTAAATCCTG
>JABMDK010000015.1:0-18974 GCA_015903995.1 Nitrospira sp.
TACCGCCAGTCCATATTCTGTCTAAAGGATACTGGTGAGAACTTCTTACAGCTGACTAATCTCCCTCCTGATATTGTAGACATCCTCGAGCTCTGATTAGCACAACATTGATACGCCCTCAGCCGTAGAGTAGGATGAGCGCGATCTCCCATTCTTTACGATTCGGAGCCATGCAGTGCCGACAAACCGAGTGACTCAATTGGTGCTCCTGGCCTTCCTCATTGGGGGAGCTTGCCTTGTGGGCTCCCAATTCTTGATGCGCCCGGCCGCCCAAAAGGACGCGCTTATCGCCGATATCATCAAGAACTGGCAAGACGCACATCCGGCGGCCCAGCGTTTCGTGATCTTGCCCGACTTCAACAACAATGCAGTCCTCGATAAGGATACAAACCTCATCTGGGAGCTCTCCCCAACGCCAACGTCCGTGACATGGAACGAAGCCCGCGCTACATGCCTAACCCGAGCGACCGGCGGTCAAAAAGGCTGGCGCCTACCGGCGCCCTCTGAAATGCGTAGCCTCGTGGGGCCGGCAGTGGACTCCCCGATCCCCAATATCCCCCCAGGGCATCCATTCTTGAATATCCAGCCAACATCCTATTGGACAGTGGTCCCGGAAGAGAATCAGCCTTCCTATGCGCGATATGTGGATGCATTCCTCGGTAACGTACTGAGTTTCATCAAGATCTACACCTATCCGGTCTGGTGCGTTCGCGGACCAATCAAATCGGACGAGCATTGAGCCGAGCAGTCACGTTGCCGGAGTAGTTCCCTAACGGGTAATTGATTGCGCACAGCTCACCTCCCTCACTTCTCCCGCATAACACATTTCCCGGAACCCTCTTCCATTGTAAATCCTTGTGAGAGCAATAATGGACATCGCGAAGCTGCGAATTGGTGTGTCGATGTTACTGATACACGCGCTGGCGCATCGACAGAAGCATCATCAGGCGGCTGTGTAGTGCGGGGAGATCATCGAGCAGTTCGATCTTGGTATCACGAAGAAGGTCTCCGAAAGCGCGGGCACCCTGGCCACCAACAGCAACAGGCCATCCAGTGGCTAGCTGTTCAAGCTCCTTGAGTTGTTCGAGCATGGCGGCCTCAGACTTCGCTTCAGTGAGAGAGAGCAACACGAGATCAGGCCTGATCTTCTCGCAGAAAGCCATGAGGTCTGGCATGGGCAGGTTAGGGCCTAGGTAATAGACCTGGCAACCTCTGGTCGCTGCGATATACGCCACGGCTTGGGCCCCGATTTCGTGCGTTTCCCCTTGTGGACAAGCGATCAACACACGCGGACCGAATTCATTCACCGGAAGCTGATTCATCACAGAAAACAACTTCTGCTGGATAAGCTTCGTCACGTAATGTTCGATGGCTGTACCAAGGCGACCCTCGTGCCACTGTTCCCCGATTCGTCGTTGTAGAGGGAGTAAAATCCGCTGGACAGCTTCTTCGAAGGGAATCACAGCCACTGCGCCGTTGAGCTTCCTCTCGAACCCCGCCTTGTCTATCGGGTCAAGCAATCCCATCAAATCATCTAATAGATGCTCATGCGGCTTCTGTTCCTCTGCGACGAACGGAGTTGCGAGACGCATACGTGCAATGAGTGCATCACGTCCCTCTGTGGCGAGACCACCAATCGTTGCGCCTTGTTCCATCTGGGCCTTCACAAAGCGAAGGAGCGCAACATCCTCATCACTGTATTCTCGATAGCGATTCGAACTTCGCGAAGGTGAGACAAGCCGATACCGCCTCTCCCACACACGAATAACGTCTTTTGACAGACCGGTTAACTTCGCAACCCTGTGAATTCTATGTTTATTCATAAACATTCTTTAATTGTATTAGAATGTCCAATGTTTGTCAAATATACTTCACATACACTATTGACACATTAGACATATTCGATTATACGTTAGACATACAAGATACACACATTGAACATTAGACAGGAGGGTTATCATGGAAGGGAGGTTCAAGAAATACTTGAGCGTGTCGGGTGGTGCCCTGCTTCTTGGAGCCGTTCTTACGGTCGGAGCAATAGCCGTGGTATTCGGCGGCGAGCATGCCCTCTCCAGAACCGAGTTCTGCGTGAGCTGCCACTCCCAGACCTACCCCTATGAGGAGCTCAAGAAGTCCTCACACTATGGCGCGTTAGGGGCCGATCCAGGCTGCAAAGACTGCCACGTGCCCCAGGGCCTAGGAAATTTCCATCTGGCTTTATGGACACACACCTATGATGGGATCCGGGCGGTGCTCGCGGAGATGAAATATGACTACTCAACGATCGAGAAATTTAACGAGCGCCGGCCAATCATGGCCCACTACGCTCGCATGTCTCTAAAAAACTGGGACAGCGTCACTTGCCGGGAGTGCCATAAGAATACCAAGCCACCTGGCGCATCAGCAAAGGCCGCGCATAAGAAGATGGAAACCGAGGGCGCCACCTGCATTGACTGCCATCAGAATCTGGTCCACAAGAAAGTCCCGGAGAGCGATCTCAATGCAAGTTTGGCGCAGGGCATCATGGTGTTGAAGGAAGTAAAAAAAGAAACAGAAGACAAGGATGAGAAGGACTAGTCTATCTCTCGTGACCCGTCCTAATCCAAAGTCAACATGGCGTTGTCATCCAATTGATAGTAAAACACTACCAGATGTCCGATAAGTTGAGGAAGCAATAGGAGGTCCCGCATGAGTGACAGGATGATAGCGCAATGCATCATGGTGTTGGTATCGAGCCTGACTCTCTCAGGAGGGATCGCCGCTTCGGCAGAACTCATGCCGTTGGATCCAGTTCCGGCTCCCTATGCAGACAAACACATGCCCGCCGGCTGGTGGACGGATCCAAAGATCATCAAGGAGGGAAAAGACATTTATTTAGGTGAAGCCATCCCGGAAGTCTCCTGCACTGGTTGCCATGGCGAGGACGGTGAACCAGTAAGAAGTGGGGAGGGGGTTCGTAGCCTGAAACATACTAAACGCTTCTCAGACAGCTATTGGTTCTGGCGTGTGGCGGAAGGGATTCGAAAGACGCCAATGATGCCATACAAATCGCTCCTCTCAGAAGACCAGATCTGGCAAGTTGTCGCATTCATGCATACCTTCTCGCATGGAGGAAAACCTGTCGAACACAAAGATTATACGGGGTACAAGCGACCGGAGAAGATCAAGCCCAAGAATGTGGGTCCGATGGTGCTCGTACCCGCCGGGGAATTTACTATGGGGAGCAACGAAGGTAGTGACAATGAAAAGCCCGAACACAAGGTCTTTCTCAATGCTTATTATATGGATGTCTATGAAGTAACGGTCGGGCAGTATGCGAAGTTTCTGGAATTTACCAGTATATACCCACCGCCGAAGTGGACGACTATGAACGAGCCGCCTCATCAGAAGCGACCGGTTGTCAATGTCGATTGGGCGGATGCGAACAACTATTGCAAGTGGGCCGGCAAGCGCCTGCCGACCGAAGCCGAATGGGAGAAGGCGGCACGGGGAACAGATGGGCGCATCTATCCCTGGGGTAACGATCCACCCGATCCACTCCGCGCTAATTATGGGAAGGAGAAGGAGAAGTGGAACAAACATGATGCAACGTCCGCTGGTACAGCACCCAAAACACACCGATCCCCAGCATCGCCAACCAGCCGATCTTTACCGGCTTCGAATCGTACCACTGCGAAATGTCATACCCTCGCTCGTTACTGGCCATAATGTATCCCTCCCTCAGCTATAAATCTTAGAGAATGCGCTCTCCTGCTATTCACTACTAAGAATGATTTCCAGAAAAAACGCCTTCTCCTTTCTCTCTCGCATACACAACTTTATACTCATCAAGATACATTTTTCAACTCAATTACCCCACCACTCTCATGTGATACTAATTCTAGCATGATCGCTTTTCCTTGCTGCCATATAACTCATTGATAGGATTGCATGTAGTTGCACTATCCATACGTGCAAAGCTGTAGTTATGACGTACGACCTATATCGAGAGGTACCGCCCACAAAGAACACAGGTGAGAGTTCCTTACCGCTGAGCAATTTCCCACCTCATGATTGGTCCATTTCGATAGATGTCCTCAATCTCTCATCGGCACAATATTGATACGCCCACAAGCCGTAGCGTAGGATGGGCTCGTTTTCATTCTCACTTTCCCATTCGTTACGATGTGGAGTTACGCCGTGCCGACTAAGCGGGTGGGCCAATTGATGCTCCTGGCCCTCATTGGGTTATCTTGCCTTGTGGGTTCCCAATTCTTGATGCCCCCGACTGCCCAAAAGGACGCGCTCATCGCCGATATCATCAAGAACTGGCAAGAGGCACATCCGGCGGCCGAGCGTTTCGTGATCTTGCCGGACTTCAATAATCATGCGGTCCTCGATAAGGATACAAACCTTATCTGGGAACTCTCTCCAATACCAACGTCCGTGACATGGAACGAAGCCCGCGCGACATGCGTAACCCGAGCCACCGGCGGTCATAAAGGCTGGCGCCTACCGGCACCCTCTGAAATGCGGAGCCTCGTGGGGCCCGCAGTGGACTCCCCGATCCCCAATATCCCCCCAGGGCATCCATTCTTGAACATCCAGCCGACATCCTATTGGACAGTGGTCCCGGAAGACAATCAGCCTTCCTATGCACGCTATGTGGATGCCTTCCTCGGTAACGTGCTCAGTTTCATCAAGATCTACACCTATCCGGTCTGGTGTGTTCGCGGGCCCATCAAGTCTTCTGATGACCGTTGAGCTGAACAGTCACTATTTTCTGAAACCCTCTACCATTGTGACTCCAGTGGAGCCCCGCGGCTAGACAGCCGTGGTCCCTGTTGTGTCTTCGGCGGAACGCGCCGAAGCGTGTCCTCCTTCGCCAAGGCTTCGGAGGACACCCACTGCGCATTCCTCCACAGCGTTACAGCTGTGGCTTCCCGCGTAGGTGGGTGAACACAACGATCCGCATCGTCAAGACATGAATCGGCATTACTGATACACACGCTGGCGCATCGAAAGCATCATCAGCCGGCTGTGTAGTGCAGGGAGATCATCGAGCAGTTCGATTTTGGCCTCACGAAGAAGGTCGCCGAAAACCTGGGCACCCTGGCCACCCACAGCCACAGGCCATCGGGTAGCCAGTTGTTCAAGCTCCTTCAGTTGTTGGAGCATGGCATCCCCAGACTTTACCTCAGTAAGAGAGAGCAGCACGAGATCGGGACGGATCTTCTCGCAGAAAGCCATGAGGTCTGACATCGGAAGGTTAGGACCAAGGTAATAGACCTGGCACCCTCTGGTCGCTGCGACATATGCGACGGCTTGCGCCCCGATTTCATGCGTTTCACCGTCCGGACAAGCAATCAAAACACGCGGGCCGAATTCATTCACCGGCAGCTGATTCATGACGGAAAATAGCTTCTGCTGGATGAGCTTGGTCACGTAATGTTCGATGGCTGTACCAAGACGACCTTCGTGCCACAGTTCTCCGATTCGACGTTGGAGTGGGAGTAAGATCCGCTGGACCGCCTCTTCGAAGGGAATGACAGCCACTGCACCGTTGAGCTTCCGCTCGAACCCGGCCTTATCGATCAGGGCAAGCAATCCGATCAACTCATCTAATAGATGCTCATGCGGCTTCTGTTGCTCTGCGATAAATGGGGTTGCGAGACGCATACGGGCGATCAGCGAATCACGCCCCTCTGTGGCGAGCCCACCGATCGTTTCGCCTTGTTCCATCTGGGCTTTCACAAAGCGAAGGAGTGCAACATCCTCATCACTGTATTCTCGATATCGATTCGAACTTCGCGAGGGTGTGACAAGTCCGTATCGCCTCTCCCACACACGAATCACGTCCTTCGACAGCCCAGTTAATTTCGCAACCCTATGAATTCTATGTTTATTCATAAACATTTACGCACTTTACCTTTACGTCCAATGTTTGTCAAACTTAATTATAAAACACTATTTATACATTTGACACTATATGCTATATATTGGACATACTAGAATCAAACACTGGACGATAAAGATGGTTAATCTGGCGATCGTCTCCGACTCTCACCCAACCTAACAATGACCCTGCTCACTTCACGGCAGAACACCACAGGAGGTTGACCACATGATCGGATCCTCACAATCCCCACATGTCAAACGGAGAAACCTCCGTTTTGCAAGATTCGTCCTAGTGGGAGCAACTCTCCTCACTCTGTCCGGAGAGATAGCTCACTCAGCAGACCTCATGCCATTGGATCCAGTTCCAGCCGTCTACGCCAAGAAAACAATGCCAGCCGGCTGGTGGACGAATCCAAAGATCATCAAGGAGGGAAGAGACATTTATTTCGGTGATGCCCAGCCGCTTGTCGCCTGTCACTCTTGCCATGGTCATGATGGACGACCCGTAAACAGTGGAGGGGGGCTCCACGACCAGAACAATGTCAGCCGGTTCTCAGACAGCTACTGGTACTGGCGAGTGGCGGAAGGGATTCCGAAAACACCCATGACGCCTTGGAAAGCGCTCCTCTCGGAAGACCAGATATGGAAAGTCATCGCCTTCATACATACCTTCTCGCACAAGGGTAAACCCTCGAAACACTCAGATTATAAGGTTGAGAGGCGACCGAAGAAGATTATCGTCAGAGACCCGGCCCCAATGGTGCTCGTGCCGGCTGGGGAATTTACCATGGGGAGCAACGAAAGTAATGACGATGAAAAGCCAATGCACCGAATACATCTCGATGCCTATTATGTAGACAAGTACGAAGTGACGGTCCGGCAATATGGAGAATTCCTCGAGGCCAACAGTTTTGACCCTCCCCCGGCCTGGACAACTATGGCTCAGCCTTCCTATGAGAACCGCCCGGTTGTCAATGTCGATTGGAAGGATGCGAACAACTATTGTAAGTGGGCCGGCAAGCGGTTGCCGACGGAAGCTGAGTGGGAAAAGGCGGCACGGGGGACAGACCAACGTATCTACCCCTGGGGCAACGATCCGCCTGATTCGCTCCGAGCCAATTTTGGGAGAGATAGAGAGAAGTGGAACAACCATGAGGCGCTCGTACCGGTGGGGCAATTGAAAGACGGCAAGAGCCCCTACGAGGTCTATGATCTGGCTGGAAATGTCTGGGAGTGGGTGAACGACTGGTATGACCCAGATTACTATGCGACCAGCCCCTCGAGAAATCCGGCTGGTCCGGAAAAAGGTAAGTACAAAGTCTTGCGGGGAGGCTCGTGGGACTTCGCTCCGGAGAACCTGCGATCTGCGCGTCGGGACTTTAACATATTATCGACCACAGACTACGACTCGCCTGCGTATCGGAACTTCAACAGTGGGTTCCGATGTGCAAAGACTCCGTAGCCCTTGGGTTTGAGGTATTCCCTGCTCAAGGGCCAACGGCGTCCGACAAGTAAATAACCCCGCCCTTCCAGGCGGGGCTTTTGTAAACCAAGAGGGGATGTGCCTCCGCTTCGCTACGGGCTGCCATTCCTCCCCGCTCTTCCGAGCGGGGCATCCTGGCAGATTTTGGTGTTCCTCAAGAACAAAGCTAACCCCCACTAGGTAGAATCTAAATTGCATCTATAGTGGCTCCACAAATAGAGACCCATTATTTTCTATTGGCGGCGAGACGAGAATGGTGGCAGGCGGTTCACGGACTGTGCCGGATTGAAGGGGCGGATTTGCATGCACCTTCTACACACCTGTGCGAGCGACCAGTGAGCCGTAAGCGGTTCCGTGCGAACCATGCATAGGCCTTCACGACAAGTGGCTCGATGAGAGAAAGACGGGTGAGCCGCGCCAAGAATCCCAGGCCGACTGCCTCCCACATGGCTCGGAACACATCGACGCCGGTCATGACGGTCCCATCACCCCAACGGGCATGAATGATTCTCCCAAGTTCAGCGGGGGATATGTTTATTGATGTTGGGTCATAGTCCGGCCGTGAGAAGTCGGGCGATTTCTCGATCGCAAATGGGGCAGGCTCCATCGAAGAATACTGTGAGCGGGTATGATGCCATCTGATCGGCCTCTCCTCGTTACCCACGAGATACGGCTTGCCTCATCAATCGATCCAGCCTGTGATCCAAGTCAGCGAAGGTCTCCAGAACCGTAATATTGTATTTCATGAAAAGCTCACGCATCGCGAGTGCGCCATGACCGCCGACGGCAAGATCGGAGGTGGGCCGCACTGCATCGGCAAGGGTTTGAACCAACTCAGCCGCATCGGCCTCGGAAAGTGCGACAGGAAATGACATGATGGTCAGATCTGGTTCAACCTCCTCGCAGAGCTTGGCCAATGAGCCAAGAGGCACATTGGCTCCCAAATAGTGAACTCGGCAGCCGCGAACACGACATCGATATGCCACTGCAAACGCGGCAATGTCGTGCTCCTCGCCGGGCGGGCAGGCCACGACCACTTTCGCTCCAAACTCAGCGACTGGAAGCTGATTCATGGCAGAGAAAATCTTTTGTTGGATTTGCCTCGTGACGTAATGTTCGATGGCCACGTCCAGATGACCATCATGCCAGAGCTGCCCCACCTGTTCCTGAAGGGGGAGCAAGATCCCATGCAGCGCTTCCTCAAAGGGAATCACCGCCACGGCGCCGTTCAAACGCTTCTCAAAGATCACACGATTGAAGGGATTCAAACTAGACAGCAGTTCCTGCAAGAGTCTGCTGAATGCATTGTCGACGAATGACACTTGCGGTGCACTGGCTCGTGCTCGACTCAACAATTCCTCTCGCCCTAATTTCGACAGCTCTCCGATCGAGCATCCAGAATCCAGCTGCTCTTTCAGGAACCTAAGCAATGCCACATCTTCGTCGGAATAATTCCGGTAACGATTGGCACCTCTAATCGGTTTTAGGATTTCAAACCGACGCTCCCATACTCGAATAACATCCCGTGAGAGCCCCGTGAGTTTCGCAACTCTCTGAATTCTATGAGTATTCATATTTTTTCATTCTATTTATGACGTTCAATGTTTGTCAATATTCATTCAAAAGAACTCTTGACACATTGGACATTTTCATTTATAGATTGGACATACTATTGACAAACATTGAATATTGACCGCATGGAGGTCATCATGGCGAGAGCGGAGCAGAAAGCAAAAATCGGTGAACTTCAGAGTCAATTAGATTTCTCTCCAGTACTGCTTAGGTCCATCTGCCTGAGGTGCGGCGGTCTCATGGTGAATGAAGTCTCAATGGATCTGATGAACAGCAGTAGCGAGCTGGAGTGTCGCACAAGGCGATGCCTGCAGTGTGGTGACATCCTCGATCCTGTCATCTTGCGGAATCGCCGCATTCGTCAAGAGCCGCTAACAGTCCAGCGTGCAGGAAACTCATTGCCAAACAACTGAGCAATAGGACATCGATAGGCATCATGTCACATGGTCACTATGAATCAGTCTTTGTTTGGGGATCGTGCGATCATGACTTTCGAATGGACGGGTAACGATCGTCAGGCAACCAGGGTAGTCCTGGTGTTCTAAAACAAGGGGGGTGTTCTATGCGGAGTCGAATGGCATTTCAGGTGGGATTAGGGGTGGCAGTGATGGTAGGAGCCGTCTCTGTCGCAACAGCGGCAGACATGCCGACCAGCGAGAAGGACATGGTGCTGATCCCGAAGGGTGAGTTCACCATGGGGAGCAGCGAACATTCAGATGAAGCCCAGCACCAGGTGGTGCTTGATGCCTATCTGATCGATAAGTTCGAAGTCTCGAATGCACGCTACAAAGAGTTCATGAAGGCTGCCGGTCACCCAGCACCGGCCTATTGGGACGACCCGCGGCTCAACAAGTCCAACCATCCAGTTGTCGGTGTGAGCTGGACTGATGCGAGCGCATTCTGCAAGTGGGACGGTAAGCGACTTCCTACAGAGGCTGAGTGGGAGCGAGCGGCCAAGGGTCCACAAGGCGACAACCACTACCCTTGGGGTCACATGCTTGATCCTAAGAAGGCCAACTACGGACAACTAGTCGGCAAAACAACTCCGGTGGATTCCTACCCTGACGGGGTCAGCGGATTCGGGGTCTACAATATGGCCGGCAACGTCTTCGAATGGGTCGAGGATTGGTATGACCTCAAGTACTATAAGGAAAGCCCGGCCTTGAATCCCCGGGGCGCAGAGAAGGGTTACAATTTCGCCAACCAAGGACCAGTGCGGGTACTGCGCGGCGGTTCCTGGCTCGCGCCGGAAACCTCACTCCATACAAGCCACCGATTCTGGAATCAGCCTGACAACAACAGCTACGGCGTCGGCCTCGGCTTTCGTTGCGCGAAGTCAGTCCAGACCGTGTCCGACGACGCCGTGCAAACCGGCCGTGACGCATTCATCCAGGCGCTAGTCGCCATGGGGGCTGAAAAGAATGCCGAGGCATTGGCTGCTATTGAAAAGGCATTGGCATCGGATCCGGGGAACCAGGAGTACCTTGCGACCCGTGAACTGATCCACAAGAGCCTGAAGAAGAAATAGTCGAAGGCTGGGAGGGGAGGGGGGGGGTATCGCCCCCTCCCCTGGCCCAAGTCGTGATGAGAGGTTTGAAGTGAATAAGTCTGACACCGGTCCAAGCACATCGACAGCCAACCCGGCAGCAACCCCAGGGACCTCCCTGATCCTTCTCACTGGGGCGAGCGGGTACATTGGCGGCCGTCTTCTGCCGTCGTTGGAAAATCAAGGCTACCGCCTGCGCTGCCTGGCCAGGCGCCCGGAGATTCTAAAGCCGAAGGTCGATCCCTTAACGGAAGTTGTCATGGGTGATGTTCTTGATCGTCCGAGTCTCGACAACGCATTGCGGGGTGTCGACGTGGCCTACTACATGGTCCACTCCATGAGTTCGACCGGTTCTTTTGAAGAAACGGACCGGCAGGCGGCGCGGAACTTTAGTGAAGCAGCCAAGGCAGCTCGCGTGAAGGGACTGGTCTATGTGGGAGGCTTAGGCAGCGACGAGGAAGAACTCTCGACGCATCTGCGCAGTCGCCACGAGGTTGGAGACATCTTGAGGCAGTCAGGCCTCCCGGAGTCAGGCCTCCCGGTGTGTGAGTTTCGAGCATCGGCCGTGATTGGTTCCGGGAGTGCCTCGTTTGAGCTGGTTCGGGCGCTGGTAGAACGCTTGCCGATCATGCTCACTCCGAAATGGGTCAAGGGAAAGGCGCAACCAATCGGAATCGACGACTTGCTGGACTATCTGATTGAGGCGCTTCAGATTCCCCTCTCCAAATACCGTATCTACGAAGTCGGGGGTGCCGACCAAGTCTCCTACGCGGATATGATGCGGGCGTACGGGCGTCAGCGTGGACTTAAGCCTCTCATCATCCCAGTGCCCGTCCTCACCCCCTGGTTATCCTCTCTGTGGCTTGGATTGGTCACGCCGCTCTATGCCCGCATCGGGAGGTCCATTATTGAGAGCATTGTCCATGTCACGGTAGTACGAGACAACGCCGCGCTCACCACCTTCTCTGTACGTCCGATGGGAATAGATGAGGCCATTCATCGAGCCCTTGCCCGTGAGGAGCGGCATTTCTCCGAAACGCGCTGGTCCGATGCGCTCTCCTCTTCCGGCAGGCAGCGGTGGTGGGGAGGCGTGCGGTTCGGCACGCGCATCGTCGATTCGCGGACGTTGACGGTCGAAGCAAAGCCAGACGTTGTCTTCAGATGTATTGAGAGGATCGGCGGCGATCATGGCTGGTATGCGTGCGACTGGCTCTGGCGCTTGCGTGGCTTCATCGACCTGCTTCAGGGAGGCGTCGGCATGGGTCGCGGACGGCCTTCTTCCGCAACTCTCCGCGTCGGCGACACGGTCGATTCATTTCGCGTCGAAGCGATCGAGCCGAATCGCCGCCTGCGGCTCAAATCCGAGATGAATTTGCCGGGGCGGGCGTGGCTGGAGTTCGAGGTGACGGAGACCGGCTCTTCAACACAGATACGGCAGACGGCGATCTTTGATCCGGTGGGGCTGAAAGGCCAACTGTACTGGTATTCCCTCTACGTGCCGCACGAGTTCGTATTCAATGGGATGTTGCGGGGAATCGCGCAAGCGGCGATGCAAGAAATGAGGGACCTCGAAGGGCCGAAAATACCACATGGGCAGACGGCGACGCAGCACCGCCGCTGAACCTGGCGTACCGAAAGAGCCGGGACTGCTTGTATGGACAAACCAATTTGTGATGGAGGTCTACAATGTATACAGGAAGAATTATCGCGATCGTGGCGTTGGCAAGCGCATTCACAACAGTGAACCAGACAGCCCGTGCGGAGGAATCCTTGATCCCGAGAGATATGGTGTACATCGGCCAAGGACCTTCGATCATGGGACTCGACAAGGAAGGAGCTATGGAACGGGCTAACATCCCTGCGAGGTATCACCTACGCAACAGAACGCCTGCTTCCACATTGAATGACGAAAGCCCGGCCCATATGGTGTTCCTCGATTCATACCTGATCGATAAGTATGAAGTCTCCAACAAGGACTATGGAGATTTCATGAGAACGAAGGGACACGGAGCTCCTGCCTATTGGGATGATCCCCGCCTCAATAGTCCCAAACAGCCAGTGGTCGGCGTCAGCTGGTATGACGCGCGTGCCTATTGCGAATATCGCGGCAAGAGACTGCCGACGGAAGCGGAGTGGGAGAAGGCCGCCCGAGGGCCCGATGGTAATCTCTATCCCTGGGGCAACGACTTTGATCCGGCAAAAGTCAACTATGGAAAACTTCACGATGCCACCAGGCCGGTCGATTCATATCCCGATGGGGTCAGCAACTACGGCGTCCATAACATGGCCGGCAATGCGTTTGAATGGGTCTTGGACTGGTACGACCCTCGCTACTACAGCCAGCTGGAGCCGATGGTCAATCCCACGGGACCGGCAAAGCCCGTATGGATAGGTGGCACCGGGACCTATGTGGATCTGCTGACACTTGGAGAAAAACGAGTGATTCGAGGCGGATCCTGGGTCGCACCGGAAGGCTCGGTCAGGTCGACGCACCGATTCTGGAATCACCCTCTCAATAACAGCTACGGCGTGGGTCTGGGATTCCGCTGCGCGAAAACTGCCCCACCAGAAATCGATCAGCGTATCAAAGAAGCCGCCATCTTGACCTACGTCGAAATGGGGCGAGAGCACTTCGCAGAGGCCCAGCAGGCCCTCGCTCAGGGCCTGGCCCTTGAACCAAAGAATAGGGAGCTCCTGGATCTTCGACAATTGATCGAGCAATCGATGAAGCGACCGTGAAGGAAGATTTCACGGGACTTGTACATGGTTTGATCGTGACGGAGGCGCATCAATGATACCCAACAAGATTCTTTATCGAGGAATTGTCCTCATCGCCCTACTCGGAGCCTCATCCCTCCATGCAGGTCCCATCGATTCACCCGGACACGTGCACAAGGATAAGGCCCAATTGGTCCACGAGGCCAATCATGAAGTGGACCACGCATGGGAGGTCTACCACCGGGCAGCATTGGGAGGAACAGTGGCCTCGCCTGCCCTTCAGGCGGAAATCGAGCAGCACCTGCACGAAGCCAGAACTCTCGTGACCCAGGCGCAGGAAGCAATTGACCGAGGAGACGAGCGCAAGGTTGAGGACCTCGTTAAGCAAGTGAGACTCCATACCACCCAAGCCATTGAGGGTAGCAAGGAGCAGAAGAAATGATCACTGGTCTGTGGCACAGATCTACTCAGTTCAATGGAATGACAGTCGTCACGGTCCTTGCGCTCATGCAGTCCCTCACCGTGGAAGCGTTGCCGGGAATGAAAGAACCTGACCCGGTGCCGATGGTCACGATTCCAGCCGGAGAATTTCTGATGGGCAATCCAGAAGGGAAAGGCCGGGATGATGAGAGGCCGCAGCGATCCGTATACCTCGATGAGTTCGCAATCGATCAAGTCGAAGTCACGAATGAACGGTATATGGCCTTTGTGAAATCCACCGGCCATCGCAACCCGCCCAATCCCTACAGCACAGGTTCCCTCACGTCCATTAACGGGATTGAGCAATTACCCGTCGTGCAGACGACCTGGTATGACGCCAAGTCCTATTGTAGTTGGGCTAAGAAACGGCTGCCGACGGAAGCAGAATGGGAAAAGGCTGCCCGTGGGACTGATGGCCGCGTTTACCCCTGGGGAAATAACCCGCCGACTCCGAAGCGGGCGAACTTTGATCGGGAATGGGAGGATGAACATACCTTGCACGCTGTTGGATCGCTTCCCGATGGAGATTCACCCTACGGAGTGAAGGATATGGCCGGAAACGTTAGGGAGTGGGTCTCCGATTGGTACGACGCGGAATACTATCAACATGCGCCCAATCGGAATCCACAAGGTCCCGACAAAAAGGGAGTGGTTCGGTCGATTCGTGGTGGGTCCTGGCATAGTCCAGCGTCCGATATCACCACATCGGCGCGCGGTCGTGGCGGGTTCGCCTTGCAGACTCATGGTACAGGCTTTCGCTGTGTCCGTGGTCTTGAGGCAGCGATCCAGCAGAAGTAATCGGTTGCGGTGAACGTGCGAGGTAATAGGATGGCAGAGACAAAATTTCGGAGGCCGGTGTATTGCGTTGGCAGAGGTGACGCCGAAACTCCGCACGGCGCCGCCCGCTGAGGGAGACAGGTCTCCTCCTCATGAGGAGCCTGTCTCCTTGGCGAACAGTAGAATCGCTATCTGGGCACGTGGCTTCTACCAATTTCGAGAAGGAGGACCGCTATGGATATGAGTCTAGTATTTTTGATCGCGATGGGATTCCTGACTTCCGCGGTGGTGGCCGGACTCTTTCAGACTGTTACCGCTGTCGTTAGGCGGTGCATCACCGAAAAACCGACCCGAAGGTAAGACACTATCGGCTTGTCAGGCGTATCAGTCGGCCTGTCGATGGCTCTTTCAGGAGCTATATCTATGAACATCGTAGTAGCTGGAGGAACAGGGTTCATTGGTCAAGCGCTGTGCGCAGCGATCTTACACGGTGGCCACACAGTCAGTCTACTGACAAGACATGCGGGACAGGTTCTTCCCCGGCCCGACACACATATGAACTTAGTGGAATGGAATGCACGAGACACGGGACCCTGGGAGGAGATCCTTGAAGGAGCCGATGCAGTCATTAACCTCGCTGGCGCGCCGATCGCTGACGCACGCTGGACTGATGAGCGCAAGCGACTCCTTACCGAAAGCCGAGTCCTCACTACCCGTTTACTAGTCAGAGCGCTGTCCCGCCGGCCATCGAAACCCCGGGTGTTTATCAGCGCCTCCGGCATCGGCTATTACGGCGCCAGCGATGACCGCTTATTGGATGAAGGTGCTGCTCGCGGGACGGGATTTCTTGCCGACCTTTGTCTTGCCTGGGAGGCGGAAGCGATGAGCGTCGCAGAGTTTGGGACCCGCGTGGTCATCTTGCGGACCGGCATGGTCCTCGAGGCAGACGGTGGTGCGCTGGCCAAAATGTTATTGCCGTTCAGGCTGTTCGCAGGGGGTCCAATCATGCCGGGAACCCAGTGGGTCTCCTGGATCCACCGACGTGATCACATCGGCCTCATCAAATGGGCTCTCACCACGACGACAGTTTCCGGTCCGATCAATGCCGTGGCCCCAGAGCCTGTGAGGATGAAGACCTTTTGCGACGTCCTTGGGCGAGTGATTCACCGCCCGTCGTGGCTCCCCGTTCCAGGGTTGGCCTTGAACATTCTGCTTGGTGAATTGGGGACACTGATGACGACCGGCCAGCGGGTGATTCCGAAGAAAGCGATGGCAGAAGGCTATGCGTTTCGTTATCCGACGTTGGAGACAGCCCTGCAGGCTATCCTTGGCGGAACGACAGACCCTGCGAGGGCGACATGATACGAGAGAAGACCACAATTCGGCTTCTGGCAGGATGCGGAAAAAGACCGCCAGCGGCGTTCTCGCATCACTCAGAGGCTCCACGTACGGCACCGAGTACGCGTCGCCTCTTCGCTCGCTGCGGCCTTGTGCGCATCCTGCAGGGCTGTTCAGCGTTCTCCTAACCCTCGATTTCTGTGACGGCTATAGAGGTCACAATGATTTTTTCCGCAGCCTGCGAGGGAGGACAAGACTCTTAAGAAGTTTGCAGCAGACTGAACCGCTCACATCAACAGCCGGTATTTGTGAACTCTATCGTGCTACTCGCGAGGCATTGCTGGCCCCGATTGGTCGGTAATATGTAGCCCACAAGGAGGTGGGCTCATGAGAGCTTTCGCCATCTATGCTGCGGCAGGACTGATAGTGGGGGTTCTAATAGTCGCGGCACTGTCTGTACTTGCGTTGGTACGTGTTCGGTGATCCATAGGGCATTTAACAGGAGGTACGCTATGAGAATCTCAGGCTTCCATATGATGGCAGGGTTGTTGATGGGCCTTCTCGTTGCTGGATCGGCTATAGCCGACCAACCAGCGAACCAGGCTCCGTATGGGCATGGAGACGAAACCAAGCTGCCCAAGGGTGTGATCGGTCTCTCTCTACAGATCGGAGCGGAGCGGATCGGTGATCCGGCCATCCTGTATGTCGGCATGGTCCATCCGGAGGGGCCAGCCCACAAGGCGGGACTCGGACATGGGGATGAAGTCGTGAGTGTGGATGGAACACCCGTGAAGGGAAAGCGCTATGAGGAAGTGGTCGGCATGATTCGGGGAGAAGCAGGAACTGCCGTAAAAGTTGGTGTTAAGGGTGAAACAGGCCTCCGTGAGCTGTCCATCACACGAGTGGCGGGTGACAAGCTTTCAAAAGGCCCATCGGGATCACATGGTAACCCAGCGCCATAGAACTTCATGAAAGGGAGCAACCTGTGCGAGGAATTGTCTGGTTCAGGCGCGATCTTCGATTGCACGACCAGCCGGCTCTTACCGCGGCCTGTGCGGAATGCGACGAGATCATTCCGCTGTTTATATTCGATGAGCCGTTGCTGCAATCGCATGATCAGCCTGTGTGAACTTCATGCTGGGATGCCTCCAAGACATGAACGCTGCGTTGAGCGGATTGGGAGCACCGCTCCAATGGAGGCGGGGTAAACCGATCGAACAGGTCGTACAAGCAGCAGGTGACTGGAAAGCTGACGCGATCTATTGGAATCGTGACTACGAGCCGGGAGCCATCGAGCGGGACCGGCTGGTGCAACAGCGTTTGGCAAAGCTCGGAGTGGCGGTGCGGACGTTCAAAGACCATGTTGTGTTTGAAGCATCTGAGGTGCGGGGCGCGACGGGTGAGCCATTGCAGCGGTACAGCGCCTATCGCGCACGCTGGTGGACCAAATGGCATGCAACAACCCCAGCAGTTCAGCCGATCCCAACCGCCCTTGCGAAGAAGAAAGCCGCACCCCTGCCACTCTCTCGTCCTCTCCCCTCCAGCAGTGAGCTGGGGTACGATCCCGTGGTGTTGTCGATCGAGCCAGGTGAACAGAACGCTCAGAAGAGGTTGCGCTGGTTTGTGAAAGGACCGCTTCACTCCTATGCGCAAGGCAGGAACCTGCCGGCGATCGATGCAAGCTCAAAGCTTTCACCACATTTCCGTTTCGGAACACTATCGCCGCGCATGGCCATTCACGCAGCCTTGAACGCACTGGCAAAAGGCGGGCGAGTGTCCCGGTCTGATGTCTTGACCTGGGTCGATGAGTTGATCTGGCGTGAGTTCTTCCAACAAGTCCTCACGGGGTTCCCACATGTCGCGAAAGGCCCATTCAGAGCGGTCACCGTGCCGCCAGCTCGACCAGCTGGGAGTGAACGAGATCGGCTGTTTCAAACATGGTGGGAGGGAAAGACCGGCTATCCGATCGTGGATGCAGGCATGAGGCAACTCAACCACACAGGATGGATGCATAACCGTGTTCGAATGATCGTCGCATCATTTCTGATCAAAGATCTTCGGATCGACTGGCAAAGCGGCGAACGGTATTTCATGCAGCATCTGATCGATGCTGACGTGGCGGCAAACAACGGCAATTGGCAGTGGTGTGCCTCAACCGGCACCGATAGTATGCCCGGGTATCGGATCTTTAACCCTGCGCTTCAGAGTAAAAAGTTCGACCCGGACGGAGCCTACATTCGCCGGTATGTTCCTGAACTGGCCCGTGTATCGGCAAAGAGGATTCATGAGCCGCATCTCATGACCCCAGATGAGCAAGAACGGGCCGGATGCCGAATCGGGACCAATTATCCTTCACCGATTGTGGACCATCACCTCGCGCGTCAGGAATATCTCAACCTCGGGAAGCAGGAGGCAACGAGATGACAACCTCCCCGCTTCGCCTTGGAATCAGTCGGTGTCTTCTTGGAGATGAGGTCCGCTTCGACGGAGGACACAAGCAGGACCATTTCCTAACCGATGTATTGGGCCGCTACGTCGAATGGGTACCGGTCTGCCCTGAGGTGGAAGCGGGATTGGGCACCCCGCGTGAAGCCATGCGTCTGATGGGCAATCCGGATCACCCTCGGCTGATGACAATTAAGAGCAAGCAGGATCACACCCAGGCAATGGAGACGATGATCGCCACGCGCCTTGATTCGTTCCAAAGACAGGACCTCTCAGGGTTTGTCTTCAAGAGAGGTTCACCCAGTTGCGGCGTCGAACGGGTGCGGGTGTATACCGCACAGGGCATGCCGAGTCAGAGCGGGGTCGGGATCTTTGCGAAAGCCTTCACAGCGCAGTTTCCGTTGATTCCCGTCGAGGAGGAAGGGCGGCTCTGTGACCCTTCCCTTCGGGAGAACTTCATCGAGCGGGTGTTCTGCTACCGCCGGTTCCAAGATCTGGTGCAGAACGGAGTCACACAACAGGCTCTGATACGCTTCCACACGATTCACAAATATCTGCTCTTAGCCCATAGCCAGCAGCACTACGAAACGATGGGGCGGCTGGTCGGCCAAACGAAACGGTATGGACTCAAAGAATTGACATTGAAGTACGGTGAGCACTTCATGAGAGTCCTGACCATGAAGGCGACGGTGCGTAAACATGTCAATGTGCTGCAGCATATTGTGGGCTACTTCAAGA
>JABMDK010000015.1:19074-41393 GCA_015903995.1 Nitrospira sp.
GCTCACTGACATTGAATTCGATTGTCTGGGCGGTCTCGAACTCGGAGCTATCCCGATCGCTATGACTATTTCAGATTTTGCCTGCGCTGCTTCGCGTCAACGCCTCTGGCGGACATTTGTGGTGCGCAAGCAACCCAAAGACCATGGGCTAGGGAAATTGATCGAAGGCAGTATTCGTCCCGGCGATCGAGCACTGATCGTGGATGATGTACTCACGAGCGGTGGGTCCTTGTTGAAAGCAGTGGCGGTCGCTCGGGAAGCTGGGCTTAGGGTGGATCATGCATTAGTGATTGTGGACCGCCAAGAGCAGGATGGGAGAGCACGTGTGGAAAGAGAAAAGATTCAGCTGATCAGCCTTTTAACCATTCAGGACCTCATGGGTAGATGACGAAGCGCTAGTGCCACCCGCATAGATTGTGCATTTCGCATCCATTCATTTACATTCGAACTGAATCCCCCAGCGCCGCTCCTCTACGAGTTCTTGTGCCCCATCAAGCGGACTCACGACTCGAGTACGCCCCTTGGCTTCTCCCTCGCGAACGATGCTGTAGGAACTACCGCCGCATTTCTCTTTCATGAGGTCAAGCGCCTCCTTACGGAAGGAGGAGAGGATTGGCCCCTGTCCCTCTTTAAATGGATAGATGACAACTCCGCCCGTATCGTGTTGCTGAACGATCTTTGCACCATCGGCACAGCCTCCAACGGCTAGACATGCCACTACCAGAATGGTTGTCAGCCAAGATGTGATCATTACCTGGGACTGGCCCCAATCACGGTAGGCAAGGGGATATGACTGCCCGTGCCTCCCCCGAACAAACTCTTCCAGGAAGCATGTTCAGGCACCAGGAAGTCTCTTTCCCACAATGATCCTAAAATTCGGACGTCTGAGGACGACCCACCGTCCATGGCCATCGCCTGACGCACAGCGGGAAACGCATCCTTGAAACATTGACCGATGTCGTATAAGCGAACGGCTCCGAGGCTCTTCAAGAGAAGAATATGTCCGGCTTCCGTTTCAGCGACAATCGTCTGATAGGCATGTTTCCCACCCTCACGGACACGGATCTTGCCGGTCAGATCCAGCAGCATCAGCGACTGTGCTGCTTCACGGTAGCGGGGTTGTTCTTCGTCGAAACGCTCTGCACTCAGATCAAGAATCCGTGCCTTCTTCACCCCCAAGACGAATGGTTCTGCGACAAACAATCCCTGCCATGAGGTATGACGCCGGCTTCCCAACGAATGCCCGTCCTTATAGAGAAGACCAAGATACGCAAAGTTTTCCCGAAATAACCCTGCATTGAATAGCACATGATGGCCCGTTCGTTTCTGCCATTCGTCGATCCTGGGTGGTTCAGACAGTGCTTCTTGAGCGTAATAATGAACGGAGAACCTTATACGCTCCGGATCCATATCGACTGCGAGCATGGTCGGCACCGTAGGACACACGTCGCCTGGTTTCCACACCGACACCAGAAGGCCGTCAGATAGGCGCTCCCACGAAATATCCTGGGCTGGACACAGACCAGGCAATAGAACGACGCTCAGGAAGAGGACCCGCACGGCATGCATGGTTCCTTCATGCCACCCAGGCCTATTCATGACGGGCTCTCCAGACACCCAGGCGGAACGGGTAGGTGGGTAACAACAGCTCATCGTTCAGGATCGATTCACGCTCCCTGACTGCTCGACGGCTTCCGGTTGGCGATCGCCTCTTGTCCGCGTTGTCAACTTCAGATCCAACAACTCACGCACGGAATTTGCCAACGCTTCCGGTGTAAACGGCTTCTGCAAAAAGGCACTCGCCGGATCGCCTGCCCCGATACCGACATCATCCGTATACCCAGAGATGAAGAGAAGCTTCAATTCCGGTTTAATCACGCGCAGATGCCTCGCCAGTTCAGTCCCACTCATCCCCGGCATCACGATATCCGTCAGTAATAGTTTGAGCTTTCCAAGATACGGCGTGGCGACCAAACACGCCTCGATACCGTTTCTTGCTTCGACGATGCGATAGCCAAGCTTCCGAAGCTCATCCCGGATGAGCACACGAACCTCCTCCTCATCCTCAACGAGGAGAATGGTTTCGTCACCCTCGACCGATTGCACCTGTACGCTCTCCTCTGCCGGCGCCTCAATCTCGCTGATCGCGCGCGGGAGGTACACATCAAAACGTGTTCCCACTCCTCTCTCGCTGATTACATCCAACCCTCCGCCGCTCTCGGTCACGATACCCAACACCGTCGACAACCCAAGTCCGGTTCCTTTTCCTTCCTCCTTGGTCGTAAAGAACGGCTTGAAGATCTGCGCCTGTACCTCGGGAGACATCCCGCAGCCAGTGTCAGATACTGAAAGCTTCACATACTCTCCTGGGGGGATCGGCGTGGCAGGATACATCGGCGCGTGCTCGAGATCGCCCGACGTAGTCTCGATCGTCAGCTTGCCCCCGGTCGGCATCGCATCTCGTGCGTTGACGACCAAATTCATCACAATCTGCTCGATAAAAGCAGGGTCGGCTTTGATTCGGATATCCTCCACGCTCAGCCTCAACGTCAGTTGAATATCCGCTCCAATCAACCTCCGAAGCATGCTCTCACAGTTACTAAGGATGCCATTCAAGCCCAGAACCTTCGATCCAGAAGGCTGTTTTCTACTGAAGGTGAGCAACTGGCGAATGAGAACCCTCGCGCGTTCACCCGCCTTCTGCATTTCTTCAACCCTATTTCTCAGCGGGTGATCTGGACCCATTTCACTGAGCAGAACCTGACCCTGTCCCATGATGACCATCAGCAAGTTATTGAAATCGTGTGCAAGTCCTCCCGCCAAACGGCCGACGGCTTCCAGCTTCTGGAGCTGTCGAAGTTGCATCTCGCTCTGTAGCAATGCATCCTCCGCTTGCTTTCGTGCCGCTCGCGCTTCCCGCTCGCGCAGTACACGGCGCACCGATGGGACCAGTCGACCTAATCCTTCTTTGGAAATGCAATCCGTCGCACCGTGAGACATGCGCTCGATACACTGCGTCTGCTCATGTGCTGCCGAGATAAAGACAAACGGCACGTCAGGGGCCAGCTGTTGAGCCAACTCTAGAGCCTCCCCCTCATCAAATCCATAAAGGGAGCATTCAGCCAAGATAAGATCCACCTGGCCATCAGTCAGAACGGACAGAAACGCGTGGCGAGTTTCTACCCGTCGTATCGCACAGGACAGCCCTCCATCGACCAACAGGGCCTCGATACGATCGGTATCTTGTGGGTTAGCCGCTAGATGCAAGACTCTCAGCGCAGTCGTCATGGCAAGGTCAGCGGGTTGAACGGCAATTTTCAGGAGGGGGTTCATTGATGACACCCCAGAATGTTCCGAGCTCTTTGACCGCGGACAAGAACTTGTGAAACTCCACGGGCTTGACGACATAGGCGTTTGCCCCTAAGGCATAGCTCTCTGATAGATCGCGTTCTTCCCGCGATGATGTCAGCATCACGACAGGAATGGGACGAAGATTGACGTCCGCCTTGATGGTACGCAAGACCTCCAGGCCGTTTACTTTTGGCATTTTCAGGTCAAGGAACACAACCGCTGGATTCCCTTTCAGTCGTGACGTAAATTGTCCGCGACAATATAAGTAGTCCAAGACTTCAGCGCCGTCATGGCACAGCACGACTTTGTCGGAAATATGCTCTGCCTCCATGGCAGCCAACGCCAGCTCGACATCTCTCGGGTTATCCTCGGCAAGTAGAATCGGTTTGGCCACAGTCATGAGTCACGCCTCCTCCTTGGAAGCAGGACGTAGAACGTCGCTCCCTTGTCCGGCACACCTTCTGCCCAGGTCCGTCCCCCATGGCGATGAATGATCCGACGAACATTGGCGAGGCCAATACCGGTTCCTTCAAACTCATCGGCTCGGTGCAGTCGCTGAAACACTCCAAACAGTTTGGGGGCGTACTGCATGTCGAACCCTACGCCATTGTCGCGGACGAACAGAACGATCTCCGTAGAGCTGGGGTACTCCGCACCAATCTCAATCGTGGCAATCGGCCTGGTGCTGGTAAACTTCACGGCATTTGCGATCAAATTCATAAAGACCTGTCGGAGCATCACCGGATCGCCCTGTACATCAGGCAATGCAGCGATTGTCCACGATATCTCTCGTCCTTGCAAGTCCAAGCGGAGATCGGAAAGGATGCTCTTGACCAACTGATCCATGTTGACGGTGGTATGAAGCATTTCCTGCCGACCCATACGAGAGAAAATCAACAAGTCGTCGATCAGCTGTCCCATCTGTTTGGCAGAGTCGGAGATCGTCTGCAAATATCGAGCAGCCTTGTCATTCAGCGACGGCTCGACCGATTTCCGTAAGAGTGCGGCATAGCCGTCGATATGTCGCAGTGGAGCTCGGAGGTCATGGGAAACGGAATAACTGAACGCTTCCAGCTCCTTGTTGGCAGCCTCCAAGAGCTCTCCCCGCCGTTGTAGCTCCCCGGCTACACGCCGCCGTTCCGTGATGTCATGACGAATGAGATAGTACACCCATGCCAACAAGACCAGCTGCAGCAATGCACCGATGCCCAGGAGTACGATGGTAGCCTTGGTCCCGGCGGCGGATTCCACAACACGCCGCCCAATTGCTTGCCGCTCATGCCAGTCCATTTCAGCAACAATTTGACGAATCACGCCAAGCTCGTGTTTTCCGGCCCCTTCAACGGCGATTTTCTTAACGGCTCGGAAGCCGCCCTCTTGAAACTGGGCTATCGCTTTTGATTCGGCGTTCAGTTGCCGGTCCATCATCCGATCCAGGAGTCCGACACGCTGTTGCTGCTCCGGTGATTCACGGATCAAGTCATTCAGATATGTGATGAACATCGGCTTCTGCTTCACAACCTTCTTGTACGCTTCCAGATACGACGCCTCTCCGGTCACCAGATAACGACGGTGTGTATCTTCTGCTTCACTCATCGCCACATCGATGTTGCTCACGAGTTGGATGAGCTCCTGACTACGGCCATCCAATCCCCGGTTGGCAAGTAGGATATTCATATTCAGATAGGAAATCGCACTCACGATAAGAATCCCCATGAACACCAGGCTAAAACCGGCTAACACCCGGTGCTCAATGGTCAGTCGGTAAAACCACGCGACGGCAAGACGGTAGAAACTCGATGGGCCGGCAGGAACGGAGGATGAAGGAGTCGATCCCTCAGCCGCTAATAAAGGAGGTCCTGAGTGGTGGTTGGAGGCTGATTCCATCGATCAGGATGACTTGCATCACGATACTTCGGTGATCGCACGGAAGCCGACAGTGAAATCCTGTCTCAGTGGTAATTGTAGCAGAACTCTTGAGAGGCGGAAGCAGAAACTACCCGCCCAGCGAAGGATCTGGAGGAAGGACGGTCACCGAAGGGCCGACAAAATTGGCGAACATAAGCGTCGCAGAGACAACCCAGTCGGTGAACGGTTGCGGGTAAATGCCGATCACCAACGTTCCTGCTAACCCTACATAGATCACTGTCTTCATCGGAGCAGAAATCGCGATCGGAGAAGGATCGATCGGCTCATTGATATACATCTGTTTCACGACGATGAGGTAATAGTACATGGAGATCACGATATTGATCAGACCGACGACGATCAATGTATAGAGGCCTTCTTTGATGGCTGCCACGAAAATGTAGAGTTTGCCGATAAACCCGGCGAGAGGCGGAACTCCGGCCAGCGACAGGAGAAACAGCAACATCGCAAACGCCAGAAACGGCGACCGCCTACTGAGGCCTCGGTAATCCGAGATTTCATCTGTTCCAATCGCTTGGCTGACCGCAATCACCACGGCGAAGGCCCCGATATTCGCAAACAGATACGCGAGAAGATAAAACAAAATGGCATCGCTGCCCATTTTGGTCCCTGCCGCAAGGCCGATCAGTACATTCCCTACTTGAGCGATACCCGAGTAGGCCAGCAGCCGCTTAATGTTGCGTTGCGCAATAGCCACGATATTGGCATAGGTCATCGAAAGGATGGATACAGCCACTAAGAGAACCACCCATAACGGCTTGAATGTTCCCAAGGCGACCAAGAAAATACGGAGCAAGATGGCAAAGGCGGCGGCCTTTGGGGCAATCGACAAAAAGGTTGTTACAGGAGTCGGAGCTCCGTGGTAAGTATCGGGAATCCAGGAGTGGAATGGAACGGCACCGACTTTAAATCCCAGGGCGGCAAAGATCAGCAGAAACCCAATGATCAAGCCAGGGGTTGGCTGGGCGGATGCCATGTCCGAAAACACAAGCTTGCCGGTTTCGCCGTAGACGAGGCTGATCCCGTAGGCAAGAAAACCGGCGGCAAAAACGCCCAGGATAAAAAACTTGAGCCCTCCTTCGTTCGAAGCCAAATCATCACGTAGGTACGAGACCAGAACGTAGAACCCGAGTGTTGCAAACTCCAGACTCACGAAGACAGACAGCAGATCATTGGCGGACACCATGAACATCATGCCCAATGCCGACATGAGGACAAGGCAATAATATTCCCCCCGAAAAAGCGTGAAGCGATTGACGTACTCAATCGACGCAAGGATGACGAGTATCGTGGCTCCGAGGATAAAGACTTTAAAAAAGATTGCCATGCGATCCAGCACGAACATGTTGCCGAAAAGTGTGCCGGAAATATGACTCATATCAAACCAGCCCAAACAGCCCAGCGTGACGACAAGACCTGCCACGCTGAGATAGGCCAGTCGCTCTTTCGGAATGCGCGGAAGAGAAAAATCAACGGTGAGGACCACACAGAGCCAGCAGGTTAAAAAGATCTCCGGCAATAACAGCAGAAGATCGGAAAAGGCCAAGTTCAGCGAGAACGTCATTCGCGCCCTCCTCGCGAAACCAGAGGCGTAAGGGAAACGGGCTCGTTTGCGGCCAATGAGGCGGACCTATTTTCAGACGTGGTCACCTGCCCCATCATTCCTAACCCATCACCGGTTTCCGCGACGGGGACCACGCGCGTAATCCTCGCCACTAAGGGATCGACTCCG
The DNA here is from genome assembly GCA_015903995.1 of Nitrospira sp. Taxonomy (GTDB): domain Bacteria; phylum Nitrospirota; class Nitrospiria; order Nitrospirales; family Nitrospiraceae; genus Nitrospira_D. The sequence goes on from JABMDK010000015.1 coordinate 26,087, forward strand.
GACCGAACGACATCATACAAATGCATCGGGAAAATCCCGAACCCAATACTGATCGAGATCATGATCAACAGAGGGAGGCGATCGACCATAGAGATCGCATCGTGCGCATGACTGTACTTTTGGTTCATCGGACCGTAGAAAAGACCTCGCATCATTTTGAACAGGTAGGCTAAGGTCAACACAATCCCTAACATGGCCTTGGAGCGGGTACTTATCCCAACTTCCGACGATGATCATGATCTCGGCAATAAAATTGACCGTCCCCGGCATCCCGATTGATGCCATACACCCTACGACAAAACACACCGAGATAAACGGCATCTTGTTCGAAAGACCACCCAACGAGGGAATGTCACGCGTATGGGTTTGATCATAGACCCATCCGGCCATTGCGAAGAGCATGCCGGTCGCCATCGCATGGGCGAACATATAAATCACGGCCCCGCTCAAACTGATGTAATTCAATGCTGCCATGCCCAAGAAGACATAGCCCATATGACTGGAACTGGAATACCCGATCACGTACTTGGTGTCTTTGGCGTAAAACGCCACGAAGCCACCGTAAATAATGCTGAACATGCAGAGAACAGCGGCGATCGGCATCAGTTCCCTGGTCGTTTCCGGAAGAATTTCAAAGGCCACTCGAATAATGGAAAAGTGTCCGAGCTTCATCAACACGCCCGCATGAAGCATGCTGGTTGCGGCCGGCGCAGCCGCATGGCCGACCGGAGACCATGAGTGCAACGGCCACAGTGGAGCGATCGACGCAAAACCGAAAAACACCAACACCCAGATGATCTTGTCCAACGTCGTGCCGAGCACCGGGATATTCATGAGCTGGGCCTGCTCACGAAGCACCAGAATATCGAAGGTATTCAGGCCGGCGTATTTGTAGATCAGCAAGATGCCCATCAGCGCAGCAACGGCAAACGCCGACAGAAAAAGCACCAGTTTCATCGCCGCATATTCTTTGCTGTTCGATCCAAAGTTGAAGATAAACCCGACGGAATCCCGCTGCTTCAGACCTTCGGGGTCGGTCATCTCCAAATACTTTTTGGTGTGACTGCCCCACATCCCCAGCAACAAATACATCGGAATGACCGACATCTCGTAAAAGAAATAGAGGAAGAACAGGTCGAGAGACATGAACACGCCGATCGTGGCCGCAGCCAAGATCAGGAGCCAGATGTAAAATTCTTTCGCGCGGTCCTTGATATGCCACGACACGAAAATTCCGGCAAACAGCAAAATCGATGAGGCAAGGACGAGAGGCGTGCCGATCCCATCCACACCAAGATGCAGTGAAATACCGAGCTGTTTCGACCATTCATATTTCTGGACGAACTGGAACCCACCTTTCACCGGATCATACGCATAAAAGAGATAGACGGACGCAAGCAGCGACACAAACGCCGCACTCGCCGCAACGCTTCGAACAAGCAGTGGTTGGCGATTGGAAATGAAAATCAATGCCAAGGCGCCTGCGAACGGCGCAAAGAGGATATAGAGCAGTGCGTATTCTCCCATCAGGCGACCTAATACCCTCTTCCAGTTCGGTTGTCTTGTAGTGACACCTTCGTCTCCTGTTGGACTCGATCAACCAGTGCTTGGATTGATCCGTTCATGATTCGCAAGAACGGTGACGGATACAGCCCGATCCAAAGAATCATGACGGACAGTGACACCGCAATGATTTTCTCGCGCGGTTGCAGATCGCTCATGGTTCCCTTCACCGCAGCACCCAACGGTCCGAGCATCGACCGTTCGTAGTACCACAGAAAATATGCGGCCCCGAAAATCACCCCCAGAACGGCGACGGCACCGAACCACCATTTGGCCTTGAACGCCCCCAACAGGATGAGAAACTCGCCGACAAAGCCGTTCGTGCCGGGGAGTCCGATCGATGCCAGCCCGATAATGAGAAAGAAAGTCGCCAAAAGAGGCACTTGCTTCGCCATCCCGCCGAACGCCGACAACTCTGTCGTCTGCTGCCGAGAGTAGAGAAACCCGGCGATAAAAAAGAGCCCCGCCGTGCTGAAGCCAAGATTGATCATCGTGAGCAAGCTGCCTTGCAGACCTTGATAATTCAAGGCGAATAATCCCACGACGACAAAACCAAGGTGGCTGACGCTGCTATAGGCCAACAAGCGTCGAAAATCAGCTTGGACCAAGGCCATCCACGCTCCATAGAGAATCGCGCAAAGCCCGAGCCCGACCACAAGCATGACGACCGTCTCACTTTTTGACGCATCCGGAAGCAGCGGAATGCTGAAGCGCATGAAACCGAACGTGCCCAATTTCAAACCCGCCAGGACCACCGCCATCCCGATCGGACCTTCCAACAGCGCATCGGGCAACCATGTATGAAAGGGAAACACGGGCGCTTTGAACGCAAATCCCAGAAACAGCAGCCAAAAGATGACGAGTTGCTGAGAAATCGGAATCGGCACCGTCAGGAGATCGAGCAGATCAAACGAATAGGTCTGATCCATGTGATGCAGCAACGCCCACTGATGATAATTGATATCCAGCAACGCGATACCGACCAGCATGAACACACTGCCTAAGAGCGTATAGAGGACGAACTTCAACGCGGCATAGTGACGCTCGGCTCCTCCTCCCCACAATTTGATCAGGAAGTAGCTGGGAATCAGCATGAGTTCCCAGAACACAAAGAACAGAATCAAATCCAGGGAGACAAAGACGCCCATCGTTGTCGTCTCGAGCGCTAACAGACACATCATGTACAGTTTGACTTGATGTCGGATCGTATCCCATGAGTACACCACCACCAGGACCGTCAGAAAGGCCGTGAGCCCCACGAACAATACGCTGATTCCATCGACTGCCAGGTGGTAGCTGATGCCCAAGGCCGGAATCCATTGAACTCGCTCTGTAAACTGCATGGCGGCCGATTCCGGCACAAAACGCAGCAGGACGAATACGGAGAGCGCAAGCTCCACGAGTGCAATCGTGAGCGCTGAGGTCCGCACCATGTCTTCTTCATCGAACAGCCAGAGCACAGCCGCTCCGACAACCGGGAGGAAGAGAATACAGGACAGAATCGGGAATCCGGCTGTGAGTTCTTCGAGCATGAAAGACCGTCTAATCCGGTTACAACCTACATCTGAACAAACAGTTGAACGACAAGAACTAAGAGGAACAGCCCCGCAACGATGATGGCCGCATAATGATGGACCATTCCACTCTGCATCTTCCGCCCTTCACGAGCCGCGAGATGATTGCCATAGCCGATCACGTTGAGGCCGGCATAGACGATGTACTTCTCGATCCATGTGGAGGCAAAGGCACCCCAATCCGTCAGACATCCAACCCCTCGCACGATACCGTCTATGACCGTACGGTCAAACCAGTCAAGCATTGCACCCAGGCGCTTGAGCGGCTCGACAAAAAGAAGGTCGTAGAGTTCATCCACATAATACTTGTTCAATAAGATCCGATAGGCCCCGGAAAACCTCTCCGCCCATCCTTCCGCGGTCATCGGACTCACGGCATACAGAAAATGTGCGAGTCCCCATCCGAGCAGCGCAATGACGATCGCAATGCTCATCAGCAGAATCACCATGCCGGCACCGGCCTCATGCTCAGCCCCACCCCCGACGACCGGTCCCAAAAATCCATGCAGCCAGCCGTGCTCTGGTGGAAACCCCAAAATCAATCCACCCACGACGGAGAGGAAGGCGAGGACCAGCAAAGGAGCAACCATGACCATCGGAGATTCGTGCACATGCTCGGCCGTATGCGCATCCATCCGAGACGCACCGTAGAACGTCAGATAAGTCAGACGGAACATATAAAAAGACGTCATCAGGGCCCCGACGGCCGCCATGCCATACAGGAGATAGTGCTGATGGGTGAAGGCATGGGCCATAATTTCGTCTTTACTCCAAAATCCCGCTAAGGGAGGAAGCCCGGCGATCGCAATAGTGCCGATCAGAAACAGACGATGGGTCCATGGGATTCGGTTGCTCAACCCGCCCATCTTCCGGATATCCTGTTCCCCCGATAAGGCATGGATCACGGACCCGGCCGACAAGAACAACAACGCTTTGAAGAACGCATGGGTCATGACATGAAACACAGAGGCCGTATAGGCACCGATCCCGCAACCCAGGAACATGTATCCGAGCTGGCTCACGGTGGAATAGGCCAACACGCGCTTGATGTCCGTCTGGACGAGTCCGATAGTCGCCGCAAACAATGCGGTGCCTCCCCCAACAAACGCAACCATCGACATCGCGAAGGGCGAGAGATCGAAGATAGCATGATTACGGACGATCATGTAGACACCGGCCGTCACCATCGTCGCCGCATGGATCAATGCGCTCACCGGTGTCGGACCTTCCATGGCATCGGGCAACCACGTGTGGAGGGGGAGCTGCGCGGACTTTCCGATCGCGCCAACAAGGAGACAGAGGGCAATGGCGGTGGCCATGTCCGGAGACAGTTGCCCGACCTGGGCAAAGACCTTTGTGTAGTCGAGGGTCTTAAAGTTGATGAAGACAAGAAATATGGCCACAAGAAATCCCGCGTCGCCGATCCGGTTGACCACGAATGCCTTGGAGGCTGCTTTAGCGGCGGAAACCTTGTCATAGTAGTAACCGATCAGAAGATAGGAACAGAGCCCGACACCCTCCCAACCGATAAAGAGCACGACGTAGTTGTTCCCCATGACAAGAAGCAGCATGGAGACCATGAAGAGATTCATATAGGTGAAGAAGCGCGTGAATCCGTCTTCTCCATGCATGTACCCGACGGAATACACATGAATGAGAAACCCCACCCCAGTCACAACCAACAACCAGGCACAGGTCAAGGGATCCACCAGGTAGGCTAAATTGATCGCAAGATCACCCCCGAAGATCCACTGATAGACGATGACTTCATGGGAAACCCCGGTCCGCATGACGTCGGCAAATACGCCGACCGTGCAGAGAAACGAGAGGCCGACGGACCCCCACGCCAATCGATGGGCCAGGTCTTGAGAGTAGCGGGATCCCAGCAGTCCGTTCATAAGGACTGCGAGCAGCGGAAACACAGGAATCAATTTAATGAGGAGATCAGTCAAGTCGGACACAGTCTCGTGCCATTCCGAGGATGTTCACCTAGCCAACCATGCTCACGGAGCCGGGATCCTAAAGCGTACGCGTGGGGGTACGTTGAGGGCTACGACTTACCGAGTGCACTGTTGGATGTGAGTGCCCACATCCTGCTACCACTTTAATAGGTTCATTTCATCCACATTCGTGGAAATCTTGCCTCTGAACACGACGATGATGATGGCCAAACCGACGGCCGCTTCGCCCGCCGCAATCGCGATGATAAATAGGGCCACAACTTGTCCTGCCATCGACTCCAAGTAATGTGAAAAGGCGACCAAATTGATATTGGCCGCATTCATCATGATTTCAACTGACAACAGCACAATAATGAAGTTCCGTCTGACAAGCACACCCATGAGCCCTATTATAAAAAGAACGGCGCTGACGGCTGTATAGGCAGACAGCGGGATCATAATCGCTCTCTCTCTGCATCCAGCGGTTTCGGCGCCTTGGCCAGGACGATCGCACCGATGACGGCTCCCAGCAAAAATATGCCGACGATCTCAAACTGCAAGAGATGGTCGCTGAACATCGTGATTCCCACGGCGTAGGTATCCCCGTCTTGCAGCACGGCAGTGGCCGGGGTATCCCCCTTCGTCCCACCGAATGGAGACCGCAGGAGGTGGTACAGAACGTAGCCGGCCCCCAAGACCGCAGGCCCAAGAACATACAGAGCCGATTGGTGGAAATACCGTTCATCCGTTTTGAGATTCATCAACATCAACACAAAGAGATACAGCACCAGAATGGCTCCGACATAGACGATGACTTGCACGGCCCAAAGAAACTCCGCATTCAAAAGGATGAACAGGCCGGAGACGTGCATCAGCAACACGAGCAGGGAGAGCGCACAGTGAACAGGGTGCCGTAAGGTCACCGTCAATACACCGGCGGCAATACTGACCAAAGCGAAATACGTGAAAAACACTCCGACCATGGGCTCGACTCAACTCAGATGTTTGGGAGGTGATTGGGTCGACTGCTGTACCGACTGCGGGAAATAGTAGCGGTACTCGCGGCTCTGCTCGATATCTTTCTCCTGGTTGTGCGCATACAAATATTTCTTCCCATCATCGAGGTGACGTTCACCAATGTCGTACAGACGCTTTTTGTCGAACAGCAGACTACGCTTGTCATGGGTTGAATATTCGTACATCTTGGTCATCGCCAGCGCATTGACCGGACAGGCCTCGACACAATAGCCGCAGAAGACGCATTTCGTGATATCGATATAGAATTCACTGGCATAGCGCTGGAGCGGACGGGTCGTATCTTCCGCACTAATCACCTTGATGCAATGCGATGGACAGGCAGCCTCGCACAGATCGCAGCCGACGCACCGCTCTCGCCCATCGTCGTATCGAAGCAAGCCCAGCGCACCGCGATGCGCATCCGGAATCGTTCGTTGTTCCCGCGGATACTGAAACGTCATCGGTCGATGCAGCATGTGCCGAAACGTGACTTTCATCGCATCCCAAATCTCATAAAAGAGCGCGGCCTGGAGAATCTTTTTGGTCAGGGCGGCGACACTCATCGTAGACTCCTCGTCACAAACGGACAACCATGGACATCCGCTTATGCCTGTTCAACACTGACCCACATCTGTTTGAAGGACGGGACACCGGTCGTGGCATCAACCGACACGGTCATCAGATCCTTGACTGGTGGCTCGTTAAAATGCTCCGGGAAAAAGCACGTGCCAGGCGCGATGGATTGATCTGGTTGCACACCAAGCTGAAGGGAGCCGCGATCGGATGTCAGGCGCACCTTCGTGCCGTCTCGCAATCCAAGACGTTCCATATCCTGAATATTCATCCGCAGCTTCCCGGTGTTCGGAGCAATGTTGATCAACCCGGGCGCGTACGTCGACAATTTTCCCGAATGCATGAGCACCTGCCCCATCAGCAGCGAAAAGGGCCGAGTGCCTCCCCCTGCTGCTGGAGTCGGGCGATATCGCACCCTGACCTCAGCTATATAGCCGGTCGACAAATACTGGTCAGGAACCGGCGTGACTTTTCGTGGCTGACCGAGATTATAGTATCCGGGCAGCAGCTTCATAATCTCGGCTTGAATATCATTAGGTGATTGGTAGTCCCATTGACACCCCATGGCGTTCGCAAGAGCGGTCATGATGTGCCAGTCCGGCAAGCTCTCTCCAAGCGGATCCATCGCCTGACGAACGCGAAGCACACGACCTTCAAGATTCGTAAACGTGCCGTCCTTTTCCGCGTACGTACAGGCTGGAAGCACGAAATGAGCCATTTTCGCCGTGTCAGTCAAAAAAGGATCTTGCACCACCAACAGTTCAAGCCGTTCGAAGCCAGCTCGTACCTCCATTGAGGCCGGCAAAGTCGCGAGCGGATTTTCCCCGAGCACATACAATGCTTTAATCTGACCGCTCTTGCACCGCTTCAATATTTCAACGAGGTTGGCACTCGACCCGGTCGGAGGAAGCGGCGCCTCCCATGCTCTGGCAAACCGGTCCCGCACGGCAGGATCGTCAAACCGAGCTTGCCCAGGGAAAAACTCAGGAGCCACGCCCATATCAACGGCCCCTTGTTCGTTCGGCTCCTCCGTCACCGTGTTCACACCGCAACCTGGTTGACCAAGCTTACCGGTGATCCAGGCAAGATCCATCAGTTTTAAGACGTTCTGATAGCCGTTCGCCCGCCTGACGATCCCTTCCGCACACAGGATGATCGATCTCGGCGATTCGGCAAAGATAGCCGCAATTTCGCGGAAGGCTTCTACGGAAATGCCGGTCTGAGCTGCGAGCCCCTCCAACGAAACATCCGCCACCGCACTCTTGAGCGCTTCAAACGCGTGGGGGTGTTTTCCAACAGCCTCTTCATCCACTAAATCCTGGTCGATAGTCGCCTTGACCAACCCATCGATCACCGCCCCTTCCGTCCCAGGCTTGATCAGAAACGGGTGCGATGCCAACTTCGCAATATTCGTGATGGCGCTGTCGAGCGTCACTACCTGAGCCTTGTAGACCCGCATGGCTTCTTTGATTCGCACTGCAGTCAACGGGTTCGTCTCGGTAATATTGGAACCGATCACAATGATGGCTTTTGCTTTCGTCAAATCTTCCCAATCATTCGGCGTTCTCCCAAGTCCGACCGCATGTTTGGACGCGAGCACAAAGTTCATATGGCCATAGCGGGCGCTGCTATCGAGCTGGTTGGTACCAAACGCAGTGCGCATGAGCTTTTGAAATAAATACAGCTCTTCATTCGTACAGCGCGCCGTCACGAGGCCGGCGATGGCATCGGCACCGTATTTGTGTTTGATTTCCGTAAACCTGTCTACCAGCAGGTGCATGGTTTCCAGCCAAGGTTTTTGCACCAACTGACCGCATTCTCGGACCATAGGCTGCGTAAGCCGGCTCTTACTGTCCAGATATTCGAACCCAAAACGTCCGCGTACGCAGAGTCCACCGTGTCCCTTGGCCGTTTCCGATCGGTCTCCCCACTTGTTCTTCCACGATAACGGGGAGGTGACTCGGACCACCTCTTCATCCTTTGTTTCCAGGTAGAGCTGGCAACCGTCCCCGCAATAGTTACAGGTCGTCGTCGTCGTCTTCATCTGCCACGGTTTATACAGATACTTGGAAAACTTGTTCGTGATGGCGCCAACGGGGCAGACCGCTAAACAATCTCCGCAGAACTCGCAATTAAGGGCGAGATCTCCCTTAGCCACAACCTGGTTGAATCCGCCCTTCTTCATGAATTGCAAGGCATCGATCATCAAGACATCCTTGCAAACATTGATGCATTCCGCACAGGCAATGCAGCGATTCATGTTGAAGTCGAGCACAGGACTGCGCGTATCTTCCGGAATGAATTTCTGTTTGGCACTGGCCAGATTCGTCACACCATGCTGGAAGGCCATGTCTTGAAGTTCACAATGGCCGTCCGCATCGCACACCGGGCAGTCGAGAGGATGCACGGACAGGTGTTTCTCGACGGCTTTCTTCCTGGCAAGAAAGAGATCCTCGCCTTCTGTACGGATTACCATTCCCGCCGCCGCCTTGGCGGTACACGACCGAACAGGGGCCTTCTTCCCCTCTTGCATCACCAGGCACATCCCGCAAGAACCGAACGGGTCGAATGTGTAGTGGTAACACATGGCCGGGATGATCTTCCCCGTCATGGCAATGACGTCGTACAAGGACACCCCGTCTTTTGCCGTGACGGATTTTCCGTCGATGCTCAATTCGATCCTGGCCGCTTCGACGTCTGGATTAGTAGCCGGCTTCAAGCCCATGGTTCTTCTCCGTGAAAGGAAACACGAGAACCGTACAACGAACCCCTCATTTCACCTTTCACTTTGCACATCTCACGCGACACGTTCATCTGTCGCACTCGCCCATCACAACATCGTACGTTCCGAATATGGTACAGGCATCCGAGATCATATATCCTCTGGCCATATGATCGAAGGCGCCCATGTGAATGAACGAAGGGGCTCGAATCTTCAGTCGATAAGGCTTCCCTCCCCCCGTACTGACGATGTAAAAGCCCAGTTCCCCTTTGTGCGCTTCTGTACCGCAGTAGACTTCGCCTGGTGGAGCATCGAACCCCTGTGAGAAAAGCTTGAACTGTTGGATCATCGCCTCTAGATTTGTAAAAACTCGTTCTTTCGGCGGCAACGTCACGCTGGGAACATCAGCCATGATGGGTCCATCTTGCATCTGTTCCAGACATTGCCGAATGATCTTGACGCTCTCGTAGAGCTCCATCACCCGAATCCAGTAACGATCATACGTATCGCCGTTTTTTCCGACGGGCACGCTGAACTCGCACTTTGGATAGGCACTATAGGGCTCATACTTGCGAAGGTCATAGTCCACGCCGGATCCGCGGAGAACCGGTCCGCTCAGCCCGAAATTGACCGCATCTTCAGCGGAGATCACGGCCACCCCTTTGGTGCGCCCAAGCCAAATTCGGTTTCTCTCAAGGAACACCTGATATTCATCGATCTTCGGAGGGAAATAGTCGAGAAACTGTTTGAGCTTATCGATCAACGAAGGCGTCAAATCCCGCTCAACCCCGCCGATGCGGTACCAGCTCGTTGTGAGGCGAGCACCACAGAGCTCATCGAACCAATCGAGCAGGATTTCGCGATCCCGAAAACAGTAAAAAAAGACGGTCATGGCTCCGATATCAAGCGCCTGGGCGCTCAACCAAAATTGATGCCCGATAATGCGCTGAACTTCTGCAACGATCGTCCGTAAATATTCAGCTCGTTCCGGGACCTGTAAATTTAAGAGTTTCTCAACTGCTCGGCAGTAGGCAAAATTGTTATACATCGCACAGACATAGTCGAGTCGATCCGTATGAGGAATGAACTGATGATACGTGCCGTCTTCGGCAAGCTTTTCTACTCCCCGGTGGAGATACCCCATCACCGGCGTGGACTTCACCAGCCGCTCCCCTTCCAGCTCTAGGATCACTTTGAGCACTCCATGGGTACTGGGATGTTGCGGCCCCATGTTGAGCAAAAGCTCCTCGGTTCGTAAGGTCGGGAGGGTCTCGCTTTCCGGATGTTCCGGGTTGATCTTATAAACTGTGGTTCTTTGATCTTCGAACGCCATGCTGATAGCGCATCCTATCGCGGAATTTCGTCCAGAAAATCAAATGTGTCTCGCCAGCCTTTGCCGCGGAGCGGAAAATCCTTACGCAAAGGATAGCCTTCGGTATAGTCATCAGGCATGAGAATTCGTCGGAGATCGGGGTGATTTCGAAACCGGATCCCCATCATGTCGAAGACTTCACGCTCCATGAAATCGGCACCCTTCCAAAGATCCGTCAGCGAATCAACGACACAATCTGATTCAGGCACCCGCGTCTTCAGTCGAATACGATGCCGCTTTCGAATCGAGTAGAACTCCCACACGACCTCGAATCGCTCTTCATCGTCGGGCCAATCCACGGAACTCACATGGACGATATAATCAAAATCCATCCCGGGATCGTTACGCAGAAACTGCGCAACTTCATGCAGTACATTTCGCGAGACCGTCACAGCCGCATCGCCTCGCCACTCAGCCACGCCGGTGATTCCGACCGAAAACGTCTGCTGAATTCGTTGCAGTAGTGGATGCATAACAATAACGTCAGACCTTCTGACCGGCCCTAACCTGTTCTGGCTGAGTCACAAACACACGTTTTTGCATAATACGCTCCTGCAGCTTCAGGATGCCGTCCAAGAGTGCCTCCGGCGTCGGAGGGCAGCCGGGCACATAAATGTCAACGGGAATAAATCGATCGACTCCCTGCACGACACTATAACTGTCATAGATGTTCCCTGACGTAGCACAGGAACCCATCGCAATCACATATTTAGGTTCCGGCATTTGGTCGTAAATTTTTCGAATCACCGGCGCCATACGCCGACACACGGTTCCGGCAACGATCATCAAATCCGATTGCCGTGGCGAGCCACGGAACACTCCTGCCCCGAACCGATCCATGTCATACCGAGAAGAAACAGCGGCCATCATCTCAATGGCGCAGCAGGCGAGCCCGAAGGTCATGGGCCAGAGAGAACCTTTCCTCGCCCAATTCACGGCTTTTTCAAGAGACCCCGTGATGACGTCCGGAGCCGCATCTTTCTCATGCCGTCCCAGATGGATCAGTCCCATACAATCCTCAGTCCCACTCCAATGCGCCTTTTCGCCAGGCATACACGTAGGCCACGATGAACAAGCCTATAAAAATCATCATTTCAATCAACCCAATCACCCCGATCTTGGTGAAGACGACCGCCCACGGGTAGAGGAAGATCACTTCAATGTCGAAGATGACGAACAACATAGCAAAAATATAATACCGGACAGGAAATGGCATACGGGCGTCGGAAAATGGTTCGGCACCACACTCATAGGTCGATAACTTTTCTGGCTCAGGATACCGTGGTTGCACAAAATAACTGATCAACAAGGTCAGCACACCAAAAGACAATGCTACCAAGATAAAGAGAAAGACCGGGAAAAACTTCGTCAGATACTCAAGAAGAACATCGGTTCCGGTCATTTAGTTTTCTCTCACAACGTATTGACCTGAAAAGGGTATTGGAGACACACCGCGCAAAATCTTAGTGCCCCAATCTCGGGGATAGCAAGCGAACAAAGGACCTAATTCCTGCAGCCCCGAAAGCCCTAGGTAAGGCGGTCTGATAGCGGAGGGTGGGTTGAGCGGGCAGATTCTTCTTGCAACTCACGACCTGGCATCAAGGGTTTGAATCTCTTTCGCTTTATTCATCGCCCCGCAAGAGGCTGGCCCAATCTGTGAACTCTCCCATTCCAATTCCAAAGGAGAAAACGCCTTGACCTTTCGTCGCCGATGAATTTGTGTATCGATTCGCTCCTTCTGGCGAAAACCCCTGGAGAGGCGCTGACCCTCTTTTTCGTTACCATTCATCGGTCAATCACCATGCCCCGGTCAGATAAAGAATGACACAGCCTCACGCTAGCACTAGAAAGAACGGCCCGTCAAACCTCTACCAATCCAGCCCAAATTCTTGACATTACAGCGTCTTTTGCTATGGTTTTTAAAGCAACACTGGCCTCAAAAGGAATCCTCCTATGAAAATATTCGCATCCCTTGTCTTAGTCCTGTGTTCAGGAGCCGGCGCCTCACTTGATGGAGCGCTGGCATATGATAGAACGCCGGCCCAGGCACCAGAGATTGATTCTGTTCGGTTTTCAGAGGCCGCCCTCGCCTTTTCCAACGGTGCAATCCAGAAAACATCCCCGATCGACGGAACCGTGAATTTGATCACAGGTGATAATCAGTCGACGGGCAATCGTATGCTTCTTGGCAAGCGCGATTCACTCTATCTCAAGCTTAATGACCCTGCTGATGTCGCAGTGGGTGATCTCTTCACAGTCTACCGGCGGGTTCGGAAAGTGTTTCACCCGGTAACAAAAGAATATCTCGGCTTTGTCGTGAATCACCGCGGCCGACCACGCTCTCACGACCGTGGAGGCCGTGCTCAGCTATGGACCAATTTCCCCCGGGGATCCCGTCATGCGTTTCGTAGTTCCGGCGCCCGACATCGAGTCAAGCCCCGCGTCGAATATCTCTGACCTGGATGGCATGATTATTGAGCTCCAGGCAGACCGGACCATGACGCTCGTTTCACAATCAAATGTTGTGTACCTGGATCGAGGGAGGGAAGATGGACACATCATGTACAGTTTGACTTGATGTCGGATCGTATCCCACGAGTACACCACCACCAAGACCGTCAGAAAAGCCGTGAGCCCCACGAACAAGACGCTGATTCCATCGACTGCCAGGTGATAGCTGATGCCTAACGCCGGAATCCATCGAACACGCTCTGTAAACTGCATGGCGGCCGATTCCGGGACGAAACGCAGCAGGACAAATACAGAGAGCGCAAGCTCAACCAGCGCAATCATGAGAGCTGAGGTCCTGACCATGTCCTCTTCGTCGAGCAGCCAGAGCACAGCCGCCCCGACAACTGGGAGGAATAGAATACAGGACAGAATTGGAAATCCGGTTGTGAGTTCTTCGAGCATGAAGGCAGTCTGATCTCGGGTTACGACCTACATGTGAGCAAACAGTTGAACAACAAGAACGAGAAGGAACAGCCCCGCAACGATGATGGCGGCATAATGGTGGACCATTCCACTCTGGATCTTCCGCCCTTCGCGAGCCGCGAGGTGATTGCCATAGCCGATCACGTTGAGCCCGGCATACACGATGTGCTTCTCGATCCACGTGGAACCAGAGGCACCCCAATCGGTCAGCCGTCCCACCCCGCGCACGATACCGTCTATGACTGTACGATCGAACCAGTCAAGCATTGCACCCAGACGCTTGAGCGGCTCAACAAAAAGAAGGTCGTAGAGTTCATCCACGTAGTACTTGTTCAATAAGACCCGATAGGCCCCTGAAAATCTCTCCGCCCATCCTTCCGCAGTCATCGGACTCACGGCATACAGGAAATGTGCGAGTCCCCATCCGAGCAACGCAATGACGATCGCGATGCTCATCAGCAGAATCACCATGCCGGCACCGGCCTCATGCTCAGCCCCACCCCCGACGACCGGTCCCAAAAATCCATGCAGCCAGCCATGCTCTGGTGGAAACCCTAAAATTAATCCACCCACGATCGAGAGAAAGGCAAGGACCAGCAAGGGAGCGACCATGACCATCGGAGATTCGTGCACATGCTCGGCCGTATGAGTATCCATCCGAGACGCACCATAAAACGTCAGATAGGTCAGACGGAACATATAAAAAGATGTCATCAGGGCTCCGACGGCCGCCATGCCATACAGGAGATAGTGATGATGGGTGAAGGCATGGGCCATAATTTCGTCTTTGCTCCAGAATCCCGCTAGGGGAGGAAGCCCGGCGATCGCAATCGTGCCGATCAGAAACAGACGATGGGTCCATGGAATTCGGTTGCTCAGCCCGCCCATCTTCCGGATATCCTGTTCCCCCGATAATGCATGGATCACCGACCCTGCTGACAAGAACAACAACGCTTTGAAGAACGCATGGGTCATGACATGAAACACCGAGGCCGTATAGGCACCGATCCCGCAACCCAGGAACATGTATCCGAGCTGGCTGACGGTCGAATAGGCTAAGACGCGCTTGATGTCCGTCTGGACGAGTCCGATGGTCGCCGCAAACAACGCGGTGCCTCCCCCGACGAATGCGACCATCGACATCGCGAACGGTGAGAGGTCGAAGATAGCGTGATTACGGACGATCACGTAGACACCGGCCGTCACCATCGTCGCCGCATGGATCAACGCGCTCACCGGCGTCGGGCCTTCCATTGCATCGGGCAGCCATGTGTGCAGGGGAAGCTGCGCAGACTTCCCAATCGCACCAACGAGGAGACAGAGGGCAATGGCGGTGGCCATGTCCGGAGACAGTTGCCCAACCTGGGCAAAGACCTTTGTGTAGTCGAGGGTCTTAAAATTGACAAAGACAAGAAATATGGCCACAAGAAATCCCGCGTCGCCGATCCGGTTGACCACGAAAGCCTTGGATGCTGCTTTGGCGGCGGAAACCTTGTCATAGTAATAGCCGATTAAAAGATACGAACAGAGCCCGACACCCTCCCAACCGATAAAAAGCACGACATAGTTATTCCCCATGACAAGAAGTAGCATGGAGACCATAAATAAATTC
>JABMDK010000015.1:41493-66257 GCA_015903995.1 Nitrospira sp.
CTGCTGATGTCGCAGTGGGTGATCTCTTCACAGTCTACCGGCGGGTTCGGAAAGTGTTTCACCCGGTAACAAAAGAATATCTCGGCTTTGTCGTGAATCATTCAGCGATCGTGAAGGTGGTCGCGGCCGATCACGCTCTCACAACTGTCGAGGTCGTGCTCAGCTATGGGCCGATTTCCCCCGGAGACCCTGTCATGCGTTTCGTGGTGCCAGCGCCCGACAGCGAGGCAAACCTCGCATCGAACATCTCCGACCTGGATGGCATGATTATTGAGCTCCAGGCAGACCGGACCATGACGCTCGTTTCACAATCAAATGTTGTGTACCTGGATCGAGGGAGGGAAGATGGATATTCACCGTCATAGTGCCGGGCTTCCTCCACGAAAGATCGGCCAGCTCAAGGTGTTGTCGGTGGAATCTCACACGTCAGCTGCCATTGTCACGAAGGCTAACACCCGTGTATTTAAAGGAGATCGATTCAAGCTCACTGGGTACACTGCACCCCTTACGCAGCCGGCAGGAGCAACCCCAGATCCGCCCACGACTCAGGCCAGTCAAGCGGTTCCGGCTAATCTCGTATCCAGCAAGCTGAATATACAGGATGCGTCAGGACAAAGCCGACTCAACCTTGGGGACCTCGCGAAGTTCCTGCACTACGACTCAGGGGATGCGGCTATTAAGCCTGACAATTATAAGGTGCTCGATCAGTTGATTGGTTACCTGCGCACCAGCGGCGACATGAGGATGATTCGAATCGAGGGCCATACGGATAACATGGAGATTGGCCCTTCACTCAAGTCGCGGTATCCAAGCAATTTTGAATTGTCCAAAGTGCGCGCACAGGGAGTCCTCCGGTATCTCATTGAAAAAGGCGGTGTGGAACAAGAACGGATCAATGCGGTAGGTTTGGGCGACACGAAACCAACTGCTACGAACACGATGGAAGAAGGCCGCATGAAGAATCGCCGTGTAGAGATTCTTCTGTACATTCCGGACACGGAGACTCCGGCATCCAAACCAGAGGTTGAGACTCACCTGCAAAAGCCGGAAGGAAGTCTTTCTACTGTGAGTGCTCGTGACGATAACGATCAGCCGTTTCACGCTACTCCTGATTCCGCTATGACTGGCTCCCCTGGCCGAGGAACCATGGCTATGGGCGACTCTCCACAGACTCCCTCAAAGGATAGGTCGAATCTTGCGAATAACCCCGATGAGAGTGGCTCAACCTCGACCGACACAAACAAGAAAGAGACTCCTCCTCAGTAGCCAACCGCCGGAACCCAGACGGAATAGCATCGGACCTAGTAGGGTACGTCGGCATCGGATTCTCTCCTCTATAGGGTCCTGTCAAATATCTTCCTAGCCGAGAACACTGGTCTGTCGGTGTCCTTCGCTTTTCCAGACTGCTAGAATGCGGCATGACTTCCGATGGGCTCTCGACCACTCCACGTCAAATGCAGGTGCTCTATGCAGACGTTATCGTACCCCGCCATATTACGAAGGCCTTCACCTATCTCATCCCTCCTCCCTTAGTTCAGGCCATCGCAATAGGTCATCGCGTCCTCGTTCCGTTTGGACGTATGGTGCTGGAAGGGGTCGTTATCTCGCTGAGCAACCACCTTGCGCCTGAGATAAAATCCGCTTCCCTTCGAGAGATCCACTCTCTACCCCACGATAAGCAAACTTCCGTGCTGTCTCCCACCTTACTCGAACTCTCTCGCAAGATCGCAGACTATTACGTGGCACCCTGGGGCCAATGTATTCGGCTCATATTGCCCTCGCCGGCAATGCGAAAAATCTCCCCCGCACGATACCTGACTACTCCGCAGGGTCGCACGGCCCTAGAAACCGGCCTTTGTCCGGATTCTCTGAAGCCGACTTTAAACAGAATTGCTAGACGAACTGCAGGAATCCTGGCCTCGACACTTCAACCACCTCGCCAGGGAAACGCCGGGCAGGGGATCGACGACCTCATCAACAAGTCGTGGATAATGCTCGTACCTGCGCGCAACGCCAACGTCGAGTCCAAAAATCCGCGCAGGGAACTCACTGTGGACGAGCCTGATCGTCGAACGCCAGGGGATGGCTTTCTGCCCACCGACATGCTTCCGAAGATCGACGCCTCATGGAAAACGCATATCGCTCACTGTCTTCACAGTAATCACGTGATGACGCTCGTGCTCCACGCCCCATGGGAACACCGGCTCAGCCGGCTTGCCGACGCCATTCAGCAAACGCACTCGATGAAGAGATCCGCCATAGTTCTCACCGGCGAGATCGCGAGGGCAGCCTGGTTGAAACAACAGCTCTCACGACTCACAGACCTCCAGATTACCCTTGCACACCCATCTTCACAATCCGGTCGAGAGCAGCAGAATCAGGGACAGACTCCCTCAGTAATCGTAGGAACCCGTTCAGCCATATTTTCGCCTCTGACATCGATCGGACTGATCTGGGTGGAAGGAGAAGAGGACCCTGCCCTGAAAGAGCTCCAGGAACCTCGTTATCATGCCAGAGAGGTGGCCAGGTTGAGAGCGGAGAGCGAACGGGCGCTTGTTGTACTGGCATCGGCTCATCCATCCCTTGAATCGAGGTTCAATACCGAAACTGAGCTCCATTACGTGCCACAAGAAGTCGCTCTTCAACCGATGATTGAGCTCGTTGACCTCCGTAATGAGTCAGCCAGGACCCTCCTTAGCCACACGCTCATCCGGGCAATGCACGACGCCCTCCAGAATCATGTCAAGATCCTGCTCTTTCTCAACAGGAAAGGGTACGCCGGGGCCTTGGTTTGTCGAGACTGTGGCTGGGTCCCCCGTTGTGATTCCTGTACCGTGCCGATGACCTATTACCGTGAAGCCGGCAGGCTGACTTGCCGCTACTGTGGGAAGGCAGATCAGCTACCCGATCTCTGCCCGTTGTGCCAAGCTCCCCGTATGAGCCCTGTTGGTGAAGGCACCGAGCGTGTTGAAACTGAAGTTCGTCGTGTATTCCCACAGGCCAACATCGCCCGGCTCGATGGCGATACACTCCGGCATTCAGCGTCCGCACATATTCTGTGGGAAGGTGCCAGGTCTGGTGTATGGGATATTGTCATCGGGACCCAAGCACTGTTTAGCCGAGAGCCACTGCCCCGCTATGGCTTGGTGGGGATCCTTCAGGCAGATTCTGGGTTACACGTCTCAGACTTTCGCGCCGCCGAGCGGACCTATCACCTGCTGGTTGATGCTACCAACCTGGCATGTCCGGCGTCCGCTGGAGGTCGAGTCATCGTACAGACGCGTCTTCCTACACATCATACTGTACAGGCCTTGATCTCAGGAGATCCCGATCAATTTTACAATGAAGAGTTCGCCGCACGCCGGCTTCTTCAGTATCCACCTGTCTGCCACGTGGCTGATCTCTCGGTAACGGGAAAAGAACCGAGGATTGTCGAAGAAGCTACGAAACGATGGGGGACCGAACTTGAGCGGAACGCCCGCGATCAGAAACCGCTGATTGTTTTAGGACCAGTCCCTGCAATACGCAGGTCTCTAAAAGGTCGTCAGCAATATCGAATGATGGTAAAGGGAACGGATCGCACCACCCTCAGCCGACGGATTCATGAATCCGTCCAGAACATGGAACGAGAGTACCGCAAGGGGCAGATCAAATTCATCGTCGACATCGACCCGGTCGAGAATGGATAAGTCTACCTCCCTTTCCTCTTTTTGTTCGCACGGGAAGTCAGCACTGTCGCAGCCTGCTCCTCCGATAGGGCCGGATCCGGCTGTCGTGCTCGTTTGAACAAGCCGTAGGAAAACGAAATCCAAAACACAGATGAGAAGAGACCCAGCACGACGGCTGAAAGGATGGTTCCCATCTCAGATTCGGGAAGTGATTCGGCCTGGCCTCTGAGTTGAATCATCAACACCACAGGCCAGGCAAAGCTTTCCAGCCCTAGCAACAAAGTAGACCAAGCCCATAGTCCCGTGATCGACCCCGCCATGAACCATAAAAACAGCCCTACGCTCAGGGCCCATCCAACCACGAGGACTGGCGCGACAGTTCCCCCCCAGATGAGCCAGAACCCGACGGCGGTAACGAGGGTACCCAGAGACAGATTGAGAAATATCATGATGGGCCTGATCCAGACATGGCAGGCAAAGTTTGACGGGACCCTGTCGTGATGTCAATGTGAAGAACATTGCGGGTACCCGGCGAGTTCTCTAGCCAGTCAGTTCGGCAGCAACTGCTTCGAGGAGGACGTTCAGCTCGAATGGTTTTTGAAGGGTCCGTCTGGCTCCAAACATCTTTGCGACATCCAATAAATTGAGGACGCCGATCGTATCACTGGCCCCTGTCATTGCAATAACACGAGTATGGGGAAACTCTCGGTGGAGCGTCATGATGGCCTCGAGTCCATCTTGGTCCGGCATGAGAAGATCCATGATGACAAGATCGGGCGATGTAGCCCGATACTGGGCCACTCCTTCTTTCCCGTCACGGGCCTCTTCGACCTTATAACCAGCCTGCTCCAAGGTTTCTCGGATGAGCTGACGAACTTGGTCCTGATCATCAACTACGAGGACTGACGGCATCCGACACCTCCATCGATATTCTTGATGGCTCCGGGCCGGAGTCGGTCGGCACACTTGTAGCTTCCGGACGCGAGGGAGACTGGTCCAAGGCCCGACGTATGGCATACGCCAGCTCATGCAAGGTGAGCGGTTTGAGGAAATATTCCGTCACGCCCTGCGAACAGACGTCGTCCTGACCAGGTGCACCATGTGACCCGCTGCAGATCATGACGGAGAGATCCGGTCGAAGCCTCCGACATTCCCGTGCGAGACGATCCCCGCTCATACCGGGCATCGTCCGATCGGTGATCAACAAGTCAAACCGGTTGGGCTCAACCTGAAAGACCTCCAAGGCTTCTACGGCTGTCCTACAGACGACTGCATGGTAGCCGAGAGATGTCAGCACCTCTCTTCCGAAACGGGCCACCGCGTCTTCGTCATCGACGAATAAGATACATTCGTGTCCGTGAGGAAGGGAATCATCTTGTCGAGTCGTTGATGAGACACAAACCCGGAGTACAGGGAGATAGACCGATACAGTTTCACCGGCGCCACTTTGGCTCTCAACCGCCACGGCACCGCCATGGGCCGAGACGATACCATTGACGACCGCGAGCCCTACACCCTGCCCCTCGCGGACCACCTTGGACGTTGCAAACGAATCAAACAATCGGCTGACGCTCTGCGGGTCGATCCCCTCGCCCGTATGTCGAGCACTCAAGCAGACGTACTTTCCCGCTGGGAGTCGGCCGGAGGACATGATTTGATCGGCGACAAACTCCTGGTTCCGAAGTTGAACGTCGAGGACTCCTCCCGTCTTCTGCATCGCACGGACGGCGTGATCGACCAAATGAAAAATCATTTCATGCATCTGCATGGCATTAGCCGAAATAGGGTTGGTCGCCGGTGCAATCTGCGTTCTGAGCTCAATCCACAATGGGATCGTCGGACGAAGGAACCTGAAGGATTCTTTCGCCAAGGAGTGGAGCACCAATGGACATCGACCGTGGTCGGTCTGCCCGCCAAAGGCCAACAACTGTTGGATCAGCTCACGAGATTTTTGGGCCGCCGCAATCACTTGTCTGACATGCCGATGCGATTTGCTTTCAGTCGGAATCAACGGAAGCGCCAACTCACTGAAGCCGAGGACGGCCGTGAGACCGTTATTCAACTCGTGAGCGATGCCACCGGCAAGAGCGCCGATCGCTTCCATCCGTGCTGTCTCGCGCCAACGGGTCTGGATGCTTTTACGATCGGTCACATCGATGACCGTCCCCAGCATACGGACCGGTTGGCCCAATGACCCATCGCTATCAAACAACATCAAAGAACGAAAACTGATGTGCCGCATCGTGCCGTCCGGTCTCACGAGGCGGTGCTCGATCTCATCCAGCCCATCACCACCGGTCGCAGCACAGGCCCGTTGGACCACAGACATCACCCGGTCACGATCATCCGGGTGAACGAGTTCAAAGTAGCGTTGCCATGAGGCCGGCTCATCAATACCGACACCGTAGATCTGCCGTAGGATCGGTGACCACGAGAAGGAACCTGTCCGGCAGTCGTATTCAAAGAACCCAACCTGCCCGACCTGCACCGCAAGATCGCGTCGCGTCTCGCTGTCCAGGAGCGCTTGTTCGGCCTGCCGACGTGCGGCGGCAGCTTCATCCTGAGTCCTATCAGGCACATCTGTAACCTGCCCGAGTTGTGATACTTCGCTCATCGTCCACACAACCGACGTCACCCGACCCACACGGTCTTTCACCGGTGACAGCGAGACATCACTCCAAAATGAGGTACCGCTCTTGCGGTAATAACGGATCCGCACACGACAGGCCCATCCATCTTGGATGGCCATCGCAAGCTTTTCCATTGAGGTTCGATCGGTATCCGGCCCAGTCAAGATCGACGTCGGTTGACCGATCACGTCCTGCTCAGCATAGCCGGTCAGCAACAGGAAGGCCGGATTGACATACACGATGGGATGCTGGGACACCCTCGCATCCGTCACGAGCACGCTACAATTCGTCGCTGCGATGATGGTTGAATTCAGGGCGTTCTCTTGGCGCTGTCGAATCAGCATCCAGAGAACACAACTGAGAGACAGGAGCAACCCGAGGAAGAGACCAGCAACCATGCGGGACAACCTCCCGGTGCATGCACGCGGAGTCGTTACGCCTACGAATAATTTGGTGGTACCGTAATGAAATGCATGTGGAATACCCAGATACGAAGGGTAGCTGAAACACTAGCTTTTTGCACCTGAAAGCAGTAGAGCTGAATGTTGGTCGCTCATCCTTGCCGTTTCACAAAAAAGGCAGCCGCCTGCGCACGCCGCGTGATGCGAAGCTTTTGAAAGACGTTTGCCAGGTAGTTCTTGACGGTCTTGTCGCTGAGCCCAAGAGCGACGGCGATTTCCTTGTTGGTCTTGCCCTCGGCAACCAGGGCGATGACTCGCTCTTCCTGAGAGGACAGTTGATCGGTACCAGAAATCGCCGGCAGATCGTGAAGCCCTCGCAACCACCGCAGAGCCCGTTCCGTCACACTCGAGTCTAAGATCGACTGGCCTTTCGCCACCGACCGGATGGCTTCGAGCAAGGCCGGCGAATCGATTTCTTTGAGGACATAGCCCTGAGCGCCGGCGAGCACGGCAGCGAGCACGGAGTCATCGTCGGCATAGGATGTCAGGAAAATGATCCGTGTCCCAGGCAGCACCCCTAGAATCTCCCGGCAGGCATCGATACCGGACCCGTCCGGCAGTCGGACATCCATCAGGATCACGTCAGGCTTCAACCTCTGCGCTTGCTGGACTGCCTCCGCCATGGTGCCCGCTTCTCCGACAACCGTGACACCCTGGGTCTGGCCAAACACCGTCCGCAGTCCCACACGAATGACCTCATGATCATCGACCAGCAGTACGCGAGTGGTTTGAGTTTTAGTTGTGAGCATATTGTCTATCCTTTGGAAGATCGAGTGAGATCCTCGTCCCCTTATCAGGTTTCGACTGGATGGCGAACAAGCCGCGGACTTTCTGAGCCCGTGCCGCCATGTTGACTAATCCATGACCAACCCCCTGAACCGAACGTGTATTAAACCCGATGCCATCATCCGTCACGGCGAGACGATCTGAACGGATGAGATCCCGAAGCGAGACCGTGATCTGTTTGGCACGGCTGTGGCGCAATGCATTACTCACCCCTTCCCATGGAGCGCCTGTTCGGTGGAAAGCCGCCGTGCGGCCTCGTCGTCGATTCTGACTCGACATCTGGCAGAAGAGGAGAGGGACATCGTTTCGACCATAGTCCGCAGGGCGCTCGAAAAGTCTCCACCCTGCAGGACTTGAGATTCGAGGCCGGCAATGAAATTCCGGACTTCTGTCATGACCTGGTTGAGCTGCCTAATGGCGTGATCCAATGTCGCCATGAACTTCTTCGCCACATGATCGTGTCGCTTCCTGATCAGTGGCTTAGCCGCTTCTAACCCAAGTCCAACAGCATACAGGGATTGGAGAATACCGTCGTGGAGGTCCTGGCTAATCCGCTCTCGTTCTTGAAGTGCGGCGCTCAAATCTCCGTCGCGGCACCCAACACCATGTGAACCTGTCCTTGATCGTCGAAAATCGGCCGCTTGACCATCTGTAACCAGCGCGTCTTTCCCTCAGCATCGGTCAGCCTTTCCTCCGGGATGAACCGATCCCTCCCGGAATTCATGACCTCAAGATCGCTCCGCCGAAAGAACTCTACCTCTTCCGCTTTCGCATCGAAGTCTGAATCCGATTTCCCGATCAACTCTTCCACCGTCGTGCCATACCAATCGGCCACAGCCTTGTTGGCCATCGCAAAATGTCCTTCACGATCCTTGGCGAAGATGAGATTTGGGGCTGTATCGATCACCTGCCGCAAGAACATATGGGAGCGGTGAAGCTCGGCTTCAGCCCGTTTGCGCTCTCCAATATCCCGTAAGATCATACAGCCGTACTCTTTCCCTTCATACTGCAGATAATTGAAGGTCACTGCAAGACGAGTCCACATCGTGACCAAAACGTCGCATCGAATGTCAACGCTCCCTGCTGTTTGAGATTATTCCAATGAGTCCCCCACCGCTCTACGGGGAAATTTGGGTCAATATCATGGACCGTCATGGCCATCAGTTGCTCGCGTGAGTAGTCCAACATTCGGCATGCGGTATCATTGACGCTGAATATTCGAGCGTTCGGGTCTAACCACAAGATCGCTTCCACAGCCCGATCCACAGAGAACTGGGTCAACCGCAGCGCTCTTTCCAAGCGCTTGCTCTCAGTGATATCGTCACCAACCGTCACACTGCATTGCTTGCCATTCAACTCGATCAGTTCCGACGACAAGAGGCACTGGCGAATTTCGCCACTCTTGCTTCGTAGAGCCACTTCCACGTTGCGGACTGATCCCTGACGCTTCAACAGTTCGAGGTAACGGTCCCGTGCCTCCGTCGAGGGCCAGATTCCTATTTGTTGCGTCGTGCGTCCTACGACTTCTTCTTTACGATAGGCGAACAGCTGACAGGCGGCATCATTGGCGTCCACCACGAGACCAGAGTCCAGACACAAAGCTGTCGAAGGTGACCGCTCGTGATCGAGGTTCATAGCCGAAGATCCGGTAGAGTTCATCCGACCATTCCACCTCGCCGCTTGCGATGTCCCAATTCCAACTCCCTAGGTGAGCAAGCGCTTGTACGACCTCACGGTGACGGGTCTGTTCGTGCAGCACTCGGTCCCGTTCGGCGAGCTCGCGGGCGAGATCGGCGACCTGCCTGCGGAGCAGATCCAATTCAGGGCGGTGACTTGTAGGACTCATGATGAGGGGCTCCTTGCCGCGCGACGCCGACAGTACCTCAACAGCCAGCTCAACTCACAGGAGCGACCATGTCACGTCGCGAATGCTAATTGATGGTGACAGCCCAGCCCACTGCCTCTTGAGAAAAGACCTCAGGAGAGAGCTAGTGTCCTATGGGAATAGGTGAAAGTCTAGATCCAAATGGCCCGGAGTCTCTAGCGGGAAATCAGCGGGCTGCATCAATCATTATGGTGCCGAAGGCGGGACTTGAACCCGCACGGCTTTCGCCACACGCCCCTCAAACGTGCGTGTCTGCCATTCCACCACTTCGGCTACCGAAAAATCAGAAGCGTCACCAGGGACGCCTGACTAAGGGAGGGGCATTATAGAAGTAGGGTAAAATTGTTGTCAATCAACCAGACGTTCGGTAGAATCGGCATCTCATTGTCCTGGGGCCTTCTTCCATGATACGAACAGACCAACAAGGTCTCTCCTCTTCCATTGCGGCATTTTTTGATGTCGACAATACTATTTTGCCTGGTGAAGCGAGTGAACTGAGATTTTTCCGCTGGCTGTGGCGACGCGGTATCGTCGGGTGGCCTGAAGCTCGTGAGAGTGTATCGTGGCTCCTGCGACATTTCCCGGCATTGTCGCTGCACCCGCTCCGCAAGCGAAAACTGTACCTGGCCGGAAAACCTTCGCAAGTGATTCAACCGTTGGGCGAGGAGTTTTGTCGCGAGGAACTCTGTCCTCGTGTCTCCCCCGCAGCCATGCGGATGCTCGACGAGCATCGCCGTGCCGGCCACGCCATCATTTTCGTGACAGGGTCCATCGATTTTCTGATCGCCCCCGTCGCAGACGCGCTTCGAGCTGATCGATGCTTTGCCACTCGATTGGAGCAACAGAACGGACTCTATACCGGTTTCCTTGTGCCCCCGCTGCCCTATGGGGAGGGGAAACGCCAACTCATTGATCGATTGTCCCATGAACTGACGTTGGATCTCTCCCAATGCTATGCCTACGGAGACAGCCCTGGCGATCTAGACCTACTCCGGGCCGTAGGCCATCCGACGGTGGTGAACCCGATTCGCGGCATGGCCTCCATCGCCCGACAGAAGAGCTGGCCGATCGTCAAATGGCTATGAGTGACTCTTTGTGATCGAATCAACCGCCTCCTCGGTGAATCATCCAATCGACTATTCGGTCAGTTCACACACAGCACATGCGCGTCACGGAAATTTTTCATAGCGTTCAAGGCGAGTCGACCTTTGCCGGTCTCCCCTGCGTGTTCGTCCGCTTGACCGGGTGCCCGCTGCGATGCACCTGGTGTGACACGGACTATGCGTTCTTTGGCGGAACGGACCGGTCCATCGACGACATTCTCGACAGGGTACGATCCTATGGGTGTCAGATGGTGGAAGTGACAGGAGGTGAACCATTAGCGCAACCGGATACCGGCACATTGCTTCGTCGATTGTGCCGTGAAGGATTCACGGTTCTCCTTGAAACGAGCGGAGCGGTGGATACCGCCATCGTCGACCCATCGGTCCGTATTATCTTGGACGTGAAATGCCCGGGAAGCGGCATGACGGAACGGATGTACTGGCCCAATGTCGAACGGTTGCGGTCACAGGACGAAGCAAAATTCGTCATGCAAGACCGGAGCGATTACGAATGGGCGAAGAGCATTCTGGATCGCTTCCAGTTGATTGATCGCTGTGCGGTTCTCTTCAGTCCGGTATTTGGTGCGCTGGACCCGCGACAGTTGGCCGAATGGCTCTTGGCAGATCGATTACCGATTCGCCTTCAGTTGCAACTCCACAAGCACATCTGGGCGCCTGATATGCGAGGAGTGTGAAGAATGTCTCCGGTGATCGGGATGGAGAAGTCCCGATGACCACCAACAATCGGCGGATGATGCATCGCATCATTGATGCACCAAAGGAGAATCGAATGCCTATGCTGCGAGTTCACGCGAAACATGGACAGGTCGACACCGAAACCACTGACGCGCTGGTCCTCCTGCTGTGTGAAGGGGAGGGACTGCCGAAGGTAGATGGGGCAATTCTCGATAGAGCGCTCGGTGGAGCCCTCCGTGATCTGCTGCAGTCCAAGGAGTTCGATGGAAAGGCCGGTACGGTCGTTGTATTTCACACCCACGGGAAAATTCCAACGAAGCGCTTGATTCTTGTCGGACTTGGGAAAAAACAGGACCTGGGTTTGGATCATATCCGACAGGCGATGGGGCATGCCGTCAAACGGGTTCGCCAAGCCAAATCCGGCGCCTTTGCAGTGGCGCTCCCGAGTATCGTGCCGCATGGAGCGTCGCCGATCGACGTTGGTCAGACCATGACCGAAGGGGCAATCTTAGGAAACTATCAATTCACGACCTATCGCAGCGACGCGCCAACGGGTAAGGGAGTGACGGCGATGACCGTTCTGACTCCCCAGAAAGATCACCTGCGCCAGTTGTCTGAAGGGATCCGCCGCGGTGTCGCGACCGCTGAAGCGACAGTCTATGTTCGGGATCTCTGCAACCATCCCTCGAATGTGATGACACCGACCAGGATCGCCAGTGAGGCAAAAACCGTGGCGAAGGAAGTCGGCGTGAATCTCAAGATCCTCGAACAAAAGGAGATGGAACAACTCGGCATGGGTGCTCTACTGGGGGTCGCGAAAGGCAGCCATGAGCCGCCGAAGTTCATTATTCTTCAGTACCAGGGAGCCAAGAACAAAGGCGACCGCCCGGTCGTACTCGTCGGCAAAACGATCACCTTCGACACGGGTGGGATCTCGCTCAAACCGGCGGAGAATATGGAACAGATGAAGGCTGATATGACCGGTGGCGCAGAGGTGTTGGCTGCAATGCGGGCGGCGGCTCGTCTGAAGCTCCCCCTCAATCTTATCAGCATCCTCCCGGCGGCGGAGAACATGCCTGGGGGGCGGGCAATGCGACCGGGTGACGTGGTCAAGACCCTTTCGGGCAAAACCGTGGAGGTGCAGAACACGGACGCCGAGGGCCGCCTGATCCTGTCCGACGGCCTTGCCTATGCGACGCGATTCAAGCCGGCCGCGCTGATCGACATCGCGACGCTGACAGGGGCGTGCGTCGTCGCGCTGGGTCAGTTCGCGATCGGCATGTTCGGTACCGATGCGACGTTAAAAGATGCGATTCATAAGGCCGGCCTTCGCGCAGGCGAGCGGGTATGGGAAATGCCGTTGTGGGAAGAGTATTTCGAGCAACTGCGCAGCGATGTGGCCGACATGCGGAACATCGGCGGCCGCGGGGGTGGCATGATCACGGCGGCTCTCTTCTTAAGCAAGTTCGTCGGCGACGCCCCTTGGGTGCATCTCGACATCGCCAGTACCGATTGGAGCGAGCGGGAGCGGGCGTATATCCCCAAAGGCCCAACCGGCATCGGGACCAGACTATTGATCCAATTCCTCATCAATCGCTCACTGTAGGACAAGAGAAAGACGGTTCGACGATGTCGTACGACCAGATCGGCCAACTCTTCATGATAGGGTTCGAGGGCACCACTGTGTCGGCTGAGCTCGCCTCCTTCATCAGAGAATACAAGCCCGGTGGGATCATCCTGTTTTCCAGAAACCTCGAATCGATCGCACAGATCGTGGAATTGACAAGCGATCTTCAACGCTGCAGTCCACACTCCCCTCTCCTGATCTCCATCGATCAAGAAGGTGGCCGAGTCTCACGGTTACCGAAAGACTTTACAATTTTTCCACCCTGTGAAGTCCTCGGGCACTGCCGTTCCTCTGAACTGGCTTATGCTGCGGCAGCCACGACCGCAACAGAGCTCAAGGCCGTCGGCATCAACATGAATATGTCTCCCGTACTGGATGTGAACAGCAACCCCGCCAATCCGGTCATCGGAGATCGAGCATTCGGCACGACACCCGACGTCGTCGCTGAATTGGGGTTGGCCACAGTGGGAGGCCTCCAGGACAATCGCGTCGTGGCCTGTGGAAAACATTTTCCCGGTCATGGCGATACCAACTCGGACTCGCACAAGGAGTTGCCCATCGTGACGGCACCGCGTGAACGATTGGAGCACATTGAGTTTCCTCCATTCCGGCGGGCGGTGGCAAACGGCGTGGCGACGATAATGACGGCCCACGTGCTCTACCAGGCGTTGGATGAGAAACGGCCGGCAACCCTGTCCCCGACGATCATCGGAAGATTTCTTCGTGAGGAGTTGCACTACGGCGGTGTCGTGTTGACGGATGACCTTGAGATGCATGCCATCATTGATCACTACGGTATCGGCGACGCGACCATCCAGGCCATCCAAGCCGGTTGCGACATGCCGTTGATCTGTAAGGACCGCAACCGAGTCGTCACCGCGCTGACTGCCGTGGACAAAGCCGTGGCAAACGGAGACATCTCGGCCGGGCGGTTGACCCAGTCTCTCGCGCGTATTCGCCGCGTGAAAGAGGGTTTCCTGCTTCCCTATCGCCCCGTGATGATTTCCGATGCCAAACTTGTGGTGGGGTGCCGTAGCCACAAAGCGCTCTTGCGCTCCATCGACCGGACACGAGAACGAGTCGTGAAAGCCGACCTATGACCTTTGCTTTTTTGTTTTCAAAATATGAGAGTGGACAACTTTGTGCAGTGTCTCTCGGAAGAACTCCCGACCTCCACTAGAGAGAGAAGACCACCCCGGACTGAAGTGAGGAAGCGAAACCTCCCTTCTCCCTGCTGAATACCTTGCCCTCTTCTCCTCTCTTGTGGCATCATGAGCGTTCGTTGGAGGGCCTTATGGCCTCATTGCTTGAGTACGTTGGATCTGTCCATATTTTTCTTGGACCCTATCGGGGTAATCCGATCGCGATCTATTTGCGGCGGACGGAATCGGGCTGCCAGATTGGCCCGAAAGTCTATCCATGGAACGATGTCATGGGCGTCGGTGAAACGCCGAATAAAGCCGCTGCTGATTTCGAGGAAAAATGGAAGACTAAGGGCTTAACGGCGGACATGTATTCGGGTCCGGCCTGGGAAGGAGGCATCAAGCCGGAAAGACCTGCGCCTCCCAAGCCAGCTGCCTCCCCACCTAAACCGGCCACTCCGCCCAAGGCCGCAACCGCTCCAGTAGAAACCGCCTCTGGATCGCCTGTCCCGGCTGCTCCCGTCACAAACACGGTTCCAACTGTCACCGTTCCCGTTGAAGAGACTGTTACGGCAGCACCCCCTTCCACACCCCAACCTTCTGGAAAGTCGGACTAGACTCCTTCTAAGGTTGCTCCTCATTCATCGTGACTGCGGGCTACCATTGACGGTCTGTGCGGCCAGCTTACTGTGTTTCATCCCGTAAGCGGCATACACGAGAATTCCAATGATGGTCCATACCACAAAACGGATCCATGTGGCCCAAGGCAAACCAGCCATGAGGTACAGACATGCCGCCATGCTCAAAATAGGCACGAGAGGCATCAAAGGAAGGCGAAAGGGCCGAGGCAACTCCGGCTTTGCGTACCGGAGCAGCATGACTCCAAAACTGACGAGTATAAAGGCAAAGAATGTTCCGATGTTGGTCATATCGGCCGCTTCCCCGATCTGGAATAACGCCGCCAGGATCGCGATAGCTGCTCCGGTCAGAATCGTTGCCCGATGGGGAGTGCCAAACCTTGGATGAACCTTTGAGAGCCCCGGGCTTAACAGCCTATCGCGCGACATGGCAAAGAACACGCGGATTTGTCCCAACATCATGACAACCAACACACTCGTGATACCCGCGACAGCTCCGATGGCGACGATCGCCGCACCCCATTTAAACCCGACAAGACTGAGCGCTTCAGCCACCGGAGCGTGAATATCGATCTGGCGGGCGGGAACCAGACCGGTGAGGACAGCGGCTACGGAAATATAAAGCACGGTACACACAGCCAGGGAGCCAAGAATACCCAACGGAACGTCTCGTTGGGGGTTCCGAGCCTCCTCTGCAGCTGTAGAGACCGCATCAAACCCAATATAGGCAAAAAAGATGATCGCAGCCGCAGCACGGACCCCCTCAAATCCATTCGGCATGAAGGGCGTCCAGTTATCAGCGCTGACGGAGGGAGCCCCCACGGCGATGAAGAAGAGAACCACCGCAAGTTTCAGCAGTACGATCATGCCGGCAGCACGGGCACTTTCCTTGATTCCTATCACAAGGATGGCCGTGACCAGTAAGACGATGATGGCCGCTGGAAAGTTGGCGATGCTTCCCT
This sequence comes from Nitrospira sp., assembly GCA_015903995.1. GTDB lineage: Bacteria > Nitrospirota > Nitrospiria > Nitrospirales > Nitrospiraceae > Nitrospira_D. The sequence continues at coordinate 57,092 of JABMDK010000015.1, forward strand.
CCGGACCACCCGCCCAATGCGGTGGATTGGTTGCCCAATAGGGCAATTCCAGGCCGGCAAGCTTCAATAATTTGTTGAAATAGCCCGACCAGCCGATGGCGACCGCCACGCAGGCCACACCATATTCCAAAATCAGATTCCACCCCGTGAGCCAGGCGAGAAACTCCCCCAGCGTGGCATACGAAAAGGTGTACGCCGATCCTGCGACCGGGATCATCGCTGCAAATTCGGCGTAACACAGCGCGGCTAACGCACAGGTGATGCCGGAAAGAATAAAGGAGAGAACAATCCCCGGTCCTGCTCCCGGCCGATGTGCATCACCGACGATGGCGGTTCCCACCAAGACGAAAATACCGGTCCCAATAATCGCACCGATCCCAAGCGCCGTGAGATCCCACGCCGTTAATGTTTTCTTGAGACGATGCTCTGGATGCTCGGCATCGGCCAGGATTTGATCGATGGGTTTCGTTCGGAGCAGTTGGCTGATCACGGTCCCTCCCGAGCTCTACCTGCCGTAATTCGCTGTGATGGAGTCACGACGCTGCGGTTCCATCTGAGATCAACGTATGGTCAGGACCACGGAACCAGTCGGCGGTGATGGCTGGAATGGTCCAGGGGGGATTATGCACCTGTCCGGTGGGCTGCGCGTACCAGGGCTTCAAACAGCCGACGATGGACCGCATGCCGCTCGAACAAGAATTCGGGGTGCCATTGGATAGCGAGGAGAAATCGATGTGCGGGGGATTCGATCGCTTCGATAATCCCATCGGGTGCCACGGCACTTGTCCGAAGCGATGGTGCGACCGTCTTGACCGATTGATGATGCGAACTATTCACCATAAGCGTTCTCGTTGCGACCACCTTGTTCAAGAGGCTCTTGGGTGTCACAGTCACTGGGTGAGCGACATGGATCGCCTTCCTTTTTTGTCGATGATCCAATGCGCCGGGGACTTGTGCAGGGATGTCCTGATACAGACTCCCTCCACAAGCGACATTGACCGTCTGCATCCCTCCACAGATTCCCAAGAGCGGTAGGTCCCGCTTTCTGGCCTGAAGAACTACCTCCAACTCAAAGTTGGCGCGGCGCTCGCTCACCAGCGGAAACTTGTAGCGCTGCCGTTCTCCATAGAGACTCGGTGAAAGATCTGGTCCGCTACCGGTGAGGAGCAGCCCATCGACACGGTCAAGAAGCCGGCGCCTGGCAGACGGTTCTGCAACGAGAGGGAGGATCAGAGGAATACCACCGAGTTCTTCAACGGCGCGAATGTAGCGAGCCCGCAAAAAGTAGGTTGGCTCGTGCCCACCCATATCCTTCCTGTCACCGGCATTAAAGTCTGGGGTTACGCCAATGACAGGCTTCATACTCAAGGTGCAGGCTAGTTCACCGGAGCAGGCGTGACGGTGGTTCCCTCATTTTCTGCAGCAACACCGAGGAAACGTACCGGACGATCGCCGCTGAGATGCTCAGGAGTAATGACGTAGGTCCCGTACATGCTGGGAACCCAGATACTCTTTGCCGTTGGTTCACTGAATCCCGAAAACACATAGGCGAGACCACCGACGATTCCACCCCCGATGGCAAATGCGGCTTTAAAGGGGAAATACAAGATCGTGGCGGCAGCTGAAGCAGCTCCCATGCCGGCGCCGGAGGCCGTCCCTTGTTGTGTGTCAGCGGTCGACGACTGACTCCAAGCTGGAGCGACAAGCATCGAACAGTAAGTGATGACAAGAATGAGAACCACGATAGGGAGTCTCACGTGAAGCGCCTCCTTCCTTTTCACATCCACAATGATGGGATACGTGAATGATCATACACGAATCTTGGCATGCGTTATAACAAATTCTCTCCTGAATGCAACCCCCGAGGGGATCTCGACCTTAACAGGATGATGGCACCGAAGGATCAGGGATGAGATCCAACTCTCCCAGGATATACGCGAAAACGTAGTCTGCGCGATGACTGATCTCCTGATCCAATTCGATCGTCAACTCCTCAGCTTGGATTCGTTGATTTTCTTGAGCCACACCCGCCTGCAGCCTGAGATCCAGCTTACACCAACAAATAGCTTGTGCGAAGCAAGCTACTATGCGTTCTTGATAGTGAGGACGCTCGTGAGGATCGAGTGCCATCAAACTCTTCGCCAGTCGATCGGCAAGACGCATCTTCTGTCGAAGAACCGACAGCTGGTCGGTGCCAATCTCAACAGAGACCTGGATACCCGCTTTCCAACTCCGTTTTTTCACGTTGAACACGCAGGCCAGCACGTCGGGGTGCCCCTCGACCGGCTCAGGCCCGAAGAAGAACGTGACTCGGTAAGATGGGACATATCGATTTGATTCCGGAACCATGGGGAGCCATTGTACCATGATTCACACAGGGACCAGAGGCTTGATTGACGCACCTGTACCCCGAGGATAAGATGGAAACCCATGAGCGATGTTGCCCACCAAACGCGGATTGTTGCAATCCAAGACGCTCTCAGGGATATGGGCATGGCTGATGGATGGCTATTCTACGACTTTCGCGGCAGCGACCCATTAGCCTATCGGGTCTTGCTCCTTGATCCGACCCAGCATGTCACTCGGCGCTGGTACTATTGGATCCCCACATCCGGCGAACCGGTCAAACTCCTTCACAGGATCGAACCACATGTGCTGGATGAGCTACCCGGTCAAGTCCAGCAGTATGTCTCATGGGAACACCAACATACGGTATTGGCCTCCCTGCTGCGAGGCCGACGGCGAATCGTCATGCAGTACTCACCGTTCAACGCTGTTCCGTATCTATCCAGAGTGGACGCCGGTACCATCGAATTGATCAGAAGTTTTGGACTTGAGGTGATCTCATCAGCTGATCTTGTCCAACGATTTGAGGCGGTCTGGACGGATACACAATTGGAATCCCATCGATATGCTGTGACGGCGCTCAGAAACATCGTCGATGAGGCCTTCGCCCATGTCGCCTCTTGTGTCACCAACGAACGTCGGTTATCCGAATATGATTTGCAACAATTCATTCTCTCACGCATTCGTGATGCAGGCATGACGACGTCCAGCGCTCCAATTGCAGCGGTTGATGCTCACAGTGCCGATCCCCATTATGGGCCGACTGAGTCAAGCTCTTCACCCATCACTCGTGACAATTTAGTTCTGATCGACCTATGGGCGAAGCAAACGGCACCAGGCTCGGTCTATGGGGATATCACGTGGACAGGCTATACCGGCGCAGCAGTACCAGCAAAACAGCGCATGATCTTTGAACATGTTCGACGCGGACGCGATGCGGCACTGTCGTTTGTCCAGGATCAGGTGGCGACCGGCCATTCCGTGCGGATGGGAGGTTGATGATATTTGCCGCACTACGATTCGTACGGCAGGCTACGGCGACTTCTTCATTCATCGAACCGGCCACTCGATCGGTGAGGAAGTCCATGGTAATGGAGCCAATATCGACAACCTCGAAACTCAGGATAGTCGTCGGCTTCTGCCGAGAACCTGTTTTTCAATCGAGCCGGGGATCTACCTGCCGGGAGAGTTTGGGATCAGGAGTGAACTTGACGTCTATATATCGGATCGAGAAGCCGTCGTGTATGGCTTACCACTTAGGTATAGTCCATCAACATGGCTAGAGCGGCCTCGCTGACACCCTTGACTTCCTTTCCACGGGTCTCACCGCACTTCTTGAGAAAGGCCTCCACCAGGAGCGGAATATCTTCGCGACGTTCCCGTAACGGCGGCAACTTCAGCTCAATGACGTTGAGTCGGTAGTACAAATCTTCTCGAAATCGCTTGTTTTTGATCTCCTCATTGAGGTTCAAGTTGGTGGCTGCGATGATCCGGACATCCACCGAGATCGGCTTGGTCGCTCCCACCCGCCTAATTTCCCTTTCTTGGATCGCGCGAAGAATTTTGGCCTGAAGCATGAGCGGCAGCTCACTGATCTCGTCGAGAAACAGCGTGCCTTTCTGCGCTTCTTCAAACAATCCCCGCTTATCCATCTTCGCATCGGTAAAGGCGCCTCGCATATGCCCGAACAGTTCGCTCTCCAAGAGTTGCTCTGGAATCGCCGCACAGTTCACTGGAATAAAGGGAGCATCCTTTCTGTCACTATTGTAGTGAATAGCTTTGGCAACCAACTCTTTGCCAGTCCCGCTTTCTCCCGTGATCAGGACGTTGGTCGGACTATCGGCCACCCGGCGAATCAAATCGAACACCGCCTGGATCGCCTTGCTCTTACCTAAGATGTGATGAAAACTGTATTCCTTGTGGACCTCTTTTCTGAGCCGTCTGACCTCCCGCCGAAGCGCCGCTTCTCTGATTACCCGTTCGACGACGCGGATCAGCTCGTCTTTCTTGACCGGCTTGGTGAGGTAATCGTTCGCCCCGTGTTTCATGGCTTCGACCGCCGTCTCCACCGATCCAAAGGCGGTCATGAGAATCACGTTGATATCCGGATGGTCTCGTTTGATCTGGGTCAGCAATTCGAGCCCCTGCATCCCTTTCATGCGAAGATCCGTGAGAACGACCGCATAGTCTTCTTCGGTCAACCGTTTCAGAGCCTCCTCTCCGCTTCCAGCCGTCGTGACCTGATGACCGCGATCTTTCAGCATGTCATAGGCCAATTCCCGCATATCGGCATCATCATCGACGACGAGGATCGCGCCCCATTCTTCAGTCATCCCGTTCTCCCGTTAGGATTAGCAAGCATCGACTGCCCCAAGATACCCCAGCAAGCTAGAGCATCTGGGGCATTATGCAACAGATTACCTCTCTCTGGGGCGTCGACCTGCACAAGTTGCAAAGGCAGGACCACAAATGGGGAAGGATGATCGACCAGGCAATGAGGGAAGCTGAGCGAATCTGCTGAGACTCGAACGCTGAATAGAGTCAGTTCAAGTTGATGAGATTGAGCCGGAAATCATTCTGGTGATTGGCGTGGCGGAATGTGAACCCGCCTGGTTCCTGGTAGTCCATAGTGATGCCCTCCATACGCATAGCGCCGGCGGAAGGGATCGCCACCGTCAAGCCATCCACGGTCCGTGCCTTATCATCCGACTGAATCTGATGCTCCAGCGTGATACTAAAGGCCAGACGCTGTTCGTCCACATCCTTCACCTGTACCCTCACGATGGGGTCCTCAGGGTGCTCACGAACCAGTGCTTTCAAACGTTCGACAGCTGATCGTGTGAGCTTCATGGCTTAGTGCTCATCTTTCGCAGCCAAGTACCAGTACAACGACACCAAATTGGCCTGTCTCTGAGTGAAGTACTTGCTTTGAAAAATTGGTTTGGTGAGCCGGCTGGGACTCGAACCCAGGGCCCTCGCCTTAAAAGGGCGATGCTCTACCGACTGAGCTACCGGCTCACGGCAGGATGTTGAAAATGGTCGCCAACTGCGTTCTCGCATCGCTCAAACCCTGCGACGTACCAACTACCGTACGACTCGGATTTTCGCTCGCTGCGGCCTTGTTGTCGGCCATTTTGAACATCCTGCAGCTCAAATCAACTCACCATTTTTCTATGTTCTTGACGGATGACGACGAAGCAATCGGCCTATCCTAACATTCCTGGATGACTGATGACCATCCGACAAATTTTCAGGAGCGTTTGGGGCGTCGGCGAGAACAGTCCAAGGGATTGCGCAGCATGATCGTCTCCGCGCGCTTGGACCCGGTCGAAATCATATCGATTCGGCACTGGGCCAATTCTTCGATGCGAGCCAGGTAGCGCTTCGCTTCGACCGGGAGCTGTTTGTAGCTGGTGGTGCCGGTCGTCGCAGTGGTCCACCCCTTCATCCGTTGATAGACTGGCTCGCAGTTCGTCAACACGTCCAAATCAGCCGGCATGGCCTTATAGGTGGTCCCCCCGTGTCTGTAGCCGATGCAGAGTTTCAACTCCTTGCAGCCGTCAAGGACATCGAGTTTGGTCAGAGCCAGGGATGTGAGCCCATTCACCAGCGTCGCGTGACGAACCACGACCGCATCAAACCAGCCGCATCGCCTCGCCCGTCCGGTGGTCGACCCAAATTCTCGCCCTCGTTCCTGGAGTCCTCGTCCAACCTCATCGGTCAGCTCGGTTGGAAACGGCCCACTGCCGACTCTCGTCGAGTAGGCCTTGGCGATGCCCATGACCGCATCGATCATCGTCGGCCCGACACCGGTACCGGTACAGGCCCCGCCTGCCGCGGCACTGGATGAGGTCACATAGGGATAGGTGCCGAAGTCCACATCCAGGTTCGTGCCTTGAGCCCCTTCAAATAAGACCGTCTTGTTCTTCTCGATCGCACGATTCAACAACACGGTGGTGTCGACGATATGGCTCTTGAGTCGATCGGCATAGCCCATGTATTGATCAAAGACTTTGTCGACCTGAAACGTCTCGACCTTGTACAACCGCTCTAAGAACCAGTTCATCTCCACAAGGTTCTCTTCAAGTTTTTTCTTGAACAAGGGCGGATTCAACAAGTCACCCATGAGAATCCCGATTCGTGCCATCTTGTCCGCATACGACGGCCCGATCCCCCGTCCGGTCGTCCCAATCTTCCGTGACCCTTTGGACTGTTCCGACGCGCGATCGATCGCCTTATGATACGGCAGGATCAGGTGTGCCCGCTGACTGACGGCGAAGTTCTTGCCGATCGTGATGCCCTTGGTCTGGAGCAGATCCATCTCTTCGATCAGGGAACCAGGATCGACGACGACACCGTTGCCAATGACACAGGTCGTCCCCCGGTACAAAATTCCCGAGGGAATGAGATGAAAAATATAGGTCCCCCGCTCGTTGATCACGGTATGCCCGGCGTTGGAGCCACCTTGATAGCGTACAACGATGTCAGCGCCCCGGGCTAAGATGTCGACGATCTTGCCCTTGCCTTCATCGCCCCACTGAGCACCGATAATGACGAGATTGCCCATAGTTACAGCTACCCACAGCCGGAGTCAGCACGAAAAAATAGCTCTGACCCGATTGGGAGATCAGAGCCAAGGGGCCTCATGGTAGGTGCGACCTATTCTTTTGTCAAGATGATCGTTGCGATGCTTTGCATTCACATCTTTCTTCACGGTCATGACACTGTGAGGCAACGACTGGTCGGTTGACTGGCTCAAAGCTGCGTGTTAGCATGGCACAAGTTGTTTCAACGCCTTAATTTTCCATATTAATTTCGATCTCTGAATCTCCCAGGGTGGGGCTGTAGCGCAGTTGGGAGCGCGCGTGAATGGCATTCACGAGGTCGCCGGTTCAATCCCGGCCAGCTCCACCAAACCGCGTTTCGTGTGTGTCGCCGTCTATTTTAAGGCTGTTCGCAATTGAGCCAACGGATAAAACCAGAAAGTGTCAGTGGCTTGAATCGAGTGAGCTTTGCTTGGTCCGTCGGCTCCTTCGGGTAGTTTCGTAACCGTTGCCCTAGATAAACACCTCTTAGGGTTTAGGATTCTAGGATGTTTACCTTGTACGCATCACTTCTGCTCAGCTTTCTTCAGCTCCCTCGCCTTCCGACCTGTTAGCTGTTTCCCTCGTTCACGTTCATCTCGGGTGACCCGGTCATCCCATTTCACACGGAAGGTTTGTGTCGATGCTCCAAATTGAATCCATCAGCAAACAATATTCCACGAAGGTGCTGCTTACTGAGGCCTCCGCACATCTTCGCCCGAATTCACGAGTCGGCTTGGTCGGACCGAACGGCGCCGGAAAAACTACGCTCTTTCGTATGGTCCTTGGTGAAGAGTCGCCGGACGAAGGCTCGATCCGCAAGCGACCTCGTCTTCGAATCGGCTACCTTCCGCAGGAACTAGAAACCATCACTGGCAAGACCGTCCTCGATGCCACACATCGTGACGAGTACCCTGAGCACGAAGCCAAGCGCATCCTGATGGGCTTGGGGTTTACGGAGGTCGATTTCGATCGCCCCGTCGAGAAACTGTCCGGAGGCTACCGGATGCGGGTCGCGTTGGGGCATCTGCTCCTGTCCAATCCCGACGTACTCATGCTGGACGAGCCGACCAACCATTTGGACAAGCCGACTCAGCGCTGGTTCGAGCAGTTTCTTTTACAGTCGGGCATGACGCTCCTGATCATCAGCCACGACACCGCCTTTCTAGATCGAGTCGTCACGCACATCTGGGAACTACGGCACCATAAGATCGAGGAATACCGTGGCAACTATTCGCTCTTCCGCAAACTGAAAACCGAAAAGGATGCTCAACTACACGCCTCTGCGGCTCGCCAATCGAAAGAGATCGCTCGGGTTCAAAAGTTTGTCGATCGCTTCCGGTACCAGGCGAACAAAGCCAGTCAGGTTCAGTCGCGACTGAAGCAGCTTGAAAAGGTCAAGCGGATTGAAATCCAGCGGGATCCAAAGCGCGTCAAGTTCCGGTTTCCCCTTCCGTCGGCCAGCGGCCGTCAGGTGTTAGACCTGACTGGAGCCAGTAAGCGCTACGGTGAAAAAGTGGTCTACAAGACGCTCGATTTTTCCGTCGAGCGTGGCCAACGTATCGCACTGGTTGGTGAGAACGGAGCCGGAAAGAGTACGCTCTTGAAGATGCTCGCTGGCGTCCTTCCTCCCGATACCGGGACCAGAACCGTCGGACACGGCGTGACGTTGCACTACTTCGCCCAGCATCAGGCGGAGACCTTGAATCCCGAGCACTCGATTCTCGAATCGCTGGAAGAAGTCACCAAGCATGCGGAAATGAATTTCCTGCGCGGCATCGCCGGCGCCTTCTTGTTTTCCGGCCAGGATCAGAAGAAACCGATCAAGGCTTTGAGCGGTGGTGAGCGAAACCGGGTGGCCTTAGCCCGCATGCTGGTCGAACCCGCCAACACCTTGCTGCTCGATGAGCCGACGAACCATTTGGATCCAGCCTCAGTGGATGTGCTCACAGATGCATTGGCTGAATTCCCCGGGACCATCATCTTCATTTCCCACGATCCGACGTTTCTGGCACGCATCGCGACCCGGGTCGTTGAGATCGAAGAGGGTCAGGCGCGGAACTTCATCGGTGACTACGAGTATTATTTGTGGAAGAAGGCCCAAGAGTTTCAATCGATTAAAGAAACGAGCGACGATCTCCAACGAACATCCCCCCCCTCTTCTTCAGGCCCTACCCGGGCAATGGAACAGCAAGTACAGCCAAAGGGGCGAGGTGGAGAGCGACGCGATCTCACCA